>NZ_CP117445.1:802500-2002500 GCF_030687715.1 Pseudomonas sp. FP2196
AAAACCGATCGTAGTCCGGATCGCAGTCTGCAACTCGACTGCGTGAAGTCGGAATCGCTAGTAATCGCGAATCAGAATGTCGCGGTGAATACGTTCCCGGGCCTTGTACACACCGCCCGTCACACCATGGGAGTGGGTTGCACCAGAAGTAGCTAGTCTAAC
The DNA here is from genome assembly GCF_030687715.1 of Pseudomonas sp. FP2196. Lineage (GTDB taxonomy): Bacteria > Pseudomonadota > Gammaproteobacteria > Pseudomonadales > Pseudomonadaceae > Aquipseudomonas. The sequence goes on from NZ_CP117445.1 coordinate 802,663, forward strand.
CTTCGGGAGGACGGTTACCACGGTGTGATTCATGACTGGGGTGAAGTCGTAACAAGGTAGCCGTAGGGGAACCTGCGGCTGGATCACCTCCTTAATCGACGACATCAGCTGCTCCATAAGTTCCCACACGAATTGCTTGATTCATTGAAGAAGACGATAAGAAGCAGCCCGAAATTGGGTCTGTAGCTCAGTTGGTTAGAGCGCACCCCTGATAAGGGTGAGGTCGGCAGTTCGAATCTGCCCAGACCCACCAATTTTGTGTGGGAAACGCCTGTAGAGAATACGGGGCCATAGCTCAGCTGGGAGAGCGCCTGCCTTGCACGCAGGAGGTCAGCGGTTCGATCCCGCTTGGCTCCACCACTACTGCTTCTGAAGTTTTGAAAGCTTAGAAATGAGCATTCCATCAGTGTGATGATGAATGTTGATTTCTAGTCTTTGATTAGATCGTTCTTTAAAAATTTGGGTATGTGATAGAAAGATAGACTGAACGTTACTTTCACTGGTAACGGATCAGGCTAAGGTAAAATTTGTGAGTTACTCTGAATTGAGTATTATCGAATTTTCGGCGAATGTCGTCTTCATAGTATAACCAGATTGCTTGGGGTTATATGGTCAAGTGAAGAAGCGCATACGGTGGATGCCTTGGCAGTCAGAGGCGATGAAAGACGTGGTAGCCTGCGAAAAGCTTCGGGGAGTCGGCAAACAGACTTTGATCCGGAGATGTCTGAATGGGGGAACCCAGCCATCATAAGATGGTTATCTTGTACTGAATACATAGGTGCAAGAGGCGAACCAGGGGAACTGAAACATCTAAGTACCCTGAGGAAAAGAAATCAACCGAGATTCCCTTAGTAGTGGCGAGCGAACGGGGACTAGCCCTTAAGTGGCTTTGAGATTAGCGGAACGCTCTGGAAAGTGCGGCCATAGTGGGTGATAGCCCTGTACGCGAAAATCTCTTAGTCATGAAATCGAGTAGGACGGAGCACGAGAAACTTTGTCTGAATATGGGGGGACCATCCTCCAAGGCTAAATACTACTGACTGACCGATAGTGAACTAGTACCGTGAGGGAAAGGCGAAAAGAACCCCGGAGAGGGGAGTGAAATAGATCCTGAAACCGTATGCGTACAAGCAGTGGGAGCAGACTTTGTTCTGTGACTGCGTACCTTTTGTATAATGGGTCAGCGACTTATTTTCAGTGGCGAGCTTAACCGAATAGGGGAGGCGTAGCGAAAGCGAGTCTTAATAGGGCGTCTAGTCGCTGGGAATAGACCCGAAACCGGGCGATCTATCCATGGGCAGGTTGAAGGTTGGGTAACACTAACTGGAGGACCGAACCGACTACCGTTGAAAAGTTAGCGGATGACCTGTGGATCGGAGTGAAAGGCTAATCAAGCTCGGAGATAGCTGGTTCTCCTCGAAAGCTATTTAGGTAGCGCCTCATGTATCACTGTAGGGGGTAGAGCACTGTTTCGGCTAGGGGGTCATCCCGACTTACCAAACCGATGCAAACTCCGAATACCTACAAGTGCCGAGCATGGGAGACACACGGCGGGTGCTAACGTCCGTCGTGAAAAGGGAAACAACCCAGACCGTCAGCTAAGGTCCCAAAGTTATGGTTAAGTGGGAAACGATGTGGGAAGGCTTAGACAGCTAGGAGGTTGGCTTAGAAGCAGCCACCCTTTAAAGAAAGCGTAATAGCTCACTAGTCGAGTCGGCCTGCGCGGAAGATGTAACGGGGCTCAAACCATACACCGAAGCTACGGGTATCACCTTCGGGTGATGCGGTAGAGGAGCGTTCTGTAAGCCTGTGAAGGTGAGTTGAGAAGCTTGCTGGAGGTATCAGAAGTGCGAATGCTGACATGAGTAACGACAATGGGTGTGAAAAACACCCACGCCGAAAGACCAAGGTTTCCTGCGCAACGTTAATCGACGCAGGGTTAGTCGGTCCCTAAGGCGAGGCTGAAAAGCGTAGTCGATGGAAAACAGGTTAATATTCCTGTACTTCTGGTTATTGCGATGGAGGGACGGAGAAGGCTAGGCCAGCTTGGCGTTGGTTGTCCAAGTTTAAGGTGGTAGGCTGAGATCTTAGGTAAATCCGGGATCTTAAGGCCGAGAGCTGATGACGAGTCATCTTTTAGATGACGAAGTGGTTGATGCCATGCTTCCAAGAAAAGCTTCTAAGCTTCAGGTAACCAGGAACCGTACCCCAAACCGACACAGGTGGTTGGGTAGAGAATACCAAGGCGCTTGAGAGAACTCGGGTGAAGGAACTAGGCAAAATGGCACCGTAACTTCGGGAGAAGGTGCGCCGGTGAGGGTGAAGGACTTGCTCCGTAAGCTCATGCCGGTCGAAGATACCAGGCCGCTGCGACTGTTTATTAAAAACACAGCACTCTGCAAACACGAAAGTGGACGTATAGGGTGTGACGCCTGCCCGGTGCCGGAAGGTTAATTGATGGGGTTAGCTAACGCGAAGCTCTTGATCGAAGCCCCGGTAAACGGCGGCCGTAACTATAACGGTCCTAAGGTAGCGAAATTCCTTGTCGGGTAAGTTCCGACCTGCACGAATGGCGTAACGATGGCGGCGCTGTCTCCACCCGAGACTCAGTGAAATTGAAATCGCTGTGAAGATGCAGTGTATCCGCGGCTAGACGGAAAGACCCCGTGAACCTTTACTATAGCTTTGCACTGGACTTTGAATTTGCTTGTGTAGGATAGGTGGGAGGCTTTGAAGCGTGGACGCCAGTTCGCGTGGAGCCATCCTTGAAATACCACCCTGGCAACTTTGAGGTTCTAACTCAGGTCCGTTATCCGGATCGAGGACAGTGTATGGTGGGTAGTTTGACTGGGGCGGTCTCCTCCTAAAGAGTAACGGAGGAGTACGAAGGTGCGCTCAGACCGGTCGGAAATCGGTCGTAGAGTATAAAGGCAAAAGCGCGCTTGACTGCGAGACAGACACGTCGAGCAGGTACGAAAGTAGGTCTTAGTGATCCGGTGGTTCTGTATGGAAGGGCCATCGCTCAACGGATAAAAGGTACTCCGGGGATAACAGGCTGATACCGCCCAAGAGTTCATATCGACGGCGGTGTTTGGCACCTCGATGTCGGCTCATCACATCCTGGGGCTGAAGCCGGTCCCAAGGGTATGGCTGTTCGCCATTTAAAGTGGTACGCGAGCTGGGTTTAGAACGTCGTGAGACAGTTCGGTCCCTATCTGCCGTGGACGTTTGAGATTTGAGAGGGGCTGCTCCTAGTACGAGAGGACCGGAGTGGACGAACCTCTGGTGTTCCGGTTGTCACGCCAGTGGCATTGCCGGGTAGCTATGTTCGGGAAAGATAACCGCTGAAAGCATCTAAGCGGGAAACTTGCCTCAAGATGAGATCTCACTGGAACCTTGAGTTCCCTGAAGGGCCGTCGAAGACTACGACGTTGATAGGTTGGGTGTGTAAGCGCTGTGAGGCGTTGAGCTAACCAATACTAATTGCCCGTGAGGCTTGACCATATAACACCCAAGCAATTTGCGTCGAAAGGCCAAGTTGCGGTGTGTGAAGACGAAACGAACCGAAAGTTCGATGTTCACAAAACACCGAAAGCTGTCACATACCCAATTTGCTGAAGCGAGACCAACTGGTCACGACTCAGTACCCGAATTTCTTGACGACCATAGAGCGTTGGAACCACCTGATCCCATCCCGAACTCAGCAGTGAAACGATGCATCGCCGATGGTAGTGTGGGGTTTCCCCATGTGAGAGTAGGTCATCGTCAAGATTAAATTCCGAAACCCCAATTGCGAAAGCAGTTGGGGTTTTGTTTTGCCCGCAGGAAAGTTCGTACAGCAATCACAGACGCCGTCCGGCTGTCATCACCTGCCGACAATGCTAAGGTTCTGACCTAGCTTTTGTACTTTTCTCCAAGGAAGTCTTATGCCGGACGCCCAGTCCCTCAACGCTGCATTCATGGTGGTTCAGAGCAATAGCCTGGACGAACTGCGCAGCCTGGTGGTCAGCATCATGCGGCGCTATCCACTGGCTCCCTTGGAAAATGAAATTGCCCTGGTGCAGAGCAACGGCATCGCCCAGTGGCTAAAGTTGGCTTTGGCTGAGGACCCCGAAGAGGATGACCTCGGTGGTTGCGGTATCGCAGCGGCAATCGATGTGCAATTGCCTGGCAGTTTCATGTGGCAGCTCTACCGCATGGTTTTAGGCCGAGATGAAATTCCAGCCAAATCCCTGCTCGATAAAGCCCCGCTGACCTGGCGCCTCATGAGGCTGCTACCTCAGGTTATCGACCGCGCGCATTTCGAACCTTTGCAACGTTTCCTGACCCACGACACTGACCTGCGCAAGCGATATCAGTTATCCGAGCGCCTGGCGGATCTGTTCGACCAATACCAGGTGTATAGAGCTGACTGGCTTGAAGATTGGGCTGAAGGTCGACATCAACTGCGTAACGTCAGAGGCGAAGTAAAGCCACTGTCGCCCACCAGTTGCTGGCAGGCTGAGCTTTGGCGTGCGTTGTTGGAAGATGTGGGTGCCCAAGGTATGGCTCAGAGCCGCGCCGGTGTTCATCAGCGTTTTATTGAGCGCATCGGTAACCTCGCAGAAGCGCCAACGGGGCTGCCTTCACGAGTGATCGTTTTCGGAATTTCCTCCCTGCCGGCGCAGGTACTTGAAGCTCTGGCCGGACTCGCGCGTTTCAGTCAGGTTTTATTGTGCGTACATAACCCTTGCCGCCATCACTGGGCCGATATCGTCGCTGACAAGGATTTGCTGCGTCACCAGTACAAGCGACAATCGCGCAAGAGCGGTATGCCCGTAGTACTTGATCCCGAGACCCTGCATCAACATGCTCACCCTCTCCTTGCAGCATGGGGCAAACAAGGTCGCGATTACATCAACCTGCTCGACAGCTATGACGATCCCAACAGCTATCGATCAGCATTTCGCGACGGACGCATCGACCTGTTCAGCGAAACCCAGCCACATAATCTGCTCAATCAACTTCAGGACGACATCCTGGAACTGCGCCCACTCGATGAGACTCGCGAGCATTGGCCTGCGGTGGATCTGGCACACGACAATTCGATCCGTTTTCATATTGCCCACAGCGCTCAACGCGAGGTGGAAATCCTTCACGACCAACTACTGGCACGGTTCAGTGCCAATCCGGATCTACGCCCTCGCGACGTGATTGTGATGGTGCCGGACATCGACAGCTATTCACCTCATATCCGTGCGGTTTTTGGTCAGCTTGATCGCTATGACTCACGCTTCATCCCATTCACCTTGGCGGATCAGGGACAGCGCGGGCGTGATCCATTACTGATTGCGGTCGAGCACTTGCTCAAACTGCCGGACAGTCGTTTCCCCGTCAGTGAAATCCTCGACCTGCTTGATGTTCCTGCATTGCGCGCCCGTTTTGGAGTGGAAGAGCGCGACTTGCCGACGCTACACCGCTGGATTGAAGGCGCCGGTGTGCGCTGGGGCATGAACGCCCAGCAACGTGCCGGGCTAGGTTTGCCGGACGAGTTGGAGCAGAACAGCTGGCACTTTGGCCTGCGTCGAATGCTCCTTGGTTACGCGGTCGGTAGCTCAACAGACTGCGCGGGTATCGAACCCTACGATGAAATCGGGGGGCTGGATGCCGCGTTGATTGGGCCCTTGGTAGCTTTGCTCGATGCGCTGGAGCTCGCCCATCAGGAACTCACACAGCCGGCTCAACCCAGAGAGTGGGGGCATCGCTTGCAGGCGTTGATGCAGCTGTTCTTCAAAGCCAGCAACGAGCACGACGACTACTTGCTGACTCAGCTTGAAGAGCTTCGCGAAGCCTGGCTGGAGACCTGTGAGGCTGTAGGACTTGAAGATGATCTTCCGCTTACCGTCGTTCGTGAAGCCTGGCTCGCCGGACTGGATCAGGGCCGTTTGTCTCAGCGCTTTCTTGCCGGCGCGGTGAACTTTTGTACGCTGATGCCCATGCGTGCCATTCCATTCAAGCTTGTCTGTTTGCTGGGAATGAATGATGGCGATTATCCCCGCGCGCAACCACCACTCGACTTCGATCTGATGGGCAGCGACTATCGGCCGGGGGATCGTTCACGGCGCGAGGATGATCGCTATCTTTTGCTCGAAGCGCTCCTGTCTGCACGCAACCAGCTCTACATCAGTTGGGTTGGCCGCAGCATTCGTGACAATAGCGAGCGACCTGCTTCGGTGCTGATCGGCCAGTTACGCGATCATCTCGCCAGCGGCTGGCGATCAATCGACGAAAGCCAGGATCTGTTAAGCGCCATGACGGAAGAACACCCGCTGCAGCCCTTCAGTGCGCGCTATTTCCACGAAGGCGATCAGTTGTTCAGCTATGCCAGCGAATGGCAGGTTTTGCATCAAAGCCACGAGAAACAGAACGAGGCGGAATTGCTCGCGCCCCACGTCCAGGAGGAGCCATTGAGTCTCACCCTGTTGCAGGACTTCTTGCGTAACCCGGTTCGGCACTTTTTCACTCAGAGACTCAAAGTGTATTTTGAAGCCGCGCAAGCACCGCAGGCCGATGAAGAGCCTTTCGTACTGGACGCTCTGCAACGATATACGCTCAGCGACAGCTTGCTCGAAGCGGCGCTCAGGCAACCGGACAATATAGATCAGGCACTGGAAGCCCAGGCCCGACGTCTGCAAAACAGTGGGTTATTGCCAATGGCAGGGTTTGGCGAGTGCCTTCAACGGGAACTGATCGAACCGTTGCCCGACCTGCTGCAACGCTATCAGCAACTCCTGACCCTGTGGCCGACGCCGTTGGCCAGTGCGATCCCGATCAGCCTCGAGTTGCAGGGCTTGCGTCTTGAAGGCTGGCTCTCGGCTTTGCATCAGCGCGCTGACGGAGGCCTGTTGTCGGTCACGACCATTCCCAACAGCATCGGCTCGATCAAAAGCCGCAAATGGCATCGACTCACAAAGCCCTGGGTCAATCATCTTGCGTCCTGCGCCAGCGGTCTCTCGCTGACCACGGCGTTGGTGGCCAGTGACGACACGTTGATGCTTGAACCCATGGAACAGGGGAGAGCCATTCGTTTCCTCGGGGATCTTCTACTCGCCTGGCAAGCGGGCATGCGCCAGCCTCTGCCGATCGCAGTCAAGACCGCTTTTGCCTGGCTGTCCCAGACCGAACCAGTCAAAGCCGAGGCCGCTGCCCGTAAAACCTACGAAGGCGATGGACAGACCAGTGAAGGCGAGCGCCGCGAAAGTCCTGCACTGTCCCGACAATTCACCGACTTCGTTGCATTACTCTCGGACGAGACCTTTTCAGGTTGGTGCGACGCCTTGTATCGTCCTCTGTTTGAAGCGCCCTGGCGGTCATTGTCCAGCGAAGGGGCGCGCTCATGAGCACGAGGACACCGCTTGCGCTGGCATTCCCTCTGCGGGGCAGCCAGTTGATCGAAGCCAGTGCCGGTACTGGCAAAACCTTCACTATTTCTGCGCTCTACCTGCGGCTGATCCTTGGACATGGTGGCGAGTCAAACGGCTTTGCCCGCGAACTGTTGCCGCCTCAGATTCTAGTGGTGACGTTCACCGATGCAGCGACCAAAGAACTGCGTGAGCGGATTCGCACACGCCTTGCCGAGGCCGCGCGATTCTTCCGTGACGAAACGCCAGCCCCTGATGCACTGATCGCTGAACTACGCGATCAATTCGACCCTCAGCAATGGCCCGGTTGCGCCAATCGTCTGGATATCGCTGCGCAATGGATGGACGAAGCAGCTGTTTCCACCATTCACAGTTGGTGTCAGCGCATGCTGCGCGAGCATGCTTTCGATAGCGGCAGCTTGTTCACCCAATCCCTGGAAACCGACCACAGCGATTTGCTCGGCGAAGTGCTGCGCGACTACTGGCGCCTGTTCTGTTATCCGATGCAGGGTGACGCCTTGAATTGGGTTCGCAGCAATTGGGGTGGACCTGCGGCGTTGTTACCTCGGATCCGCGGTTTGTTCGCCAGTGAGCGCGACAGCGATGAAGGCAAAGCTCCGGCAGAGCTGATCTTAGAGTGCTTGCAAGAGCGCCGCGCAGCTTTGATCGAACTGAAAATGCCATGGCGGCAATGGGCCGATGAGTTGCTCGCGATCTGTCATCAGGGCATTGCCAGTAAAACCGTCGACGGTCGCAAGATGCAGGCAAGGTACTTTGAACCGTGGTTCGAAAAGCTCAGAACCTGGGCCGAAGACGAGTCCCTGGAGCAACTGGATATTGGCACCGGATTCACGCGACTGACGCCTGACGGGATGGCAGAAGCCTGGAAAGGCCAAGCCCCGAGTCATCCGGGACTCGACGCGATGCCGGGGCTAAAGTCGAGCCTCGATTCTTTGCCGACCCCCGATGCGGCGGTATTGCAGCACGCCGCCAAATGGGTAGGTGCGCGCTTCGAAGAAGAGAAACGTCGCCGCGCCGAGATGGGCTTCGACGACATGCTGCTGCGCCTGGATGCGGCGCTGCAATCGGAGGGCGGCGAACGTCTCGCAACGCTGATCCGCGAGCAATTCCCGGTCGCGCTGATCGACGAGTTTCAGGACACCGATCCGGTGCAATACCGAATCTTCGAAAGCATCTACCGCATCGAAGAAAACAATCCCGATATTGGTCTGTTTTTGATCGGCGATCCCAAACAGGCGATTTACGCTTTTCGTGGCGCAGATATCTACACCTACTTGCGCGCTCGCCAAGCCACTACCGGTCGGCTGCATACGCTGGGCACGAACTTCCGTTCCAGCCATGGCATGGTGACAGCGGTCAACCATGTATTCGAGCGCGCTGAGTCCCGAGAGCAGGGACGCGGCGCGTTTTTGTTCCGGGAAAAAAGTGGTGAAAATCCTGTACCGTTTCAACCCGTCGAGTCTCAGGGTCGTAAAGAAAAACTGCAGATCGCCGGACACGACGTCGCGGCGCTGAATGTCTGGCACTTGTCCACCGATCAACCCCTGTCCGGCGCGGTCTACCGTCAACAGTTGGCAGCTTCCTGCGCGAGCGAAATCACCGCTCTGCTCAATGGCGGGCAAACCGGCAGCGCCGGGTTCATTCAGGATGGCAAAACCTTCAGAGGCCTGCGACCGTCCGACATTGCGATCCTCGTACGTGACGGAAAAGAGGCCCAGGCTGTTCGCGGAGAGCTCACCAATCGCGGTGTGCGCAGCGTTTATCTGTCCGACAAGGATTCGGTTTTCGCGGCTCAAGAAGCACACGACTTGTTGTCCTGGCTCAAGGCCTGCGCCGAGCCGGATGTCGAACGTTCCCTGAAAGCGGCGCTGGCCTGTATCACCCTGAACCTGCCGTTGGCAGAGCTGGAGCGCCTGAACCAGGATGAGCTGGTCTGGGAGACCCGCGTCATGCAGTTCCGGGGCTATCGCGAGCTTTGGCGCAAGCAAGGCGTGCTGCCGATGTTGCGGCGCCTGCTGCATGACTTCCACTTGCCGCAGACCTTGATCGCACGTAGCGATGGTGAGCGTGTACTGACCAACCTTTTGCATCTGTCGGAACTGATGCAGCAAGCCGCCGCCGAACTGGATGGTGAGCAAGCGTTGATCCGTCACCTGGCCGAGCTTCTGGGGTTGTCCGGTCAGGCCGGCGAAGAGCAGATTCTGCGCCTGGAAAGCGATGAGCAACTGGTCAAGGTCGTGACCATCCACAAGTCGAAAGGCCTCGAATACCCGTTGGTGTTTTTACCCTTTATCTGCTCGGCAAAACCGGTGGACGGCAGCCGATTGCCGCTGCATTACCACGATGCTTCGGGCAAGGCACAAGTGAGCTTGAAACCAACCCCTGAACTGATCGCGCAAGCCGACGATGAGCGTCTGGCCGAGGATCTACGCCTGCTCTACGTCGCCCTGACTCGGGCGCAACATGCTTGCTGGCTCGGGGTGACGGATCTCAAGCGGGGCAATAACAACAGTTCGGTTCTGAATCTTTCTGCGCTGGGTTATTTGCTTGGTGGTGGCGAATCCTTGAAGGAGTCCATCGGACTGAGCCGTTGGCTGCAAGATCTGCAACAAGACTGCGCGGCTATCAGCACGGGTGAAATGCCGCAACCCACCGACGAGCATTACCAGCCACCGCGCAACGATGCCGTCCTCAGCGCCACTCTGTTACCCAAGCGCAAGGCCAGCGAAAACTGGTGGATCGCGTCATACAGCGCATTGCGCATCAGCGACGTATTGAGTGTCGGCAGTGATGAAGCGCCGGACAGTCCTCAGGCCCAGAAACTGTTCGATGACGAACGTCTCGACCCCGATGCTCCGCGAGAAATCATTGCCGGTGGCGCCGATATCCATCGCTTCCCTCGTGGCCCAAATCCGGGAACGTTTCTCCATGGTTTGCTGGAGTGGGCGGGTGATGATGGTTTCGCCGTTACCCGTGAGGCATTGGAGGACGCGATTGCCCGGCGCTGTAATTTGCGCGGCTGGGAGGGCTGGATAATTACCCTGACTGACTGGCTGCAACACTTGCTCAAATCCCCGCTACTGGTGGGTGGCGGGCAAGCACCGGTCATTCTTGAGCAACTGAAACAGTACCGGGTCGAAATGGAATTCTGGTTCGCCAGCCATAAAGTCGACGTACTCAAACTCGACGAACTGGTGCGCCAGTACACCCACAATGGCGTGGCGCGGGTGGGGGCCGAACCGGTGCAGCTCAATGGCATGTTCAAAGGCTTCATTGACCTGACCTTCGAGCACGACGGCCGCTATTACGTGGCCGATTACAAATCCAACTGGCTGGGTGCCGATGACATGGCCTACACCGAACAGGCCATGGAGCAGTCGATCCTCGACAACCGCTACGACCTGCAATACGTGTTGTACCTGTTGGCGTTGCATCGCCAGCTCAAGGCACGATTGCCCGACTACGATTACGACCGGCATGTCGGTGGCGCGCTGTACCTGTTCCTGCGCGGTACTCGCGCGGACAGTCGCGGCGTTTACTTTGCCCGTCCGCCACGTGAACTGATCGAGCGTCTTGACCGGATGTTTCAAGGCAAACCCGAACCCAAAGCCGAACCCGCATGGGAACAGGGAGTCTTGCTATGAGCCGCACCTTCGACGATCTGTTACCGACGCCGCTGACTGCGGACAGCCTGTCTTCACTCTCGCCACTGACTCGCTCCGATGATCTGCTGTTGCTGCTCACCCGGTGGGTCGAGCGAGGCTGGCTGCGTGCGCTGGACAAAGCATTCGTCGCGTTTCTTCATGAGCTAGACCCCGATACTGATCCATTGGTATTGCTTGCCGCCGCACTGACCAGCCATCAACTCGGTCATGGCCATGTGTGCCTGGACCTGTTCGAAACCCTCAAAGCGCCGGATTTCGCCCTGTCGCTACCGCCCGAAGGCGATGTGCAAGGCGGGGTGCTGTTGCTGCCTTCGCAATTGCTGGAGGCCCTCGACGGTGCGCATTGGTGCAAAGCGCTGGCCGGCAGCCCGTTGGTTGCATTGTCGGCTGATAGCAGTGATTCCGCACAGCAACGTCCACTGGTGTTGTCCGGCAAACGGCTCTACCTCAGGCGCTACTGGGCCTATGAGCGCCGCATCGATACGGCGTTGCGCCAACGTCTTTCTCAGGACGAAGCGACGCCAATTGATCTGCCACAACGGCTGAACGGATTGTTCGGAGTGGCCAAAACCGACGATGTGATCGACTGGCAGAAACTCGCCTGCGCCATCGCGACGCGCGGAGCCTTCAGCATTGTCACTGGTGGTCCGGGCACCGGCAAAACCACTACGGTGGTGCGTTTGCTGGCATTGCTTCAGGCGCCGGCGGTGGAGGCGGGGCATCCGTTGCGAATTCGTCTGGCGGCGCCGACTGGCAAAGCGGCGGCACGGTTGACCGAGTCCATCAGCCAGCAAGTGCAATCGCTGAAAGTCGCTGAAGACGTGCGGGCCAAAATCCCCTGCGACGTGACCACGGTGCACCGCTTGCTCGGCAGTCGTCCCGGCACCCGACACTTCCGCCACCATGCCGGCAATCGCTTGCCACTGGATGTGCTGGTGGTCGATGAGGCCTCGATGATTGACCTGGAAATGATGGCCAATCTGCTCGATGCGTTGCCGGCCCATGCGCGATTGGTGTTACTGGGTGACAAGGATCAACTGGCTTCCGTAGAGGCCGGAGCGGTGCTGGGAGATCTGTGCCGCGACGCCGAGAGCGGTTGGTATAGCCCTCAGACGCGGCAGTGGCTGGAGTCGGTCAGCGGTGAAACCTTGCAGGGCAGTGGTTTGCATGAAGACGTCGACGACACCCATCCGCTTGCGCAACAAGTGGTGATGTTGCGTCACTCCCGGCGATTCGGCGAAGGCAGCGGCATCGGCCAACTCGCGCGACGGGTCAATCAGCAGTTGCCGGATGAGGCGCGTCAGTTGCTGGCGGCAGGGCACTATGACGATGTGTATTCGTTGCCGCTCAAGGGCGAGCAAGATCACCAACTCGAGCGCCTTCTGCTTGAGGGCCATGACAATGGCCCGCAAGGTTATCGGCATTATCTGAGTGTTTTGCGCAATCAGCGCCCACCGCTCGGCAGGCCGCTCGAACATCCGGACTGGATCAATTGGGCCCGTGAAGTCTTGCAGGCGTTCGACACCTTTCAGTTACTGTGTGCGGTGCGCAAGGGACCGTGGGGTGTTGAAGGTTTGAACCAGCGCATCACGGCCGCACTGCTCAAGGCACGCCTGATCGAAAACGACCAGCAATGGTACGAGGGCCGCCCGGTGTTGATGACCCGCAACGACTACGGTCTGGGTTTGATGAACGGCGATATCGGCATTGCCTTGAAACTCCCCGAGCGCGAAGGGCCTGACGCTGGCAAACCCGTGTTGCGCGTGGCCTTCCCGCGTAACGATGGTCAGGGCGGCGTGCGCTTCGTGTTGCCGAGTCGGCTCAACGACGTCGAAACCGTGTACGCCATGACCGTGCATAAATCCCAAGGCTCGGAGTTCGCCCACACTGCATTGATTCTGCCCGACGCCTTGAACCCTGTATTGACCAAGGAGCTGATCTACACTGGCATTACCCGGGCCAAGCACTGGTTCACCTTGATCGAACCGCGCGCCGGGGTCTTTGAAGAGGCGGTGCAGCGCAAGGTAAAACGTCTTAGCGGACTCATGCTGGAACTGGAAGAGGGCGCTGAGGTTCGGTGATGATGAACGCTGCTACTTGCGGCGATTACTGACCAGCCAGTCAGGAGTCGCTGTCTCGCTGGTGATTCAGCGCTGTGCTATCGTTGCGGCATCATTTCGGTTCGATCCAAGAGAATCCCTGCATGAAGGTGACTGTCTGGGCGACGGAGCGCGTGTTTCGCTGCAAGCACGCAGTGCTTGTCGGTCTGCTCTGGTTGTTGACGGGCGTAGCCGTCGCGCAATCGCAAGCGCCGGTCGGCATGGCCGAACAACGGGCAAAATCTGTTACCCAAGTCGTTCTTGGCATCCTCAGTTACGCACGCTGGCCGGTGGAACCTGCGCAACTGCGCCTGTGTATCGTCGGCCCGACCGAATACACCGATGACCTGGTCAAAGGCACCACTCAAGCGACCGGCCGGCCAGTGGCCGTGCGCCGACTGCTGGCCGACAACCCTGCCATCATCAGCGAATGCGATGCGGTGTACATCGGCAAAATCACGGCGGATGAACGCAGTCGCCTGTTTACCTCATTGATTGGCCATCCGGTGCTGAGCATCAGTGAAAGTGACGATCAGTGCACGGTTGGCAGTCTGTTCTGCCTGCGGGTGGGTGATGAACAGGTGTCTTTCGAAGTCAATCTCGACTCCGTCGCCCGCAGCGGTGTGCGCATTCACCCAAGCGTGCTGCAGTTGTCGCGCCGCAAACCGGCGGCTCCATGAAACTGTTCAGTTCCAAAATCCGCCCGACCCTGGGCTCGGTCATCGGTCGCGGGCATTTGATTGTTGCGCTGGTGGCCGTGGCTATGGCCAGTGTCTCGTTGACCCTGCTGGGGGTTCTGGCGCTACGGGTTTACGCCGATCACAACTTGCACCTGATCGCCCGCTCGATCAGTTACACCGTCGAAGCGGCAGTAGTGTTCAACGACAAGTCTGCTGCGACTGAAGCACTGGCGCTGATCGCCTCCACCGAGGAGGTGGCCGATGCCCAGGTGCTCGATGCCAAGGGCCAGTTGCTCGCACGTTGGCAGCGACCGGAAAACGGTCTGTTCTCCGAGCTGGAAATGCAGGTCACCCGTGCCCTTCTGGAAAAACCGGTCAGCCTGCCGATCGTGCATCAGGATCGCGAAATCGGGCGCGTCCTGCTCACCGGTCACGGCGGCAGTCTGATGCGTTTTCTGCTCAGCGGTCTGGCAGGGATCATCCTCTGTACCGCGGTCAGTGCCTGGGTCGCGCTCTATCTGGCGCGTCGGCAACTGCGCGGCATTACCGGCCCGCTGCGCAGCCTCGCTGCTGTGGCCCACGCAGCCCGCAGTGAACGAGCGCTGGACCGTCGCGTGCCACCCGCGCAGATCGCCGAACTCGACAACCTCGGCAACGACTTCAATGCCTTGCTCGACGAGCTCGAGTCCTGGCAAACCCACCTGAAAAACGAAAACGAAACGCTCGCCCACCAGGCCAGTCACGACAGTCTGACCGGGTTGCCGAACCGCGCCTTTTTCGAGGGCCGCTTGATTCGCGCGCTGCGTAATGCCAGCAAGCTCAATGAGCGTGTTGCGGTGCTGTTTCTCGACAGCGATCGCTTCAAAGGCATTAACGATAATTTCGGTCATGCCGCCGGTGACGCGGTGTTGGTGGCGATCGCCAGTCGGGTGCGAGCGCAATTGCGTGAGGACGATCTGGTGGCGCGGCTGGGGGGGGACGAGTTCGCCGTGTTGCTCACTCCGCTGCACAAGATCGAAGACGCCGAGCGCATCGCCGACAAGATTCTGGCCAGCATGGACACGCCCATCGAGCTACCGGACGAGTCGAGTGTCGTGACGTCGCTCAGTATCGGCATTGCGGTTTACCCCGATCATGGCGCTACGCCGGGCGGCTTGCTCAATGCTGCCGATGCGGCGATGTATCAAGCCAAACGCTTGTCGCGCGGCGCCCAATTCACGGCCGGGTCGGAGCACCCGGTCGTTCCCGTGCCATCCAGGAGCTGATGCCCGTGTTCACACTATCCATTCGATTTTTTTCCGCCCTGCTGTTGATGGCCGCGCTGGCCATGACCGGTTGCCAGACCGCCCCGCCAAAAGGCCTCACCCCGGCGCAAGTCGCTGTGCTCAAACAACAAGGCTTTGAAATGACGGATGAGGGCTGGGAGTTTGGCCTGTCCGGCAAAGTGTTGTTCGGTAGCGACGTCGAAAGCCTGAATACTCAGAGCAGCGAGATCGTCGAGCGCATCGGCAAGGCGTTGTTGGGCGTCGGCATCGAGCGCGTGCGGGTCGACGGCCACACCGATGCCTCGGGCAAGGAAACCTACAATCAGCAACTGTCGCTGCGCCGAGCCAAAAGCGTTGCCAAAGTGCTGGGCACGGTCGGCATGAAGCAAGAGAACATTCAACTGCAAGGTCTGGGCAGCAGCGAACCGGTGGCCTCCAACGACACCCCAGAGGGCCGCACGGAAAACCGCCGGGTATCGATTGTGGTCAGCGCCGATTAATCGGCGAACTGCATCTCGCGGGTCTGCCCCATCAATAACCCCTGATTGCGCTCGGTCACCTCACGGATGTAATCCCACAACAACGTGATCCGCTTCAACTTGCGCAGATCCTCCCGGCAGTACATCCAGAACTGCAAGTCAGTGAGGTCAATCCCAATGTTTACGGGGGCTGACCGCCATGAAGACCCAATCCGAGCGCTCCACTGTTACAACTGCTGTCACAAGTCTTGTGGTTCCTTTAAGGCCAACCACGAGGCTTGCGAAGCCCTACCACTACCGGCGTAACGGCATTTACTATCTGCGTCTGCGAGAAACTGGCAGCGTCTCTCAAACAGCCTCAGTTTCCCTTAAGACTACCGACAGAAAGGCCGCTATGGACGCTTCACGACGACTAGCCGAGACCATTAAGGCGTTTCACTTGGATCACCCTCAGGCGACTTGGCAGGAGCTGCGAGACCATCTGCTGTGGGTCGCTGAGAATCTCTTATCGGCAGCCCACGATGTGCACTCCTTGCGTGACTGGGGCGACCTCTATGAGGACGTCAGGACAAATCTTACGGAGATCGCTGCAACGATGCCGCTGAGTGTCGATCAGCATGAACATGTAGCGAGAGCGAAGAAGGTGATGGATGCCGCTCAGGTGCGCCTACAGGGTGACTCAGTACCTCTTGTGGAGATCATCCGGGAGCTTGAGGACGACCAGTTGAATGCAGGTGAGGCCGTCCCTCTGTCTCTATCTGTATTACCGACGGCAATGACCTTCGAGACTCTTTCAGGCCTCTATCTGGCTGACCGGGGGCAGGATCAGAAGGCTTCAACCTTGAAGGAGACCAAGTTGTGTCATGGCTTGTTGTCGTCCCAACTGGGAAGCCTCGATCTCAGAAACCACACAAGGGCTGATCTTGTAGCTTTGCGTGATCGCCTTTCGCAGGGACGGATGCCCTCGACGGTGAATAAGTTGATCGTGAAGCTCTCAGCTGTACTCGCTTGGGCTGTGGAAAACGGTCATTTGGCGAAGGCATACGACAAGAAACTCAAGCTCACGAAAGGCCTTGAGTCCACCCGTAAGGCTTTCTCTCAGGCTCAAGTGGGCAAGGTGATGGAATACGCTAATAGCCTCTCAGAAACCTCATGGAAGCGCTGGCTGCTCAGCCTAGGAGTCATCACGGGTGGCCGTCTTAATGAAATCTCTCAGCTCACCACGAGGGACATTCAGACCCTTGAGTCTGGAGTTGTTGCCATCCACATCAATGAGGTTGGCGAAGGGAAGTCCATTAAGAACAAACGTAGTGAACGACTGGTGCCATTGACTGATGGAGCCTATGGGTTCGACCTTGCGGCGTTCCTTCGATATGTCGAGTCCTGTAAGGGAAGTGAGCCAAAGTCACTGGCTCAGATTGGGTACAAAACAGCTGGTGAATGGGCGAATCAACAAGCGATCCCTGCGGCTCTTGAAGAAGATCACACGGCGGGTCTCACTTTTCACTCACTGCGACATTCGTTGGCCTCTTTGATGCAGGTGAAAGGTGTTCCTACAGTCCACGCTCAGGCTGTTATGGGACACGCCTCGGGCACTATCACGTTTGACACCTACGGCTCAGGTGTTCCTGTGGAGGTTGTCGCTGAGATGCTCCGTGGCTTATTTGAAGGGGGCTTTGAGGGGCGCTGAGTTCTTAACAAAAGTGCGTCAGTAGAATTGCTGCTATCTGACGCACTCGCCTAGCTGAATCATTCTCCGGCAGTATTAGTGCCGACGTTCAGGCGCCATTGCACCGGGCCTTGAAGTACTGAGTGCTGGTGATGGTTTTGAGGTGGGAATGGATCACCGCCGTTTGATGTGATCTCTTTTCTACATCCAGTGCAGCGGTAAATGCCAGATGCTGGAACGATCTGTCCGGGGCCAAATATTTGGTTCCAAATCGCTGTTGGATTGTCAGCCAGCGTTAACGATGAGGTTGCGATGTACCACGCCATAGTTTCTCTCCATGCGAATGAGCGTTGTGCCACACCAGCATAGGCTATCTGGGAGAAGGCAAGATTGTTCAAAGTCGAACGTGCATTCGCTTTCAGGGGGCTGCTCGAACACTCTTCAACTTTCCTTCCAAGACCGGCAATTTGGCGCGAAGCCGTTAACTAATAGGATTGCTGCGGGCGTGAACGCGATTTGAACGATCCGTTCACTCCTGGCCTTTCCGCGTGAACTAAGAGGCTACGGGTTTATGGTCTCGAAGGGTAGGAAACTGGTCGTAGGATTTAAACCCCTCACTATGGCTACAGACACACAACCCTACCCAGCTCAGGAGGCCAACCATGACCACTGCATCGAAAATCAAGCTTCAAGGCACCAACGTATCCGTATGCCTATTACCACCTATAGATATCCTTGAGACCCGCTATAAGCTCAGCGACGACCATGAGGGCATCGTGGCGCGATCCTTCAAGCTCATTCCCGGCAAGACTCGCAGGGGAACCGAAGAGGGCGCCCCTGTGGGCACCTATTCCAATAGCTCGCTACGGCAGCAGGTTGAAGTAACTTGGATGGACGAAGACACGAAACACAAAGTCCGCGTTCAGAAATCCCGCATTGTTTATCGAATGGCTCATGGTGAATTTGATGAGTCTTTGGTTATTGACCATATCGACGGTAACCCGAATAACAATCATCCAAGTAATCTCCGACCGCTGAGCTATCACGAAAACTTCGGTAACCGTGCATCTGCTCTTAAAGAAAAGTACCCAAAGAAGGATCCTCATCTTCCTACTGGTGTCACCCGTGATTACAAATTCACCTCAGGCGTTCGGTATATTGGGAAGACAACAATTAGAGGCATCACCCATATGAACTACTTTGAGAATCCCCGTGCTGCCCAGCATTGGCTCGCTCAGGTAAAGAAGGATAATTTGGGTGATACGGCTCGCAGGGATCCTCAAGGGTTCATCATTGGGGCACCTAATCGAGTGACTATCAGACAATAGCCCTATGGTCAGTATCCTCACTATGGCTACACAGATTCCTACCGGGCATCACAACGTCCGACCAGAGACCACCGAGTGCCAAGCGCGACCAGATCGCCAACGCTCAACTGTCCCCGGTAAACAGACCTCGTGTCTGGCTTCAGTAGGAAGGAGCGAACATTGAAATTGCTGATCGTTAGTCGGTGCCTCTTGAGGGCATCGCTGGGAAGCCTTGCACGGGATTGGGGCCACCGTGTACTGCTCAATGTTCATGGGGGCCTTTAACTTAAAGATTCTAAAGATTACTCATTGAGTAACTCTGGTTATTATTCTTTAAATAAATCTTTGCTCTTGTCTTAAAGATCCTCTCAAGTTCTCTCTAAGTTAGGGATTGGTCTGCCGACCATGAGCATCCCATTCTTTCAGTTCGTCTCAAAGGAGGTCTATGCGATTCCACTTCAAACTTGATGGTCTCGATCATCAACGCCGTGAAATCTTGTTGTCCATCGAGTCGGCAATGACCGGACGATCCTCTACCGCTTTGTTCGATCTAAAAGCTCTCGATGTTTTCACGAACCGGCACCCTGAGAAAGCCAATGAGTTCGTCTCGGGCAAACTGGGAGCATTCCTAATGGAGTGCCTTGAGGCTCTCATGGCTGCTACTGGTCTCGACCTGATCGCTCTTTACGGAGCAGTGAAGGGTGTTCCCGTTATCCTCAACGCTCGTCCCATAGCAGTCCAGCAATAACCAGTGTCGCCTCACTGGTGCCCTCAATGATGTCTCTCAGGTTCGCCATGTCCTGATCGACCATCAGCTTCAAATAACCAATCAAGAACCTATTCGTCAGTCTTGGAAGATGCCCACGCGGCTCCCTCCTTGCCGTCTTGTCGTGCGTGTCTATGGCGCCAAGACTGAACGAATGGGTCACCTCACAGGAGATCCAAATCAATGAATATCACCATCACTAAAGTCCTGAAGAACGAAGTAACTGTGTCGGGCCAGACCCTCAATCGTGAGTACGTCGAAAGCGTCATGTTGCCATTGCTGATGGCCCAGTGTGGCCGGAACAACGGCACCAAGTTTGGCGTTATCAAAGCCTTCGAGGAAGCCGGTTTGTCCCTCAAGGCCATCCAAGAGGACGCTCAGGTCTACTTCATGACCAAGCGAGAGCAGAAAGAGACCCGTGAGCAACTCCAGCGAGAAGCTGACGAGCGTGCTGAGCGTTTACGCGAGCGGACTCCCCGCGAACTGGCCCAAGCGAAAGCTGAAAGAGAGGCCCGTGCTGCTGCCATCCGTGAACACGGTCGGAAAGTTTTGGCAGCTCGCTCACGTAATAACGGCTGACTAATCCACCCCTTGCGCGACTAACCACTAACTAATTCAGGAGAACATTTCAATGAAACAGCCTAACCAATACGTCAAACCATCGGCTCATTACACGGCCATTGTCGATGATGGTAATCCATTCCCAAGTGGCTCAATCCGCTTCAACACCGCTGATGTTCGTGTCGAGACCGAAACGGCTACCGATGTGTCCGTCTATGTTGAAGCCCTTACAGAGGCCCTTGACGATTACCTCAATGGTGTTGAGTGGCGCCAAGCGGCAATCGAACACACCCCTTGTGAATTCCGTCCGGCTGGCTCGGAGGCAACTGGTCAGCAAATCATCACGATGGCTGATCGCTCCGTCACTTTCGACCCTCGTAAGAACTGGGATAACCAGACCATCTCGAAGGGCGAAGTCCTGGCCGGGTCTGTGATCTTCACCGAGCCAACCGATACAGCGTTGGTCATCAGTAAGCGCTTCACCATTCTCGACCATAACCTGATGGCGGGCTTCACTGAAGGCTCGATGCACCAGACCGGTGAGAAGCTCTTACGGGACATCGAACATGATGCCGCTGGCAAGATCGCCGGTATCCTCTCTAGCGCTCCATCCACTGAAAGCGTGTCAGCGACTAAGCCAACCGGTAAGCCTGTGGAGGTCGCTGAGGATCTGATCGACATCTTGACGATGAACATCAACCAGACCGTAGGTAGCTCGCTGTCGGACTTTGTGGTTCTGCTGCCGGTGTCGTTGCTCGCGGTTCTTGAGCGTGCTGCTCAGCGTGCAGGTGTTGAAGACATCGAGTCTCTGATCGGTGCCTCTGTGCAACCTTATAGCGGCACTGACTACGGGCTGTTCTTGCTGCCTAAGATGTTCACCTCGCTGAGTTATCGCGAAGGTGGTAGCGGAGACATCTGGAAGATCCAAGCGACTCGTAACGGCGGCCATCAGTGCTGGGACGTGGAGATCATGACAGTTGTGGACATTGTGGCTAACGGCAAGGTGAAAGTGAAACTGACTGCGGATGGTCTTCAAACTGAGGTCGTGGCCTTCCCGATGATTACTCGCATCACCTTCGAGGCCCCGTAATAACCCGCTGAGAAGCCCCGTAAGGTCGGCCTTATGAGAGGTCGAATGGGGCGTAACCTGTCACATACGGATGTATGATGCCGCTTTGACAAACAGTTGAGGCGGTGAAATGGCAGTCTTTGATTTGTACTCAAAACGGCAAAAGCGATTGCGCGGTGAGGTCATCGATGTCTACGTCTACGACACATTCCCAGCTCCTTTGCGAATGCAGTTGTCATACATGATTAAAGACCTTTTAGGTGACAAAACCGAGCTCCGCGAATTTTCTATGCCCAGCGATGCCTATGCACAGATTGTCAAGATTCTGAGGAAAGAGTATGGAGTAGAAAAATTGCACTACGAAACGATAAGCGGCTATTACGACAGCGAATTTGATGATCTCCATAATTTTCTAATCAGTGAGCCAGACGTTGAACGCTGTCTCGACGCTGTCGAGCTTTGCTATGCAGTTGGCGACTCTCTCGCGAGAAAGCAAATTTACCTTAGTCGGCGTGATTCCAATTCTCATGTCGATGATTGCATTCAGGAGCTGAATACTCGATTCAAAGAAGCCGGACGCGGGTACGAGCTAATCGATGGAAAAATTATCCGTATTGATTCGCAGCTTCTTCATTCGGAAGTCGTGAAGCCTGCCATTGGATTCCTCAATGCTCAAGGATTCGAAGGTGCGCGAGATGAGTTTTTCGGGGCATACGAGCACTACCGTCATGGGAATCATGAGGAAGCGTTAGTCGATGCACTTAAGGCTTTTGAAAGCACCATGAAGGTAATCCTTACGGCCAATGGAAAATCTTATGGCGCAGGTGACACCGCTTCTAAATTGATCTTGGCATGCAGGGACGCAGGGCTGATGCCTGCATTCAACGAATCTCAGATGTCATCCTTGGTCAACGTACTCACCAGCGGAATTCCTACGCTCAGGAATAAAAATGGTGGCCATGGGCAAGGGGAGGCAGTTAGGACTGTGGAGCCAGAAATTGTCGCCTATGGGTTGCACCTCACGGCATCCGCAATAGTCCTGCTTGCTGGCTTAGAGTCTAAGCGCAGATAGTTAGGTGCCTTCGAATCCGCCACAAAAATCTGAGAGACCACCTCATTGCATCTGCGGGCTCAGGTTCCCCCATGTGCCCTCGCTTAGTTATCGCGGATAACCCAGATGGGGTTCTTGTCGCGCCTGCGTGCTCCACTGTAGGAACCCTTTCGACTGTCACAAGTAGCGTCACAACCCCTGTCACAACACGTTGCCAAGACCTCTCTGACATCGTTAGGATAAGACTCCCTCACGACTTGCAGACGCTCAGTCTGTAAACCGAAGGTCTCGCGTTTCGCCCAGCAATAACGGGCGGTTTAGCTCGGTCACCTCACGGATGTAATCCCACAACAACGTGATCCGCTTCAACTTGCGCAGATCCTCCCGGCAGTACATCCAGAACTGCCGGGTGATGTCGATTTCATCTGGCAGCACTGGCAGCAGGCGCGGGTCCTGGGCGGCGAGGAAGCACGGCAGAATCGCCAGTGAGCGCCCTTGCTGCGCCGCGACGAATTGCGCGATCACGCTGGTGCTGCGCAAATGCGCATTGGCGCCCGGCAGCACGTTTGCCAAGTACAGCAGCTCCGAGCTGAACGCCAGGTCATCCACGTAACTGATGAATTGATGCTTGCTTAAATCCGCCGGGCGGCGGATCGGTGGGTGTTTGTCGAGGTAGTCCTGGGTTGCGTACAGCTGCAAGCGGTAGTCGCAGAGTTTGCAGCACACGTATGGCCCGTGCTCCGGGCGCTCCAGGGCGATGACGATATCGGCCTCGCGCTTGGACAGGCTGATGAAGTGCGGCAGCGGCAGGATATCCACTGAGATCGCCGGGTAAGCGTCGACGAAATGGCTTAACTGCGGGGTGATGAAAAAACTGCCGAAACCTTCGGTGCAGCCCATGCGCACATGTCCGGACAGCGCCACGCCGGAGCCTGACACCTGCTCGCAGGCCATGTGCAGCGTGCTTTCGATCGACTCGGCATAACCCAGCAAGCGCTGGCCTTCGGTGGTCAAGACGAAGCCGCTGGTGCGCGACTTTTCGAACAGCAATGTGCCCAGTGCCGCTTCCAGCGAACTGATCCGCCGCGACACCGTGGTGTAGTCGACGGCCAGCCGTTTGGCGGCGGTGCTGGCCTTGCGGGTGCGGGCGACTTCGAGGAAAAACTTGAGGTCGTCCCAGTTCAGCGAACCTAGAGAGGTGATGTTTTTTTGCATGATGGACGGGCTTATATGTGCGTTCTTATTAGAAGTTTGCACATCTATACTCCAAAAACAGTCCGACAACCAATTCGTGACACACGCCTCATCTCAAGGCGAACCTTTCGCCTTGGCTCCTACGATAAAAACAAATTTTGGAGACCAGCATGAACGCATCGCTTACGCCCAACGAAACCACGGTCCAGAAGGTCAAGCTGCTGATTAACGGCGAATGGGTCGAGTCGCAGACCACCGAGTGGCACGACATCGTCAACCCGGCGACCCAACAAGTGCTGGCCAAAGTCCCGTTCGCCACTGCCGCTGAAGTCGACGCCGCCGTAAGCGCCGCGCAGAGCGCCTTCCAGACCTGGAAACTGACCCCGATCGGCGCACGCATGCGCATCATGCTCAAGCTGCAAGCGCTGATCCGCGAGCATTCCAAGCGTATCGCCGTGGTGCTGAGCGCCGAGCAGGGCAAAACCATAGCCGACGCCGAGGGCGATATTTTCCGTGGCCTGGAAGTGGTCGAGCACGCTTGCTCCATCGGCAGCCTGCAAATGGGCGAGTTTGCCGAGAACGTCGCGGGCGGCGTTGATACCTACACCCTGCGTCAGCCAATCGGTGTATGCGCCGGCATCACCCCGTTCAACTTCCCGGCGATGATTCCGCTGTGGATGTTCCCGATGGCCATCGCCTGCGGCAACACCTTCGTATTGAAACCTTCCGAACAGGATCCGCTGTCGACCATGCTGCTGGTGGAACTGGCCATCGAGGCTGGCGTTCCGGCTGGTGTGCTCAATGTGGTGCACGGCGGTAAAGATGTGGTTGATGGCCTGTGCACGCACAAGGACATCAAAGCTGTTTCGTTCGTCGGTTCGACCGCTGTCGGCACTCATGTCTACGACCTGGCTGGTAAACACGGCAAACGCGTGCAATCAATGATGGGCGCGAAGAACCACGCCGTGGTGCTGCCGGACGCCAACCGCGAACAAGCACTGAACGCGCTGGTCGGCGCTGGTTTTGGCGCGGCCGGGCAACGTTGCATGGCCACGTCCGTGGTGGTGCTGGTCGGTGCGGCGAAACAATGGCTGCCGGATCTGAAAGCGCTGGCGCAGAAACTCAAGGTCAACGCCGGCAGTGAGCCGGGCACCGACGTAGGCCCGGTGATCTCGAAGAAAGCCAAGGCGCGGATTCTTGATCTGATCGAAAGCGGCATCAAGGAAGGCGCCAAGCTTGAACTGGACGGTCGCGAGATCAGCGTACCGGGTTACGAGCAAGGCAACTTCGTCGGCCCGACCCTGTTCTCCGGGGTGACCACCGACATGCAGATCTACACCCAGGAAATCTTCGGCCCGGTGCTGGTGGTGCTGGAAGTCGACACCCTCGATCAGGCCATCGCCTTGGTTAACGCCAACCCGTTCGGCAACGGCACTGGCCTGTTCACCCAGAGCGGCGCAGCGGCGCGTAAATTCCAGACCGAAATCGACGTCGGTCAGGTCGGCATCAACATCCCGATTCCAGTACCCGTGCCGTTCTTCAGCTTCACCGGTTCCCGTGGTTCGAAACTCGGCGACCTCGGCCCGTACGGCAAGCAAGTGGTGCAGTTCTACACGCAGACCAAAACGGTCACGGCGCGCTGGTTCGATGACGACAGCGTCAACGACGGCGTGAACACCACCATCAACCTGCGCTGAGGAACGTGCCATGAAAATCGCATTTATCGGTCTGGGCAACATGGGCGCGCCGATGGCACGCAACCTGATCAAGGCCGGCCATTCGCTGAATCTGGTCGACCTGAACAAAACCGTGCTGGCGGAACTGGAGCAACTGGGCGGTACCATCCGCGCTTCGGCCCGCGAGGCTGCCGAGGACGCTGAACTGGTGATCACCATGCTCCCGGCCGCTGTGCATGTGCGCAGCGTCTGGTTAGGTGAGGACGGTGTGCTCGCCGGCATCGGTAAAGGCGTGCCGGCAGTCGATTGCAGCACCATCGATCCGCAGACCGCTCGTGATGTCGCAGCTGCGGCGGCGAAACAAGGCGTGGCCATGGCCGATGCACCGGTCTCCGGCGGCACGGGCGGCGCCACCGCCGGGACGTTGACCTTCATGGTCGGCGCCACCCCGGAACTGTTCGCCACCCTGCAACCGGTGCTGGCGCAGATGGGCCGTAACATCGTGCATTGTGGCGAAGTCGGTACCGGGCAGATTGCCAAGATCTGCAACAACCTGCTGCTGGCGATTTCGATGGTCGGCGTCAGTGAAGCCATGGCGTTGGGCGATGCATTGGGGATCGACACCTCGGTGCTGGCCGGGATCATCAACAGCTCCACCGGCCGCTGCTGGAGTTCGGAAATGTACAACCCATGGCCTGGCATCGTCGAAACTGCGCCGGCCTCGCGCGGGTATACCGGCGGGTTTGGGGCGGAGTTGATGCTCAAGGATCTGGGGTTGGCCACGGAAGCGGCGCGGCAGGCGCACCAACCGGTGGTGCTTGGTGCGGTGGCGCAGCAGTTGTATCAGGCAATGAGCCAGCGCGGGGACGGCGGGAAAGACTTCTCGGCGATCATCAACAGCTATCGCAAGCCTGCAATTGAAGGGCAGCGCTGAACAAACTGTGGGAGCGAGCCTGCTCGCGATGACGGCGGTCGCTTCAACAAGGAAGTGACTGACCGTCCGCTTTCGCGAGCAGGCACGATCCCACAAGGGAATTGCGTGTATCTGATATTGTTTGCCGGGAAATCACGTCGGGTGATTTCCCGGCTTTTTTGCATCAGGCGAACACGAAATATTTACGCACGGTCTCGACCACTTCCCACGTGCCTTTCATCCCCGGTTCAACCACGAAAATGTCGCCGGCACGCAGATGAATCGGTGCCATGCCATCCGGCGTGATCACGCAGTAGCCTTCCTGGAAATGGCAGTACTCCCACTTCACGTAATCCACGCGCCACTTGCCCGGGGTGCAAATCCACGTGCCCATGATCTTGCTGCCGTCTTCGCTGGTGTACGCGTTGAGGTTGACGGTATGCGGGTCGCCTTCGAGCTTTTCCCATTTGCAGGCGTCGAGGACTGGCAGTGGGTGAGTGTCGCGCAGAACGGTGATAGGGGCGGTCGCGGTCATGTGAACTCCGAGCGATAGGCTGTGAACTGAAGTCGCACCCTATAGCGCTCGGTCACTGGCCAGTTGTCTGTGCTCGACATCAAGCTGCTCAGAAACGCGCTGCTCGACGAGCACAGGTAACAAGGCTTTGGCGTAGCCTGGCAATGCTGCGAAATCCCGGGCGCATAGCAACAGGCTGCGGCAAGCCCAAGTCTCCTTAAGCGGTTTGACTGTAAAGGCCTGATGCTTCGCGCGCTCGACCGCTGCCAGCGGCACGATGGCCAACCCGGCGCCTCGGGCGACCATGCGTATCACCCCATCGAAGCCGTCGGCGCGGATGCGGATCTGCAGGCGTGAGCCGCTGTGCAGGGCCTGTTCTTCGAGGTAGATCGCAAGTGCGCTGTCGGCGCTCAGTCCTACGAAGTCATGGTGCAGGGTGTCGCTGAAAATGACCTCGGCGACGTCGGACAATGGGTGGTCGGTGGGCAGAATCAGTACCAGTGGATCGTCGCGAAATGGCTGGGTCTGTAAGTCGCTGGTGTCCACCGCATCGGAAACAATCCCGAGATCCGCCGCCCCCTGACGCAAGGCGTGAGTAATGCGCGCGCTGGGCAGCTCTTGCAGGTCGATGTCGAGATTGGGATGGTCGCGCAAGAAGTCCGCGAGCACTTCCGGCAGGTATTCGGTGATGGCGGTGGTGTTGCACAACAAGCGCACCTGACCTTTGACGCCTTGGGCGTATTCGGCCAGATCCTGCTGCATGCGTTCGGCCTGTTGCAGGAGGATGCGTGCGTGTTGTGCAAGGGCTTTGCCGGCCGGTGTCGGGGTGACTCCGCGGCGGCCACGCTCCAGGAAATCGGTGCCCAATGAGGCTTCCATGGCGCGAATGCGTGCGCTGGCGGCGGCGAGGGACAGATGGCTGCGGGCGGCGCCGGCGGTGATGTTGCCGGTGTCGAGGATGTGCAGGTAGAGGCGCAGGTCGGTGAGGTCGAAGTGCATGGTGGCAGCCCATGATTTTGGGGTGTCTGGGCTGGCACCATCGCTGGCAAGACAGCTCCCGCAGGTTTCGGCGTCGATCACAAAATCTGCGCACAACACAAAATACTGAGGGAGCTGGCTTGCCAGCGATGAGGCCAGCAGCATCAAGAAGATTTCAGCCTCTTGTTTGGGTGGAGGCAGCCTAAGTATATGGCAGATTTTCAACCACCCTCGACCGGCGCACAGTAGCGCCATGAACACACTCGCAGATTTCTATCAAAACCTCGGTCTGGCCTTGTCCCTGCTGGTCATCATGACGTTCGTGCTGGCCGGCCTGGTGAAAGGCGTGATCGGCCTCGGCCTGCCCACCGTCGCCATGGGCCTGCTTGGTCTGGCTATGGCGCCGGCACAGGCAGCGGCATTGCTGATCATCCCGGCAACACTGACCAACCTGTGGCAGCTGGCATTCGGCGGTCATTTGAAAGGGCTGGTTAAACGCCTGTGGCCGATGCTGCTGATGATCTTCCTCGGTACCGGCGTCGGCACGTTGTGGATCGGCATGGCGGGTGGGCATTGGGTCGGGCGCGGACTCGGCGCGGCGCTGTTGCTATACGCGTTGAGCGGATTATTCCTGCCAACGCTGCACATCAAGCCGCGTCATGAACCCTGGCTCGGACCGGTCTGCGGTGTCATCACTGGCGTCATCACGTCGGCCACCGGCGTATTTGTCATCCCGGCTGTGCCGTATATGCAGGCGCTCAATTTAAGTCGCGATGAACTGGTGCAAGCGCTCGGTTTGTCGTTCACCGTTTCGACCCTGGCACTGGCCGCCGGACTGCTCTGGCGCGGCGCCCTTGGCGGCGGCGAATTGAGTGCGTCGCTGTTGGCGTTTATCCCGGCGGTGCTTGGTATGTTGCTCGGCCAATGGCTGCGCCAGCGGATCAGCGCCGTGCTGTTCAAACGCGTATTTTTCATCGGACTGGGCGCGCTCGGCGCCCACTTGCTGATCAGCGGTTAGCCGATGCTTCGCTGAGCATATCGATCAGGCGAATATCGAAATCGCGCTCCAGATAGTCCATGCGCTGCTCGTAAAACTGCTTCATGTGCGGCAGCGTCGAATGCACATCGAGATGCGCCTGGGATTCCCAGATCTCGTAGAAGATGAACAGCGTCGGATCTTCTTTATCGCGCAGCATGTGGTACTCGATGCAGCCGGGTTCGGCGCGACTCGGCTCGACATAGGCGCGGAACAGCGCTTCGAAAGCCTCGGCTTTTTCCGGGCGGGTCTTGGCGTGCAGGATGAAACCCTGGCGTTCACTCATCGGAACAACTCCTCGAATTCAGATGGCTGCAGATGCTACGGCAACAATCCGCAATGGATTCGTGCGTTTTACTCAAATGTATTTTGCGCAACCCCGGCTTATTCCGCGCGAAGCAGATCGTTAATCTGCCGCCATTCAATTTTTCCCTTCTCCATCCAGCCCAAGGGCTGCGCCGAGGCTTTCTCATGAAAAAAGTTTTGTTGCTCAATGGCGGTAAAAAATTCGCCCACTCCGACGGTCGCTACAACACCACCCTGCACGAAGCCGCGCTGAGCGTGCTGGATCGCGGTGGTGTCGACGTCAAAACCACTTTCATCGACGAGGGCTACGACGTTGCCGAAGAAGTGGCCAAATTCCTCTGGGCCGACGTGATCATTTATCAGATGCCGGGCTGGTGGATGGGCGCGCCGTGGACGGTGAAAAAGTACCTCGACGAAGTTTTCACCGAAGGCCACGGCAGCCTCTACGCCAGCGATGGCCGCACCCGCTCTGATGCCTCGCAGAAGTACGGCAGCGGCGGCCTGATTCAGGGCAAGCAATACATGCTGTCGCTGACCTGGAACGCGCCGCAGCAAGCCTTCGATGACCCGACCGATTTCTTTGAAGCCAAAGGCGTGGACGCGGTGTACTTTCCGTTTCACAAGGCCAACGAGTTTTTGGGCATGACCAGTCTGCCGACGTTTCTATGCGTTGACGTGATGAAACGCCCGAACATCGAAAACGATGTGGCGCGTTATGAGCAGCATTTGACCGAGGTGTTTGGCCTCAAGGCTTGATGTGTTTTCCTGTGGTGAGGGGATAAATCCCCTCACCACCATGAAGTCCTCAACCGCAGAAGAATTCCTTCCACACCCGCTCCATTCTTTCACCACAATGTCAGGGTTATGACCAACCAAAGGGACGCCCGTGAAAGCCAGATCCGATGAGTTGCAGATTTTCGTCTGCGTGATCGAATGCGGTTCGATTTCCGCCGCCGCCGAGCAGGTCGGGCAGACGCCATCGGCGGTCAGTCGCACCCTGTCGCGGCTGGAAGCCAAGCTCGACACCACGCTGATCAACCGCACCACGCGGCGTATGGATCTGACCGAAGAGGGCAAATATTTCTTCGAACAGGCCAAGCTGATTCTCGATCAGATGGATCAACTCGAAGAACGGCTGTCCTCGCGCCAGCAAACCCCGTCCGGACGTCTGCGCATCAACGCTGCCTCGCCGTTCATGCTCCACGCCGTGGTCCCGTACATCGACGAATTCCGTCAGCTCTACCCGGACATCCAGCTCGAACTCAACAGCAACGACCTGATCATTGACCTGCTGGAACAAAGCACCGACGTCGCCATCCGCATCGGCACCCTCGCTGATTCGACTCTGCACGCGCGTTCGCTGGGTTGCAGTCCGCTGCTGATCGTCGCCAGTCCCGCGTATCTGAAAAAACACGGCACACCGCAGCAAGTGGCCGACCTCAGCGAACATGCCTTGCTCGGCTTCACCCAGAACGAAGGCCTCAACCAATGGCCGCTGCGCTATGTGCACGGTGATCGCTGGCCGATCACCCCGGCAATCAGCGCCTCCAGCGGCGAGACCGTGCGGCACCTGGCGCTGGAAGGGCAGGGCATCGCCTGCCTGTCGCATTTCATGACCATCGACGACATTCGCGCCGGGCGTTTGAAGGTCGTGCTGGCTGAGTTCAACAGCGGTTATCGCCAGCCGATCAACGCCGTGTACTACCGCAACTCGCAACTGGCGTTGCGCATTCAGTGCTTCCTCGACTTCATCCAGAGCAAACTCGCGGCCTACGCCAGCGCCGATTTCAAAGGCTGATTCGTGACCCCTGCGCAACAGTGATTTGGGTGAGGACGGGTTTTTCCGCAAGGGTCGCCGGTCGATACTCGTCCCATCACTTATTCACGCAGGGAGTTTCTCCATGAACGTATTCATCACCGGCGCTGCCGGTTTTATCGGCGGCTCCATCGCTACCGGTCTGGTCCAGGCCGGGCACAACGTCACGGGGCTGGTGCGCAGCGTCGAGCAGGCTGATGAGCTCAAGGCATTGGGCATCACTCCGGTGATCGGCACCCTCGACGACAAAGCCTTGCTGACTGAACAGGCCCGCGCCGCCGACGCCGTCATCAACGCCGCCAGCAGCGACCATCGCGGCGCGGTTGAAGCCTTGCTCGACGCCTTGCGCGGCTCCAACAAAGTATTCCTGCACACCAGCGGTTCGAGCATCGTCGGCGATGCGTCGGGCGGTAAATCCAGCGACGTCATCTACTACGAAGACAACCTGCCAGAGCCGACCGTCGACAAAGCCGCCCGCGTGGCGATCGACAACCTGATCCTTGCTGCGGCAAAGGATGGCGTGAACTCGGCGGTGATCTGCAACACCCTGATCTACGGCCACAGCCTGGGCGTCAACCGCGACAGCGTGCAGTTGCCGCGCCTGCTTAAACAGGCACGCAAAAGCGGCGTGGTGCGCCATGTCGGCACGGGCCAGAACATCTGGTCCAACGTACACATCGAAGATGTTGTTGCGCTGTACCTGCTGGCGCTGAGCAAAAACGCGCCGGGCACGTTCTACTTTGTTGAAAGCGGCGAAGCGTCGTTCATCGACATGACCACCGCCATGGCGCAAGCGCTGAATCTTGACCCGCCACAAGACTGGCCGTTGAAAGACGCCGAAGCCGAGTGGGGCTATGAAATGGCCAACTATGGCCTCGGCTCCAACAGCCGGGTGCGCGGCAAGCACGCACGGGAGCTGCTGGGCTGGGCGCCGAAGCGTACGTCGGTGGTGGAATGGATTCGTAACGAAATGGTGTGACGGGCGTTTAAGCCCCGCCGGGCTTTGCTATCAACCTTTAAAACGGCTGCCATCGGGCAGCCGTTTTTATTTCAGGCTTTGCTCTTGTGTTAAGCCAGATCTATGTTGCTCTGAACATTGCCGGTTCAGCAGGTACAAGGATGATTAACCGTTACGACGCAGAAGGAGCACAGAGCAGCTTTCAGCCTGGCTCTAATGAGCAAGTGCTGAGCAATAAACTGGGCATTACCGATCCTGAAGATATGGATGATGCAGAGCTGGTTCTGTTGGAGAAGCTCTACCAATCAGTACTCATAGAGCATTTGCCTGATCGGCCACTCACTGTTCAGGATTTGAGGGATTGGCATCGGCACTGGCTGGGGAATGTCTATCCATGGGCTGGCGATGTCCGCGCGGTCAATTTGGGTAAAGATGGCTTCTTCTTTGCCGCTGCTCCGCAGATTCCTCGGTTGCTTGATGGATTTGAAAACGACTGTCTCGCCAAATACACACCGTGCAAACCCGATCTGGATGAGAACTTGATTCACGCCATCGCTGTAACGCACGTGGAGTTCATCCTGATTCATCCGTTTCGCGAAGGTAACGGGCGCTTGTCGCGACTATTGGCGGATGTCATGGCCGTGCAGGCAGGTTACGTACCGCTGGACTACAGCAGATGGGAACGAAACAAAGAGGCTTACTTTTCTGCAATCCACCAAGGCCTGAACTGCAACTACGAACCTATGGAGTATTGGGTACGCCAAGCAATGTGGACTTGACGTTACTTGGCCAGGGATAGGTGCAGGAACTTGCTGGTTTTGACTTTGAGCTTGTGTTCAATCGCCTCGACACTCTGACCTGTTTCGATGGCTGTTGAGCTCGCGATTGCACGGATCAGCGTTTCGGCAGTGATTTTTTTTCTGGTGCGGCGCGCAGTGGTCATATCGCAGGCTCGATTTAGTACGTCAGGCGAGTATAGCGCTTGCCTAAATTTTCCGAATAGCCTTTAACCCTGTGGGAGCTGGCAAGCCAGCTCCCACAGGGTTTTGTGTTTGGCAGAAGAACATGAAAATCGCGCCCCCCGATTTTCATTAGTCGCGACACTACATGCCTCTGTGCGACATGCCTTACCTCTCCACGAAAATTACTTTCATGTGGTTTGAAATCTCGATCTCGAAATGATTTATGAGTTTCACAACCCATTCGAACGTGACCCTTTCGAGGAGTACCGCATGACGCCTTCCTTCGGCTATTGGCTGCTGGTCTACGCCGCCGTCGCCATTATCGCTTTGATCGTGCTGATCGCCCGTTACCGACTCAACCCATTCATTGTCATCACCCTGATTTCCATCGGTCTGGCGTTGGTGGCGGGCATGCCGCCATCCGGTGTGGTAGGTGCGTATGAGGCCGGGGTGGGCAAGACGCTGGGGCATATTGCGCTGGTGGTCGCGCTGGGGACGATGCTCGGCAAGATGATGGCCGAGTCCGGCGGCGCCGAGCAGATGGCGCGCACGTTGATCGACAAGTTTGGTGAAAAGAACGCGCACTGGGCGATGGTGTGCATCGCGTTTCTGGTGGGGCTGCCGCTGTTCTTCGAAGTCGGTTTCGTGTTGCTGGTGCCGATTGCCTTCACTGTGGCGCGACGGGTGGGTGTATCGATTCTGATGGTCGGTTTGCCGATGGTTGCAGGTTTGTCGGTGGTGCATGCGCTGGTGCCGCCGCATCCGGCGGCGATGCTCGCGGTGCAGGCGTATCAGGCGTCGGTCGGGCAGACGTTGTTGTATGCGATTGCCATCGGCATTCCGACGGCGATTATCGCCGGTCCCCTGTACGCCAAATTCATCGTGCCGCGCATTCAATTGCCGGCAGATAACCCCCTGGAAAAACAATTCCTCGACCGCGAACCCCGCGACACACTGCCGGGCTTCGGCATCACCATGGCGACCATTCTGTTGCCCGTGGTGTTGATGCTGATCGGCGGTTGGGCCAACCTGATTTCCACGCCGGGCAGCGGTTTCAATCAGTTCCTGTTGTTCATCGGCAACTCGGTGATTGCGCTGTTGCTGGCGACCTTGCTCAGTTTCTGGACGCTGGGGATTGCCCAGGGTTTCAACCGCGAATCGATCCTCAAATTCACCAACGAATGCCTGGCGCCGACCGCCAGCATCACCTTGCTGGTCGGCGCTGGCGGTGGTCTGAACCGGATTCTGGTCGATGCCGGCGTGACCGATCAGATCGTCGGCCTTGCCCACGAATTCCAGCTTTCACCGCTGATCATGGGTTGGCTGTTTGCGGCGTTGATGCGTGTTGCCACAGGTTCCGCCACGGTGGCGATGACCACCGCATCTGGCGTTGTTGCGCCGGTGGCTATCGGTCTGGGTTATCCACACCCCGAACTGTTGGTGCTGGCGACCGGCGCCGGGTCGGTTATCTTTTCCCACGTCAACGACGGCGGCTTCTGGTTGATCAAGGAATACTTCAACATGACGGTCGCGCAGACGTTCAAGACCTGGACCGTGCTGGAGACCTTGATCTCGCTGGTCGCTTTCGGTCTGACCGTCGGCCTTTCCTACCTGCTGTAACCGGAGTCATCCGCCATGGACATCCTCTACCAGATCCGCGCTCGCCAGGACTCCTTCAGTGCCGGCGAAGGGCGCATCGCCCGGCTGATGCTCGACGACGTCGGCTTTGCCGCCTCCGCCAGCCTCGAAGATCTGGCGCACCGGGCCGAAGTCAGCACCGCCACGCTGTCGCGATTCGCCCGCACCGTCGGCTGTCGTGACCTGCGTGATTTACGCTTGCAACTGGCCCAGGCCAGCGGCGTCGGCAGTCGCTTTCTAGACCCGGCAGGCACGCCTGAGCAGTCGGCGTTTTACGGCCAGATTGTTGGCGATATCGAAACCACACTGCGCCAGCACCTGGCCGGATTCGACGAATCACGCTTCGCCGATGCGGTGAAATTGCTCGGCCAGGCGCGGATGATTCACGCCTTTGGTATGGGCGGTTGCTCGACGTTGTGCAGCGATGAGTTGCAGGTACGACTGGTGCGCCTCGGCTACCCGATTGCGGTGTGTCACGACGCGGTGATGATGCGCGTCACCGCCGCCAGCCTGAACGCCGAGCAAGTGCTGATCGTCTGCTCGCTGACCGGTATCACCCCGGAGCTGTTGGAGACCGTCGAGCTGGCGCGCAACTACGGCGCACGCATCCTCGCCATCACCCGCGCCGACTCGCCACTGGCCGAACTGGCCGACATCGTCCTGCCGCTGCAAGGCGCGGAAACCTCGTTCATCTACAAACCGACGGCGGCGCGCTACGGCATGCTGCTCGCCATCGACGTGCTCGCCACCGAGCTGGCGCTGGCCAATCCTGAAGACAATCAAGAACGTTTGCGGCGGATCAAACTCGCCCTCGACGAATACCGTGGCGGCGACGATCACCTGCCGCTGGGAGACTGACATGCAGTACGACACGCTGATTCGCAACGCCCTGATCATCGACGGCAGCAACACGCCCGGTTACCGCGCCGACGTGGCGATTCTCAAGGGGCGCATCGTGCGTATCGGCGACGTGCACGACGCCACCGCCAGCGAAGAAATCGACGCCGCCGGCCGTGTGCTGGCGCCGGGTTTTATCGACGTGCACACCCACGACGACACCGTCGTGATCCGTCAGCCAGAGATGCTGCCCAAGCTCAGCCAAGGTGTAACCACGGTGATTGTCGGCAACTGTGGGATCAGCGCCTCGCCGGTCACTTTGAAAGGCAATCCGCCAGACCCGATGAACCTGCTCGGCACTGCCGCAGCGTTTGTTTACCCGCGCTTCAGCGATTACCGCGCGGCGGTCGAAGCCGCCAACACCACGTTGAATGTGGCGGCGCTGGTCGGGCACACGGCGCTGCGCAGCAATCATCTCGACGACTTGTTCCGCACCGCCACGCCAGAGGAAATCGCTGCGATGCGCGAGCAATTGCGCGAAAGCCTTGAGGCCGGCGCACTTGGCTTATCCACAGGCCTGGCCTACGCCAGCGCCTACAACGCTTCCACCGATGAAGTCATGCAACTGACCGAAGAGCTCACGGCATTCGGTGCCGTTTACACGACCCACTTGCGCAGCGAATTCGCTCCGGTGCTGGAAGCGATGGATGAGGCGTTTCGCATCGGAAAACACGCACAGTCACCAGTGATCATTTCCCACCTCAAATGTGCCGGTGTCGGTAACTGGGGACGTAGTCCGCAGTTGCTCGCCTCACTCGAAGAGGCGGCGAAAACCCATCCGGTCGGCTGCGACTGCTATCCGTATGCGGCGAGCTCATCGACGCTGGATCTGAAGCAAGTCACCGACGCCCACCGCATCACCATCACCTGGTCGACGCCGCACCCGCAAGTCAGCGGCCGCGACCTGATCGACATCGCCGCCGAATGGCACCTGCCGCTGCTCGACGCCGCCAAACGCCTGCAACCGGCGGGTGCGGTGTATTACGGCATGGACGAGGCCGATGTGCGAAGAATCCTCGCACACCCGTTGTCGATGGTGGGCTCTGACGGACTACCGGAAGACCCGTTCCCGCATCCACGTTTGTGGGGCGCTTTCCCACGGGTGCTCGGACATTTCAGTCGCGACGTCGGGCTGTTTCCGCTGCACACCGCCGTGCACAAGATGACCGGTCTGTCGGCGGCGCGATTTGGCTTGAAGGAAAGGGGGGAGATTCGTGAAGGACATTGGGCGGATCTGGTGATGTTTGATCCGGCGACGGTGCGCGATGTGGCGGATTTCAACGACCCGCAACGCGCGGCACAGGGTATCGACGGTGTGTGGATCAACGGCGCGCTGAGCTATCGCAACGGACAAGCAAACGGCCAAAGGAAAGGACGATTCCTCGCCCGGGAAGGAGATTTGCGCAAAGGTTTCAATTAGTCGCAACCCCCCTGTAGGAGCTGCCGCAGGCTGCGATCTTTTGATCTACGTCTCATAGTGGCACTGTGCAATTAAAGAAACGCCAACCCAAGCCGAATTGCTGACATCAAGCCCAGCTACACTCTTGGGCCAATCAGTCAGGGAGCACCCCATGAGCTTCGGCAAAACCACCCCGATCCTGCGGATTTTCGATGAAGCCAAAGCCGTAGAATTCTACGTCGACTTCCTCGGGTTCAAGATCGACTGGCAGCATCGTTTCGAAGCGAACTTCCCGTTGTATCTGCAGGTGTCGCGGGGTGAGTGTGTGCTGCATTTGTCCGAGCACCATGGTGATGCGACGCCGGGTTCGGCGTTGCGCATCGAGACTGATGAGCTGGAAACGTTTCAGCAGCAATTGGTTGCCAAGGACTACAAGTTCTCGCATCCGCAAATTCAGGCGATGCCTTGGGGTAGCCAGGACATGACCATTGCTGACCCGTTTGGCAATCGGTTGGTGTTTACCAATGCGATCAGTGTTTGAAGCAGTTTTAAGCGGTACAGAAAACCCGCAGCCAAACCATCACGGTTTGACTGCGGGTTTTTTCGTTACTCGGTCGGCACTAATCGATCCAGCACTCGATTAACCGCCAACTCCGCGAGCATCACCACTTGAGCAATGCCTTGCAGGGTCTTGCGGTGGGTGCCTTCTACGAATGCTATGTGGTTGTTGATCATGACGGTGGCCGAACCCAGTGTTTCACTGGCATCCACCAACAGGGATTCGTTATCGGACTCGGGGTGCGCCATGTACAGGGTGTTGGGTTTGTAGGGCGCAGCCATGATGGCGGCAGTCGGTGGGCCGAGATAGTGGTCGAGCGCACGCTCGGCGGCTTCGTGGAATTTCTTTGAATCGGCGGATTCGTAGGGAGATCCCGGGTCAGTGACCGGCGGGTTTGGCGTGATTTTGAACATAAGCTGTGTTCCCTTCATTGAGCGCCAACCCTTTGCTACTAAACGAAGGGGTGGCAGCTGTACGCAGGTTAGTAGACCGGGGAACTCAGCTTAAGCCGGCGCGCCGAAGCGCCCTACGTACAGCCACCATCAAACTCAGGTACGCAAGCACCTGTGATGAATGTACGACCAACCGAATTACCTCGGGCTACTAAACCCGATCACTGTGAATCAGTGACCCGAATGAAGTTACGCAGCATGACCTGGGCGCACAAGCCGGCGGATTCTGGCTTAGCCGTAGGCAGCGGCGCAAGGATTTGTAGGCTGTCGGGCGTAACACAGAGTGTCTTTAAACGCCTGTGGCTGGAGGCGTTTATTGCGCTACAGAAATTGAGGATTTACCTGTCGGGTTTTTGGTGCGGCCACTGGCGCCATCGCTGGCCAGCCAGCTCCCACAGTGACCGAGTCGTACACCGAATTTGTGGTTCACCGAGAAACCTGTGGGAGCTGGCTTGCCAGCGATGAGGCCCCAACAGTCACCCCCGATGCATCTGCCGAAACTCCCCCGGCGGCATCCCCCGGCGACTCTTGAACGCACGATGAAACGAGCGCGGTTCGGTAAAGCCCAGATACTGCGCAATGTCCTGGATGGGCAGGTTGCTGTTGAGCAAGTAATGCTCAGCCAACTCCTGACGCAGGTCATCAAGGATCTGCTGATACGACGTCCCCGCCTGCTGCAACTGACGCTGCAACGTACGCACCGACACGGCCAGTTGTTCAGCCACTTGCTCCTTGCGCGGCAACCCCTCCTTGAGCAACTGACGCAGGATGCTTTTGACCCGCTGCGCAAGCGACGCATCCTCCAGCGTCGCCATCAACCCCATCGCATGTTCTTCCAGCGTACGCAGCAATTGCGCATCGGCCTGGCGCAACGGCAACTGCAGATACGCCAGCGGCACAATCAACGCCGAATAAGGCTGATCGAACAAAACCGGACAACCGAAAAACGCTTCGTACTGCGCCAACGTCGTCTCGGCCGGGCGCGAGTGTTCCAGCCAGACAGCGGCAGGCGAGAGCTGCGTATCAGCAATCCAGCGCGCATAGTGCAGCCACGAACCGAGCACGTTTTCCACCAGATGCCGACGAATCCGTGGGCGCTGATAACGGCAACTCCAGATCAGATGCACATGCCCGTCCTGCACCTCGGTGCGGCTGACGCCCATGTCGCCCACCAGTTTCTCGAACGGCATGATCCGGCTCATCGCATCGCCCAGCGTCGCGCAGTTCATGGTGATGTAACCGAGCACGCTCCATGAATTGGGCAGTACAAATTTCGCCGCGTTAAGCCCGAACAACGGATCACCCGAGTATTCGCAGAAATAATCGAGCAACTTTTCATGGGCCTCACCGGGCAAGCGCAGGGTGTTGTCGCTTAACTGCTGCGCCTGCAAACCCGCCGCCGCCAACGCAGGCTCAATGGCCATGCCCAAATGCTCGGCATGGCGCAGGTATTTGAGCAGGGGCGGAACGGAGGTGAAGCCGAGCGATGGCATGATCAAACCCTGCATGAGCGAATGAATGCCCTGAAAGGTAGTTTGAAAGCATGGCTGAAGTAAATGGCGGTTTAGCGGTGTTGGCGGGGGCGTTGGATTTGCGTTTGCACCGAGACGGTGAGGGGGGCTTTCTCGGGATAGCCAATTTTCTGTAACGACAGTCAGATCACGTTCGCGAGCAAGCCCGCTCCCACCGGGTATTTGGGGCGTTCACAGAATCTGTGATCGCCACCTTACCTGTGGGAGCGGGCTTGCTCGCGAATGGATCGTTCATTCACCGCAGGCGAATGATCAGACGCGGAAGTGGCTTACCATCTGCTGCAACTGACCACCCAAGCGCGCCAGCTCAACACTGGAAGCGGCGGTTTCGTCGCTGGCGGCCGCGGTCTGTTCAGACACGTCGCGCACGTTGATGATGCTGCGGCTGATCTCTTCAGCCACCGCGCTTTGCTGTTCGGCAGCGGCAGCGATCTGCTGGTTCATCGACTGGATGTTCGACACCGTGCGGGTGATGTTTTCCAGCGATGCACCGGCCTTGCGGGTCAGGGCGACACTGCTGTCGGTCAGGGCGCGGCTGTTGTTCATCACGGCCGAGACTTGCTGGGTGCCGTTTTGCAGACCGGCGACCAGGCCTTCGATTTCTTCGGTGGATTTCTGGGTACGCTGGGCCAGGCCACGGACCTCGTCGGCCACCACGGCAAAACCACGACCGGCTTCACCGGCACGCGCCGCTTCGATCGCGGCGTTGAGCGCCAGCAGATTGGTCTGTTCAGCAACGGCTTTGATCACGTCCATGACGCTACCGATCTTGTCGCTTTCCTGTTGCAGCACGCTCATGGCTTCTGTCGAACGCACCACTTCGCTGGCCAGACGCTCGATCTGCGCGATGGCTTCATTCACAACCTTGTCGCCTTCACGGGCTTCGCCGTCAGCAGCGGCAGCGGCTTGCGAGGCTTCTTCGGCGTTGCGCGCGACTTCCTGCACGGTGGCGGTCATCTCGTGCATGGCGGTGGCGACCTGATCGGTCTCGACCTTCTGGCTGTTCACACCGGCGCTGGTTTGCTCGGTGACGGCCGACAGTTCTTCGGCGGCGCTGGCGATCTGGGTGACGCCGTCGCGAATGCCGCTGATCAGGTCGCGCAGGGTCACGCCCATGCGGGCGATGCCTTGTTGCAGCACGCCGAGTTCGTCGCGGCGGGTGACGGTGACATTCTGGGTCAGGTCGCCGCTGGCGATGCGCTCGACCACGGCCAGGGTTTCTTGCAGCGGACGGGTGATCTGACGGGTGATGATCACCGCAGCAATCACGCCAACCAGCAGGGCCAGCAGGGTGCTGATCAACTGGAAGGTGCGCGCCTGAGCGCTTTCGATGTCGCGACGGTCAAGCTGGATCTGGTACAGCTGCTCGCTCAGGCTCACGATGGTGGTGCCCTGATCGGTCATTTCCTTGCGTGCCTGCACGGCTTCGCTGTTGGCGTTTTTGTACGCCATCAACGCGCTGCGATAGTTGGTCAATGCCGTTTCCAACTGACGCAGAGCGTCTTGCTGGGTATCGGCGAAGCGCACGTTGAGTTGCTTGAGGCTGGCGATTGCCACGTCGATCTGGCCGATGGCTTTCTGCTCGGTTTCGGCATTGGTGGTGGCGGTATAGCCGCGCACTTCATAGCGCGCGAGGATGAACGCTTCCTTGGCGGCGGTGATGGCCTGGAACTGTTCGAAACGCTGCTCGCTCGAGTCCATCTGCTGGACGCGCTTGCTGATCGACTCGATCAGGTTGTAAGCGGTGTCGGCGTTGGTGCCCATGACGTCGCGGGCGCTGTTGCCGGTGCGATAGGCGTTGCGCATTTTGTTCAGCGACGTCTGGTATTCGGCGATGGTCGCCGCCTGCGCCTTGAGCAGTTTGACGTTTTCCGGGCTCTTGAATTTGCTGATCAGCGCCTG
Source organism: Pseudomonas sp. FP2196 (assembly GCF_030687715.1). Classification (GTDB taxonomy): domain Bacteria; phylum Pseudomonadota; class Gammaproteobacteria; order Pseudomonadales; family Pseudomonadaceae; genus Aquipseudomonas. The sequence goes on from NZ_CP117445.1 coordinate 843,427, forward strand.
CTGCTGTGCGGCGAAGCTTTCAAGGGTGGTCTGCACATTCTGCGCGGCGGTTTCGTCGCCGTTGGTCAGCATGTATTGCAGGCGCACCACGCGCAGTTTGGTCAGGCCAGAGTTCAACTGGGTGATGTCGCTCATCCAGTTGCTGCGGTCAATCAGGCCGCCCAGGCTCGTCCAGCCGGTCAGGGCCAGGACGCAAGTCAGTGCCAGGACAAGGCCGAAGCCCAGTCCCAATTTCATGTTCACGCTGATGTTGCCGAACCAGCTATTCATCACAATTCCTCCAGGAACGTTGTGCATCTTGATCGTCGGTCAGGCTGGAAGATTGTTGTTTTTTTGAGCCAGCAAGGGTGTTAGCAGGTTTGTATCGGCCGCAAACCCGAGAGCTGAAAGGATTTTGTCCGACAGAATTTGTAACAGGCGCCTCCAAGACTTTTTTCACATGGGTTTCACTGGCTGCCCACGCGGGCATCTGTAGCTTCGCCACATCGAATGACAAGTGATGGCGGCTATTCTGTGGAATTGAGACTGAGTCTGTTCGGCGTCAAGCGCTCGGTTGACCTGAGTGGTTTTGCGCGTTTTCGCAACACCTGGGTGGTATTGGCGGCATCGGTGTTGGTTCTGCCGCTGACCTTATGGCTGCTGGCGCCTGCCGCAGTGCCCGACCTGGCCCACGGCAATGTCGCCGGCGCGCAGGCGTTGGTGGCAGGGTGGACCAATGGCGACATGATCGTGCTGGTGCGCCACGTCGAGCGCTGCGATCACTCCAAAGCTGCGTGCCTGAGCGGTAATGACGGCATCACTGACCGTTCGCGCAGTGTTGCGGTTGCCGTCGGCGCGCAGTTCGAGCATCTGGGTCTGAACAACGTCGACATCTACAACAGCCCGGTGATGCGTACCGTGCAGACCGCCGGTTACATGTTCAGCCGCGCCGCCAGCGGCGAAGACTGGCTGATCAACTGCAAGGGTCGCATGTTGCAGGATGCACTCGCCCACAAGATTCCCGGTCGCAACCTGATTCTGGTGACCCACAGTGAATGCATGGCACAACTGGAAAAAGACCTGAAAGTACCTACGTCCGACCTTGGTTACGGCGCTTCATTGTTCGTTTCCGCTGCCAGCCCGGCGGCTCCAAAAATGCTCGGCTTTATTGAAGCCTCCGACTGGCGCACGGTGACCACCCGATGAAATCCCGTTTTTACGCTTACAACTTCGGCATCCCGCTGGTCTGCGCGGCGCTGGTGTTCCTGATGTTCGACATGACCAAGATCGATATCGCCTTCAGCAATCTGCTATTCGATCCGCTGACCCAGAGCTTCCCGCTCGACAGGATTCACTTCTTCGAAAAGCTGACCCACAAGTGGGCGCGGATCATTCCGAACTGGACCGCCGAGATTGCCTTGATCGGTGCGATGCTGTCGGTGGTCTGGCCGTTGGTCAATCCACAGAAACGCCCGCGACTCGGCGCGTTTCTGGAACGCAGTAAAGTCGCACCGGTGCTGCGATTTGCCGCTGATCATCGTAGGGATTTTCTGTTTATCGTCGTTGCTTTTGCGGTGTGTACCGGCGTGATCCATTTCCTCAAATCCCACACCAGCGTTTACTGCCCGATCGAGACAACGTTGTATGGCGGCAAAATGGCCCACATTGAGTGGTACAGCAATTTCCAGTTGTTCCACGAAGCGGGTAGTGGCCGCTGCTGGCCGGGCGGACATGCATCCGGCGGTTTCACTATGCTGGCGTTGTATTTCGTGGGGCGCCGTTACCAGTGGCGTTTTTCCAGTGCATTGTTGTGGGGCTCGTTGTTGCTCGGTTTCGTCTACGGCACGACGCGGGTTCTGCAGGGGTGGCACTACATGTCCCACACCCTCTGGGCCGGAATCTTTGTGTGGCTGGCATGTTTGCTGACGGCGCTGGCGTTCTATGGGCGGGCACGGTTGCAGGAACCGGTGTTGCACAAGCCTCAGCCGCCTGATTACGCCGCCAAGCCGCTATCTGATGGGCTTCAGTCGCTGACGAAGTAATACGCCTGGCGCCCGACCATCAGGGTCTTGAGCACTTTGAGCGGTGCGGCGGGAATGCTGTCACCAGCCATCACCACCACGTTCGCAGGCGCAGCCGCGAGGAATTCCCTCAGTTGCGCGTCGGTGTCCAAGCCCTTTAGCACCTGTTGGGTGTAGAAAACGCTGGCGCCGCCGACCCGCTCATTGGCTTGAAACAAAGCGACCTGATGCCCTTCGGCTTGCAGCGACTGAATGTGTTCGGTCAGCGGCAGGAATGACAGTTTTTTATCCGCATGGGGCAACGCCCACTGCGCAGCGGCGAGATAACCGGCGATCACCACGGTCAGTACACCGGCACCCAGTGCCTGACGATGACGGGCGATTCTTCCGACAAATCGTTTGGTGCTTTCGTACTCTTTCAATCGCTCGAACAGTACGCCCGCATATTCCGCAGCAATCACCGCAGCCGCTGGTGTCATCGACATCAGGTACACCGTGCGCTTGCTTGATGCCAGGGTGAGCATGATGAATTGCGCAATTATCCACAGGCTGAAAAACAGCAGATAACGATGGGTCTTCAACTGTTTACGCAAATGCCACAGCCCCAGGTACACCAGAATGTTCCACGGCAGGAACGCTTCGGGCAGTTTGGCCAGGTAGTAATAGAACGGCTCGTAGTGCCCGGCCTCGACGAACGATCCGCTGAAGCGACCGACGCTGTTGGTCAGCAACACTTCTTTTACCGCTTGCGCACCGCCGTGTTGATAAAGAACGACGAGCCAGATCAGCAGTGGAATCAGCCCGACCACGGTGAGCAGTCCCGGCCTCAGCCAGTCACCGATTTTCAGGCGTTTGTCCATCAGGTTATCGGCCAGCAGATAAGCAAAAATCACCACCCCTGGCATCGCCAGGCCCAGCACGCCTTTACTCAGGGTGGCGATGGCAATGCCGACGACAAATAGCAGCGAACTGCCGAAGGTCGCTGCACGTTGTGCCTGGAAAAATGCCAGCAACGCCGCCGTCACACCGAGGGCCAGCAGCGCATCCTCGCCCACGCCGCGCACGTTACTCCAATAACTGGCCATGGTTGCCAGCAGAATTCCCGCCGTCCACGCAATTGCCTTGGGCCGCTCGAAGCGCCGCAACATACCGTAGAGCAACATCACGCTGAGCAGCCCGGCCACCGCTGACGCCAGTCGCACCGCCCACGGCGAAACGCCGAACACGCGCATGGCGCCGGCATCCAGCCACAGACTCAGCGGTGGTTTTTCCAGAAACGGCTCGCCGAACAGACGGGGCGTCACCCAGTCATCGTCCAGGTGCATCTCCATGGCGATCCCGGCGACGCGGGCTTCGGTGGAGCCTTGCAATTGATGGTTGCCCAGTGCGAAGAAAAACAGCAGGGCAGCAAGCAGAAACAGCGAAGTGGCGGCACGCGACATGGGTTTCAGGCAACCGGAAGGTGTGTGAGGCCTGAGCATAAATCGGCATTGCTGAACAAATTGTGAACATCACCCCAGACGGCGCGACCAACGCTGATCCGGTGCCTCGAACACTGGGTTGACCAACGCTGTCAGCACATGGTCCTGCCAGCGCCCGGCAATGTTCAGATACGCCTTGGCGTAGCCTTCCTGCTCGAAACCCAGTCGCTCCAGCAATCGGGCGCTGCGCTCGTTGCCGGGAACGTAATTGGCCATGATCCGGTGCAGGTTCTGGGTATCGAACATGTAGCCAATGCCGGCCTCCAGGCCTTCTTGCATCAAGCCCTGGCCTTGATGCGCTTCATCAATGTGATAGCCCAGATAACACGCCTGAAACGCCCCGCGAATGATGCCGCTGAAATTGCACGCGCCGATCATCTGCTGGCCGTCCGGCGTCAGCAGGGCGAAATGCAAGGCCAGCCCGGCTTCGAAGGCGCTGGCCTGGATGTCGAGGCGCCGGCGAATCTGTGCCGTGGAAAAGTAGTCGGTGGTGCGGATCGGCGACCACGGCGCGAGGTGACGTTGGTTGCGTTGGTAGAAATCACTTTCCAGGTCTGCCTGGTCCGGGGAAAGGATGGCGAGCGTCAGGCGTTGGCAAGGCAAAGTCAGCAGCGGCATCGGGCGCTCCGGTAGGCGAGAGGATTGCTGGCAGATTCGCGCAATACCCGGGGTTCGGCAAGTGATGGAGAGAGGGGGGGGGGTTAAACGCCAGGCAAAAAAAAGCCCGCGGGAGAGCCGCGGGCGAACCGTAGTTTCTTGAATGAGCGAGTGGACTGTACAGCTTCGGCTTATCAGCGGCAGTGAAGAAAAATTCATCTCGATGGACCGTTTCGATGCCGCTGCCGGCCTGTACAGACTTCGTGGGTCAGTGGCGAACTTCGGGGTTGGGCGAGTCAGGCGATCCCTGTTGAGCAACCTGATCCCGTGCCCGGCAGATCACGATTTCGGCCAGTGCACTCAGTTGCTTCATGACCACCGCGACATGGCGCTTGGAGCCGTCGAATTCGTCGGCAAAGTTTGCACTGATGTCCACCAGGGACTCGAGCAGATCGCTGGCGTGCGCAAGCAGGGTCAATGTGTCGACATCGTCGCGCACGCTGAGCATCTGCTTGAGGGGAACGGTACGGCGGGGTTTGCGTGGGTTCGAACCGGTGGTGCCGGGTTGCTGTTTAGGGCCGGAAGTTTGCGCATCGGCAGGTACCGGTCCAACAAGCGTAAGGCGGGTGATTTTTTTCATGACGTGGCTCCGTGGAGTGAACAATCTCTGCGGGGGCGGTCTGTCAAACCGTCCGCTGGAGGGCAGCGAGTCGTGGAGGGTAGCGCCCTGAAAATCGGTTCACCAGTTCATGAAAGTCGACGCGTGTTGAGGGAAATTTCCTAGGACGTGGAATGTAGGAAGCGAAAGTCGCTGGCTAACCACGTCCGAGAGCTTTTTCAGTACTCCGAGACTTTATCCTCGCGCAAGACCCATCCCGCTTCACCCGGCATCAACTTGTATTGAATCTGTCGCCTCTTCCCTGTTCGCCCTGCATTGGCATCCGCGCTGTCGTATACCGGAAAGCGCTGCACCAGCGTATTTTCCACCACCGAGAATGAATCCTCGCCCTGATAGCCTTCGGCTGTTTTCGGGTTGTCGCTGACAGGTGGCAGGTAGATTTCGCTGAGGGATTTTTTGTTGTTGGCTGAGTAGGCAATCAATTCGCCCGGCATGCTGCGCCCGGCAGGGCGTGTGTATACGTAGATCTCGGGGGAGCCGTCGTTATTCAGATCGGCGACTTCGGCGCGGACGATATTGCCGTTGAGCGGGCGGGTGATCGTCGAGTTATCGATTTCCAGCCCTTTAGGCTCGATGCGCAAGGTGGGTTTGCCGTCGACCTGATCCGCTTTCACATGAAAGTCGATGCCCTGCAATGCCAGGTTCTGGTCAAAGGACTGGCTGTTATCCACAGCGTCGCCGTTGGCGAGAATCAGGGAGATTTCGTAATTGGCCACTTCATCGCGCCGTGCCGCATTGCGCATGAGATAGACCTGAACCGTGTATTCGCTATCGGCGGGCAACGAGCCAATGAAGTGATTGCCCATGATCGAGCCGTTGAACAGGGCGTAATCAGCGCCTTTGGCGGTGACGTTGAAGTTGGCGGAATTGTTGGAGGTTTTAAAACCTACCGTCAGGATCTGCCCAGCCTTGGCGTTGAGCTTGTACTCGGCCGTTTTATAGCCTTTGATCGACTGTTTGAATTGCACGCTGCCATAGCCGCTTTTGTAGACGACTGGCTGGATCCTCGGAGGGATCTCGCTGTTGGCTGCGTGGGCAGACATTGAAACGAGGGTCGCCAGTGCGGCGCCGAGCCAGATGTTCATGAGCGTCCTTGGGGTAATGGCCTGAGTGCCTTGAAGGATAGATCCACGGACGCACACCCGTCCAACCGCACCGTTGCTTGAGTCTCGATGGATTTCAGATTGTGTTTGAAGTGAGTCACACATCCGATTGGCCCAGCGATGAGGCGACAGTCAGGGGCGCATCGGCTGTTCACATAATTCTTACGCAAGCAAAGCTATGATGTTCGGGCATGTGCATTGGGCCAGACAGGGCGGCGCCATAATGAATTTGAATGTTCTCTACGCGTTGGCGGCTGCAGCTTTGTTCGGCGCCAGCACGCCACTCGCCAAGCTTTTGGGGGTGGAGACAAACCCCGTCCTGTTGGCCGGGCTGCTCTATCTGGGAAGTGGTTTGGGGCTGGGTGTCGTACGTTTTGTTCGCGATCGAGCGTGGCGGCGTTCAGGGCTAACGGCAGAGGAGTGGCCCTGGCTGATCGGTGCCATCGTCTTTGGCGGTGTACTGGCGCCGACCGCCCTGATGTTCGGTCTGACTCGAACGACCGGGGCCACAGCCTCGCTGATGCTCAATCTTGAGTCGGTGCTGACTGCGGTGCTGGCGTGGGCGGTATTCAAGGAAAATGCTGATCGCCGGATCGTGATTGGCATGATCGCGATTGTCCTGGGCGGTGTCGTGCTGGCATGGCCACAAGAGACGGCGACGGCCCATGACTGGACGGGGCCACTGGCGGTGGCTTTCGCTTGTTTGTGTTGGGCGATCGATAACAATCTGACCCGTAAAGTCTCGGCCTCGGACGCGCTGTTTATCGCCGGCAGCAAAGGTCTGGCGGCCGGTGTGGTCAATTGTTCTCTGGCATTGTTCATTGGCGTGCAACTGCCTGCTGCGGGCTCATTGGTCTCAATCATGCTGGTGGGATTTCTCGGCTATGGCGTTAGCCTGGTGCTGTTCGTTCTCGCCCTTCGCGGACTGGGCAGCGCTCGTACGGGCGCGTACTTTTCCACGGCACCGTTTTTGGGGGCAGTTATTTCGATCATGGTGCTGGGCGAGTCGGTATCGCTGATGTTCGCCCTCGCGGCAGCGTTAATGGCTTTCGGTGTGTGGATTCACCTGATGGAAAATCATGCTCACGAGCATCAACATGAACCGCTAGAGCACGACCATCGCCATACCCACGACGAACACCACCAGCATGAACATGACTTTGCGTGGGACGGCACCGAGCCGCACAGTCATCCGCATGGGCATACTCCGATAAGCCACAGCCATGCGCATTTCCCCGATATTCATCATCGGCATCGTCACTGATGAGTTGAAGCGGGCGGGGGGAGTCTGGAGTTTTTGGGGCGCCGCGAAACGAGTTGTCCGGGCCCCAGATGCGACAAAGCCCGCACTGGGCGGGCCTTGTCGTTGAGAGTTGGTGGAGCCGGGGGGATTTGAACCCCCGTCCGCCAGTACTCCGCTGTCGGTACTACATGCGTAGCCGTGTCTATTAAGTTAACCCTCAGCGACCCGACGGGCAGGGTGCTTTGGGCGAGTTGTGTAAGTTTTAGCCGCTTCGTCCACAACGTACTGCACGGCGATTCTGTTCTATATGACAATCATTTTGGGTTTACAGACATCCCCTGATGATTGCTGGACCCGAAGGTACCAGGAGCATTGTCAGCTGCAATTAAGCAGCGAGAGCAACACCGTATTGGTCGTCATTGGCAACTATAAGTAGTTGCAACAGTGGATTTACGACTTCTGTTACCAAGTCGGCATGCACCTAAAGTTTCGCAACCGGCGTCGAATCCTAAACGGCCCCGAACTCATTGCTCAGTACATCTGGTTGAGCAACAAGCATGTGCAGTGTACGCCAATCGGCGTGTAAGGCCAACCCGAAGGTTGGCCTTGAGGTATGTCAGTTGCGTGTCGGGTTACGGATCTGCATTTTTGTCATCAGGCCCGAAGTGATCTCCACGCAATCCTTGTCGTTGCCGGCCGCTTGAGCCGCCATGGCTTTTTCCTGATCCGCCTTGACGTTGTTCATCGAGGATTCAGGAAGGGATGGCTGACTGGTGACAAAGTCCTTGATGGCTTGAAGATTCCCGGCACAAAGGTCTTTGTCTGCCGCAAATACCGGCGACGTTAGCAGGGCACCAGCGATGAACAATCCAGCAATTGCAGAATGCTTCATGGGTATCTCCTTGAACGGTTGGTCTCGGTGCTGCCGGACGATCTGGCGGCGATGCCGAGGTCGTAACAGGTCCCGTTCTTATCGGGACTGTTCAATCGACCGCGACGGCACCCAGGAATTCGGTTTTTTTTACATCTGGTATGAAAAGGCTGGGTCACCAAAACCAGGACGAAGAGGCCGACTCATAGGTTGGTCGGGCTATAGGTCATTTTTTGGTGTCACCAGTCGCTTTCTGGATTTCCAGAAGGGTCTGCTGGGTTTCAACAAGGCACTCGTCTGTTTTGCCTTGGGCCTTCAGAGCCTGTGCTTTGCTGACACTCGCCGAGACGCGCGCATTCAGATCCGGTGACGTCTGGTATTGGGCTTTGGAGTTGTCGATTGTCTGCAAATTCGCATCGCACAAGCTGGACGGCTTGCTATCAGCGAACGAAGTGGACGCCATCATTGAGGCAGTAACGAATAGACCGAACAGTACAGAACGCTTCATGGGAATCTCCTTGCACTGAGGAATCCGGACTTCGCTGACCGTGAGTGCGGGTCACCGAAAGAAGGGCAGGCCCCGACTGTTCGAGGCCTGTTCTGTGGACTACCGTCTCGCTCAAGGGTTCTGATTTTCTTCAGCAGGCCTTCGCTCGAGTGACCCGATCAACCAGATAGACCAGCCCGTGGTAGTCAATGCCGCCATGCTGCGTCAGGCCGATTTCGCACGTCCGGCTGGTGGAAATCCCTTCACTGCAATGCTGCACCGCGTCCTTGAGTGTGCGCAGCGAGTGGCTGTTCAGCTCCGGCGTGGTAAAGCCCTTGTCGCCCGCAAAACCACAACAGTGAATGCCCTCCGGAATCACCACGTTTTTACTGCACTTGCGCGCCAGATCAATCAGCGCCTGGCTTTCGCCAAGGTGCTGAGTGCTGCAGGTGACGTGTACGGCAATCGGCGCTTCCTGTGGGGTGAATTCCAATCGATCAAGAAGATGCGTACGGATGAAGCGCACCGGGTCGTATAGATCCAGACGAACATCTCCCACATCCTGCACCAGTCGCAACGTGCACGGGCTGGTGTCGCAATAGATCGGATCAAGCCCGCCGCGACTCGCGTGCAGCAGTGCGCTGATCAACTCCTGACGCTTGTGTTCGGCTTGTTCGGCATAGCCTTTGGAGGCGAAGGGTTGGCCGCAGCAAAGGTTGTCCTGATTGTCCGGAAAGACCACTTGATAACCGGCCTTTTCCAGCAGTCCGCGTGTTTTGTCGTACAGCGACATCTGCTCTTTATCACCCGCCGCCGGGCCCATGACCCGCGATACACAAGCGGCCAGGTAGACCACTCGCGGGCGCTCATCCGACACACTCGGGCTGAAGCGAATGGCTTTCTCCGGCTGCGGCATGGCATTCGTCCAAAGCGGCACCTGGCCTTTGGACAAGCGGGTCAGGGTCGCCGAAAGCTTCGCCAATCGCGGTGCCCCCAGCAGCATCCGCGCACCGTTGGCCACGTGCAGGGTGAAGCGCGCGCCTTGCAGGGTCTTGGCGAAATTTCCTTCAATCCAGTCGGCGGTTTTCTGATGCGTCGCGTGTCGGCCACGCAGCTTTTTCACCAGGTCACCGGTGTTGATGCCTACAGGACAACGTTGTGCGCACAACCCGGTCGCCGCGCAGGTGTCGATGCCTTGGTACTCGTAGGCTTTTTCCAGTTCAGTGGTGTCGATACCTGCTCGTTTTTTCGCCTGAATGTCGCGCCAGATCACAATGCGCTGGCGTGGGCTGAGGGTCAGGCCTTTCGACGGGCAAACCGGTTCGCAGAAACCGCACTCGATGCATTTATCGACAATCTCGTCGGCTGCCGGCAGCGGCTTCAGGTGCTTGAGGTGGATCTGCGGATCTTCGCTGAGTACTACGTCCGGGTTAAGAATGCCGCTCGGGTCGAGCAGACGTTTGAGCTGCCACATCAACTGATACGCGTCGCTGCCCCATTCCAGCTCGACGAACGGCGCCATGTTGCGCCCGGTGCCGTGCTCAGCTTTCAGCGAACCGCCGAATTCCACCGCCACCAGTTGCGCGACGTCGTCCATGAATGCTTGATAGCGTGCGACTTCTTCCGGGCTGTTGAAGCCTTGGGTGAAGACGAAATGCAGATTGCCTTCCAGGGCGTGCCCGAAAAGGATCGCTTCGTCGTAGGAATGTTTGTCGAACAGCTCGATCAAGCGGTTTACACCGATGGCCAGTTGCTCGATCGGGAAGGTCACGTCCTCAATGATCACCGTGGTCCCGGTTTTACGCACGGCACCGACGGCGGGGAAGGTGTCCTTGCGGATTGCCCAGAGTCGGGCGTTCTCGACCGGGTCTTCGGTGAAGTCGACCTGTTTTTCCACCGGGAAGCCGCTGAGCGATGCCATGATCTGCGCCAGTTGTTCCTGCAGCAACGTGGAAGACGCCGCGCGGGACTCGATCAGTAACGCACAGGCATTATTCGACAGTTGTTGTACGAATGAGGGCATGCCCGGTTTGTCCTGCACCGAGCGAAGACTCCGCCGATCCAGCAACTCCACCGCGGATACGGGTTGGCTCTTCAGCACGGTGACGGCGTTGCAGCAGGTTTCCACATCCGGGAATACGATCAGCGCCGAAGCCTTGTTCGGATGATCGATCACCGTGTCGTAAGTCACCGCACTGATGAAGCCAAGGGTGCCTTCCGAACCCACCAGCAAGTGACTCAAGATATCCACAGGGGCGTCGAAATCCACCAGGGCGTTGAGCGACAGGCCGGTGGTGTTTTTCAGACGGTATTTGTGGCGAATTCTTGCAGCCAGTTCGGCATTGGCGCGGGTCTCGCGGCCCAAAGTCGCCAAGCGTTCCAGCAGATCCGCATGGCTTGCGTGAAACGCCGCAACACTGGCGGCATCTTCCGTATCAAGGCACGTGCCGTCTGCCAGTACCAGACGAATCCCGGCCAGCGTGTGATAAGTGTTTTGCGCAGTGCCGCAGCACATGCCGCTGGCGTTGTTGGCGACAATACCGCCGATTTTGCAGGCGTTGATCGACGCCGGATCCGGGCCGATCTTGCGCCCGAACGGAGCCAGCCAGGCGTTGGCTTGTGCGCCGATCACTCCCGGTTGCAGACGGATTTGCGTGCCTTCGCCGCGTATCTCGCGAGCGTTCCATTTATCCCCAAGCACAATCAAAACGGAGTCGCTGATGGCCTGCCCGGACAGGCTGGTGCCTGCGGCGCGGAAGGTCACCGGCACACGGTCGCGCTGCGCCAGTTTCAGCAGTGTCACCACTTCGTTTTCAGACTCGACGCGGATCACCAGTTGCGGAATCAGTCGATAGAAACTGGCGTCGGTGCCGAAGGCCAATGTCGACAGCGGATCATCGAAGCGGCGATCCGCCGGAATCAGTTGTTGCACATCGCGCAGGAAATTCGCCGGTAACGTCATTGGTCCTCCAGAATCAGAACCACCAGGTCTTTCGGACCGTGGGCGCCGTAGGCCAGCACTTGCTCGATGTCAGCGGTTTTCGACGGGCCCGACACCAGCAAGGCGTTGGTCGGCATGCCTTGCGCCCATTCGAATTCCTGTTGCACCTGATAGAAGTTGTCGCGGATTTCGCTGGCCTTGAGCAGGGCGAAATGCACCGGCGGCACCAGACTCATCAGCCGTGGTTCTTCGCGGGTCGGCCAGATAATCAGGCTGCCAGTGGCGGCAATGGCGCCGAGGGTGCCGGTGAGGCTGGCCGGCGTGTCGTTGAACAACTCGGTTTTCCATTCTTCCATCGGCCGGTCGTAGGATTTCAGTGCCGGCAGATCAGGATTGTTCGCCCAGTGTTGTGTGATGCGTTGCCCGTGGGGCGTTGTCGGTGCGATCAACAGACTCGGCAACTGACGATCACGCAGTAATTGAGCGAGCAGCGCTGGCCATTCCTCAGCAGACGTCAGATGGATTTCGGTGTGTACCGCTTCCATCAATTTGCGCAGTTGCGGAATGCGCTGTTCGGCGCTGTAGGTGTAAGGCTGGGTCACCAGATCGACATCGAAGTCGTCGGCAATCGGCGTGGCGCCGGTCAGACTTTTGCGTAGTTTGGCGAGGATATTTTGCTTGGCGCTCATCAGCGGTCTCCCTGTTTGGCCAGATGCTCGCGGGCCATGTCATGCAGTGAGCGGGCGGCGGGTTTCGGCGCACTGTGGTTCTGCGTCCACGGGCCAACGTTGCTCGGAGTGAGGGCGCGCAGGCGCGTGGCGAAGAAGCCGAACAGCCGATACAGCGTCGGCGAACTGTTGAGCTTGGCCCAGGCGTTCCAGATGAAGCGCTCCTTGCGCGAATACTTGCTGCCTTGGCCGCGCATCACTTGATGTGGGCTGTCCGGGGCTTTTACGTTCTCTTCGCGTAGGCGACGTAGCAATGCAGGGATCGGAATTTTTACCGGACACACTTCACCGCAGGCGCCGCAGAGCGAAGACGCACTCGGGTGATCCGGGACTTTCGCCAGACCGACCATGTGCGGGGTGATGATTTTGCCGATCGGCCCCGGGTAAACCTCGCCATAGGCGTGGCCACCGATTCGGGTGTAGACCGGGCAGTGATTCATGCACGCGCCGCAGCGTATGCAGTTCAGGGTCTGGCGCAATTCGCTGTCGGCAAAGGCCTGGCTGCGACCGTTGTCGAGAAGCACCAGATGCACTTCTTGCGGGCCGTCGAGCTCATGCTCCTTGCGCGGGCCGGAGATCATGTTGACGTAAGTGGTGATCGGAATGCCCAGCGCCGAACGGGTCAGCAGCGACAGCAGCGGCACCACGTCGCGCAGGTTTTCCACGACTTTTTCGATGCCGGTGACGGCGATGTGCACCGGCGGCACGGTGGTGGTCATGCGGCCGTTGCCTTCGTTTTCCACCAGCAACAGGGTGCCGGTTTCGGCCACGGCGAAGTTGACGCCGGAGACGCCGATGTCCGCTTCAAAGAATTTCTGCCGCAGGACTCTGCGACCGATCTGAATGAGTTGGTCAACGTCCTTGGTGTATTCCACGCCAAGTTTGTCGTGGAACAAGGACGCGACCTGACCGGCATTCTTGTGGATCGCCGGCATAATGATGTGTGAAGGCTTCTCGTGGTCGAGCTGGACGATGTACTCCCCCATGTCGGACTCCAGACATTCAATGTCTTGAGCCTCGAGGAAATGGTTCATCTCCATCTCTTCGCTGACCATCGATTTGCCCTTGATCACTTGCCGCGCCTCGTGAGCGCGGATGATCGATAAGACGATGCCATTGGCTTCGTCCACCGTTTCCGCCCAGTGCACTGTCACACCGTTGCGGGTCAGGTTCTGTTCCAGTTGCTCGAGCAGGTCGGGCAACTTGGAGAGCGCGCGGGCTTTGATCGAGTTGCCCAAAGCGCGCAAATGTTCTCTTTCGTGGGCATCGCTGAAAGCCGCTGCCCGTTTGGTCATCAGTGAATCCATCGCGGTACGGAAGTTGTTCCGCAGCTGCGCATCACCCAGTGCGTTATGCGCCCGGGTGCGGAAAGCTTCTTCTACGGTGACCGTAGGAATAATCGTCGAGGTGCTCATTTCGCACCTCCGGTTCGCTGCCAGAGGAAACTCGCCAGGTGTTGGCCGCGCAACGCTTCCTTCTGTTTCTCCAGCGAGCCGTTGATGTTCATCAAACAGCCGCAGTCGGCACTCAGCACCTTGTGTGCGCCGGATTCCTTCAACGCGCGGGTCTTGTCAGCCACCATCGCGCCGGAAATGTCTGGCATACGGACGCTGAATGTCCCACCGAAGCCACAGCATTCGCTTTCGTGATCGTGATTGACCCGTTCCACGTTGCTCAACTGCGCCAACAACTCACGGCCGTGCAGGTGGGTGTTCATCTCGCGCCGTGCCGAACACGAGGTGTGCAGCGCCACTTTCACCGGCTCGCCGCTGTCCTTGAGCTGCACCTTGCAGACAAACAGTAGGAACTCGGCCAATTCGTAGGTCCGAGCCGCAAGGGCCTGAACCTGTTTCAAAGTTTCCGGCTCGTCCTTGAACAAGTCGGCGTAATGCTCGCGCAACATCCCCGCGCATGAACCCGACGGCACCACCACCGGATAATCCCCGGCAAACAGCGCCAGTTGCGAGCGCGCCACCGTTCGCGCCTGCTCGGTGTAACCCGAGGTGTAGGCCGGTTGTCCGCAGCAACTCTGCCCTTGCGGGTAGTCGACCCGAATGCCTTCGCGTTCCAGCAAGTGGATCGCGTCCATCCCGGCTTCGGGGTAGAACAGGTCGACCACGCACGTCCCGAACAGGTAGACCCGCGACGGTTTCTCGCTGGGGTATTGCCGAGGTTCGGGCAGTGGCGGTGCAACACGGGTCGCGTTCGGCACGGCGTTGTAATAAAGCTCGCTCATCAGGCGTTTCTCCGGGTGGGCCCGGTTATCCGTCTGTTGCGGCTGCTGAATATAAAGAGCGTTGCTTTCAGCAGCCTTACAGACCGGGTTGTGAATTGCTGACGCCGGAATCACGAACCAGCGTCGGTTATTTCCGTGTTGCTTGTAGGTTTAGTGCACCAGCATGCCGGTGAGCCAGTAGGCCTGAGCCAAAGTGATCAGGCCGACAATCGTTGCAAAGAATAGGCTGTGCTTGAGCGTGAAGCGGAACAGATCCGATTCCTTGCCCACCAGACCGGTCGCAGCGCAGGCCACGGCGATCGATTGCGGCGAGATCATCTTGCCGGTCACGCCGCCGCTGGTGTTCGCGGCGACCAACAGAGTGTCGTTGACGCCGATCTGGTGCGCGGTGGTCGCTTGCAGCGAACTGAACAGGGCGTTGGACGAGGTATCCGAGCCCGTCAAGAACACGCCCAGCCAACCGAGGAACGGCGAGAAGAACGGGAATGCTGCGCCGGTACCCGCAAGTACCAGGGCCATGGTCGAAGACATGCCGGAGTAGTTGGTGACAAAAGCGAAGGCCAGCACCATGCCGATCGACAGGATCGGCCAGCGTAGTTCGTAGAAGGTCTCTTTCAAAGTGGTAAGACCAATTTTGAAGTTGATCTTCAGCACCAGCATCGAGATCAGCGCAGAGAAGAAAATCGCTGTGCCCGTCGCAGAGATCGGGTCGAGTTTGAACACGGCAGGAAGCGCGGTTGGCGCGGCCACGATGGGTGCAGTCTTGATCACCAGTTGATCAAGGTGCGGGATCGCAAAATTGAACACCCACGCATACATCGACCCGCCGGCGGCGAACATGGCCTTGAAGGGCTTTAGGGTCCAGATCGTCACTAGTACGGTAAGGATCAGGAACGGCGACCAGGCTTTGAAAATTTCCCCGAGGCTGTAAGGCGAAACCACGGTGGTGCGTTTCTGCCCGAAACCACCGACGCTGGCGGTAATCGCTGCACTGGATGTGGCGCCGGCGATTTGCGCGCCTGCGGTGCGTTTCGGCTGCCAGACTTTGAGGAACAAGGTCAGGGAAATCAGGCTGGCCAGCGCCGATGTGATGTCAGGCAGTTCCGGACCAATGAAGTTCGACGTGAAGTATTGAGTGATGGCAAAGCTCAGGCCCGCGACCAGTGCGGCCGGCCAGGTTTCACGCACGCCGCGCATGCCGTCCATCATGAACACCAGCCAGAACGGCACGAACAACGACAGCAGCGGCAGTTGACGGCCGGTCATCGCGCCGATCTTGAATGCGTCGATTCCCGTCACCTGACCGGCCACGATGATCGGAATCCCCAGTGCGCCGAAGGCAACCGGTGCGGTGTTGGCGATCAGGCAAAGACCTGCGGCATACAACGGGTTGAAGCCCAGTCCGACAAGCAGGGCGGCGGTGATCGCCACCGGCGCGCCGAAGCCGGCGGCACCTTCAAGGAACGCGCCGAAGCAGAAACCGATCAGCAATACCTGCAAGCGCTGGTCGTCGGTGATCGACAGTACCGAGCTGCGAATAACTTCGAACTGACCACTTTTGACCGTCAGTTTGTACAGGAATACCGCCGCGACAATGATCCAGGCAATCGGCCACAGGCCGTAGGCGAAGCCATATCCAGCGGCGGCGAAGGCCATGTCGACCGGCATCTGGAACGCGAAGATCGCCACGGCAATCGACAAGGCCAGCGTGATGCTGCCGGCCACATGGCCCTTGAGACGAAACACCGCCAAGGCGAGGAAGAAGAAAACGATGGGGATGACGGCCGCGAGTGCGGAAACGCCGAGACTGCCGAGCGGGCTGTAGAGCTGTTGCCAGGTTTGCATATGGGGTGGCCCCTAATTGTTGTTGGTCAGGCACTGTCAGCGCATTTGGATAATTGGTAAGACCAATTTACAAGCGCTGTTGGCTAGGGTAAAAGCCTTGATGCAGGTGTGTCAATTTGTCGCCCTGAAACTTTCGTCGAATGAGCGGTGCAGATCCCATCTGATCCGGTTTGGGCGGGTGTCTTCTGGTAGGTGTGGCCAAGGCGCCGATAGGCCAGAATAGAGGCCCCGGCGAGCGGTCGGGATCGTGGAGAAATGAGTTATGGGGTTTGATCAGATACGTCAGCGCCGTTTGTCTGACGATATTGTCGAGCGACTCGAGGGGATGATCCTCGAGGGCACGCTTAAGTCAGGTGAGCGGCTTCCGGCGGAACGCACGCTGGCCGAGCAATTTGGCGTATCACGTCCGTCATTGCGCGAAGCGATTCAGAAACTGGCGGCCAAAGGTCTGCTGGTCAGCCGTCAGGGTGGCGGCAATTATGTGGTGGAGAGTCTGGGTTCGACGTTCAGCGATCCACTGCTGCAATTGCTTGAAAGCAATCCCGAGGCGCAGCGTGACTTGCTGGAATTTCGCCATACTCTGGAGGCATCGTGTGCCTATTACGCAGCATTGCGCGCCACTGATGTGGATCGGGAGCGCCTGACTGCCGCGTTTGAAGAGTTACAGGACTGCTATTCGCGTCACGACGAAGTGAGCCGGGCGGAAGAGGGGGCGGCGGATGCGAAATTTCATTTGGCGATTGCCGAGGCCAGTCATAACGCGGTGTTGCTGCACACCATTCGTGGGTTGTTCGATCTGCTCAAGCGTAACGTCGTAACCAACATCGGCGGGATGTACAAACAGCGCACGGAAACCCGCGACATGCTGATCACGCAGCATCGTGAATTGTATCTGGCGATTATCGAAGGGCGTGCGGAGCAGGCGCGGGAAGTTTCCAGTCGACACATTTTGTATGTGCAGGAAGTGCTCGAAGAGGTGCGGCAAGAAGTTCAGCGCATGGCTCGGGCTGAGCGGCGCAAGGGGATGTAGCTTTTTAAAAGCAAAAGATCGCAGCCTGCGCCAGCTCCTGCAGAGGATTACGAATCCCAGTGTAGGAGCTGCCGCAGGTTGCGATCTTTGCTTTCAAGGGTGGAAGGTCAGTCTTCCTTGCCCTTGTTGCGCACCGCACGCTGCAGCTCGCGACCGGCATCGCGCTCGCGCTCGGTGTCACGCTTGTCGTATTCCTTCTTGCCCTTGCCCAGAGCGATCTCGCACTTGACCATGTGCTTGCTCCAGTACCAGGACAGGCATACGCAGGCGTAACCCTTTTGCTGCACAGCGGCGGCGAGCTTTTCCAGCTCGCGGCGGTTTAGCAGCAATTTGCGCGTGCGCACCGGGTCGGCGATGACGTGGGTGCTGGCGGTCATCAGAGGCGTGATGTGACTGCCGAGCAGCCACGCTTCGCCATCCTTGAGCAGCACGTAACTGTCGACCAGTTGCAGCTTGCTTGCCCGCAGACTTTTTACTTCCCAGCCGGCCAGGACCAGACCAGCCTCGAACTTATGCTCGATGAAGTAATCGTGTCGCGCCTTTTTGTTCTGCGCGATGGTCCCTGTTGGGTGTTTCTTCTGTTTAGCCATAGGGGCGGCATTATATGGAGATAAACGGCCTTCGGCTACGGTGATGCTGCGTGCTTGAGCAGGTTGAGTGAATCCCGGACAATGCGGCCTCTTTTTCTAACGCTTGGGCGTGATAAACGATGTCGACAGACAAGGTTTCTGTCCACGGCAGTTGGGCTAGCCGCTGGGTTTTCATACTCGCCGCGACCGGTTCGGCCGTGGGACTGGGTAGTATCTGGAAGTTCCCCTACATGGTCGGGGTCTACGGCGGCGGCGCCTTTGTGCTGATGTTTCTGGCGTGCATCGCGCTGATCGGCGTTCCGGTCATGCTCGCTGAAACCCTGATCGGCCGGCGCGCCCGGCAGAGTCCGGCGAATGCCTTGAAGGTGCTGGCGCTGGAAGCCGGGCACTCGACCAAGTGGTCGTGGGGCGCGTTTGCCGGGATGATCACGGCATTGTTGATCCTGTCTTTCTATAGTGTGGTGGGCGGCTGGTCGCTGGATTACATCGTCGATATGGGCCGTGGCGACTTCCAGGGGGCCACAGCCGAACAGGTCGGTGCCTACTTTGGCAATGTCATCGCCGATCCGTGGCGCCTGACACTTTGGCACACAGTTTTCATGCTGCTGTCAGCTGTGGTGATCGCCAAAGGCGTGGTTGCCGGGCTTGAGCGCAGCCTGCGCATCATGATGCCGCTGCTGTTTGTGATGGTGCTGGTGCTGCTGGGTTACAGCATGACCACCGGGCACTTTATGGAAGGCGTGCATTTCATGTTCGACTTCCACCCGGAAAAAGTCCTCGACGGTCTGCTGCCAGCCATGGGGCACGCGTTTTTCTCGCTGAGCGTCGGCGTTGGCTCGATCATGATCTACGGTGCTTATATGCCGAAGAACACGTCGTTGTCCGGTACGGTGGTCGGCGTGGCGCTGCTGGATACCTTCGTTTCGCTTGTGGCCGGTCTGGCCTTGTTTCCGATTGTGTTCGCCGGTGGACTGAACCCTAGTGAAGGTCCCGGTCTGATGTTCGTCAGTCTGCCATTTGCTTTCGGTAACGTGGCTTTCGGTCAACTGATGGGCGTGGTGTTCTTTGTTCTGGTGGCGATTGCTGCCTGGAGTTCGGCGATTTCCCTTTTGGAGCCGATGGTTGCCTATCTGGTTGAACGCACGAAAATCAGCCGTGCCTGGGTGACCTTCTGGCTCGCATTCATTTGCTGGTTCGTAGGTTTGGGTACTGTTTTCTCCTTCAATATTTGGAAGGAAGCCAAATTTTTCGTGAACGAAGGCGGGGTGTTCCATCTCTACCAGTGGGGGGCACAGAGCGGTCTGGACTTCTTTGGCGTGGTCGATTTCTTTACCTCGCGGATCATGTTGCCGCTTGGCGGGCTTTGTTTCGTGTTGTTCGCCGGTTGGGTCATGGGGCGTGAAGCGGTGCGTGACGAGTTGTCGATCCGTAACCCGGCACTGTTTGCCCTGTCCTTGTTCTTGATGCGCTACGTGGCGCCTATCGGCATAGTTGTAGTGTTTGCCGCTCAGCTCTGGAAGTAACGCTTACATGACGACACATATTCAACGATCAGCATTGCTGCCTTACCCGGCCCAGTTTCTCTACGACTTGGTCAACGACGTGGCGCGTTACCCGGAGTTCTTGCCGTGGTGCTCGTCCGCTGAAGTGCTGGAAAGTTCGCCGGAGCATATGCGCGCCAGTGTTGGCGTGGCCAAGGGCGGTCTCAGCCAGCATTTCGTGACGCGCAATACGCTGGTGCCGGGGCAGTCGATCGAGATGAACCTCGAAGAGGGCCCGTTCAATCAATTGCATGGCGTCTGGGTGTTCAAGGTGTTGAACGAGAAGGCCTGCAAGATCAGTCTGGATCTGTCGTTCGACTACGCGGGCCCTTTGGTGCGTGCCACGCTGGGGCCGCTGTTCAATCAGGCGGCGAATACGCTGGTGGATGCGTTCTGTCAGCGCGCGAAGCAGATGCATGGTTGAGGCGGTGATCGAGATAGAGGTCGTGTATGCGGCCGTTGATCGTCAGGTCTTGCGTGCAGTCAGTGTTCCCGAGCGGGCTACTGTGCGTGAGGCATTGATCAAGTCCGGGATTGGCTCGGAGTTTCCGGAGCTTGATCTGACTGAATGTCCGTTGGGAATCTTCGGCAAAGTGATTGCCGATCCACAGGTTCGCCTGATTCGAGCAGGGGATCGCATTGAAATTTATCGCCCTTTGCTCGCTGATCCGAAAGAAGTGCGGCGCCTGCGTGCAGCCAAGGCTGCCGCGGCGAAAGCTCGAGGTCAGTAGGCTGGCTCAACGACAGGCAATAAAAAACCCGGAATTTCCGGGTTTTTTATTGCGTCGCAAATTATTGCGGCGAGGTGTCCAGCGGCTCTGGTGTCGGAACCGGAACGGTTTCTACACCATCGACGTCCTTCTGGATCTGATCCAGCAAGGAACCTGGCTTGACCGGTTTTTCCGGTGTTGGCTTCTCGGCGTTTTCAGCAGGAGCGGTCACGGTCGTGCCACTGTCCTTGCCGAGAATGGCTTCGTCACGGCTGACGCCCGGCATAAAGTCACCGGACAGGCTGACAAGCTGGTCGTTAGAGTTGAAAATAACGCTGACGCGTTCCTGTTGGCGTTCACCGCCACCCGGTTGCAGGCTGTACAGATAATCCCAGCGATCGGCATGGAACGTGTCGGCAAGCAGAGGGTTGCCCATGATAAACCGTACTTGCGGCCGGGTCATTCCCGGGCGTAACTGGTCTATCATGTCCTGCGTGACGACATTGCCCTGCTGGATGTCGATTTTGTAAACCCCGGGGAATGAACAACCGGCGAGTGCGAGCAGTCCCACAAAGGTGAAACTGGTTAGCAAGAGCTTGGTGTTTTGCATCGGTGGGCGACTTCCACTATCTTGGCTGGGACAACGTAAACGCCGATCATACCCGCATTAAGAGAAGCTGCGAAGCAGCATCGCGAGAAAGCTGACCATGGTTGAAAATAGCGAACTACGCAAAGCCGGCCTCAAAGTGACCCTGCCACGGGTCAAGATCCTGCAAATGCTCGACTCTACCGAGCAGCGTCACATGAGTGCCGAGGACGTCTACAAGGCGTTGATGGAAGCTGGCGAGGACGTCGGTCTGGCCACGGTCTACCGTGTTCTGACCCAGTTCGAAGCGGCTGGCCTCGTGGTCCGTCACAACTTCGACGGTGGCCACGCGGTTTTCGAATTGGCCGACGGTGGACACCACGACCATATGGTCAACGTGGAAACCGGTGAGGTTGTCGAATTCGTCAGCGTTGAAATCGAAAAGCTCCAGAAGGCAATTGCCGACGAGCACGGTGTCGAGTTGGTGGATCACAACCTGGTGCTGTACGTACGCAAGAAAAAGTAAGCATGTCGCGCGAATTTCAGGTTCGCGAAACGAGCGAAGGCGACCCGTGGGTCGCCTTCGTGCTTTCTGCTGTGCCTTTAATTTAAGCTTTTGCGGTAACGACCATCTTTTTGGCGTGAGCCAAAGATTCTTTGGTCAGATCGATGCCGCCCAGCATTCGCGCCACTTCTTCTATACGGTCGTTCTTGCTCAGCTTGGAGACGGCTGTATGCGTCGCCTGTTCGCCGCGTACTTTGTGCACGAACAGATGCTGATGCCCCTGCGCTGCCACTTGCGGCAAGTGCGTCACGGTCAGCACTTGCCCGCGTTCACCGAGCCGGCGCAACAATTGGCCGACAATTTCAGCGGTCGGCCCACCAATGCCCACGTCTACTTCGTCGAACACCAGTGTCGGAATGCGCGAAGTCTGCGCAGTGATGACCTGAATCGCCAGGCTGATCCGCGACAGCTCACCACCGGATGCCACTTTCGCCAGTGCCTTCAGCGGCTGACCAGGGTTGGCGCTGACCAGCAATTCGACCTGTTCGAGCCCGTTGGGCAACAGTTCGTCGCTGCTATTGGCGCGTAATTCGATAGTGAATCGACCGCCAGGCATGCCCAAACGCTGAATCTCTTGCTCCACCGCACTGGCAAGGCTGCCGGCAGCCTGATGGCGCAAATCACTCAGCTCTCGCGCTTTTTCCTGATAGTGGCGGGCATAGGAGGCCAGCTCTTCGCCCAGTCGCTCAATGGACTCGTCGTTGGCATTGAGGCTTTCGATTTCATCCAGCAGTTTCTGCTGCATCTCCCCGACTTCGGTCGGCTGGATCCGGTGTTTGCGTGCCAACGTGTAAATAGCGTCGAGGCGCTCTTCCAGATATTGCAGGCGTGCAGGATCGGCATCGAAGTTATCGAGGAAGCGATTGAGTTCACCGACCGCTTCTTCAACCTGTATTTGTGCGCTGGTCAGCAAGCTGCTGGCTTCGCCCAGGGCGCCGACGGAATTGTTCACGCTCGACAGGCGATTGAGGCTGGCGGTCAGCGCGTTCAGCACATTGCCGGAGTCACTTTCGCTGCACTGCTCGACGACTTGCCGGCAAATGCCAAGCAAGGTTTCGGCGTTGGTCAGGTTTTTGTGTTCCTGCTCCAGCTGCTCGAGTTCGTTATCGCCGAGGCCGAGATTTTCCAGTTCTTCGAGCTGGTAGCTGAGCAGTTGATGGCGGGCGCGTTGTTCATCGCCGGAGTTGGAGAGGCGCTCCAGCTCTTGGCGAGTCTGCCGCCAGCGCTGGGCAGCCAGTTGCACCTGGCGAGCCAGGTCGGTAGCGCCAGCGTATTCGTCCAGCAGGCGACGGTGTGTATCGGTTTTCAGGAGAGACTGGTGTTCATGTTGGCTATGGATGTCGATCATCAGTTCGCCGAGGGCCTTGAGATCGCCAAGCGGGCAGGGTGTGCCGTTGATATAGCCGCGAGAACGTCCTTCAGACGTGATGACCCGACGCAGGATGCACGGGCCGTCGATGTCCAGGTCGCGCTCGGCCAGCCAGGCGCTGGCCTCGGGGATGTCGGCAAGATCGAAGGTCGCGAGGATATCGGCCTTGTCGGCGCCTGGGCGAACCACGCCACTGTCGGCACGATCGCCAAGGGTCAGGCCCAGGGCGTCGAGCATGATCGACTTGCCGGCGCCGGTTTCCCCGGTGATCACGCTCATCCCGCGATCAAGTTCGAGATCGAGATGTTCAACGATGGCGTAATTATGTACGGACAGGTGCACCAGCATAAAGGCCGCTCCCAGGCTTTAGGTCTGGTTATTTATACAGTGTTTTGTTTCAGGCTGACAATGCCCTCCCTTAGCTCGATTTGCTTGAACGCAATTTCTGCTTAGTGCATCGAGGAATGAGAATGCGGCACTTTTTTGTAGGGTTAATCGTTGAGGGCCCTTGAAGCCTGATTTTGCGGCCCCATATATCGGGGCAGAAGCGCGAGTCGAACTCGCGGACGATATTGAAAGGAGAATTCTATGGCTGACGAACAGACAGTAGATAAGCAAAACCCAGAAGCCAATCAGGCGCCCGAGGGTTCGGGTGATGACCTGGCGACCCGTGTACAAGCGCTCGAAGAGCAATTGGCCGCCGCGCAGGATCAGTCTCTGCGTGTCGCTGCCGATCTGCAGAACGTCCGTCGTCGTGCCGAGCAGGACGTGGAAAAGGCGCACAAGTTTGCGCTGGAAAAATTCGCCGGCGACCTGCTGCCGATCGTCGACAGCCTGGAGCGCGGCCTCGAGCTGTCGAACCCGGACGACGAAAGCATCCGTCCGATGCGTGAAGGCATCGAGCTGACCCTGAAGATGTTCCACGACACCCTCAAGCGTTATCAGCTTGAAGCGATCGATCCGCATGGCGAACCATTCAACGCCGTTCAGCATCAGGCGATGGCCATGCAGGAAAGTGCCGACGTCGAGCCGAACAGTGTTCTGAAGGTGTTCCAGAAGGGCTACCAGCTAAATGGTCGTCTGCTGCGTCCAGCGATGGTCGTGGTCAGCAAGGCGCCAGCGCCAGTTTCGCCTTCTATTGATGAGCAGGCTTGAAATTAGCCGCAAGGCCCCCATTTAGAAGTCAAGCGTTTAAGTGCTACCGCAGTCAGCCACCACTGCTGCGGCATCCAAATCCAAAGTTTCGGGAGAGTGAACATGGGCAAAATTATCGGTATCGACCTGGGGACTACCAACTCCTGCGTCTCCGTGCTGGAAAACGGCAAAGCAAAAGTTATTGAAAACGCTGAAGGCGCGCGTACCACGCCGTCGATCATCGCTTACGCCAACGATGGCGAAATCCTGGTTGGCCAGTCCGCCAAGCGTCAGGCAGTGACCAACCCGCACAACACTCTGTACGCAGTAAAGCGTCTGATCGGTCGTCGTTTTGACGAAGAAGTTGTGCAGAAAGATATCCAGATGGTCCCTTACAAGATCGTCAAGGCTGACAACAACGACGCCTGGGTTGAAGTGAACGGCCAGAAAATGGCGCCGCCACAAATCTCGGCTGAAATTCTGAAGAAGATGAAGAAGACCGCCGAAGACTACCTCGGCGAGCCAGTGACTGAAGCGGTGATCACCGTTCCGGCCTACTTCAACGACAGCCAGCGTCAGGCGACCAAAGACGCCGGCCGCATCGCCGGTCTGGACGTAAAACGTATCATCAACGAACCAACCGCAGCCGCTCTGGCTTACGGTATGGACAAGGCCAAGGGCGATCACACTGTGATCGTTTATGACCTGGGTGGCGGT
This sequence comes from Pseudomonas sp. FP2196, assembly GCF_030687715.1. Lineage (GTDB taxonomy): Bacteria > Pseudomonadota > Gammaproteobacteria > Pseudomonadales > Pseudomonadaceae > Aquipseudomonas. The sequence continues at coordinate 867,880 of NZ_CP117445.1, forward strand.
ACTTTCGACGTTTCCGTGATCGAGATCGCTGAAGTTGACGGCGAGCACCAGTTCGAAGTGTTGGCCACCAACGGTGACACGTTCCTGGGCGGTGAAGACTTCGACATTCGCCTGATCGACTACCTCGTTGACGAATTCAAGAAAGAAAGCGGCATGAACCTCAAGGGTGACCCGCTGGCCATGCAGCGCCTGAAAGAAGCCGCTGAAAAAGCCAAGATCGAGCTGTCCTCTGCTCAGTCGACCGACGTCAACCTGCCGTACATCACTGCAGACGCCACCGGTCCTAAGCACCTGAACGTGAAGATCTCGCGTGCCAAGCTCGAAGCACTGGTTGAAGACCTGGTTCAGCGCACCATCGAACCTTGCCGCATCGCCATGAAAGACGCAGGCCTGGACGTAGGCGCGATCAACGACGTGATCCTGGTCGGCGGTCAGACCCGTATGCCGCTGGTACAGAAGCTGGTTACCGATTTCTTCGGTAAAGAAGCACGTAAAGACGTCAACCCGGACGAAGCTGTTGCCATGGGTGCTGCTATCCAGGGCGCCGTTCTGGCTGGTGACGTGAAAGACGTACTGCTGCTCGACGTCAGCCCGCTGACCCTGGGTATCGAAACCATGGGTGGCGTGATGACCGCGCTGATCGAGAAAAACACCACGATTCCTACCAAGAAATCGCAAGTGTTCTCGACTGCCGACGACAATCAGGGCGCCGTGACCATTCACGTCCTGCAGGGTGAGCGTAAGCAAGCCACACAGAACAAGTCCCTGGGCAAGTTCGACCTGGCTGACATTCCACCTGCGCCACGTGGCGTGCCGCAGATCGAAGTGACCTTCGACATCGACGCCAACGGCATCCTGCACGTTGGTGCGAAAGACAAGGCTACCGGCAAGACCCAGTCGATCGTGATCAAGGCCAACTCCGGTCTGTCCGACGAAGAAATCGAGCGCATGGTGCGTGACGCCGAGGCGAATGCCGAGGAAGACCGCAAGTTCGAAGAACTGGCCGCTGCCCGCAACCAGGGCGATGCACTGGTTCACTCGACTCGCAAAATGATTGCTGACGCGGGCGACAAAGTTTCCGCCGAAGAGAAGACTGCGATCGAGGCTGCTGTGGTTGCTCTGGAAGCCGCTGTTAAAGGCGACGACAAGGCTGCCATCGAAGCGAAGGTTGAAGAGCTGTCGAAAGTCTCTGCTCCGGTTGCTCAGAAGATGTACGCCGAGCAGGCCCAGCCAGCTGAAGGCGCGGCACCGCACGACGAGAAAGCTGAAAAGCCTGACGATGTTGTCGATGCTGAGTTCGAAGAAGTCAAAGACCACAAGTAAGTTGTTGGTCGGCCGGTTGACTGCCTTTAGGCGGTGACTGGTAGGATGTCGCCGCGCGGGAGCTTGCTCCCGCGTTGGCGTATCTGGAATACGCGAATTTTTACAGTATGCGACAAGGTTCGAATGCTGGTGGTATGGCCGGAAATGCTCCTGCTTTTCGCGCCGAAAGTACCGCATGAATCAAAGACCAGGATCGTTGAATTGACGTGAGTTGGGTCCGGGCCTGTATTGGGGCTCAGCGAGTTTGGCGATCCTCAGGAGGGGTTTGCCGGACGTCCTCAAGAGTGCAAAGACTTATGGCAAAGCGTGACTATTACGAAGTGTTGGGTGTTGAGCGTGGCTCAAGCGATGCGGATCTGAAGAAGGCCTATCGTCGTCTGGCGATGAAGCATCACCCGGACCGTAATCCCGATGACAAAGCATCGGAAGAACTGTTCAAAGAGGCCAACGAGGCCTATGAAGTGCTGTCCGATTCCAGCAAGCGTGCAGCTTACGACCAGTACGGACATGCCGGTGTCGACCCGAGCATGGGTGGTGGCGGTGCAGGTTTCGGCGGTCAGAACTTCTCCGACATCTTTGGTGATGTCTTCAGTGATTTCTTTGGTGGTGGTCGCGGTGGTTCCCGTGGCGGCGCTCAGCGTGGCAGCGATTTACGCTACACCCTGGAGCTGAATCTGGAAGAAGCGGTGCGCGGCACGAGCGTGAATATTCGCGTTCCGACACTGGTCAACTGCAAGCCGTGCGATGGTTCGGGCGCCAAGAAAGGTTCGTCGCCTTCGACGTGCCCGACCTGTGGTGGCATCGGTCAGGTGCGCATGCAGCAAGGCTTCTTCTCGGTGCAGCAGACCTGCCCGCGCTGCCATGGCCAAGGCAAGATCATTTCCGATCCATGCGATTCCTGCCACGGTGACGGCCGCGTCGAAGAGTACAAAACCCTGTCGGTCAAAGTGCCGGCCGGCGTCGACACTGGCGACCGCATTCGCTTGTCCGGCGAAGGTGAGGCAGGTACTCAAGGCGGCCCGACTGGCGACCTGTACGTGGTCATCAACGTCCGTGAACACGACATCTTCCAACGTGACGGCAAGCATCTGTTCTGCGAAGTGCCGATCAGCTTCGTTGATGCGGCGCTGGGTGGCGAGCTGGAAATCCCGACCCTCGACGGTCGCGTCAAGCTGAAAATCCCTGAAGGTACTCAGACCGGCAAGCAGTTCCGCGTACGCGGCAAAGGCGTGGCGCCGGTGCGTGGTGGTGGTGCGGGCGATCTGATGTGCCGTGTAGCAGTCGAAACTCCGGTCAATCTGAACCGTCGTCAGCGCGAATTGCTGGAAGAGTTCCGCAGTTCTCTGGCAGACGACAATAGCCATTCCCCGAAAACTACCGGTTGGTTCGACGGTGTGAAGCGCTTCTTCGGCGATTTGTAAGGAGTCGGCATGCGACGTATTGCAGTGATGGGCGCCGCCGGGCGCATGGGCAAAATTCTGGTTGAGGCCGTGCAGCAGCGCGCGCCGCTGACCGGTTTGACTGCCGCTGTCGTCCGTCCTGGCAGCACGCTGATCGGGGTGGATGCCGGTGAGTTGGCTTCGCTGGGGCGAATTGGTGTGCCGCTGTCCGGTCATGTGGAAGCGGTCGCTGATGAGTTTGATGTGTTGATCGACTTCACGCTTCCGGAAGTGATGCTGAAGAACTTGGCGTTCTGCCGTAAGGCGGGCAAGGCCATGGTGATCGGCACCACGGGTCTGGATGCGGCGCAGAAGCAGTTGCTGGTTGAGGCGGGCAAGGAAATTCCAATCGTGTTCGCCGCCAACTTCAGCGTTGGTGTCAACCTGTCGCTCAAGTTGCTCGACATGGCGGCGCGCGTGTTGGGTGATGATGCGGACATCGAGATCATCGAGGCGCATCACCGACACAAGATCGATGCGCCGTCGGGGACCGCGTTGCGCATGGGCGAGGTCATTGCCAGTGCGCTGGATCGTGACTTGCAGAAAGTTGCCGTCTACGGTCGTGAAGGTCATACCGGTGCGCGCGAGCGTGAAACCATCGGTTTTGCCACTGTTCGTGGTGGTGATGTCGTCGGTGATCACACTGTGCTGTTTGCCTGCGAAGGCGAGCGCCTGGAGATCACTCACAAGGCTTCCAGTCGCATGACTTTCGCCAAGGGCGCGGTGCGTGCCGCGTTGTGGCTGGATGGCCGCGAGCCTGGGCTGTACGACATGCAGGATGTGCTCGACCTGCGTTGAATCGCTGTAAATTCCGGCGCAAACGCCCAGTTTGCGCTGGTTTTTCTCCGCTTGGCGACGTCCTGTCGCATTCTCCGGCCTTTAAGGCTCTTTAGCGGTGGACCAAAAAAGCCTTTTTCTGTAAGCTACAGCTTTAGTGTGTCCACTAAAAGCGCGCAGAATAATTCAGTGAAGAAGCGGGGTGACGTGTCCATACGTCACTCCGCTTTTTTACAACCTGCGATCGCCCTTTCATGCGTTATTTACGGGAGGTCTTCTTGACTAAGCCAGCCATACTTGCCCTTGCTGATGGCAGCATTTTTCGCGGCGAAGCCATTGGAGCCGACGGTCAAACCGTTGGTGAGGTGGTGTTCAACACCGCAATGACCGGCTATCAGGAAATCCTTACCGATCCTTCCTACGCCCAACAGATCGTTACCCTGACTTACCCGCACATCGGCAACACCGGCACCACGCCGGAAGATGCCGAGTCCGACCGCGTCTGGTCCGCTGGCCTGGTCATCCGTGACCTGCCGCTGGTAGCGAGCAACTGGCGTAACACGATGTCACTGTCCGATTACCTGAAAGCCAACAATGTTGTGGCAATCGCCGGTATCGACACCCGTCGCCTGACCCGCATCCTGCGTGAGAAAGGCGCACAGAACGGCTGCATCATGGCCGGTGACAACATCTCCGAAGAAGCTGCGATTGCCGCTGCTCAAGGCTTCCCGGGCCTGAAAGGCATGGATCTGGCGAAAGTCGTCAGCACCAAGAAGCAATACGAATGGCGCTCGACTGTCTGGGATCTGAAAACCGACAGCCACGCGACCATCGAAGCTTCCGAGCTGCCATACCACGTGGTTGCATTCGACTATGGCGTCAAGGTCAACATCCTGCGCATGCTGGTCGAGCGCGGCTGCCGCGTCACCGTTGTGCCGGCACAAACTCCGGCTGCTGACGTACTGGCACTGAAGCCGGATGGCGTGTTCCTGTCCAACGGTCCTGGTGATCCGGAGCCGTGCGACTACGCGATCCAGGCGATCAAAGACGTGCTGGAAACCGAAATTCCGGTATTCGGCATCTGCCTCGGCCACCAACTGCTGGCTCTGGCGTCCGGCGCCAAGACCTTGAAAATGGGGCACGGCCACCACGGTGCCAACCACCCGGTGCAGGATCTGGACACTGGCGTTGTGATGATCACCAGCCAGAACCACGGTTTCGCAGTAGACGAAGCGACCCTGCCAGCCAACGTTCGCGCGATCCACAAGTCGCTGTTCGACGGCACCCTGCAAGGCATCGAACGCACCGACAAGAGCGCGTTCAGCTTCCAGGGTCACCCTGAAGCGAGCCCGGGCCCGAACGATGTAGCCCCACTGTTCGACCGCTTCATCAACGAGATGGCCAAGCGACGCTAAGCGTTCGCCTTGAGACTGTAGAGAGAAGCCCCTCGAGGGCGGCCCCGAACCCGGCGGCCCCTTCGAGACTTCAGAAATCGATCAAGACGGCTTGCCGACTGACCTGCGGATTTGAGTGACAAACCCATGCCAAAACGTACAGACATTAAAAGCATCCTGATTCTCGGCGCTGGCCCGATCGTTATCGGCCAGGCCTGCGAATTCGACTACTCCGGCGCCCAGGCCTGCAAAGCCCTGCGCGAAGAGGGTTACCGCGTCATCCTGGTGAACTCCAACCCGGCCACCATCATGACCGATCCGGACATGGCTGACGCCACGTACATCGAGCCGATCAAGTGGCAGACTGTTGCCAAGATCATCGAAAAAGAACGCCCGGATGCCGTGTTGCCTACCATGGGCGGCCAGACCGCTTTGAACTGCGCCCTGGATCTGGAGCGCGAAGGCGTTCTGGAGAAGTTCGGCGTGGAAATGATCGGCGCCAACGCCGACACCATCGACAAGGCTGAAGACCGCTCGCGTTTCGACAAGGCGATGAAATCCATCGGCCTGGCGTGCCCGCGCTCCGGTATCGCCCACAGCATGGAAGAAGCCAACGCGGTTCTCGAAACCCTGGGCTTCCCGTGCATCATCCGTCCGTCCTTCACCATGGGCGGCACTGGCGGCGGCATCGCTTACAACCGCGAGGAGTTCGAAGAAATCTGCGCCCGTGGTCTGGACTTGTCTCCGACCAAAGAGCTGCTGATCGACGAATCGCTGATCGGCTGGAAAGAATATGAAATGGAAGTTGTCCGCGACAAAAAGGACAACTGCATCATCGTCTGCTCGATCGAAAACTTCGACCCGATGGGCGTGCACACCGGTGACTCGATCACCGTGGCTCCGGCACAGACCCTGACCGACAAGGAATACCAGATTCTGCGTAACGCCTCTCTGGCGGTACTGCGCGAGATCGGCGTCGAGACCGGCGGTTCCAACGTGCAGTTCGGTATCTGCCCGAACACTGGCCGTATGGTCGTGATCGAAATGAACCCGCGTGTATCGCGTTCCTCGGCGCTGGCCTCGAAAGCCACCGGTTTCCCGATCGCCAAAGTCGCGGCCAAACTGGCTGTGGGTTACACCCTCGACGAACTGTCGAACGACATCACCGGCGGCAAGACCCCGGCGTCCTTCGAACCGTCCATCGACTACGTCGTCACCAAGCTCCCACGCTTCGCCTTCGAAAAATTCGCCAAAGCTGACGCGCGCCTGACCACTCAGATGAAGTCGGTGGGTGAAGTCATGGCCATCGGCCGGACCTTCCAGGAGTCCCTGCAGAAAGCCCTGCGCGGTCTGGAAGTGGGCGTTTGCGGTCTGGACGAGAAGCTCGACCTGAGCAACCCGGAAAGCATGAGCGTGCTCAAGCGCGAGCTGACCGTGCCGGGTGCCGAGCGTATCTGGTACGTGGCCGATGCGTTCCGCGCGGGCATGACCGTCGAAGAAATCTTCGGCATGAACATGATCGACCCGTGGTTCCTGGTGCAGATCGAAGATCTGATCAAGGACGAAGAGAAGGTCAAGACCCTCGGTCTGTCCGCTATCGACCGCGACCTGATGTTCAAGCTCAAGCGCAAAGGCTTCTCCGATCAGCGTCTGGCCAAGCTGCTGGGCGTCACCGAGAAAAACCTTCGTACTCACCGCCACAAGCTGGATGTGTTCCCGGTCTACAAGCGCGTTGACACCTGCGCGGCCGAGTTCGCTACCGACACCGCTTACCTGTACTCGACCTACGAGGAAGAGTGCGAAGCCGCGCCGTCCGGTCGCGACAAGATCATGATCCTGGGTGGTGGTCCAAACCGCATCGGTCAGGGCATCGAGTTCGACTACTGCTGCGTTCACGCTGCCCTCGCTCTGCGCGAAGACGGCTATGAGACCATCATGGTCAACTGCAACCCGGAAACCGTTTCCACCGATTACGACACTTCCGATCGCCTGTACTTCGAACCAGTAACTCTGGAAGACGTGCTGGAAATCGTCCGCGTCGAGAAGCCGAAAGGCGTGATCGTCCAGTACGGTGGTCAGACTCCGCTGAAACTGGCGCGTGCCCTCGAAGCCGCTGGCGTGCCGATCATCGGCACCAGCCCTGACGCCATCGACCGCGCCGAAGACCGTGAGCGCTTCCAGCAAATGGTTGAGCGCCTGAACCTGCGTCAGCCGCCAAACGCCACCGTGCGTAGCGAAGACGAAGCGATCCGTGCTGCCAGCAAGATCGGTTATCCGCTGGTCGTGCGTCCGTCCTACGTACTGGGCGGCCGGGCGATGGAAATCGTTTACGAAGAAGAAGAGCTCAAACGCTACCTGCGTGATGCGGTGAAAGTGTCGAACGACAGCCCGGTGCTGCTCGACCACTTCCTCAACTGCGCGATCGAGATGGACGTCGACGCAGTCTGCGACGGTACTGATGTCGTGATCGGTGCGATCATGCAGCACATTGAGCAGGCCGGCGTTCACTCCGGTGACTCCGCGTGCTCGCTGCCGCCATACTCGCTGCCGCTGCACATCCAGGACGAGATGCGCGAACAGGTCAAGAAAATGGCCCTCGAGTTGGGCGTTGTCGGCCTGATGAACGTGCAATTGGCGCTGCAGGGCGAAGACATCTACGTCATCGAAGTCAACCCGCGCGCTTCCCGTACCGTGCCGTTTGTCTCCAAGTGCATCGGTGTTTCCCTGGCAATGATCGCGGCTCGCGTGATGGCCGGTAAAACCCTGAAAGAAATCGGCTTCACCAAAGAAATCATCCCGAACTTCTACAGCGTGAAAGAGGCGGTGTTCCCTTTCGCCAAGTTCCCTGGCGTTGACCCGATCCTCGGCCCAGAGATGAAGTCGACCGGTGAAGTGATGGGTGTCGGCGACACCTTCGGTGAAGCATTCGCCAAAGCCCAGATGGGCGCCAGCGAAGTGCTGCCGACCGGCGGGACTGCGTTCATCAGCGTGCGCGACGATGACAAGCCGCTGGTTGCAGGCGTGGCCCGTGATCTGATCAACTTGGGCTTCGAAGTGGTTGCCACTGCCGGTACTGCCAAGCTGATCGAGGCTGCAGGCCTGAAAGTGCGCCGTGTGAACAAGGTGACCGAGGGTCGTCCGCACGTGGTCGACATGATCAAGAATGACGAAGTCACCCTGATCATCAACACCACCGAAGGCCGTCAGTCGATCGCCGATTCCTACTCCATTCGCCGTAATGCCTTGCAGCACAAGATTTACTGCACCACCACCATTGCTGCGGGCGAAGCTATCTGTGAAGCGCTGAAGTTCGGTCCGGAAAAGACCGTTCGCCGCTTGCAGGATCTACACGCAGGATTGAAGGCATGAGCATAACCAAGTACCCAATGACCGTTCAGGGCGCTCGCGCCCTGGAAGAAGAACATACTCACCTGACCAAGGTCGTTCGTCCGAAGCTGAGCCAGGACATCGGGACGGCCCGCGAGTTGGGTGACTTGAAAGAAAACGCGGAATACCATGCCGCCCGCGAACAGCAGGGCATGGTCGAGGCGCGGATTCGTGACATCGAAGGCCGGATTCAGAATCAGGTCATCATTGATGTCACGACCATTCCTCACACCGGCAAAGTTATCTTCGGTACCACCGTCGAAATCGCCAACGTCGAGACTGACGAAAGCGTCACTTACCACATCGTGGGTGAGGATGAGGCTGACTTCAAACTCGGCAAGATTTCGGTCGGTTCGCCCTTGGCCCGTGCCTTGATCGGCAAGGAAGAAGGCGACGTGGTTGCCGTGAAAACGCCGGGTGGCGTTATCGAGTACGAGATTGTCGAAGTCCGTCACATCTGAAACCCGGCGCCCGCTACATGCGGGCGCCATGCTTTGGCAACTGACCCAGATGTTGTGGGTCGGCGGTCTATGGTTGATTCATTTCGGTTTGCAGCCGGCGTTGGGCAGGATTGGCCTGGCGCCACTGCTGATCGATGAAGTCGCCAGTGCATTTGAAGTGCTGGTGGTGGGTTTTTCCGCCGCATGCGTGATTTTTCAGGCTTTGGTGCTGTTACAGGCCGAGGGCCTTGGCAGTCTATGGCGGGATTTTCGCGGGCAAGTGCTGTTGATGGCGTTATATGCGTGTGCGATGTTTATCGCAGTACGTGTTGGCTGGCCGGATGCGCAGCGCTGGCAGGTGTTCAGTTATCTGGTTCTGGGATTTTCCGGGCTGGTGCTGGTGATGCAGCCGGTGCCGGGATGGAGTGGCAGGGTGCGCGAAGCACACCCTTGACCCTTGTCATCACTTGAAGCGATGAACGTTCGACAGCTGCTTGTTGACGCTGAAGTTCTTGCGGTAAACCAATGCCATCTTGCCGATGACCTGTACCAGATCGGCCTTGCCGACCTTGCACAGTTCTGCAATGTGCGCCAGGCGCGACTCGCGATCAAGAATGTTGAGCTTGATCTTGATCAGCTCGTGATCCGCCAAAGCGCGTTCAAGTTCGGCTAGCACACCTTCAGTCAAACCGTTGTCAGCCACAGTCAAAACTGGTTTCAGGTGGTGGCCAATGGATTTGTACTGTTTCTTCTGCTCTGGAGTGAGCGGCATAATCTGACCCTTTCGTCTGGATTCTGTAAAATGGCGGCCATTTTACCCGAGGGTTCGTGGATCCGCCCAATTAATCACGACCCTTATCATCGAGGTGCCCAATGGCGCGTTCCAAGACAAGCCTTGGTTGGCTGAAAAGACATGTCAACGATCCTTATGTGAAGCAGGCGCAGAAGGATGGCTACCGCTCGCGTGCGAGTTACAAGCTTCTGGAGATCCAGGAAAAATACAAGCTGATCCGTCCGGGCATGAGCGTTGTCGACCTGGGTGCAGCCCCCGGCGGCTGGTCGCAGGTCACTAGCCGGCTGATCGGTGGTCAGGGGCGTCTGATCGCTTCGGACATCCTGGAAATGGACAGCATCCCGGACGTGACTTTCATCCAGGGTGACTTCACCGAGGACGAAGTGCTTACTCGGATCCTCGATGCTGTGGGTAATTCGCAAGTGGACCTTGTGATTTCCGATATGGCCCCCAATATGAGTGGTACGCCCGAAGTGGACATGCCCAAAGCCATGTTTCTTTGCGAGCTGGCTCTCGATCTGGCGGAGCGGATACTCAAGCCGGGTGGTAATTTCGTGATCAAGATCTTTCAGGGCGAAGGGTTCGATGTCTACCTGAAGGACGCTCGCAAGAAATTCGACAAGATCCAGATGATCAAGCCGGATTCTTCCCGTGGCAGTTCCCGCGAGCAATACATGTTGGCTTGGGGCTACCGCGGTCGCAGTGAATAAAACGAGGTTTTTGTGCGGGGTGATAGGTTTTTCGTATTTCGCCTCGCGTGCATAAGCGAATATTGTGTAGAAAGTGTTTCACAAAGGGTTACAGACGGCGCCTGCCAGAGTTGTAGGTAATGTAGTAAGTTAGGCCGGTGAATATCATGCGAAGCGCGCGCCAGTAGCGGAGCTTGCTTCAGAGGGTAGTTAATTGAACGATATGGCAAAGAATCTGATCCTGTGGTTGATCATCGCGGCTGTCCTGGTGACGGTGATGAACAACTTCTCCAGCCCTAACGAGCCGCAGACCCTCAACTATTCCGACTTCATCCAGCAGGTCAAGGATGGCAAGGTCGAGCGCGTAGCGGTTGATGGCTATGTGATTACCGGCAAGCGCAATGATGGCGACAGCTTCAAGACCATTCGTCCGGCGATCCAGGACAATGGCCTGATTGGCGACCTGGTCGACAACCACGTTGTGGTCGAAGGCAAGCAGCCTGAGCAACAAAGCATCTGGACCCAGCTTCTGGTGGCCAGCTTCCCGATCCTGGTGATCATCGCGGTGTTCATGTTCTTCATGCGCCAGATGCAGGGCGGCGCTGGTGGCAAGGGCGGGCCGATGAGCTTTGGCAAGAGCAAGGCGCGTCTGTTGTCCGAAGATCAGGTGAAAACCACGCTGGCTGACGTCGCAGGTTGCGACGAAGCCAAGGAAGAAGTCGGCGAGCTGGTCGAGTTTCTTCGCGATCCGGGCAAGTTCCAGCGCCTGGGTGGCCGGATTCCTCGCGGCGTGCTGATGGTCGGCCCTCCAGGTACCGGTAAAACCTTGCTGGCCAAGGCGATTGCCGGCGAAGCCAAGGTACCGTTCTTCACTATTTCTGGTTCCGATTTTGTCGAGATGTTCGTGGGTGTCGGCGCTAGCCGTGTTCGTGACATGTTCGAGCAGGCCAAGAAGCACGCGCCGTGCATCATCTTCATCGATGAAATCGATGCCGTCGGTCGTCATCGTGGCGCCGGTATGGGTGGCGGTCACGACGAGCGTGAGCAGACTCTTAACCAGTTGCTGGTTGAGATGGATGGCTTCGAAATGAATGACGGCATCATCGTGATCGCTGCAACCAACCGTCCTGATGTGCTCGACCCTGCATTGCTGCGTCCGGGCCGTTTCGACCGTCAGGTCGTGGTCGGTCTGCCGGATATCCGTGGTCGCGAACAGATCCTCAAGGTTCACATGCGTAAAGTGCCAATGGGCGACGACGTTGCTCCGGCCGTTATCGCTCGCGGTACTCCGGGCTTCTCCGGTGCCGACCTTGCCAACCTGGTCAACGAAGCCTCGCTGTTTGCGGCTCGCGCCGGCAAGCGCATCGTCGAGATGAAAGAGTTCGAGCTGGCCAAAGACAAGATCATGATGGGCGCCGAGCGCAAATCGATGGTCATGTCCGAGAAAGAGAAGCAGAACACCGCTTATCACGAAGCTGGCCACGCTATCGTTGGGCGCGTCGTGCCTGAGCATGACCCGGTCTACAAGGTTTCGATCATTCCGCGCGGTCGTGCGTTGGGTGTGACCATGTTCCTTCCGGAAGAAGATCGTTACAGCCTCTCCAAGCGTGCGTTGATCAGCCAGATCTGCTCCCTGTATGGCGGTCGTATTGCTGAGGAAATGACCCTCGGCTTCGATGGTGTGACCACTGGTGCTTCCAACGACATCATGCGTGCCAGCCAGATTGCGCGGAACATGGTGACCAAGTGGGGCCTGTCGGAAAAACTCGGTCCGTTGATGTATGCCGAAGAGGAGGGTGAAGTATTCCTCGGTCGTGGCGGTGGTGGTCAGGCTGCAAGCTTCTCCGGTGAGACAGCCAAACTGATCGACTCCGAAGTGCGCAGCATCATTGATCAGTGCTACGGTACTGCCAAGCAGATCCTCACGGACAACCGTGACAAGCTCGATGCCATGGCTGATGCACTGATGAAGTACGAAACGATTGATGCCGAGCAAATCGACGACATCATGGCCGGTCGTACGCCGCGTGAACCTCGCGATTGGTCCGGAGGCACCGGTACGCCGCCGCCTCCAGTGGTTCAGGATGAGCGCCCGGAAAAACCGATTGGCGGTCCGGCTGCTGACGTTTAAGGTTTGAAATGACTTCTGTACAGTCCCTGACCCGGTTGCCTTGCGGCAACCGGGTTCTTGATTTGGCCCATACGCATGTCATGGGCATTCTCAATGTCACTCCCGATTCTTTTTCCGATGGCGGCCGATACAGTCAGCTCGACGCGGCCCTGCGCCACGCCGAAGTCATGGTTGCGGCTGGCGCGACATTGATCGATGTGGGTGGTGAGTCCACCCGGCCCGGTGCGCGGGCGGTGTCGCCGCTAGAGGAATTGGAGCGTGTGGCGCCCATCGTCGAGCTGATCAATCGCGAGCTGGATGTGATCATCTCTGTTGATACCTCGACGCCCGCGGTCATGCGCGAAACTGCGCGGCTGGGCGCGGGTTTGATCAACGATGTGCGGTCGCTTCGGCGCGATGGCGCACTGGATGCGGCGGCAGCAACGGGCTTGCCGGTTTGCCTCATGCATATGCTCGGTGAGCCGGGTGATATGCAGGACAATCCGCAGTATCAGGATGTCACTCGGGAAGTAGGCGAATTCCTTGCGGAACGCATGGCTCAATGTGCGCTGGGGGGGATTCCGGCCGAGCGAATCATCCTCGATCCCGGTTTTGGTTTCGCAAAAACGCTGCAGCACAATCTAAGCTTGTTCAGGCATATGGAAGCCCTGCACGCACTTGGCCGGCCGCTATTGGTTGGTGTTTCGCGCAAGAGCATGATCGGGCATGCATTGAATCGGCCTGTGGGTGAGCGCCTGTATGGCGGTTTGGCCCTGGCTGCACTGGCGTCCGTCAAAGGCGCGCGTATATTGCGTGTCCATGATGTGGCGGAAACGGTAGATGTGGTGCGGATGATCGCGGCCGTCGAATCAGCCGAATAAGAATGATGGAGCGCTTATGAGCAAGAAATACTTTGGTACTGACGGCATTCGTGGTCGAGTCGGTGAATATCCGATTACTCCTGACTTCATGCTCAAGCTCGGTTGGGCCGCCGGCATGGCGTTCCGCAAGATGGGCGCCTGCAAGGTGCTGGTCGGCAAGGACACGCGAATTTCCGGTTACATGTTCGAGTCGGCACTTGAGGCTGGCCTGACATCGGCGGGTGCTGACGTGATGTTGCTTGGCCCGATGCCGACGCCGGCTATCGCTTATTTGTCGCGCACGTTCCAGGCCGAGGCCGGTATCGTGATCAGCGCTTCGCATAACCCGCACGATGATAACGGCATCAAGTTCTTCTCCGGCAAGGGCACCAAGCTGCCAGATGAGTTGGAGTTGATGATCGAAGAGCTCCTCGACACCCCGATGACTGTGGTCGAGTCGAGCAAGATCGGCAAGGTTTCGCGAATCAACGATGCGTCCGGTCGTTACATTGAATTCTGCAAGAGTAGCGTGCCGACAGGGACTAATTTTTCCGGTCTCAAGATTGTCATCGACTGCGCCCACGGTGCTACCTATAAAGTTGCCCCAAGCGTTTTTCGTGAGCTTGGCGCGGAAGTTGTCGTGTTGTCGGCCCAGCCCAATGGTTTGAACATCAACGACAACTGTGGCTCAACCCATATGGGGCAGTTGCAGGCGGCTGTGCTGGCCGAGCACGCTGATCTGGGCATCGCTTTTGATGGCGATGGCGATCGGGTTCTGATGGTCGATCACACTGGTGCAATCGTTGATGGTGATGACTTGTTGTTTATCATTGCCCGTGATCTGCATGAGCGTGGCAAGTTGCACGGCGGCGTGGTAGGCACGCTGATGAGTAATCTCGGTCTGGAGCTGGCGCTCGCCGATCTTTCGATTCCATTCATTCGTGCCAATGTCGGCGATCGCTATGTGATCGCTGAATTACTTGAACGCAACTGGTTGGTGGGTGGCGAGAACTCGGGGCATATCGTTTGCTTTAACCACACCACCACGGGTGACGCGATTATTGCGGCTCTGCAAGTGTTGATGGCGCTGAAGACGCGTAACGAAGGCCTGGCGCAAACCCGTCAAGCGTTGCGCAAGTGCCCTCAGGTGCTGATTAATGTGCGTTTTGGTGGTGGCGAAAGCCCGCTGGACCATCCGGCTGTCAAGGAAGCCAGTGCGCGTGTAACTCAGGCAATGGCGGGGCGCGGTCGTGTGCTTTTGCGCAAGTCCGGCACAGAGCCTCTGGTGCGCGTAATGGTCGAAGGCGAGGATGAAACTCAGGTTCGCAGTTACGCCGAAGAACTGGCAAAACTGGTAACTGAAGTTTCTGCCTGATTCGGCTTGCAAGCCATGATTGTGTTGGGTAACATCTGCGCCCACTTTGACCGACGAGGTACAGCATGCGTCGCCCTATGGTAGCTGGTAACTGGAAGATGCACGGTACCCGCGCCAGCGTCGCTGAGCTGATCAACGGCCTTCGTCATCTGGCCTTGCCTAGCGGTGTTGATGTCGCGGTATTCCCGCCTTGCTTGTATATCAATCAAGTGATTGATGGCTTGAAAGGTAAGTCGATTTCGGTCGGCGCGCAGAATTCTGCGGTGGAATCCATGCAGGGTGCGTTGACTGGTGAAATTGCGCCGAGTCAGTTGGTGGATGCAGGTTGTTCCCTGGTGCTTGTCGGGCATTCCGAACGCCGTCAGATAATGGGCGAGCGAGACGCAATGCTGAATCGCAAGTTCGCAGCGGCACAGGCATGTGGCTTAATCCCGGTGTTGTGCGTAGGGGAGACCCTTGAGCAGCGTGAAGCCGGTAAAACTCTTGAGGTTGTCGGGCGTCAGCTGGGCAGTATCATCGAGGAGCTGGGTGTAGGTGCCTTTGCCAAGGCGGTCATTGCTTACGAGCCGGTCTGGGCCATTGGTACCGGACTGACTGCAACGCCGCAACAGGCGCAGGATGTGCATAAAGCCATTCGCGAACAGTTGGCGGCAGAAAATTCTGAGGTCGCACGAGGTGTGCGGCTTCTATACGGCGGCAGCGTGAAGGCGGCCAATGCGGTCGAACTGTTCGGCATGCCGGATATCGATGGGGGGCTCATTGGTGGGGCTTCCCTGAATGCAGATGAGTTCGGTGCGATCTGTCGCGCCGCGGGAAACTGAGAAAATGCTGGAAACAGTCGTAGTCGTTTTTCATCTGCTGGGTGCATTGGGCGTAGTTGCTCTGGTTTTGCTGCAGCAGGGTAAAGGTGCGGATGCTGGCGCGTCTTTCGGAGCAGGTGCTTCAAATACTGTGTTCGGAAGCCAAGGTTCCTCTACCTTTCTTAGTAAGTTTACTGCTATACTTGCCGCCGGTTTCTTCATAACCAGCCTGGGGTTAGGTTACTTTGCTAAAGAGAAGGCTCATCAGCTGACTCAAGCAGGATTGCCAGATCCAGCGGTGTTGGAAGTACCTAAGCAACAACAACCGGCTTCTGATGATGTACCGGTGCTTCAAGAGCAAAAGTCGGCTACTCCAGCGACTGACGTACCTCCAGCTCAAGAGCAGAAGTAAGAAGGGTTTCAAAAGTAGTTTTGCCGAGGTGGTGGAATTGGTAGACACGCAACCTTGAGGTGGTTGTGCCCATAGGGTGTAGGGGTTCGAGTCCCCTTCTCGGTACCAATTAGTCAGGAGAGCCCGCTGTTGCGGGCTTTCTTGCAGGTGGAAGGTTACATTGACCCTATAAGGGATCGGTCGTATACTTCCGCCCCAGCTTTGTCGCGGGGTGGAGCAGTCTGGTAGCTCGTCGGGCTCATAACCCGAAGGTCGTCGGTTCAAATCCGGCCCCCGCAACCAGTTTTAGGAGCCCCTTTTAAGGGGCTTTTTGTTAGCTGGACACTTTCAACGCCGCTGTTCGACGGCGTTTCAAGGATGGGCGTTATGCCCATTTTTTTATTTTGCATAGCATGCACATATCATGCACTAGGGGGTTCAGGTGTCGAGCAAGCTAGAAGAGTTGCAGGCCTTGCTGGCCCCGGTGGTCGTGGCCCTAGGCTATGAATGCTGGGGTATCGAGTTTTCGGCTCAAGGTCGTCACTCGATGTTGCGCGTTTATATCGATAAAGAGGGTGGCGTGCTGGTGGACGATTGCGCCATTGTCAGCCGTCAGATCAGCGGTGTTCTGGATGTTGAAGATCCGATCTCTGTTGAATACACCCTCGAAGTTTCCTCGCCTGGCATGGAGCGCCCACTGTTCACTATTGAGCAGTTTGCAAAATTTGCCGGTGAACAAGTGAAGATCAAGCTGCGCTCGCCTTTTGAAGGTCGACGCAACTTTCAGGGCCTTCTGCGCGGTGTAGAAGAGCAGGACGTCGTGGTGCAGGTAGATGACCATGAGTTCCTGTTGCCGATCGATATGATCGACAAGGCCAACATTATTCCCAGTTTTGACTGAGACGCGGATCCCGCGGATCCAATGGCTTGCGAAAGGCGAGGCGTACGATGAGCAAAGAAGTACTGCTGGTTGTTGAGTCGGTATCCAATGAAAAGGGCGTACCGGCAAGCGTAATTTTTGAAGCGCTGGAGCTGGCCCTGGCCACTGCTACCAAAAAGCGTTTTGAAGACGAAGTTGACCTGCGTGTGGAAATTAACCGCCACACCGGTTCTTACGAAACTTTCCGTCGCTGGACGGTCGTCGAAGAGAATGATCTCGACGATCCGGCTATCGAAACCTGGCCAACCAAGGTTGCCGAAACGCATCCTGGTGCCAAGGTTGGCGACGTCGTTGAAGAAAAAATCGAATCCATCGAGTTCGGTCGCATTGCTGCGCAGACTGCCAAGCAGGTCATCGTGCAGAAAGTGCGTGAAGCAGAGCGCGCTCAAGTGGTCGACGCCTATCGCGAGCGCCTGGGAGAAATCATCTCCGGCACCGTGAAGAAAGTGACCCGCGACAACGTGATCGTCGATCTGGGCAACAACGCTGAAGCGTTGCTGGCCCGTGAAGACATCATCTCTCGTGAAACCTTCCGTGTCGGCGTGCGTCTGCGTGCGCTGCTCAAGGAAATCCGCACCGAGAACCGCGGCCCGCAGCTGATCCTGTCGCGTACCGCGCCGGAAATGCTGATCGAGCTGTTCCGCATCGAAGTGCCGGAAATTGCCGAAGGCCTGATCGAAGTAATGGCTGCTTCCCGTGATCCGGGTTCGCGCGCCAAGATCGCCGTTCGCTCGAAGGACAAACGCATTGACCCGCAGGGCGCTTGCATCGGTATGCGCGGTTCGCGCGTCCAGGCAGTGTCGGGTGAGTTGGGCGGTGAGCGTGTTGATATCGTCCTGTGGGACGACAACCCTGCTCAGTTCGTAATCAACGCCATGTCCCCGGCCGAGGTTGCGGCAATTATCGTTGACGAAGATGCCCACGCCATGGACATCGCCGTTGGCGCAGACAATCTGGCTCAGGCCATCGGTCGTGGTGGTCAGAACGTGCGTCTGGCAAGCCAGTTGACTGGCTGGACCCTGAACGTGATGACCGAATCGGACATCCAGGCTAAGCAGCAAGCAGAAACCGGCGACATCCTGCGCAACTTCATCGACGAGCTGGAAGTCGACGAAGATCTCGCACAGGTGCTGGTAGATGAAGGCTTCACCAGCCTGGAAGAGATTGCCTACGTACCGTTGGAAGAAATGCTCAACATCGACGGCTTTGACGAAGACACCGTCAACGAGCTTCGCGCTCGTGCCAAGGATCGTTTGTTGACCAAAGCCATCGCTACTGAGGAAAAGCTGGCAGACGCCCATCCGGCCGAAGACCTGCTCTCGCTTGAGGGTATGGACAAGGATTTGGCGATGGAACTGGCGGTGCGCGGCGTAATTACCCGCGAAGACCTGGCCGAGCAGTCTATTGACGATCTGCTCGACATCGACGGCATTGACGATGATCGTGCCGGCAAGTTGATCATGGCCGCCCGAGCCCACTGGTTCGAGTAATTAGGCGCGGCCTGAGGAGAGAAGTGCATGACGCAAGTCACGGTGAAACAACTGGCCGATGAGGTCAAAACACCGGTAGAGCGCCTGTTGCAGCAGATGCGTGAGGCAGGTCTGCCGCACACCGCCGCCGAAGAAAATGTGACTGACAGTGAGAAGCAATCCCTGCTGACTCACTTGAAGAGCAGCCACAAGGCGAAAGTGGAAGAACCACGCAAGATCACGCTGCAGCGTAAAACCACCAGCACCCTGCGTGTGGCTGGTAGCAAGAGCATCAGCGTTGAAGTTCGCAAAAAGAAAGTTTTCGTACAGCGTAGCCCGGAAGAAATTGAAGCCGAACGCAAGCGTGAACTGGATGAGCGTCGCGCAGTAGAGAATGCTGCCCGTCAGAAGGCTGAAGAAGAAGCCAAGCAGCGCGCCGAAGAAGAAGCGCGCCGCCAGCCTGCTGCTGCGCAAACTGCTACCAACGACGCCGTTTCGGCGCCGGCTGCAGCTGCCGAACCAGTACGCGAAAGCGCACCGGTAGCCGCCGCTCCGGCACCGTCTGCTGACGTTCGTAACAAGCAGAACGAACAGCGCCGTCCGGACAAGCCGCGTGCCGACGATAACAATCGTCGCAGTGGCGGTGGTGATGGCGAGCGTAAAAACGCTCCGCATCGCGCATCGGTCAAAGAAAAAGCGCCAGCACCTCGTGTTGCTCCACGTACTACCGACGAAGAAAGCGATGGCTTCCGTCGTGGTGGTCGCGGCAAGGCCAAGCTGAAGAAGCGCAATGCTCACGGTTTCCAGAGCCCAACCGGCCCTGTCGTGCGTGACGTGCAGATCGGCGAGACCATCACTGTTGGCGATCTCGCCAATCAGATGTCGGTCAAGGCTGCTGAAATCATCAAGTTCATGTTCAAACTGGGTACTCCAGCGACCATCAACCAGGTGCTTGATCAGGAAACTGCTCAACTGGTAGCCGAAGAACTGGGCCACAAAGTGACCCTGGTCAGCGACACTGCTCTGGAAGACTCCCTGGCTGAGTCCCTGAAGTTTGAAGGTGAGTCGTTCTCCCGTGCTCCAGTCGTGACCGTAATGGGCCACGTTGACCACGGTAAGACCTCGCTGCTCGACTATATCCGTCGTGCCAAGGTAGCTGCTGGCGAAGCCGGCGGTATCACCCAGCACATCGGTGCGTACCACGTTGAAACCGAACGCGGCATGGTCACTTTCCTCGACACCCCGGGTCACGCCGCGTTTACCGCAATGCGTGCCCGTGGTGCCAAGGCGACCGACATCGTGATTCTGGTCGTTGCAGCCGATGACGGCGTAATGCCGCAGACCATTGAAGCTGTTCAGCACGCGGTAGCGGCTGGCGTTCCACTGGTGGTTGCAGTGAACAAGATCGACAAGCCGGGCGCTGATCTCGATCGCATCCGTAGCGAACTGTCGGTTCACGGCGTGACGTCGGAAGAGTGGGGCGGTGATACGCCGTTCGTACCGGTTTCGGCGAAAGTCGGTACTGGCGTGGACGAACTGCTCGAAGCTGTTCTGCTGCAAGCCGAAGTTCTCGAACTGAAAGCGACCCCGTCGGCTCCTGGCCGTGGTGTTGTGGTTGAATCGCGTCTCGACAAAGGTCGTGGCCCGGTTGCAACCGTTCTGGTTCAAGACGGTACCCTGCGCCAAGGCGACATGGTTCTGGTCGGTTCGAACTATGGCCGCGTTCGCGCCATGCTCGACGAGAACGGCAAGCCAATCAAGGAAGCCGGTCCTTCCATCCCTGTCGAGATCCTCGGCCTGGACGGTACCCCGGACGCTGGCGACGAGATGAGCGTAGTTGCAGACGAGAAGAAAGCCCGTGAAGTGGCTCTGTTCCGTCAAGGCAAGTTCCGCGAAGTCAAACTGGCTCGCGCTCACGCCGGCAAGCTGGAAAACATCTTCGAAAACATGGGTCAGGCAGAGAAGAAGACGCTCAACATCGTCCTCAAATCCGACGTCCGTGGTTCGCTGGAAGCTTTGCAGGGCGCTCTGAATGGCCTGGGCAACGACGAAGTGCAAGTGCGCGTAGTCGGCGGCGGTGTCGGTGGTATCACCGAATCCGACGCTAACCTGGCACTGGCTTCCAACGCTGTACTGTTTGGCTTCAACGTGCGTGCCGATGCTGGCGCTCGCAAGATTGTCGAGCAGGAAGGTCTGGATATGCGTTACTACAACGTGATCTACGACATCATCGAAGACGTCAAGAAAGCCCTGACCGGTATGCTCGGCAGCGATGTTCGCGAGAACATCCTGGGTATCGCCGAAGTGCGTGACGTGTTCCGTTCGCCGAAGTTTGGCGCGATCGCAGGCTGCATGGTGATCGAAGGTGTTGTGCACCGTAACCGTCCGATCCGTGTACTGCGTGAAGACATCGTTATCTTCGAAGGCGAGCTGGAATCCCTGCGCCGCTTCAAGGATGACGCTTCCGAAGTACGTGCCGGCATGGAATGCGGTATCGGCGTGAAGAGCTACAACGACGTCAAAGTCGGCGACAAGATCGAAGTCTTCGAGAAGGTTCAGGTTGCTCGCAGCCTCTAACTCGCGCACTTCAAGGGCCACGTCGAGTCGCTGCATGCAGATGCGCGCCACGGCGTCAGGACTCTAAACGCAACGCCCGGTCTGGCTTTTGTCAGGCCGGGCGTTTGCCGCTTTCAGACCTTGCGGGTTTCACCGTGGGGCAGTAACAGGTAACAAGTCATGGCAAAAGAATACAGCCGTACCCAACGTATCGGCGATCAGATGCAGCGTGAGCTGGCCCAACTGATCCGTCGTGAAGTCAAAGATCCGCGCGTCGGTCTGGTCACCATTACCGCTGTGGAAGTCAGCCGTGACGTCGGTCACGCAAAGATTTTCATCACCGTAATGGGTCAGGACAATGCTGAAGATATCGCGCAAAGCATCAAGGTCCTGAATGCCGCTGCGGGTTTCCTGCGTATGCAACTGGCCCGCGAAATGAAGCTGCGCAGCGTGCCGCAATTGCACTTCCACTACGACGAATCCGTCGTGCGTGGTGCGCACCTGTCGGCCCTGATCGAGCGCGCCGTGGCTGAAGATAATCAGCACCCGGCAGTTGCTGAACCTGAAGACACCAAGGAGTAATTCGGTGGCTCAGGTCAAACGTATCCGTCGTAACGTCAGCGGTATCATCCTGCTCGACAAGCCGCTGGGGTTCACCTCCAACGCCGCGTTGCAGAAGGTTCGCTGGCTGCTCAACGCCGAGAAGGCCGGGCACACCGGAAGTCTCGATCCACTGGCCAGCGGTGTGTTGCCGTTATGCTTCGGCGAAGCGACCAAATTTTCGCAATACCTGCTCGATTCCGACAAGGCTTATGAAACCCTGGCGCAACTGGGCAAGACCACCACCACGGCGGATGCCGAAGGTGAGGTTTTGCAGGAGCGCCCGGTGACCGTTGGTCGCGCCGATGTCGAGGCTGTCTTGCCGAAATTTCGCGGGCAAATCAGTCAGATACCGCCGATGTACTCGGCACTCAAGCGTGATGGCCAGCCGCTGTACAAGCTGGCTCGTGCAGGCGAAGTAGTGGAGCGCGAACCGCGTTCTGTTACTATTGCGCGCTTGGAATTACTGGCCTTCGAAGGCGATACTGCGCGCCTTGCGGTGGATTGCAGCAAGGGCACCTATATTCGCACTCTGGTGGAGGATATCGGTGAGCAACTCGGTTGTGGTGCGTACGTCGCAGAATTGCGCCGTACCCAGGCCGGGCCTTTCACCCTGGCGCAGACCGTGACCCTCGAAGAGCTCGAAGCGGTACATGCCGAAGGCGGCAATGAAGCGGTCGACCGTTTCCTGATGCCATCGGACAGCGGCCTGCAGGATTGGCCGTTGTTGCACTTCTCGGAAGCGAGCGCGTTCTACTGGCTCAATGGCCAGCCGGTACGTGCCCCGGATGCTCCGAAGTTCGGCATGGTGCGGGTGCAGGATCACAATGGTCGCTTCATCGGTATCGGTGAAGTGAGCGAAGACGGGCGCATCGCGCCACGTCGACTGATTCGGTCGGAATGACCGGAACCGGCCTGTGTAACAGCAGGTCGGCGAGTGTGGCTGTTAACAGGCACGGTCACGACTCATTTATAGATACAGGGATTTGTCCCTGGCCTGTTGAAGCTGTTTCCCTGAAACAGTTTCCTGATAAAAGGATTGCCTCATGGCTCTCGACGTTCAAGAAAAAGCTCAAATCGTTGCTGACTACCAGCAAGCTGTTGGTGACACTGGTTCGCCAGAAGTGCAAGTTGCACTGCTGACCCACAACATCAACAAACTGCAAGGTCACTTCAAGGCCAACGGTAAAGATCACCACTCCCGTCGTGGTCTGATCCGCATGGTAAACCAGCGCCGTAAGCTGCTGGACTACCTGAAAGGCAAGGATCTGGGTCGTTATCAGACTCTGATCGGTCGCCTGGGTCTGCGTCGCTAATCAGCGATTGCGCTATGAGGTTGGTTGTCTGTCAGGCGTCAGCGGTTTACCGCTGGCGCCTTGCAGGCTCCCAGCCTCAAGTTTTATCTGGACACACGTTTTACCCTGGACAGGCGTTGGGCCGATTCCCGACATTGCCCAAGAATTTCGCAAGAAACCAGTTCCCCCAAGAGCCACAAAGAAGGTAGGACACCGTGAACCCGGTAATCAAAAAATTCCAGTTCGGTCAGTCGACCGTTACCCTCGAGACTGGCCGTATCGCCCGTCAGGCCTCCGGCGCAGTATTGGTCACCGTTGACGACGACGTCAGCGTATTGGTGACCGTTGTTGGTGCCAAGCAAGCCGATCCGGGCAAGGGCTTCTTCCCTCTGTCCGTTCACTACCAGGAAAAGACTTACGCTGCCGGTAAGATCCCTGGCGGTTTCTTCAAGCGTGAAGGCCGTCCTTCCGAGAAAGAAACCCTGACTTCCCGACTGATCGACCGTCCGATCCGTCCGCTGTTCCCAGAAGGTTTCATGAACGAAGTGCAGGTTGTCTGCACCGTCGTTTCCACCAGCAAGAAGACCGATCCGGACATCGCTGCGATGATCGGTACCTCGGCTGCCCTGGCTATCTCGGGCATCCCGTTCGACGGCCCGATCGGCGCCGCGCGTGTAGCTTTCCACGAAAGCACCGGCTACCTGCTGAACCCGACTTACGAGCAGCAAGCTGCTTCGAGCCTGGACATGGTTGTTGCCGGTACTTCGGACGCCGTGTTGATGGTTGAATCGGAAGCCAAAGAGCTGACCGAAGACCAGATGCTGGGCGCGGTACTGTTTGCTCACGACGAGTTCCAGGTGGTGATCAACGCCGTTAAAGAACTGGCTGCCGAAGCCGCCAAGCCAACCTGGAACTGGGCTCCACAGCCAGAAGCCACCGAACTGCTGGGCGCTATCCGTGCCGAGTTCGGCGAGGCGATCTCCCAGGCTTACACCATCACCATCAAGGCCGATCGTTACGCTCGCCTGGGTGAGCTGAAGGATCAGGTGGTTGCCAAGCTGTCCGGTGAAGAAGGCCAGCCTTCGTCCAGCGAAGTCAAAGCGGCATTCGGCGAAATCGAATACCGCACCGTTCGCGAAAACATCGTAAACGGCAAGCCACGTATCGACGGCCGCGACACCCGCACCGTACGTCCGCTGAACATCGAAGTCGGCGTTCTGCCAAAGACCCACGGTTCGGCGCTGTTCACCCGTGGTGAAACCCAGGCTCTGGTAGTCGCGACTCTGGGCACCGCCCGTGACGCACAACTGCTGGACACCCTGGAAGGCGAGAAAAAAGACCCGTTCATGCTGCACTACAACTTCCCTCCGTTCTCGGTGGGCGAGTGTGGTCGCATGGGTGGTGCTGGTCGTCGTGAAATCGGTCACGGCCGCCTGGCCCGTCGTTCGGTTTCGGCCATGCTGCCTGCCGCTGACGTGTTCCCGTACACCATCCGCGTGGTTTCGGAAATTACCGAATCCAACGGTTCGAGCTCGATGGCTTCCGTTTGCGGCGCTTCCCTGGCTCTGATGGACGCTGGCGTACCGATGAAGGCACCGGTTGCCGGTATCGCGATGGGTCTGGTTAAGGAAGGCGAGAAATTCGCAGTCCTGACCGACATCCTGGGTGACGAAGACCACCTGGGCGACATGGACTTCAAAGTGGCCGGTACCGCCAAAGGCGTTACCGCACTGCAGATGGACATCAAGATCAAGGGCATCACCGAAGAGATCATGGAAATCGCTCTGGGCCAAGCCCTGGAAGCGCGCCTGAACATCCTCGGTCAGATGAACCAGATCATCGGCCAGTCGCGTACCGAACTGTCGGCCAACGCTCCGACCATGATCGCGATGAAGATCGACACCGACAAGATCCGTGACGTTATCGGTAAAGGTGGCGCGACCATCCGTGCGATCTGCGAAGAAACCAAGGCTTCGATCGACATCGAAGACGACGGTTCGATCAAGATCTTCGGCGAAACCAAGGAAGCTGCAGAAGCTGCTCGTCAGCGCGTTCTGGGTATCACCGCTGAGGCCGAGATCGGCAAGATCTACGTCGGCAAGGTTGAGCGCATCGTCGACTTCGGCGCATTCGTCAACATCCTGCCGGGCAAGGACGGTCTGGTTCACATCTCGATGCTGAGCGACGCTCGTGTTGAGAAAGTGACCGACATCCTGAAAGAAGGCCAGGAAGTGGAAGTGCTGGTACTGGACGTGGACAACCGCGGCCGTATCAAGCTGTCCATCAAAGACGTGGCAGCGGCGAAGGCTTCGGGCGTTTAATTACCCGCACGCTTTAGCGCAATAAAAATGCCCCGCCGTGAAAACGGCGGGGTATTTTTTTGTCTGCCATAAAAGCAAAAGATCGCAGCCTGCGGCAGCTCCTACATGAGATCGGTGTAGGAGCTGACGCAGGCTGCGATCTTTGCTTTTGTGAAAACCGGTGCTAGGTTTAGCCCACCGCCCGTGTAGCTCAGCCGGTAGAGCAGCGCACTCGTAACGCGAAGGTCGCAGGTTCGATTCCTGTCTCGGGCACCACCTCCGCAATTTCACCCTCCGATTCATGTTCCGCAGGTCAGCTTTTTGTGCAAGAGATGTAAAGAGCCGTGTAATTCGTCATGCAAACGTCCTATATTCGGTGCCTGCATGAGCATCGCTTAGCAGTTTTCAGATGATCCCGAATGGTTCCGAAGGCCGGGCTAACCGCGTCAGAGAGATCCTTGATGATCCAGATCCATCTTCCATTCCTAAGATCAACGAGAACGCCATGACCGAATTAACTCAAGAGCAACGCCACGAAAAAGCGCTGGAAAAATACATTCTGGACGTACCGGACCTGAAGGAAGAGATCAAGGACCTGAGTCCTGACGATCAGAAAGATCAGATCCAGTGGGCCTTCGAAGATGAAGCTGAGGCCCAAGGCTTGCAGCCGTGGGAACTGACGCTCAAGTACACGAGCACGCCTGAAGAATTCGAGGCGCAACGTCTCGTATTGCACAAAGAGGCCGCCGAAGTACTGGGCGTAGAGTGGCAGGAGTACTGCGAGATGAACAATCTGGTGGTCTGAAACAAAAACGCCAGCCTCAACCGGGCTGGCGTTTTTTATTGCGCGCAGTCTTCAGAGGCTGAGGCGCATCGACAGATCCACCGCCTTCACATCCTTGGTCATCGCACCAATCGAGATGTAATCCACACCGGTTTCGGCGATGGGCAGCAGTGTGCTTTCGTTGATGCCGCCGCTGGCTTCCAGTTTGGCCTTACCGCCGTTCAGGCGTACGGCTTCGCGCATGTCGTCCAGACTTAACTCATCAAGCATGATGATGTCGGCGCCGGCCGCCAGAGCTTCTTTCAGTTCATCCAGACTTTCCACTTCGATTTCCACCGGTTTGCCCGGCGCGATCTTGTGCGCGGCTTCAATGGCTTGCGCAATGCCACCGCTGGCAGCGATGTGGTTTTCCTTGATCAGAAAGGCGTCGTACAGGCCGATGCGATGGTTGTGGCAGCCACCGCAGGTCACG
The DNA here is from genome assembly GCF_030687715.1 of Pseudomonas sp. FP2196. Classification (GTDB taxonomy): domain Bacteria; phylum Pseudomonadota; class Gammaproteobacteria; order Pseudomonadales; family Pseudomonadaceae; genus Aquipseudomonas. The sequence goes on from NZ_CP117445.1 coordinate 894,074, forward strand.
GCGTATTTCTGCGCCAGACGCAGGCCTGGCAGGGTCTTGCGGGTGTCGAGCAGCTTGACCCGGGTTTCGGCGACGAAGTCCGCCAGATACTGCGCGCGGGTTGCCACGCCCGAGAGTAATTGCAGGAAGTTCAGGGCGCTGCGTTCACCGGTCAACAGCGAACGGGCCGGGCCTTCCAGGTGAAACAGTGGCTGATTGGGTTTGACCCGTTCGCCATCGATCACTTGCCAATGCACCGCCACACGTGGATCGAGCTGGCGAAACACTGTATCTACCCAGGCAGTGCCGCAGATGACGGCGTCGTCGCGCGTGATGATGGTGGCTTTGGCCAGACGTTCGGCCGGGATCAGTTGCGCGGTGATATCGCCGCTGCCGATGTCTTCGAGCAACGCACGGCGCACGTTGGCTTCGATTTCGGCGGTCAAATCGGCGAGACGTAGATTCGGCATAACGGGCTCCACAAACAAAGTGATTCGATTATAGGGGCATGGCAGGAGCCAACCCAAGGCGATAACTCGCGTGCTTGACTGCATCTGGTCGATTTTCTTTGAGCAAACCGTGTTTTTACGTGGTCAGTGGAAGGTGTTCAGGCATAGGGGAAACCCTGACGCCTATGGCGCCGGGGATAACTTTTGCAAGATAATTCGCCTTGCGTTTGACGTCATAGCCTTGACGCTTCCATCGATGTTGCTGACCAACGAAAGAATCACCGTTTCAGGAGGCTTGGATGCACAAAGACGGGAAAGTAGTGCCTTTGCACAAGGTCGCTACCGATCAGGCGAATCATTCGCCGCTCGCCCGCCTGCCTGTGATTCTGCTTCAGGTTCGCGACAAGGCTGCTCAGCAACTGCGCCACGGTCTGCAGGAGCTGTTCGACAACGCCGACGACACCCTGTTCGAAATGGCCGACCGGGCGCGCAACGACGTCGAACAGAACATTTTCTTTGAAGCCATGCGCGATCTGCGCCTCAAGCGTAAAAACATCGAGCGCGGCTTTCTTGAGCTGTTCTTCGAGTCTTTTGTCGGCCTCACTCAAAACGATTCTGCACACAACGCGCTTCCGGGCACTTTGCTATACGAACAATCCGCGCCGCGCACCGATGACATGGAGCGCAATGTGGCCGTAGAGACCATGGTCGGCCGCGTGCTCAAGCGTGATGGCTTCGCGCTCGATCAACTGACCGCGCGTCTCAGTGCATTACTCGGCACTACCCTCGACGACCAGCACAACCCGCTTGGTCCGTCGCTGCTCTGCGAATATTTCCTTCAGGCCGGGCGCAACCTGGGTGTGGAGATCAAGGTCAAGCTGATCCTGCTCAAACTGTTCGAACGCTATGTATTGGCGGACACCGAACAGCTGTATGCCGAAGCCAATCAGTTGCTCAGCGCCACCGGCGTGTTGCCCGAATTGAAACCGGTCCCCGCGCGCCGCGCTATCGATCGCGCAGTGGCCGACGTGAACAGCGAAGAAAGTAACGATCCGCCGCCAGCAGACGAAGGTGTGCAGGAAGTCTTTGCCGCGTTGCAGGAGTTGCTGTTGCACGTGCGCGGCAGCGTTGCGCCGATTCTGGAGCCGAGCGCTGCGGCTCAACCAATCTCCACCCGCGACCTGCTGCGCCTGCTCTCGCACTTGCAACAATATGTGCCGGCGCTGGCTTCACAGGACGACTTCGATCTGCGTAACCAACTCGAACAGTTGCTTACGCGGGTCAGCGTCAAAAGTGGCAAATCGCGGATCGTCGGCGGCGCTGATGAAGACGTGATCAACCTGATTGCCATGGTGTTCGACTGCATCCTTGAAGATCGCAATGTCCCCGACTCGCTGAAGGCGCTGATAGCCCGTTTGCAGATCCCGATGCTCAAGGTGGCGGTGCTCGACAAGAGTTTCTTCAGTCGCAGCAGCCATCCGGCGCGTCGCTTGCTCAATGAAATTGCCGAAGCGGCGATGGGGTGGGGTGATTGCGACGGTGAGGCGCGTGACAGCTTGTACCTGCGTATCGAGCAGGTGGTGCAGCGCTTGCTCACAGACTTTTTTGATGATCCGGCGATTTTTTCCGAATTGCTCGCCGACTTCCTCGCCTTCACCAGTGATGAACGCCGTCGCAGCGAGTTGCTCGAACAGCGTCTGCGGGATGCCGAAGAAGGTCGGGCGAAAACCGAGCTGGCCCGTCGACGGGTCGAGCAGGCTTTGAATCAGGCACTGCTGGGCAAACTCCTGCCACCGTCGGTGGTGACATTCGTCCAGAACGCCTGGAGCAAAGTGCTGCTGCTGACCGGCCTCAAGCATGGCGAGCAGTCTGCCGAGTGGCAGGCTGATGTGCAGACACTGGAACAACTGATCTGGAGTGTGCAGCGTCATGACGATACCGAGTCCGGCATGCGTTTGTTGGCGCTGGTACCGGGGTTGCTGAAATCGCTGCGTGATGGTTTGAGCAGATCGGCATTCGATCCGTTTGCCACCAGCGAATTCTTCAGCGAGCTGGAAGCGCTTCACGTACGGGTGCTTGAACCTTCAACTGTGGCCGATGAAGCGGAGCCGGCGCTGATCGAGGTGTCGCAGCAGATCCAGTTGCAAACCTCAGATGAAGGCGTGATGGCGCTGGCATCGGCGCGCTCGTCCCGCGACAACGCAGGCCTGCAACAGGTTGATCAACTGCGTGTGGGCAGTTGGGTCGTGTTTCAGGAAGAAGATGAACACACTCTGCGCTGCAAACTCGCGGCGATCATCGACGTCACCGACAAATACGTCTTTGTCGACCGCACCGGGATGAAAGTGCTGGAGCGCAGCCGCATCGGACTGGCCCTTGAATTCCAGCGCGGTGCGGTGCGTGCGCTCGATGACACGCTGCTGTTCGACCGCGCGCTGGAGTCGGTGCTCGGCAATCTGCGACGACTCAATCGCGCCAAGTGATCGCGCGCCGGGGGCCGATCACGGCATACTGGGCGCCAACACAGTCGGCGTTGAAGGAATCGGTATGCAGTTGGATCCCGCTAGCGGGTGGTGTCACGGGGTGCAGGCCTGCCCATCGCCCAACTTCAATGAACGCCCTGCGGGCGAAATTTCTCTGTTGGTGATCCACAACATCAGCCTGCCACCGGCGCAGTTCGCCACCGGCAAAGTGCAGGAATTTTTCCAGAATCGTCTGGATGTCACCGAACATCCCTACTTTGCAGGGATTGCCGACCTACGGGTCTCAGCGCATTTTCTGATCGAACGTGACGGCAAGGTCACCCAGTTTGTCTCCTGTCTTGAGCGGGCGTGGCATGCGGGCGTGTCGATGTTCGAGGGGCGCGAAACCTGTAACGATTTTTCCGTGGGCATCGAACTTGAAGGCACTGATGATCTGCCGTTCACCGACGCGCAGTATCAGGCGCTGACCGTGCTGACCCGCCAGTTGCAAAGCGCATTTCCGGCCATCACCGGCGCACGCATTTGCGGACACAGCGACATTGCACCCGGGCGCAAGACCGATCCTGGCCCGGCATTCGACTGGGCGCGTTACCGCGCTGCCCTGGCACAAGAGGAAGAACAATGAGTTTTCTGGTGTTACTGCTGGCGGTCTGGATCGAGAAATTCTCGGCCCTGCGCCATCGGGTTCAACGCGATGGCGGATGGATCCGCGAACTGAATAAACTCGAAAGCAGCGAGCGTCTGGCCAAACAGCCATGGCTGGTGCTGACGATTCTGGTGTTGCTGCCGGTGGCATTGCTGGGGCTGTTGCTGGTAGTGCTGGAACCCGTGGCGTACGGCCTGCTGGCCCTGCCGGTGCATTTGCTGGTGGTGATTTACAGCCTGGGGCGTGGTGACTTGCTCGGCGGGCTCGGGCCGTTCCGCGATGCCTGGCGGCGTGAGGATCTGCAAGCGGCGGCACATGTGGCCAAGCGCGATCTGGATATCTGTGCCGACAGCGGCGAGCAATTGCTCGACCGGGTGCAGGGGCATCTGTTGTGGCAGGCCTATCAGAGCTTCTTCGCGGTGATCTTCTGGTATTTCTTGCTCGGCCCGGTGGCGGCGCTGGCCTATCGCTTGTTGGCGCTGGCCGAAGAGCACGGTCAGAACCCGGCGCTGGTCGAGCGGGCTGCGCAGTTGCGCCATGCTTTTGATTGGGTGCCGGTGCGCCTGCTGGCGGCGAGTTTTGCTCTGGTCGGCAACTTCGTCGCGGTCAGCCGGGTGATGCTGCATGAGTTGCTGAACTGGCACATCAGTGCTGCACAACTTATCAACAAGGTCGGATTGGCAGCGGGGGAGATCCCTGCTCCTGCTGTTGGGCCTGAAGGCATCAACACCCTCGATTGCCTGTGGGAATTGCTGCTGCGCGCGGCGGTGCTGTGGTATGCCGGGTTCGCCTTGTGGACAGTACTGATTCACTGATCACTGTCTGAAGATCAAAAGATCGCAGCCTGCGGCAGCTCCTACACAGGGATTGTGTGTTTCCTGGAGGAGCTGCCGCAGGCTGCGATCTTTTTCGTTAACCTTAAGTTACAAAACCTCCCTCCGATTTGAGCTATACAGAGATTGCGCCCGATGGTGGCTATCTGCTGTCTCTGCGCGCCTGCCAATAAAAACAAGAAAAACCAAGGGAGACTTCCAGTGAAGAGCTTGCTCTATCCCGCCGTCTCGCTGATGAACCGTCTGAGCTTCGGCATGAAGTTCAGCCTGATCAGCGTGCTGTTCCTGGTGCCGATGCTGGTGACCAATTTCTATCTGGTACGCGATTCCTATCGCGAATTTCAGGGCACCCGCGTCGAGCTGCAAAGCCTCGACCTGCTGGGCAGCAGCCTGAGCCTGCGCCGGGATCTGGAGACGCTCAACAATCTGGTGCAAATCAACGTGACCCTCGGCCAGTCCGGCAAGGCTGGCAATGTCGAAGCGCAGATCACCACCCTTGAACAAACCGTTTTGGCGCGTCTGCAAGGGCTGACGGCAATGACCGACGATCCCGAGCAGATCAAGGTGTTCGACGGCAAACGCGATGAAATGATTGCCGCGTTCAAAGCCCAGCAAGCGGAAAACTCCCTGCAAAGCAAAAGTGCCTTGATCGGCAAATTGCTGGCCAGTGCGCAGATTTTCAGCCAGATCATCACCGGTCAGGCTGGCCTGAGTCGCGACAATCAGGGCGACATCCGCCAGCTCAGCGAACTCGTTACCTTGATAACACCGACCGTTACCCAGACCCTCGGCGAAGGCCGGGCGATGGGTTCGTATTCGCTGGGGCAAGGTTTTCTCAACAGTTCGTCGAGCACCCGTTTTGATGAACTGCTGGTGCAGATCGAAAAGCTTCAAGCTGAATATGGCCTGAAGCTTCAAGACGCCCTCGGCTCCAGCAAAGCTGCGCACGAAACACTCAGCGCTCAGGCCGAGACGAGTAAAGCATCGCTTAAACAGGCCAGCGAATTGTTCGAAGAGCAAGTGGTGATGGCCGACACCCTCGACGCACCGTGGCAGGTGTTTTATGACCAGATCACCGGGCTGATCGACAAGACCTACCAGCTCGACGAAGCCTCCCTGAAATTCCTCGACACGCAATTGCAGCAGCGTCTGGCGCAAAACCGCACGCACATGGTCTTGCAAGCTGCCGCGTTGTCGGTGGTGTTTGTGCTGATTTTCTATCTCTACGGCGGTTTCTACGCCTCGACCCGCACCACACTCAAACGCCTTGGCGCGATGATGGACAAGGTTGCGGCCGGCGACATGACCGTTAACTTCAAGGCCAGCAGCCGCGATGAGCTGGGTGAATTGGGCGAAGTGTTCAATGGCACGGTGCGCAAGATTCACGACCTGATCGAGCGGGTAGGGCTCACCGTCGGCGAAGTCGAGCGTCAGGCCGGGCAGGTTGAAAACGTCTCGGCCCAAAGTAATCAGGCCGTTGCCGGGCAGCGCACGCAGATAGAACAAGTGGCGACGGCGATGAACCAGATGTCGGCGACCTCACAGGAAGTGGCGCGCAGTGCCGCAGCAGCGGTGAGCAGCGCCCATAGCGTGAATGACGAGACCGTCAATGGTCGTGGTCTGGTGGAGTCGCAGCAGGGCAGCATTGCCGCGCTGGCCAGCGAGATCGATCAGTCGGTGCGGGTGATCAATCAACTGGCCAGCGACAGTCAATCAATCAGCCGTGTACTGGAAGTGATCAAGAGCATCGCCGAACAGACCAACCTGCTGGCGCTCAACGCCGCGATCGAAGCAGCCCGTGCCGGTGAGCAGGGGCGCGGTTTTGCCGTGGTCGCGGATGAAGTGCGTACGTTGGCTAAACGTACCCAGCAATCGACCGAAGAGATTGAGCAGATGATCGCCAAACTCCACGGCGGTGTCGGCGCGGCGGTGAAGGCCATGGGGGTCAGCCATCAGATGGCCAGCGGCACGGTCGGGCAGTCGGAGAAGGTTCAGCAGGCGTTGGAAAACATCCTCGGCGCCGTAGGAATGATCGTCGATCAGAACCAGCAGATTGCCGCTGCGGTGGAGCAGCAGACCGCGGTAGCCCATGACATCGATCAGAATATCGTCGAGATCAACCGCGCCGGAGAACGCACGGCGCAAGGTGCGCATCAGACTGAAGATGCCAGCCGGGCGTTGTCGGCGCAGGTGGTGGAGCTCAAACAGCTGATCAGCGCGTTTCGCGTCTAGACCATACACACAACCCCTGTAGGAGTGAGCCGGCTCACTCCTACAGGGGATAGGGGTTACCAGCCGAACACTTCGCAGCTGTTGGCGGTGCTGGCGTCGGCCAGTTGTTGCGAGCTGATGTTCATCAGTTCGGCGAGGGCGTTACAGATGGCCGGCAAGTGCGCCGGAGTATTGCGCACGCCGGGGAACATCGCGGGCGCCATGTCCGGTGAATCGGTTTCCAGCACAATGGAATCCAGCGGCAAATCCGCCAGCACCCGATGCATGCGCAGCGCCTGCGGCCAGGTCGGTGCGCCGCCCAGACCGAGTTTGAAGCCGAGTTTGATGTATTCCCGCGCCTCTTCGCGACTGCCGGCAAAGGCATGGATGATGCCGGCTCGCTTCAATCGAAAACGCTTGAGCGTGGCGATTACCGCCGCGTGACTGCGGCGCACATGGATCAGCGCCGGTAATTCAAAGTCCGCCGCCAGTTGCAGTTGTGCTTCGAATAACGCCTGTTGCCGCTCGCGGTCGAGGGTTTCGATGAAGTAGTCCAGACCGATCTCACCCACCGCACACAACTGCCGATGACCGCGCAATCTCGTCAGCCAGTCACCGAGCGCCTGGACATCTTCGGGGCGATGCTGATCGAGATACACCGGGTGCATACCGAACGCCGCGTACAGCTCGGCATCGCTCTGCACCAGATCCCAGACCCGCTGCCAATTACCTTCACAGACGCCCAGCACCACCATCCGCCGCACACCGAGTGCGCGGCTTTCCATCAGCAACGCCGAGCGGTCGGCGTCGAAGTCGGGGAAGTCCAGGTGGGTGTGGCTGTCGATCAGCTCCACGGTTCAGTCCCGGTGAATACGCTGCTTGAAGGTACGCGCGATGGCTTGCACACCTGGCTGATAATCCGACTGTTCGACAGCAGCCAGTGCCAGTTCCAGCGCCTTGTCGGCGATCAACTGGTGCTGCTGGGCCATGGCGTTGACCGGCAATGGCAGGAAGTCCAGCAACTGCGTGTCGCCGAATGTGCCGAGACGCAACGGCCGGGATTTGAGCGGGTAGTCCTGCAGTGCGTCGAACACGCCCTGTAGCAGAACGTAGGAAGTGGTTACCAGCGCGTCCGGCAAATGGCCGAGGCGTTGCAGGAGTTCTTCCATCAATTGCTTGCCGCATTCGCGACTGAAAGATTCGGCGTGCTCGACCAGCACTTCGCCTTTGAAGTCGGCGAGGGCCTGTTTGAACCCGGCGGCCCGCTCCTGGCTGATGCTCAGTTCCGGACGGGCGCCAAGCAGGACGATCTGCTTCAACTGAGGATCGAGCAGGCTCTGGGTCAAATGCAGGCTGGCCTCGCGGTCGTCGCTGATCACCGAGCAGAAATGCTCGGGTTCCATGACCCGGTCGATGGCGATGATCGGCAGACCTTTGGCCTGCAACTGGCGGTAGCTGTCATCCCCGGCCGGCAGGCAACTGGCGACGATCAGCGCATCGCAACGGCGAGCCTTGAACAGTTGCAGCAACTGGCGCTCGCTGTCCGGCGCATCGTCGGAGCTGGCGATCAACAGTTGATAACCACGCGCCCGGGCACCTTGTTCGAGCAGTTTGGCGATCCGTGCGTAACTGGGGTTTTCCAGATCCGGCAGGATAAAGCCCAGCGTGCGGGTGTGCCGACTGCGTAACCCGGCCGCTTGGGGGTTGGGCGTGAAGCCGTGCTGCTCGACCACCGCGCGCACCCGTTCGACGGTGGCGGTGCTGATTCGTTGCTGTTCGGCCTTGCCGTTGATGACGTAGCTGGCGGTGGTCACGGACACTCCGGCCAACCGCGCGATATCACTGAGTTTCAACCCGGGATTTCCTTGTTATTTCGAGCATGCGCCGAGATTTTCGCCAATCCTACCCGATTCGGGCAGACGACCATTGTCGCAACGCATCCGACAAGTTGGACTTCAAGGATGCGACATTATCGAGTAACGTGCCGATCAATCTAGATTAAACGTTTCAGCAAGCGTATTTTCTACGTTTTAGACGCTTTTGGCCGGTTCTGCCGTGAAACCGCCAAAACTGCCCCTGAAAAGGAAGCTGACAAGCGCCTAAGCTGCAACCATCCAAAACAATACCTGGCACCTTCATGTGCCAAAAAGGAGATCGCATGCTCGAGCTCACTATAGAGCAGATATCCATGGGCCAATCGGCTGTGGATAAACCCGCTGCCCTGCAATTGCTGGCCAATCATCTGGTCGCCGATGGATTGGTCGCCGACGGATACCTGGCCGGACTGCAGGCCCGGGAAGCCCAGGGCTCGACCTTTCTCGGTCAAGGTATTGCCATCCCCCACGGTACCCCCGAAACCCGCGATCAGGTGTTCGCCACTGGCGTGCGCCTGATGCAGTTTCCTGAGGGTGTGGATTGGGGCGATGGCCAGATCGTTTATCTGGCCATCGGTATCGCCGCCAAATCCGACGAACACCTGCGCCTGTTGCAACTGCTGACCCGTGCCCTCGGCGAAACCGATCTGGGCCAGGCCTTGCGTCGCGCCAGTTCTCCCGAAGCGTTGCTGAAACTGCTGCAAGGCGCGCCGCAGGAATTGGCGCTGGACGCACAGATGATTGGCCTCGGTGTTGCTGCCGACGATTTCGAAGAGTTGGTCTGGCGGGGCGCGCGTCTGCTGCGTCAGGCTGATTGCGTGAGCAACGGTTTTGCCGGCGTGTTGCAGCAAGTCGAAGCGCTGCCGCTGGGCGACGGTTTGTGGTGGCTACACAGCGAACAAACCGTGAAGCGTCCGGGGCTGGCCTTCGTCACCCCGGACAAACCAATACGCTACCTCGGCCAACCGCTGAGCGGTCTGTTCTGCCTGGCCAGCCTCGGCGAAGCGCATCAGGCCTTGCTGGAGCGCCTGTGTGCGTTATTGATCGAAGGTCGCGGCCATGAACTGGGCCGTGCCACCAGCAGCCGCAAAGTCCTCGAAGTACTCGGCGGCGAGTTGCCGGCCGACTGGCCGAGCGCACGCATCGCCTTGGCCAACGCCCACGGTCTGCACGCGCGTCCGGCGAAAATCCTGGCGCAGCTGGCGAAGAGTTTTGATGGCGAAATCCGTGTGCGCATCGTCGACGGTCAGGACAGCGCCGTATCGGTGAAGAGTCTGAGCAAACTGCTCAGCCTCGGCGCCCGTCGTGGTCAGGTGTTGGAATTGATTGCCGAACCGAGCATCGCTGCCGATGCCTTGCCGGCACTCTTGGCCGCCATCGAAGAAGGCCTCGGCGAAGAAGTCGAGCCGCTGCCCGCCGTGAGTCAGCAACACGAAGTCATCGCCGACATTGCTGAAGTCGTGATCGCCCCGGCATCCGGTACTCAGTTGCAAGCGATTCCCGCTGCACCGGGCATCGCCATCGGCCCGGCGCACATTCAAGTTCAACAAACCATCGAATACCCGCTGCGTGGCGAATCCGCCGCCATTGAACGCGAGCGACTCAAGCAAGCGCTGAGCGATGTGCGCAGCGATATTCAGGGCTTGATCGAACGCAGCAAAGCCAAAGCCATTCGCGAGATTTTCATCACCCACCAGGAGATGCTCGACGATCCGGAACTGACCGACGAAGTCGACACGCGCCTCAAGCAAGGTGAAAGCGCCGAAGCGGCGTGGATGGCGGTGATCGAAGCCGCGGCGAAACAGCAGGAGTCGCTGCAGGACGCCTTGCTCGCCGAGCGTGCGGCGGATCTGCGTGATATCGGTCGCCGGGTGCTGGCGCAATTGTGTGGCGTGCAGACGCCGAACGAGCCTGAGCAGCCGTACATTCTGGTGATGGACGAAGTCGGCCCGTCCGACGTGGCGCGGCTCGATCCGGCGCGAGTAGCGGGGATTCTTACCGCACGCGGCGGTGCCACCGCACACAGTGCCATCGTCGCCCGTGCCTTGGGCATTCCGGCACTGGTCGGTGCAGGTGCGGCGGTGCTGCTGCTGGCGCCGGGCACGCCGTTGCTGCTCGACGGCCAACGCGGTCGCCTGCATGTCGACGCCGATGCCGCGACTCTGCAACGCGCCGCCGAAGAACGCGACACCCGCGAACAACGCCTCAAGGCTGCTGCCGAACAACGCCATCAACCGGCGCACACCACCGACGGCCACGCCGTGGAAGTGTTCGCCAACATTGGCGAAAGCGCTGGCGTCATCAGCGCGGTAGAGCAGGGCGCCGAAGGCATCGGCTTGCTGCGCACCGAACTGATTTTCATGGCCCACCCGCAAGCGCCGGACGAAGCCACCCAAGAAGCTGAATATCGCCGCGTTCTCGACGGCCTCGCCGGTCGACCGCTGGTGGTGCGCACGCTGGATGTCGGCGGCGACAAACCGCTGCCGTATTGGCCGATCGCCAAAGAGGAAAACCCGTTCCTCGGCGTGCGCGGCATTCGCCTGACCTTGCAACGTCCGCAGATCATGGAAGCGCAATTGCGCGCCTTGTTGCGCTCGGCGGACAACCGTCCGCTGCGGATCATGTTCCCGATGGTCGGCAGTGTCGAAGAGTGGCGTCAGGCGCGAGACATGACCGAACGTCTGCGTCTGGAAATCCCGGTCGCCGATCTGCAACTGGGGATCATGATCGAAGTGCCGTCCGCCGCATTGCTCGCGCCGGTCTTGGCCAAGGAAGTCGACTTCTTCAGCGTCGGCACCAACGACCTGACCCAATACACCCTGGCGATCGACCGTGGCCATCCAACGCTGTCGGCCCAGGCTGACGGCTTGCACCCGGCGGTGCTGCAACTGATCGACATCACCGTGCGTGCGGCCCATGCCCATGGCAAATGGGTCGGCGTGTGCGGCGAACTGGCGGCAGATCCGTTGGCGGTGCCGGTGCTGGTCGGCCTCGGCGTCGATGAGCTGAGCGTGTCCGGCCGCAGCATTGCCGAAGTGAAAGCACGCATCCGCGAAATCAGCCTGACCCAGGCGCAAACCCTTGCTCAACACGCCCTCTCCGTGGGCAGCGCCAATGAAGTGCGTGCATTAGTGGAGGCCCTGTAATGGCCAAGATTCTCACCCTGACCCTCAACCCGGCGCTGGACCTCACGGTCGAGTTGCCGGTACTGGCTGCCGGTCAGGTCAACCGCAGCGACGAGATGCACACCCACGCCGCCGGCAAAGGCGTGAACGTCGCGCAGGTGCTGGCCGACCTCGGCCATCAACTGACGGTCAGCGGCTTTCTCGGCGAAGACAATCTGCAAGCGTTCGAGACCCTGTTCGCCAAGCGTGGCTTTGTCGATGCGTTTGTCCGTGTGCCGGGCGAAACGCGCAGCAACATCAAAGTCGCCGAGCGCGATGGCCGTATCACCGACATCAACGGCCCGGGGCCGGTGGTCGATGCAGCGGCGCAGCAGGCATTGCTCGATCGTCTGGTGCAGATTGCGCCGGGGCACGACGCGGTGGTGGTCGCCGGCAGTCTGCCGCGCGGCGTGACTGCACAGTGGTTGCGTGAGCTGATCGAACGGCTGAATTCCCTCGGCCTGAAAGTCGCCCTCGATTCCAGCGGCGAAGCATTGCGCGAAGCGCTCAAGGCCAGTCCGTGGCTGATCAAACCGAACACGGAAGAGTTGGCTGATGCGCTCGGTTGCGAAGTGGTTTCCCACGCCGCCGAGGCGCAGGCAGCGGCGCAGTTGCACGGGCAAGGCATCGAACACGTGGTGATCTCCCACGGCGCCGACGGCGTGAACTGGTTCAGCGTCGGCTCGGCGCTGCATGCCTCGCCGCCAAAGGTCAGCGTCGCCAGCACGGTGGGTGCCGGTGATTCCCTGTTGGCCGGCATGCTCCACGGTTTGCTCAGTGCCGACACGCCCGAGCAAACCTTGCGCACGGCCACGGCGATTGCCGCAATGGCGGTGACGCAGATCGGTTTTGGCATCAACGACGCCGCGCAACTGGCGCAGCTCGAACAGGGCGTGCGCGTGCGCCCCCTGACAGAACAATAAGAGGGTTTGTCATGAAGTTAGCCATTGTTACGGCTTGCCCCAACGGCATGGTCACCAGTGTGCTGTGTGCCCGTTTGCTCGATGCGGCGGCCCAGCGTCAGGGTTGGAGCACCAGCGTCGAAGTGGTCGATGCGGCGCACCCGGAGCGCGAGTTGTCGGCCGCGACCATCGAAGCGGCCGAGTGGGTGTTGCTGGTCGCCACCGGTAACGTCGACATGACGCGTTTCGTCGGCAAACGGGTCTTCCAGATTGCCCCTGCGCAGGCCCTGCAAGATGTCGAAGCGGTGTTGCGCCGTGGTGCCGACGAAGCCGAAGTTTATGTCGCCAGCGCAGCCGCCCCGGCTGCCGTTGAGCAGCGTGCGCCGCGCATCGTCGCCATCACCGCGTGCCCGACCGGTGTTGCCCACACCTTCATGGCGGCGGAGGCTTTGCAGCAAACGGCCAAGCGTCTGGGCTATGAATTGCAGGTCGAAACCCAGGGCTCAGTCGGCGCGAAAACTCCCCTTAGCGCGACCGCGATTGCCGAGGCTGACGTGGTGCTGCTGGCGGCGGATATCGACGTCGCCACCGAGCGATTCGCCGGCAAGAAAATCTACCGCTGCGGCACCGGCATTGCCTTGAAGCAATCCGAAGCCACGCTGAAAAAAGCCCTCGCCGAAGGCCAGCAGGAAAGCGCCGCCAGCGACGGGAAGGCACCGGCCAAGTCGGAGAAAACGGGCGTCTACAAACACCTGCTGACCGGCGTGTCGTACATGCTGCCGATGGTGGTGGCGGGTGGTTTGATGATCGCGTTGTCGTTCGTCTTTGGCATTACCGCGTTCAAAGAGGAAGGCACGCTGGCGGCGGCACTGATGCAAATCGGCGGCGAGACCGCGTTCAAGTTGATGGTACCGTTGCTGGCGGGTTACATCGCCTACTCGATTGCCGACCGTCCGGGCCTGGCGCCAGGGATGATTGGCGGCCTGTTGGCGAGCACCTTGGGCGCCGGGTTTATCGGCGGGATCGTCGCCGGGTTTATCGCCGGTTATGCGGCCAAGGCGATCAGTCGATATGTCGCGTTGCCGCAAAGTCTTGAGGCACTGAAACCGATTCTGATCATCCCGTTGTTCGCCAGCCTGTTTACCGGTCTGGTGATGATCTACGTGGTTGGCAAACCGGTGGCGGGCATGCTCGCAGCGCTCACTCAATTTCTCGACAGCATGGGCACCACCAACGCGATCCTGCTTGGGGTCGTGCTCGGCGGCATGATGTGCGTCGACCTCGGTGGGCCGATCAACAAAGCCGCGTATGCGTTCTCGGTGGGGCTGCTGGCGTCGCAAAGTTACGCGCCGATGGCCGCAACCATGGCGGCCGGGATGGTGCCGCCGATTGGTCTGGGCATCGCCACGTTCATCGCCCGGCGCAAGTTCGCACAGACCGAACGCGAGGCCGGCAAGGCTGCCTTCGTGTTGGGGCTGTGCTTTATCTCCGAAGGGGCGATTCCGTTTGCCGCGAAAGATCCGTTGCGGGTGATTCCTGCGAGCATCGCTGGCGGTGCGCTGACCGGTGCGTTGTCGATGTACTTTGGCTGCAAACTGATGGCGCCGCACGGTGGCTTGTTCGTCATGTTGATCCCGAATGCGATCAACCATGCGCTGTTGTATTTGCTGGCGATTGTGGCGGGGAGTCTGTTGACGGCGGTGGTCTACGCGACGGTCAAGCGCCCGGAAGCCGTCGAGTTGGCAGTTGAGCCGGTAAAAGCTTAAGGTCAAAAGATCGCAGCCTGCGGCAGCTCCTACAAGGGATCGCGGTTCTCTGTAGGAGCTGCCGCAGGCTGCGATCTTTGTTGTCATCCACGATTCATGATCCCGTGCTTTAGTTTTCCTTTTTCAGGGAGAGCAGCATGAGCGATTTCAATGTGGGTCGTCGGCGTGTCATGCAAGTGGTCGGCGCCGGTCTGTTGATGCCGAGCCTGGCGCCGGCAGTGATTGCGTCGGTCAAGGATCGCCCGCAACTTACCGACGGCGTCCAGTCGGGCGACCTGCAAGGTGATCGCGCGATGATCTGGAGTCGCAGCGACCGTCCGGCGCGGATGGTGGTCGAGTGGGACACCCGCAGTCAGTTTCGCAATCCACGCCGGGTCGTCTCTGCGTTGGCCGATGCCCACAGCGATTTCACTGCCCGCGTTGAGCTCACCGGGCTGCCCGCCGATCAGGCGATTTTCTATCGCGTGTATTTCAAGGATGCCCGCACTGGCGTCGCCAGCGAACCGTGGCTCGGCCACTTGCGCAGCGCACCGACGGCGCGACGCAATATTCGTTTTGTCTGGAGCGGCGACACCGTCGGCCAGGGCTTCGGCATCAACCCGGACATAGGCGGCATGCGTATCTACGAAGCCATGCGCCTGCGCCTGCCGGACTTCTTTATCCACAGCGGCGATACCATCTACGCCGACGGCCCGGTGCCGGCACAGCTGACGACCGAAAACGGTCGGGTGTGGCGCAACATCACCACCGAAGCCAAGAGCAAAGTTGCCCAGACCCTCGACGACTATCGCGGCAACTACCGCTACAACCTGATGGACGAAAACATCCGCCGCTTCAACGCCGAAGTGCCGCAGATCTGGCAGTGGGACGACCATGAAGTGGTCAACAACTGGTCGCCCGGCAAACAGCTCGACGAGCGTTATCAGGAAAAAGATATCCACACCCTGGTGGGCCGTGCACGCAAGGCCTGGCTGGAATATTCGCCGATGCGCTTGCAGGCGGCCGACGGTGGCGGGCGGATTTATCGCAAGATCAGTTACGGGCCGATGCTCGATGTGTTTGTGCTGGATATGCGCAGTTATCGAGAGGCCAACGACGACAACCTCGGGGCGGCGAAACCGTTTCTGGGGCGTGAGCAACTGAACTGGCTCAAGCGAGGCTTGAAGAAATCGAAAGCCCAATGGAAGGTGATTGCCGCCGACATGCCGATTGGTCTTGGTGTGCCGGATGGCGAGGTGAGTCCGGGGGTGACGCGCTGGGAAGCGGTGGCCAACGGCGATCCGGGGCCGGCGCAGGGTCGAGAGCTGGAAATCGCCGAATTGCTCGGTTATCTGCGAGCGCAGCAGGTGCGCAATTTTGTCTTTCTGACGGCAGACGTGCATTACTGCGCGGCGCATCACTACCATCCCGACCGTGCCGCGTTTCAGGATTTCGAGCCGTTCTGGGAATTTGTCGCGGGGCCGTTGAACGCCGGAAGTTTTGGGCCAAACCCACTGGATAAGACGTTTGGGCCAGAGGTGGTGTTCGAGAAGGCACCGCCGGCACAGAACACTTCGCCGTTTGCCGGCTTTCAGTTTTTTGGCGAGGTGAATATTGAAGGGCGGAGCGGGGAGATGAGTGTGGTGTTGCGGGATTTGAATGGGGGGGGCGGTGTTTGAGCGGAAGTTGCAGCCCGTCTGATTTCACCCTCCCCGTGTAGGAGCAGCCTGCGGCAGCTCCTACAGGGGAATGAGTGGGGTCAGTAAACGTCCCTGCGATAACGTCCCTGTTCGATCAGACGTTCGACTTCGGCGGCGCCGAGGATCTCGTTGAGTGCCTGGTCCACGCCTGATGCCATCCCCTGCAAGCTGCCGCAGATATAAATGACAGCACCGTCGGCCAGCCATTTTTTCAACTCATCAGCCGACTCCCGCAAGCGATCCTGCACATAAATCTTCTCGGCCTGATCCCGCGAGAACGCCAGATCCAGCCGCGCCAGATCACCGTTGATCAACCACTCTTCCAGCTCCGCACGGCACAGGTAGTCGTGCTCACGATTGCGCTCGCCAAACAGCAGCCACTGGCGCTGCTGACCATCGGCAATCCGTGCCTTGAGCAAACTGCGCAGCCCGGCCAGTCCCGTGCCGTTACCCAGCAGGATCATTGGCACGGGCTCGTTCGGTAGATGGAAACCGCTGTTACGCCGTACGCGCAAGCTGATACTGCCACCCACCGGCGCATGCTCGGTCAACCAGCCGGAGCCAATCCCGAGGCTGCCGTCGCTGTGTTGTTCCTGACGCACGATCAGCTCCAGCAAACCGTCGGCGGCAATCGAAGCGATCGAGTATTCGCGCATGGCCAGCGGCACCATGGCATCGACCAGCGCCTGCGCATGCAAGCCCACCAGATGCGCGCGATGCTCGGGCAGTTGGCGCGAGGCCAGCGCCACTTCAAGCGGTTCTTCGAGGCCGTTGATGTTCACCGTTGTCTGGCCACGAATGCCGAGGCCGTCGAGGAAGTGCTCGATGATCCACGGGCAGTTGCGCGGCAGCACTTCCACCAGATCACCGGCCAGCCAACTGCTGGTATTCGGCGCGCCAAGGCCCAACAGATAAACCGGCGAGCCGCTGCTGTCCGGGTTCATCAGTTCGCGACGCACCAGTGTCCAGTTGTCGTAGCTCGGCGCCTGCCAGGTGTCGACCGGTGCTTGCCCGGTGAGCTGGCCCAGTTGGGTTTGCCAGTGACGCAGCGCATACGGATCGCCGCTGTCGACTTCCACCGGTGCAAACAACGTCTTGCCACCGTGTTCGCTCAACCACTGATGCAGGCGTCGGGCGAACCCGCAGAAGTGTTGATACTGTCGATCGCCCAGACCCAGCACCGCGTAGTTCAGGCTGTCGAATGTCGAGGCTTTGCCCAGCACCTTGCGTTCGAAACCACGGGCGCTGTCCGGCGCTTCGCCGTCGCCGAAGGTACTGACGACGAACAGCGCGTTGGTTGAATCACGCAGATCCTGTTCGCTGACATTGGCCAGCGGCTGCACTTTCACTGGCAACCCGGCGGCCTGCAATTGGCCGGCGGTCTGCCAGGCCAGTTGCTCGGCAAAACCGCTCTGGCTGGCGAAGCCGATCAGCCACGCCGGAGCATCACCGGCCGGTTGTGCGAGGCCTTTGCGCGCATCCTTGATCTGCTTTTTCTTGCGACGGCGATCCAGATATAACAGCCATCCGGTGATGAAGAACAGCGGCATGCACACCGCTGCGAGGGTGATGATGATTCGTCCGACGAGGCCGAAATAACTGCCGACGTGCAACGCATAAATGCTGGTCAACAGTTGTGCCTTGAAGCTCTTGTCGGCGTAGCGGTCGACGCGTTTGACGATGCCGGTGGCCGGGTCGAGGGTGATCTGGTTCAACGCGCGATCATGCGGCGAGCTGTCGAGCAGGTAGAACACCGTCGCCGGTTGGCCGGCCACGGGCGGCATGCGGATGTTGTAAGCGGACAGACCCGGGCCGGCGGCGCTGTAGATGCTGCTCCACATCGCGGCGTAGTCGGCGGTCGGTGCCGGGCCTTCTGGCGCTGGCCCTCGACCACCGCGTACGCGTTCGTTTTGCGGGGCGTCGGAAAGCAGTCTGGTCAGGCCCTTGTTGTACCACTCGTAAGACCACGACAACCCGGTCAGCGCCAGCAGCAGATACACCAACAGGCACCAAGTGCCCGCTACAGAGTGCAGGTCCCAGTTAAAGGCACGGCCCTTTTTCTTCCAGTCGAGGGTCAGCCACACGCGCCAGCTGTTCCATTGGCGCGGCCAGCGCAGGTAAAGGCCGGAGAGGCAGAAGAACAGCAGTATCAGGGTGCAGGCGCCGGTGATGTTGCGACCGGTGTCGCCCATGGCGAGGAAACGGTGCAACTGCAGCATCAGGCCGAAGAAGTCCTGACCCACGGCATTGCCCATGAACTCGCCGGTGTACGGGTCGAAGTAGCGCATCTCGCCACGGCGCTCGCCTTTGGGCGGGGTGAAGAAGACTTTCGCCGCGTGGCCGCTGTCGGTCTCGACCCAGAGCATCGAGACTTTTTTGCCCGAGGTGGCTTCGATGTGTTCTACCAGTTCAACGGGGGGCAGCACGCCGGCAACTTGTTTTTCCACCTGCAACACCGACGGGTTCAGCGCCCGCAGGATCTCGTCCTGGAACGAATAGGCCGCGCCGGTGATGCCCATCAGGGCCAGCACCAGGCCGGCAGTGATGCCAAAAAACCAGTGCAACTGGAACAGGGTTTTCTTCAACACGTCACTCGCCGTCCGTTCGGAAATTGTCATCACGGCGCGCATTATGCCGTGGGTTATCGAGAGCTTCTTTGATTACGCACAAAAGCCCCGTTCAATTGAATGAACGGGGCCTGCTGTTTTGTAGGAGTTGCGTGCCGCAGCTCCTACAGGTTCCTTAGAAGTGGAAGTTGGTGCTCAACAGTGCCGTACGGCCCGCCGCCTGGTTGGCGAAGTGGGTCGAGAAGGCTTTGTCGTAATAGGTTTCGTTGGTCAGGTTCTGCACATTGAGTTGCAGGTCGACGTTCTTGGTCAGCTTGTAAGCGGCCATTGCGTCGTAGCGAACATAGGAGTCGACCATCGTGGTGTTGGCCACGTTGCCGAACACGTCGTCGACGTAGAACGCGCCGCCACCGATGGTCAGTTTCGGCGTGACTTGGTAAGTGGTCCACAGGCTGGCGCTGTTTTTCGGCGTGTTAGGCAGTTGATTGCCATCGGTGGCGCGGTTCAATGCGCCGCCATCGACCTGCTCGCTGTCCATGTAGGCATAACCTGCGAACACCTGCCATTTGTCGGTGATCTTGCCGCTGGCCGACAGTTCGATACCTTGCACGCGGGTTATGCCGGCGTTCTCGTACGACGTGGTATCGACTTGCACGCGCGCGTTTTCTTTCTCGGTACGGAAGATATCGGCGGTCAGCGACAGGCGATCATTGAGCAAATCCCACTTGGTACCGATTTCGTAGTTCTTGGTGGTTTCCGGCTCCATGTCGCTGCTCAGCAGGTTGCCGCTGCGATCCGGCGTGCCACCCAGCGGGTTGCCTTCCTGACCTTCACCGAGAGTGTTGCCCGGCGGGGTAGCGGAGGTGGCGTAAGAAGCATAGATGCTGCCGTTTTCCGCCGGTTTGTAGACCACGCCGAACTGGCCGGTAACGAACTCGCTGGTGTCATCGCCCTTGGAGGTGGTGGCGCCCGCAGCGGTGTAGGTTTTGTACTCGGTGTCGAAGTGGTCGTAACGCAGCCCCATGTTCACCAGCCATTGCTCGGACAATTCCAGGGTGTCAAACACATACAGCGCGTAAGTGTTGGCCTTGGTGTCGGTGCCGGCGTAGTTACGCGAGATCGCGCCGTTCCACGGGTCGTTCGGGTTCGGGTTCGACAGCGAGGTGCAGTTGTAGCCACTCGACGCGCCGATCATCGACGGGGTGCAGTTGGTGGTCGCGGCGCTGGAACGCGGCGTGGTGTCGGTGTTGACGTTGTACGAGGATTTCTGGCTGTCCTCGCGGGTGTATTCCACACCGGTGGAGAAGCTGTTCTTGAAGCCGGCGACGTAGAAATTGCCGAACAGGTCAGTCTGGTTGGTGGTGGTCTCGGTGTTGCTCACCCGAGTGTTCGCACGACGCCAGACGCTGCCGTTGTTGACGTTGCCCTTGCTGTCGTCCGGCTGGGTCAGGATGTAGTCCTGCATGCTGGTGCCGTGGCGCAGGGTGTTCTTGATCGTCAGCGAGTCGCTCAGGTCATGCTCGATGGCGAAGGTGGCGGTGTCGGTGCGGCCTTTGCGGAAATCGCGATCCAGACCGTAGAAATTGCTGTGGTCACCGCCGGCGTATGGCTTGTCCGGGTTGGACTTGGTGCGTGCTGCCGAGCCACCGGTCGGGAGGGTGTACGGGACACCCGAATCCGGAGTGTCATTGCTTTCGAGATGGTAGTAGTCGAGGTTGACGCGGGTGTCGGTGCCCAGGCCGAAGGCCAGCGATGGCGCGATACCCCAGCGGTCGTAGTCGACCTTGTCGCGGCCGGCGACGTTGCTCTCGTGGCTCATCAGGTTCAGACGGCCGGCAGCGGTGTCGCTGAACTGATAGTTGCCGTCGAGGGTGTAACGCTGGGTCTGGTCGGAGCCCCAGGTGAAACCACCGTCGAACGAGTTGCCCAAGTGCGCTTTCTTGCTCACCAGGTTGATGCTGCCGCCCGCCGCGCCGCGACCGCCAATGGCGGAATTCGGGCCCTTGCTGACTTCAATGTTTTCTACCGCGAAAATCTCGCGGCTCTGCGAACCGGTGTCGCGCACGCCATCAAGATAAGTGTCGCCCTGAGCGTCGAAACCGCGGATGAACGGACGGTCGCCCTGCGGGTTGCCGCCTTCGCCGGCTCCGAAGGTGATGCCCGGAACGGTACGCAGCGCGTCCTGCATGTTCAGGGCGCCGGTATCCTTGAGGACTTGTTGTGGAATCACAGTCACCGAGCGCGGCGTGTCGACCAGCGGTGCGGTGTACTTGGGCGAGGAGGCTTTTTCGACTTGGTAGGAGGTCGCGTCCTGGGCTTCGCCGGTGATGGACGTGGCGTCCAGGGCGATGGCATTGCCGGCAGCTTTGCTGTCGGTCTTTTCGGCGGCGAACGCCATGTGGCCTGCGGAGCCGGCGGTGATTGCCACGCCGATTGCAGAGGCGAGCAGACGTGGTGAACTGACCGGTAGTTGAGCTGGTTGACGTGCCATTTTTATTCCCCTCCCCAAGGATTTGAGGTCGCGGAATATAGGGTAAACAGTTATTCGTATCAATTGCGAAACATTGTTATTCGCACTGAATTTACATTCTTTACAATTTAGCCTTACGGTTTTTACTGATTCATTCGTCTCGCGGGTTTTACTTGGCCAATAAGAATCAATACCATTGGCACCCCTTTGCCATCAGGTACGTTCGCCATGCTGCTGCACATTCCCGGCCTGTTCGCGAAAGAAGAAGTGCAGCGCATCCGCCAGGTGCTGGAAGAAGCGGATTGGGCCGATGGCAAGATCACCGCCGGGTTCCAATCGGCCAAGGCCAAGCACAATCTGCAACTGCCTGAAGGCCATCCGCTGGCCAAGGAAATCGGCGCGGCAATGCTTGAACGGCTGTGGCAAAACCCGCTGTTCATGTCTGCCGCGCTGCCACACAAAGTGTTCCCGCCGTTACTCAACTGCTACACGGCTGGCGGCAGTTTCGATTTCCACATCGACAACGCCGTGCGCCAGCCCAAGGGCAGCATCGAGCGGGTGCGTACCGATCTGTCGGCCACGCTGTTCTTCAGCGAGCCTGAGGATTACGACGGTGGCGAACTGGAGATCCAGGACACCTTCGGCTCCCAGCAAGTGAAACTGCCCGCCGGCGACATGGTGCTGTACCCCGGCACCAGCCTGCACAAGGTCAATGCGGTCACGCGCGGTGCGCGTTATGCGTCGTTTTTCTGGACGCAAAGTCTGGTGCGCGAAGACAGTCAGCGTGCCTTGCTGTTCGAGATGGACGGAGCGATCCAGCAGCTCACTCGGGACATGCCTGATCACCCGTCGTTGATCCGCCTCACTGGGACGTATCACAACTTGCTGCGTCGCTGGGTCGAGGTATGAGTTTTCAACTGCGTCGCGAGGAAGTCCTCGACGCCTCGGGGCTGGCAGCGATGCTCGAAGAAAGCCCGGCCCGTGCAGCTCAGGCGATCTTGCTGGCGGCGGGCGAAGGTGTTGTAGAGGCGCAGGCGTTGCTCGGACAGATCCTGCTCGATGGCCGGGGCATTGCCCAGGATCAAGCGCTGGCAATGCGCTGGTTCGGGATTGCCGCCGGGCAAGGTCATCTGATGGCGCGCAACATGCTCGGCCGTTGTCACGAGCACGGCTGGGGTTGTGCTGCGGATGCTGCGGTTGCCGCGCGGCATTATCGCGTCGCCGCAGATGCCGGGCTGGACTGGGCGATGTACAACCTCGCCAATTTGCTGGCGACCGGGCGTGGTGTGACGGTGGATCATCCGCAGGCGTTGGCGCTGTATCAACGCGCCGCTGAGGCCGGTCACGCCAAATCGATGAATCTGCTCGGGCGTTATCTGGAAGAAGGACAGGTGTGTCCGGTGGATTCGGTCGCTGCGCGCAACTGGTATCGGCGTTCGGCAGAAGGCGGGGATTTTCGCGGGCAGTTCAGTTTTGCGGCGGTTTTGGCGGGTGAGGGCAATGTCGATGAAGCCATTCTCTGGCTTGAGAAGGCCTTGGCCGGTGGCAACCTGAATTTCCTGCGAGTAGCGAGTCAGAGGCTGGCGAGCGCAACGGATCCCAGACTCCAGGCCATGGCCAATCAATATTCCCAACGCTACGCGCAATCCCTGTAGGAGCTGCCGCAGGCTGCGAGCTTTTGACTTTGATTTTTTAAAAGCCAGATCAAAAGATCGCAACCTGCGGCAGTTCCTACAAGGGATTTGCGGACACAAAAAAGCCCATGACACGTCATGGGCTTTTTGCGTTTCGGCGTGTGTGCGTTACACGTAGAACGACTTCAACGGCGGAAAGCCATTGAACTCAACCGCGCTGTAACTGGTGGTGTAAGCACCGGTCGACAACCAGTACAGACGATCACCGATTGCCAGGTTCAGCGGCAGGCCGTACTTGTAGTTTTCGTACATGATGTCGGCGCTGTCGCAGGTAGGGCCGGCGATGACGACTTCTTCCATCTCGCCTTTTTTCTCGGTCCAGATCGGGAACTTGATCGCCTCGTCCATGGTTTCGATCAGGCCGGAGAACTTGCCCACATCGGTGTACACCCAACGCTCGACGGCGGTGCGGGATTTACGTGCAACCAGCACCACTTCGCTGACCAGAATGCCGGCGTTGGCGATCAGCGAACGGCCCGGCTCCAGGATGATTTCCGGCAGGTCATCACCGAAGTCTTCTTTCAGGAAACGAATGATTTCTTCAGCGTAGGTTTCCAGGCTGTTGGTGCGGGTGATGTAGTTGGCCGGGAAGCCACCGCCCATGTTGATCAGCTTCAGGTGAATGCCGTCTTCTTCTTTCAGACGTTCGAAGATCACTTTGACCTTGGCGATCGCCGCATCCCAGACGCTGATGTCACGCTGCTGCGAACCGACGTGGAACGAGATGCCGTAAGGCACCAGGCCCAGGTCGCGAGCAAGGATCAGCAGGTCCATGGCCATGTCGGTCTGGCAGCCGAATTTACGCGACAGTGGCCAGTCAGCCGTGGTCGAGCCTTCGGTGAGGATGCGCACATACACTTTCGAGCCCGGTGCAGCCTTGGCAATGTTGCGCAGGTCGGCTTCGGAGTCGGTGGAGAACAGACGCACACCCTTCTCATAGAAGTAGCGGATGTCCTTGGATTTCTTGATGGTGTTGCCGTAGCTGATACGGTCGGCGCTGACACCGCGATCCATCACTTTGTCCAGCTCGTAGATCGAGGCGATGTCGAAGCTCGAACCTTTCTCTTTGAGCAGGTCGATGATCTCGACGGCCGGGTTGGCCTTGACCGCGTAGTAGACCTTGGCGAATTCGAAACCGGCGCGCAGGTCATCGTAGGCCTGGCTGATCATCGCGGTGTCGATCACCACGAATGGGGTTTCCTGTTTGTCGGCGAACGCCTTCATTTTGTCAAAAGTGGCGCGCGCGAAATAATCTTCGACGTTGATCGACATGCTGGGAGACTCCTAAGGGCAAACTGAATTGATCAATGGGTGCAAATGAACGTCCTCCGTATCCCCACTTTGGTTCGCCTACTTCCCAAGGCATGTCGCCGAAAGCAAAAAGGCCACGGGTGTGAAGCTTCCCTTGGCCTTGCTGTCTCGTCGTCAGTACTTGAGCCGGATGGATCGTTTCCAGCATGGACGTTCGGCGCGAACTTTAGGGCGTGAGGGGCCTGAGATCAACTAAAAATGTCGCGTTTTTGCAAGCTTCCGTCGTGCGGTCTTGCTCCGTTACTGATGTAACCGACCGATATGACAGGCTGATGTTCCCCGGCGCTCCGTTAGACACGGTTCGTGCATCATGGAAAAACAGAAATAAGGCCTGGTTTTTTAATTTCGAATAAGCCTCGGAAAAGGACGAAATACTAGTATTTCTGACAGGTGTCTGCGCTCAGCTTTATTTTTATGATCGGCCCGGCAGCTCATTAATCAAATGGGCTTAGGGAGAATCGTAATGAACAGATTATGGCTATGGTTGATTGTGTTTACGCTGTCCGGATGCGTGAGTCATGAGGTCGTGACGCCACCGGGTCCCGTTCCTCAAGAGCAACAAGTTGGCGCCCAGGCATCGGGGGTGATGGCCCCGTTGCCTGGGCCGGAAACCGCGGTCTTCCTGACACAGAGATATAACGACAAGAGAAACATGTGCCGAGACAACCCGTCAGCGCCCGCATTCCTGTGTACCGGAGTCATGCTCAGAGCGACACAACCTTCTACCCAGTACCATTTCTGGAATCCCAATCCATCGTCGACCGGTGTGTCTTTTTCGTACCTGCGGGCGGATGCGAAGTTCAGCAAGTTGGTCTTCGGCTATAACAACGGATTTATTTTTTATCCGTATTTTTTCAAACCGCACGGAAAAATCGAGCCGGAAATACTTTGCTTCTTTCCCGTGGACGGTGCAACGAACGGCCGTCCTGATCAGGGATGTGGCCAAAGTCCGGGGATAGCGGCCAGTCGGCCTTGCCAGGACCAAGGCATCAATACCGCTGCTCAATATATGACTCATTACAATCAGAGCCCGAGCAAATATGGAACTCTCTGCGGTTTCAATGTGCGCGACTCTCTGAATCAAGGAGCCACGACGGCTTTCAACGAAGCGATCAAGGCTCAAGGGCAGGGTGGAAACTTTGCCTTCGCCACGCAGAATGAATTCCGTCTGGCCAAGTGGGCACAGGACCTGGGGCCGACAGTGCCGATCGAGGCGGTTTTTTATGTGAACGATTCGGGCAAGGCCGGCGCGCAGTATGACCAGCGAGATTTCAAGGAGCAGACGGGTATCTGGGTTCCTGCGATCAGGATCACGTTGCCGCAGACAACGGGGGCTGCTGTGCGGTTCGATTTCATCCCCGCAGACCAGGCCATTTCTTCCTGATCAGAGCGGACCGCCCGTGCCCCTTGAAAGGGACGCGGGCGGCCTTCTGTCAGGCCGGTGCAGTCTCGGCGGGAGAGACGATGCTGGTCTTGCCCCCTCGGGATCTGCCCGAGCTCAGATAAGCCGCAATCGACTCCTGCGTCACCTCGCCAAGGAACACCCGCTCGGCATCCATCACCGGCAGCCACGCACGGTTGAACTCGTACATGCGCGACAGCAGGATGCGCAGGTGTTCGTCGTACGCCGCCGTGGCGTTGAACTCACGCAGGTACTGCGCGCAGGTGCCAGTCTGGCGGTGCAGGTCGCGACGACGCACATAACCCAGCGCCTTGTTCTCGGAGCAAGTGACGACGACATAACGACGGTCATGCTCATCCATCAATTCCAGCGCATCGGCCACCGGGGTTTCCGGGCTCACCGACGGCGCATTGTCCGCCGCGTCTTCAGCCTTCACCAGCAACAGACGTTTCAACGTGCTGTCCTGACCGACGAAGTTGCTCACGAAGTCGTCCGCCGGATGCGCGAGCAGGGTGTCCGGGTGATCGATCTGCAACAGTTTGCCGGCACGGAAGATTGCGATCTTGTCGCCGAGTTTGATCGCTTCGTCGATGTCGTGGCTGACCATGATCACGGTCTTGTTCAGCGCGCGCTGCATCTCGAAGAACTCGTTCTGGATCATCTCGCGGTTGATCGGGTCGACCGCGCCGAACGGTTCGTCCATCAGCAACAGCGGTGCGTCGGCCGCCAGTGCGCGGATCACGCCGATGCGCTGTTGCTGGCCACCGGACAACTCGCGTGGATAGCGATGCAGATATTGCTTGGGCTCAAGCTTGATCATGCTCATCAGTTCGCGGGCGCGGTCGTGGCATTTCTGTTTGTCCCAACCGAGCAGTTTCGGCACCACGACGATGTTCTCTTCGATGGTCATGTTCGGGAACAGACCGATCTGCTGGATCACATAGCCAATATTGCGGCGCAGGGTCACTTCGTCGAGGTCGGTGGTGTCTTCGCCGTTGATCAGGATCTTGCCCGAGGTCGGTTTGATCAGGCGGTTGATCATTTTCAGCGTGGTGCTTTTGCCGCAGCCCGATGGCCCGAGGAACACACAGATTTCGCCTTCATTGACGGTCAGGCTCACCGAGTCCACGGCTTTGACATCTTTGCCGTTGCTTTGGAAGGTCTTGCTGAGGTTTTGAAGTTCGATCATTTGAGGAGTCCTTTTGGAGTCAGCGAACGTTGCAGCCACTGCAGGAAGAGGTCGGCGAAGATCGCCAGAAGACTGACCAGCAGCGCGCCGACGATAAGCATCGACATGTCGCTGCGGCTGATGGAGGCGAGGATCAACACACCGAGGCCGCCGGCGCCGATGGTCGCGGCAATGGTCATCACGCCGATGTTCATCACCACGGCGGTGCGCACACCGGCGAGGATCACCGGCACGGCGATTGGCAGCTCGACCATGCGCAGGCGCTGGCCGAAGGTCATGCCGATGCCGCGTGCGGCTTCACGGATACCCGGTTCGACGCCCGTCAATGCGAGGTAGGTGTTGCGCATGATCGGCAGCAGTGAATAAAGGAACACAGCGGTGATCGCCGGCATCGGGCCGAGGCCCTGGCCGAACTTGGAGTAGAACGGCAGCAGCAGGCCGAACAGCGCAATCGACGGCACGGTCAGCAGCACCGTGGCGCTGGCCTGCAAGGGGCCGGCGAGTGTCGGAAAGCGCGTCATCAAAATGCCCAGCGGCACGCCGACGACGATGGCTAAGGTCACGGCGATGCCAACGAGGGTGATGTGCTGCCAGGTCAGGTGCATCACCTGCTGCCAGTCGAGATGGGAAAAGGCGTTCAAGAATTCCATGACTTCTCCTCTCTTAGTTCAGTGGATGCTGACGCAGGAAATCGGCGGCAACCGACGATGGGCTTTCGTGATCGACATCGACCCGCGCGTTGAGCTGGCGCATGGTTTCGTCATCGAACAGTTCGGCCAGCGGCTTGAGCTGCTCGGCGAGTTGCGGGTGGGCATCGAGGTAGGCCTGACGCACCACGGGAGCTGCGGTGTAGTCAGGGAAGTAATGCTTGTCGTCTTCCAGCAGCTTGAGGCCGAAAGCGTTCAGGCGACCGTCGGTGGTGTAGACCAGACCGGCAAACACCTGACCGTTGCGCAGCGCGGTATAAACCAGCCCCGCGTCCATCTGGCGGATGTTCTTGCGGCTCAGGTTCATGTCGTAGAGTTTGACCATGCCGTCCAGACCGTCAGAACGGTTGGCGAACTCGGTATCCAGCGCCACCAGATGATTGGTCTTGGCCTCAGCGCGCAGCACTTCATTCAACTGGCTGATGTTGCCGATCTGTGGATATTCCTCAGCCACGTTTTTCGGCAGGGCGAGGGCGTAGGTATTGCTGAATTTCGACGGCGTGAGCCACACCAGTCCCTTCTTCGCGTCGAGTTCTTTGACCCGGGCGTAGGACTGGGCGCTGTCGAGTTTTTCGGTGACGTGGTTGTAAGCCACCAAGGAGACGCCGGTGTATTCCCAGAGCATGTCCAGTTGCCCGCTTTCGTGGGCGCTGCGGGCCAGGTTGCTGCCCAGACCGCCGGTGACCTGCGCGTCGTAGCCTTTGCTGCGCAGGTATTGCGAGGTGATTTCCGCGAGCAGGGTTTGCTCGGTGAACACCCGGGCACCGATGCGGATAACCGGTTTTTCTGCGGCTTGCGCCAATCCTGCGAACAGCAGGGCGCAGCCTAAGATCAAGCTAAGTCGTTTCATATTCATTCCTTCGCAAAAGCCTTAAGACGGGCGCAAACCGCGTTCCAGCCAGAGACGGCTGGCGAGGGTGACCACGCCATCGAGCAGCAAGGCCAGCAGCGCGGTGCACGCGGCGCCAAGCAGCAGTTGCGGCTGATTGTTCAGGGCGATGCCAGGGAAGATCAGGCTGCCGAGGCTGTTGGCGCCGATCAGGAACGCCAGCGGCGCGGTACCGACGTTGATCGCCAGCGCGACACGCACGCCACCGACAATGATTGGCACGGCGTTGGGCAACTCGACTCGCCACAGCACCTGACGCGGCGTCATGCCGATGCCGACGGCGGCTTCTTTGAGTGAACCCTGGACGTTTTTCAGGCCTTCGTAGGTGTTGCGTACAATCGGCAGCAACGAGGCGAGGAATAAAGCGAAGATCGCCGGACCACTGCCGATGCCCAGAATCCCCAGGGCAATCGCGAGTACAGCCAACGGCGGCACGGTGTTACCGATATTGAAGATCTGCATGAAGCGTTCAGCGCGGCCGACCATGGTCGGGCGACTGAGGAAGATACCGGCGGGGATGCCCACGACAAGGGCGGCCAGCATTGAAGCGAGGACGAGAATCAGATGAGCTTGCAGGTAAAACAACAAATCGTCGCGGTAGTGTTCGATCGTGTTGATGCCGATCCAGTGGACCAGCAGGGCCAGGAGCGCGATAACCACCGCACCTCCCATCAGCCCTTTGCCATAGCGGATAGCCACAGGCGGACTCCTTTTTTATAGTCGGCGAGCGCAATCCCGTGTGGCATGCCAAACCTTGGCTGCCGGGAAAAACGTTCGCGAGAAGCAGCTCCCTCAGCACCGGCAAAAAGCGGTCTGAAAGCGAGCCATGAGCGCAGCCTCGTCAGGCTAACTTGCTGATTTTTCAGCCCCTGACGAAATGTCGTAACAGGGGATGGACGTCTCCGTGCTTTAAAAGGTTCCCATCTGAGGCAGCATTTGGCCACCCTTAATGTGCTCAACGGTTCGGTTATTGCAATGACTTGGGCTATAATCGCGGCCCTTTTTTGAATCACCGCCAGGCGATTTCCCATGACCAACCAGGCCGCCGAAGTCGCGAAACGCCGCACTTTCGCCATTATTTCCCACCCCGATGCCGGTAAAACCACGATCACCGAAAAGCTCCTGTTGATGGGCAAGGCGATTGCTGTGGCCGGCACGGTGAAATCCCGTAAATCCGACCGCCATGCGACATCCGACTGGATGGAGATGGAGAAACAGCGGGGTATTTCCATTACCACGTCGGTCATGCAGTTCCCGTATCGCGACCACATGGTCAACCTGCTCGACACCCCGGGCCACGAAGACTTCTCCGAAGATACCTACCGCACCCTGACGGCGGTGGACTCGGCATTGATGGTTCTCGACGGCGGTAAGGGCGTTGAGCCACGGACCATCGCGCTGATGGACGTCTGCCGTCTGCGTGACACGCCGATCGTCAGTTTCATCAACAAGCTCGACCGTGACATCCGCGACCCGATCGAACTGCTCGACGAGATCGAAGCCGTTCTGAAGATCAAGGCTGCGCCGATCACCTGGCCGATCGGTTGCTACCGCGACTTCAAAGGTGTGTATCACCTGGCCGACGACTACATCATTGTCTACACCGCCGGTCACGGTCACGAACGCACCGAGACCAAGATCATCGAGAAACTCGACTCCGACGAAGCGCGCGCGCATCTGGGCGACGAGTACGACCGCTTCATCGAACAGCTGGAACTGGTGCAGGGTGCCTGCCACGAGTTCAACCAGCAGGAGTTCCTCGACGGTCAACTGACCCCGGTGTTCTTCGGCACCGCGCTGGGCAACTTCGGTGTCGACCACGTCCTCGACGCCGTTGTTGACTGGGCGCCGCGCCCGCTCGCGCGCGTGGCCAACGAGCGCACCGTGGAGCCGGTGGAAGAGAAGTTCTCGGGCTTCATCTTCAAGATCCAGGCGAACATGGACCCGAAACACCGCGACCGTATCGCCTTCATGCGCATCTGCTCGGGCAAGTACGAGAAAGGCATGAAAATGCGCCACGTGCGTACCGGCAAGGACGTGCGCATCGGCGACGCCCTGACGTTCTTCTCTTCCGAGCGTGAGCAACTGGAAGAGGCATACGCCGGCGACATCATCGGTCTGCACAACCACGGCACCATCCAGATCGGCGACACCTTCAGCGAAGGCGAAAGCCTGGGCTTCACCGGTATCCCGCACTTCGCCCCGGAACTGTTCCGTCGCGTGCGTCTGCGTGATCCGCTGAAATCCAAGCAACTGCGTCAGGGTTTGCAGCAGTTGGCTGAAGAGGGCGCGACCCAGGTGTTCTTCCCGGAGCGCAGCAACGACATCATTCTCGGCGCCGTTGGTGTGCTGCAGTTCGATGTGGTCGCCAGTCGTTTGAAAGAGGAATACAAGGTCGAGTGCTCGTATGAGCCGATCACTGTGTACTCCGCGCGCTGGATCGAATGCAGCGACAAGAAGAAGCTTGAGGAATTCTCCAACAAGGCTGTGGAAAACCTGGCAGTCGATGGCGGTGGTCACCTGACTTACCTCGCTCCGACGCGGGTTAACCTGGCGTTGATGGAAGAGCGTTGGCCGGATGTGAAATTCCGCGCGACGCGTGAGCATCACTAAGCGCTGAGCTGGTGTGTTCGAAAGCCCCCTCGGTGTAGGCCTTGGGGGCTTTTTTTGCTTGGTTGGTTTGGGTGTATATCCGTTTCTGCGGGTGTTGCGGCTGACGGTTTCGCCCTTACGGCGACTCACTTTTTTACAAGCGCCAAAAAAAGTAAGCAAAAAACGCTTGCTCCTACGTTCGGCCCGCTCGCTGGGGCTCGGGGTTCCTTCGCTCCGGGATCGATCCGGGCGCAGCGTCTCCGGTTTGCTTCGCTGCACCTCCTCTCGCTGTGTTTGGCTTCGCCAAACGGTCGCTGCGCTCCCACCCCCGGATCAATCCCTCCACTCAGCCTTCCGACGTCGCCCGTGGATCAAGATCAAAAGCTGCAGCCGAGCTAACGCTCATCCTGTGTAGGCGCTGCCGAAAGCTGCGATCTTTTGATCTTGATTTTGCTTTTCTGTGGGAGCCTGGCTTGCCAGCGATGGCGGCCTGCCAGCCGACCTGTTTTTTGCAGTTGTACTCAATCCAATTGTAGGCGTGAGCCTGCTCGCGATAACGGCCCGACAGACGACCATTTTCTAGCTGAGTGCACTCAACAACTAAGCTGCCGAAGGCAGCAAAGTCAAAAGATCGCAGTCTGCGGCCGCTCCTACAGGGGGATGTAGGGCGACTCCGTTTTTGTCGGATCAATGTACTGGAACGCGACAACCAGCCTGTTGAACGTTAGTGTTCCAGCTCCCCGCAAGTCGTTTTGAGAGGTCAATGGAATGACGAGTCGCCTGACTCACTTGCTACGCCTGGACGGCTATTTCAGCATCATGGCCTGGGTGCTCGCGGCGCTGCTGTTCATCAATCGCTTGAGCAGCATGGTCAAGCTGTTCATGGCCGTGTATCTGCGTCAGGAACTGGGGCTGGCGATTGAGACCGTTGGCTGGCTGCTGTCCGGTTATGGCGCGGGACTGTTGATCGGTTCGATGGTCGGCGGGTTGCTCAGCGACCGCTTTCCCACCGCACGGCTTACGGCAGCGCTGTTTTTCCTGTCGGCCTGGACCTTGCTGCTGTTGGGACTGGTCACCGAGGTGCCGTGGCTCGCGGCGTTGCTGCTATTAAGCGGCGTGCTTGACGGGGCGATCCGCACGCTGCATCAGCGGCTGATCATGGAGTATTGCGAAACCGCGCAACGCTCACGCGCGCAGGCTTTGAGCCGGGTCGCGCGCAACCTCGGCATGGCGGCTGCCGGCATTGCTGGCGGGCTGCTGGCGCAGACCGATTTTCGCTGGGTGTTCTTCGCCAGTGCGGCGATGACGCTGCTGGCCTTGCTATGGTTTGTGCGCACGACATGGCGTCGTTCGGTGCTCGCACCGGAGCACTCGGCCGATAGCACTGAAACACCGGGCGTCCCGTATCACGACCGGCCATTTCTATGGCTGTTGGCTGCGGCCATTCTGCTCGGCATGGCCTTCGATACGGTCTACAGCACGCTCGGCAATTACCTGACCGATTATTACCGCCTGAGCACCGAGGTCATCGGCTGGCAGTTCGCCTTGAACGCGGTGTTGGTGGTGACCTTGCAGATTCCGCTGAGCCATTGGGGCGAGCGCTGGGGTGTGCGTGCACAACTGGTCGCCGGTTGCGTGTTGCTGGCAATCGGGCTGGGCATGTTACCGCTCGGTTCCGGGCTGGCTTATGTCTGTTTGTCGACGCTGATCTGGACACTGGGCGAGGCGCTGTTCATGCCGCCGCTGAATGTACTGGTCATGCAGCACGCACAGGGTGGCAAAAGCGGACAGTATTTCGGGCTGTTTTTCATGTGCTGGAGTGCCAGCGCATTGTTGTCGCCAGTGCTGAACGGGCAGATCTACGGCCATTTCGGCGGGCACAGTGTCTGGGCAGTCAGTGCCGTACTCGCGCTGGCGGCGATCCCGTTGGCGTGGCGGGCAACCCATGTGGCCCGCCTCGAAGTGGCTACCTGTCCTGCTTAGCTGAATCGGTACTAGGGATTATTCAAAAGTGTTCTGCCGGGCGGCGGCATTTCTATGGCTTCGATAACGTCCTGTCTGGTGAACCCGGCTGATCGGAACTAGATTTCATTCAGCGCCGGATCGGCATTGGTGTTTCACCTGCACAGGATGGAATCGATCATGAAAAACAGGTTGCTACGGGTTTTGCTGCTGTTGAAAGTGATGGTCATGCTGTCCCTCGGCACCGCGACGGCCTGGGCCGAATGCGAGGAACATGATTCCCAGGCGTTCAACGGGCAGGTGGGGCATAGCGGGTTGATGCTCGCCAAGTCCGAATCCGAGCCGGGCGATCAGGGGCAGGGCGGCAGCGAGGATGATGACGACTCGACAACCGATGAGCCGGACAGCGATGACGAGGGCGACAGCCAGACGTAGATTTCAGGCAAAAGAAAACCCCTTCTACCTCGACCGATGCGCAATCGAGGTGGAAGGGGTTTGCTCAACACTTGAATCACAAACAACTCAATCCCTGTAGGAGCTGCGGCACGCTGCGATCTTTTGATCTTGATTCTAAAAATCAAAAGAAAGATCGCAGCGTGCCGCAGCTCCTACAGGTGTTGTGCCTTACGCCGCGCCGTCGAGGAATTGCTCGGCGTAGTGGCAAGCCACCTGCCGATTGTCGAGCGGGCGCAGGGCCGGCTCTTCAGTGCTGCAGCGCTCGGTGGCATACGGGCAGCGCTTGTGAAATGCGCAGCCAGGTGGCGGGTTAAGCGGGTTAGGCAACTCGCCGACGATTTTGATTTTCGGCTTGTTCGGGTCCGGGTGAATGGTCGGTGTCGCCGACAGCAACGCCTGGGTGTACGGGTGCAGCGGGCGTTCGTAGATGTCGTTCTTCGGGCCCATTTCCACCGGGCGACCGAGGTACATCACCATCACGTCATCGGCCACGTGTTGCACCACCGCCAGGTTGTGCGAGATGAACACGTAAGCGGTGTTGAACTCCTGCTGCAGATCCATGAACAGGTTCAGCACTTGCGCCTGAATCGACACGTCCAGCGCCGAGGTCGGTTCGTCCGCCACCAGCACTTTCGGTTGCAGCATCATTGCGCGTGCGAGGGCGATCCGCTGGCGCTGACCGCCGGAGAACATGTGTGGATAACGCTGGTAGTGCTCGGGACGCAAGCCGACCTGCTTCATCATCGCCTGGACTTTTTCACGACGCTCGGCGGCGGTCAGGTTGGTGTTGATCAGCAGCGGCTCACCGAGTTGATCACCGACTTTCTGCCGCGGGTTCAACGACGCGTACGGGCTCTGGAACACCATCTGCACGTCTTTGCGCAGTTGCTTGCGCTGGGCCTTGTCGGCACCGGTCACTTCCTGGCCGGCGATTTTCAAGGAACCGGACGACGGTTCTTCAATCAGGGTCAGGGCGCGGGCGAGGGTGGATTTGCCGCAACCCGACTCGCCTACCACCGCAAGAGTCTTGCCGGCTTCCAGTTCGAACGACACACCGTTGAGGGCGCGCACGGTCGCGTGGCCTTTGAACAGGCCACGGGAGACTTCGTAGTGACGGGTCAGGTCGCGGGCGGTAAGTACGACGGCCATTACGCCACCTCCTGGTTCAGCGGGTAGAAGCAGCGGGCGAGGCTGTGGCTTTTCGGATCAAGGGTCGGACGCTGCGTGCGGCAGCTGTCTTGCACGTACGGGCAGCGCGGCGACAGCAGGCAACCCTGCGGACGGTCGTAACGGCCCGGGACGATGCCCGGCAGCGTCGCCAGACGCTCGGCGCCCTGGCTGTGTTCCGGAATCGCCTTGAGCAGCGCTTCGCTGTACGGGTGCGCCGGGATGTCGAACAGTTGTGGCACCTGACCGACTTCAACGGCTTGCCCTGCGTACATCACGCACACGCGCTGGGCGGTTTCGGCCACGACGGCGAGGTCGTGGGTGATCAGCACCAGGCCCATGTTCTGTTCTTTCTGCAACGCCAGCAGCAGATCCATGATCTGCGCCTGAATCGTTACGTCGAGTGCAGTGGTCGGCTCATCGGCGATCAGCAGTTTCGGCTCGCCGGCAATCGCCATGGCGATTGCAACACGCTGGCTCATACCGCCCGAAAGTTGATGCGGGTAGGCGTCCATACGGCTGGCAGCGCCCGGTATTTCTACTTTTTCCAGCAGTTCGATAGCGCGTTTGCGCGCTTGCTTGCCGGACATTTTCAGGTGCAGGCGCAGCACTTCTTCGATCTGGAAACCGACGGTGTAGCTCGGGTTGAGCGCGGTCATCGGGTCCTGGAAGACCATCGACAAGTCTTTGCCGACGATTTGACGACGTTGACGATTGCTCAGTTTGAGCATGTCTTTGCCGTCAAAGCTGAGCGAGTCGGCGGTCACGATGCCGGGATGCTCAATCAGCCCCATCAGCGCCATCATGGTCACGGATTTACCCGAACCCGATTCGCCAACGATGGCCAGCACTTCGCCTTTGTCGACTTTCAGGTCGAGTCCATCGACAACGGGCGTAGCAGTCTTGTCGCCGAAGCGCACGTTGAGATTCTTGATTTCTAACAGTGACATTGGAATCTCCTCAGGCGGCGTTCTTGAGTTTCGGGTCCAGCGCATCGCGCAGACCGTCGCCCATCAGGTTGATTGCCAGCACGCTGAGCAAAATGGTCAAACCAGGCAGGCTCACCACCCACCAGGCGCGTTCGATGTAGTCGCGGGCCGAGGCCAGCATGGTGCCCCACTCAGGGGTTGGCGGTTGTACGCCAAGGCCGAGGAAGCCCAGGGCGGCGGCATCGAGAATCGCCGAGGAGAAGCTCAGGGTTGCCTGAACGATCAGCGGCGCCATGCAGTTCGGCAGCACGGTGATGAACATCAGGCGTGGCAGACCGGCACCGGCCAGGCGCGCGGCGGTCACGTAGTCGCGGTTCAGTTCGCCCATCACGGCGGCACGGGTCAGACGTACGTAGGACGGCAAGGACACCACAGCGATAGCGATCACGGTGTTGATCAGGCCAGGGCCGAGGATGGCGACGATCGCCACAGCCAGCAGCAGCGACGGCAGGGCCAGCATGATGTCCATCAGACGCATGATGGTCGGGCCAATCATTTTCGGGAAGAAACCGGCGAACAGACCGAGCAGAATCCCCGGGATCAGCGACATCACCACCGACGACAAGCCGATCAGCAGCGACAGGCGCGAGCCCTGGATCAGACGCGAGAGCAGGTCGCGACCCAGTTCATCGGTACCGAGCAGAAATTGCATTTGCCCGCCTTCAAGCCACGCCGGCGGCGTCAGCAGGAAGTCACGGTATTGCTCGCTCGGGTTATGCGGCGCAACCCAAGGCGCGAAGAGCGCGCAGAAGATGATCAGCAGCATGAACAGCAGGCCGGCAACCGCGCCTTTGTTCTTGGAGAAGGCTTGCCAGAATTCTTTGTACGGGGACGGATACAGCAGGCTTTGATCGACTGCTACCGCTGGAGTTGGAGTGGTCATGGTCATGATCTCAGCGCTGATGACGGATGCGTGGGTTGGCAAAGCCGTAGAGGATGTCCACTACGAAGTTGACCAGAATCACCAGGCAGGCGATTAACAGGATGCCGTTTTGCACAACCGGGTAGTCCCGGGCGCCAATGGCTTCGATCAGCCATTTACCGATGCCGGGCCAGGAGAAAATGGTTTCGGTCAGGACTGCACCGGCCAGCAGGGTACCGACTTGCAGGCCGACCACGGTGAGTACCGGAATCAGCGCGTTGCGCAGGCCGTGGACGAACACCACGCGCGACGGCGACAGGCCTTTGGCCTTGGCGGTGCGGATGTAGTCTTCGCGCAGCACTTCGAGCATCGACGAACGGGTCATCCGCGCGATCACTGCCAGTGGAATGGTGCCGAGCACGATGGCCGGCAGAATCAGGTGATGCAGCGCATCGAAGAACGCGCCGACGTCATCGGCCAGCAGCGTATCGATCAACATGAAACCGGTGCGTGGCTCAATGTCGTAAAGCAGATCGATCCGCCCGGACACCGGGGTCCAGCCCAGGCTCACCGAGAAGAACATGATCAGGATCAGGCCCCACCAGAAGATCGGCATCGAATAACCCGCGAGGGAGATGCCCATCACCCCGTGGTCGAACAGGGATCCTCGTTTGAGTGCCGCGATCACTCCGGCCAAAAGGCCCAGAATGCCGGCGAACAGCAGGGCGGCCATGGACAGTTCCAGGGTCGCCGGGAAAAGGGAGGTGAACTCGGTCCAGACGCTCTCACGCGTACGCAGGGATTCGCCGAGATCGCCGTGGGCCAGTTTGCCGATGTAGTCCAGGTACTGGGCATACAACGGTTTGTTCAGACCTAGGCGTTCCATTGCCTGAGCGTGCATTTCGGGGTCGACCCGACGTTCGCCCATCATCACTTCCACGGGGTCGCCCGGAATCATGCGAATCAACGCGAAAGTCAGCAAGGTGATGCCGAAAAACGTGGGGATCAACAACCCCAGTCGGCGGGCAATAAAACTAAACATCTTGTGTGGTACCTCATCAGCCGGTTAGGCGTGCCCGGCTTCCCTGGGGTCAGGGAGGCCGGGAGTTTCTTATCTACTTCACCTGGGTAGTGGCGAAGTTATTAGTTGTCAGGGGGCTGATGTGATAGCCCTCTACGTTGTTGCGCATTGCAGTGAACATCCGCGTGTGGGCCATGCTGATCCATGGTTGATCCTGGTTAAAGATCACCTGGGCTTGTTCATACAGCTTGGCGCGTTCGGCCGGATCTACTTTAGCTCGTGCTTCGTCGATCAGCGCCTGGAACTTCTCGCTGCACCAGCGCGCGTAGTTTTCGCCGTTCTTGGCCGCTTCGCAACTGAGCATCGGCGTCAGGAAGTTATCCGGGTCGCCGTTGTCGCCCGCCCATCCGGCCGAGACCATGTCGTGCTCGCCGGCCTTGGCGCGTTTAAGCATCTCGCCCCATTCCATCACACGGATGTCGATCTTGATCCCGACTTTCGCCAGGTCAGCCTGCATCATTTGTGCGCCAAGCATCGGGTTAGGGTTGGTCGGACCACCGCCGTTGCGGGTAAACAGGGTAAACGTAGTGCCTTCTGGAACCCCGGCTTCCTTGAGCAGGGCGCGAGCCTTGTCGAGGTCGCGTGGCGGGTTCTTCAGTTCTTGGTTGTAGCCGAGCAGGGTGTCCGGGTACGGGTTGACCGCGACGGTCGCGTTGCCCTTGCCGAACAGTGCATTGACGTAAGCGGCTTTGTCGAAGGCGATATCGATCGCTTTACGCACGCGCACGTCGCTCATGTATTTGTGCTGGGTGTTCATGGCGATGTATGAAACGGTCATCGCGTTCAGTTCATCGACCTTCAGATTGCTGTCTTTCTTGATGCTCGGGATGTCATCCGGTTTCGGATACAGCGCGATCTGGCACTCGTTGGCCTTGAGCTTTTGCAGGCGCACGTTGTTGTCGGTGGCGATGGCCAGAATCAACGCATCGGCCGGCGGCTTGCCACGGAAATAGTCCGGGTTGGCCTTGAAGCGCACCTGGGCGTCCTTGGCGTAGCGCTGGAAGATGAACGGGCCGGTGCCGACTGGCTTGTTGTTCAGGTCGCCAGTCTTGTTGGCCTTGAGCAACTGATCGGCGTATTCGGCGGAGTAGATCGCCGTGAACGGCATGGCCACGTCGGCGAGGAACGGCGCTTCGCGACGGGTCAGGGTGAACTTGACGGTGTTGTCGTCGATTTTCTCGACGTTTTTCAGCAGTTCCTTGAAGCCCATGCTTTCAAAGTACGGGAAGCCCACGCTCGACAGTTTGTGCCACGGGTGATTCGGGTCCAGCTGACGCTGGAAGCTCCAGAGCACGTCGTCGGCATTCATGTCGCGGGTCGGCTTGAAGTATTCGGTGGTGTGAAACTTGACGCCTTTGCGCAGGTGGAACGTGTACGTCAGACCGTCATCGCTGATTTCCCAGGAGTCGGCCAGCGCCGGTACCACTTCGGTGGTGCCTGGCTTGAAGTCCACCAGTCGATTGAAGATGGTTTCGGCCACCGCATCGGCAGTGACTGCAGTTGTGTACTGGACCATGTCGAAGCCTTCCGGACTGGCTTCGGTGCAGACCACCAAGGGTTTGGCCGAGACGCCGATGGCGGCGCTCAACAACGCGGCAGCGACGGCCGCACGTAGGGGAAGCATTTTCATCGATAACCCTCTGCAATCGGTTGAAGACAAAAAACCGAACGGCCGACTCATCATGAGTCAGCCGTCGGTTGGCGTTTTTTACAGGATGTTGAATGGAATGGTGGTCACGAGACGGAACTCGTTGATGTTGCCGTCAGCCTGGTTTT
Source organism: Pseudomonas sp. FP2196 (assembly GCF_030687715.1). Taxonomy (GTDB): domain Bacteria; phylum Pseudomonadota; class Gammaproteobacteria; order Pseudomonadales; family Pseudomonadaceae; genus Aquipseudomonas. The sequence goes on from NZ_CP117445.1 coordinate 933,174, forward strand.
CGCTGGCGCGGTGAGTGGTGTATGTCGCACGAATGGCGGTGGCCTTGAGTGGACCGCTTTGTACTGCGTAGGAAGCACCGACGCCGTATTCGTAATGGGTTTCACCATCCATCAGGCTCAGGTCGCCACGCTTGGCGCCCGGATCGGTGTAGGCAGTGCCGCGGTAGTGAGTACCGTCGATACCCCAGCCGCGTGCCTGGTAGATGTTGAACTTCAGGCCTGGTACGCCGTACTCGGCCATGTTGATGCCGTAGGCGATCTGGAAGGATTTCTCGTTCGGGCCGTTGAAGTCCGACAGCAGGGAGTTGGCCAGGTAGATGCCGTTGGTTTCATGCAGGTAGTCGAAGTACGTATCGCCATTCACTTCCTGGTACGAGAAGGTCAGGCTGTGCGCCTGGTGAGCCAGGCCCAACGACAGCGAATAGGTATCGTTGTCTATCTCGCCCATCAGTTTTTTGCCTTCGTCGACGGTCTTGTAGTAGTTCAGACCTGTGGTCAGGCTCAGCACCTGGCTGTCACCCAACTCGTGGGTCGCGCCGAAGTAGTACTGGTTCCAGAAGTCTTCGACGTTGGAGCCGTACAGGCTGGTTTTCAGGCTCTTGAGTGGTTGGTAGTTGACGCCAGCGATGTAGACCTTGTCGGTCTCCACGCCAGTGGCCGAGTACTCGGAGCGGAATTTCGACAGGCTCTGCTCGGTACGAGGCGAAACGCGATCGAAACCGCCGACGTCGAACGACAGGTTGTTGAACTCTTCGCTGTGAAGGGTAATACCTTCAAAGCTCGAAGGCAGTGGACGGTTGCCGATGACATCGACGATCGGGGTGCTGAAGTTCTGGCGACCGGCGGTCAGCGTGGTGTTCGAGACACGGAACTTGACGTTGGCCAGGCCCAATTTGCTCCACTGGTCTACGGCGTCACCGTCGGAATGCGCCAGGGTACGGTTGGAGCCGCCGGCGATGTCCTTGCGATCACGATCCAGAACGATGGCGTTGTAGGCCGCTACTTCAGTGCTGACGCCCACGGTGCCTTGGGTGAAGCCCGAGGTGTAGTTGACGATGGTGCCCTGAACCCAGTTGATACGACGTGGTGTTGGCGTCTTGACTACTGGCGAAGTGTTCTTGTCGCTGTTTTTGACGTAGCTGAAACGGTCGTCGCGACGCTTCAGTTCGTTGGCGTACCAGTTGCGGGTTGTGCCGCCCAGGCTTTGTCCATCGATAAAGCCTTTGGCCTCGCTTTGGGCGCTACTGCCGGCCAATGTGGTAGGGACGAACTCCTGACTTACAGGTTCTGCGTACGCCGTGGCGGTGATGCTGCTGATGGCCAGGGCCAGTATCGCGGTGCTGCTCAGTTTCATGGGTGAAGCTCCTTTACTTTCTTTTTATGCCGGCTTTTTTGGGTGGGCCGGTTATTGGTTTAGAACTCGTTCACACATCGCAAACGTTTGCAAAAGGCCGGATTGGCGAATTTTGGCAAAGCGCTTGCGTGAGAGGGATAGACGGTCCCCCTCAGCATTGCGGCTAATCAGTTGGGTTAATCGATACTGACACCCGAGAACACGTTGCGGCCGAAGGGGCTCACCTTGAACCCTTCAACCCGGGTGCTTAACGGCTGGTTGACCGTCGAATGGGCGACAGGCGTGATCGGCACTTGCTGCTTGAGCAACTGCTGGGCCTGTTTATAGAGCGTGGTGCGCTGGTCGCGGTCGGTGACGACCTTGGCCTCTTTGATCAGCTTGTCGTAAGCCGGATCGCACCACATGGAGTAGTTGTTGCCGCCGATGGCGTCGCAGCTGTACAGCGTGCCGAGCCAGTTGTCCGGGTCCCCGTTGTCACCGGTCCAGCCGATCAGGCTGATGTCGTGCTCGCCGTTCTTGGTGCGCTTGATGTACTCGCCCCATTCATAGCTGACGATCTTCACTTTCAGACCGATCTTCGCCCAGTCAGCCTGGAGCATTTCGGCCATCAGTTTGGCGTTCGGGTTGTACGGACGCTGTACCGGCATCGCCCACAGGGTGATCTCGGTGCCTTCTTTGACGCCGGCAGCCTTGAGCAGCTCTTTGGCTTTTTCCGGGTTGTAGGCGGCGTCTTTGATGGTGTCGTCGTAGGACCACTGAGTCGGCGGCATGGCGTTGACGGCCAGTTGACCGGCGCCTTGATAAACAGCGTTGAGAATCCCCTGTTTATTCACCGCCATGTCCAGCGCCTGACGCACTTCGAGCTGGTCGAACGGTTTGTGCCGAACGTTGTAGGCGATGTAGCCAAGGTTGAAGCCGGGCTTGGAGATCAGTTGCAGCTTTGGATCGGTCTTCAGCGCTTCAACATCCGCAGGGCGCGGATGCAGGGTGACCTGGCATTCACCAGCCTTGAGTTTCTGCACGCGCACTGAAGCGTCGGTGTTGATCGCGAAGATCAGGTTATCGAGTTTTACCCGGCTCGGATCCCAGTAATGTTTATTAGCTGAGTAACGGATGTTCGAGTCTTTCTGGTAGCTCTTGAACACGAACGGCCCGGTGCCGATCGGCTTCTGGTTGATGTCGCTCGGCTTGCCTTCGGCCAGCAGTTTGTCGGCGTATTCGGCAGACAGGATGGCGGCGAAGCTCATGGCGATGTTCTGGATGAACGCGGCGTCGACGCTGTTGAGCGTGAACTCCACGGTCAGCGGCCCGGTCTTCTCGACCTTGGCGATGTTCTTGTTCAGGCTCATCCCGTTGAAATACGGGAACTCGGTCGGATAAGCCTTACGGAAAGGCTGCTGTGCATCAAGCATGCGATTGAACGTAAACAAAACGTCGTCGGCGTTTAAATCGCGGGTGGGCTTGAAGTACGGCGTTGTATGAAATTTCACACCTTCACGCAGGTGAAAGGTGTACTTGAGACCATCCTCAGAAATATCCCACTTGGTCGCCAGGCCAGGGACGACATTGGTCGCGCCTTTTTCGAACTCGACCAGACGGTTATACAGCGGCTCGGCGGCGTCGTTATCGGTGGCCGTCGTGTATTGCGCGGTATCAAAACCCGCCGGGCTGCCTTCGGAGCAAAAAACCAGGCTTTTGGGTGCGGCGAAACTGGCTGACGAGACGGTCAACAGACCGGCACCCAGCAATGCGGAAAAAACCAAGGTATGGCGCATGACGCTCCCTCTTTTTTAGTGTTGTTCGATGCGCCGCGATCCCGTCCGGGGATGTTGTGGCTGCATCAAGCTCAAACCAGTACGGACAGCAAAACCGTTAGCCCACACAGTCACTGGTCAGAACCCGACGGTAGGGGCCGTGGATCTGGCAGTAAATGCGTTGAGTCCTAAAGACTCGTAGGAAAAGGCAACACGTCCTGTATCACTCTGGTAATGCAGGGCGGAAACGGCTGTAGGCAAATTCCTAACTAATCGGTAGAAAAAAACAGCGGCGACGCTGGAAACGTCGCCGCTGTCTCTTTTTACTTGCTGACGCTGACGCCGTAGAAGGAGTTCAAGCCAAATGGGCTGATCTTGAAGTCCTGCACGTTGGCGCGCATGGGTTGATACACCGTCGAGTGAGCGATAGGTGTCATTGGGACGGCATCTTTGAGGACGTGTTGCGCCTGTTTGTACAGTTCGGTGCGCTTGCCCTGGTCGGTGGTGCGCTTGGCTTCTTTGACGAGGCCGTCGAACTTCTTGTCGCACCATTTGGAGAAGTTGTTGCCGCTCAGCGAGTCGCAGCCAAACAGAACGTTGAGCCAGTTGTCCGGATCACCATTGTCACCGCTCCAGCCAATGATCATGGCCTGGTTCTCGCCACCTTTGGAACGCTTGATGTACTCGCCCCATTCGTAGCTGGTGATCTTCACTTTCAAGCCGATCTTGGCCCAGTCGGACTGGAGCATTTCAGCCATCAGCTTGGCGTTCGGGTTGTACGGACGCTGCACCGGCATCGCCCACAGAACGATCTCGGTACCTTCCTTGACGCCGGCTTCCTTGAGCAGCTGCTTGGCTTTCTCAGGGTCGTACTTGGCATCCTTGATAGTGGTGTCGTAAGACCACTGGGTCGGCGGCATGGCGTTGACGGCCAATTGGCCAGCGCCCTGGTAAACCGAATCGATGATCTGAGGCTTGTTGACAGCCATGTCCAGCGCTTGACGCACGCGCAGGTCGGCCAGCGGGTTCGCTTCGTTGCTGCCCTTGACCTTGTCCATCACGTTGTAAGCGATGTAGCCCAGGTTGAAACCAGCCTGGTCAGGCATCTTCAGCGACTTGTCTTCTTTCAGCGCTTTCAGGTCGGCCGGACGCGGGAACAGGGTGACCTGGCACTCATTCTTTTTCAGCTTCTGAATGCGTACCGACGGGTCGGTGGTGATAGCGAAGATCAGGTTGTCGATCTTCACGTCGTCAGGATTCCAGTAGTCCTTGTTACCGGTGTAACGGATGTTGGAATCTTTCTGATAGCTCTTGAACACGAACGGACCAGTGCCGATCGGCTTCTGGTTGATGTCGGCAGGCTTGCCTTCTTTGAGCAGTTGCGCAGCGTACTCGGCGGACTGCACCGAAGCGAAGCTCATGGCCATGTTCTGGATGAACGCGGCATCAACTTCTTTAAGGGTGAACTTGACGGTGTGGTCGTCGACTTTATCGATCTTGGTGATGTTGGTGTCCATCCCCATGTCGGTGAAGTACGGGAATTCGGTCGGGTACGCCTTACGGAACGGGTCATCCTTGTTAATCATGCGATTAAAGGTGAACAGCACGTCGTCGGCGTTGAACTCACGAGTCGGCTTGAAATACGGGGTGGTGTGGAACTTGACGCCTTCACGCAGGTGGAAGGTGTAAGTCAGACCATCTTCGGAAATGTCCCACTTGGTCGCCAGACCAGGAATCACGGCGGTGCCGCCGCGCTCGAACTGGGTCAGGCGGTTGAACATGGTTTCGGCAGAGGCGTCGAAGTCGGTTCCGGTGGTGTACTGGCCCGGATCAAAACCGGCCGGGCTCCCTTCGGAGCAAAACACCAGGTTAGTCGCAGCGGATGCGAAAGGTGCGGAGGCTAACAAGCCTGCGCCGACTAAAAACGGAATGACCGCGTGTTTAAGCATGTTGGCCTCATGATTTGTTGTCATTTTTTGATTTGAGGTACGACCTCGTGAGTCGTGCCTGCGGATACTTATGCAGGCGCCATACCCAATGCAAGATCCAGAGCGGTCGGCGGCCTCAAACGGTGGCACGAACGTACCTTAATGTCGCATCTGTATAACTTTTGACGCATTTGACCGTTTGCGGGTGGTTTTTACGGTGCAAATGAGGCCCCAAAATGGTGCGTAGTTCATGCTGCGCGCGCCGCCTTGGGGCTCGGTGTTACTTATTTATACCCACGCCGTAGAAGGGGGTTAGACCGAATGGGCTGATGCGGAAGTCCGTGACCTCTTTGCGCAGCGGCTGGAACACCGTGGAGTTGGCAATCGGGGTGATTGGCACCTGCTGTTTAAGGATCAGTTGCGCCTGTTGATACAGTTTTACCCGCTGTGCCTTGTCGGTTGACACCTTGGCCTGTTGCACCAGTTTGTCGTAGGCCGGGTCGCACCATTTGGCGTAGTTGCTGCCCTTGACTGCCGCGCAGCTGTAAAGCACGCCGAGCCAGTTGTCCGGGTCGCCGTTGTCACCGGTCCAGCCGTAAATCATCGCGTCGTGTTCGCCGTTTTTGGCGCGTTTGATGTACTCGCCCCATTCATAGCTGACGATGTTGGCCTTGATGCCGATCTTCTCCCAATCCTGCTGGATCATCTGCGCCGACATCCGCGCATTCGGGTTCGAGGCGCGCTGCACTGTCATTGCCCAGAGGTTGATGGTTGTACCGGGTGCAACCCCCGCTTCTTTGAGTAGCGCCTTGGCCTTTGCCGGATCGTGCGGCGCGTCTTTGATGTTCGGATCGAACGACCATTGCGCCGGCGGCAAAGCGTTCTGGGCCAGTTGGCCGGCACTTTGATAAACGGCTTTGATGATCGCCGGCTTGTCGATGGCCATGTCCAGAGCCTGACGCACTTTGAGTTGGTCCAGCGGCGGGTGGGTGGTGTTGTAGGCGAGGAAACCGAGGTTGAAACCGGCCTGTTTGAGAACGCGCAGGTTCGGGTCTTTTTCCATCACTTCGATGTCGGCCGGGCGTGGGTAGCCGCTGACCTGACATTCGCCGGTCTTGAGTTTTTGCAGGCGTACGGCGGCGTCCGGGGTGATCGAGAAGATCAGGTTGTCGATCTTCACATCCTCGGGTTTCCAGTAGGCCGTGTTGGCGGCGTAGCGAATTTGTGAATCCTTTTGATAGCGCTTGAACACGAACGGGCCGGTGCCGATCGGTTTCTGGTTGAGGTCGGCCGCTTTGCCTTCCTTCAACAGTTGCGCGGCGTATTCGGCCGACTGCACGGAGGCGAAGCTCATGGCCAGGTTTTGCACGAACGCGGCGTCGACGTTGTTGAGGTTGAAGCGCACGGTTTGCTCGTCGAGTTTCTCTACCGATTTGATGGTGGTATTCAGGCCCATGTCGGTGAAGTACGGGGACTCGGCGGGGTAGGCTTTGCGGAAGGCGTTCTCCGGGTCGAGCAGGCGCTGGAAGGTGAAGATCACGTCGTCGGCGTTGAAGTCGCGGGTCGGGGTGAAGTATTCCGTAGTGTGGAATTTCACGCCTTGGCGCAGGTGGAAGGTGTATTGAAGTCCGTCGTTGGAGACGTCCCATTTGGTTGCCAGGCCGGGTTCGATGTCGGTGCCGCCGCGCTTGAATTGGGTGAGGCGGTTGAAGACGGTTTCGGCGGAGGCGTCGAAGTCGGTGCCGCTGGTGTATTGGCTCGGGTCGAAGCCTGCCGGGCTGGCTTCGGAGCAGTAGACCAGGGTTGTGGCGGCGTTGGCGATCGGGGCTATAGCTGTTAGTGCGAGGGTGATTAATAGTGGTTTGAGGGTGAATCTTTCCATGGAGTCCCCGGAGATCTGGAGGTGATTGTGGGTTGAGATTAGCGGGGATTTGGGGGGGGGCGGAAATATCGTTTTTCTTGGGGGAGTGTCTATCTCGGTATATCCCCGGGTGTTGGGTGTTCATCCGTTGCTGCGCTAAGGGCTGGTTGGGGTTCCGCCCTGTCGTCGGTAACGGCACAGTTCTCGATGCGGTTGGAAGGCATTGATTGGCGCTTTCCCAACCTGCGCCTGCACCAAAAGCGGCGCTGAGTGGTTCATTAATGCCATTCAGTTCCATCGAAAATTTGCGTAATGCTTTGTGCCTGTCAGTGGCCAGTCGCCGAAGGAAGCAGGCCGGGGGCTACTCGCCGTGCGCTGTGTCACACAATGCGAAAGCGACAAATCCAAATGCTGAATTATTCAACATTCACCGGGAACTTTCCGGGAAATGCTTGTCTCTCTTGCGTGGGAATAAATCAGCACTGAGCTGAAATTTCTCTAGGGAAGAACGCCACTCGTACAGAGGAGTCAGGCTTTGAGAATACAGTTGACATGTATAACTTCGAATGTATCCTCACGTTCACTTCCGAAAATAAGAATGTTCATGGATGGACTGTCCGGAATGATCAGTCAGATTATTGAAATGAAGTATAAGTAAGCTCGTTGGTATTTCTATGTCCGCGATATCTTCCTGTGCTTCATTGTGGTACCTGATTCCCGAGGCAGTGCATCTGTAACCGGTTTCGCCGGAATATCTTTACTTGCCAGTACTGTTTTAACGGTTGTTGGATAATCGCGCTTTATTCAATGGAGTCACCCGCTTATGGTGGCTTGCGCTGCAGTGTCCTGCTGGATTGTTTGCACTCGTCCAATAATTAGAATAGTTGCTTTATTTATTGCTCGGTAACTTGTACCGAGGATCAAGTGTCGCCCGTAGAAACATTTGACTGCATGGCAAGACTGCAGGGGTCATAAGCCCTAATGTCACCAGGTGGTTACAAAGGCAGCGATCCAAGCCTATGGACGGGGGGCATAACTTGAAGTAAACCGATCTGGAGATCGTAGATGAGTGTGTACGATTACTTTGATTGCGAGCTTGATTGCGATAACGACCTCCCGGACATAAAGATCATTGCGCAAAGCACCTCGCCACTGGGCATCGATCTGCTGCTGTGCGGCGAGACGGGAACCGGCAAGGACACCTTGGCCCAACGCATTCACGTGTTGTCGGGCCGCAAGGGCGGTTTTGTGGCCATGAACTGTGCGGCGATCCCGGAATCATTGGCTGAAAGCGAGCTGTTCGGTGTGGTCAGCGGCGCGTTCACCGGGGCCAGTCGTTCGCGAATGGGCTACATCGAAGCGGCACAAGGGGGCACGCTGTACCTCGACGAGATCGACAGCATGCCACTCAATCTCCAGGCCAAACTGCTAAGGGTGCTGGAGGTCCGGGCCATCGAACGGCTGGGTTCGACCACAATCATTCCGCTGGAGTTGTGCGTGATCGCCTCGGCCCAGAGGCCTCTCGACGAAATGGTCGAGCAAGGTCTGTTTCGTCGCGACCTTTATTTTCGTCTCAACGTCCTGACCATCCAGTTGCCGGCTCTGCGCGAACGTCGCGACCAGATCATTCCGCTGTTCTCCCAATTTTCCAATGCCGCCGCCAAAGACTTGGGGCGCGGTCACAAAGCGCTGGGCGCGGCGCTGACCCAGGTGCTGCTCAGCCATTCCTGGCCCGGCAACATTCGTGAATTGAAGTCGGCGGCCAAGCGTTTCGTGTTGGGTTTTCCGCTGCTCGGCGCCGGCCCGGGTGAAGACCTCGAGGGCCAGACCCTCAAGGCTCAGATGCGGGTCATCGAACGGATCCTGATTCAGGAAGCGCTCAAGCGCCACGGTCAATCAGTCGATGCGGTGAGCATGGAATTGGGGGTGCCCAGGCGCACGCTTTATCACCGCATCAAGTCGCTGGATATATTCCTTAAACACGAAGCACTGGAAAAAAATTGGAACCCGAATTGACCCTGCCTCCACTCATGGATATCTCGCACTGATGCGAGTGTTCATTGTGGAGTTAAGACTATGGCTGGTATGGGTGGTGTAGGCGGCATGGCAAACAGTGCCGTAAACGGTTTCAACTCAGTTAAAGAAACCGCTAACTCGGTTAAAGGCAATGCACAAAACCAATCGGCAGCGGCCGATATGGCCGGCGGCGGCAAAGCAGCTGATGCGCAAATGAAAATGATGCAAATGCAGGATGAACAATCTGCTCGCAATATCATGCTGCAAGGCCAGGCCGCGATGCAGACCGAACAACGCAATACCCTGCAGGCCATCAGTTCCGCCCAGACCGATGCGGCGAACAAGCAAATTTCCAACGTCGCACAAAGTGCGAAAGGTATCAGCTATTAATCATCCCTATACCCTCTGTTAATCAGAGGGTTTTTGATCGTTAGCGAGACTCTTTTAATGTTAAATCCTCTCTCCAGTGCAAGTGCGCTTCTGAACGTGGGGTCCATTGTTCCCGCGACCCTGACATCGGTGGCTTCCGAATCACTTAATACCCTCAAAGGTGTGGTGGACAAGTTAAGCAGTTCGCTGATGTCTGGCGGCCATCTGAATACCGATTCACCCTTGGGCAAGATGGTCGAACAACAGCTTAAAAAAGAGAACCCGTTCATGGCGTTAGCGGGTGGCGGCGAAGAGGGTGCCGTCAAGAAGGCGTTGGGCGACCTGATCAAAGACAAGCTCGGCAGCAACTTCGGCGCCTCGGCGGATGCCGGCATTGGCGGCAAAGGGCAGGGTGGTCAGGATTTGATGTCCCAGACCCTGCAAGGCTTGGGCAAGTCTTCCCTGGACAATGCGCTGACTGACAAGGGCGATGGCTCGACCTTCGACAAGGCTGACAAACCAATCCTGCAGCAAGTCGCCGATTTCATGGACGCGAACAAAGCCGAGTTCGGCGCGCCGGATTCCGGTTCCTGGAGCAAAGAGCTCGACGAGAGCAACGGCAAGGACAACTACCTCGACAAGGGCGAAACCGCGAAATTTCGCGCGGCGCTTGAGCAGATTTCCCAGCAGATGGGCGCAGGGGATGCACAGGGTCCGCAAACGTCCCAGGGCAACGGCGGTTTAGGCAGCCTGCAACATGAACCCTCGGCCAACGATTCCACGGGCGGCCAATCCAGCGATTTGGCGCAACTGTTGGGCAGCAGCAATCCGCTGGACATCTTCAAGCAAGGGCTGGAGATGGGCCTGGGGATTGCCAGCGGCAAAGGTTTGGAAGGTGGTGCTGATTTCCTTGCTCAGCAAACCGGTTTGAGTCCGCAGTTGCAGCAGCACAGCCTGAAAAGCTCGGCAGCCGAAGCGGCACAAAACATCCTCGACGTGATGAGCGCGGGCCTTTCCTGATTTCTGGATCGCCGTGACCCATCTACCCCCCTCGACACCGTCTGCCGGAGAACGCCCGTGAGTATTTCCCCCATCAACGCACCCAAAGGCGTCCCGGTCGATCATGACCAAGGGCTGGTTTCCGGTCCTGCGCAGGCGGATGTCGACTTATTCAACGGTGCCATGCGCATCGACCCTGCGCCGTCCGGACATATGGCCGACGGTTTGATGGGCGCGCTGTCCGAGCGTTTTCAGTCTCAGGAACAGCTGTCGCAACAGGCCCTGCGATCAATGAAAACAGCGGCTGGCTCGGCCGATCCAATGGACATGGTCAAGATGAGCCGCTCGCTGTCCCAGTATTCGCTGCAGATGGCAATCACCACCAAAGTGGTGAGCAAGAGCGCTCAGGCGCTCGATAAATTGACCAACATGCAGTAGGCCTGACGTGAATTTCTTTGCCCCGATCCTGTTGCTGTGCCTGCTGTTGCTCAGTGGCTGCAGTGACGACACCGAACTGTTCGGCGGCCTCTCGGAGGCGGACTCCAACGAAGTCATCGCCAAACTGGCCGACCAGCACATCAATGCGCGCAAACAGATGCAAAAGACCGGCGCGACCATCATCGTCCCCACCCGCGATATCAATCGTGCGGTGCGCGTGCTGGAAGCCGCCGGCCTGCCTCGGCGCGCCCGCACCAGCCTCGGTGAAATCTTCAAGAAAGAAGGGGTGATTTCCACGCCACTGGAAGAACGCGCGCGCTACATCTACGCCTTGTCCCAAGAGCTGGAATCGACCTTGTCGCAAATCGACGGTGTGATCGTCGCGCGGGTCCATGTGGTGCTGCCAGAGCGCATCGCACCCGGTGAACCGGTGCAACCGGCGTCGGCGGCAGTGTTCATCAAGCACACGGCTGCCCTCGACCCGGACAGTGTTCGTGGGCGCATTCAACAAATGGTCGCGAGCAGCATTCCGGGGATGTCCCAGGAAGCGGCCAGCTCGAAAAAATTTGCCATTGTCTTTGTCCCCGCCACCGAGTTTCAGGACAAGGAAAACCTGGTGCGCTTCGGGCCGTTCCTGATCGACAGCCCGGACATGGGTTTCTGGAATGTCATGTCGCTGGTGATCCCGGTCGGCGTGTTGCTGGTGCTGGCCGCGATGGCCCTGGCCTTGCGCCGTGATTGGCGCACGGCACTGCTTGCGCGTGTGTGGCCGGGCCGGCGCAGCGACTCGACCTTGCCGGCGCGCTTATGACCTCGACCGACTGGGTGAGCTGGTGGTGTTGCACCTGGCACTGGGCGCATCCGGCCTGGCACGCGCAGATGCTTTCGGCTCAAGGGCTGGAGGCCGGCGCATGTGACGCCGTGGCGCGCAGTCGCCAGGCGGATTTGCTCGCCAGCCTCGGCGTGGTCCCCAGTCAACCGCCCGCACTCGACGCCAATGTGGTCCTGTGGTTGTCGCTGAGCACGGAACAACGCCAGCAGGCACTGATTCTCGCGAAGTCGATCTGTTGCGCCGCCGTGGGAGCCGAGGCCACCGTGTCGGCGCGTCACGACCTCTGGTGTCGAAGCTTGGCCAAGGCCCTGCGCCCGGGGCTGTGGCTCAATCCGCAAGCGACCGACATGCGTTCGCTGCTTGGCGCCTGGCTGGGCCCGATGTTCTGGCCGCGTTTGCGTCTGGGCTGGGCGCCGGGAGACGTTGGGGAGCTTGCAACTGACTTGCCGCCAAACAAACTCGAGACCCTTTGGCGTGCGGTGCTGTGGCGAGTGTCGACGCCATGATCCTCACCCGGGCATTTCGCTGATGCTGGTTCGTCGACGCTTGTCCCTGGGCACCGGGGCTCTGCTGCGCGAGCCGATTCTGCGCCGTGAAGACCTGGCGGATGCGCAACGGGCCAGCGACGTGTTGCTCGCGGCGCAGGCTCAGGCCGAGGCCTTGATCGCGGAGGCTCAAACCCAGTGTCAGCGTTTGCTGGATCAGGCAGCGGGGGCGTTCTGGACGCAGGCCAACGACTTTCTCCAGACACTGGAAGATCAGCGCCAGGCCCTGCAAACCTCGGCGGTGGAATCGGCCGAGGCCATGCTCACGCTGGCGCTGACCGGTCTGCTCGACGACACCGGCGTCGCTGAACGTGGCCGCGCGCTGATCCAGCATCTGGCGGCGAGCCAGAGCTATGCCTGCAACGCGACCCTCAGTTGTCCCCCCGAGTTGTTTGCCGACCTGCAAACCTGGGTCGCCGACAGCCGCTTTGCCGCGCTGTGGCAGTTGCGCGACGATCCCTCGATGCCGCCCCAGACCCTGCGCCTGAGCAGCGACGCCGGGGAGTTCGACCTTGATTGGCCGGCGTTGGTCCGCTGCCTGCTGGCGCAGGGTGACTGACCCTGTTGCACCCCGCATTCAACCTCTTGCGCAAAAAGTGGAACCCACTGGCGGTTTTGCTCCACTCACTGGCGACCCTTACCGTGGAGCGCACTTGATGATCAGTTTCAAAGCCTTGCAACATCGCCTCGACAACTCGTTCAGCAACAGCCAGACCAAAACCGACGAGGCGGCCCTCGATGCCGCTGACAGCGGCTCGCCCGAAGACATGATGGCGTTCAGCGACGCGGCGCAAAAAATGGCCACGGCCACTTCGGTGCTGAGTGAAGGTTTGCGCGCCCAACACGGTCTGACGAAAGCGATCATCGATGGAATTCAATGATTTCGTTGCGGTGGTCAGTCAGTGGTGCGAGCAGGGTACCGACGCACCGCTGGACTGTTGGATCGACGAGGCCAACGCCCGACTCGCGCGCGGCGAGGACGGCGTGCGTTGCAGCATCGACGTGCTGGACCCGTATGACGCCGCCGACCCTGATCGCCTGACCGCACTACTGATCCAGAGTAGCGCCGGGGTGGCCTGTCATTGCGAAGGTGCGCTGGCGCTGGATCCCGACAGCCACTGCCTGGTGCTGGTCAGTTGGCATCCTGCGCCCGGTGACGCCCCGGTATTGCTGCAATGCCTGGAAAACCTGGCCAATCAGCGCGCCGCGATGCTCAGCCTGTTACAGACCTCTTTGGGTAGCCTGACGAATGCTTCGTTGCCCCGTTCGACCCTCAATAGCTGGCAACCAGGAGCGTGAAATGAAGGCTTTCAAGTGGTTGTCCTGGTTATTGATCTGGATGAGTGCCTCGGCATTTGCCGCGGTACCTGCGGCCTGGAAACACACGGCGTATGCCTATGATGCCACTCAGGCTGATCTGGCAACGGCGCTGGCCGACTTCGCCAAAGAGTTCGGTCTGGGCCTGGCCATGGAACCGGTGGACGGTATCGTCGATGGCCGCATCAAGGCACCGAATCCTCAGGCGTTCCTTGATCGCTTGAGCCAGGAGCATCACTTCCAGTGGTTCGTCTACAACGAAACGCTGTACATCAGCCCCACCAGCGAGCAGACCTCGGCGCGCATCGAAGTTTCCCCGGATGCCGTGGACGACCTCAAAAGTGCCCTGACCGACGTCGGCCTGCTGGATGCGCGATTCGGTTGGGGTGCCTTGCCCGACGAAGGCGTGGTGCTGGTGCGCGGGCCGGCCAAGTACGTCAATTTTGTGCGCGACTACAGCAAGAAAGTCGACACCCCGGACGAGAAGCAGGACATCGTCGTGTTGCCGCTCAAATACGCCAATGCCGCCGATCGCACCATTCGCTATCGCGATCAGCAACTGACCGTGGCCGGGGTTGCGAGCATTCTTCAGGACCTGCTCGAAAGCCGTGCCCGAGGGGACACGATCAACGGGGTCAACCTGCTCCAGGGCTCGGGGTTGGGGGCGGGCGGCAGTCCTTACGGCGGTGGTTCGACGCTGCTCGGCGGGCTCGACACCGATAACCTGCAAAAAGGCTTGGACCAAGTGCTGGCCAACACCCGTTCGAGGAAGGGTAAAAGCACTTCCGGCAGTAAATCGCGGATCCGCGTCAGTGCCGATGTGCGCAACAACGCGGTGCTTATCTACGACGCGCCCAAGCGCAAGGCGCTGTACGAGAAACTGGTCAAACAACTGGATCAGCCGCGCAACCTGATCGAAATCGATGCGGTGATTCTCGACATCAACCGCGAAGACCTGGCCGAATTGTCCAGTAGCTGGAACATCTGGGCCGGCGGCACCAACGTCAGTGCATCGTTGCTCGACTCTGGTTCCAGTTCGACCTTGTCGGTGGAAAACTCCGGCCGATTTGCCCTCGCTATTCATGCGCTGGAGGGCAAGGGGTCGGCCACGGTGGTCGGCAATCCGTCGATCCTGACCCTGGAAAACCAGCCGGCCGTGATCGATTTCAGCCGTACGGAATACCTGACCGCCACTGGCGAACGGGTCGCCGATATCCAGCCGATCACCGCCGGCACCAGCCTGCAAGTGATTCCCCGTTCGCTTAATCACGACGGCAAATCCCAGGTGCAACTGATCCTCGATATTGAGGACGGGCAGATCGACGCCTCAGTGCTCAACCCGTCGCAACCGAGTGTACGCAGAGGCAACGTCAGCACCCAGGCGGTGATCGCGGAACACGGGTCGTTGGTGGTGGGTGGTTTCCATGTGCTGGAGTCCGACGACAAAGTGCGCAAGATTCCGTACCTCAGTGATATTCCGCTGATCGGCAAAATGCTGTTCACCTCCAGCAGCCACCGCACCAACAAGCGCGAGCGGTTGTTTATCCTGACGCCACGGCTGATCGGCGACCAGGTTGACCCCTCGCGCTACGTCGAAAACGGTAACCCCGACGATGTCGATGCCGCCTCCAAACGCATCAGTGGTCGGCGTGATGGTGCGCAACCGACGCGCATCGATGTACAGAACGCCTTCACCCAATTGCTCGATGGCATCGCTCCGGCCGGTTTCACCAGTAGTGACCAGTTGCCGTTCATTCCCAACACCTTGTGCGACGGCAATTCCGGGGTGGTGATCGATGGCGAGCGCGCCCAGTGGTACACGCAAAAGCAATGGGGCGTGGCGGTCGTGGTGGCGCGCAACGCGACGGACCAGCCTCAACGCATTGATGAAAGCACCTGCGGCGGTCGCTGGGTGCTGGGCGTCAGCGCATGGCCCAAGGCCTGGCTGCAACCGGGCGAAGAAAGCGAAGTGTTTATCGCCGTGCGCCAACCCAAATCACTCTCGGCCAGCGCCCAGGCGCGCGCCTCGCTACTCAAGGAAGCGACACCATGAACAAGGCTTTGTGTGGGGCGTTGCTGGCGGTGTGCGCGTTGCTGGACGGTTGCGCGAGTTCGCGCGCCGGTTGTTATGCCGAGGCCTGCGAGCGGCCCGATTCCAATGATCGCGAACTGGTGATCTGGTGGCCGGCGGACATGCGCCAAGGTCTCGAATCGCGTGAGCGGACACTCGACTTCACCGTCGTGCCACTGAGGGATTGAACGCTATGATCCGAGTTTCAGAGAAGGCTGCGTTCTACGCAAAGGTCGCTGCCGAACAGGCTGCTGTCTGGCCGGTCGCGGCGGGCATTTCATTTGTCAGTCGCCGCGAACACCAGGACTGGGGCATTGCCTTGCACATCGAAAGTCGCTCGCTTAAACCCCAGCAACTGCGCACGGCACTGGAGCGGCGATTCACCCAGTCGCACCTGTTTCCCGATTACTTCCTGTTCCTCGATTCCCAGCGCGATTTCGTGGTGTGGCACGCCACGCCCATCGGCTCGGGCAGCCAGGTTTGCCTGGACGATATCCGCCAGCATCAACTGCTGCTGGCGGGGCTCGATCACTTGGGCGATGGCGCTCACTGATCTTCCTGAGCGTTCTCTAATTGCGCGCGCAAGGCATTGGCCCTGCGATGGGTGACGGCGCCGCCCTGAGTTTCGCCGCTCGGTCGGGTGATGACGTGTTGCTCCGGGGCCGGCGGGGTGTCGAGGGCCTTGCGCACACTGCCGTGGGCCTGGAACGTCTGGTTCATGGTGCGATAGGCCAACCCCATAGCCGCCGCGGTACCGGCGTTGCCGAGGAAACTGCCGAGGGCCGCCGAGGTGTTGCCGCGCGTGAGTTCGCCCATGGCCATGTTGATGGCGCTGGCCAGGCTGGTCCAGGCTACGCGGGCCGGGGATTGATCGAGAATCCGTCCGTAATCCTTGAGTGGCAGACTCGCCTCAAACTGCTGTGTGGTGCCGGCCTGGCGGGTATCGAAATGCTTTTGCAGGTGATTGTCCATAATCGCGATCACGGTGTTGAACGCCGCGCGAGTCCCGGCCAGGGTCTGGATCGATTGCGCCAGCGCCTCACCCCGTAGCGGCAGATTATCAGCGCCGGTCAATGCCGGGCTCGACAGAGTCTGACCCGGCGGCAAGGTCTGCGGGCTGACCGAATCCTGGACGAAACCCATGGTCAGGGTCATCGCGCCGTAGGCCCAGCCGAGCAACGCCATGTTGTCCTGGTTGACCCCGTGGGTTTTGGTGTCGTCGTGCTTGCCGGTCATGCTCAGGCTGGCCTGCATGGCTTCACGCGACACGGCGTAGATCACGTTGCGTAACTGGGTCGAGAGAATCCGCGCGCTCAAGGCGCCGTCACCGCGAGCCGCGCCCAGTGCGCCGAGGCTCAGGTAGATGGCCTCGGCGGCGACCTGGTTGCGCGTGACGTTGCGTGAATCGCGCTGCATCTGTGTGCGCAAGGCGTCTTGTTTATCGGGTGTCAGGCCATTCCATTTGGCTTCGCTCAAGGCAAAGTGACCGCGCACGGCAACAGTCGACTCGGCGCCGAGACGCTCCAGACGCGGTTGACGCACGTAGACCTGCGTGGCGATCGACGCCAGGGAAATCGCCGCTTGCAACGCCAGGGCACCCCCGGGGCTTTTCTGCGCGAGGCCATCGGCCAAGGCGCTATAGGCATGCATGAACGCGATTTCGCGGGCGTAAGTCGGCAGGCCGCAGGTGACCATCTGTTGCAGGGTCTGGCCGGCCGCCGCGAGGGTGGTGCGCCCCGAGGGCAGATTGGCGGCGCTGTCACTCCAGGCTTGCACTGCGCCGCGCTTGATGCCTTGCCCGGTCGCAACACCCGTGCGCACGGCCTGATCGCGAACTGCCGCACCGGCCTGGCTGACGCTGGCATACGCCGGGGACAAGTAGCCACGGTGGAACGTCTGGCCCAGGCTCATCGCCGCTTGCGCCGCCCGTGTGGTGAAACCGGGCGGTGGCGGTGGCGTCTGCCCGCGTTCCAGGTCTGCCGGGGTGCGGCCCGCGCCCAGTGGTTGCAGTTCAAGGTGCGTTGCCGGGTGGGGGACAATGCTGGGTGTTGCGGGTCTTACGTCCATGCCGGATTCCTCTTCGGTAGCGCGGCGGGCGAAGGCGCGACAAAACTGTCGGCCAGTTGGGCAACGTCCAGCAGCCAGTCGGCGAAGGCCTCGCCGTCCAGCCCGGTGCTGTCCCAGCGGCTTTGCAGGCAACTGCCCTGCGGTGCGAGGGCGACAGCGCAGCCTGTCAGGAGCATCAATTGCAGGTTGGCGCGCAAGGCCTGTTCCCGTTGGACGGCACTGCGTAGCGGCGTGTCGATGGGTGTGCTGACCAGCACATTGCGCTGGTCGCCGTCGGCAATCACTTCAAACGAGCGAGCGCCGATTCGAATCACGCCGACGGTCTGGAGGTGTGCCGCGGGCGGCGGTTCAATGCCCAATCGCTGCAACGCTTGAATCAGCAAAGGCCGATGCCAGCGCTGCTCCATGGCAGCCTTGGCGGCTGGTGCCGTGTCCGGGCTGGACGGCGGTGGCGCAACGGAGGACGGCTCGCTGTGCCCGGTGGCCGAACTCAACGCCGTGGCGCCAGCCACCAGGCTTTCGGCGACGGCAATCAGTTGATCGAGTTCGCTGGCCAAACCTGGGTGATCGGAGTACGGCCGATACGCCAGGCGACTGACCAGCAAGCCGTGACCGCGTTCGTCCAGAGCCCCGACGCATGCGCTCATGGCACTGATGCTGCAGTTGGCCCGCAGCAGTAACTCATTCCACAGCAATGGGGTCAGGTTGTCGGGGCGCGGCAGTTGCGCCAACACGATCCATTGCGTCACCGGTTCGCTTTGCCAACGCGTCAATTGCAGGGTCAGTCCCGGCAGTTGCAATTCGCCGCTGCTGGCAAAGTCGCGGGCCGGCTGTTCGGCGATGCCCAAGTGTTTCGCGGCGTTGAACAGCCACGCGGCGGCGGCTTCGGGAAGGGGCGTGTCGAGCGGCTGTCGCTGGGTCGGATTCATGGGCTGCACTGCCGGAAGTTTTGAAGGCCATTGAAGCCTTTTAACGTTGCAGTTTCGTGAATCCGGCGCTCTGGATCAGTGCTCTTCGAGCTGAATGATCTCGTCGGTGATCTCATCGAGCTGACGGATCACCTGGTAGATATGCGCCACTTCCAGCAAGGTCGGGCGCGGGATGTGGCGGCCGATTCTGACCTTGTACAAGGTGCGCGCCAGCCACACACTTTGCACGATCGGAATCTTCGCCCGTTTGGCCCGCTCTATCAGCGCCAGGGCGTCTTCGTCTTCGCCCTTGCAGTGAATCAGCGGCAACGGCGTCTGGCCTGGCCGGTAGTACAAAGCCACCGCAAAGTGCGTCGGGTTGACCAGCAGCAGGTCGGCGTCTTCCAGCGGTTTGGCCGGCGTCGTCGGTTCTTCGTTAAGCAGTTCGTGGGCCAGTTGCCGGCGATGACCCTTGACGTGCGGGTCGCCCTCGGATTCCTTGTATTCCTTCTTGATGTCCTCGTGGCTCATGCGCATTTTCTTGGCGTGGAAATACTTCTGCAGCGCGTAATCGACCAGCGCGAGCACCAGCAGCAAGCCCAGGGTGCTGCGCAGAATGCTGCGAAATAACGTGAGCAGGGCGTGCCAATAGGTGGTCAGGTCCGAATCGGCCAGCAGGATCAACTTGCCCAGCACCGGTTTGATCGACACGTACAGCGTGACGCCGATGGCGATGGCCTTGAGGATGCTCAGCAGCAGCGTCGTCAGGTTCTGCCCGGAAAACATCTGCTTGAGGTGGCCGATCGGGTTGAGTTTGCCGAGGTCGATCTTCAAGGCCTTGGGCGCGAACAGAAAGCCAATCTGTATCCAGCTGCCGGCCAGGCGCATCAGTATGGCCACGCCGACACTCAGCACGATGAACGAGATCAACACCCAGGTGGCCTCCCCGATCAGTTCGGTCAAGGTGCTGAGGAACGGTTCGTTCATGCGCGTCAACGACAGGCTCAGCAGGTGTTCGAGCTTCTCCACGCTTTGATCGGCCATGCCCAGGCATACCTCGCTGACCACCATCAACACCAGCAGTTTGCTCAGGTCCTGGCTCTGCCCGACCTGGCCTTTCTCCCGGGCATCGCGCAGTTTCTTGGGCGTGGCCTTTTCGGTTTTTTCGCTCATGGCACCAGCACCAGATGCCCGAGCAGAAACTTCAGGTCGAGCAACTTTTGCAGTTGACCGTTACCCAGTTCCAGCAGCGTCGGCAGGTACACAATCAGGAACGCCAGCCCGGCCATGCTCTTGGCCGGCATTGCCAGCACCGAGACATTCAGTTGCTGGGCGTACAACCCGACGATAGCGAACGCGGCTTCGATCAACAGCAGCAAACCAATGAACGGCGCGGCGTACAGCAATGCGTGTTGCAGGGTCAGGTTCAACTGGCCGAGGAAAATATCCAGCCCCTGGCCGTTCATCCCCGGCAGCCATACGGTAGGCGGCCAGACTTCATAGCTGTCCCAGATCACCTGAGTAATCAGCGATAGACCGCCGGACAGAATCACCAACATGATCAGCGCTTCCTGGAACAACTCGCCCAGTGGCGTGGCGTCCGGCCCCAGCGACGGGTTGATCTGGCCGCCACTCAAGGCGCCACGCTGGCTGTCGAGCAATGCCCCGACCGTGGCGAACATCCAGAACGGTGCGTAGAGCAACAACCCCAGCAGCACCCCCAGCACCGACTCCTTGAGCAGCAGCCCGACGATGGTGTACCAGTTGTCGTTTTCCAGGGCCAGCACCCGGCCGATGCTAGGCGCAGGCACCAGCGAAATCGCGCAAGTTACGCCATAGCGCAGCGGCCCCTTGATGTGCTTGAAGCAGAACGCCGGGACCAGAATCAGGCACGGCAGGATCCGCGCGATGGCCAGGCCCATGCCGAGCATCAGCTCGAACAGGCTCTCGGCGTCGAACGGCATCAATGGGCGCCGCCGGAACGGGCGATCAGATCGAATGACAGGTTGATGAACTGGATCAGCTCCACACCGATCCAGCGCCCAGTGGCGGCGAGGGTCAGACCGACGGCGGCCAGTTTGATACCGAAGGGCAAGGTCTGATCCTGGATCTGCATCAGCGCTTGCACCAGTGACGTCAGTACGCCGACCAGCACTGCGACGCCGAGGGGCGGGGCGGTGAGGATTACCACCAGAAACATGCCTTGCTTGAACAGTGCCAACGCTTCCACGGTGGGCCTCACATATAGGAATAAAACAGGCTATCGAGCAGCCGCGACCAACCCTGCACCAGCACAAACAGCAACAGCTTGAGCGGCAGCGAGATGGTCATGGGCGAGACCATCTGCATGCCCAGCGCCAGCAGCAGATTGGAGACGATCAGGTCGATGACGATGAACGGGATGTAGATCAGAAAACCGATCTGAAACCCGGCCTGCAACTCCGACAGCACGAACGCCGGGATCGCCAGCAGCAGGTCGTTGCTGCTGGCTTTTTCGGCCATCTCCGCCGGCCACATGCGGTGAGTGTTTTCCAGCAAGTGCGCTTGCACGTCGGGGTCGGTGTTGCGGCTCATGAAGCGCTGGATCGGCTCCATCACCGTGTTGGCGCTGACCTGGAGTTTTTCCGTGGTGCCCATTTCCAGCGGGTTGTCGTGAACCCGTTGCTGAATCTCGTTCGCCACCGGGGCCATGACGAACATCGTCGCGGCGAGCGCAATGCCGTACATCGCCATGTTCGGTGGAACTTGCTGCACGCCGATGGCGTTGCGGGTGATCAACAGCACCATGGAAATTTTCAGGAACGCCGTGCAGACGATCAAAAACAGCGGGACCAATGACAACGCGCCGAGCAGCAGCGCGAGCATGATCGGGTTCATGCCCTCCATAATCATCGGTCGAATACCACGCGCGTGATTTGCAGACCGAGGCGGCCGTCCACGTCCACCAGTTCGCCGTGCGCCACGACCCGTTCGCCATGGCACAGGGTCGCTTCGCCGAGCGCCACGCCAGCGACCTCCAATACCGAACCTGGCGCCAGGTGTTGCAAGTCTTCCAGACTCAGGCTGACGCCACCACTGCGCACCGTCAGGTCCAGGCTCAGACCGGCCAGGGGCGAGGAGGGCAGGACGGGATCTTCCGTCAGCGATTCGACTGGCGCCTCATCGTCAGCAGCCTCGGGCGCTTCGGTTTCTGCTTCGGCAACGTCGCCATCGATCTCCGGCAGCACGTCTTCGTACAGCACGTCATTGTCCATCGTGAAGGTCCTCTTCGCGGATCAGCCGTAGCTGCAAATGCTCGTTCGACGCCTGGGGCTCGACGCTCCAGTAACGTTGGCCCAGGCGCAGTTGGCCGTTACCTTCACTGTCGAAAAGCGTCTCGCTGGGCAGCAGCACATCGCCGACCCGTAACGAGCGCAATTGGTTAATCGTCAGGGCCAGGTGACCGAGCACCACCGGGTAGCGTAGCGACCAGTCTCCCGGCAACGGTTGTTCGATGGCTTGCCAGCGGGCGGCGTCCAGGATCCGCAGCAGGGTGTCGGCGGCGCAGCTCAGTACGCCGTGGACGGTTTCGCCGGCCAGTTGCACGCTGAGGCGGCAATCGAGGCGATCGGGCAGCGGTTCATCGACCCCCTCAAGCGGTTCCAGCGGCGCGAACACCCCGGCCAGCACCGGGCTCAGTTGCTGATTCACGTATTGCCAGTACCAAGCTTGCAGCGGCCCGGCGCACACCACCGGCGCAGCACCGAACAGGCTCAGCATCGCATCGGCATTGCTCAGGCGTAACAGGCCACGGGCGCTGCCAAATGCCATGGTTTCAGCGCTTTGGGGGGACAGCATCGGGCTCAGGGTCAGTTGGCCGTTATCGCCAGCGCTGGAGAACGCCAGCCTGCGACCACGCCCGAGCAGACGACTGGCGTTGGCGACCGAGGGCGACACCTGACGCAGTTTCAACGGTTTCATGCGCCACCCATCGACAGCTCGACATCGTGTCCCAGCGCCTTGGAGAATGCCTCTTCGCAGGCTTGATGGCGGGCGCTCAAGCGCTCCAGCACGTCGCTGCGTTCGAAGCCCAGCTCAATCGCCCAGAGGCGGTCGCGCTTGTTCGCCCGGACCTGCACCTTGCCCAGGTTGGGCATCAACAGCGTGGCGCTGAAGGGCTGGTTGCCGTGGGCCGGCAGTTGCAGCGCCAGTTCGTCGATCAACTGCGTCGGCACGCCGTCTGCCGGGGCGAACATGTTGAAGTGGCTGCCACTACCGGTGCCGGACTGGTCGCCCTTGCCGCCGCCCGAGGGCAGCAGCAGTTGTTCGAAGTACAACCCGTCGGCGTCCAGGTGGCGACTGCTGTCGCGGCCCTGATTCACCCGGTTGTCGGCGAAACGATTGCGCTCCGGCTCGTTGCGCCGAGGCGCCGGGTTGCTGGCGGGCGAATGCTCGTTCTGAGGCTGGATCGCCGCTGGCGCCGCTTTCTGTGGCGGGCGCGCAGGCGGGTGATGGATCGGTGCGTTCAACGGCTCACTCCTCATTCAGGTTCTCGCTCAGGCAGGCGAGTTTTTCCACGGCCCGTTGCCGGGCCTTGGCCTCCAGCCGCGCTTGCTCGATGCGTTGTTGTTGCAGTTCGATGCCGTGGCGCAATTGGTTGGCGCTCTGGCGGATGTAGGCGAGTCGGTCGAGCATGCGGCGCTCCTTGTCATGCCAGCGATCGACGTCGCCCAGCTCCATGGTTTTTTCCAGGTGCGCGGCGGACAACTGCTGGCGCCGGACCTTCTGGTTGTCCCGCTCCTGAACCCAGGCATGCTCGGTCAGGCGCAACTGCTCGTGCATCGACGTCAACGCGTCCTGCAACTGGCGTTGGGCGCGTTCGGCGCGAGCCTGACGATGCTGGCGCAAGGGCGTCAGCACGCCGATCACTTGCTCCATGGCCACTCGGTTCGGGTCGGCTTCGAGCTCGTCGTCCATGCTCACTCCGGCAACTGCGAGGTGAGTTGCGTAAGCAGTTCAAGGGTGGTTTCCAGCGGCACCGGTTCGCGCAGGTCCTGGCGCAGGAAGGCGTTGATGGCGTCGTTAAGTTGCACCGCGCAATCGGTGACGGGGTCGGACCCCGGCTGGTATTCGCCCAGGCGCAGCAGCATCTCCACTTGTCGATAGGCCGCCATCAAGCGGCGCAGGCGATTGTTGGCTTGCTGGTGTTCGCGGCCCGTGACGTTGCTGAGGATCCGGCTGATGCTGGCGGGCACGTCGATGGCCGGGTAATGCCCGCGCTCGGCGAGTTTGCGCGAGAGCACGATGTGGCCGTCGAGCAGCGAGCGCACCTCATCGGCTACCGGATCGTTCATGGAATCCTGCTCGATCAGCACCGTGTAAATCGCCGTGATCGAGCCGTTTTCGCTCATGCCGGCGCGCTCCACCAGTTGCGGCAACAGGGTATATACCGACGGCGGCAAACCGCCGCGGCCCAACGGCTCACCGGCGGCGATGCCGATTTCGCGCTGGGCCCGGGCGAACCGGGTCAGGGAGTCGATCAGCAGCAAGACTTTCATGCCGCGCTTGCGAAACGCTTCGGCGATGGCTGTGGCGGTGAACGCCGCGCGGGCGCGTTCCATGCTGGAGCGGTCGGACGTGGCGCAGATCAGCACCGAACGCTGACGCAGGGTGTCGTCCAGTTCATGGTCGAGAAATTCACGCAACTCGCGACCCCGTTCACCGATCAAGCCGAAGACGATCACATCGCAATCCATGTTGCGCGCCATTTCCGCCAGCAGCGTGGTCTTGCCGCAACCGGCCCCGGCGAACAGCCCGACCCGTTGGCCCTCCCCCAGCAGGATCGCGCTGTCGATGGCGCGGATGCCGGTGGGCAGCGCTGAACTGATCCGTGGCTTTTGCATTGGCGGCAAGGCGTCGGCGATCACCGGGGTGGTGGTGCGGCGGTCATGCAGACCGGCAAACGCACCGTCGCCATCCCCCAGCAGCGGTCGGCCGAAACCGTCGAGCACGCGGCCGAGCAAACTGTCATCGACGCCAATGCGATGGGCCATGCCCAACGGGCGAATGCGCGCGCCAACCTGGATGCCGTCCGGGGTGCCCAAGGCGCTCAGCAAGGTGCATTGCGTGGTGAAACCGACGATCTCGGCGAGCATGGCGCTGCCATCGGCCTTGCTCACTTCGCACAAGTCTCCGATCTTCGCCGCTGGCACCTGGCACTCCAGCAGAATGCCGCTGACCGCCGAGACACGGCCGCTGATGCGCACCGCCGAGGCCTTCGACAGTCGTTCGGTCTGTTCGCGGGTCCATTGCGCCAGGGCCGCGTTCACCAGCGCACCTCGACATGCCGGTCGCCGTCGAACTCGATGCGCTGATCGTCGATCCGGCTCAGGCGCAGGCCTTCGAGGGTATCGCCGATGTACAGCCGCTGGCCCTCGCTGGTGACCAGATGGGCGTTGGTGCCACCGATGATCTGCACGATCACGAAGGGCAGGCCGGCCCCTGCCGTGGCAACCTGGTCGAGCAACGGCACCGGCAATTCGTAACGCTCGTTGAAGTGTTGCAGCATCCGTTGGTAGACCAGCAATGCGTCATCCTTCAGGCTACCGGTCAGGGCCAGTCCTTCGTCGCTGTCTTCGATGTTGACGTCGGTCAACAGACGGTCGCTGAGCAACAGGTTGAGTTGACGACGCACCGCTTCGCGAGTCGCCAGTTTGACTTTCGCCGCTGGCGCATCAAGGGGTTTCGGTTTGCCCGTGGACACCGGCGCGACGACGGCGGCCTCGGGGGCTTTGATGGCCTCGACTGGATGGCTTGAACCACCGCGACTGAAGCCCCAGGCACTGCCCATGATGCCGATCAACACGCCGACGATGACGGCACCGGTGCGGTCGAATCGCGTCGAGCGTGAGGTCACTTTTTTCAGCGGCGGTGATTGCCCGGGTGTGTCTTCGACGTTTTGTGTTTGTGCCGCCACCGGCACCAGCGGCCACGCCTGCTCGGCGGCCGACAGGCACAGCCAGACATTGCCCAGGGCGAACGTCTGGTTTGGCGCCAGTTCGGTCACCGTGCGGGCGTGGCCTTCTTCGTCGTTAATCAGGCTGTCTTCGGCGTTCAACTGCCAGCCGTCCTCGGTTCGGGTCAACCGACAATGCAGGGTGGCGACACCGGGGTCATACAGCACCAGATCGTGCCCGGCGTCGGCGCCGATCAGCCACTGTTCACCAACCAACGGCAATGCGGCGCCCTGGTGCAGGCCACTCAACACCCGCAATTCAAACATCACGACAGTCTCCGGGCATCAGGCCGCATAGTCGTCCTCCAGCGCTTGTTGGTCTTCTTCCAGATCGAAACGGCCCATCACTTTCACTTCGGCGACGTTGCTGATCTCGGCGAACGACAGCACCGGAACATGGTGGAATTCGTCCTGCAGCAAGGTGCGCAACGGGCTGCGCAAGTCCTGTGCGACCAGCAGCACGGCACGTTCGGCCGCGCGTAGGGGGAAGGCAATGCGCAGCTGCTGCACCAGTTGCTGGCTCGAGCCGTTGCTCAGGGCAAAGAAAGTTTCGGTCTGGGTCTGGCGCAGGCTGTCGCGCAGGATGCCTTCGCTTTCCGGGGTCAGCAGCCACACCAGCAAACCGTTGGCGCCGCAGTACTGGTTGTAGATCAGCGATTTGAGGGCGATGCGCACGTAGTCGGTGAGGGCGGTGATGTCGCGTTCGTGCTGACCGTGTTCGATCAGGGTTTCGGCGATCACCCGGATTGCCCGCAGCGGCACGCATTCAGACGCCAACCGCTGCAACACCGAGGAGAAACGCGCCAGAGGCAGCACCCGTTGCATCTCTTGGGCGAGTTCCGGTTGTTCGGATTCGAGCCAGCCGAGGATCGCCTTGGTTTCCTGCAACCCGATGAACTGCGGCCCGCACGCCTGCAAGGCGCGCTCCATGCGCTCGACAATCAGGGTGCCGGGGCTGATGGTTTCCACCGCGCTGCCCTGCAACTGCGCGGCATCGGCAGGCAACCATAGCCATTGGCTTTCCTGGCGATCGAGACTGCCGGCAACGGCCTGTTCCAATTGGCCGGCCTCCAGTGCACCGACGTCGATGGCGACGTGGGTCTGGTTGAACGTGGCCTTCAGCATCGGCACTTCATAGACCGAGAAACGGAATTCATCCGGCGCCAGGTGCTCGGCGGTCTCGATGATGAACGAGGGCAGGGTCAGGCCGTAATGCACCACCAGGCGGTTGCGCCGTTGACGGATTTCGCTGACCAGCGCTTCGATCTGCGCCATGTCCTGGCGGGGGTGGAATTGCAGCAAAAACTGCCGGCTCGGGGTGAAGGTGCGCAAGTCTTCGTTGCCGTTGTCCTCCGGCGCCACGGCGACCGGTTGGTCCTGCGCGGATTTGGGTTTGGCCCGCTGCATTTGCAGCACGCCGCCGAGGCTGCAGATGATCGCGATCACGATGAAGACGGCCGTCGGCATCCCCGGCATCGCGGCAAACCCCAGCATCGCCACCGAGGCAATGATCCAGGCCTTGGGCTGGCTGGTGATTTGCTCGGCGATCTCGCGACCGATGTTGGCTTCCACCCCCGGATTGTCGTTGGACACCCGGGTGATAATCATCCCCGAAGTGACAGAAATCAGCAGCGCCGGAATCTGCGCAATCAGGCCATCGCCGATGGTCAGCACGGTGTACAACTGCACCGCGTCGCCAGCGGTCATGCCGTGCTGGATCACGCCAATGGAGATCCCGCCGATCATGTTGATCGCGACGATGATCAGGCTGGCAATGGCATCGCCGTTGACGAATTTCATCGCCCCGTCCATGGCGCCGAACAACTGGCTTTCCTTACCCAGTTCCGCGCGGCGGCGGCGGGCTTCGTGGACGCTGATCAGGTTGGCGCGCAAGTCGCTGTCGATGGACATCTGCTTGCCGGGCATGGCGTCAAGGGTGAACCGCGCGCCGACTTCCGCCACCCGTTCCGAGCCCTTGGTGATCACCAGGAAGTTGACCACAGTGAGGATCATGAAAATCACCATGCCCACCGCCAGGTTGCCACCGACCACGAACTGCCCGAAGGCCTCGACGATGTGCCCGGCGTCCTGGTCCAGCAGGATCAGGCGGGTGGTGGAAATCGACAGCGCCAGGCGAAACATCGTGGTAATCAGCAACACCGAGGGAAAGGTCGAGAACGCCAGCGGGCGCGGCAGTTGCATGGCCAGCATGATCAGCAGGCAAGAAATACAGATGTTGATGGCAATCAGGATGTCCACCAGCCAGGTCGGCAGCGGGGTAATCATCATGAACACGATGGCGAGCACGACAAACGCGCCGACGATCTCCGAGCGGCGCATCGCCGCCAGGGCGACCTGGTTGAGCGCATTAATAATCCATTGCATCAGGCAGTGTTCCCCAGGGTCTGGTTCTGCTCTTGGCGGGTGAGCTCCGCCATCAGCGTCAGCAAGTTTCCCAAGGCGGTCTGGCGGGCTTTGAGGTCGCGCCATAACAAAATGGGCAACTGCTGCAGCATCGGACGCAGACCGTTGAGGAAGGCCAGTTGGTGCTTGAGTTTTCTACCGCCGACAAATTGCGTCAGTTGCAGGGTTTCATGCAGGTTCATGCCCTTGCCCGAGAGCGTCAGCAGGTGCTTGAGAAAGGTCGGTGCATTCAATTGCAATGCGGGGTTTTTGCCGCGCATGCGGCCCAGCAAGTGCTCGCTGGTTTGCAACAGCGTCGCGACATGGCGGGCGGTGTTCAGGCCGTGCATGAGGTTGCGCAGTTGTTGTTGAGTGCTCGACGGGTTCAGAGCCGCGAGGTCGTCGGCGATGGCGCCGCGCAGGTCGCGCAGGGTCGGGGCAAATTGCCGTTCACCTTCTTCCTGGCCGAGCAGGGTGTCGATCAGCCCGGAAATGCTTTGCTGGCCGACCACACCCGAATAGTACAAATCGCGCAGGGTCTGGCGGCGTTGCGGGTTGAGGCTGGACTTGGCAAACGCCCGGGCAGTGTTGATGCCGGCCTGGGCCTTGCTGCCGTGTTCGCGCCGCAGCAGCTTGAGTTGCTGGTTCAGGTTGACGTGTTCGCTGCTGGCCCCTTCGTTATAGGCCTGGCGCGAAGCGGCCTGGAGCAACACATGGGCCTTGGCGGCATCGTCACCACTGAGTGCCAAAACTTGCGCAAGGGTCGGCGTCTGGTTTTTCAGTTGTTTGCGCAGCTCCCGGGCCGCGCTGTCCAGACCCTTGTCCTGACTGCCCATCAGCAGTTGATAAAGCTCACCGAGCTTGACGGCCTTGGATTGCAGCGCATTGGTGCTGGCCATCAGATCGCGCTGGCTCAGCGTCCTGCTCTGTTGAATCAGTGCCGAGGCAAACCGCGTGACTTGCTGAGTCGAAGTGCCTTGATTGGTCGGCGGCGTGCTCTGGGCAAGCAGGGCCGCCGACCGTACAGGCGTCGCCGGGGCCGGTTGCTGGACATGGGGAATGTTCGGAGCCGCGATCTTCATAGCGCATGTCTGTCAGGGGTTATGCGCAGTGAGTGGGCGATCCTGGCGATCCGGTTCCATGTCGATGGCAATCGGTGTCGGTGTGCCAGATCCGGTATTGGATCCAATCGGCTTGTGCAAGAACTTGCACAGAAACCCCCGGTAACTATTTTAAAAATCGTTGAAAATCAGTCAGGTACAAGAATGTGTCGATTGGCATACATATCGCTATAGCCCTGGGACATATCCTGAAATGGTTTATAGCGATGCTTTCCAGCGATTCGATGACCTATCCAGCACCTGTTTCCCGCCTCCGTCAGCTCAATACCGAGCAGGTGCACAAACTCAGAATTTTCATTAAAAAACGCGTGATGAACCTCGACGATGTGGAGGACATCCTGCAAGCCACGTTCCTCGAAGCGCTGCGTAACGAACATAAGTTTCGGTACGACTCGCAGCCACAAACCTGGCTGTGCGGCATCGCCCTGAACCTGATTCGCAACCACTTTCGCAAGCTGTACAAACAACCATTCCAGGAAAGTTGGGAAGACCGCGAAGAGCAGGAGGTCAGCGATGGTTGCGACATCGGTGCGCAAGTGGACGATCACCGGCAACTGGCGCGGGTGGTCCGAGCCATTGGCTCGTTGCCGATAACCATGCAACAAGTGCTGCGGGTCAGCCTGGAAATGGATGGCAACTATCAAGACACCGCGTCGAGCCTGGGGGTGCCGATCGGCACCGTGCGCTCGCGCTTGTCCCGGGCGCGGGAGCAACTCAAGCGCAGCGTGCCCTGTGTTTTCTGAGGCCTTGCGGATCGATTGGGCAACTTATTCACCGCAGGGTGGGAACCGTTTGAGCCTGCGACGCCACACATCGGCATTGTCCGACTGAAAGTGGCGACCTCTCATGCGCATTTCCAACACTCCGTTACCCGCAACCGGCACTCCATTGTTGGGCGGCGACAGGTCGTCGCGGCCCGCGTTGGAGAATGCCAAACCTAACGTACTGTCCGCCCCGGGTGGCGGTGTGCAGTTCGGGCAGCAGACCGGGTCGCAGACGTTGGCGGCCCGCCCCAACGATGCTCAATCGCCGAACCTGTTGGGGCTGGTGATGAAGCGGTTGCTCGGCGGCGATGAACGCACGACATTGTCACGGCCGCTCGCCGACACCCAGCCCGTTAGCCGCTCCTCGACAGTCGATACGACGAAGCCTGCGTCCGACCCGGCGACGGCCACCAGCCCCGAAGCGCAATTGCTCGATGACTCGAAATACTCCTCCCCCAAAGAGCTCGAACGCTGGGCACCGTTGGTGGCGGACTTGCCGCCGGAGCAACGCGAGCAGGCGGCCAAGGAGTTGAACCGGCCGATCGCCGCCGCCCTGATGGCCACGGAAAAAGGCCCGGATGCGGCCAAGGCGATGAAATTCATCAACGACAATCCGGCCCTGAAAACCGCTGTCGATACCGGCAAACACGGTGGCAAGGCTGACGGCAAAATCACCGATGGCGACCTCAAGGCGTTTGCCAAGAAAATGCAAGGCGCGGCAGACAGCGCCGACAAGGACCTGGCCAATTACCAGAAGGACCATCCCAACGCCGATCCGCAGTCGTTGCAGATGGTCCGCTCGGCCTCGTTGTTGCAAGCCAACGGTCCGCTCGCCAATGCCGCCAACCCCAAACATGCGGCGGGCGTTGACGGCGAGACCAAAGTCGATCGGTACATGGACGCCGACGGCCTGAAGGCGTTGCAGGACAACAATCCCGGGCTCGCCGGACCGCTCAAGCAAGCGTCGAAAACCTGGTCGCAGCCGGGCCTGCTAAACATGCTCGACCAGGGCGGGCTCAAAGGGCGAGACCTGGCCACCCACGGCCCGGACAAAAAATTCGACGCGGCGAACATCAGCAACTGGATCAAGAACCAGGCGCCCACCAACGGCGGCGAATTCGCCGGGATGCTCAGCGATGCGGCGACCCTGAATGCCGTTGCGGACACTGACATCAGCAAGCTGGGCAAAGACGTTTTCGAGCAACCGCAGAACTACACCGGGGCGCAGAAAGCGGCGGTGATGGTCAAGTTGCAACAGACCCAGCAGAGCGTCGTTGCCGGTTCCGATCTACGCAAAACCGGCAAGACTGAAGACGCCCTGGCGGAAAAAATCGGCCAGTTACAGGACGACCCGGACGTGCAGGCCTACATGAACCAGGCCATCCCCGCTCAGGAACGCGCGCTGGTGGCCAGCGATCCTTCCCTGGGCAAAGCGGTGAAGGCACAGTTGCAAAACGTGGTGAGCGGCCAGTCGCTGAGCAACGACATGAGCAACGCCGACAAAAATCTGAAAAAGGACGCCAGCCCCGACTACAGCGGCGCCCTTGGCGGTTTGTCGGCGCAACTGCAAATGCACCAGGACCTGTTGGGCCCCGACGCCAACCTGCCCACGGCTGCGCAAGTGGTCGGCAACCGCGCGGATGTGCAGAGCAGGCTGCAACAGTCCTACGTCAACAATTTCAGTGAAGGCGGTTCGCTCAAGCAGTTGCTGGGGCAGAAAAAGGCTGACGCCGGCCAGTCCCTGCAAACCAGCGATGCGCAGAAAGCTGCCTATGACGCCGTGCTGCCCCAGGACTTCGTTCAGCGTCAGCAAGCGAGTTACGTGGACGCCACCGTCGGCCAGTTACAGCAATCGAAAAAAGGTCGCGAGTTGCTGGAAAACGCCGGTGAAGGGGCGGGTGCGTCCGGTTCGGTCTCGGATGCCGTAGCGCCTAAAGGCAAAGCCCGGCAAATCAAGGATGCCTACGACAACACCAAACAAGGCCTCTCGACCGCCAAGGATGGCGTCGATGCAATGCGCAAATTGGCCGGCCGTGAGGCTTCGGCCGGGCTCGGGCGCATGGCCGGCTCCATCGGTGGACGGATTGCCGGAGCCGTGGCGGGGGAGGCTGCAGGGCTGGCGGCGGCGTCGGCCATCGGCGCAGCGGCCGGTCCCGTGGGCTGGGTGATCGACGCGGCCATGAGCATTGGTTTCGGCATCGCCGCCATCGTTGAGG
This sequence comes from Pseudomonas sp. FP2196, assembly GCF_030687715.1. Taxonomy (GTDB): domain Bacteria; phylum Pseudomonadota; class Gammaproteobacteria; order Pseudomonadales; family Pseudomonadaceae; genus Aquipseudomonas. The sequence goes on from NZ_CP117445.1 coordinate 965,131, forward strand.
CGGTGAAGAAACACTCCTCGCAGAAGCAATTCGACCACAACGTTGACCCGACCCTGGAGCAGTTCGGGATTCCCAAGGCCCATTGATCCACCACCGCGTCACGTCATGCCCTAACAGAGGAAAACGCAGTGAACCTATCCATTTCGCCGATTCGCACCGCTGTGCAAGATTCTGCAAACGGGCATAACCCGTCATCACAAGCCTTCGGCAAACACGCAGGCCACGGCAACGCGTTCGGTGGCGAGCATCAGAACCTGGCCAGCAGTGGCCAGGGGATTTTCGCCCATCGTGCGCAACAGCAAGTCAATTTCGGCCCGCACCAGGAGCTCAATGGCAAGCCCGGAGCGCATGGCCCGCAGGCCGCATCTGGGCAGTCGGACTTGCTTGAACAGTTGCTGGAGGTGATTCAGAAAGCCGTCATGCAATGGCTGCAATCACTTTTGAAATCCAAGGAAGACGAGGGCGGTGAATCGTCATCGCCGGTCGGCGCCAAAAACCTCGCGACACAGGGCGGCTCGGGAGCGGGGGAGTCGGGTGGGCCACGTGAAGTCAACGCGACAACGTCGACGCAGGGCGTTGCGCCAGAGACGGGGCTGAGCGGCAGCGGCGAGTTGCATTTGCCGCCGCAACTGGAACCGTACCGTGCCGACATTCTCGACGCGGCGAAACAGACCGGCATGCCGGCGAATGTCATCGCCGGGCAAATCTGGGCTGAGTCCAGAGGCAAACTCGGTGAAGACACCACCAACGTCAACGGCAAGAAAGACGCGGGCCTGATGCAAGTCAACGCCGACACCTTCGCCGCTTTGAAAAAGGAAAACCCGGGGCTGCTCGGTAATGCCGACGTCAACAATCCCCACGACAACATCATGGCCGGTGCGCTTTACCTGCGCGATCAAAGCAAGGCCTTCGACGGCAACATGGGCGCCGCCTTGCGGGCCTACAACTCGGGGCCGGACAAGGTCAATCTGAACAATCTGGCCGACGCCGGTGGCGTGGGTGGTTCGAGTTACCCGGCCGACGTACTGAAGTTCGCCGAAATCATCGGCAGCGGCAAAGGACAGTTGCCGGGCTGATGACCCAGGCGACACATCACTGAACAGGACACCTTAAAAAGCCAAGAGGGAAAGCCCATGCAAGCGCCACCGATCAACCATCGTTCACCATCGTCGATCCGGAGCAACGACATCGAAATGCACACGCCTCGAGCGTCTACCTCTACGAGTGCGGCGGGTGCCATAACCCGAGGCAGTCCGGAGGCGCTCGAAGGTCTGAAGGGCAAGTTGACGACGCTGTTCGAGGGGCACAAAACCGCTGAAAACGCTGAGGAGATAGAAACACTGGTCAACGATCGCGCGACCAAAATGCACGCCTTGGACTACCTGCCTGATGAAATCGATCAGTTGATGGAAAAGGCCGAACGCATGGACCGGGTGACCGTCCCTACGCAAGGTGCTGTGGGTGGCTTGCCTTTTGGCGTGGCCACGGTGGTGCTCGATAAGGTACCCGGCGTGACTGCGGACGCGACTGGCAACCCTGCCTACACCGGTTTCATTGCCGGGGCCGTGTCCGGTGCCGCCGATGCCGTGGGGACCGGGTTGCTGAAGACGGCGACCGAGGACACGCTGTGGCTCAAGGCGCCGGACGAGATGTTGGAGCCGGTAATGGAGGCCTCGCAAAAAGCCAAGGCGCAAGCGAACCCGGGCAAGCAGGTGCTGCAAAGTGCCGCGGCTTTCCAGACCTTCACCGTGCGTAACGCCGTGCGTCTGGGTGTTGCTGCGACACTTAACGCGACGCTGGGGCCCAAGGCTGCCGCCGCTGCCGACACGGTGATCGGCTCGGTGGGCGGGATGGCGGCCGGTGCCGGGTACGCGGCCATCATGCACAAAAACAACAAAGCCGCCGGTCTGGTCGGTGGCGCGCAATTTTTCGGCCGTAAGGACTGGGAAAAACAACTCCAGGTGCTCAAGGATTGCAGTCCTTCGCGCGACCCTCTTATCAACGGTGCCAAGCGCGCCGCTAAACTTCCCTTGGATATCGCGAGCAATACCCTGAGTTCGGTGCGCGATTCGCTCACCGCGAGCAGCCTCGTTGCCAACGGTGGTGCCTTGGGCGGCGGATTCGCGTTGACAACTCTGGCGCGCGGCGCGGTCAAGACGGCGGCGGCCGAGGCTGGCATGACGCCGGGGGCGGTGTCGGCGCTGGATCACCTGACCAACGTGGCGGGCTCTGCGGCAACGTTCAGCGCCTACGCGGCGGCCGGCGTGCTGACCGGTCCGGCGGCGGACAAGGGCGTCCAAGTCATTCAGGAAGACATTCCGCCCAAGACGCTGGAGCTGGCAAACAGCACCAAGGCCGGTATTGCCGCGGGCGCAAGGGCAACCGGTGAGTTTGCCGGCAACACCTACACCTCCGCCAGAGAAGGCCTGAATACGCTGGCCACTAACACGGGTGAAGCCCTGTCTTCAGGTGCGACGCGAGTCGGCAATGCCTTGACTACCGGCACCGAAGCGGTTGGCAATGTTGCGCTCTCCGGCGCCAACCTGCTGGGCGATCTGGCCCATAGCACGGGCCTGCGCCGGCGTCCGGCGCCGACGACGGAGGGTGGCGAGCAGGTTTAACCGGCGATGCCCCGAGGTAACGACCTTGGGGCTCGGCAAGCCTGCTGCGCTCCCGGAAATCCGTTGGCTTTTGGGCTGTTTAAAAAGGTCTCGAATTACCAGAACCTTCCCACAAGGTTTTCAGGTTGTCCGTCGGACGTGCGATCTCTAGGCTTTGGGTGTCGCTGAAACTCAGCGATCGGGTGTGAGAACCCGGCAATTCATAGTCATTCAGTGTTCATGCCCGCATAATTGCCGCCAGCCAATCCGCTGCATGCAAATGCGTTATGGCGGCTCTGTGCGGGCAGACTTATGTCTGGCCGGGTGCCTATGACCGGTTTTCTCACCCCGCACAAAGCTGCCACCTCTTCGCCGTGTGAGAAACGGCAGGAGATGGCTCAATTTCATAGGTGAAACGCATGACTAAGCCTGTACCCGATCCACCGGAAGATAAACCAACCCCACTTGAAGAAGCTCTCCGCGCCGATGACCTCGCCAGAAACCGCGAAGCCATCAAGCGCGCCCTCGATTTCTATCTCTGTCCCCAACCCAGAAAACCGCGTCAACCGAGCACGATGTTCATGGTCTGTCCCAACGTCGACACTGAAAGCCTGCTAGCGCACGCCTGCGAATCACTGGCCTCTGCCAGTGCCGCAGCCAGCAACTTTGCCAACGAGTTGGGCGGCACGCAGCGCAATACGGTGCTCGGTATTCAGCAGATCATCATGTTGGCCGAGCTTGCGGTAAACCGGGCGCTGGATCGGGTTGATCCACAAACCTGATCCCCAGGGCTACCGCGTCATCGTTCTTCGCGAGCAGGCTCGCTCCCACAGGAGTACGCATTCCAACTGTGGGAGCGAGCCTGCTCGCGATGGCGACAGCTCAAGCACCACAAATCCCAGGCACAAAAAAACCGGCGATCATTGTCTGATCGCCGGTTTTTCATTCAGCCCACATCACATCACTGCATCATCACTTCAATCGAGCCATCCGCCGTCATGCTGACCTGACTGGTGCCGGCTTCAACCTCAGGCGTCACCGGTGCCGAATCCATGCCGGCGGCTTTCATCATCATCGGCGCGCGCAGGTACGGTTGTGGGTAGCCGTTGCTGTTGAGGTTCAGGTTGACGATTTTGTAGCCCTTGCCGCCGAGTGCGTCGGTGGCCAGTTGAGCGCGGGCCTTGAAGGCGGTGACGGCTTCTTTGAGCAGCGCGTCTTCGCTGGCTTTGCGGGTCGGGTCGGCGATGGCGAAGTCCATGCCGCCCATTTTCAGGTCGGTCAGCAATTCGCCGGTGAGTTTGGACAGGGCGGCAAAGTCGGCGCTTTCCAGGCGCAGTTCGGCGCGTTCACGCCAGCCGGTGATCTTCTGGCCTTTGGTGTCGTAGATCGGGTAGCTGTTGCGGCTGCCCTGGCGCAGGGTGATGTCTTTGACTTGCTTGGCCTGGGCCAGCGCCTTGTTCATGGTGGTGCTGACGTCGGCGGCGAGTTTGGCCGGGTCGGTGTTTTGTTCTTCGGTGTAGAGGGTCACGATCATCAGGTCGCGGGCCACTTCCTGGCTGACTTCGGCGCGCAGGGCAATCTGGTTGTAGTGCAGCTCATCGGCGGCCAGGGATGGAAGGCTGGCGACGCTGCCGATGGTCAGGGCGAGAAGGGCGGCGCTGCGGCGAAATGTGTGCATGAAAGCTCCTTGATGGGGGCGCAGGTTTTTTCAGTTCTAGACTGCGTGAACCATCAGACTCTAGCTTCCATGATCCGGTTCGCCCAGTTACAACTTCTATACAGATGGCAGCGCGCAATGGGGAGTGCTTCTGTGGCGGGGGGAGTTATCCCCGATCGGCTGCGCAGCAGCCGCCATCCAGCGCATGCGGTATGCCTGAATGAGCCGGATTACAAGATATGGGGCCGCTTCGCAGCCCATCGGGGATAAATCCCCTCACCACATTGATCCCAAATACCTTCAGAACTCTGTTCGGCGTAGCCGAGTTTTCAGGCAACGCCATGTGGTCGTTTGCCGCACTTTCGCCTCTCAAGGGCGCGGCTTGGTTATACTCCGTGCGATCCGCCTGGAGCGCTCATCAGGAGAGCTCATGCTCGCCCCCGTACAATTGACTTCCGCCACTCGCCAGAACCTCTGGCGGCTGACATTCATCCGCACTCTGGTGCTCGCCGCGCAGGCTGGGTCCGTAGGCCTGGCCTATTGGCTGGAACTGTTGCCGTTGCCGTGGGTGCAACTGGCGATGACCCTCGGCTGTTCGACGCTGCTCTGCGTGTTTACCGCCGTGCGCTTGCGTACGTCGTGGCCGGTGACCGAACTCGAATACGCGCTGCAACTGGCCTGCGATCTGGTTATCCACAGTGCGCTGCTGTATTTCTCCGGCGGTTCGACCAACCCGTTTGTTTCCTATTATCTGGTGCCTCTGACCATCGCTGCGGTGACGCTGCCGTGGCGCTATTCGGTGATCCTGTCGGGCATCGCGCTGGCCTTGTACACCTTGATGCTGACGCGGTTCTATCCGCTGGAAACCCTGCCGGTGGCCCGCGAGAACCTGCAGATCTACGGCATGTGGCTGAGCTTCGCCCTGGCCGCAGCAGTCATCACCTTTTTCGCTGCACGCATGGCTGAAGAGTTGCGCCGTCAGGAAGAATTGCGCGCGATCCGCCGCGAAGAAGGCCTGCGTGACCAGCAGTTGCTCGCCGTCGCCACCCAAGCCGCCGGCGCCGCCCATGAGCTGGGCACGCCGCTGGCGACCATGAGTGTGTTGCTTAAGGAGATGCAACAGGATCATCCCGACCCGATGTTGCAGGACGATCTGAAAGTGCTGCAGGATCAGGTCAAGTTGTGCAAGGAAACCTTGCAGCAACTGGTGCGCGCCGCCGAAGCCAACCGGCGTCTGGCGGTGGAGATGCAGGACGTTACGGTGTGGCTCGACGAAGCGCTGAACCGCTGGCACCTGATGCGTCCGGAAGCCAGTTATCGCTTCCATCGTCTCGGCCAGGGCACGGTGCCGCGCATGGCGCCGCCGCCGGATCTGACTCAGGCCCTGTTGAATCTGCTCAACAATGCCGCCGACGCCTGCCCGGAGAACCTCAAGGTAACGCTGGACTGGGACGCGGAAAACCTGACCATCAGCATTCGCGACCACGGCGCCGGTGTGCCGTTGGCCATTGCCGAACAGATCGGCAAACCGTTTTTTACCACCAAGGGCAAAGGTTTCGGCCTGGGCCTGTTTTTGAGCAAGGCCAGCGTGACACGCGCCGGCGGCTCAGTGAAACTCTATAGTCATGAGGAAGGCGGCACGCTCACCGAGCTGCGCCTGCCCCACGGCGCCCGAGGAGACCAACATGAGTGACGAAATCCAAGTTGAAGGCGAAGAACTGCCGCATTTGCTGCTGGTCGACGACGACGCGACCTTTACCCGCGTGATGGCCCGCGCCATGGCCCGCCGTGGCTTTCGCGTCAGCACCGCCGGTTCCGCCGAGGAAGGCCTGACCATCGCCCAGGCCGATCTGCCGGACTACGCCGCGCTGGACCTGAAGATGGACGGCGACTCCGGCCTGGTGTTGCTGCCGAAGTTGCTCGAACTCGACCCGGAAATGCGCGTGGTGATCCTCACCGGTTATTCGAGCATTGCCACTGCGGTCGAGGCGATCAAGCGTGGCGCCTGCAACTACCTGTGCAAACCGGCCGATGCCGATGACGTTTTGGCCGCACTGCTCTCCGAGCACGCCGACCTCGACACTCTGGTGCCGGAAAACCCGATGTCGGTCGACCGCCTGCAATGGGAACACATCCAGCGCGTGCTCACCGAGCACGAAGGCAACATCTCCGCCACTGCCCGCGCCCTGGGCATGCATCGCCGTACCCTGCAGCGCAAACTGCAGAAGCGCCCGGTTCGTCGCTGAACCTGCGCTGAACGACTATCGCCAGCCCTCGCGGTAAAACGCACCGATCATCTATGATCGGTGCGTGTCTGTTCTTTTCTATATCGAGCCTTTTCCATGAATCAGAACGCTGAATATTCCGCGGTCAACGATGCTGTGCGCGGGCAGTTTTTTCGCAAAGTGTGGGCGATGATCACGCCTTACTGGCGTAGTGAAGAGAAGGGCAAGGCCTGGACGTTGCTGATTGCCGTCATAGCGCTGTCATTGTTCAGCGTCGGCATTTCGGTGTGGCTGAACAGTTGGTACAAGGATTTCTACAACGCCCTGCAGCAGAAGGACACAGCAGCCTTCTGGCGCTTGATTCTGTACTTTTGCGGCATCGCCTCGGTCGCGATTCTCGGAGCCGTGTACCGGTTGTACCTGACCCAGATGCTGACCATTCGCTGGCGTGCCTGGCTTACCGAAAAGCATTTTTCCCGTTGGCTGGCCCACAAGAACTATTACCAGCTGGAGCAGGGCGGCTACACCGATAACCCCGACCAGCGGATTTCCGAAGACCTCAACAAGTTCACCGCCAACACGTTGGGCCTGGGCCTTGGTCTGATCCGCAATATCGTCAGCCTGGTGTCTTTTTCGATCATCCTGTGGGGGGTGTCCGGCAGCATCGAGGTGTTCGGTTTTACCGTTCCCGGTTACATGTTCTGGTGTGCGCTGGTGTACGCCGGCATCGGCAGTTGGCTCACACATCTGATCGGTCGTCGACTGATCGGCCTCAACAACAACCAGCAACGCTTTGAAGCCGACCTGCGTTTCTCCATGGTGCGGGTTCGCGAAAATGCCGAAAGCATTGCGTTGTATAACGGCGAGCCCAACGAGAATCGCCGCCTGAGTAACCGCTTCGGGCTGGTCTGGCACAACTTCTGGGACATCATGCGCGTGTCCAAACGCCTGACGTTCTTTACCTCCGGTTACGAGCAGATCGCCGTCATTTTTCCGTTTATTGTTGCTGCGCCGCGTTACTTCACCGGCAAGATCGAACTCGGCGAACTGATGCAGATCAACTCGGCATTTGCCAACGTTCAGGACAATTTCAGCTGGTTTATTACCGCCTATCAGGATCTCGCCGAGTGGCGCGCGACCTGTGATCGTCTGCTGAGTTTCCGCAAGGCGATGAGCGACAACGAAGAGCGTCCTCCGGCCATCGATGTGCAGAATCAGGGCAGCGCATTGAAAGTGCACAACCTTGGTCTGGATCTGGCCGATGGTCGTCATCTGCTGACCAGTGCCGACATGACCGTCGAACCGGGTGAGCGTCTGATGCTCAGCGGCCGCTCCGGCAGCGGCAAGTCGACATTGTTGCGGGCGATGGGGCATTTGTGGCCGGCGGGCCACGGCAGCATTCGACTTCCGGCGGCGCGTTATCTGTTCCTGCCGCAGAAACCCTATCTGCCAATCGGTACGCTGCGCGAAGCACTGAGTTATCCACAGCCGGGCGACACGTATTCGCCAGAGCGCTACGCGCAAGTGCTGGAGACTTGCCGCCTGCCACATCTGGTTGCCCGCCTGGATGAAGCCAATCACTGGCAGCGCATGTTGTCCCCGGGTGAACAGCAACGTCTGGCCTTCGCCCGTGCGCTGCTCTATGCACCGCAATGGCTGTACATGGACGAAGCGACTTCGGCTATGGATGAAGAGGACGAAGCGACGCTGTATCAGGCGCTGATCGATCAGTTACCGGGGTTGAGTATTGTCAGCGTTGGTCATCGCAGCAGCCTGAAGCGTTTCCATCCACGGCATGTGCGGATCGACAGCGGTCATTTGGTTGAACAGACCGTGACGGCCTGATCGATATACATCCCATGTGGGAGCTGGCTTGCCAGCGATGGCGTCGGTTCAGTCGACATCTTCATCGACGGGTATGGCCTCATCGCTGGCAAGCCAGCTCCCACAGGTTTTGTGTGGAAACGGAAAGTGATCGTACAACCCGCTTGAGCTATGATGCCCCCAAGCCGAATTTTCGAGACAAGATACAGACCATGGAAAACCCGATCGAAACCCCGCGGCTGCCGCGCAAGCGCCGCAGCCTGGCTCAGGAACTGGTGACGGTGCTGAGCGAGCAGATCCGCGATGGCCTGCTCAAGCGCGGTGACAAATTGCCCACTGAGTCGGCGATCATGGAAGCCCATGGCGTCAGCCGTACGGTGGTGCGCGAGGCGATTTCCCGTTTGCAGGCCGCAGGCCAAGTGGAAACCCGCCACGGCATCGGTACCTTCGTGCTCGACACACCGAGCCCGAGCGGTTTTCGTATCGACCCGGCTACCGTTGTCACCTTGCGTGACGTACTGGCGATTCTTGAATTGCGTATCAGCCTCGAAGTGGAGTCCGCCGGCCTCGCCGCGCAACGCCGCAGCCCCGAGCAACTGGCGACCATGCGCGCCGCCCTCGATGCGCTGAACGACAGCGTCGCCCATGCCAGCGATGCCGTCGCCTCGGACTTCGCCTTCCACCTGGAAATCGCCTTGTCCACCGGCAATCGCTACTTCACCGACATCATGACTCACCTGGGTACCAGCATTATTCCGCGTACGCGGCTGAACTCGGCGCGCCTGGCCCATGACGATCAGCAGCACTACATGAGTCGCCTGAGCCGTGAGCACGAAGAAATTTACGAGGCCATCGCCCGTCAGGATTCCGATGCGGCCCGTGCGGCCATGCGTTTGCACCTGACCAACAGCCGCGAAAGACTGCGCCAGGCCCATGAAGAGGCGCAGGCGCAGCGGGGGTAACGGCTTAGGCTTCGATACGCAGCATCAACGGGGCCGAAAACGGCTCCATGCTCGATTCGTCCTGAAACTTGTAGCGCAGTTCAATTTCGGAATTCACGTACGTCTTCAGCACTTCCTTTGGAATCTGCAATTCAATGGCCGTCAGTTTTTCCATCTCGTCCTCGGCGTCATCCCAGGCGCCGGTATCGACTTCTTCGCCTGCCCATTCGGGCTCTTCGGGATCGTCGCCAAGAATGGCGTAGACGCTCCAATTGGCTGCAAAGTCGCTGGAGTCCGGGACCTCAACGATCAGGTGATCGCTCAGTTCCGACAAGTTCACGGTTACTGTTTCAGATGAATGAGGCAGAAGTTGCGGGAGTGTGGGTGAGGCAAAAGTCATGAGGGTCGCTCTCCGTGCGTAGTGCGCCGTGATCCATTCACGGCGGTTCTGCACGGTAAAAGACTCTCGCGGGGGGCGTTTTAAACCGTTCATTTCCAATCATTTCAAAGCACCCTGTAGGAGCTGCCGCAGGCTGCGATCTTTTGACTTTGATTTTAAAAAGCAAGATCAACAGATCGCAGCCTGCGGCAGCTCCTACAGGCGAGGGGGCGTCAGTGGCGCGGCAGGATTGAGCGATCGACTCTTACGGCGAGGGGGTCGGAGGCGGGTTTGGCATCAAAGGTTGCGTAACCTTGGGCGTTTACCGTCGCCTGCGCGATCGGCAGGCCTTTGGCCAACAACTCCAGCGGCGCACCCTTGAGCGATTGGCCCGAGGCCAGTTCCAGTTTCAATGTGATCGTCATGGCGGTTCTCTTTGATTAATTGACGTTGCCGGTCGGGTGGTAATCCTTGAGCAGCAGGTAGGTGCTCCAGCCCCACCAGTCGTCGACTGTCGCGGTGTCGTTGAGGTTGTTGACGTCCTTGCGCCGCAACACCTTGCCGCCTTCGGTGCGGAACAGTGGCGAGAAGTTGTTCGCCAGATTCCGTACCGCCGTCAGGTCCGGCAGATGTTTGAGCGCGGCGAACGCGGAAGGCGCGGGGAGGTTGCCGCTGAGGTAAGCCGCGAACACTTCATCTGCCGAGGTTTGCACTGCTTGATTGACCTGTTGGCGGTTGTCGGCGTCGGTGGCCTCGAAGTAGCGCTTGTCACCGTATGCCCGCCACTGATCACCATGACCGTTTTTTACCTTGAGGCCGAATTTGCTGTCTTCGTCGTGCATGAAACGGGTGATCAGCGAGCCCAGATCGCTCGGTGTCACGACTGCCGCCAGTTCCTTGCGTGGCACCCGCAGGTGGCCGGAGGAAAACAGGTCGGTGAGGAAGTGGTCGGCGAACGCGTTCATCGCATAAGCCCGTTCCAGTTGCAGCTCATCCTGATTGGCGCGGGCAGCAATGGCGGTTTGCAGCGCGGCGGTGTGGCCAGCGATATAGGCCAGTTTTGCCCATTCGCCAAAGTGGTCAGCGTTATTCGCCGCCAGTTTCAGGTAACGCCCGAGCGGGAACATGGCCGAGACGAAACTGCCGCCGCCGGTGATTTTGTTCCACTCTTCCGACAACGTATCTCCTAACGCGTCGTAGGCTTCGTGCGGTTGTTTCCCGTCTTTGATGGCCTGTTTAACCGCGTCGATCTCTTTTTGCATCACCGCAAGAATCTGCGTGGCTTCCGCCCGTGCGGCGGGTAGCACCGCAAGAGAGTCGAAAGCGGCATTGAAACGTTGCAGACGATCCACGGGTGTAGCGCCTTCGTTGATGGGGCGATCCGGGATGCCATAGAAATCACCCCCCAGCGCCAGGACCTGGCCGTAAGTGAGGGCTGAGCCATTCGGCAGGTGCAGTGGCACGTTTTGCGCGAGCACCGGTTCGGCATTTTCGACGAAGCGCAGCAGCGTGTAGTCGCCGATGGCCGTGTGTTCGCCACCTTCGAAGCGTGCCTGCGGCTTGCCTTTAAAGGCGTTTGCGGGCAGGGCAGTGACCGGTTCGACATCGCTGTGGGTATCGGCAATGTGCATCACCAGATGCGGATTTTCGGCGTCAAAGCCGATGCCGGATTCAGTGAACAGATCATCAAAACGGGCAATGCCCGGCTTGGGTTTTTCCTGAGGTTTCGGGTGTAGACCGGACATTTCTTTCTCCTTGATATGTCATCGGAAATTCATGTTTAGCTGTATGCATATACAGCTAAACAAACCTTAGCCGAGAAATTTCCCACGTCAAGAAACGATCTTGTCCGACAAAAAGTGCCCGCCAACGATGAAATGCAGTTGACGGTTATCTTTTAAGTTGTACGATGACCTACAACTTCAGCGAGCGCTGAACGGTTTACTCACAACAATATTGCTACTCAGGGTGTTCGAATAATGAATCCACAAGAACTGAAGTCCATCCTCTCCGCCGGCCTGCTGTCCTTCCCGGTTACCGATTTCAACGCGCAGGGCGATTTCAACCGCGCGGGCTACATCAAACGTCTGGAATGGCTGGCCCCGTATGGCGCTTCAGCATTGTTCGCAGCAGGCGGCACCGGTGAATTCTTCTCCCTGGCCGCCAGCGAATATTCGGAAATCATCAAAACTGCCGTCGACACCTGCGAAACCAGCGTACCGATCCTCGCCGGTGTCGGTGGTTCGACCCGTCAGGCCATCGAATACGCACAGGAAGCCGAGCGTCTGGGCGCCAAAGGCCTGTTGCTGCTGCCGCACTACCTGACTGAAGCCAGCCAGGACGGCGTTGCCGCTCACGTTGAAGCGGTGTGCAAATCGGTCAAAATCGGCGTGGTCGTCTACAACCGTAACGTCTGCCGCCTGACCGCGCCGCTGCTGGAACGTCTGGCCGAGCGTTGCCCGAACCTGATCGGTTACAAGGATGGTCTGGGCGATATCGAGTTGATGGTGTCGATCCGTCGCCGCCTCGGTGATCGCTTCAGCTACCTGGGTGGTCTGCCGACCGCCGAAGTCTACGCCGCTGCCTACAAGGCGCTGGGCGTGCCGGTCTACTCCTCGGCAGTGTTCAACTTCATTCCGAAAACCGCGATGGATTTCTATCACGCGATTGCCCGCGAAGATCACGCCACCGTCGGCAAGATCATCGACGACTTCTTCCTGCCGTACCTGGACATCCGCAACCGCAAGGCCGGTTACGCCGTGAGCATCGTCAAGGCAGGTGCAAAAATCGCCGGCTATGACGCAGGCCCGGTGCGTGCACCGCTGACCGACCTGACCGGCGAAGAGTACGAAATGCTCGCCGCGCTGATCGACAAGCAAGGTGCGCAGTAACACCCGAGCAAACCGAGGCCGCTGAGCAATCAGCGGCTTTTTGCGTGAAGGCTTTTAGTTTCGAGGGCAGTCCCGTGGCAAATGCAAAACGTTACGACAACTACATCAACGGTGAATGGGTCGCCGGTGCCGATTACTCGGCCAACATCAACCCGTCCGAGTTGAGCGACACCATTGGTGACTACGCCAAGGCTGACCTGACTCAGGTTAACGCCGCCATCGACGCTGCCCGCGCAGCGTTCCCGGCGTGGTCGACTTCGGGCATTCAGGCCCGTCACGATTCGCTGGATAAAGTCGGCACGGAAATCCTCGCCCGCCGCGAAGAACTCGGCACTTTGCTGGCTCGCGAAGAGGGCAAGACCCTGCCCGAAGCCATCGGCGAAGTGACCCGCGCCGGCAACATTTTCAAATTCTTCGCCGGTGAATGCCTGCGCCTGTCCGGCGACTACGTGCCGTCGGTGCGTCCAGGCGTCAACGTTGAAGTGACCCGCGAAGCGCTCGGCGTGGTCGGTCTGATCACTCCGTGGAATTTCCCGATTGCCATTCCATCGTGGAAAATCGCCCCGGCCCTGGCCTACGGCAACTGCGTGGTATTGAAACCTGCCGATCTGGTACCGGGTTGCGCCTGGGCCCTGGCCGAAATCATCTCCCGCGCAGGCTTCCCGGCCGGTGTGTTCAACCTGGTGATGGGCAGCGGTCGTGTGGTGGGTGAAGCACTGGTCAACAGCCCGAAAATCGATGGCATCAGCTTCACCGGTTCGGTCGGCGTCGGTCGGCAGATCGCGGTCAACTGTGTGTCGCGTCAGGCCAAGGTTCAGCTGGAAATGGGCGGCAAGAACCCGCAGATCATTCTCGACGACGCCGACCTCAAGCAAGCAGTCGAACTGTCGGTGCAGAGCGCGTTCTACTCCACCGGTCAGCGTTGCACCGCGTCGAGCCGCTTGATCGTTACCGCCGGGATTCACGACAAGTTCGTTGAAGCCATGGCCGAGCGCATGAAGTCGATCAAGGTCGGCCACGCGCTGAAATCCGGCACCGACATCGGCCCGGTGGTTTCGCAAGCGCAGCTTGAGCAAGACATGAAGTACATCGATATCGGCCAGTCCGAAGGTGCGCGTCTGGTCAGCGGCGGTGGTCTGGTGACTTGTGACACCGAGGGCTACTTCCTCGCGCCGACCCTGTTTGCCGACAGCGAAGCCTCGATGAGGATCAGCCGCGAAGAGATTTTCGGCCCGGTGGCGAACATCGTCCGCGTCGCCGATTACGACGCCGCACTGGCCATGGCCAACGACACCGAATTCGGTTTGTCGGCGGGCATTGCCACCACGTCGCTGAAGTACGCCAACCACTTCAAGCGCCACTCCCAGGCCGGGATGGTGATGGTCAACCTGCCGACCGCGGGCGTGGATTACCACGTTCCATTCGGTGGCCGTAAGGGTTCATCCTATGGATCACGTGAGCAAGGCCGCTATGCGCAAGAGTTCTACACCGTGGTGAAAACCAGTTACATCGGTTCCTGATCCAACCACGATATCGGATTCGATATCGCACCCCTGTAGGAGCTGCCGAAGGCTGCGATCTTTTGATCCTGATTTTCTGGCGTCACGGATGGCGCCAAAAATCAAAAGATCGCAGCCTCCGGCAGCTCCTACAGAGGACACCCGGAGTACCAAGGGCACCCCGCAAAACGGGGCGTGTGGAATACCGGGACCAAAGAAGATTCACCCGCGCATAAAAATAATCAGTGGGAGTACATCTACATGCAATCGACTCAAAAGCCGACTCACGTCCGCTATTTGATCCTGCTCATGCTGTTTCTGGTGACCACGATCAACTACGCCGACCGCGCCACCATCGCGATCGCCGGTTCCAGCCTGCAAAAAGACCTCGGTATCGACGCGGTCACCCTCGGGTACATCTTCTCCGCATTCGGTTGGGCCTACGTTGCCGGGCAAATCCCCGGTGGCTGGCTGCTCGATCGCTTCGGTTCGAAAAAAGTCTATGCCCTGAGCATTTTCACCTGGTCGCTGTTCACCGTGCTGCAAGGCTTTGTCGGTGAATTCGGCATGTCCACGGCGATTGTTGCGTTGTTCATGCTGCGCTTCCTCGTCGGCCTGGCTGAAGCGCCGTCCTTCCCTGGCAACGCGCGCATTGTCGCGGCGTGGTTTCCGACCGCCGAACGCGGCACAGCCTCGGCAATCTTCAACTCGGCGCAATACTTTGCCACCGTGTTGTTTGCACCGCTGATGGGCTGGATCGTGTATTCCTTCGGCTGGGAGCACGTGTTCATCGTCATGGGTATCCTCGGCATCGTGTTCTCGCTGGTCTGGTTGAAAGTGATCTACAGCCCGCGTGAACATCCACGCATCAACGACGCCGAGTTCAAGCACATCGCCGACAACGGCGGTATGGTCGACATGGATCAGAAGGGTAAAAAGTCCGACGGTCCGAAGTGGGATTACATCCGTCAGTTGCTGACCAACCGTATGATGCTCGGCGTTTATCTGGGCCAGTACTGCATCAACGGCATCACTTACTTCTTCCTGACCTGGTTCCCTGTGTATCTGGTGCAAGAGCGTGGCATGACCATTCTCAAGGCCGGTTTCATCGCCTCGTTGCCGGCGATCTGCGGCTTTATCGGTGGTGTGCTCGGCGGGGTGATTTCCGATTACCTGCTGCGTAAGGGCCACTCGCTGACCTTCGCCCGCAAAGCGCCGATCATCGCCGGCCTGCTGGTGTCCAGCAGCATCGTGGCTTGCAACTATGTTGATGTTGAGTGGATGGTCGTTGGCTTCATGGCCCTGGCCTTCTTCGGCAAAGGCGTTGGCGCGCTGGGCTGGGCGGTGGTCTCCGACACTTCGCCAAAACAGATCGCCGGTCTGAGCGGTGGCTTGTTCAACACCTTCGGCAACATCGCGTCGATCACCACACCGATCGTGATTGGCTACATCATCAGCTCCACCGGTTCGTTCAAGTGGGCATTGGTGTTTGTGGGTGCCAACGCACTGGTCGCGGTGTTCAGCTATCTGGTCATCGTCGGCCCGATCAAGCGAGTTGTGTTGAAAGAGCCGCCAACCCAAGGTGGTAATGAAGCCACCGGCAAATTGTCTCAAGCGCATTCCTGAGGAGCGGCGTCATGCAGTTGATTGAACATTCCGACTCGCCGCGCTACATCCGCCTGCACGAGCGGGACAACGTAGTGGTAGTGGTCAACGACCAGGGCGTACCGGCCGGCACCGAATTCGCCGATGGCCTGGTGACGCTGGATTTCGTACCGCAGAGCCATAAGGTCACCCTCGAGGACATTCCCGAGGGCGGCCCGGTTATTCGTTACGGCCAGATCATCGGTTATGCCTTGCAGCCGATCCGCCGTGGCAGTTGGGTCAAGGAAGATCAACTGCGCATGCCGACCGCGCCGCCGCTGGACAGCCTGCCGCTGTCCACCGAGGTGCCGGACGCCCAGGCGCCACTGGAAGGCTTCACCTTCGAGGGGTACCGCAACGCCGACGGCACTGTCGGCACGCGCAATATCCTCGGCATCACCACCACCGTGCAATGCGTGACTGGCGTGCTCGATCACGCGGTGAAACGCATCAAGGAAGAACTGCTGCCGAAGTACCCGCACGTCGATGACGTCGTGGCGCTGACCCACAGTTACGGCTGCGGCGTGGCGATCACCGCCACCGATGCCTACATCCCGATTCGCACTGTGCGCAATCTGGCACGCAACCCGAACCTGGGTGGCGAGGCGTTGGTGATCGGTCTGGGTTGCGAGAAATTGCAGGCCGGGCAGGTGATGCACGAGGACGATGCTTCGGTGGATCTCAGCGAGCCGTGGCTGTATCGCTTGCAGGATTCCAGTCACGGTTTCACCGAGATGATCGAGCAGATCATGGCGTTGGCTGAAGTCCGTTTGAAGAAGCTTGATCAGCGCCGCCGCGAAACCGTGCCGGCGTCCGAGCTGATCCTCGGCATGCAGTGCGGCGGCAGCGACGCGTTCTCCGGCATCACCGCCAACCCGGCGCTGGGCTATGCCTCGGACTTGCTGCTGCGCGCGGGGGCGACGGTGATGTTTTCCGAAGTCACTGAAGTGCGTGATGCGATCTATCTACTCACCTCTCGTGCCAAGACCAAGGCTGTTGCCGAAGAACTGGTGCGCGAGATGGACTGGTATGACCGCTATCTGGCCAAGGGCGAAGCGGATCGCAGCGCCAACACCACGCCGGGCAACAAGAAGGGCGGGTTGTCGAACATTGTCGAGAAGTCGCTGGGTTCGATCGTCAAGTCCGGCAGCAGCGCGATCAACGGCGTGCTTGGCCCGGGCGAGCGCTTCAAGCAGAAGGGGCTGAATTTCTGTGCGACCCCGGCCAGTGATTTTGTCTGTGGTACGTTGCAACTGGCGGCAGGGATGAACCTGCATGTGTTCACCACCGGGCGCGGCACGCCGTATGGCTTGGCAATGGCGCCGGTGGTGAAGGTCTCGACGCGTACTGAGCTGGCGCAGCGTTGGCCTGATTTGATCGACATCGACGCCGGGCGGATTGCCACCGGGCGCGCGACGATCGAGGAGTTGGGTTGGGAGTTGTTCCACTACTACCTGGACGTGGCGAGCGGCAAGCAGCAGACCTGGGCGGAGAAGCACAAGCTGCATAACGACATTACGTTGTTCAATCCGGCGCCGATTACCTGAGACAGGGTTATCGTTCTTCGCGAGCAGGCTCGCTCCCACATTCGACCGCGTTCTGTCTGTGCGAATGCGATCTAGTGTGGGAGCGAGCCTGCTCGCGAAGGCGATCCCACAGACGCCGGAGGTCTTGTGGCTTATCATTAGCCCCCTAACGACGCTCACCCAAGGCTCCCCGGCATGCTGGCAATCTTCCTCGAAACCCTGAACATCACCGCGCCGGTGTTTGCCATGCTGTTTCTCGGTGTGTTGCTCAAGCGCATCGACTGGATCAACGACAACTTCATCCACACGGCTTCGTCTCTGGTGTTCAACGTCACCATGCCGGCGTTGCTGTTCCTCGGCATCCTGCATGCCGACCTGCACGCCGCGTTGCAACCGGCACTGCTGATCTATTTCTCCATTGCCACGCTGGTGAGTTTTGCCGTGGCCTGGGGCTGGGCGATTTTCAGATGCCCGCGTGAAGATCGCGGCATCTATACCCAAGGCGCGTTTCGCGGCAACAACGGGGTGATCGGCCTGGCGCTGGCGGCGAGCATGTACGGCGACTACGGGATTTCCCTCGGGGCGATTCTCGCGGCGCTGGTGATCCTGTTTTACAACACGCTGTCGACCATCGTGCTGGCGGTGTACAGCCCGGTGATCAAGTCCGATCCGTGGAGCATCTGCAAAAGCGTGTTCAGCAATCCGCTGATCATCAGCGTGATCGCGGCGGCGCCGTTTGCCTATTTCAAGATCGGTCTGCCGGGGTGGCTGGAAACCTCCGGCCAGTATCTGGCGCAGACCACTTTGCCGCTGGCGCTGATCTGCATCGGCGGCACCTTGTCGCTGGCGGCGTTGCGCAAGAGCGGCAACATGGCGCTCAGTTCCAGCCTGGTGAAAATGGTCGGCCTGCCGGTGCTGGCGACGTTCGGCGCATGGCTATGCGGTTTTCGCGGGGCTGAACTGGGGATTCTGTTTCTGTACTTCGGCAGCCCGACGGCGGCAGCCAGTTTTGTCATGGCCCGGGCGGCACAGGGCAATCACGAGCTGGCGGCGGCAATTATCGTGTTGACCACGTTGATGGCGGCGATCACCACCAATGTCGGGATTTTCGTTTTGCAGTGGGGTGGGTGGATTTAAAGCTGATCAAAAGATCGCAGCCTGCGGCAGCTTCTACATGGGAATGCGTTCTCCTGTAGGAGCTGCCGCAGGCTGCGATCTTTTAGCTTTTCTGGTAGGTATCGATCACTTCCTGTGCCGCCCGAAACGCATCGATCGCCGCCGGCACACCGGCATACACCGCGCAATGCAGCAGCGCCTCACGAATCTCATCCACCGTGCAACCGTTGTTCAGCGCGCCACGCACATGACCTTTCAACTCTTGCGGGCACTTCAAAGCCGTCAGCGCGGCAAGGGTGATCAGGCTGCGGGTTTTCAGTGGCAGGCCTTCACGATTCCATACGCCACCCCAGGCATGCTCATTGACGAAATCCTGCAGCGGCTGGGTGAATTCCGTGGCGTTGCCCAGCGCCCGATCAACAAACGCATCGCCCATTACCTGGCGGCGGACTTCAACCCCGGACTTCTTCGATTCGGTCATGGCATATCCTTTTTGTGGTGTTGGCGGCGCCAGGCGATGACTGACGTGATCAGCAAAAACGTCAGCAGCGTCGGCAAGACGTAAAACAACATCAGCCGCTCTAGCTTGCCGGCCAGCGGCATGCCGGTGGTGAACGACACCACATGCAGCCCGTACGCCAGATACAAACCAAGCAGCAGCAGACCTTCGGCGCGGGTCACGCGGTAGCCGGGGTAGAACACCGGCAGACACAACGCTGCGACACCGAGCATCACCGGCAGATCGAAATCCAGCGCATTGGGCGAGACCGAGAGTGGTGTCGGCGCGATCAACGCGGTGATGCCGAGTACACCGAGCAGATTGAACAGGTTGGCGCCGATCACGTTGCCCACCGCAATGTCCCGTTGCCCGCGCAACGCAGCAATCAGCGACGTAGCGAGTTCCGGCAGCGAGGTGCCCACGGCGACCACGGTCAGGCCGATGACGCGTTCGGAAAATCCAAGATCGGTCGCCACTACAACGGCGGCACCCAACAGCAGATGCCCGGCGAACACCAACATCGCCAGACCGACGATGATCATCAGCGAGCAGCCGATCCAGGACGTCTGCGTTGCTTCGGAGTGTTCCGAGTGCGGTCGTGTCGAATGCCGTGACTGGCGCAGCAGCAAACCAAGGTATAGCGCCAGTGCGCCCAGTAAGAGGATGCCGTCGATGCGACCGATTTCCTCGTTCCACGCCAGAACGAACACCAACAGGCAGGCACCGATCATCAGCGGAATATCGAGGCGCACCAGTTGCCGCGACACGCGCAGCGGAATGATCAGCGCCGACAAACCGAGCGTCACGAGGATGTTGAAAATGCTGCTGCCGACCACGCTACCGACTGCGATGTCGGGATTGTGCGCCAGTGCGGCTTGCAGACTCACCGCCATCTGCGGGGCGCTGCTGCCGAG
This sequence comes from Pseudomonas sp. FP2196, assembly GCF_030687715.1. Classification (GTDB taxonomy): domain Bacteria; phylum Pseudomonadota; class Gammaproteobacteria; order Pseudomonadales; family Pseudomonadaceae; genus Aquipseudomonas. Next base: position 984,846 of record NZ_CP117445.1, read on the forward strand.
GGCGACGATGGTCAGGCCGATGATCAGTGGCCGTACATTCAGTCGCGCGGCGAGGCGCACCGCTGCGCGCACCATCAGTTCGGCACCGAAGATCAGCAGGCATAGCCCGGCGAGCAATTCGATCACGCTGATCAGCGGTAAATCGGTCAGTCCGAAAATGGTCGGCGCTCCATCAGTCGAGGGCCTGAATGCGAACCCGCGCAGTACCGGCGCGCAGCATGCCGATCTGGTTTGCGGCCTCGCGGGACAGGTCGATCAGTCGGCCACGGGTATGGGGGCCGCGGTCGTTGATACGCACCACGACGGATTCGTCATTCTTCAGATTGGTGACCTTTACCCGGGTGCCGAACGGCAACTGGCGATGGGCGGCGGTCAGGCCATGCTGGTTGAACGCTTCGCCGCTGGCGGTGCGTTTACCGTGGTGTTTGGCTCCGTAATAGGAGGCGACGCCGGTCTGGTCGTAACCGTGCGGGTCGATGGTGTCAGTGCTGGCGCAACCGGCGAGTAAGGAGAGCAGGGCGCAGGCGCCTAGCAGGTGTTTCATTCGAAAGCTCCCAATTAACAATGTGGGAGCGAGCCTGCTCGCGAAGAGGCCATCACATTCAATATCTCTATCGGATGTCATGACGCTTTCGCGAGCAGGCTCGCTCCCACAGGGATCGGAGCCAGGCTTTGGCTCTGGCTCCATTGTGGTCAGCCTTCGAGCTTGCTTTTCAGCAGTTCGTTCACTTGCTGCGGGTTGGCCTTGCCTTTGGAGGCTTTCATGGCCTGACCGACGAAGAAGCCGAACATCTTGCCGCGTTTGGCCTCGTCTGCCGCGCGATATTGCTCGACCTGCTCGGCGTTGGCCGCGAGCATTTCGTCCAGCACCGCCGAGATCGCGCCGCTGTCGGTGACTTGCTTCAAGCCGCGTTTTTCGATGATCTCGTCCGCGCTGCCTTCACCGTTGGCCATCGCTTCGAACACAACCTTGGCGATCTTGCCGGAGATGGTGTTGTCCTTGATGCGCTGCAGCATGCCGCCCAGCAGTTCAGCGGAAACCGGCGATTCGTCGATGTCCAGGCCTTGCTTGTTGAGCAGGCTGCCCAACTCGACCATCACCCAGTTCGCTGCCAGTTTGGCGTCGCCGCCAATGGCTGCGACTTTCTCGAAGTAATCCGCTTGCTCACGGCTGGTGGCCAGCACGTTGGCGTCGTAGGCCGACAGACCGAACTGGCTCTGGAAGCGCTCGCGTTTTTGCGGCGGCAGTTCCGGCAGGGTGGCGCGCACCTCGCCGAGGAACGACTCTTCGATGACCACCGGCAGCAGATCCGGATCGGGGAAGTAGCGGTAGTCGTTTGCTTCCTCTTTGGAGCGCATCGGACGGGTTTCGTCCTTGTTCGGATCGTACAGACGGGTCTGCTGGATCACTTTACCGCCGTCTTCGATCAGCTCGATCTGACGCTGGATCTCGGAGTTGATCGCCTTCTCGATGAAGCGGAACGAGTTGACGTTCTTGATCTCGCAACGCGTGCCGAAGGCTTCCTGGCCTTTCGGACGGATCGACACGTTGCAGTCGCAACGCAGCGAACCTTCGGCCATGTTGCCGTCGCAGATGCCCAGGTAACGCACCAGTGCGTGGATCGCCTTGACGTAAGCCACGGCTTCCTTGGCGCTGCGCATGTCCGGTTCGGAGACGATTTCCAGCAGCGGCGTGCCAGCACGGTTCAGGTCGATGCCGGTGGCGCCGTTGAATTCTTCGTGCAGGCTCTTGCCGGCGTCTTCTTCCAGGTGCGCACGGGTGATGCCGACGCGTTTGACCGTGCCGTCTTCAAGGGCGATGTCCAGGTGGCCCTTGCCGACGATCGGCAATTCCATCTGGCTGATCTGGTAGCCCTTCGGCAGGTCCGGATAGAAGTAGTTTTTACGGGCAAACACGTTGTGCTGACCGATCTCGGCATCAATCGCCAGGCCGAACATCACGGCCATGCGCACGGCTTCCTGGTTCAGCACCGGCAGAACGCCGGGCATACCCAGATCGATCAGGCTCGCTTGAGTGTTCGGCTCGGAACCGAAGGTGGTGGAACTACCGGAAAAGATTTTCGACCGGGTAGTGAGCTGAGTGTGAATCTCCAGCCCGATCACGACTTCCCATTGCATGTGTGTCTCCTCAGAAGCCGGTTGGGGTGCGGGTGTGCCAGTCAGTGTTCAACTGATACTGGTGCGCAACGTTAAGCAAACGGCCTTCCTGGAAATACGGCGCGAGCAATTGCACGCCAACCGGCAGACCGTCGACAAAACCGGCCGGCATCGACAGGCCCGGCAGGCCCGCGAGGTTGGCGGTGATGGTGTAAACGTCTTCCAGATAGGCAGCGACCGGGTCGCTGTTCTTGGCGCCGAGTTTCCAGGCCGGGTTCGGCGTGGTCGGGCCGAGGATGATGTCGACTTCATTAAAGGCAGCCATGAAGTCGTTCTTCACCAGACGACGGATCTTCTGCGCTTTCAGGTAGTAGGCGTCGTAGTAACCGGCGGACAGTGCGTAGGCACCGACCATGATCCGGCGCTGTACTTCAGGCCCGAAGCCTTCGCCGCGGGAGCGCTTGTACAGGTCGATCAGGTCTTTGGGGTGCTCGCAACGGTGGCCGAAACGCACGCCGTCGAAACGCGACAGGTTCGAAGAAGCTTCGGCCGGGGCGATCACGTAGTACGCAGGAATCGCGTGCTGCATGTTTGGCAGGCTGATTTCCTTGATCACGGCGCCGAGCTTCTGCAGCTCTTTAATGCTGTTCTGGATCAGATCGGCGATACGCGGGTCGAGACCTGCACTGAAGTATTCCTTCGGCACACCGATGCGCAGGCCCTGCAGCGAAGTGTTGAGGCCGGCGGAGTAATCCGGAACGGGCTCATCAATGCTGGTGGAGTCGTTCTGATCGAAGCCGGCCATACCTTGTAACAAAATCGCGCAGTCTTCGGCAGTGCGAGCCAGCGGTCCGCCCTGATCGAGGCTGGAGGCGTAGGCGATCATGCCCCAGCGCGAAACGCGACCGTAGGTTGGCTTCAGGCCGGTAAGGTTGGTGAACGCGGCTGGCTGACGGATCGAACCACCGGTGTCGGTGGCAGTGGCCGCAGGCAACAGACGAGCGGCAACGGCCGCCGCCGAACCACCGGACGAGCCGCCAGGCACGTGTTCCAGGTTCCACGGGTTTTTCACCGCGCCGTACCAGCTCGACTCGTTGGCCGAACCCATGGCGAATTCGTCCATGTTGGTCTTGCCCAGGGTCACGGCACCGGCCGCAGCCAGCTTCGCGACCACGGTGGCGTCATACGGGGCCTTGAAGTTGTCGAGCATCTTAGAGCCGCAACTGGTGCGGATGCCCTGGGTGCAGAACAGGTCTTTGTGGGCGATCGGCGCACCCAGCAGCGCGCCGCTCTCACCGTTGGCCCGGCGCACGTCGGCGGCTTTCGCCTGCTCAAGGGCCAACTCTTCGGTGAGGCTGATGAAACTGTTGAGCTGCGGATCGAGCCGGGTAATACGCGCCAGCAGGACTTTGGTCAGCTCTTCGGAGGAAAACTTTTTATCGGCGAGACCGCGGGCGATCTCGGCCAGAGTCATTTGATGCATTGCAGGCTCTTTCCCTTTAGTCGATGACTTTCGGAACCAGATACAGGCCGTTTTCGACCGCTGGTGCGATGGACTGGTAGGCCTCGCGATGATTGGTCTCGGTTACAACGTCGGCGCGCAGGCGCTGACTGGCTTCCAGCGGGTGGGCCAGAGGCTCGATACCGTCGGTATTAACAGCCTGCATTTCGTCGACCAGCCCGAGAATGCTGTTGAGGGCGGAAGTAATGTGCGGAAGATCGGCATCATTGAGGCCAAGGCAGGCCAAATGAGCGATTTTTTCCACGTCGGAGCGTTCTAGCGCCATCGGGATTCTCCAGTGGAAAACAGAACGGACGGCGTCCGTGTGTTAGATTGTCGGAACACTACCGCACTTCTACGGTCATAAGGCCGCGATTGTGGGGCTTGGTGCACAGAAAAGCGGCCAATTTAACATATTGGCGCCTTGCCCAAAATCCCTGTCGTTGTTAGAGTTTGCCGCACTTTTTTACCCACGCGTTGCCTAGGGTCCCTTTCCCATGTTCAAGAAACTGCGTGGCATGTTTTCCAGCGATCTTTCCATTGACCTGGGCACTGCCAACACCCTTATTTACGTGCGCGAGCGCGGTATCGTCCTGAATGAGCCATCGGTTGTGGCCATTCGGACACACGGTAACCAGAAAAGTGTCGTTGCTGTCGGCACCGAGGCCAAGCGCATGCTCGGCCGTACGCCGGGCAACATTGCTGCCATTCGTCCGATGAAGGACGGCGTGATCGCCGACTTCAGCGTCTGCGAAAAGATGCTGCAATACTTCATCAACAAGGTTCACGAAAACAGCTTTCTGCAGCCTAGCCCTCGTGTGCTGATCTGCGTTCCATGCAAATCCACCCAGGTTGAGCGTCGTGCCATCCGTGAATCGGCCCTCGGTGCCGGTGCGCGTGAAGTGTTCCTGATCGAAGAGCCAATGGCTGCTGCGATCGGTGCCGGCCTGCCGGTAGAAGAAGCGCGCGGTTCGATGGTCGTCGATATCGGTGGTGGTACTACCGAAATCGCGCTGATCTCCCTGAACGGTGTGGTTTACGCCGAATCCGTCCGTGTTGGCGGCGACCGTTTCGATGAAGCGATCATCACTTATGTTCGCCGCAACTACGGCAGTCTGATCGGCGAATCCACCGCTGAGCGCATCAAGCAGGAAATCGGTACGGCCTACCCGGGCGGCGAAGTTCGCGAAGTCGACGTTCGCGGTCGCAACCTGGCCGAAGGCGTTCCACGTGCATTCACCCTGAACTCCAACGAAGTGCTGGAAGCTCTGCAAGAGTCCCTGGCCACTATCGTTCAGGCCGTGAAAAGCGCGCTGGAGCAGTCGCCGCCGGAACTGGCTTCCGACATCGCCGAGCGTGGCCTGGTGCTGACCGGTGGTGGCGCGCTGCTGCGTGACCTCGACAAGTTGCTGGCTCAGGAAACCGGTCTGCCGGTGATCGTTGCCGAAGATCCGCTGACTTGCGTTGCTCGCGGCGGTGGCCGTGCATTGGAAATGATGGATAAGCACACCATGGATCTGCTCTCGAGCGAATAAGTCGCCGAGTGCAATACGTGGGTGAGCGCGCAGGCAGCACTTTGCAGTGCTGCCTGTTGGCGTTTATCTTCTGTCAGTCTTCATCCAGGCCGGTTTGATGCCGTATGAATAAACAGAACATTTGCCTGGGAGGAGCGGCTTATTAAACCGCTTTTCGCCAAGGGCCCTTCACTGGGCGTCCGCCTGTTGGTGCTGGCCGTGTTGTCGGTTGCGCTGATGGTGGTCGATGCCCGCTTTGATCTGCTCAAGCCTGCGCGCAAACAAGCGTCGCTGGTGCTGATGGATGCCTACTGGATCACCGACCTGCCCGGACGGCTGTGGGACGGTATCGCCAGCCAGTTCGGCAGTCGCACCGAACTCATCGCCGAAAACGAAAAACTCAAGACTGAAAACCTGCTGTATCAGGGCCGCATGCAAAAGCTTGCCGCACTGACCGAGCAGAACGTTCGGTTGCGCGAGTTGCTCAATTCTTCAGCGCTGGTCAACGAAAAGGTTGAAGTCGCCGAGTTGATCGGCATGGACCCCAACCCCTTCACCCACCGCATCATCATCAATAAAGGTGAGCGCGACGGCGTGGTCCTCGGTCAGCCGGTGCTCGATGCACGCGGTCTGATGGGGCAGGTGGTCGAGTTGATGCCGTACACCTCCCGTGTATTGCTGCTGACCGACTCAACTCACAGCATTCCTGTGCAAGTGAACCGTAACGGTTTGCGGGCAATCGCCAGCGGTACCGGCAACCCGGAACGTCTGGAACTACGCCACGTCGCCGACACGGCGGATATCAAGGAAGGCGATTTGCTGGTCAGCTCTGGCCTCGGTCAGCGTTTTCCAGCGGGTTACCCGGTGGCGACGGTCAAGGAAGTGATCCACGATTCCGGTCAACCGTTCGCAATCGTTCGCGCCGTGCCGACTGCTGCGTTGAACCGTAGTCGCTACCTGCTGCTGGTGTTCAGCGACTCGCGTACCGCCGAGGAGCGCGCCAACGACGCCGCGCAGGCTCAGGAAGCTCTGGATGCCCATGGCGGCGGCCCGATGCAGCCGGCCAACGTTTCGCGACCGCTGGTCATGCCGGCGCCCGCCGCAACGCCAACCGCCGAACAGGCCCCCGCCGCCACAGTGCCCGCCGCGACACCGGTCAAGCCTGGCGCGAGCAAGCCGCCGGCGACTGCTCCGACGGCGACAAAGCCACCGGCCTCTGCGCCAGCAGCCAGCAAACCGCCCGCCAAACCGCCGGCGACGGCGCCAGTCACCCCTGGGGGACGAGAATAATGGTCGGTGTAAAAGCCTCTCGAAATGGCTGGATGGTCTGGCTGACGTTTGTTATCGGCCTGTTGCTCAGCGTTTCGCCGTTACCGATTTTCATGGAAATCCTTCGTCCGCTGTGGCTGGCCCTGCTGCTGACGTTCTGGGCGCTGTACATGCCGCAGACGGTCGGTATGGTCACGGCGTTCTGCCTGGGTCTGGCCGAAGACGTGCTGCAGGGCGATCTGTTCGGGCAGAACGCGCTCGTCCTTTCGCTGATCACTTTCCTGGTGCTGTCATTGCAACAACGCTTGCGAATGTTCCCGATGTGGCAGCAGTGTCTGGTGATCCTGGTGATCTTCGGCCTCGCACAACTGGTGCAGCTGTGGCTCAGTGCTTTGACCGGCAACCGTCAGCCGACCCTGGCGCTGGTCCTGCCGGCACTGGTCAGCGCCTTGCTCTGGCCCTGGATCAGTTTCGCCCTGCGTGGATTGCGCCGCCGCTACAAAATCAATTGATCCGGTGAAGCAGGGCACTGAACAGGGAGATGTTTTGATGAAGCCGCTTTACCTCGCCTCTGGATCGCCGCGTCGACGTGAGTTGCTCACGCAGATCGGCGTTCCGTTCTCCGCCATCAGTGCGGACATCGATGAAACCCCTTTATCCGAAGAATTGCCTTCGGCCTATGTCGAACGCCTCGCGCGCGGCAAGGCTGAGGCCGGCCGGCGCACGGTGGTGTCCGACCAGGCATTCTGCGTGCTGGGTGCCGACACCGCAGTGGTGCTGGACGGCAAAATTCTTGGCAAACCGGTGGACGAAGCCGATGCATGCGCCATGCTGATGATGTTGTCCGGCAAGGAGCATGAAGTGCTGACGGCGATTGCCGTGCTCGAAGGTGAGCGCTGCGACTCGCGGGTGGTACGCAGTCTGGTGCGGTTCCGGCCGATCAGCCGCGAAGAGGCCGCTGCCTACTGGGCCAGCGGCGAGCCCCGGGACAAGGCTGGCGGATACGGCATTCAGGGGCTCGGCGCGGTGTTTGTCGCGGGGCTCAATGGCAGTTATTCGGCGGTGGTCGGGTTGCCTGTTTGCGAAACCGCAGAACTGTTGGGCCATTTCGGCATACCCTGTTGGCAAAACCTGAACGCGCAATAAGCGTCGTACGAACAAGATGCGGCCATTATCGTGAACACGCCTGAACGAGATCCTGCCATGAGTGAAGAGATTCTGATCAACATCACGCCGATGGAGTCGCGCGTGGCGGTGGTCGAAAACGGTGTGCTGCAAGAAGTCCACGTCGAGCGCACGCAAAAACGCGGGATCGTCGGCAACATCTATAAAGGCAAGATAGTCCGGGTGCTGCCGGGTATGCAGGCAGCGTTCGTCGACATCGGTCTGGACCGTGCGGCGTTCATTCATGCCGCTGAGATTTCTCTGCGCGAAGGCCCGGCGGTGGAAAGCATCAGCGCGCTGGTGCACGAAGGCCAGAGCCTGGTGGTGCAAGTCACCAAAGATCCGATAGGCTCCAAAGGCGCGCGGTTGACCACGCAGTTGTCGATTCCGTCGCGCTACCTGGTGTACATGCCACGCACCGCCCACGTCGGTATTTCGCTGAAAATCGAAGACGAAGCCGAGCGCGATCGCCTTAAGCAGGTGGTCACCGATTGTGTGGCCAAAGAAGGCATCAAGGAGGCTGGCGGCTTTATTCTGCGTACCGCCGCTGAAGGCGCAGGGGCCGATGAGATCCTTATGGACATCCGCTACCTGCGGCGCCTGTGGGATCAGATCAACGAACAGATCAAAACCATATCTGCGCCGAGTGTGATCTACGAAGATCTCGGTCTGGCCCTGCGCACGCTGCGTGACCTGGTCAATCCAAAGATCGAGAAAATCCGCATCGATTCCCGGGAAACCTTCCAGAAAACCACGCAATTCGTCGCCGAACTGATGCCTGAAATCGCCGACCGTCTGGAACATTATCCGGGCGAGCGACCGATTTTCGATTTGTACGGCGTCGAAGACGAAATCCAGAAAGCCCTTGAGCGCAAAGTACCGCTGAAATCCGGCGGTTATCTGGTGGTCGATCCGGCGGAAGCCATGACCACCATCGACGTCAATACCGGGGCATTCGTCGGTCATCGCAATCTCGAAGAAACCATCTTCAAGACCAACCTCGAAGCGGCCACTGCGATTGCCCGGCAGATGCGTCTGCGCAATCTGGGCGGGATCATCATCATCGACTTCATCGACATGGAAGATGAGGAGCATCAGCGCCAGGTGTTGCGTACGTTGGAGAAACAGCTGGAGCGCGATCACGCCAAGACCAACATCATCGGGATCACCGAGTTGGGCCTGGTGCAGATGACCCGCAAGCGCACGCGCGAAAGCCTTGAGCAAGTGCTGTGCGAGCCGTGCAGCAGTTGTCAGGGGCGCGGCAAACTGAAGACTGCGGAAACCATCTGTTACGAGATTTTCCGCGAGATCCTTCGCGAAGCCCGGGCCTATCAGGCTGAGGGTTATCGCGTCCTGGCGAACCAGAAAGTGGTCGATCGTCTACTGGATGAAGAGTCCGGTAACGTCGCCGAGCTTGAAGGATTTATCGGCCGCACCATACGCTTTCAGGTCGAAACCATGTATTCCCAGGAACAATATGACGTGGTGCTGCTCTGAACCCCTGCGTCATCTTTTTTCCAAAACGGCTGGCCTCAGCTTTTCGCAGTATTTTTGCCATGGGAGCCAACTGACATGGAGCGTCTGACACGCATTCTGGCCGCACTCACCCGCTGGGGGCTGGGCCTGTGCGCGTTGGTTCTGGTGCTGATGGCGCTGTACGTCAGTCTCGGCCGGGAACTGACCCCGTTGGTGGCCGAATACCGCGCTGACATCGAAGACAAGGCCAGTGCGGCCCTCGGCATGCCGTTGCAGATCGGCGAACTGGAGGGTAATTGGAGCGGTTTTGCGCCAATTCTGCTGGCCCATGATGTGATGGTCGGCGACGGTGCCAACGCCCTGCGTCTTGATCGGGTGCGCGCAGTACCGGATCTGTGGGCCAGTCTGTTGGCCCGGGAAGTGCGCATCGCCCATCTGGAATTCAATGGCCTGAAAATCAGCCTCAAGGAATCCGAGGACGGCACCTGGGCGCTGGAAGGCTTGCCGGTGCGCAAGGATCAACCGTTCGATCCAGAGCAGTTGTTCAATCGCTCGCAAATGATTCAGCAACTCTCGGTGCTCGACAGTCAGGTGACCTTGCAGCCACTGGATCACGCGCCGATGACCCTCACCTACGTCGGCCTCAACCTGAAAACCGGTGCCAGTCGTCAGCGTCTCGATGCACGTTTGACCCTGCCTGATGGCCAACCCGTTGCACTGAACCTGCGAACTCGAATCCGCCCCGACCAATGGCAAAACAGCGCGATAGAAGGCTACGCCAGCCTGCCGCAAAGTGATTGGTCGAAGTGGCTGCCAGAGCGCCTCACCCAACAGTGGAATTTCTCCGAGATCAAGGCCGGCGGCGAGCTCTGGGTGAACTGGGCCGAGGGCACGCTGCAAAGTGCGGCGCTGCGTTTGAACGCACCGCAAGTGACTGGTGCCTACGCCGAGCGTAAGCCGATCCAGATCAACAATCTGGCGCTCAACGCCTACTACAAAAACAGTGCCAACGGCGCGACCGTCACCTTTGATTCGCTGGCGATGAACTTCGGCGAAACCCGTTGGGAGACGCGCGTCCAGGTGCAGCAGACGCGCGCCACTGACAAGGTCGATGAGCTCTGGCACTTGCAGGCGGATCGTCTCGATCTCACCCCGATCACCCCGTTACTCAATGCGTTGGGGCCGTTGCCGCAAGGCTTCGCCACCGTGGTCGAGCGCCTGAAAGTGACTGGTGGGCTGCGCAACGTGTTGCTGGATTTCCGCCCGAACGCCACTGACGGTACAAAATTCGGCTTTGCCACCAACCTCGATAACGTCGGTTTTGATGCCTATCACGGCGCCCCCGCGGCAAGGAATGTCAGCGGCAGCCTCAGCGGTAATCTCGATGGCGGCGAGTTGCGCATGGACAGCAAGGATTTCGTCCTGCACCTCGATCCGATCTTCGCCAAGCCATGGCAATACATTCAGGCCAACGCGCGGTTGACCTGGAAGCTCGATAAAGAGGGCTTCACCCTGATCGCGCCGTACCTGAAGGTACTGGGCGAGGAGGGCAAGATTGCCGGTGACTTCCTCATTCGCCTGCATTTCGATCACAGCCAGGAAGACTACATGGACTTGCGGGTCGGTCTTGTCGATGGCGACGGCCGCTACACCGCCAAGTATTTGCCCGAAGTGTTGAGCCCGGCGCTCGACGAATGGCTGCGCACCGCGATTCTCAAAGGCGCGGTGGATCAGGGCTTCTTCCAGTACCAAGGTTCGCTGAGCAAAAATGCCGGGGAGGCCGACCGCAGCATCAGCCTGTTCTTCAAGGTGCATGACGCCGAACTGGCCTTCCAGCCGGGCTGGCCGCATGTGAGCAAGGTCAGTGGTGACGTGTTCATCGAAGACAGCGGCGTGCGGATCTGGGCCAGCAAGGGCCAGTTGCTCGATACGCAGGTCAGTGATGTTTTCGTCAATATTCCCCATGTTCCGTCGGGTCAGAACACCCATATGTTTCTCGACGGCGCCTTTGCCGGTGGACTGGGTGACGGGCTGAAGATCCTGCAGGAAGCACCGATCGGCACCGCCGACACCTTCGCCGGCTGGGAAGGCTCGGGCGATCTGCAAGGCAAGCTAAAACTGGATATTCCGCTGGCCAAGGGAGACCAGCCGAAAATCCTCGTCGACTTCAAAACCGCCAATGCGCGGCTGAAACTCGCCGAACCGAAACTGGAGCTGACGCAACTCAAGGGTGACTTCCGTTTCGACAGCGCCAAGGGGCTCAGCGGGCAGAACATCGCAGCTCGGGCGTTCGACAAACCGGTCACCGCGCAAATCTTTGCCGATGGCAGCCCCGGCAAGCTCAGAACCCGAGTGGCCGCTTCGGGACAGGTCGAGGTCAAGAAACTCACTGACTGGCTCGGCGTGACTCAGCCGTTACCGGTGACCGGGACGATTCCCTATCAGTTGCAACTGAACCTCGACGGCGCCGACAGCCAGTTGATGGTCAGCTCCAGCCTCAAAGGGGTGGCTGTCGACCTGCCCGCACCGTTCGGCATGGCGGCTGATGTCGGCCGCGACACGGTGTTCCGCATGACCCTGCAAGGGCAGGAGCGGCGTTACTGGGTCAATTACGATCAACTGGCCAATTTCACCTTTGCCGCACCACCGACGAATTTCGCTGACGGGCGCGGCGAGTTGTTTCTCGGTGCAGGCGACGCTGTGCTGCCGGGCGCCAAGGGCTTGCGTATTCGCGGCGTGCTGTCGGAGCTGGACGTTGCGCCGTGGCAGGATCTGGTCAACAAATATGCCGGACAGGACCCGGGCGGCAGTGCCAAGCAACTGTTGAGCAGTGCTGACTTCAAGATCGGCAAGCTCACGGCGTTCGGCACCACGCTGGATCAGGCCTCGGTTCAGGTCAATCGCAAACCTGGGGCGTGGAATCTGGCGCTCGACAGTCAGCAAGCCAAAGGTACCGCCAGCCTTGCGGATGCCAAAAGCACGCCGATTGCGGTGAATCTGCAATACGTGCGGCTGCCGGCGCCCGACCCGACGGTACAGGCCGACGAAAACTCACCAGACCCGTTGGCGTCGGTGGATCCATCGAAAATTCCAGCGCTGGATATCACCATCAATCAACTGTTCCTCGGCCAGGATCTGGTCGGTGGCTGGTCGCTCAAAGTGCGCCCGACCGCCAAAGGCATCGCCCTGAACAACCTCGACATGGGCCTCAAAGGCATTCTGTTGCAGGGCAACGGCGGCTGGGAAGGCGCGCCGGGGTCGACCAGCAGTTGGTTCAAGGGCCGGATTGGCGGCAAGAATCTGGCCGACGTGCTCAAGGGCTGGGGCTTTGCGCCGAGCGTGACCAGTGAAGAGTTCCATATGGACGTCGATGGCCGCTGGCCGGGTTCGCCGGCTTGGCTGGCGACCAAACGCTTCTCCGGCACCCTTGATGCGTCGCTGAACAAGGGCCAGTTTGTCGAAGTCGAGGGCGGTGCGCAGGCACTGCGGGTGTTTGGGCTGCTGAACTTCAACTCCATCGGCCGCCGTTTGCGTCTGGATTTCTCCGACCTGTTCGGCAAAGGCTTGAGCTACGACCGGGTCAAGGGACTATTGGTTGCTAGCAATGGTGTGTATGTGACACGGGAACCGATCCGCCTGACCGGGCCGTCGAGCAACCTCGAACTGGACGGTACCCTGGATCTGGTCGGTGATCAGGTCGATGCCAAATTGCTGGTGACCTTGCCGGTGACCAACAACCTGCCGATTGCCGCGCTGATCGTCGGTGCCCCGGCGGTCGGTGGTGCGCTGTTCCTCATCGACAAACTGATCGGTGACCGTGTGGCACGTTTTGCCAGTGTGAAATACACCGTCAAAGGCCCGTGGAAAGAACCGAAAATCACTTTCGATAAGCCTTTTTGAACAGCCAGGCCTTGAGACGATGGAGTAGCATGGCCGCATACCTCTTGCGGAGTTCGCCATGTCTTTAGCGGTCATTCAAATGGTCAGCCAGAGTGATGTGCTGGCCAATCTGGCTCAGGCCCGGCGCTTGCTCGAACAGGCTGCGGCCGGTGGCGCGAAGCTGGCCGTGTTGCCGGAAAACTTCGCTGCCATGGGCCGTCGCGACATCGCTGACATCGGTCGCGCAGAAGCATTGGGCGAGGGTCCGATCCTGCCATGGTTGAAACAGACGGCCCGCGACCTCAGGTTATGGATAGTCGCCGGCACATTGCCGTTACCCCCCATCGATCAACCGACGGCCAAGTCGCATGCATGCTCGCTGCTGATCAACGATCAGGGCGAAACCGTTGCACGGTATGACAAGCTGCACCTGTTTGATGTGGATGTGGCGGACAATCGCGGGCGTTACCGCGAATCCGATGACTATGCTTATGGCGGTGGTGTGGTGGTTGCGGATACACCGGTCGGCAAAGTCGGTCTGACCGTGTGTTATGACCTGCGTTTTCCGGAGCTGTACAGCGAATTACGTGCCGCCGGTGCCGAGTTGATTACGGCACCTTCAGCCTTTACCGCGGTGACCGGCGCGGCGCATTGGGATGTGCTTATTCGCGCGCGGGCCATCGAGACTCAGTGTTACGTGTTGGCGGCAGCACAGGGCGGGACCCATCCGGGACCGCGGGAAACCTTCGGGCATGCGGCGATCGTCGACCCGTGGGGGCGTGTGCTGGCGCATCAGGATCAAGGCGAAGCGGTGCTGTTGGCCGAACGCGATAGCGATGAACAGGCGTCCATCAGGGCGCGAATGCCGGTGACGCGTCATCGGCGGTTTTTCTCTCAGGGCGCACAGCGACCTGCTTCAGAACATGAATTTAAGGCCTAAACCATGAGCGAGTTGTTGTCCTCAGTCAGTGATCACCTTTTGGCGCCCGGCGGCGTGACGATCGAGAGCCTGCAAGGCGTGCTCGGCGATCTGGCCGGCCCTGGCATCGATGCTGCCGACCTGTATTTCCAGGGCCAGATCTCCGAGTCCTGGGCGCTGGAAGACGGCATCGTCAAGGAAGGCAGCTTCAACCTCGACCAGGGTGTCGGCGTGCGTGCGCAGTCCGGTGAGAAAACCGGTTTCGCCTACAGCAACGCGATCACTCTCGAAGCCCTCGGCGCTGCGGCGCGTGCAGCACGCTCGATTTCCCGTGCCGGGCAAAACGGCACGGTGCAGGCGTTCTCCACACAAGACGTCGCCCAGTTGTATGCGCCGGACAATCCGCTGGAAGTCCTGACGCGTGCCGAGAAAGTCGAACTGCTCAAGCGCATCGACGTCGCCACTCGCGCCCTCGATCCGCGCATCCAGCAAGTCAGCGTGAGCATGGCCGGGGTCTGGGAGCGGATTCTGGTGGCGTCCACCGACGGCGGCCTGGCGGCGGATGTGCGTCCGCTGGTGCGCTTCAACGTCAGCGTGATCGTCGAGCAGAATGGTCGTCGCGAGCGCGGCGGCCATGGCGGCGGCGGACGTACCGACTACCGTTATTTCCTCGCGGAAGACCGCGCCATGGGGTATGCCCGTGAAGCGCTGCGTCAGGCTTTGGTAAACCTCGAAGCGATTCCAGCGCCGGCCGGTACCTTGCCCGTCGTATTGGGTTCGGGCTGGTCTGGCGTGCTTTTGCACGAAGCGGTCGGCCACGGTCTGGAGGGCGACTTCAACCGCAAGGGCAGCTCCGCTTACAGCGGGCGCATGGGCGAGATGGTCGCTTCGAAACTCTGCACCATCGTCGATGACGGCACCCTGAGCGGTCGTCGCGGTTCGCTGAGTGTCGACGACGAAGGCACCCCGACCGAATGCACCACGCTGATCGAAAACGGCGTACTCAAGGGCTACATGCAGGACAAGCTCAACGCGCGTCTGATGGGCGTCGCCCGTACTGGCAACGGTCGTCGTGAATCCTATGCGCACCTGCCGATGCCACGGATGACCAACACCTATATGCTCGGTGGCGAAAGCGACCCGGCGGAAATCATCGCTTCGGTGAAGAAAGGCATCTACTGCGCCAACCTTGGCGGCGGTCAGGTCGACATCACCAGCGGCAAGTTCGTGTTCTCCACCAGTGAGGCTTATTTGATCGAGGACGGCAAGATCACCGCACCGGTTAAAGGCGCGACGTTGATCGGCAACGGTCCCGAAGCGATGAGCCGGGTGTCGATGGTCGGTAACGATCTGGCGCTGGACAGCGGTGTTGGGACGTGCGGCAAGGATGGGCAGTCGGTGCCGGTGGGTGTTGGCCAGCCGACGCTGAAAATCGATGCGATCACCGTGGGTGGCACGGGCGCATAAGAAGAGGTGGAGCTGCGGGTGGCGCACTGGGCGACCACCCGATGACGAATATCAACGCAGGCCGCGTTGAGTCTCGTCCAGCTCACGGATGTACTTGAAGATCTTGCGGCTCGATGCAGGAGGTTTGTTTTGCGCAACCTCATGCTGGGCCTGACGGATCAGGGAACGCAATTGCTGGCGATCGGCGTCCGGGTACTCGACGACGAATTTCTCCAACACAGCATCGTCGCCCGCGATCAGGCGATCACGCCAGCGTTCGAGATTGTGGAAACGCTCGTTGTACTGGCGAGTCGAGGCATCCAGTTGATCGAGCAGCGTCAGAATCGCGTCAGTGTCCTGATCGCGCATCAGCTTGCCGATGAACTGCAAGTGCCGTTTACGCGCGATGTTCGCGGTGTGCTTGGGCGCATCGGCCAATGCCCGGCGCATCGCGTCGGTCAGCGGCAGTTTTGCGATCAAGTCAGGCTTGAGTGTTGTAAGGCGCTCGCCGAGGTCAACCAGAGCATGCAGCTCGCGTTTGACCTGAGATTTGCTTTTTTCTCCCGTATCGAGGGAGTCGTCGTAAGAATCAACCATGGTGGCAGTCCGCAAAGAAACGCCGCCATGATAACCAGTCGGGGGCCGCTTGTCCGGCCCGGTCGCTCGATGACCCCAGCCGAAAGCAGAATTTGAGTGGAGATGAGCATGAGTGCAGTTCAAAGCGTCGGCCCGCAGGCATTGCCGGCACTGCAGGAACAAGTCGAGCAGATCATCGCCGAAGCCAAGCGTCAGGGCGCCAGTGCCTGCGAAGTCGCGGTGTCGCTGGAGCAGGGGCTGTCGACATCGGTACGCCAGCGCGAAGTCGAAACGGTCGAGTTCAACCGCGATCAGGGCTTTGGCATCACGCTGTATGTCGGTCAGCGCAAAGGCTCCGCCAGCACCTCTGCCACCGGGCCTGATGCGATTCGCGAAACGGTCGCCGCCGCACTGGCCATCGCCAAGCACACGTCCGAAGACGAAGCCTCGGGCTTGGCCGATGCAGCACTGATGGCCAAGGATCAGCAGGATTTCGATCTGTTTCATGAGTGGGATATCACACCGGAGCAGGCCATCGAGAAGGCATTGCTCTGCGAAGCAGCGGCGTTTGATGCCGATGCACGAATCAAGAACGCCGACGGCACTACGCTCAGCACTCATCAGGGGTGTCGCGTGTATGGCAACAGTCATGGTTTCATTGGTGGCTATGCGTCGACCCGGCACAGCCTGAGCTGCGTGATGATCGCCGAGGCCGACGGCCAGATGCAGCGCGATTACTGGTATGACGTGAATCGTCAGGGCACTTTGCTCGCTGACCCGGTGAGCATTGGCCAACGTGCCGCGCATCGGGCGGCGAGCCGTCTGGGCGCGCGTCCGGTGCCGACTTGCGAAGTCCCGGTGCTGTTTTCTGCAGAACTGGCGGGTGGGTTGTTCGGCAGCTTCCTGTCGGCGGTCTCCGGCGGAAGTCTTTATCGCAAATCGTCTTTCCTGGAAGGCACGCTAGGGCAGAAACTGTTCCCGGAATGGCTGACCATCGACGAGCGTCCGCACCTGATGCGCGCCATGGGCAGTGCTTCTTATGACGGTGATGGCCTGGCAACTTACGCCAAACCGTTCGTCGAAAAAGGTGAGCTGGTTTCGTACATCCTCGGCACTTATTCCGGGCGCAAACTCGGCATGCCGAGCACCGCCAACGCCGGTGGTGTGCACAACCTGTTTGTCACCCATGGCGATGAAGACCAGGCTGCTCTGCTGCGCCGCATGGGTCGTGGGCTGTTAGTCACTGAGTTGATGGGCCATGGTTTGAACATGGTCACCGGTGACTATTCGCGCGGGGCGGCGGGTTTCTGGGTCGAGAACGGCGAGATCCAGTTCGCGGTGCAGGAAGTGACCATCGCCGGCAACATGCGCGACATGTTCAAGCAGATTGTCGCCGTGGGTAATGATCTGGAGTTGCGCAGCAATATCCGCACCGGTTCGGTATTGATCGAACGGATGACGGTTGCGGGCAGCTAAACCCGGTACCGTAATACCAAAAGGCGCGCCATCCGATCGGGTGGCGCGCCTTTTTTATGCCTGCCACAACGATGACCCTAAAAAAGGTACTCTTGTTTTGGTTCTCATTATCATCTAATAATAAATCTCATCTCCGAACGAGTCCCGGATCATGAGTTCTGCCTTGCATGAGCAGCCGTACCTCGAAAACTGGCGCTGGATGAGTCGCCAGATCCGTTGCGCGATGGATCCCGACGAACCGCGCCTGATCGAACACTATCTGGCCGAAGGCCGGTATCTGGCTTGCTGTACGGCAACTTCCCCATGGACCATCGCTGAAACCTCGTTCCGTCTGCTGCTCGACACAGCCACCGACATCGCCTTGCCGTGGCACTGGCGCAGCCTCTGTCTCGATCAAGCCTGGCGCCCGTTGCGTGAAATGGAGCGCCTGTCGCTGTGCAAATGCCGGCTCAAGCGCTGGCAGCGCTACACCTGGCAACTGGCGACTTGCGAGTTGCAGCCCTCGATTTCTCTCATAGAACTGGTGCAAGGATTTTCAGATGACCAAGACACGTATTGAGCGCGACAGCATGGGCGAACTGCAGGTGCCGGTGGACGCTCTCTACGGCGCGCAAACCCAGCGCGCGGTGGATAACTTCCCGATCAGCGGCAAGCCGATGCCGACGCAATTCATCCGTGCGCTGATCCTGGCGAAAGCCGCTGCCGCCCGGGCCAATGTCGAGCTCAACCAGATCAGCGCCGCCCAGGGCAAAGCCATCAGCGACGCCGCTCAAGGCCTGCTCGAAGGCGACTTCATGAAGCATTTTCCTGTGGATATCTTCCAGACCGGATCCGGCACCAGTTCCAACATGAACGCCAACGAAGTGATCGCCACGTTGGCCAGCCGTCTTCTCGATGAGCCCGTCAATCCGAACGATCACGTCAACTGCGGGCAGAGCAGCAACGACATCATCCCGACCACCATCCACGTCAGCGCCGCGCTGGCGTTGCACGAACAACTGCTGCCGGCACTGCTGCACCTGGTGCAAGTCATCGAGCGCAAAGCCGGGCAAGTGCATCACCACGTCAAAACCGGTCGAACACATTTGATGGACGCGATGCCGGTACGGATGAGCCAGGTACTCAACGGCTGGGCGCAACAGCTCAAGGCCAACATCGGTCATCTGCAGGATTTGCTGCCGAGCCTGCAATCACTGGCGCAGGGCGGCACGGCGGTTGGCACTGGCATCAATGCGCATCCTGAATTCGCCGCGCGTTTCAGCCGTCAGTTGAGCCAGTTGACCGATGTGCAATTCACCCCGGGCAAGGATCTGTTTGCGCTGATCGGCTCGCAGGACACCGCCGTGGCTGTCTCCGGCCAGCTCAAAGCCACCGCTGTGTCGCTGATGAAAATTGCCAACGACCTGCGCTGGATGAACTCCGGCCCACTCGCCGGCCTCGGCGAAATAGAACTGGAAGCGCTGCAACCAGGCTCATCGATCATGCCGGGCAAGGTCAATCCGGTGATCCCGGAAGCCACCGCCATGGTTGCGGCACAAGTGATCGGCAACGATTCGGTGATCACCATCGCCGGTCAATCGGGCAACTTCGAGCTGAACGTGATGCTGCCGATCATCGCGCAGAACCTGTTGAGCAGCATCGAACTGCTGGCCAACTCCAGCCGCCTGCTTGGTGACAAGGCTATCGCCAGCTTCAAGGTCAACGAATCGCGTTTGAAAGAAGCGTTGTCGCGCAACCCGATTCTGGTCACCGCGCTCAACCCGATCATCGGTTACCAGAAAGCCGCCGAAATCGCCAAGCAGGCCTACAAGCAGGGTCGCCCGGTGATCGACGTCGCGCTGGAACACACCGACCTGTCGCGTAGCCAACTGGAAGAGTTGCTCAATCCCGAGAAACTCACCGCCGGTGGCGTGTAATCACCGTAACCGCTTTGGAGGTTCACCATGGAGCACTGGAAACGCACAATCGAACGGGCCAATCGCTGCTTCATGCTGGGCGAACTGATCGACGCTCGTGAGGCTTACCTGCAAGCCCTTGCCCTGGCGCAAGTGTTGTTCGAGCGCTGGGCGGATGCCGACGAAGCGGTGGCGGCCTGCGTCATCTCCCATCACAACCTGGCGGATCTGCACCTGTGCCTGAATCAGCCGGAGGAGAGCGCAGAGTATCTCTGCGCGATCCATCAAAGGTTGTTGCAGACCATGCAGGACGAGCGTTTACGCCTGGCGCTGCGCGAAGCAGCGTTGCGCCAAAGCAGCAAGACCTATGTCGAGTTATTGAATTTCATCAGCGAGCACGGCGAATACCCGCGCACTCAGCGCCTGCTGCACCCGGATACCGGCAACACGCGCCGCGCGCCTGCCCCTCATCACCATGGAGTCCACTGAAATGGCTTTTACCTTGCCTGCCTTGCCCTACGCCTACAACGCCCTGGAGCCGCACATTGATGCGCAGACCATGGAAATCCACTACACCAAGCATCACCAAACGTACATCAACAACCTCAACGCGGCAGTCGAAGGCACCGAATATGCCGAATGGCCGGTAGAAAAACTGGTGGCCAGCGTCCAGCAATTGCCGGAAAAACTCCGTGCGGCGGTGATCAATCAGGGCGGCGGTCACGCCAACCATTCGCTGTTCTGGGAAGTCATGGTGCCAAGTGGCGGCGGCAAGCCGGACGGTGCGCTGGCCAAGGCCATTGATGAACAATTGGGTGGTCTCGACAGTTTCAAAGAGGCATTCACCAAAGCTGCACTGACCCGTTTCGGCAGCGGTTGGGCCTGGCTCAGCGTGACCCCGGAGAAGACGCTGATTGTGGAAAGCAGCGGCAACCAGGACAGCCCGCTGATGAGTGGCAACACGCCGATTCTCGGTCTGGATGTCTGGGAACACGCCTACTACCTGCGCTACCAGAACCGCCGTCCGGAATACATCAACGCGTTCTACAACGTGATCAATTGGCCTGAAGTTGCTGCGCGCTATCACGCCGCACTGGTTTAAGTCTTCTATAAAAACAATCCAAGGCTGACTATGGGCACTGAAACACTGGCGATCGGAAGTGGGCGTATGTTTCGTTACGCAGTGGGATCGCTGTTGCTGTTAGCGGGTATGACCTTGCTGGTCGCCCACGGACTGGAATGGCTGAACCTGGAACCGCGGCTGTCACGGGCGTTGCAGGGCGGTGCGATCTGCGCCCTCGGCACGGCGCTTGGCGCTGTGCCAGTGCTGGTGATTCGAAACATGCCGCAGGCGTTAGGCGATACGTTGCTCGGTTTCGGTGCCGGGGTGATGCTGGCAGCGACGGCTTTTTCGTTGATCGTCCCGGGCATTGCCGCTGCCGAAAGCCTTGGACTGACACCTTGGGCAGCCAGCGGCCTGATCTGCTTCGGCATCATGCTCGGCGCGTTCGGCCTGTACCTGGTTGATCGCAGGGTCTCTGGCGCCTCACCCGAAATGCTCATCGGCACGGTCGAGCACCCGGTGATTCCACCGCGGATCTGGCTGTTTGTGTTCGCCATCATTGCCCATAACATTCCGGAGGGCATGGCGGTCGGCGTGTCGGCCGGCGGCGGAATGCCCGATGCGGACAGTCTGGCCATGGGCATCGCGTTGCAGGATGTGCCGGAAGGTCTGGTGATCGCGCTGGTGCTGGCCGGTGCGGGGATGTCGCGGGTCAAAGCGTTTTTGATCGGTGCAGCGTCAGGGCTGGTCGAGCCGGTGTTTGCGCTGCTCTGTGCGTGGCTGGTCAGCCTGGCGCAGGTGTTGTTGCCCTTGGGCCTGGCGCTGGCGGCGGGAGCGATGTTGCTGGTGGTGACCCACGAAGTGATCCCCGAGTCGCGACGCAATGGTCATGACAAACTGGCCAGCCTTGGGCTGTTGGTCGGGTTTTGTCTGATGATGGTGATGGATACGGCTTTGGGTTGAAGATCAACCACCCTCGCCGAAGTAGTCATTGATCAAATTCTTCAGCGCTTCCAGCGCTTCTTGTTCTTGCTCGCCCTTGGTACTTATATAGATTTTTGTACCTTTGCCGGCAGCGAGCATCATCATTGCCATGATGCTTTTGCCATCAACCGTAGTCTCTGGAGTTCGGCCCACTCTGATTGAGCAATCCTTGAACTCGCCTGCCACCCCGACGAACTTGGCTGACGCACGGGCATGCAAACCCAGTTTATTGATGATTTCGATTTCCAGAGCAGGCATCGCGGTGTGAATCCTTTAAGTGAGGTCGCGGTGGCGAACCTGGACGTTCTTCAGGGTTTTCTGCAGGGCCTGACCCAGACGTTCGGTCAGGTAGACGGAGCGGTGATGTCCGCCGGTGCAGCCAATGGCAATGGTGACGTAGGCGCGGTTGCTCGCGGCGAAGCGCGGCAGCCATTTGTGCAGGTAGCCGAAAATGTCCTGGAACATTTCCTCTACCTCCGGCTGCGCCGCCAGGTACTCGGCCACTGGCTCATCAAGACCGGATTGCGCGCGTAGTTCTGGCTTCCAGTACGGATTGGGCAGGCAGCGTACGTCGAACACCAGATCGGCGTCGACTGGCATGCCGCGCTTGAAACCGAAAGACTCGACCAGATACGCCGTACCTGGCTCCGGTTGGTTCAGCAAGCGCAGCTTGATGGTATCGCGCAGCTGGTAAAGGTTCAGATGGGTGGTGTTGACCTTGAGGTCGGCCAGATCGGCGATCGGGCCGAGCAGGGCGGTCTCATCGTTGATGGCTTCAGCCAGCGACCGATTGGCGGTGCTCAGCGGGTGCCGACGACGGGTTTCCGAGAAACGTTTGAGCAGAGTTTCTTCGTCAGCGTCCAGGTACAACACATCGCACTGGATGTGGCGGCTACGGACTTCTTCAAGCAATTCGGGGAAACGCGAGAGATGACTCGGCAGATTGCGCGCATCGATCGACACCGCCACCAGCGGTTGTGCCAGTTCAGTATGAATGAGTGCGCGTTCTGCCAGTTCCGGCAGCAGGCCCGCCGGCAAATTGTCGATGCAGTAGTAGCCGTTGTCCTCAAGGACATTCAACGCCGTACTTTTGCCCGAGCCGGAACGGCCACTGACGATGATCAAGCGCATGATTAGTGCCCGCTTTGTTCGTCCACGACGACCTGATACAAGCCTTGGTTGCTCGAAGCACTGCGCAATTTTTCGCGAACGTCCTTGCGATCCAGCATGCTGGCGATCTGACGCAGCAATTCCAGATGCGCATCGGTCGCGGCTTCCGGTACCAGCAATACGAACAGCAGGTCAACCGGAGCACCGTCGATGGCGTCGAAATCGATTGGGGCTTCAAGGTGCATCAAGGCGCTGATAGGCGATTGGCAACCCTTGAGGCGGCAGTGAGGAATGGCGATGCCGTTGCCGAAACCGGTGGAACCGAGTTTCTCACGAGCGATCAGGGCCTCGTATACATCTTGCATCTCCAGAGCCGGCACTTCGCGGGCGATCAGGTTGGCAATCTGTTCGAGGGCTTTCTTTTTGCTGCCGCCCGGCACGTTCACGAGGGAACGGCCGGGGGTCAGGATATTTTCAAGTCGGATCATGGAGTGGTGGGTTATCGACCGGTAGCGCCCTGTAGCAGGCTCTGGGTCTTTTCCTTATGCTTTTTGAGTTGTTTATCCAGCTTGTCGGTCAGGGCGTCGATCGCGGCGTACATATCGGTATGTTCCGCGTTGGCGACCACTTCACTGCCGGGTATATGCAAGGTGGCTTCGATTTTCTGCTTCAGCTTTTCGACGCACATCGTGACTTGCACGTTGGTGATCTTGTCGAAATGGCGCTCCAATCGTTCGAGTTTCTCGTTGATGTAGGTGCGCAGAGGTTCGGTCACTTCCAGTTGGTGTCCACTGATGTTGACTTGCATACAGCTTCTCCTTCGTTGCCAGTGCATAAAGCGGCAGGCCGAAAAGCCTGCCACTGGAACGCTGTAACGTGGCTTACATCAACCGCTTGCGTTCGCTCGAAGGCGCGATCCCTAGGGACTCGCGGTACTTGGCGACGGTGCGGCGAGCCACCTGAATGCCTTGTGCCTCCAGTAAACCAGCGATCTTGCTGTCACTCAACGGCTTTTTCTGATTTTCCGCGGCAACCAGTTTTTTGATGATCGCGCGGATCGCCGTGGACGAGCATTCACCGCCTTCGGAGGTGCTGACGTGGCTGGAAAAAAAGTATTTCAATTCATAGATACCGCGTGGGGTATGCATGAATTTTTGCGTGGTCACCCGGGAAATCGTCGATTCGTGCATGCCGACCGCTTCGGCGATGTCATGCAGGACCAGCGGCTTCATGGCTTCATCGCCGTATTCCAGAAACCCGCGCTGATGCTCGACGATCTGGGTGGCAACTTTCATCAGGGTTTCGTTGCGGCTTTGCAGGCTCTTGATGAACCAGCGCGCTTCCTGCAACTGATTGCGCATGAAGGTGTTGTCGGCACTGGTATCGGCGCGTCGCACGAAGCCGGCGTACTGGGCGTTGACCCGTAGGCGTGGCACCGACTCCTGATTGAGCTCGACCAGCCAGCGCTCGTTGTCCTTGCGCACGATGACGTCCGGTACGACGTACTCGGCTTCAGTCGATTCGATCTGCGAGCCCGGGCGCGGGTTAAGGCTCTGTACCAGCTCGATGACCTGACGCAACTCGTCTTCCTTGAGCTTCATGCGCCGCATCAACTGGCTGTAATCCCGGCTGCCCAGCAGGTCGATGTAATCAGTGACCAGACGTTTCGCTTCGACCAGCCAAGGCGTCTTGGCCGGCAACTGGCGCAGCTGCAGCAGCAGGCATTCGCCAAGATTGCGGGCGCCGATGCCGGCAGGTTCGAATTGCTGGATGCGGTGCAGAACGGCTTCGATTTCGTCCAGCTCGATGTCCAGTTCCGGATCGAACGCTTCGAGAATCTCTTCGAGGGTTTCGTCCAGATAACCCTGATTGTTGATGCAATCGATCAGGGTGACGGCGATCAGTCGATCGGTGTCGGACATCGGCGCGAGGTTAAGTTGCCACAGAAGATGGCTTTGCAGGCTTTCGCCGGCGGAGGTGCGGGTGGTGAAGTCCCACTCGTCATCGTCGCTGCTGGGCAGGCTGCTGGCGCTAGTCTGGTAGACGTCTTCCCAGGCCGTATCGACCGGAAGCTCGTTGGGGATGCGTTCGCTCCAGTCGCCCTCCTCCAGGTTATCTACCGTCGGGGCGGTTTCCTGATAGGAGGGTTCCTGGATCTCGGTGGGCTTCTGTTCGGCGTTGTCGGCCAGAGGATCGGAGTTGTCGAAGTCGTCGCCTTCTTCCTGGCGTTCGAGCATCGGATTGGATTCCAGGGCCTCCTGGATTTCCTGTTGCAGATCCAGGGTCGACAATTGGAGCAGGCGGATGGCCTGTTGCAGCTGCGGTGTCATCGTCAGCTGCTGGCCCATTCTCAAGACTAGCGATGGTTTCATGGCAGGGGCTTAACACCTTATTCGCCGGCGCTATGCGCCATCCACTACAGGGCGCCGGAGCGCCAAACTTAAGCAAATTATATGCCTGAAACTGAAGTGTTTGCCTAGAGCGCTGTAACAATTAAAGCGTATTAAATTCTGCTTGAATCGATACAGCGTCCGGGCGGCTCACTTGGCACTAATAGGCTTACAGGCGGAATTCATGGCCCAGATACACTTCCTTGACCAGATCGTTGGCCAGGATGGTCTCTGCATCGCCTTCGGCAATCAACTGACCGTCGTTGACGATGTAGGCGGTTTCGCAGATGTCCAGCGTCTCACGGACGTTGTGGTCGGTGATCAGAACACCGATGCCCTTGGCCTTGAGATGATGGATGATCTGCTTGATGTCGCCGACCGAGATCGGGTCGACACCGGCGAACGGTTCGTCGAGCAGGATGAATTTCGGTGCTGTCGCCAGGGCGCGGGCGATTTCCACCCGTCGGCGTTCACCACCGGACAGGCTCATGCCGAGGTTGTCGCGAATGTGGCTGATGTGGAATTCCTGCAGCAGGCTTTCCAGCTCCTTGCGACGGCCGGCCTTGTCGAGTTCCTGGCGGGTCTCGAGGATGGCCATGATGTTATCGGCCACCGACAGTTTGCGGAAGATCGACGCTTCTTGCGGCAGATAGCCAATACCCGCCTTGGCGCGACCGTGCATCGGCTGGTGGCTGACGTCCAGATCATCGATCAGTACACGGCCCTGATCGGCCTGTACCAGGCCAACGATCATGTAGAAACATGTGGTCTTGCCGGCACCGTTGGGGCCAAGCAGGCCGACAATCTGGCCGCTGTCGATCGACAGGCTGACGTCACGCACGACCTGGCGGCTTTTATAGGCCTTGGCCAGGTGCTGAGCTTTCAGAGTTGCCATTACTGGGTTTTCTCTTCGGTTTTCTTCTTTGGCTGGATCACCATGTCGATGCGCGGACGCGCTTCGGTGACTTTGCTGCCGGTAGCGCGGCCGGCGCTGGCCAGTTTCTTCACGGTGTCATAGACGATTTTCTCGCCCTGGGTGGTGTTGTTGTCCTTGTCGACAACCTTGGCTTTGTCGATCAGCACAACGCGGTTTTGCGCAGCGTGGTACTGGATCGTCACGCCCCAGCCCTGAACAGGTTTGGTATCGCCAGCGGTTTGCAGTTGCTCGAAGTAGGCCAGGTTGCCCACCGAGGTCACCACGTCGATGTCACCGGTCGGGGTGCGGGTGATGGTTACGGTGTTGCCGGTAACCTTCATCGAACCCTGGGTGATGATCACGTCGCCTTTATAAGTGGCAACGCCATTCTTGTCGTCCAGTTGGGCATCGTCGGCCTGAATGCGGATTGGCTGCTCTTGATCGTTCGGCAGAGCCCAGGCGCTCACGCTTCCCAGTGCTGCGCCCAGACTGAGCAAAATAGGGAGGGTTTTAACGAGCCTCATACTGTCCTCTTACGTTCGATTGCAGGTGTATCCTGCTTTCCTTCAGATACGCTTTCATTCCTACGCCAGTCGATACACCGCCAGCGCCTTCGATTCTAACGGGTTGCGCGGTCTGCGCATATTCCTGCTGCGGGAACACCGTCATGCGAGTGGACGTGATCAAGGTGGCGCGGTTCTTTTCATCGGTGCGCTTGATGCGTACTGAATCTATCAACTCGACTTCGGTGCCGCCCGAGTTCACTTCGCCGCGCTCGCTGGTCACGTGCCACGGGAAATCCGTGCCGCGGTACATGTTCAGGTCAGGCTTGGTGACGAGCGTGATGTCGGTCGCCTTGACGTGCTCGGCCTTTTCGGAGGTCATTTCATACTGCACCTTGCCGTCCGGAAGGTATTGCAGAGTGTGCGTGTTGGTCGCATACCAGTCGATAGGCGTTTCCACGGAGGAAACCGCAGGCTTGTCGAGGAAGCGTTCCGGGCTGATGTTCCAGTAGCCGACCGCAGCGAATATCGCGGCGATGCAACCGAACAGCAGGAAGTTACGAAATTTTTTGCTGAACATGGTTTGGCTCACAAGTACGCGGCATTGGCCGCATCGAGGCGGCCTTGGGCGCGCAGGATCAATTCGCAGAATTCGCGGGCTGCACCTTCGCCGCCACGGGCCCGGGTCACGCCATGGGCGTGTTCGCGGACGAAGTCGGCAGCGTTGGCGACGGCCATGCCCAGGCCCACGCGGCGGATCACCGGCAGATCAGGCAGGTCGTCACCGAGGTAGGCGACCTGTTCATAGCTTAGGCCCAGTTGTTCAAGTAGACCGTCCAGAACCACCAATTTGTCTTCGCGTCCCTGAAACAGGTGCTCGATTCCGAGGTTTTTCGCTCGGCGCTCGACTACGGGGGTCTTGCGGCCACTGATGATGGCAGTCTGTACTCCGGCGTTCATGAGCATTTTGATGCCCTGACCGTCGAGGGTGTTGAAAGTCTTGAATTCGCTGCCGTCTTCAAGGAAGTACAGGCGCCCGTCAGTGAGGACGCCGTCGACGTCGAAAACCGCCAGTTTGATCGCTTTGCCGCGTTGTAACAGATCGGTGCTCATTTACATCACTCCTGCGCGCAACAGGTCGGAGAGGTTGAAAGCGCCGACCGGGCGATCTTCCTCATCGACAACGACCAGTGCGTTGATTCGGTGGTCTTCCATGATTTTCAGGGCTTCGGCAGCGAGCATTTCGGGCCGTGCGGTCTTGCCGTGGGCCGTCATCACCTGGTCGATGGTGGCGGTGCGGATGTCGATGCTGCGATCCAGGGTGCGGCGCAAATCGCCGTCGGTAAAAATCCCGGCGAGTTTGCCATCGTCTTCGAGGATGACGGTCATGCCCAGACCCTTGCGGGTCATTTCCATCAGCGCATCCTTGAGCAGTGTGCCGCGCTGCACCTGCGGCAATTCCTGCCCGGCGTGCATGACGTTTTCCACTTTCAGCAACAAGCGACGGCCCAGGGCGCCACCCGGGTGCGAAAAGGCGAAGTCTTCAGCGGTAAAACCGCGAGCTTCCAGCAACGCTACGGCCAGGGCATCGCCCATGACCAGCGCGGCGGTGGTCGAAGAGGTGGGGGCCAGGTTCAGCGGGCAGGCTTCGTGCTCGACGTGAACATTGAGGTTCACTTCGGCGGCTTTCGCCAGCGGCGAGGCCGGGTTGCCGGTCACGCTGATCAACTGGATGCCCAGGCGTTTGATCAAGGGCAGCAGGGTGACGATTTCGTTGGTCGAGCCAGAGTTCGACAGGGCCAGGATCACGTCATCACGGGTAATCATGCCCATGTCGCCATGGCTGGCTTCAGCTGGGTGTACAAAGAATGCCGGGGTGCCGGTGCTCGCCAGAGTTGCGGCAATCTTGTTGCCGACGTGCCCGGATTTGCCCATGCCGACCACCACCACACGGCCTTTGCTGGCCAGAATCATCTCGCAAGCGCGTACGAAATCGGCGTCGATATGGGGCAACAAGCCTTGAACGGCTTCCACTTCGAGGCGGATGGTGCGTTGTGCCGATTGAATCAGGTCGCTGGATTGGCTCATGTCAGAAATCGTATAGCCCGATGAAAAGGCGGCGATTATAGCGGTTATGTTGCAAAGCCTCACGCAAGTTCGTCGTGCTTTGTCATTCCTCGTTACCAAAACCCGGGAAAAGAGCCTCCAGCCCTGCCGTATCGCCGAACACAGGCTGGCACAAGCCTTGGGCGCATGACCTTTGCAGTGATATAGTTCGCCGCCAGTTCGGCCTGCCCGGGATGTACGTGCTTTTTAAATAAAGCCAGGCGTCCGAGTGAGAGGCTGCATCGCAAGGAGTTTAGATGAGTGCCGATAACGCCTACGCGGTCGAGCTGAAGGGAGTCTCCTTCAAGCGCGGTGCGCGCAGCATTTTCAATAACGTCGATATTCGCATACCGCGCGGCAAGGTCACCGGCATCATGGGACCTTCCGGGTGTGGCAAGACTACGCTGCTGCGGTTGATGGGCGCGCAATTGCGTCCTGCCAGCGGCGAAGTCTGGGTCAACGGTCAGAACCTGCCTGCGTTGTCGCGCAGCGATCTGTTCGATGCGCGCAAGCACATGGGTGTGCTGTTCCAGAGCGGCGCGCTGTTCACCGATCTCGATGTCTTCGAGAACGTCGCTTTTCCCCTGCGCGTTCATACCGAGTTGCCGGAAGAAATGATCCGCGACATCGTCCTGCTCAAATTGCAGGCGGTGGGGCTGCGCGGTGCCATTGAGTTGATGCCCGATGAACTGTCCGGTGGCATGAAGCGTCGCGTAGCGCTGGCGCGGGCCATTGCGCTCGACCCGCAGATTCTCATGTACGACGAACCGTTCGTTGGACAGGACCCGATCGCCATGGGCGTGCTGGTACGTCTGATTCGTCTGCTCAACGATGCGTTGGGGATCACCAGTATCGTGGTTTCGCACGATCTGGCCGAAACCGCGAGCATCGCCGACTACATCTATGTAGTGGGTGATGGTCAGGTACTGGGGCAGGGCACGCCGGATGAGCTGATGAACTCGGACGAGCCGCGTATCCGTCAGTTCATGACCGGTAATCCCGATGGCCCGGTGCCGTACCATTTTCCAGCGACGGATTACCGCGCAGATCTTCTGGGGAAGCGCTGATGCGCAGAATTTCATTAATAGAACGCGTACGCCGGTTCGGCGAAGCGGCGATCGACGCCATTGCGGTGTTCGGTCGGGCAACGCTGTTCCTGTTTCACGCATTGCTCGGTCGCGGTGGTATCAGCGGCGGATTTGGTTTGCTGGTCAAGCAGCTGCATTCGGTCGGCGTCATGTCGCTGGTGATCATTGTGGTCTCCGGGATTTTCATCGGCATGGTGCTGGCACTTCAGGGTTTCAGCATTCTGTCGAGCTACGGTTCGGAGCAGGCGGTGGGGCAGATGGTTGCGCTGACGTTGCTGCGTGAACTCGGTCCTGTGGTGACTGCGTTGCTGTTCGCCGGGCGCGCCGGTTCGGCGTTGACCGCGGAAATCGGCAACATGAAGTCCACCGAACAGCTTTCCAGTCTGGAAATGATCGGTGTCGACCCGCTCAAATACATTATTGCCCCGCGTCTGTGGGCCGGATTCATTTCCCTGCCGGTGCTGGCGATGATTTTCAGCGTGGTGGGGATCTGGGGTGGTTCGTGGGTGGCTGTCGACTGGCTTGGCGTGTATGAAGGGTCTTATTGGGCAAACATGCAGAACAGCGTGAACTTCACCAGCGATGTGCTCAATGGCGTCATCAAAAGTATCGTTTTCGCCTTCGTCGTGACCTGGATCGCCGTATTCCAAGGCTATGACTGTGAGCCCACTTCCGAGGGGATCAGTCGTGCCACCACCAAGACCGTAGTATTTGCCTCGCTGGCAGTACTGGGCCTGGACTTTATTCTGACCGCTTTGATGTTTGGAGATTTCTGATGCAAAACCGCACCCTGGAAATCGGTGTCGGCCTGTTCCTGCTGGCAGGGATCCTGGCTTTGCTGCTGCTTGCTTTGCGGGTCAGTGGCCTGTCTCCGACTTCGACCACCGAAACTTATAAACTTTATGCCTACTTCGACAATATCGCCGGTTTGACGGTCAGAGCCAAAGTGACCATGGCCGGTGTAACCATCGGCAAGGTCACCGCAATCGATTTGGATCGCGACAGCTTCACCGGTCGGGTGACCCTGCAAGTGGATAAAAAAGTCGACAATCTGCCGACCGACTCGACAGCGTCTATCCTGACCGCTGGTCTGCTGGGCGAGAAATACATCGGTATCAGCGTAGGCGGGGAAGATACCCCTCTGAAGGATGGTGGAACCATTCACGACACGCAGTCGTCACTGGTACTGGAAGACCTGATCGGTAAATTCCTGCTCAATACCGTTAGCAAAGACGCCAAATGAGGAGCTTTTGAATGATCTCTACCTTGCGACGTGGCCTGTTGGTGTTGCTCGCGACATTGCCACTGATGGGTACCGCTGTGGCGGCACAGTCAGCGCACGATCTGATTCAGGACACCACCACCCGGATGCTCGCTGATCTGTCGGCCAATAAAGAGAAATACAAGCAGGATCCGAACGACTTTTATGCTGCACTGAACACTATCGTTGGTCCGGTGGTAGATGCCGAAGGCATCTCCAAGAGCATCATGACGGTCAAGTATTCGCGCAAGGCAACGCCTGCGCAGATGCAGACCTTCCAGGAAAACTTCAAGAAAGGCCTGTTCCAGTTCTACGGCAACGCCTTGCTCGAATACAACAACCAGGGCATCACCGTTGATCCGGCCAAGGACGAATCGGGTGATCGCACCAGCGTCGGCATGACCGTCAAGGGCACCAACGGCGCGGTATACCCTGTGCAGTACACCCTGGAGAAGATCAACGGCGAGTGGAAACTGCGCAACGTGATCATCAACGGCATCAACATCGGCAAGTTGTTCCGGGACCAGTTCGCCGACGCGATGCAGCGTAACGGCAATGATCTGGACAAGACCATCAACAATTGGGCAGGTGAAGTGGCCAAGGCCAAGCAAACCACCGAGAAGCCAGCGCAATGAATGAGGCGGCAGTTCGTATGAGTGATGTCGACGAGCTATTGCTCAGCGGAGTGCTGGACTACCGCACTGGCCCGGACTTGCGCAAGGAAGGTCAGGCGCTGATCAAGTCGAGCAAGGCTTCTGCGCTGGTCATCGATTGTTCGGCCGTGAAGAAGTCCAGCAGTGTCGGCTTGTCGTTGCTGCTGTGCTTCATGCGCGATGCTCAGGCGGCCGGTAAGGCTGTCAGCATCCGCGCGATGCCCGAAGACATGCGCGAAATTGCTCAGGTCAGTGAGCTGACCGAACTGTTGGCGCACTCCTGAACCCGCATCAGTAAAGAAGCCCCCCGTCAGAGTCCTGCCTTGCGGGGTTCGCAGGCGCGGGGCTTTTTTGTATGATGTCCGACCCGTGCGCACAGGGCGCCGATTGAGGTTGAGCATGCAGGCCGTAGAAGTGAAGAGCTTCCTTGAAGGAAAGCTGCCCGGAACGTTGGTAGAAGTTGAGGGCGAAGGCTGCAATTTCCAGCTGAACGTGATTAGCGATGAACTGGCGGCGTTGAGCCCGGTGAAGCGTCAGCAGCAGATCTATGCCCATTTGAACCCATGGATCACCGATGGCAGCATCCATGCGGTCACTATGAAATTTTTCAGCAGCGCGGCCTGGGCCGAGCGCACCTGAGCCTAAGGGCGTCGAGATTCTTATGGATAAATTGATTATTACTGGTGGCGCTCGTCTTGATGGCGAGATCCGCATTTCCGGGGCAAAGAATTCTGCCCTGCCGATTCTGGCTGCCACCTTGCTGTGCGATGGCCCGGTGACGGTCGGCAACCTGCCGCACTTGCACGACATCACCACCATGATCGAGCTGTTCGGTCGCATGGGCATTGAGCCTGTGATCGACGAGAAACTCAGCGTCGAAATCGACCCGCGCACCATCAAGACCCTGATCGCTCCGTACGAGCTGGTGAAAACCATGCGTGCGTCGATCCTGGTACTGGGTCCGATGGTTGCCCGTTTCGGTGAAGCCGAAGTCGCGCTGCCTGGCGGTTGCGCCATCGGTTCGCGTCCGGTCGACCTGCACATCCGTGGTCTCGAAGCCATGGGCGCGGTGATTGATGTCGAAGGCGGCTACATCAAGGCCAAGGCGCCTGAAGGCGGCCTGCGCGGTGCGCACTTCTTCTTCGATACCGTCAGCGTGACCGGTACTGAAAACATCATGATGGCGGCTGCTCTGGCCAAGGGCCGCAGCGTGCTGCAGAACGCTGCGCGTGAACCTGAAGTGGTTGACCTGGCAAACTTCCTAAACGCCATGGGCGCCAAGGTTTCCGGCGCCGGCACCGATACCATCACCATCGATGGCGTCGAGCGTCTGGGTTCGTGTTTCTACAAAGTCATGCCTGACCGTATCGAAACCGGCACCTACCTGGTGGCCGCTGCGGTCACCGGTGGCCGCGTCAAGGTCAAGGACACTGATCCGACCATTCTCGAAGCGGTTCTGGAAAAACTTCGCGAGTCCGGTGCAGAAATCACCTGCGGTGAAGACTGGATCGAGCTGAACATGCACGGCAAGCGCCCGAAAGCGGTCAACGTGCGCACTGCGCCGTACCCGGCGTTCCCGACCGACATGCAGGCGCAGTTCATCTCGCTCAACGCCATTGCCGAAGGCACCGGTGCCGTGATCGAGACAATCTTCGAAAACCGCTTCATGCACGTGTACGAACTGCACCGCATGGGCGCCAAGATCCAGGTCGAAGGCAACACCGCCATCGTTACCGGTACTGAAGTGCTGAAGGGCGCGCCAGTCATGGCGACCGACCTGCGCGCTTCGGCCAGTCTGGTGATCTCGGCACTGGTGGCCGAAGGCGATACCCTGATCGACCGCATCTACCACATCGACCGTGGTTACGAGTGCATCGAAGAAAAACTGCAGATGCTGGGCGCCAAGATCCGTCGCGTTCCGGGCTGACAGCTGCATGAGGACACAGGGACGTGTCCACTGAATTCGTTTCGAATCGAGCCGTTATCCGGCTCGATGTGTGTCCGGCGCCGATTGCGACCGGACATGAGTACCTTGATAAGGACTGACGTTTCCCATGTTGACCATCGCACTGTCCAAGGGCCGCATCCTTGACGACACTCTGCCGCTTCTCGCTGAAGCGGGCATCGTGCCGACCGAGAATCCGGACAAGAGCCGCAAGCTGATCATCCCCACGACGCAGGCAGACGTACGCCTGCTCATCGTGCGCGCTACCGACGTGCCGACCTATGTCGAGCATGGCGCGGCCGACCTCGGCGTGGCAGGTAAAGACGTGTTGATGGAGTACACCGGCCAGGGCCTGTACGAGCCACTGGATCTGCAGATTGCCCAGTGCAAGCTGATGACCGCCGGTAAAATCGGCGCGCCCGAGCCCAAGGGCCGTCTGCGCGTGGCGACCAAGTTCGTCAACGTTGCCAAGCGTTATTACGCCGAACAAGGCCGTCAGGTCGACATCATCAAGCTCTACGGCTCAATGGAGCTGGCACCGCTGATTGGTCTGGCCGACAAGATCATCGACGTGGTCGACACCGGCAACACCCTGCGCGCCAATGGTCTGGAACCCCAGGAGTTGATCGCCACGATCAGCTCGCGTCTGGTGGTTAACAAGGCTTCGATGAAAATGCAACACGCCCGTATCCAGGCGTTGATCGATACCCTGCGCAACGCTGTGGAATCGCGACACCGCGGCTGATTTACCTGCGCGACCTTGAGTCGCGCCCGTCTATCCGCCTCATAGCCAGAATCTCAGGTGCCCAAGCGGAAACGACTGCTAAGTTAGGGCGCCTGAGTTTTTGCCATTCCTATGAGGCTCTCGCTATGACCGCACCGACTGCAATTCGCCGACTCAACGCTGCTGACCCGGATTTCGCGCATCATCTGGATCATCTGCTGAGCTGGGAAAGTGTGTCTGACGACTCGGTCAATCAGCGTGTGCTGGACATCATCAAGGCTGTGCGCGAGCGCGGTGACGCGGCGCTGGTCGAGTTCACCCAGAAGTTCGACGGTCTCGAAGTCGCCTCCATGGCCGATCTGATCCTGCCGCGCGAGCGTCTGGAACTGGCCCTGACCCGCATCACCGTGCCTCAGCGCGAAGCACTGGAAAAAGCCGCGGCCCGTGTGCGCAGCTACCACGAAAAACAGAAGCAGGATTCCTGGAGCTACACCGAAGCCGACGGCACGGTGCTGGGCCAGAAAGTTACGCCGCTGGATCGCGCAGGCCTGTACGTGCCGGGCGGCAAGGCGTCGTACCCGTCGTCGGTGTTGATGAACGCCATTCCGGCCAAGGTTGCCGGTGTGACCGAAGTGGTCATGGTCGTGCCGACTCCGCGCGGTGAAATCAACGAACTGGTGCTGGCCGCTGCGTGCATCGCAGGCGTCGATCGCGTGTTCACCATCGGTGGTGCACAAGCGGTTGCCGCGCTGGCTTACGGCACCGAAAGCGTGCCGAAAGTGGACAAAGTCGTTGGGCCGGGCAACATCTATGTCGCCACCGCCAAGCGCCACGTGTTCGGTCAGGTCGGTATCGACATGATCGCCGGCCCTTCGGAAATCCTTGTTGTGTGCGATGGCCAGACCGACCCGGACTGGATCGCCATGGACCTGTTCTCCCAAGCCGAGCACGATGAAGACGCTCAAGCGATTCTGGTCAGCCCCGACGCCGAGTTCCTCGACAAGGTCGCCGCGAGCATCGACAAACTGCTGCCGACCATGGACCGCGCAACCATCATCGAAACCTCGATCAATGGCCGCGGCGCGCTGATTCAAGTGCGTGACATGGCCCAGGCCATCGAAGTCGCCAACCGCATCGCCCCGGAACACCTGGAGCTCTCGGTCGCTGACCCACAAGCCTGGCTGCCACAGATTCGCCACGCCGGCGCGATCTTCATGGGCCGTCACACCTCCGAAGCATTGGGCGACTACTGCGCAGGCCCGAACCACGTATTGCCGACCTCCGGCACTGCGCGTTTCTCCTCGCCACTGGGTGTTTATGACTTCCAGAAACGCTCGTCGATCATCTTCTGTTCCGAGGCCGGTGCTTCCGAACTGGGCAAGACCGCTTCGGTACTCGCCCGTGGCGAATCCCTGAGCGCCCACGCGCGCAGCGCCGAATACCGCATCATTGACGACAAGCAGGGGAACTGAACATGAGTAAATTCTGGAGCCCGTTCGTCAAGGATCTGGTGCCTTATGTGCCTGGCGAACAGCCGAAGCTGACCAGACTGGTCAAGCTGAACACCAATGAAAACCCCTACGGCCCGTCGCCAAAAGCCCTGGCGGCGATGCAGACCGAACTCAACGACAATCTGCGCCTGTACCCTGATCCGAACAGCGACCTGCTGAAAAACGCCGTCGCCCAGTACTACGGCGTGCGGAGCAATCGGGTGTTCCTCGGCAACGGTTCGGACGAAGTGCTCGCGCACATCTTCCACGGTCTGCTGCAACACGATCAGCCGTTGCTGTTCCCGGATATCAGCTACAGCTTCTATCCGGTGTATTGCGGTCTGTACGGCATCAAATTTGATGCGGTGCCGCTGGATTCGCAGTTCCAGATCAACCCGGCGGATTACGCCAAGCCGAACGGCGGCATCATTTTCCCCAACCCGAACGCACCGACCGGTTGCCTGCTGGCACTGGAGGCGGTCGAGCAGATTCTCACGGCCAGCCCTGATTCGGTGGTGGTCGTGGATGAGGCTTATATCGACTTTGGCGGCGAAACAGCGATCAGTCTGGTGGATCGCTATCCGAACCTGCTGGTGACTCAGACCTTGTCCAAGTCCCGGTCGCTGGCCGGCCTGCGGGTTGGTCTGGCGGTCGGGCATCCGGACCTGATCGAGGCGCTGGAGCGGATCAAGAACAGCTTCAACTCTTATCCGATTGATCGTTTGGCGAACGTCGGTGCGGCAGCGGCGTTCGAGGATCGCGAGTATTTCGACAAGACTTGCCGTCTGGTGATCGAGAGCCGTGAATGGGTAATTGCGCAGTTGCAGGGCAAGGGCTTTGAAGTGCTGCCGTCGGCGGCGAACTTCATTTTTGCCCGGCACCCGCAACATGATGCAGCAGGGCTGGCGGCCAAATTGCGTGAGCAGGGTGTGATCGTCCGGCACTTCAAGCAGGAGCGGATCGCGCAGTTCCTGCGGATTTCGATTGGCACGCCGGAGCAGAATCAGGCGTTGATTGACGGGTTCGGCGACCTCTAATCACCATTGCCCCCTGTTGGAGTGAGCCTGCTCGCGACGCCTTTCAGCATTCAATATGTGAGTTGGATGACGCACCGCGATCGCGAGCAGGCTCGCTCCTCCAGGGGAATTGTGGTGGTTATTCGTGATGCGGCTCACCGAGGAACGTCAGCGAGGTGAACAGCCCGCGACTGTTCACGTCCGGGCTGTCCTTCACCGGCACCTCAACCTGCGCGGCAATCACATTCAACCCTTCATTGCGCACCAACACCTGCGCGCGGCCGTCTTTGTCAGTCTCGGTGCTTAAGGTATTCGGCGCACTGCGATAGTCACCAATCAACTTCACCCCCGCCGCCGGTTTGCCATCGAGCAACACCCGCACCGGCAATGAATTTCCCGGCCCGATAGTCAACGGGTCGACTTCCGGCAGAATCAGCAGTTTGATCTGATCAAGCTTGGGCAACTTCGCGCCCGGTTGGTAAATCGCCAGGCTGTACTTGAAGGTCTGCGTCGCCTCGACAGCGCCCGGGACTTTGCTGCGCCCTTCATTGATCCACTTCTTGTCAGCCGTTTGCGACCACATGCCGTTGTTCAACGCCACTGCCAGTACCGCCGGGGTTTTCAGAGGTTTCAGGCGCGCGTGATCGGGCAGGCGCTCAACGCTGACCGGGATCATTTTTCCGCCCGCGTCATATGCCCAGGCGCCGCTGACTTTCTGCGCCTTGAAAGCATTGTCTTCAGCGCCGTGGCCATAGATCACTTCGATGTTGCCGCGGCGTTGTTCGGTCCACAGGCCATGGGCCGAGGCTTGTCCGGCGAACAGTGCCGCGATGATCAGGAGGGTTTTGCCGTATTGCATGGGGACGTCCTTTTACAGGTTGAGTGTCAGGCTGACGGTGAAATTGCGCGGCTCGCCGGGGTTGACCCAGTAATTGCTGTAGGAGCGCTCGTAGTATTTTTCGTCGAAGAGGTTGTTCAGGTTCAGCCCGACGGTGACGTTGTCGCTGGCCTTGTAATGAGCGAGCAAATCGACGGTGTGATAGGCCGGCATTTCAAAATCACCGCCGGCCTCACCGGAGCGATCGCCGACATAGGTGAAGGCCGCGCCGACGTCCGAGCCGCGCAAATGCCCGTCCTGAAACTCATAAACCCCGAGCAGACTGCCGCTGCGCTTGGCCACGCCAAGAATGCGGCTGCCGGCTGGAATCGCCGCATCGCCTTTGGTCACTTCGGCGTCGATGTAAGCGAAGGCGCCAATCACCCGCACGGCATCGGTCACTTGCCCGGTCACTTGCCAGTCGAAACCGCGACTGCGTGCCTTGCCCATTGCGCGGCTGGTGTCTGTGCCCGGGTCGAGGGCGAGGACGTTCTCCTTGTCGATGTGGAAGAAGGCGAGGGTGCTGCTCAGACGTTCGTCGAACAGTTCGTTCTTGATGCCGATTTCGTAACCGACGCCTTCTTCCGGATCGAAGGATTTGCCGGAGGCATCGAGGCCGTTGTTTGGTTTGAACGAGGTCGAGGCGTTGGCGAACAGGCCGGTGTTCGGCGTCAATTGATAGAGCACGCCTGCGCGTTGGGTGAGGGCGTCGTGAGTCTGCTGGCTTTTGGCGTTGCGGGTGTGATCGTCGATGCGTTGATCAAAGTGCTCGAAGCGCGCGCCGATCATTCCGCGCAGTGTGTCGCTGAAGACGATTTGATCCTGCAGGTTCAGCGCATGGCTTTCGACGTGTTCGAAGAAGTCCGTGCCGGAGCGTGCGCCATTGGGTTTAGGTTGGCCGTAGATCGGCTTGTAGATGTCGATGGCGTAAGGGCCGCCAGCGATGGTGGTGACCCGTTCGTTCTTGCGGTAGTTCTCGTACTCGCTGCCGATCAGCAGTTCGTGTTGCCACGGGCCGAGGTCGAACAGACCGCGTAATTCCAGTTGAGTGATGCTGTCGTGCCAATGGGTGTCGCGTTCGCGATAGCGGCGGTTGACCGTATGGCCATCGGCGTTCAGCGCACGACTTTCCGACGCGTCGCCCCAGAGTTTGCCTTCCTTGTAATGGCTGGCCAGGCGCAGTTTCCAGTTGTCGTTGAGGTGATGCTCGAGGGTGGCCTGGAGCAGGTTGTTGTGGTTGTCGATGTTGCCGTCGTTCGGCTCGCCGAGGAAGGTCGAGCGCGAAACGCCGCTCCACTTGTTTTTCGGCGCGACGATGCCACGGTCGAACGTGGAGTTGTGACGGACGATTTCGCTTTCGACCAACAGCGAGGTGTTGGGATTCAGTTGCCAACGGATCGAGGGCGCGACGAATACACGCTGGCTGTCGATGTGATCGCGGAAGCTGTGGTTATCCTCGACGGCGAGGTTGATCCGCGAGAGCACATCACCCTGCTCATCGAGTGGCGTGTTGACGTCCAGCGCGGTGCGATAGCGATCCCAGCTGCCGGCGCTGGTTTGCAGCGTTGTGAAGGCTTCGGGTTGCGGTTTCTTGGTGACGATGTTCACCGTGCCGCCCGGATCGCCTCGGCCATACAGGCTGGCGGCCGGGCCTTTGAGCACTTCGATGCGCTCGATGTTGGCGGCGTCGGGTGTGGCCGGGTAGCCGCGATTGGCGCTGAAGCCGTCCTTGTAGAACTCAGAGGTGGTGAAACCGCGCACGCTGTATTCGTAGAGGGTCAGACCGCCGAAATTGTTTTGTTTGGACACGCCGCCGGCGAAATCCAGCGCGCGTTCGACGCTGGTGCTGCCCAAGTCCTTGAGCACGCTGGCGGGGACAACGCTGATCGCCTGTGGGATATCGCGGATTGCGGTGTCGGTTTTGGTGGCGCTGGACGAGCGCGTGGCGCGGTAGCCTGTGACGGGACCGGTGGGGGATTCGTAGTCTGAGGTGACGCTGATCGCTTCAAGTTCGAGCGCTAGCGGTTCTTCGGCGAAAACCGGATCACCCAGCAAACCGAGGGTCAGCCCCAGCAGCGAGGCCTTTGTTCGAGACGACATGTTATGTTGTTCCAATTGTTTAATTGAAACAATATAACATGCCTGTTGAGAATGTCTGTTATTCGCGCCGCCGGCGCGAACAAAGTCTTACTCTTCTTTTTCCTTCACCGGTGCCGGTGGTGGTCGCAGACCGATTTCAGCGGTCAGCTTGATCTCTTTGCCATTGCGCATGACCTGAATCGTCACTTTGTCGGTCGGTTTGATCCGCGCAACCTGGTTCATCGAGCGGCGGCCATCGCCCGCTGGTTCGCCATCGATGCTGAGAATCACGTCACCCAGTTGCAGGCCGGCCTTCTGCGCCGGGCCATCGCGGAAAATCCCCGCCACCACGATTCCCGGGCGCCCGGACAAGCCAAACGACTCGGCCAGTTCCTGGGTCAGCGGCTGTACTTCAATCCCCAGCCAGCCACGAATCACCTGGCCGTGTTCGATGATCGACTTCATGACTTCCATCGCCAGTTTCACCGGGATGGCAAAGCCGATGCCTTGCGAGCCACCGGATTTGGAGAAGATCGCGGTGTTGATGCCGGTGAGGTTGCCGTTGGCATCGACCAGTGCACCGCCGGAGTTGCCCGGGTTGATCGCCGCGTCGGTCTGGATGAAGTCTTCGTAGTTGTTAAGGCCCAACTGATTGCGCCCGGTGGCGCTGATAATGCCCATGGTTACGGTCTGGCCGACGCCGAACGGGTTGCCAATGGCCAGGGCGACGTCGCCGATACGGATGTTGTCCGAGCGGCCTACAGTAATCGCCGGCAGATTTTTCAAGTCGATCTTCAGGACGGCGAGGTCGGTTTCCGGGTCGCTGCCAATCACCCGGGCCAGGGTTTCACGGCCATCCTTGAGCGCCACAACGATTTGATCGGCGCCGCTGGTCACGTGGTTGTTGGTCAGGATGTAGCCTTCCGGGCTCATGATCACGCCGGAGCCGAGGCTCGACTCCATGCGTTTCTGCTTTGGCGAGTTGTCACCAAAGAAGCGGCGAAACTGCGGGTCTTCAAACAGCGGATGCGCCGGTTTGTTGATGACCTTGGTGGTATAGAGGTTGACCACCGACGGCGCGGCAATGGTGACCGCGTCGGCATAGGACACCGGCCCCTGCTGCACGCTGGTGGTTTGCGGGGCCTGCTGCAGGTTGACGTCGAGGCTCGGAAGCCCGACCCACTGCGGGTAACGCTGAATAATCAACAGAGCGATAAGCACGCCGGCCAACAGCGGCCAGCCCATAAAACGCAGCGCCTTGAACATTAAGCACGTCCTGGAAAAGTTGCAGGCGGGGTCAGACCGCCCATAATGTCGCGCATTATACGAGGCCGCGCGCGCCTCGGAACGGGATATTTAGGAGTCTTTCATGGCCGTTGCCCTTAGCACCCTCGTCGAAGAAGCCGACCGTTACCTTGGCAGTGCGAAAATTGCCGATTATTGCCCCAACGGCTTGCAGGTCGAAGGCCGTCCGCAGGTGATGCGCATCGTTAGCGGTGTGACCGCGAGTCAGGCCTTGCTCGATGCCGCCGTCGAAGCCGAGGCCGATCTGGTGCTGGTGCATCACGGTTATTTCTGGAAGGGCGAAAATCCTTGCATCACCGGCATGAAGCAGCGCCGGCTGAAGACATTGCTCAAGCACGACATCAGCCTGCTCGCGTATCACCTGCCACTGGATCTGCACCCGGACGTTGGCAACAACGTGCAGTTGGCGCGTCAGTTAGACATCACGGTCGAAGGCCCGCTGGATCCGGACAATCTGAAAATCGTCGGCCTGGTCGGGTCGCTGAGCGAACCCATGACCCCGCGTGATTTCGCCCGCAAAGTGCAGGAAGTCATGGGCCGCGAACCGCTGCTGATCGAAGGCAGCGCGATGATCCGACGGGTTGGCTGGTGCACCGGCGGCGGTCAGGGTTATATCGATCACGGTGTGGCGGCGGGGGTCGACCTGTTCCTCAGCGGCGAAGCATCGGAGCAGACCTTCCACAGCGCGCGGGAAAACGACATCAGCTTCATCGCCGCCGGTCACCATGCCACCGAGCGCTATGGCGTGCAGGCGCTGGGCGATTATCTGGCGAAGCGTTTTGCCGTCGAGCACATCTTCATCGATTGCCCGAATCCGATCTGAAAGTACTGCCCTGTAGGAGCTGCCGCAGGCTGCGATCTTTTGATTTTGGTTTTTTTAGAAACACGATCAAAAGATCGCAGCCTGCGGCAGCTCTTGCAGGGGGATGGGGCTAACCCACAGGCATATTCATATACCCTTTCGATCTAGTTGGCGTCCTGATTAGAAGAGGTCGCTGTGCTAGGATTCCCCGCTCGAACACGGCCCGCTGGCCGTTCATAAGAAAGCTTTCGTGAGTAGCCATGGTCGACAAACTGACGCATCTGAAACAGCTGGAGGCGGAAAGCATCCACATCATCCGCGAGGTGGCCGCCGAGTTCGACAACCCGGTGATGCTGTACTCCATCGGTAAAGACTCCGCCGTGATGCTGCACCTGGCACGCAAGGCGTTCTTCCCGGGCAAACTGCCGTTTCCGGTGATGCACGTCGACACCCGGTGGAAATTCCAGGAGATGTACAAGTTCCGCGACAAAATGGTCGAAGAGCTGGGCCTGGACCTGATCACCCACATCAATCCGGATGGCGTGGCGCAGAACATCAACCCGTTTACCCACGGCAGCGCCAAGCACACCGACATCATGAAAACCGAGGGCCTCAAGCAGGCTCTCGACAAGCATGGTTTCGATGCTGCGTTCGGCGGTGCCCGTCGCGATGAAGAGAAATCCCGCGCCAAAGAGCGCGTGTACTCGTTCCGCGACAGCAAGCACCGCTGGGACCCGAAAAACCAGCGTCCCGAGCTGTGGAATGTCTACAACGGCAAGGTCAACAAGGGCGAATCCATTCGTGTGTTCCCGCTGTCGAACTGGACCGAACTGGACATCTGGCAGTACATCTACCTCGAAGGCATCCCGATTGTGCCGCTGTACTTCGCCGCCGAACGTGAAGTGATCGAGAAGAACGGCACGCTGATCATGATCGATGACGAGCGCATCCTTGAGCATCTGTCCGATGAAGACAAAGCGCGCATCGTTAAAAAGAAAGTGCGTTTCCGTACCCTTGGCTGCTACCCGTTGACGGGCGCGGTGGAGTCCGAGGCCGAAAGCCTGACGGACATCATTCAGGAAATGCTCCTGACGCGAACTTCCGAGCGCCAGGGCCGCGTCATCGACCACGATGGCGCAGGCTCGATGGAAGATAAAAAACGTCAAGGCTATTTCTAAGGGGCTGTCATGTCGCATCAATCTGATTTGATCAGCGAGGACATCCTCGCCTACCTGGGCCAGCACGAACGTAAAGAGCTGCTGCGCTTTTTGACCTGCGGTAACGTCGATGACGGCAAGAGCACCCTGATCGGGCGTCTGCTGCACGACTCCAAAATGATCTACGAAGATCATCTGGAAGCCATCACCCGCGACTCGAAGAAAGTCGGCACCACCGGCGAAGACATTGACCTCGCGTTGCTGGTCGACGGCCTGCAGGCCGAGCGTGAGCAAGGCATCACCATTGATGTCGCCTACCGCTATTTCTCCACCGCCAAGCGCAAATTCATCATCGCCGACACCCCCGGCCATGAGCAGTACACCCGCAACATGGCCACCGGTGCGTCGACCTGTGACCTGGCGATCATTCTGGTCGACGCCCGTTACGGCGTGCAGACCCAGACCCGTCGCCACAGCTTCATTGCCTCGCTGTTGGGCATCAAACACATCGTCGTTGCCATCAACAAGATGGACTTGAAAGACTTCGATGAAGGCGTGTTCGAGTCGATCAAGGCCGACTACCTGAAGTTCGCCGAAGGCTTGAAGATGAAGCCGACCAGCATGCACTTCGTACCGATGTCAGCCCTCAAGGGCGACAACGTGGTGAACAAGTCCGAGCGCTCGCCGTGGTACACCGGCCAGTCGCTGATGGAAATTCTCGAGACCGTGGAAGTGGCGGGCGACCGCAATTTCACCGATCTGCGTTTCCCGGTGCAGTACGTCAACCGTCCGAACCTGAACTTCCGCGGTTTCGCCGGCACCCTGGCCAGCGGCATCGTCAAGAAGGGCGACGAAGTCGTGGTATTGCCGTCGGGCAAGAGCAGCCGCGTGAAATCCATCGTCACCTTCGAAGGTGAACTGGAACACGCAGGTCCCGGTCAAGCGGTGACGCTGACCATGGAAGACGAAATCGACATCTCCCGTGGCGACCTGCTGGTGCATGCCGACAACGTGCCGCCGGTCACCGACAGCTTCGAAGCGATGCTGGTGTGGATGGCTGAAGAGCCGATGCTGCCGGGAAAGAAGTACGACATCAAACGCGCCACCAGTTACGTGCCGGGCTCCATCGCCAGCATCGTCAACAAGGTCGACGTGAATACCCTCGAAGAGGGCCCGGCGAGCGCGTTGCAGCTCAACGAAATCGGCAAGGTGA
The DNA here is from genome assembly GCF_030687715.1 of Pseudomonas sp. FP2196. Classification (GTDB taxonomy): domain Bacteria; phylum Pseudomonadota; class Gammaproteobacteria; order Pseudomonadales; family Pseudomonadaceae; genus Aquipseudomonas. Next base: position 1,028,761 of record NZ_CP117445.1, read on the forward strand.
AGATCGCGCTCGACGCGCCGATCGCCCTCGACGGTTACGAGAGCAACCGCACCACCGGCGCGTTCATCATCATCGACCGTTTGACCAACGGCACTGTTGGCGCTGGCATGATCGTCGCTCAGCCACTGGCTCACGGCACTGCCTCGCACCACGGCAAACTGGCGCATGTTGCCACTGAAGAGCGTGCTCAGCGTTTCGGCCAGCAACCGGCCACCGTGCTGTTCAGCGGTTTGTCGGGCGCGGGCAAGAGCACGCTGGCTTATGCGGTCGAGCGCAAGTTGTTCGACATGGGCCGCGCGGTGTTTGTGCTGGATGGTCAGAACCTGCGTCACGACCTGAACAAAGGTCTGCCACAGGATCGCGCCGGTCGTACCGAGAACTGGCGTCGGGCTGCGCACGTGGCGCGTCAGTTCAACGAGGCGGGCCTGCTGACGCTGGCTGCATTCGTCGCGCCTAGCGCCGAAGGCCGTGAGCAGGCCAAAGACCTGATCGGCAAGGATCGTCTGCTGACGGTTTATGTACAGGCTTCGCCGACTGTGTGTGCCGAGCGTGATCCGCAAGGGCTGTATGCGGCGGGTGGCGATAACATTCCGGGTGAGTCTTTCCCGTATGACGTGCCGCTGAATGCTGACCTGGTGATTGATACCCAGTCGCTGACACTGGAAGAAAGCGTTAAGCAAGTGCTGGATCTGCTGCGTCAGCGTGGCGCGATTTAAGCACTGAAGCAGCAACAAGCTTCTAGTCTCAAGCTGCAAGAAAAAGCCCGCCGATGAGCAATCATCGGCGGGCTTTTTATTTGTGGCCAACTCGGTCAATTGTAGGAGTGAGCCTGCAAGGGATCAGTGTTTGGCTGGAAATTCGCGGTGCATCTGTTCCAGCAACGCATCCTTGTCCAGCCACAGCTGATTGATCCAGCCCTGAAACTGCAATCGATACTCGCCGTCCTGATCGTAATTCTTGCCAATGAACTGCTGCGGAATCTTCAGCTCTTCAAAGTGCACCACCACATCGCGCACATTGCCGCAGAGCAAATCCCAGAACCCCGGACGCCCGGCCGGATAGTGGATGGTCACGTTGACAATCGATTCCAGTTGTTCACCCATCGCATCCAGCACAAAGGCAATGCCGCCGGCCTTGGGCTTGAGCAGGTACTTGAACGGTGAATGCTGTTGCGCATGTTTGCCTTCAGTGAAGCGTGTGCCTTCGACGAAGTTGAAAATCCCCACGGGGTTGTTGCGAAACTTCGCGCAGGTCTTGCGGGTGGTTTCCAGGTCTTTACCTTTTTTCTCCGGGTGTTTTTCCAGATAGGCCTTGGAGTAGCGCTTCATGAACGGGAAGCCCAGCGCCCACCACGCCAGACCGATTACCGGGACCCAGATCAGCTCCTGCTTGAGAAAAAACTTCAGCGGCTGGATACGCCGGTTGAGCACGTACTGCAGCACCAGAATATCGACCCAGCTTTGATGGTTGCTGGTGATCAGGTACGAGTGCTTGTAGTCCAGGCCTTGCAGACCGCTGAGGTGCCAGCGGGTGCGGCGCACCAGGTTCATCCAGCCTTTGTTATTGCTGATCCACGCTTCGTGGGTGTGGCTCATCAGCCATCCGGCAACGCGCTGGGTGACCGCGAACGGCAAGGCCTTGATCAGCGCCACGCAGAACAGAAACGAGCAGAGCAGAATCGTGTTGAGCGCCAACAACAGTGAGGCGATTACACCGCGCAGCGGTGCAGGTAGAAAATCCAGCATTTACACATCCATAGGTCGGTTGGCGGCTTGAATCGCGGTCAGTGCGATGGTGTAGACGATGTCATCGACTTGCGCGCCGCGCGGCAGGTCGTTCACCGGTTTGCGCAGGCCTTGCAGCATCGGGCCGAGGCTGACGCAGTCGGCGCTGCGCTGCACGGCTTTGTGGGTGGTGTTGCCGGTGTTGAGGTCGGGGAACACGAACACTGTCGCGCGACCGGCTACCTGGCTGTTTGGCGCCAATTGCCGGGCCACGGTTTCGTTGGCGGCGGCGTCGTATTGCAGCGGGCCGTCGATCAGCAGCGAATGCTGTTGCTCGTGGGCGAGCAGGGTGGCTTCGCGGACTTTTTCGACTTCTTCACCTGTAGCCGATTCGCCGCTGGAGTAACTGATCATCGCCACGCGCGGGGTGATGCCGAACGCAGCCGCCGAGTCGGCACTTTGCAGGGCGATCTCGGCCAGTTCCGATGCGCTCGGGTGCGGGTTCATCACGCAGTCGCCGTAGACCAGCACTTCTTCGGGGAACAGCATAAAGAACACCGAGGACACCAGCGTGCAGCCCGGCGCCGTTTTAATCAGTTGCAAGGCCGGGCGGATGGTGTTGGCGGTGGTGTTGATGACGCCTGAAACCAGCCCGTCGACTTCATCCAGGGCGAGCATCATGGTGCCGATCACCACGGTGTCTTCCAGTTGCTGCTCGGCCATCGGCGCGTTGAGGCTTTTGCTTTTGCGCAGGGCGACCATCGGTTCGACGTAACGCTCGCGGATCAAATCCGGATCGAGAATTTCCAGTCCCGGCGGCAGCACGATGCCCTGGGCGCGGGCCACGGCTTCGACGTCCTCGGGTTTGGCCAGCAACACACAACGGGCGATCCCGCGTTCCTGACAAATCGCCGCCGCTTGCACGGTGAACGGTTCGCTGCCTTCGGGCAGGACGATACGCTTGTTGGCGGCCTGGGCGCGCTGGATCAATTGATAACGGAACACCGCTGGTGACAGGCGCATTTCCCTTGGCGTGCCGCAACGCTGATGCAGCCAGCTGGCGTCGAGATGGCTGGCGACGAAATCGGTGATGATCTCCGCGCGCTCACGGTCGTCGATCGGGATTTCCTTGTTCAAGCCGTTGAGCAGGTTGGCGGTGTCGTAGGAACCGGTGCTTACCGACAACACCGGCAGACCGGCCTGCAAGGCGCCACGGCACAAGTCCATGATGCGCGGGTCGGGCAGGGTGTCGCTGGTCAGCAGCAGACCGGCCAGCGGCACGCCATTGATTGCGGCGAGGCTGACGGCGAGGATGATGTCGTCGCGATCCCCCGGCGTTACCACCAGCACGCCGGGCTTGAGCAACTCGACAGTGTTGCGCATGGTTCGCGCGCAGATGATGATTTTGGTCATGCGCCGGGTTTCGTAGTCGCCAGCGTTGAGCACTTGCGCGCCCAGCAGGTCGGCGACGTCGCGAGTACGTGGCGCGTTGAGTTCGGGCTGGAACGGAATGCAGCCGAGCAGTCGGAAGTCACCACTGCGCAGCAGTGGCGAATGTTCCTTCAGACGCGTGGCGAAGGCTTCCATGCTCTCGTCGGTCTTGACCTTGTTGAGGATCACGCCGAGGACTTTCGGGTCCTTGGGGCCACCGAACAACTGCGCCTGCAATTCGACGCGGCCGGAGAGTTCGGCGAGTACTTCGTTTTCCGGTGCCGAAACCAGGATCACCTCGGCATCGAGACTTTTGGCCAGATGCAGATTGACCCGCGCGGCGTAACTGGCGCTGCGGGTCGGCACCATGCCTTCAACCACCAGCACGTCTTTGCCGACGGCGGCCTGCTGATACAGGGCGATGATTTCTTCGAGCAACTCATCGAGCTGACCGTCGCCGAGCATCCGCTCGACATGGGCAAGACCCAGCGGCTGCGGCGGTTTCAGGCCGTGGGTGCGTGCCACCAGCTCGGTGGAGCGCTCAGGGCCGGTGTCGCCGGGATGCGGCTGGGCGATCGGTTTGAAGAAGCCGACTTTCAGTCCGGCCCGTTCAAGCGTACGCACCAGCCCGAGGCTGATGGAGGTCAGACCCACGCCAAAATCGGTGGGTGCGATAAAAAAAGTTTGCATGCGAATTCTCTAAAGTTGCATGGCAATGGCGATCATCTATCACTGACGATCTGCCGAAATTCAGTCGCCAAGGTTATCGCTAACCGAGCCTTGTGCGCACCAACCGCAGGCAAAGGGTTGGCCTATTTTTTCAATACGTTGCGCCGGGTCCAGCACCCACGCTCGCGATTGCCATGGCGGCTGATGGCGCAGGTGTTGGGTGTGGCCACAGGAAAGCTCGACCACCCAGTGACCGTCTTCGTCCTGATGGAAGCCGCTAATCGTCGAATCCCGTTTGTCCGGGTTGTGTTCGCTTTCGCGCGATTGCTTCGCTAAACTTGGCCTTTCTATATTCTTATGCAAAAGGTCTCGCCCCATGCTGATCGCCGCCAATAAGGCTGTCTCCATCGACTATACCCTGACCAACGACGCTGGTGAGGTCATCGACAGCTCCGCCGGCGGCGCTCCGCTGGTCTACCTGCAAGGCGCAGGCAACATCATCCCGGGCCTGGAAAAAGCTCTGGAAGGCAAAGCTGTTGGTGACGAACTGGAAGTTTCCGTTGAGCCGGAAGACGCTTACGGCGAATACGCTGCCGAATTGGTCAGCACCCTGAGCCGCAGCATGTTCGAAGGCGTTGACGAGCTGGAAGTCGGCATGCAGTTCCACGCTTCGGCGCCGGACGGCCAGATGCAGATCGTCACCATCCGTGACCTCGACGGCGACGACGTCACCGTTGACGGCAACCACCCACTGGCCGGCCAGCGTCTGAACTTCAAAGTGAAGATCGTTGATATCCGTGACGCCAGCCAGGAAGAAATCGCTCATGGTCACGTCCATGGCGAAGGTGGTCATCACCACTGATTTTCTGCGCTAAGCTTTTGAGAACTGGAGAGGCGCCTGCGGGCGCCTTTTTAGTCCGCGGCTGTCCTTGGTGGCCTCGCCAAGTGGCTGTTTCGAGTAGAACACGGTAATCCTGGAGTTCGTCATGAGTGCTTTTCACGACCTTAAGTTGACAGCCCTGGATGGTCAGGAGCTACCGCTGGCGCCCTTCAAGGGCAAAGTCGTGCTGGTGGTCAACGTCGCCTCCAAGTGCGGCTTGACCCCACAGTACGCGGCGCTGGAAAACCTCCATCAGCAATTCAAAGGTAAAGGCTTCAGCGTGTTGGGCCTGCCGTGCAACCAGTTTGCCGGTCAGGAACCAGGCAGCGAACAGGAAATTCAAGAGTTCTGCAGCCTCAACTATGGCGTGACGTTCCCTTTGTCGAGCAAGCTCGAGGTCAACGGCCACGAGCGGCATCAGCTCTACCGTCTGCTGGCGGGCGAGGGCGCGGAATTTCCCGGTGATATCACCTGGAATTTCGAAAAATTTCTGCTCGGCAAGGACGGCCGGGTGCTGGCCCGGTTCTCGCCGCGCACGGCGCCGGATGATCCGACCATCGTGCACGCGATTGAAAAAGCGCTGAGCTGAAACATCACGGTCAAAAGATCGCAGCCTCCGGCAGCTCCTACATGAGATCAACTGTAGGAGCTGCCGGAGGCTGCGATCTTTTGCTTTCTGTCTTTTAATCCTTAATCACCCAAATCAATAGTGCTGTTCAATGGATTCGTTGGTCCATATTATCGCCGTCATAAAGCCATTCTCTGTGGAGCCTTTCGATGCCCGTTCAAGCCTTGTTCAAACCGTTCCACCTCGGTGCCCTCGAACTGCCGACCCGTGTGGTCATGGCGCCAATGACCCGTTCGTTTTCCCCGGGCGGCGTACCCAACTCCAAGGTCATTGAGTACTACCGCCGCCGCGCTGCCGCGGGTGTGGGCCTGATCATCACCGAAGGCACGACTGTTGGTCACAAGGCGTCCAACGGCTACCCGAACGTGCCGCACTTCTACGGCGACGCCGCGTTGTCTGGCTGGAAAAAAGTCGTCGATGCGGTGCACGCCGAGGGGGGCAAGATCGTTCCGCAACTGTGGCATGTCGGCAGCGTTCGCCGCATCGGCACCGAGCCGGACGCCAGCGTGCCGGCTTACGGCCCGTCGGAAAAACTCAAGGACGGCACCGTCGTTGTCCACGGCATGACCAAACAGGATATTCAGGACGTGATCGCCGCCTTCGCCCAAGCCGCCAAGGATGCACAAAGCATTGGCATGGACGGCGTCGAGATCCATGGTGCTCACGGTTATCTGGTCGATCAGTTCTTCTGGGAAGGCAGCAATCAGCGCACCGACGAATACGGCGGCAGCCTGGCCAACCGTTCGCGTTTCGCTATCGAGTTGATTCAAGCGGTGCGTGCGGCGGTCGGTGAAGGTTTCCCGATCATTTTCCGTTTCTCGCAATGGAAGCAGCAGGATTACACCGCGCGTCTGGTGCAAACCCCTGAAGCGTTGGGCGAGTTCCTCAAGCCTCTGTCCGAGGCAGGCGTGGATATTTTCCACTGCTCGACGCGGCGCTTCTGGGAGCCGGAATTCGACGGCTCCGAACTGAACCTGGCCGGTTGGACGCGCAAACTGACTGGCAAACCGACCATCACTGTCGGCAGCGTGGGCCTGGATGGCGAGTTCCTGCAGTTCATGGTCAACACCGACAAGGTCGCGCAACCGGCCAGTCTGGAGAACCTGCTGGACCGTCTGAACAAGGAGGAATTCGATCTGGTGGCGGTGGGGCGTGCGTTGCTGGTCGATCCGGATTGGGCGCTGAAGGTTCGTGAAGGGCGCGAGCAGGACATTCTGCCGTTCAGCCGTGATGCTTTGATGACGCTGGTTTAAGCGGCGCCATTACTGACCCCTTCGCGAGCAGGCTCGCTCCCACAGGTTTCTCCGGTATTCACAAATCCTGTGTTCACTGGAGATCCCTTGTGGGAGCGAGCCTGCTCGCGAAGGTGGCTTCAAGACCAGTAAAGATCTATGGCAATGTCTGTGCATTAGGGACAACCTGCTCCCGAACGCACGCCCCACGCAAATGACCTTCAAACTGCTCGATAATCGCCGCCCAGCCCTGGCGACTCGCATGCTGGCGCGCATTCAGCCGCACACAACGCAACGTCTCATCCTCCTCGAGCAACCACGCCGCCGCATCGCAAAACGCCTCTTCGTCCCCAGGCATCGCCAACACGCCGTTGTAGCCATGACGAATATGCTGCGCCGCCGCTGCCTGATCGTAAGCGACCACGCCCAGCCCGGAGGCCAACGCCTCCAGCACCACGTTGCCAAAGGTTTCGGTCAGGCTCGGAAACAGAAACACATCTCCCGACGCATAGTGCGCCGCCAACGCTTCACCGCGCTGCGCACCGCAGAAAATCGCCTCGGGCAGATCCTTTTCCAGAGCTACCCGTTGCGGCCCGTCACCGACCACGATCAGTTTCAGATTGCGCTGTGGATAAGTGCTGCGCAGTTTTTCAAAGCTGCGTTTGAGTAAACCAAGGTTTTTCTCCGGCGCGAGCCGTCCTACGTGAATCACCGCAATGTCGCTCTCGGCCAGTCCCCATTGCTCACGCAAAGCGTTCAGCCGTTTGGTGGGGTGAAACAACTGGCTGTCCACACCTCGCGACAGTAGCGCCAGGCGCTCGAAATGCCGACGTTCCAGCTCCAGTCGCTGGCTCACGCTCGGTACCAGCGTCAGCGCCGAACGGTTGTGAAACCAGCGCAGGTAATGCGTCAGCATGCGGGTCAACAGACCAAGGCCGTACTGACTGGTGTATTGCTGGAAATTGGTATGAAAACCGCTGACCACCGAGATTCCCAGTCGCCGCGCTGCCCGTAACGCCGACAAGCCGAGCGGCCCTTCAGTCGCGATATACAGCACATCCGGGCGCTGGCGCTTCCAGCGTCGCAGCAATTTGTGCATCGACGATTGACCCCATTGCAGCCCTGGATAGCCCGGTAACGGCCAGCCTCGGCACAGCAGCAGGGCGTCGTCTTCAGTGCGCTGTGGATCGTCGGCCTGACGGGGGCGCACCAATTCGACCTGATGCCCACGCGCGCGCAATCCATCGCACAAGCGGCCAAGGGTATTGGCCACGCCGTTGATTTCCGGTGGGAAGGTTTCGGTGATCAGAGTGATGTGCAGAGCTGTCGTCATGACCTCAGTGTCGGCTGAGGCCATGTCGTGCTTGTGACGTTCGGATGATGGATTTGTGACGGGTCTAGCGCTGAGTCACCAGATTTTCGGCACCACGTTCACGCACCCAGAACAAAGTGGCCCCGGCCACAGCCGCGGGCATCATCAGGATGTTGACCACCGGAATCAGCAGCACCAGATAGACGCTGCCGCCAAAACTCATGCTCTGCCAGCGCTTCTGGCGTAGCCAGGCGAGCATCTCGTTCCAGCCCAGTTTGTGGTTGTCCGCCGGGTAGTCGATGTACTGGATCGCCATCATCCACACACCGAACAGCAGCCACAGCGGCGCGGCGACGATGTTCACCACCGGAATGAACGAGAGGATGAACAGGCCGATGGCACGCGGCAGGAAATAGCCGAGTTTGCGCATTTCCCGAGCGAGGGTGCGCGGGATCATCGCGATCAGTTCGCCCCAGCTGAAGGCCGGGAAGTCATCGGTGCCGCGTACCACCACTTCGACCTTTTCCGCGAGAAAGCCGTTGAAGGGCGCTGCAATGATGTTGGCGAGCATGGTGAAGCTGAAAAACACCATCAGTGCGACGAGCACGACAAACAGCGGCCACAGGATGTAGCTGAGAAAGCTCAGCCATTCGGGCAGCGACGGCATCAGCGTATCGACCCACAGGCTGAACTGGTGGCCGGCCAGATAGATCAATCCGACGAACAGCACCAGGTTGATGGCCAGCGGCAGCAGTACAAACAATCGCAGGCTGGGGCTAAGGACCAGTTTGAGGCCTTCGCGCAGGTATTGCGGGCCGGACAGAACAGGGGCGGGCATAAGGTGCTCCGAGCAAGGGAAAACGCGCCGACCTTACCGACTTTGCAATGGCTGCGAAAGCGCGGCAGAGTGATCGACATCCACTGTAACAAAGACGTCCATCTCGTCAGTGTGTCGGCATAGAGACCACCTATGAGCTGGATTGTTAAACCGTATTTCCTTAATCTTGCCCCCCTCGATACGCTTCACCCAACTTTTTACAGGACTGTCGAGCTCAAGCCTTCCCCAAGGTTTTCCACGGTCCTTTTTTATTCCCGCCGGCAGTCCGGCGTTCCGCGCCAGTTTTTCGGCCCGGTCAACAGGAGCAGGTCATGTCTGAAGTCCGTCATTCGCGAGTGATTATTCTCGGTTCCGGCCCTGCCGGTTACAGCGCTGCGGTCTATGCCGCCCGTGCCAACCTCAAGCCACTGCTGATCACCGGCATGCAGGCTGGTGGTCAACTGACCACCACCACCGAAGTCGACAACTGGCCGGGCGATGTCCACGGTCTGACCGGTCCGGTGCTGATGGAACGTATGCGTGAGCACGCCGAGCGTTTTGAAACCGAGATCGTCTTTGATCACATCAACGCCGTGGACTTCGCTTCCAAGCCCTACAGCCTGACTGGCGACAGCGCCACCTACACCTGTGACGCCCTGATCATCGCCACCGGCGCCAGCGCTCGTTACCTGGGCCTGCCGTCGGAAGAAGCGTTCATGGGCAAAGGCGTTTCGGCCTGCGCGACCTGCGACGGTTTCTTCTATCGCAACAAGCCTGTTGCAGTGGTCGGTGGCGGCAATACCGCTGTTGAAGAAGCGCTGTACCTGGCCAACATCGCCAGCACCGTGACCTTGATCCACCGTCGCGAAACCTTCCGCGCCGAGAAGATCCTGATCGACAAGCTGAACGCCCGTGTGGCCGAAGGCAAGATCATCCTCAAGTTGAACGCCAACCTCGACGAAGTGCTGGGTGACAACATGGGCGTGACCGGTGCGCGTCTGAAGAACAACGACGGCAGCTTCGACGAGATCAAAGTCGACGGCGTGTTCATCGCCATCGGCCACACCCCGAACACCTCGCTGTTCGAAGGCCAGTTGACCCTCAAAGACGGTTATCTGGTAGTGCAGGGCGGTCGTGAGGGCAACGCCACCGCGACCAGCGTCGAAGGCATCTTCGCCGCCGGTGACGTGGCAGATCACGTTTACCGTCAGGCCATCACCTCGGCTGGCGCTGGCTGCATGGCGGCACTGGACACCGAGCGTTACCTGGATGGTCTGCAGAACGCTTCGTTCTAAGATCGCAGGCACAAAAAAACCGGCCAATTGGCCGGTTTTTTTGTGCCCGGTTTTCAGGTTCAACGCAGTTCCAATGTGGGAGCGAGCCTGCTCGCGAATGCGGTGTTTCAGTCGACATCAATGTCGAATGTCAGTCCGTATTCGCGAGCAGGCTCGCTCCCACAGGAATTGGGTTTGCAGCTGAAGTTAGCGGCGAGTCAGGGGCTGGGCGGTAAATTTCACACCCGCCAGACCGTGTTCGATCAACGCCCGAATATTGCCGTGATCACTGCCCTCAGGCGTGGCCACCACCGAACGGTAATGTTCGCCAAACGCCAGCAGCGCTTCCTCATCGCTCAGGCCTTCCAGCAGCGCCAGACCCAGGGTCTTGCACGAACCTTCGTTCTGCCCGGCCGCGTTTTCCACTCCACCGTTGTTGAACGCCTGAGGCTGGTAGTCGTAACCGGCGGCAATGAAGGCCAGGGTGTCGGCGAAAACGTGCTCGCCGCTCTTGAGGCTGGCGCGCAGGGTGTTCAGATCACTCATTGGGTTTTCCTTTGGCGAACGCCGCTTGTTGTTCGGCGCTGGCTTCTTGCTGAAACTGGGCTTTCCACTCGGCGTACGGCATGCCGTAAACCACTTCGCGGGCGTCGTCGAGGCTGACCTCGATCTGGCGCTCGTCGGCTTCGGCCTTGTACCACTTCGACAGGCAGTTGCGGCAGAACCCGGCGAGGTTCATCAGGTCGATGTTCTGCACGTCCTTGCGGCTGTCCAGGTGCGCGACCAGTCGGCGGAAGGCGGCGGCTTCGAGTTCGAGGCGTTGTTGCTCGGTCATGATGGGCTCTGTGCAGTCAATTCGTGGCGCGGATGATAAAAGTCTGGCGGCCAATGCGCCAGACACGCTCAGCGGCTGGCAGCGAGGGTGATCGACACCGACTCGGCAAAACGCAGCGCATGCGGCTTGTCGACTTCGACTTCGGCATACAGCACCGATCCGTTGCTCATCACCAGATCGAGCAATTCCTGGGTCAGGCGTTCGAGCAGCGCAAAGCGATTACCCTCGACGTGGGCGATGATCGCTTTGGTGATGGTGCGGTAATTCAAGGCGTGGTCGATGTCGTTGTCACGCACCGCGTCCTGCGCGGCGTACAGAATGGTGACGTTGATCAGCACATCCTGCTTGTTGAGGATCTCGTCCTCGTTGATCCCGATAAAGGTGCGCAAGCGCAGATCCTTGACCCGGATGCGCGCCATTCCCGGTTGAAGTTGTGGCATCTACTTGCTCCGTCCAATCAATTGCAGGAACTCCTGGCGGGTGTTGCTCGAGTCGCGAAAAGCGCCAAGCATGACCGAGGTGTTCATGGTCGAGTTCTGTTTCTCGACACCGCGCATCATCATGCACATGTGTCTGGCCTCAATGACCACGGCAACGCCGGCGGCATCAGTGACCTGTTGCACCGCATCGGCGATTTGCCGGGTGAGATTTTCCTGAATCTGCAGGCGTCGGGCGAACATGTCCACCAGTCGCGCGATCTTCGACAACCCCAGCACTTTGCCGGTCGGAATATACGCCACATGGGCCTTGCCGATGAAGGGCAGCAGGTGATGTTCGCACAATGAGTACAACTCGATGTCAGCGACGATGATCATCTCATCGCTGTCCGAAGCAAACAGTGCGCCATTAACGATCTCGTCGACGCTCTGCTCATAACCGTGACACAGGTATTGCATGGCCTTGGCCGCACGTACCGGAGTGTCGAGTAATCCTTCGCGGTCGGGGTCTTCACCAAGGCCGATGAGGATTTCGCGGTAATTCTCGGGCAGGGAGCGGGTCATGGAACATCCTCGCGGGCGGGGTTATTTGACGTGCCGCCCGCCGTTGACGGTCAGGGTCGTGCCGGTGACATAAGGGTTGTCGAGCAGATAGCGCAGGCTTTGGTAGATCACTTCGCTGCCGGGCTCAATGCCCAACGCGGATTTGGCCAACGCCTTGACGCGGTACGCCGCGTCGTCGTCGGGATTGAACAATAGCAGGGCCGGCGCGATGCCGTTGACCTTGATCGCTGGCGCATAGCGCGCGGCGAAGGACAGGGTCAGGCTGTCGAGCCCGGCTTTGCTCGCGCAATAACCGATGTGCTTGCTGCTGCCCTTGCGGGTCACATCGTCGCTGATATGGATGATGTCGGCGGGCGTCGATTGCTGGAGCAAACCGGCGCAGTGCAGGTTGATCAGATAGGGCGCGAGCATGTGAATGTTGAACATGCGGCTGAACGCTTCGGCTTCACTGTCCGGGCTTTCCGCCAGCCATTCGGAGGCGTTGTGCACTATCGCCCGCAGGCTGTCGGTGAGGGTTTTCAATTCAGCGATGAATGCCAGGATGGTCGTTTCGCTGGAAAAGTCCGCAAATACACCCACTGCGCCCAGATCCCGCAGCATTTGCACGCCGGGACGTTCACTGCGGTAGGTGAAGATCACCGGGTGGCCGTCTTCCAGCAAACGTTGCGCGCAATGCAGGCCGACGCGCTGGCCGGCACCGGTGATCAGGATCGGGGCGCAATTTGTGGTCATGAGTGGCTCGCATCGCGGTTGGAGCGAAAACTATACCAGCGACGCGAGCCGTGGAACTACGGCGGCTTGCCTTAACGATTTTGTGTTGACGGCGTAACAGGCAAGGGTCGCGTTGGCGCACCGTTCAACCAGTTGGCCAACAACCGTGTCGACAAGGGAATAAAGAAGTAAACCATCAGTGGCGTCAGACAGGCTGTGCTGATCAACACCCGTGGCAACAGACTCATGTCCGCGAGGAGCGGGCCGAGGACAAAGTTGAACAGCAGCGATACCGGAAAGAACGCCAGCCAGATCGCAACGGCCTGTTTCCAGCGCGGCGGACGTGCACCGATTGCGCCCGTTCCGAACCAGCCCTCGATGCCGCTGACGCGGTGTTCTTTCGGGTGTGCAAACAGATCGCTGCCACGGTCCAGCCACGCTGTACGCGAAGCCGAATGCTCCCACGCATGCAAAGTCTGCTCATCGACGAAGCGGAAAATGATCTGGAATTCGTTATCGCCGGGCGGCGGGGCGAGCACGCCGGAGCCCAGATAGCCGGGGAAGTCGGTGGCCAATTGTTCGCCTTCGCGCAGCCAGATGATCAGATCCTGATAGCGGCCATCGGCGACACGGCGCGCGACCATTAGCGTAACGGGTGAAGTAGACATTATATATCTCCGTATTTCGGTGCGTCGCTCCGGGTAGGAGTTTCGCCTGACGCAGGCCGGGGTGGTGACCTGTGTTGTCAACTAGCAAGGATTATTCCTGTTTTTCCTGATTAAACCAGTGGCTTTCGTCGCAGGTCACCGCGGGGTTAGAATAGGATCCAAAGCCCACATGGACGTTGAACGTACTATGCCTGTCACGACGGACGTCAGCCCTGCCTCGCAGGCATCTGTTTCACTCGAGCGCGAAGATCTGTTTCCCATTCGGGAAGTTTCACGGTTGACCGGTGTAAACCCGGTCACCCTGCGCGCGTGGGAGCGGCGCTACGGTTTGATTCAACCGACGCGCACCGAAAGTGGGCATCGCTTGTATTCGATGTCAGATATCGAGCGCGTTCGCAGCATCGTCGAGTGGATCGACCGAGGTGTGGCGGTCAGCAAGATTGGCAAGATCCTCGCTAAAACCGAACCGCTGAAGGTGCTCGCACATATCATTCCCGATGATTTGGTGCAGGCCGACTACCAGCAATGGCAGCAGCAGTTGCAACGTGCGGTCAGTGCTTTCGACGATTTCGAGCTGGATCGGGTTTACGGTCAGATCTTTTCTTCGTACGCTTTGCCGGTCGTGTTTCAAGACATCTTGATGCCGCTCTGGCGGCAATTGCTGCAGCGTCAGGAAGCCTTTGGGCAAACCAGTGAGTGGCTGTTTCTCGATGGATACCTGCGCGCGCGGGTGCTGCAGCGAATCATCGTTCTGCGCGGCTCACAGCCTCGCAAGATCATTGTCAGTGCCTTGGCCGGTCAGTGCCGCGAACTTGAATTGCTGGTGGCTGCGCTGTTTCTCAGTAGCAGCGATTCAGGCGTACGGGTGCTCACCACCGGCCAGCCGTTCGACGAGTTGACGCTGGTTTGCGAGAAGATCAAGCCACAGGCTCTGGTGCTGTTTTCCAATCACGCACCGGCCGCGGAACTGCCGCGGCGATTGAATCGGTTGGCCTTGAGTCTTGATTGTCAGTTGTTGCTGGCGGGGGATGCATCCGATCTGGCACAGGATAGCCTGAGCGGAACTTCGATTGGTTGTGTTGGCAACGAAGGGGCGACGATGCGTCAGCGTCTGATGCAGATACTGGCAGGCAAGCTCGATACCTGAGGATCAGGTGTGCAGGGCGGGATGGGTCAGGCGGTGTTGTTGCAGAATGAACTGTCGCAGGCGTTCGGTTTCATCCGCATCGCTCTGGCTCAGTTCGTAGGCGTAGAAACCGCTTTCGGTTTCCCGTTCGAAATGGCCGCGCAGTGAAATCCGCTCATAGCCGGAAGGGCTGAACCACAACGCGAAATGCTTGGGGGGTTTGGTCTTGTTGCGCATTTCCAGCAGTACGCCTTTGTGCGAAATCTCGTGAACCCACATCGTGCCGGGTTGGCCTTTGGCGTTTTCCAGCGCCACCGGCTCTTCGAGAGTCAACCGCCATGGGCGCACCATCGGGCCATCTTCGTAAATGCTCGGAACACCGAGACGCAGGTGCAGTGCATGAAACTCGTCTTCCACCAGATGCAGCGGAAAAGTCATTTGCTGATTTTCGAAGTTGGCCTGAATGGTGACCTGTTCGTGAGCAGCCAGGCGCGTTAGCAAATCACGAATCTGCGAACCACCATTAACCAGCAGACTCGACGTAGCATCCCGCACGTTCAGTTGCGGGTTGTGCTGCATGGTCTGGATAAAATCCAGCTCATCCTGGGTCAGGAGGGCGTCGCGCTGCATGGCTAACTCGAAGGGAATAGTTACAAAGTCATTGGTGATTGTAGTTACTGACAATCAGTTCGCTGTTTTGTTTGCGCCGTTCGTCGCTTTCAAGGCTGCAAGCTCGGTTTGCAGGGCCGCGACCTGCGCTTCGAGTTGCGCCACTCGCTGCTGAGCCTTGACCTGAACGGTCACGTCCTTTTGTACACCGACAAAATACGTCTGGCCGTCAGCGGCGTTTGTCACCGTCGAAAGCGACAGTTCGTTCCAGAACGGCGTGCCGTCCTTGCGATAGTTGCGCAAGATCTCCCGGCACGAACCATTACTGCGCAGGGTGTCGCGGATCAATAGCAGACTTTCTTGATCGCGGTCTCCGGCCTGCAGAAAGCGGCAGTCCTGATAGAGAATTTCCTCGCTGGTGTAACCGGTCAGGCGTTCGAAGGCCGGATTGACATAAATCAGGATGTTGTCCTGTTCACCTTCCTTCTCGGCCACCACGATCCCGTCATTCGACGCGTTGATCACCATTTGCAGCAGACTGGCGTTGATCATCTTTGAATCCTTTCAGAGTTGTCAGTGGCAGGCATTTTAGAAGATCAGTGGAAGCTGTCTATAGGCCACCAGCACTGATTGAGAGGCTGATCCAACTTCGCGGCTCAGGCTGTTACTATCGCCGCTCATTTTTTTCAGTTTCAGGATCAGATTGATGAAAGTCGCCATCCTCTCCGGTTCGGTCTACGGCACCGCCGAAGAAGTCGCCCGCCACGCCCAGAACCTGCTGAAAGCCGCCGGCTTTGAAACCTTCTACAACCCGCGCGCCAGCCTGGCCGATATCCAGTCTTTCGCACCTGAAGCATTTCTCGCGGTGACTTCGACCACCGGCATGGGCGAATTGCCGGACAACCTGCAACCGCTGTATTCGACCATTCGTGATCAATTGCCGGCCGCCTGGCGCGGTTTGCCGGGCGCAGTGATTGCCTTGGGCGATGCCAGCTACGGGGATACTTTTTGCGGTGGCGGTGAGCAAATGCGTGAACTGTTCGCCGAGCTTGGCCTGCGTGAAGTGCAGGACATGCTGCGCATCGACGCCAGCGAAAGCGTCACCCCGGAAACCGATGCCGAGCCTTGGCTGGCGGATCTGATCGGCTCACTCAAGGGCTGATCGCACCCTCGCGCAGCAGCGCCAGCCAGGCTTGTGCAGCGTTAGACAGATAAGCACCCTGACGCCAGATGAACGCGATGTCCCAGCGCAAATAGTCCGGCGCTCTCAAGGTCAGGCGCACCACGCCGGGTCGTACCAGGCCGCGCGCGACCACGCTGGGCAACAGCACCACGCCTTGCCCGGCAGCCACCAGTGCCGCGAGAAAATCCGCCTGACCACTGCGCCCGCCTTCCTTCGGCGTGAAGCCCATTTGCTGACAGGCTTGCAGCAAGCGGTCGTTGAGCACGAAGCTGCGCTGATACAGCAGAAACGGCGTATCGGCCAACTCCTCCAGGCCAATCTCACCCCGTGTCGCCAATGGATGATCCATGGGTAACAGGGCGTCGAGTCTCTCGTCGCAGAACGGCTGAAAGTCGAACTGTGGATCTTTTGGCAACAGGCTGCCGCCCAACTCCAGTTCACCGCTCAACACCGCTTGCTCAATGTTGCGACTACCCCCCTCAAGCAACTGAATGCTGATGTTCGGATAGCGTCGTCTGTATTCGGCAAACAGCCCGGCAAACAGGGCATCACTGCCCAGCAGCGGTAAACCGAGGCGTAATTCGCCACGGGCCAGGTGACTGAGGTCGTCCAGTTCAACGAGCAACTCGTTGCGCAAGCGCAGCATGCCTTCGGCCCGTTGCAGTACCACGCTTCCGGCGGCGGTCAGGCGCAACTGTGAACCCAGCCGTTCGAGCAACGGCGTGCCGAGGCTCTGTTCCAGTTGCGCGACTTGTTTACTCACCGCCGATTGACTGATGTGCAGGGTTTTCGCGGCTTGAGTAAACCCGCCCTGATGCATGACTTCGACAAAACTGCGTAGCTGTTTGAATTCCATTTGCCTGATTCCGTTTTGGAATGGCTTTGAGTCTAACAATTCGCTTCGGGGATGGCAGGGCGCTTCGTAAAATGAGCCCCAGTCAGGAGCAAAACCCTATGAACGCCGCCACCCTAAAGTATCTTTCCCGTTTATTCGCCGAGCTGGCCGTGTTGCTCGCTCTCTACCTGCTCGGCTGCCAACTCGCCGCTTGGCTGGCCCTGCCGATTCCCGGCGGCGTGATGGGCATGGCGCTGTTGCTGCTGACGTTCGCCTTTGGCTGGATCAAACCCGCAGCACTGCAACTGGGCGCAGGCTTACTGATGGCCGAGATGCTGCTGTTTTTTATTCCGGCGCTTATGAGCCTGTTGGATTACGGCGCGCTGCTACGCAATGACGGCTGGCGGATTCTGCTGGTAATCGCCGCCAGCACATTGATGGTGATGCTGGTGACGGCGTACACCGTGGAGTTGGCTGTCCGCCTGAGGCGTTCCCATGAAGCTTGAACTGATGCCGATGTTCTGGCTCGCCTTCACCCTGTTGGCGTACCTGTTCAGCCGCTGGATTTATCGCCGCACCGGGCGATACCTGTTGTCACCGCTGATTCTGGTGCCGGCGTTGCTGCTGGCACTCGCCGTGCCGCTGCACACTGCTTACGCCGAATATTCGAGCAACACCCATTGGCTGATGCTGGTGCTTGGGCCGGTTACCGTCGCCTTCGCCGTGCCGATCTGGCAGCAGCGGCGCCTGCTGATGCGGCACTGGTCAGCATTGCTGCTGGGCATGGTGGCCGGCAGTGCGGCATCGATCGGCACCTCGTTCGGCCTGGCCAAGGCGTTGGCGCTGGACAGTTCGGTAACGATGTCACTGGTGCCGCGTTCGATCACCACGCCGTTCGCCATGCCGTTGGCGCATGATCTGGGTGGCGTGCCGGAACTGACCGCAGTGTTCGTGATGTTCACTGGCGTGTTCGGCGCGATGCTCGGCGGGGTGCTCTTGAAGTGTTTGCCGTTGCGCAGCGCCTTGGCGCGTGGCGCGCTGTTCGGTGTCGGTGCGCACGGTGCTGGCGTCAGTCGGGCGCATGAAGTCGGCGGCGAAGAAGGCTCTGTGGCGGGTCTGGTGATGGTGTTGACCGGTTTGCTCAACCTGTTCGCCGCGCCGTTGTTGGCGTCGTTGCTTTGACCTGGATCCAAGGTGTTTGCGTTGCTGACCCGCTCAGTCATCAAGCTGGCTGGCAATGCAACTACGCGATCGTCTGCACCTGACTAGACTGCTGACACGAGCAAAACAATAAGAACGCAGAGGTGCATACAGTGAGCGTAGCCCCCGTCCAATCGTCCCTTAATGTCAAAGACCAGGTCAGCGCCGCGGAATGGCAGACCCGAGTCGATCTCGCCGCCTGTTATCGTCTGGTCGCATTGCATGGCTGGGACGATCTGATCTTCACCCATATTTCCGCCAAGGTGCCGGGCACCGAAGATTTCCTGATCAATCCGTTCGGCCTGATGTTCCACGAAATCACTGCGTCGAGCCTGGTGAAAGTCGATCAGGCCGGTAACAAACTCATGGACAGCCCTTACGAAATCAACCCGGCGGGTTACACCATTCACAGCGCGGTACACGAAGTGCGGCACGATGTGGTTTGCGTGCTGCATACGCACACGGCTTCGGGCGTTGCGGTGTCGGCGCAGAAGCAGGGCGTGTTGCCGATCAGCCAGCAATCATTGTTCGTGCTGTCGAGCCTGGCCTACCACGGCTATGAAGGTGTTGCGCTGAACCACGAAGAGAAGGCGCGCTTGCAATCCGACTTGGGCGAGAACAATTTCCTGATGCTGCACAACCACGGTCTGCTGACCTGTGGCGGCACCATCGCCGATACCTTTCTGATGATGTTCACCTTCCAGCGCGCCTGCGACATCCAGGTGATGGCCCAGACCGGCGGCGCTGAACTCATCGCCATCGAACCGCAGATCCTGGCGGGCGCCAAGGCGATGATCGCCGGCGTCACCAAAAGTGCTCAAGGCATGGGGGGCGCGCTGGCCTGGCCGGCGTTGCTGCGCAAACTCGATAAACACGACTCTGGATATAAACTCTAATGCCTCTTGCCGAGATTCCTCTGTGTGTCTGGCGTAAGCGCAGCCAGACGTTTGTTTTTCGCGGCCAGTTGATCCGCTACTGGATGACGGGGCAGGGTGAGCCGTTGCTGCTGATCCATGGATTCCCGACCGCCAGTTGGGACTGGCATTACCTGTGGCAACCACTGGCCCAGCGTTATCGCGTGATCGCTTGCGACATGCTCGGTTTTGGCGATTCGGCCAAACCGCTCAATCACAGCTACAGCCTGCTGGAGCAAGCTGATCTGCAACAGGCGTTGCTCGCGCATTTGCAGGTGGAACAACCGGTGCACATCCTCGCCCACGACTATGGCGACAGCGTCGCGCAGGAACTGCTCGCCCGGCATTACGAAGAGCAGATCGAGGTCGCCAGTTGCGTATTTCTCAACGGTGGGCTGTTCCCTGAAACCCATCGTCCGGTGTTGATGCAAAAACTGCTGCTCAGCCCATTGGGCTGGATGATCGGTCGTGCGTTTACCCGAGACGCGCTGGTGAAAAGCTTCCGCCAGATCTTCGGCCCGCAGACCCGCCCGAGCGAAAGTGAGCTGGATGATTTCTGGAGCCTGATCGACAGCAATCACGGCCCGCGGATCATGCACAAACTGATCGGCTACATCCCCGAACGCCGGGTGCAACGTGACCGCTGGGTGGCGGCGATGCAGCGCGGTGAAGTGCCGTTGCGGGTGATTGATGGAGAGGTCGATCCGATCTCCGGAGCGCACATGGTCGAGCGTTACCGCGAGCTGATTGCCGATGCAGACACTGTGCTGCTGCCAGGCATCGGCCACTATCCGCAGACCGAGGCGCCGGTGCAGGTGCTCAAGCATTACCTGGCGTTTCGCGAACGCTTCGTGCTGCCACCGCGCAAAGTAGCGTGTTCCTGAAAGATCAAAAGATCGTCCGAACGCGGCCCGAGCCTTCGGCAGCTCCTTCATGTGTTGGTGTAGGAGCTGCCGAAGGCTGCGATCTTTTGATCTTTGATCTTTCGACTATGCGCATCATCCCCCAGCCTTATCGCGCACCATTCAGCCCCAGCTGTGTTTGTTGTGACCGAAAGCCCCGTGCCTGACACTCGGAGAACTGTCCCTAGGCCTGCTGGAGTTGCCGTGATGAATGAGTCTGTGCGTTTCGAAGATAAAGTCGTAATCGTCACCGGAGCCGGTGGTGGCCTTGGACGCGCACACGCACTGCTGTTCGCCAAACAGGGCGCCAAAGTGCTGGTCAACGACCTCGGCGGCTCGACCCAGGGCGAAGGCGCCAACGCTTCCGCCGCAGACCGTGTGGTCGCAGAAATCCGCGAAGCCGGCGGCATCGCCGAAGCCAACCACGACTCGGTCACCGACGGCGACAAACTCGTACAGAACGCGCTCGACGCCTTCGGCCGCGTCGACGTCGTGGTCAACAACGCCGGGATCCTGCGCGACAAGACCTTCCACAAAATGGACGACGCCGACTGGGATCTGGTCTACCGCGTCCACGTCGAAGGCGCCTACAAAGTCACCCGCGCCGCATGGCCGCACCTTCGCGAGCAAAACTACGGCCGCGTGATCTTCACCGCCTCGACCTCGGGCATCTACGGCAACTTCGGCCAGTCCAACTACGGCATGGCCAAACTTGGCCTCTACGGTTTGACCCGTACGCTGGCCATCGAGGGGCGCAAGAACAATATCCTGGTCAACGCCATAGCGCCGACTGGCGGCACCCGCATGACCGAAGGCTTGATCCCGCCGCAAGTGTTCGAGCAACTGAAACCGGAACTGATCAGCCCATTGGTGGTGTATCTGGCTAGCGAAAACTGCCAGGAAACCTCGGGCCTGTTCGAAGTCGGCGGCGGCTGGATGGGCAAAGTGCGCTGGGAGCGCAGCCTCGGCGCCGGGTTTGATCCGCGTGCCGGCTTCAGCCCGGAAGATGTCGCCGCGCACTGGCAGCAGATCTGTGATTTCGAGGGCGCGGCGCATCCGCAGGACAACATTGAAGCGCTGAAGGAAATGATGGCGAATTTGCAGAAGTATTCTTTGTAAGTGGAGCGGCCACCGAGCGAAGTCTCGGTGGCCGCTTGGACAGTCAGGAATATCTGTTTTCGATCATGAACTGGGGAGGTGACCAGTTGGGCCCTTTGATCGCCAGACCGCGATCTCCAATGGCCAATACACCGGCGGCGAAAAGCCGAGAATAAGCACTTTCAAGCGAGCCGTACTCTCTGAGGATTTCGCTGTTATAGCGTCTGATCATCATATCCAGATGTGGATTCGGTTTGACCAGTGCGAATACAGCAACGATGTCATCCAGAGGTTCATTTTTGACAATCTGCTCGACTTTGTTCATTTCCACATTTCCTTCAGCAACTGCTGATATTCACGTTCTTCTTGGTCGGCGGCTGCGGCCAGCGCTTCAGGTGTGTAAAGCAGAGATGCGTCATCCTTCAGTTTGAAATCTTCCAATGTTGCTGTGTGAACATTGTTCCACACCGGAGAATCCGGATCAGGCCGCTCGGTGTCGCCATATCCCAAGGCTTTGAATCTTTCGAACTCCCGCAGCTCATGAGTGTAGAAGCGTTTGTCTGTATCCGTCGCTTCGAGCTCTCCCCGAATTATACTTTCCAGCCTGTCGAGCATCACTCTATTGGCGGCCGATTCAGGAAATTTGGAAATGTGAAGTCTCACAATACTTGCTCCTTCCAATGTTGCAGTTGTAGTCGCCCAGTCCAGTTCAAGAATTGAGCCGCCGGTTTCTTTTGGATTGAATGCGCGACCGCTGTGTTCGCCAGCTTGTTCTCCTCCCCCATATGGACTGCTGAAGACCACCCACAACGGCGGAATGCCAGACTCACCCGGAAACACCGTGATAAACCCGCCAAACCCATACCGATCCAGTTCGGGAAACGCATCTAATCGTCCCTCGCCCGGTACGATTTCGACGCCGTCGTAGATCGGCAGGTCCATATCGGCCGGCGGCAAATCCGTCGAAGGATCCAGCGGTTTGACCAATGGCGTCCACGTCAGCGTGGGGCCATTGGTGTTGCTGGCGGTGGAAATGTAAGCGTTTTTATTGGTGTCGAAATGGGCCGCTCTCACGAGCACACTGGCGGAAACTGTCACGCCGTCCGTCGTAACAACAACGAGCTCGAACTTGTTACCTGTCGTTATCGAACCCAGCCTGAGGGGCAGATCGATTTCACCCCGGGTCGCCGCCAACTTATGCAGGTCTTCGTTCAGATCGGGTGCGAGGTCGGACAATGGAATGCTTGCAGAATAAAGATCGCCGTTGCCCAGCTTCGAGGGGACGAGCAGCGCCGCGAAGCCGACGATCACTGGTGCGGCAGCTGTGGATATGGCTGCCAATGCAAGGGAAACTGCCGTTCGAAGCGCGGCTCGAAGCGCCAGAGCGGTCGCCGGGTTATTGCCAAAACCGCCGAGTGGTCCGGTAAAGGTAGGGCCAAATGCAGCCGTTGCACCGGCGTAGGCAAAAGCCGGAGGTTGCCTGCGTGAGGCGTCTTCGACCGCTTGTTGCGCATGCGCCTTGGCGGTCTTGCGCGCTTTTTTGCGCTGGCGCTTTTGTGCTTTGCGCAGGGCTTTCTGCTGTTTTTCCTGACGCGTTTTTTCGGCCAACTGCCGGCGTTCTTCGCTGCGGCGCTGGATATCCGCTTGCGCTTGCAGGCGTGCCTGCTCGGCGGCTAATTGCTGCGTAGCCGCTTCAGCAGCGATTTGTGCCTGTTCAACTGCCAGCCGTTGCGCTTCAGCTAGCGCCGCGAGTCGCAGCTGTTCACGGGCCTGAATTTCCAGCTGCTCTTTTTGCCGTCGTGCGGCCTCTGTCAGCGCGGCGAGTCGTGCCTGTTCATTGATGCGCGCCAGTTCGGCAGCAGCCCACTGTGCTTGCTGCCGAGCAGCGATTTGCGCTTGATCACTGGCCTGCACAGATGCCAACCAGTTGAGTACCTGCACATGTTGCTGATTGAGCATCTGAATCGATTGCGTCAAAAGCTTTGCGTCATGAGCCGCTCTATACGACGCTGCCCAGGCGCGCATCGCCGCCCCCCCCCGGGCATGACCGGAGCTTCTATGGTTGAAGCTTTTCGATAGAAGTCGAGCAGGCTCCGGTTCAGTGGGGTGCCCCCATAGAACAGATTCGCCAGGGCTGTTTTTTGATGAAGCTCAGATGATTTGCGCAGTAGCAGCGTGTTGCGAACGCCGAGTTCTCGAACGATCGCGTCCGCTGGAGGCAGCGGATGAGTAGAACCCTCCAGGCGCGTGGCAGCGAGTTCGTGCTCGATTGTTTGTGCCAGTTGGTTGGTGCGCGATTGATACTCCTGCTCAAAGGCTTTTTTGGTGGCATTAATCGTATGTGAATTGGCGATAATTATATTTTGCGGTCCAAAGTCATGCGGGCCAAACATGCCACTGTTTGGAATTGATGTTCCGGTTCCAGTCGCTACTGGAATATGTATGGGGGCTATCGCTGTAGTGTGGACAGCCTCAGTCAACTCCCACGTTGGGGGCTTTTGCATATTCATATCCTTTTGAATGTGCGTGTAACTAATCAAAATTGTTTTACTTCAATTGCTTCCTGTTATTTAAAGTTACAACAAAAGGGTCGGGAATGAATCCGAGAACTACGTGGGGATTTACTTGGAAGAATGCGAGATGGTTCTGGGCAATGAGAGATGACGCGGAATATTCTTCGAAGTAAAAAGACGTTTCCTACTCGAAATCAGGTGAACTGAAAAGTTTTTCCCACAACCTTTGTCTTGAAAACCCTGCGCCCATAAAAAAGGCCGCTGCAAACGCAGCGGCCAAGGTAAGACGTTGGATCAAGGAGCTACAAATCAACGTCAGTGAACACCGGGGTGATCAACCGAACACCTTCGATTGATCTGAAATCTGTCAGCAATGGCCTGATTTACTCAGTAGCCAAGGCTGGGGGCTTTGCGGCGTATCCCGTGAAAGCCCGCTCAGAATACGGATTTGAATCTGTAGGAAAAATAGCGATTCCGGACATGCACTGTTACGGGGCATGCAACAGTGCCTCGCACCATGCGTTGCGCTGATGATCAACTATCCAGCCGACTCATGACCCGCGCAAAGCCCCGCTCCGCAAAGCCATTCATCCTTTCGAGCGACAACACGAATACCTCCTTGGTGCGCTTATCGACCCGTTCACTCGGCAGTAGGGTGGGGCCTTCTGTCACTCACCGGGGAAGACGCATGACAAAAACAACAATGCGCGCCATCTTCACACCGCAGGCGCTGGCAGCCGCGGTGGCTCTGGGTTGCTGTGCCCAGGCGCAAGCGGTTTCGTTCAACATCGGGGAAATCGAGGGCACGTTCGATTCGTCGCTGTCGGTGGGGGCGAGTTGGGGCATGCGCGATGCCGACAAGTCGCTGGTCGGCACGGTCAACGGTGGTACCGGGCAATCCTCCACCGGTGATGACGGGCGCTTGAACTTCAAGAAGGGCGAGACCTTCTCGAAAATCGTCAAAGGCATTCACGATCTAGAACTGAAGTACGGTGACACCGGTGTGTTCGTGCGTGGCAAGTACTGGTACGACTTCGAACTCAAGGATGAAGACCGCGAGTTTAAACAGATCAGCGACAAGGGCCGCAAGGAGGGCGCCAAGTCGTCCGGCGCGCAGATTCTCGATGCATTCGTCTATCACAACTATTCCATTGCCGATCTGCCGGGCACCGTACGCGCCGGCAAACAAGTGGTGAGCTGGGGCGAAAGTACCTTCATCGGCAACTCGATCAACAGCATCAACCCGATCGACGTCTCGGCGTTCCGGCGTCCCGGCGCAGAGATCAAGGAAGGCCTGATTCCGGTGAACATGCTGTTCGGCTCGCAAGGCCTGACGGATCAGTTGACCGTCGAAGGCTTCTATCAACTGGAGTGGGACCAGACCGTACTCGACAACTGCGGCACGTTCTTCGGCGTCGATGTGGCGGCGGACGGTTGCAACAGCGGCTACACCGTCGGCAACCCGGCCATTGCGCCGCTGGTGCCGTTGACCACCGCGTTTGGCCAAGGCATTCAAGTGACCCGCGAAGGCGTGGTGATTCCCCGTGGTGGCGATCGCGATGCGCGGGATTCCGGGCAGTGGGGCACAGCGTTACGCTGGCTGGGTGACGATACCGAGTACGGCCTCTATTTCATGAACTATCACAGCCGCACGCCGACGGTGGGCACGACTACGGCAGGGCTTTCGACCCTGGCGGCCTTGCCGGGCATGGTCGGCATCGCCAACGGCCTGGCGCCCGGCAGCGGCTCGGGGCTGGCGCAGAGCGTGATGCTCGGGCGCGGTGGGTACTACCTCGAATACCCGGAAGACATTCGTCTGTACGGCGCGAGTTTCTCCACCACGCTGCCCACCGGCACCGCGTGGACCGGCGAAATCAGCTACCGGCCAAACGCCCCGGTGCAGGTCAGCACAAACGACCTGACGCTGGCGCTGCTCAACCCTATTGCCGGCGGCACGGCCTCACCACTGTCGACTTCCCCAGGCGCTGACAACAAGGGTTACCGGCGCAAAGAAGTCACGCAGATCCAGAGCACCCTCACGCACTTTTTCGATCAGGTCCTGGGCGCCGAACGCCTGACCGTTGTCGGTGAAGCAGCGGTGGTGCGGGTCGGTGGTCTGGAGTCTCGCAGCAAGCTGCGTTATGGCCGGGACTCGGTGTACGGCCAGTACGGTTTCGGTGGCGATACCGACGGCTTCGTCACCTCGACTTCGTGGGGCTACCGCGCCCGGGCGATCCTTGATTACGCCAACGTGATCGGCGGGATCAACCTCAAACCCAACCTGTCGTGGTCGCACGACGTCGCCGGTTACGGCCCCAACGGTTTGTTCAACGAAGGTGCGAAAGCGATCAGCGTCGGCGTCGATGCCGATTACCGCAACACCTACACCGCGAGCCTCAGTTACACCGACTTTTTCGGTGGCGACTACAACGTCCTCGAAGACCGTGACTTCGTCGCCCTGAGCTTCGGCGTGAACTTCTGATCTGCCCGAGAAGGATGAAAGCAATGCGCAAAATGATTCTGCAATGCGGTGTGCTGGCCCTGAGTCTGCTGGCGGCCAACGTGATGGCCGCGGTATCTGCGGAGGAGGCCAACAAACTCGGCACCAGCCTGACGCCGCTCGGCGCCGAGAAGGCCGGTAACGCTGACGGTTCGATCCCGGCATGGACCGGCGGCATCCCGAAAAACGCCGGTGCGGTGGACAGCAAAGGCTTCCTCGCCGACCCGTTTGCCAATGAAAAACCGCTGTTCACCATCACCGCGGCCAACGTCGACCAGTACAAGAGCAAGCTTTCCGATGGCCAGGTGGCGATGTTCAAACGCTACCCGGAGACCTACAAGATCCCGGTCTATCCGACCCACCGCACCGTCGCCGTGCCGCCAGAAATCTACGAGTCGGCCAAGCGCAGCGCACTCAACGTTACCAGCATCAACGACGGCAACGGCCTCGCCAATTTCACCGGTAATCGCTATTACGCCTTCCCGATTCCGAAGAATGGTGTCGAGGTGTTGTGGAACCACATCACCCGATATCACGGCGGCAACCTGCGCCGGATCATCACCCAGGTCACGCCGCAGACCAACGGCAGCTACACGCCGATCCGCTTCGAAGAAGAGATCGCCGTGCCGCAATTGATGAAGGATATCGATCCGGAAAAAGCCGCCAACGTGCTGACCTTCTTCAAGCAGTCGGTGACCGCGCCGGCGCGACTGGCCGGTAACGTGCTGCTGGTGCACGAGACCCTCGATCAGGTGAAGGAACCGCGTCTGGCGTGGATTTACAACGCCGGCCAGCGCCGTGTACGCCGCGCTCCGCAAGTCGCCTATGACGGCCCGGGCACCGCCGCTGATGGCCTGCGTACGTCGGACAACTTCGACATGTTCTCCGGAGCACCGGATCGCTACGACTGGAAACTGGTCGGCAAGAAGGAAATGTATATTCCGTACAACAGCTACAAACTCGATTCGCCGAAGCTCAAGTACGACGACATCGTCAAGGCCGGGCACATCAATCAGGACCTGACCCGTTATGAGTTGCACCGGGTCTGGGAAGTGGTCGGCACGGTCAAGCCGAGCGAGCGCCACATCTACGCCAAGCGCCACATGTACATTGACGAGGACAGCTGGCAAGTAGCGCTCGCCGACCACTACGACGGTCGCGGGCAACTGTGGCGTGTCGCCGAAGGTCACGCGCAGTACTACTACGATCACCAGGCGCAGGCCTACACCCTCGAAGCGCTCTACGACATCATTGCCGGTCGATACATTGCCCTGGGGATGAAGAACGAAGAGAAGCATAGCTTCGAGTTCGGCTTCGAAGCCAAGGCTGCCGACTACACGCCATCGGCCCTGCGCGCAGAGGGCGTGCGGTAAGGGGTCTGATACATCCGTTGAAAAAAGGCGACCGGGCGGTCGCCTTTTTTATGGCCGCCAATCAGCGAGCTGAATACTTATCAACAAGCCGACGGGAGAAGGCTAGGGTGAGCCTACAACTATAAAAAGGCCTACCCGATGACCGCCATGACGCCATGTCTGGATCGCCCCGGATTTCTGCCCAGACTGTCTGCCCATCACCAGCCACGCGCGCGATTGAACGGGCCGTTGCTGGAGTCGATGGCGCGGGTCAGGCTGATCTGCGCGCCTGCGGGCAGTGGCAAGAGTGCGCTGCTTGCCGAATGTCTGCTGCAGGCGCCGCCACGCTGCGAAGTCGGCTGGTTACCGCTGGCGGGCGCGGCATTGAGTACCAGTGAATTTTGTCTGCGACTGGCGCAGGCGCTGGGGCTGGCCGAAACAACAGAGTCCGCTCTGGTCACTGAGCTGAGTCGCTGGTCGAGGCCCACGTGGCTGTTTATCGATGACTATTGCCGCCTGCCGGATCCGGCGCTGGACGCGTTGCTTGATCGGTTACTGACGGTCAGCAGTCCGGCGTGTGTCTGGTGGATCGGCACGCGCAGACGCCCGCAATGCAACTGGCCCCGCCTGCTGCTCGACGATGAACTGTACGAGTGCGAAAGCCCGACGCTGGCGCTCACGCAAGCAGAAATTGCCCAGGCGCTGAAGCACTTGCCCGCCGAGCAGGCAAGCGACCTGTCAGCGCGAATCTACCAGCGAACCGCAGGCTGGTGCGCCGGGGTCCGCATGGCGCTGTTGCGCAAATGCGATTGGTCGCAGACAACTGAATCACAGCAACGCGTCGATACGCTGCTCGACTACCTGCAACATGAACTCTTCAGTGGCCTCACGCCGGAACTGACCGAAGTCTGGCGCGTGCTCGCACAAATGCCGCGTTTCAATGCTCAACTGTGCGAGCACTTGTTCGGCGTCGGGGAGGGGGCCATACACCTTCGCACTTTGCAATTGCTTGGCTGCTTTATCGAACCGTGGAATGAGTCCGCCGACTGGTTGCAGATTTTTCCGCCGCTGTCTCGCGTTGTGCGCGAGGAACACTGGCCATCGCGCCGTACATGGCACCGCCGGGCGTGCCAGTGGTTCAGCGCTGCACAGGACTGGCGCTCGGCATTTGAGCAAGCGTTATTGGCCGAAGAGTTTGAAGCGGCGATCAGCCTTTTGCAGCACTTCAGTTTCGAGCAGTTATTTGAAGAGCAAACGGTCGTGTTGTTGCTGCGATTACACGAGCAACAAAGTGAAGAGTTGACGCTGAGCACTCCGCAACTGGTCGGGCTGATTACCGCTGCGTTGCTCTTTGCCGGTCGTTTCGAACAGGCAGCGAAATGCATCGGGCACCTGGGGCGGTTCATGCCGCAGCCTTCGCCAGCGCTTGAGGGGGAGTTGATTTCACGTTGGCAAACGTTGCAAGGCTGGTTACTGCATTTGGAAGGGCGGATGGAGGCCGCTCACGAATGCTTTTCGCAAGCGCTGGAGGTACTCGATTCCGAGAACTGGATCGCTCGGGTGATGTGTTTGTCAGGGTTGACCCAGCAGGCTCTGTTGCGCGGCGAGCTGGATCTGGCCCAGGCGCTGAATCGCCAAGCGCTGTGCCTGGCGCGGGCGCACGGCTCGCTGGTTTTCGAAGCACTGCTTGAACTCGATCACGGTCAATTACTCGAGCAGCGCGGTGCGGCACCTCGGGCTGAAAGTCTGCTGGCGGGCGTGCATGATCTGCTCGCCCGCCAGCCGAACCGTCTGAGCCCTTTGCTGGGGCGGATTGCCTTGCGTCGCGGGCGCCTTGCGCTGAGTCAGGGGCTGGATGCCTCGGCGGCTGCGTTTTTTCAGTCGGGGCTGGACGATTGCAAGCGCAATCAAGACAAGCGGGTTTTGTATGGCTATCTGGGACTGGCGCAACTGGCTGCCAACGAGGCGGATTATCAAAAGGCGTTCCTATGGCTGCGTGACGCGGAGCGTTTGATGCAGCAAAGGCAGATTCCGGAAACGGTTTATCGGGGTGTGCTGTTACAGGTCAGCAGCCTGTTCTGGTTACAGCAAGGACGTCCCGAGCTGGTATGCGAGGCCATGACACGTCTGCTGCGGCACTATCAAGGGTCAGCTGCATTACAGGCACCGCCGGCGACACTTGAGCTGATTCCGCGGGTTGAATGTCTGCTGGTCCTGGCGCAGGTTGGCCTTGGTGCTGCTCGCAATCCGATCGGCCGCCTCCAGTTGCTGCTGGAAGCGGCGCAACGATGCAGAATGCTCTCGCTGGAAACCGATCTGCATCTGGCGTTGGCCGAGGTTGCCTTCTTTCAGGGGGATCAGGCCTCGGCGCTGGGGTATTTGCACCGGGGTCTTGAACTGGCTATTCAGCACGGTCTGCATCAGGCCCAGCGTGAGCTGAGAATGCGCCGTCCTGATATGGCGCAATTGCTGGACAACAAGGTCACTGAACCTTCCTGTGCAGAGGCTTTGAGTGGCTCCGGTCTGCTCAGTCAGCGCGAGCTGGAGGTTTTGCGCCTGATTGCAAAGGGGTGTTCCAATCAACAAGTTGCCGATCAGCTCTTTATTTCGATACATACGGTAAAAACTCACGCGCGACGAATACATGGAAAGTTAGGTGTCGAGCGACGAACTCAGGCAGTGGCGAACGCAAAGTTACTGGGGTTTAGTCTGTAGTTTGTTTGTTACAGGTTGAAGGTCAGTTAATTGTCCGGTCGTTTGTCCGAGATGTTTGATGACTTTTTAAAATGTGAAGTAATGAGTGTTGGGTTTTAATGGATTTTGATGTTCGATAGCTTTGCCGCATTCGATAAATGACGTCGTGTCATTTGCTTAATGTTGGAAGTAAGGAGTTGAACATGAATAATCTAAATGCGTCTGCCGGTAACCTGCCCGCCTGGCTGTCTGGTGTCAGTGCGCAAAATCAACAGCGCTACGAGCAGTTGATACAGGCCATGGTTGGCCAGGAATCGCGGCGAGACCAGTTGCTCGGCAGTGCGGCATCGCTGAAAGCTTATGCGTCTACGCGTATTAAAGAATGGCTCAACAGTGCATTGGGCGTTTCGCTTGATCCGGAAAACATAAAAGTCACTTGCCGCCATACCATCAACTTGGGAGCGCGCACGCTTGTTCAGGAAGACAAACGCACCTTTGTGGAACTGGCCCTGTTCGGTTTGCATGATCGCAATCAACGCTTCGCCATGACTTTCGAAGGACAGGTTCCTGTCGGCTTGACTCCCTTGCGCGTCGAAAACTGGTTATCGGCTATTGATATTCGCTCGGATTTTCTGGAGGTGCGTCGTAAAGCCTTTAATGACTACAACGTACAAATTGCTTTGTTGGATGTCTTGGTGGCGCGCATCGCTTACAGCGTGTTTGCCGCGACCTTGCAAGGGCATATCAATCAGTCAGGCATGTCGATGGTCGAGCGTTTTATTCAAGGCGACCCAAGTATTTCGGCCTCTGCCTTTGTCATGAATGGCTACCGGTTCGGTTTCAGGGATCTGATTGTTTACCAGCACAAGGCTAACCCCTTTGGCAGTTGTACTTTGTATGCACCCGGTTCGCCAGATGGCCGCGACTGGTATCAGTTCCCCAATAGTCGCGAGCTGGAATTTCATGTTGCTGGCTGGGTAAGAACAGTTCAAGGGCTGAGCTATCTGACTTCGCAGGCACACCCGTCGGAGAGAGCGACACTGGCGAAATATACAACGGTCCTGCGGCATCTTCCCAGCGCTTGGAAAGGGGCAACGTTTATGCAGTGGCCGGTCGCCCCAGAGGGCATTCTTGCAGAGGCGGTTTTCCACCAGATCGCTTGGGATCTTGCGCAGGAAGGTCTCGCGCATCCTGCGGCCTATCGAGACTCGTCGGGCGAATTACGTCAGTCGTTTGCCCGTTTGAATACTGAATTGAAAGCGCTCTATACCGTCGGCACTCGCGAAGCCGGCTTCCAGACTTATGAGCGCTTTTGTTACGACCTTATCAAACAAAGAATTGAAGAGCTGTTAACAACCTTCGGGAAGACCGTTCAGGTAAACCCGGACGAGATTTTCATTGAACTGAGTGAAAAGGAAAAGGTTCCGCTCACCCAGTTGATTATCAAAGAAACGCCGTTTTACGTTCACGATCTCAAGGGCGAAGTCATTGGGGTTTATCCAAATTTTCGTGTAGGCGAGAAACATCCAGCGCTGCCTGATCTTGATATACGTCATTTGGCCAGTTGGTCCCGGACTTTACGCCCGGGAGAGAAGTACATCGCCATGCTGCGTACTGATTATTTAAATCGGCAACATTCGGATTACGAGTTCAAGCGTGAAGTTCACTTCAAGACCCGACAAGCAGAAATGCACCGTTCGGTGCTGTCTGGTTTTTACTCCGGTGGAATCACGAGCGCAGTGGCTGAGCAATTACGTACGCTGATTACCAACTTCGATAAAGGCCCGGTTTCCTCTTTTCCGCCTTTCGGCGAGACCGCGTCCACTGTGCAGTACAGTGCGGTTTTCAAGTTTCATGTTAAAAGATGCCTGGTTGAAGGGGTTTATGTATTCAGGCTGGTACAGAACCGCAATATCAATGAAATCCTCTACACGCCTGATGCACCTGATGGCGTGCATTTTCGCCCGATGAGTCAATTCTTCGAATCGATCAAGGAACACGGGCTGGGTCAGTACTTCTATGATCGGGTCAAGTACGTGGATCAGCGGATCATGGGCACGTTCATCAACAATATTGAGTTCAACAATATTTCCGAAGAACTTCCGAGGCTTGAGTTGAACAGCCGAGTGCTGTCCTTGCGGGCGAGTTATAACGAACGCATCGAGCGGATTATTTCCGATGTTGACGCGCAGACCACCAGTCTCCACGAAATCATCGGCAAGCTGGCATATGATACGGCGGTATTGGCCGCAAACGTCGTCAGCCTGGTTATCCCGCCGGTAGGGGTGGGGCTCACCGTGGTGCAAATCACCAAGAACGTGTTGGATGGCGCCGAATCCTATAGATATGGCGATCGAGAAAGCGCATTCAACAATTTCAAGGATGCGCTGCTGGATCTGGCTTCGCTGGTGCCCGGCGGTAAAGAAGCGACCAAGGCCCAGAAAACGCTGATTCAGCTCATGGGTGATGGCAAGACAATTGTTGGTCTGATCGCTTCGGCAACCGGCCAGTCCCTTGGCCATGAACGACTTCTGGAGTTACTGGAAGAAATTCTGAAAGAGGAGCCGGCGGGCGACAGCAAAACCGTGTTGCTTTAACAAATCTGAAAGTCGCGGACTATCGGACCTCGAGGCGCGCCTCTGCGTCGAACCCCATCCGCCAACTCACGGCCCGCGTCGCAGCCAACAACCGCTGCGCCGCCGGGCCGTTTTCGTCGGCGTGGAACAACGATGTTGGACCGACGATAGTCAGCACGGCAGCGACTTGCCCGACGGCGTTGAACACGGGGGCCGACAAGGCATCGACACCCGGCATCAGCAAACCATGCACATGGTGCAGACCGCGTTCGCGGATCTTTTCACATAACGTCGCATAAACCTTTTCATCGGCCAGTGGATGGTCGGCGACGGCAATTTCCTGTTCGCGCAACTCGTCGGTTTCCCGGTGCGGCAAGTAGGCGCTGAACACCAGGCCGGTCGAGGAACTGAGCAGCGGCAGCACCGATCCCAGTTGCGTCACCACCGTCACCGCGCGCACTGCCGGTTCGATGTGCACCACGGTCGCGCCCTGATTGCCCCATACCGCCAGAAAACAGGTTTCATTGAGTTCGTCGCGCAGATCGGACAACGGCAGGGCGGCGACTTTCAGCACGTCCATACTGTTGAGGGCGGCCAGGCCCACGCGCAATGCTTCACGGCCGAGGCCGTAATGGTTAGTGGCGGGGTTCTGCTCGGCAAAACCCGAGGCGATCAACGCCTGCAGATAACGATGCACTTTGCTCGCTGGCATCTGCACATGTTCGGCCAGGCGCGACAGCGACGTGGCTGGCGACAACTCGGCCAGTGCCTTGAGGATGTCGGTGCCGACTTCGGCCGAGCGGACTTTCTGTTTGCCGTTGCTGTCGCTGGTTTTTTCCATGGTGCTGCCGGGATCCGAAAACGAATGGGCGTCTTTATAGCTTGACGCTGGATAGCGAGCAAATTACGTTATGCGTAATCGAATTACGATAATAACAACCCCGGCGTGCCGAAACCTCTGAGCCAGAGCGATGGGCCACTGCCGACTCCCTGTTCAGGAGGCTCCATGAACCTCGATTCAACCGCGTCGACGCTGGCTTATCAGTCTGGTTTCGGCAACGAATTCAGCTCTGAAGCGTTGCCCGGCGCACTGCCTGTTGGTCAGAATTCCCCGCAAAAAGCCCCGTACGGCCTGTACACCGAATTGTTCTCCGGCACCGCGTTCACCATGACCCGCAGTGAAGCGCGGCGTACCTGGATGTACCGGATTCAGCCGTCGGCCAATCACCCGGCGTTCGTCAAACTGGAGCGGCAACTGGCGGGCGGCCCGTTGGGTGAAGTGACCCCCAATCGCCTGCGGTGGAACCCTTTGGACATCCCGAGTGAGCCGACCGATTTCATCGACGGTCTGGTGAGCATGGCGGCCAACTCCGGTGCCGAGAAACCGAACGGGATCAGTATTTATAACTACGCGGCCAACCGCTCGATGGAGCGCGTATTTTTCAACGCTGACGGCGAACTGCTGTTGGTGCCGCAACTTGGACGTCTGCGCATCGCCACCGAACTGGGCGTGCTGGAAGTGGCGCCGCTGGAAATCGCCGTGTTGCCGCGCGGTCTGAAATTCCGTGTCGAGATACTCGATCCTCAGGCTCGCGGCTACGTTGCCGAGAACCACGGCGCGCCACTGCGTCTGCCGGATCTGGGGCCCATCGGCAGCAACGGTCTGGCCAATCCGCGCGACTTCCTGACGCCGGTCGCCGCCTACGAAAACCTGCAACAACCGACCACACTGGTGCAGAAATTCCTCGGCCAGTTGTGGGGTACCGAACTCAATCACTCACCGCTGAACGTTGTCGCCTGGCACGGCAACAACGTGCCTTACAAATATGACCTGCGCCGTTTCAACACCATCGGCACAGTCAGTTTCGATCATCCGGACCCGTCGATCTTCACCGTGCTGACGTCGCCGACCAGCGTGCACGGTCTGGCCAACCTCGACTTCGTGATCTTCCCGCCGCGCTGGATGGTGGCCGAGAACACCTTCCGTCCGCCGTGGTTCCACCGCAACCTGATGAACGAATTCATGGGCCTGATCCAGGGCGAATACGACGCCAAGGCCGAAGGCTTCGTGCCCGGCGGCGCCTCGCTGCACAGCTGCATGAGCGCCCACGGCCCGGACGGTGAGACCTGTACCAAAGCGATCAACGCCGAGCTTAAACCCGCGAAGATCGACAACACCATGGCCTTCATGTTCGAGACCAGCCAAGTGCTGCGCCCGAGCCGTTTTGCTCTCGACTGCCCGCAACTGCAATCCACTTACGACGCCTGCTGGGCCACGCTGCCCGCCACGTTCGACCCGACCCGGAGATAACCCATGACGCAGAATTCCATCACCCGCAGCTGGGTCGCTTCCGCCAATGGCCACACCGATTTCCCGTTGCAGAACCTGCCGTTGGGCGTGTTCAGCATTGATGACTCGGCGCCGCGCAGCGGTGTCGCCATCGGTGAACACATCTTCGATCTGCAAGTGGCGCTTGAGGCCGGTCTGTTCGACGGCGTTGCTCGCACGGCGGTGGAAGCCATGCACGGCGGTCAGCTGAACGCGTTCTTCGCGCTCGGTCGTGAGGCGCGAGTTGCCTTGCGCGAACGTCTGCTTGAGCTGTTCAGCGAAGGCAGCACCGTGCGCGGCAACATCGAAGCTCAAGGCGCAAAACTGCTGCCGTTGGCCGTCGATTGCCAGCTGCATTTACCGGCGCGCATCAGCGACTACACCGACTTCTACGTCGGTATCGAACACGCGCAAAACGTTGGCAAACTGTTCCGCCCCGACAACCCGTTGCTGCCTAATTACAAGCACGTGCCGATCGGTTATCACGGTCGCGCCTCCACCGTGCGTGCGTCCGGCACCGACGTGCGTCGTCCGAAAGGCCAGACCTTGCCGGCCGGTGCGAGCGAGCCGACTTTCGGCCCGTGCGCGCGTCTGGACTATGAGCTGGAGTTGGGGATCTGGATCGGGCAGGGCAACGAGATGGGCGAGCCGATAGCCATCGGTGATGCCGCCGAACACATCGCCGGTTTCTGCCTGCTCAACGACTGGTCGGCCCGCGACATTCAGGCTTGGGAATACCAACCGCTGGGGCCGTTTCTGTCCAAGAGTTTCATCACCAGCGTCTCGCCGTGGGTGGTGACTGCCGAAGCGCTGCAGCCATTCCGCACCGCGCAACCGGCACGTCCTGAAGGTGATCCGCAGCCGCTGCCGTATCTGTTCGACAAGCGCGATCAGGACGGCGGCGCCTTCGACATCGAACTGGAAGTGCTGCTGCTCACCGAAGCCATGCGTGAGCAGAACCTGCCAGCCCATCGCCTGACCCTGAGCAACACCCGCTACATGTACTGGACCGTCGCGCAAATGGTTGCGCACCACAGCGTCAACGGTTGCCAGTTGCAGGCCGGCGATCTGTTCGGTTCGGGCACTTTATCCGGCCCTGAGAGCGGTCAGTTTGGCAGCTTGCTGGAGATCACCGAGGGCGGTAAAAAGCCGATCGAACTGGCGTCCGGCGAAGTGCGTAAATTCCTTGAGGACGGTGACGAGATCATCCTGCGCGCCCGTTGCGCCCGCGACGGTTTTGCTTCCATCGGCTTCGGCGAATGCCGCGGCAAAGTGCTGGCGGCGCGCTGACAGGAGCGGCTCATGGATCTCTATACCTATTACCGTTCGACCTCGTCGTACCGGGTGCGGATCGCATTGGCGCTCAAGGGCCTCGATTATCAGGCGTTGCCGGTCAATCTGATCGCGCCGTCCGGTGGCGAGCATCGGCAAGCGGCGTATCTGTCGGTCAATCCGCAGGGACGGGTGCCGGCCTTGCGTACCGATGATGGCGAGTTGCTGATCCAGTCGCCGGCGATCATCGAGTATCTGGAAGAACGTTATCCACAGATGCCGCTGTTGCCCGAAGACCTCGCTGCGCGCGCCCATGTGCGCGGCGTCGCGGCGGTGATCGGTTGCGATGTGCATCCGCTGCACAACGTCAGCGTGCTCAATCGGCTGCGTCAGTTGGGGCACGATGAACCGCAGGTGGTGGAGTGGATCAGTCACTGGATCAGCCAGGGCCTGGCGACGGTTGAGCCGTTGATCGGCGACAGCGGCTTCTGTTTCGGCGAGTGGCCGTGCGTGGCAGACGTTTACCTGATCCCGCAGTTGTATGCGGCAGAGCGCTTCAACGTTCCGCTTGAGGCTTACCCGCGGATTCTTCGCGTGGCGGCGTTGGCTGCCGAACATCCAGCGTTCATCAAGGCGCATCCGGCCAACCAGCCAGATACACCTTAAAACTCCACTTAAAACCCTGTGGGATCAGGGCATCACCCCAAAAATCATAAAAACAAAACAGGTACCTTGCGATGCACAACCAGATTGCCAGCTTCCGGGTGGCACTCGACGCCCGTCCTGTGTCCCGCTATCAGTGGTTGCTCTTGATCCTGCTCGCCTTGCTGCTGGTCACTGACGGCTATGACGCTCAGGTGCTCGGCTATGTGGTGCCGGCATTGGCCCAGGATTGGGGTCTGGAGAAATCTGCGTTCGGGCCTGTGTTCAGCGCCAACCTGCTAGGCCTCACGATCGGCTCTCTCGTCGTCACGCCACTGGCCGACCGCTTCGGGGTGCGCCGTATCTTGCTCGCTTGCGTGCTGATCTACGCCAGTCTGACCGTGCTGATGGTGTTCGCCGACTCCCTGAATAGCTTGATGATCGCGCGTTTCATCTGCGGCATCGGTATGGGCGGCGCGATGCCCAGCGCCATGGCGTTGATGTCGGAATATTCGCCGCCGCGCCTGCGCACCTTGATGGTGACACTGGCCGCGTGTGGCTTCTCGTTTGGCGGGGCGGCGGGTGGTTTTGTCGCGGCCGGTTTCATCGATCAATTCGGTTGGCAAGCGGTGTTCCTCGCCGGCGGCGTGACGCCGTTGCTGCTATTCCCGTTCCTCTGGTGGATGCTGCCGGAATCCTTGCCGCGATTGCTGCG
Source organism: Pseudomonas sp. FP2196 (assembly GCF_030687715.1). GTDB lineage: Bacteria > Pseudomonadota > Gammaproteobacteria > Pseudomonadales > Pseudomonadaceae > Aquipseudomonas. The sequence continues at coordinate 1,066,403 of NZ_CP117445.1, forward strand.
TGATGCACCGCCGTATGCGCGACTGCGCAAAGTCACCGCGCGGATGTTGCCGGACTGGCAACCGCCAGCCGCTTCCGTCGAGCAGAACGAACGCGAGCAGGGCAGCAAACTGACCGTCGTCGAGTTGTTTCGCAATGGTTATGCGCGACCGACGTTGCTGATCTGGGCGACATTTTTTGTCAGTCTGATTCTTTTGTATTTCATGATCAGTTGGCTGCCATCGCTGTTGCTGGAAAGCGGCCTCAAACTCAACGAAGCCAATCTGGTGACGTCGATGTTCCTGTTTGCCGGGACGCTGGGTGCGATCTGTATGGCCTGGTTCGCCGACCGCTTGAAGCGCAAGGTGCGGCTGTTGTCTGGCGTACTGGCGGGGGCGGCGTTGTGCACGATTCTGTTGGGGCTCAATCACGACACCCCGCGTTACCTGGTGGCCTGCGTGTTTGCTGCGGGCTTCTGCATCATTGGCGGGCAACTGACGCTGAATGCATTCGCCAGTAATTTCTATCCCGCGCATGTCCGTGCCACGGGCACTGGGTGGGCGTTGGGGGTAGGGCGCTTCGGTTCGATTCTAGGGCCGCTGTTCGGCAGTCTGCTGCTGGCGATGCACATTCCGGTGGAGCAGATTTTCTTCTTCTGCGCGATTCCGGCGGTGATTGCGGCGCTGTTGATCATTCAGGTGCGTTCGCCTGCTGAAATAACAGCGACCACTGTGGGAGCGAGCCTGCTCGCGAAGAACGATAACGCGGTCTGACCTTGAGACAGAGTCGCATGCATCGCAAGCAGGCTAGCTCCCACAGGGAATTAGTGAACGACGGAATTGGGAGGGAGGTGACCGAGCCGCTCGGTCAGACGCAGCCGCTGAATCGGATCGTCACTGAGCAGCAGCGCATGTTCCAGATCGAAACGCTCGGCATTCGGGCAGTCCAGTTTTTGATACAGACTGGCCCGGGCGAGGTAATCGGCGGCACCGGCATCACCCAGTTCGAGCACGCGCTCGGCATCGATCAGCGCAGCAATAAAGTCGTCGTGACTGGAGTGCAACTGACGAAGGTTGCGCGACAGGCGCTGGAGCATCTGCACCGGTGTGGCGGTCAGTAGATGCTCGGCATTGATTTTCATGTGCGCCCCATATTGGCGCTGCAACAGTTCGCGACAGTCATTGGGATACAGGCGTCGACCACCGCACGGATCAAGCAAGTGATCGGCCCCGGGCACCCGTAGCAGGAAGTGCCCGGGGAAATTGACCCCGACCAGCGGAATCTCCAGGGCGCGCGCCAATTCCAGGGCAATCAAGGCCAGCGCCAACGGTTGTCCGCGGCGGGTTTGCAAGACTTTATGCAACATTGCAGCCTGTGGGCGCAGCGGCAGGAAGTCATCCTGGGCGAAGCCCAGATCAGTCATGCGCCGCAACAACGGCTGCGCCAGTTCGCTGACAGGCAGCATCGGTAAGCCGTAACTGACCCGCTGCTGCAGTTCCTTGAAGTCGTGCAGCAGCGCTTGGGGGTCGATAGCTTTTTCGTGCTCGGCCGCCATCCACAGCGCGGCTTCGAACAGCGCGGGCGGGGAGCGGTGCAGACACTCGAAAAAACGTTGGCGCGGACTCATTGAAATCTCCGGGGAATGCCTCGTTTTAGCCCCGTCCGTGCCATTCGTCCAGTGTCTGGCAACTTGAGTCCGGGGTTATGCCGCAAAGACATCATCGCCATCGATGCTTATTCCGGTGCGCTCCAGCAATTTTCGGGCGCAAGCCTATACTGGCGTTCTACAAGAAGTGATTCGGGAGCCCAACGATGTTTGCGCTCATGCAAAGCACTCGCCTGGAATCGCTGCACCTGAGCGTTGACCCGGTTTCCGGGTTGAAGGCGGTCATAGCCATTCATAACAGTCGTCTGGGGCCGGCCCTGGGCGGGTGCCGTTACCTTGCCTATCCCAATGACGAGTCGGCGGTCGAAGACGCTATTCGTCTCGCCCAGGGCATGAGCTACAAAGCCGCGCTGGCCGGATTGCCTCAGGGCGGTGGCGTTGCGGTGATTGTAAGACCGGTACACGTGGAAAACCGTGGCGCACTGTTCGAAGCCTTTGGTCGGTGCATCGATCAGCTCGACGGCCGCTACATCACCGCTATCGACAGTGGCACCTCGGTGGCGGACATGGATTGCATAGCCCAGCAGACCCAGCATGTCACCAGCACCACGTCGGCAGGCGATCCTGCGCCGCACGCAGCGATGGGCGTGTTTGCCGGGATTCGTGCAACCGCCATGGCACGGTTGGGCAGCGACAATCTCGAAGGTTTGCGTATCGCCATTCAGGGTTTGGGCAATGTCGGTTTTGCGCTGGCCGAGCAACTGCACGCCGCCGGGGCCGAACTGCTGGTCAGTGACATTGACCACGGCAAGGTGCAACTGGCGATGGAGCAGCTCAATGCTCACCCGATCGCCAACGACGCATTGCTCAGTACGCCCTGCGACATACTTGCGCCGTGTGGCCTGGGCGGGGTGCTCAACAGCCACTCGGTCACGCAATTGCGCTGCTCGGCGGTGGCGGGCTCGGCGAATAACCAGCTGACGCATTTGGATGTGGCTGATCAATTGGAGCGGCGCGGAATTCTTTATGCGCCGGACTATGTGATCAATGCCGGTGGCCTGATTTATGTTTCGCTGAAACATCGTGGCGAGGAACTGACCACCATTACCGCGCACCTGTCGAAAATCAGTTCACGGCTGACCGAAGTGTTCGCTCATGCGCAGGCAGAAAAACGCTCGCCAGCGCGGGTGGCGGACGAGTTGGCGGAAAGGGTTTTGTATCGGTAGGTTTCGAAGGCATGAAAAAGGCCCTGAGCCATTCGACTCAGGGCCTATTCAATTCGGGCATAAATTACTTCGCCGCTTTTGCTGCTTTGGCTGGTTTCACCGGCGCTTCAGCAGATTCCTCGACCTCGGCTTTTTCGACCGGCTCAGACGGCGCATTGATCAGCTCCGACAATGCATCAGGCTGGCTCTTGAACGCCCGGGCGAACACATCGCGGTTCTTCGCCATGTAAATCCCGGCTTCTTCCACTTGCTGTTCAGTCAGCGACGGAACGGCTTTTTGCAGCACATCGGCCAAGTATTCGGCCAGTTCGAGCATTTTGTCATGACGGTCAGCTTCGGCTTTATCCATGAACAAGCGCTCCAGATCTCGGCTGCTGCGGTATACCACTTCGACGGCCATTCACCACCTCACATGCCTTCACATTAGTTGTCTTTGCGACCACTGTATTTATATACAGCGAAAAGGATAAGCGAATCCCTGCGCTTTGGGTAGTGGCTTTTCAATGTAGACCGGATTTGGAGTTTGTCAGATCGACCGTGTCGCCATCATTGGCGAGCGAGCTTGCTCCCACAGGAGGCGGGTGCGAGACCGAGAGTGCGACCAAACGCCACGGCGCGGGTTTTGCAGCGGCTCGCCATGATGGCGTGGCCCTGTTTCTGCATGAAATCAGGCGCGTGAAGAAAAACCGTCACGTCCAACACGCATCATCCGCTCGCATCGGGCTAAGGAAACATCATCGTGAAAATCAACTGGGCCGAGAAACTGCGGCAAAACGTGCATCAACTGGCCGAGTCTCTGGGCAATCTGTTCGTCGAGACCTTTCACTACCTGGCGCTGTTCGCCATCGGTGCGGTCACGGCATGGGCGGCGGTGATGGAGTTTCTCGGGATGCTCGAAGTCGGGCATATCAAGATCGATGACATTCTGTTGCTGTTTATCTATCTGGAACTGGGGGCGATGGTCGGGATTTACTTCAAGACCAACCATATGCCGGTGCGTTTCCTGATCTACGTGGCGATCACCGCGCTGACCCGACTGCTGATCTCCAACGTCTCGCACCACAATCCGCCAGACATGGGCATCATTTATCTGTGCGGCGGGATTCTGCTGCTGGCGTTTTCGATCCTGGTGGTGCGCTACGCCTCGTCGCAATTTCCTTCGGTGAAGATCGAAAACCCGCACCGCAAGATCGGTTCGGGCTCCAGCGAGCATCCCGAAGTGGAGAAGGGCGAGCTTTAAAGTCCTGCGGCTTGCCGGGGCTGGCCGATGATTTTTGGCGGTGGCGGGGTCAGCCCGTCGCTGCTGGTCATGGCTTCGAGGATCGCCATGGCACTGTGGCCCTGTTCGATGGCGATGCCGAACTGAATGCTTTGCACCAGACGCTTCAGGCGTGTGGGGTCGTTGCGCTGTTCAGCGCTGATCATCCTTTTGGCCACGATGCGGCCGCTGTTGGACAGCGTCAGCATGATGCTGCCGTCCAGGCCTTGAATGCTCAGGTTGATCTGATAGTCCGGCGCGAAGGCATCGGTAATGATCTGAAAAGGGTTGTCCATGATGCGTCACCGCCTGATTGAACGTGCAGTTGTTGACCGGCCATGATCTGGTTGGTTCGCCCATCCAGACCACCGGCCATTCCGTGGCCATATCGCCATTATCGTGTTGATCAGGTGTAGCAAGGGCTATGCCGGGAATCTTGTCGGACAATGGATACGGCATAAAAAAGGCGAGCCCATGGCTCGCCTTGTTTATTTGTGGCCCGTTTCAGGGCGCGTGACCGCTCACAGTGCAATTAGCCGGTCAGCATTCCACCCAGTTCACGGCCAGACCGCCCCGTGAAGTCTCTTTGTATTTGTCGTGCATGTCGGCGCCGGTATCACGCATGGTGCGGATCACCCGGTCGAGAGAAATGAAGTGGTTGCCGTCACCGCGCAGAGCCATTTGCGTGGCGTTGATCGCCTTGACCGCCGCGATGGCATTGCGCTCGATACACGGCACTTGCACCAGGCCGCCTACCGGATCACAGGTCAGGCCGAGGTTGTGTTCCAGGCCGATTTCGGCGGCGTTCTCCAGTTGTTCCGGGGTTGCTCCGAGCACGTCGGCCAGGCCGGCAGCGGCCATGGCGCAGGCCGAACCGACCTCGCCCTGACAGCCGACTTCGGCGCCGGAGATGGACGCATTTTTCTTGCACAAAATACCGACGGCGGCCGCGCCCAGGAAGAAATTGACGACGTCATCGTCAGACGCATCCGGGTTGAATTTCATGTAGTAGTGCAACACCGCCGGAATGATCCCTGCGGCACCGTTGGTCGGCGCGGTCACCATGCGTCCGCCTGCGGCGTTTTCTTCGTTGACGGCAAGAGCGAAGAGGTTGACCCACTCCATTGCCGACAGCGTCGAGCTGATGACATTCGGCTTGCCTATTTCCAGAAGACTGCGATGCAATTTCGCTGCACGGCGCGGAACATTCAAACCGCCGGGCAGAATGCCTTCGTGACGCAGACCTTGTTCGACGCACTCTCGCATCACCGACCAGATGTGCAACAGACCTTGACGGATCTCAGCGTCGGAGCGCCAGGCGCGTTCGTTGGCCATCATCAATTCGGAAACACGCAAATTGTGCTGTTTGCACAGCGACAGGAGTTCGGCGGCGCTGGAGAAATCGTACGGCAATACCACTTCACCGGCCGCAGCCACACCGGACTCGGCTTCAGCTGCTTCAATGATGAAACCGCCGCCCACCGAGTAGTAGGTTTGCTCGAACAGCTCGGCGGTTTCGCCAAAGGCTGTCAGAGACATGGCGTTGGGGTGGTAGGGCAGGTTCTCGTCCAGCAGCAGCAGATCGCGTTGCCAGTTGAAGGCAATCGAGCGTCCACCCGCGAGGGGCAGTTGGCCGGTTTCGCGCAGGTGCTGGATGCGCGGCTCGATGGTCGCCGGATCAATGCTGTCCGGCCATTCTCCCATCAGGCCCATGACCGTGGCGCGGTCGGTGGCATGACCGACGCCAGTGGCCGACAGCGAGCCGTACAAACGGATTTCCACACGACGTACGTCGTTCAACAAGCGTTGATCGGTCAGCGCCTGAGCGAAGGTTGCAGCGGCGCGCATCGGGCCGACGGTGTGGGAACTGGACGGACCGATGCCGACTTTGAATAGATCGAAAACACTGATAGCCATGCTAAACCCTTACAAGCAATGGAGTAGGAATCGCTGCCATTTTTTGTCGGACAAGCGCAATGTCGGCGATACTGCCTGCCTCGGTCTGACGTGACCAACGAAACTTCCTAAGATAGCCTTTAGCAGGACCAAACAATGAGTCGTCAATTGCATGCTCAGACCTACGTCTGGCTGCAGGTGTTTTCCTGTGCCGCGCGGCACCTGTCGTTCACCCGTTGTGCAGAAGAACTGCACATCACGCCGGGGGCGGTCAGTCAGCAAATCCGCCAATTGGAAGAGCGCCTCGGGTTCCGTCTGTTTCATCGCCGTGCGCGTGGCGTGGAATTAAGCGCGCAAGGGCAGCGACTGGCGATAACGGTCAACGAAGCTTACGGCAGCATCGACGCCGAATTGCGTCGTCTTGATGCCGGAATGATCAGCGGGATTTTGCGGGTGCGCTCGATTCCGTCATTCCTGAGCAAATGGCTGACTCCACGTCTGCCTCGCCTGCAACAGCGTTTTCCGGATATCCAGCTGCGGCTGGTGGCCGAGGACAGCAGCGTGCCTTTACATGAGGGCGACTTTGATCTGGCGATCGACCTGAACGACGGCAGCTATCCGGGGCTGTTATCCACAGCCTTGCTCGACGAGCAGATTTTCCCGGTGTGCGCGCCGAGCCTGCTACGTGCGCGTCCACCGCTGCATGGCCCGGCGGATCTGGTGCATTTCCCGTTGCTGCACGACATCACCGCCTGGCGCGGCAGTTACGAATATGCAGAGTGGGAATTCTATTTGAACGCGATCGGCTTCGAAGGCGCCGACGTGCGGCGGGGGCACACCTTCAATCGCAATCACCTGACCATCGAAGCGGCCATCGCCGGCATGGGTGTGGCGATTGCCCGGCGCACGCTGCTCAATGATGAGCTGGAGCGGGGGGCATTGATCGTGCCGTTCGGGCTGTCGGTGCCCAATCACAAACGTTACGTTTTGTTGTACGCGCCGGGGGCGTTGAGCCATCCGGGCGTGCGTGCGGTGCACGATTGGCTGGTGGAAGAGGCGGGGATCTTTCGCAGTCTGCACCCGTTGAACGACGGGCAATTGTGAGCAAGTTTTGCGAGATGGCAGGGCGACCCAACTCCCGACCTTACCAGTGCTTTGCCCGGTTGTCCGGATTTTTTTGCGAATGAAAATTTATCTTTTTTCAGGGGTTGAAATGTTCGGCGGTCGGGCCGATTGTTGTAATCAAGAGGTCACGAAATCCTGTTCAAGGCCTCTTGCGAGCTAGCTGAAATAAGGGATGAACTATGCAAATCCAAGTCAACAGCGATAACCATATTCAAAGTAGTCAACGACTGGAGGAGTGGGTACGTACAACCATTGAGAGCACGCTCGAACGTTATGAAGAAGACCTGACCCGCGTCGAAGTCCATCTGGCCGACGAGAACGGTGACAAGCCAGGTCCCCATGACATGCGCTGCCAACTGGAAGCGCGGCCAAAAGGCCATCAACCGATTTCCGTCACCCACAAAGCCGATTCGCTGGAACAGGCGATCGATGGTGCAGCCGAAAAACTGGAGCATGCGCTGGAGCACCTGTTTGGCAAATTGCGCGGCAAACCACGCGCCGCTGTGGTGCCATTCAGCAAGGCGAATGACGCACTGCTGGAGGAAGAATTTCTTGAGAATGAACAGGCAGCGATCAACAGTTGATGCGCTGATTTTCCAAGCCACCCAATGAGAACGGGCCTGCGAAAGCAGGCCCGTTTTGTTTTCAGTGGTGGTCAAAACGCCACAGAAGTCTGCACATAAACCGTCCGTGGTTCCCCCACATACTTGCCCTTGTTGTTGTCATCGAACGAACGCGTGAAGTATTGCGTGTTGAAGATGTTCTTCACCCCCACCGCCACATTCAGATCCGACAACTGCGGCCCGAAGTCATAGCCCGCACGGCTGCTGAACAGCATGTAACCCGGAATCTTGCCGGTGCTGCCGTCGGCGCTTTCTTTCGAGGTGTTGGCGTTGTCGGCAAACTGGTCGCTCTGGAAGCTGCTGTCCAGATTCAACTTCCACGGACCCTCGGTGTAACCGACGCCGATCGTGCCTTTGTGTTTCGAGGAGAACGGTACGCGATTGCCCTTGTTCGGCCCGTCCTCGCGGATGGTCGCGTCAACGTAGGCATAGGTGGCGTAGACATCAAAACCGGCCAGCGCCGGACTCAAGTCATCCAGCGCATAGTTGACGCTGGTCTCGATGCCTTGATGGCGGGTTTCGCCACGGGCGATCACCGAATCATTGGTCTGGTTGCTTTCGTACTGATTGTCGAAGTTGATCAGAAACGCGCCAATCTCTGCGCGCAGCGCGCCGTTGTCGTAACGGGTGCCGAGTTCCCAGGTGCGCGCCTTCTCCGGTTTCACTTCGCCGCTGCTCACGCGGTTGGGCATCTGGCTGTACTGCACGCTGCCGAACGAACCTTCGGTATTAGCGTACAGATTCCAGCTGTCGGTCAGGTGATAAAGCACGTTCAACGCTGGCAGGGCGGTGTTGTAGTCGCCCTTGTATTTGACGTTGGTCAGGTTGTTGGTCTGCTGCGACTCGATCATTTCGTAGCGCACCCCCGGCGTGATCGTCCACTTGCCGATGTCGATACGGTCGTCGACGAAGAACGCATTGGCCTCGGTGCCGCCACGGGTATCGCGGTCATTGCGGCTGTCGGTGGTCGGGTATTGATTGCTGGCAATCGGCGTGCGGTAGCGCAGTTCGTGTCCGGCCTCGTTGATGTAGCGATAGCCGACGCCGACTTCATGGCTGGTCGGGCCGAGATCGAAGCCCTGGGCGAAACGTGTTTCAAAGCCGCGCACCCAATACTCGCGTGGCGACAGCGACAGGAAGGTGCCTTGATCCAGATAACCGCTGCGCAGGGTTTTGGTGAAGAAAGTGTTGGCGGTGAATTCGCGGCGATCTTCCTGGTAGCGATAGCCGAAATTGAACATCGTGCGGCGGCCCCAGAACTGGTCTTTCGGGCGCGTCGACTGGTACGGATCGGCATCGTAATCAGCGACGTTCAGGCCTCCGGGCATGTCAGCCTTGCCTTCGTAATACTGGGCCATGGCGTTGAAGCTGTTGGCCTCGTCGAGCTGGTATTTGCCTTTGAGGATCAGGTCGTCGATCTCGGAGTCGCTGTGCTCACGCCAGTCGCCGCCGCGAGTGCCGGAGTACAACAAAGCGCCGCCCAGACCGTTCTCGTTGGTGCCGCCAGCCAGCAGATTGGCGCTGGTCTTGAAGCCGTCGTGGCTCGACGACGGACTGGTTTCAGTCTGGAAACCACCCTTGACCGTCGGCTCGTCGGGAATCGCCCGGGTCACGAAGTTGACCACGCCACCGACGTTCTGCGGGCCGTAACGGACTGCGCCACCGCCGCGCACCACGTCCACCGCATCCATGTTGCCCATGCTGATCGGCGCGAACGACAGTTGCGGTTGACCGTAAGGAGCAAAGGGCACCGGGATGCCATCCATCAACACCGTCGAGCGTGCGGCGAGACGCGGATTGAGACCGCGAATGCCGAAGTTCAGCGCCATATCATGGCTGCCGGTGCCGTTGTTTTCCGGGGCGTTGACGCCGGGAATGCGGTTGAGCACATCGCGCGCCTGGGTGGCGCCCTGGCGTTCGAAATCTTCGCGGCGGATCACGTCGCGAGCGCCGGGATGTTCGAAGATGTTGATTTGCTGAGCATCACCGAGCCAGTCGCCGACCACTGTGGAGGTGTCCAGCTCCAGCGCTGCGTCACCTGCCGGTTGCAGGCTGAAAGCGTTGTTGCCCTCGGCGCGCGCTTGCAGGCCGGTGCCTTCGAGCAATGCGTCAAGACCTTGCTCTGGCGTGTAACTACCCTCCAGGCCGCGACTTTGCACGCCACTGGTGACTTGCGAGCCAAAAGAAATCAGCACCCCGGCTTCGCGGCCAAACTGGTTGAGGGCGTTTTCCAGCGACGACGGCGCAATGTGATAAGCCTTGGCGTCGGCAGCCAGCGCGACGGGCAGGGCGCTGAAACTCAGGCTGGCGCCGAGGACGAGTGTGCGCAGACTGCGGGCCAGCGGCGTGAGGCGGGTGGGGTGCATGTCGGATGATCCTGAGAAGGTTGAATCAAGGGGGCTTTCCTTCTCTGTCACGCCAGATCTGAAAAACGGCTCATTTATTTTCAAGATCAAAAGATCGCAGCCTGCGATCTTTTGACCTTGCGGTTACACCCGCGCCTCGACGCTGACCCAATAGCGGGTAAATCGCTTCACGTTCACCGGCAAACTGATTTCCAGCAGGTCGAGAATCCGCTCGCTGTCGTCCAGTGGATACGTCCCGGAGATCAGCAGATCGGCGACTTGCTTATCGCAATTGAGCTGCCCGCGCCGGTAGCGGCCAAGTTCTTCGAGGAAGTCGCCGAGGCGCATATGCGCGGCCACCAACATGCCGTCTGCCCAAGCGCCGCTGTTGGCGTCCAGTGGTTTGGCCTCGCTGGCGGCAGTCGCGGTGAAACTCAATTGCCGGGCGACGGGCAGCAGCATCGGCGCGCGTCCGTTGGCAGTCAGTTCGACGCGACCTGCAAACAGCGCCACCTGTGTGCGATCGGCAAATTGCCGCACATTGAGTCGTGCGCCCTGGGTTTTCAGAATGCCCTGCGCGGTGCGTATTTCGAATGATTGGGCGGCGGTCAGGAGGATTTCGCCTTCGAGCAAACGAATCAATCCTTGCCCGCTCTCTACATCCACTGAACTGGCCGTGTTGAGTTGCAACTGACTGCCCGCCCCCAACACAATCTTGCGCCGCTGACCCACCGGGCTGCGGTAATCGGCGAGCAGCGGCGGCAGCGGATTGTGCTCGCGCATGCCCCAGGTAACGGCGGAGCCGGCGCCAAGAATCAGCAACAGCTTCAGTGCCTGACGGCGGCTGCCGGACTTCGGTCCGTTCAACGCCGCGTGCGCGAGCGGCGAGGACACGCCGCGCAAGCGCTGGTTGACTCGCGCGATGTGTTCCCAGGCGCGGCGGTGTTCGCTGTGCGCGTCCAGCCACTGTTGCAACGCCTGTTGCTGGCGCGAGCTGAACGCGCCTTGCTGCATTTCCAGCAGCCAGCTCACGGCCTGTTCGGCCACTTGTGCGGAGAAATCCGGGACGCGGTTCACAGGGCGAAATAGCAGCGCATCGCCGCTTTGTTCAGATGACGTTTGACCGTGGCGACCGAGATCCCCAACTCGACGGCGATTTGCGGATAAGTCAGGCCATCGACCTGCGCCAGCAGAAAGGCGCGTTTGACCTGCCGTGGCAAACCGTCGAGCAGTTGATCCAGCTCCATCAGGGTTTGCAGGATGATCGCTTTGTCTTCTTCCGACGGCGCCACTCGTTCCGGCATCTGCGCCAAGGTGTCGAGATAGGCGCGCTCCAGATCTTGCCGACGGTAGTGATTGCACAGCACGCGCTTGGCAAGGGTGGTGAGAAAGGCGCGCGGCTCGTTGATCACCGGTGCTTCGCGTGCGGTCATCACTTTGATGAACGTGTCTTGCGCCAGATCCGCAGCGCTGTCCGGGCAGCCGAGTTTGCGCCGTAACCAGCCGGTCAGCCAGCTGTGGTGGGCCTGATAGAGCGATTCGACGGGATGGGCGGACGGCAACGGTATTACTCCAGGCGCACTTTTTGTACGTTAGAGAACAAGAACTGTTCGCATTGTAGGGGCGTCGGAGGTTGGCCGGCAATCAGATGCTTTTGCGTATGAGAATATTTATCATTAATATTGCTCGCCTGTTGGTTCGGCTTGTTGGCCGGACGTTTTCCGTTTCAGGGTCGAAACATGAAAGCCAAACTCGCCACACTCCCCATGTCTTATCGTCTGGCCGTCACCTCGCGGGTGCTGGCGGCGGTGTTCGGCGGCTATCTGGTTGCTGCGCTGGCCAGTGTCACGCTGACGATGTGGTTGCCCTTGAACCGTGCCGAAGCGGTCGTGACCGGCATGACCATTTCCTTTTTGGTCTATCTGGTCGCGGTGCTTTGGTGCTTCGCCTGCCGGACTGCCTGGTCGGCGTGGGTGGGTTTGCTGGTGCCGAGTGTGATTCTGGCGACTGTCTCTGGCGCAGCGCGCGGATTGGGTTACGCATGAAAGAGGGTTTCCGTCAGGCGATGGCCTGGTTGCACACTTGGGCCGGACTGGTGTTCGGCTGGTTGCTGTTCGCGATTTTCCTGACGGGAACCCTGGCCTATTTCAAGGACGAAACCAGTCACTGGATGCAGCCTGAAATCCCCGCGCGGCCGATCAATGCCGAGGCGAGCCTGACGCTGGCCCAGGATTATCTGCAACAACACGCGGCCGGCGCCTCGCGGTGGCTGATCGACCTGCCCGACGCCCGCGATCCCGGCCTGACCGTTCGCTGGCAACAAGCCCCAGCGAAACCCGGCGAGCGGGGCCGCTTCGAATCCAGAACCCTCGACGCTCAAACCGGCACCGAAGTGCAGGGCCGCGAAAGCATGGGCGGCGAGTTCTTCTACCGGTTCCACTTCCAGCTGCAAATGCCTTATCCGTGGGGCCGCTGGCTGGCGACGATCGCCGCGATGGTGATGTTCGTTGCGCTCATCACCGGGATCATCACCCACAAGAAAATCTTCAAGGACTTCTTCACCTTCCGCCCCCGCAAAGGTCAGCGTTCGTGGCTCGATGGGCACAACGCTGTGGGCGTGCTGGTGCTGCCGTTTCACTTGATGATCACCTACAGCAGCCTGGTGATCTTCATGTCGATGGTCATGCCGGCAAGCATTCTGGCGTCCTACGGCGGCGACGCGCGCAAGTTTTACGATGAGGTTTTCCCGGCCTCGAAGACGCCGGAGCGAGCGAATATTGCTGCTCAACTGGCGTCCATGGCACCCCTGTTGGCCAAGGCCAGCGAGCAATGGGGCGGTGGCCACACCGCGCGTCTCTCGGTGAGCAATCCGGGGGATGAAAATGCCTCGGTGGTGCTGTCGCGCGCCGGCGATCGTGTGGTTCACGATTTTGGCAGCGCAGTGACTTTTAACGGTGTCACTGGGCAGATGCTCAGCAGCACGCCGGATCAACCGGTGGCGATGGCGGTGGGCGGCGCTTTCTATGGTCTGCACATGGGCCACTTTGCCGGGCCGGTGTTGCGTTGGTTGTATTTCATTTGTGGCTTGGCGGGCACGGCCATGATCGGCACCGGGCTGGTGATCTGGCTCGGCAAGCGTCAGCTCAAACACGCCAAGAGCGGCGTGATGCCGTTCGAGTTGCGGCTGGTGGAAGTGCTGAACATCACCAGCATGGCCGGGCTTGTGTCGGCGGTGGCGGTGTTCTTTTTGGCCAATCGGCTGCTGCCAGTGGATCTGGCTGGACGGGCAGATTGGGAAGTGAATGCGTTCTTTATCGCCTGGGGTTTGAGCGTGGTGCATGCATTAATGCGTGCCGGGCGCAAAGCGTGGATCGAGCAGCTTGTACTGGGTGCCGCGCTATTTATCGCGGTGCCGCTGATCAATGCACTGACCACGCCGTGGAACCTCGGCGTAACGCTGGCGCAGGGTGATTGGGTGCTCGCCGGGTTTGATCTGACATGTCTGGCTACCGGTGTTTTCCTGGCTTGGGCCGCGAGGAAAATGCAACGTGCCGGCACGACGGTCAGGGTCAAAAAAACGCCCCGCGAAACGCCTCGGCCGATCACGCTTGAGCAAGGGGCAAACTGATGCTGCTGGCGCTTTTGCTTTGCTACGCCGGGTTTACGGCGCTGTGCCTGTCGATGCCTCGGCACTACGATGAATTGCTTGGCCACAAACCTTCGCCTCGACGCCGTCGCGGCTTGACGCTGGCGGGGTGGTTGCTGCTGGGCTTATCGATTTGGGCGGCCGTGACGGCCAATGGCTGGAGTTTCGGGCTGGTCGACTGGTTTGCCGTGCTGATGCTCAGCGCCTTGGCGCTGGTGTTGTTACTGCCTTATCGACCGCGTCTGGCATTGGCGCTGGCCGGGGTCAGTCTGTTGGCCAGCCCGGTCGCGGCATGGGCGCAGTGCTGAAGTGCTGATCGGTCTGCCTCCGGAATCCCGCGACGACGAGCCGCGCGGGGCGCGTGCGCATTTTCTGCAGGTATTCCTGTCCCAACGTTCGCAGATGGAAGCGCTGGTGAACCGGCGCGTCGGTTGCCGGGCGACGGCGGCGGATCTGGTGCAGGATCTGTTTCTGCGTTTCTGGCGTCGGCCGCTGGTGCAGGTCGAAGAGCTCAGCACCTACCTGTTGCGCTGTGCCGGCAACATCGCCATCGACCATCTGCGCAGCGAAGGTGCGAGGGTGCGCGTCAACGAAGGCTGGCAACCCGACGCGCCGGACAGCCACGGCAGCGAGCCGCAAGCCGCGCTCGAAGCCGGCAATGATCTGCGCCATGTCGAAGCGGCCTTGCGTGCCTTGCCCGAGCGCACCCGGCAGATCTTTTTGCTCAATCGCATCCACGGCCGCAAGTACGCGGAAATCGCCAAAGCCATGGGCCTGTCCCAAAGCGCCGTGGAAAAACATATGATGCGCGCCCTTGAGGCCTGCAAGGCCAGCCTGCGCGAACCCGCGCCACGCACGCCATGGAAAGCACCGTGAAGCATATCGACCGCGTCAACCCGACGCCCGCTCAGGAACAGGCCGCTTTTGCATGGCTGAGCCTGTTGCATGACCGGCCGAGTGCTGGCGATCAACTCACCTTCAGCCACTGGCTGCGCGCCGACCCGGCCCACGCTGAGGCTTACGCACAGGCGCAAGTGGTCTGGGAGTTGAGCGAAGGGCCGGCGCGAACCCTGGCCGATGAGGGGGCCTTGGCGTTGCAGGGTTACCTCGATGCGATGGATCGTCCGCGTCGTCCACAGGTTCTGCGCTGGTCCGGCGCGCTGGCGATGGCAGCGTGTCTGCTATTGATGGTCAGCCTCGGTACGGGTTGGCAGCCGCAGCGCTGGATCGATGATCTCGGCGCCGATTATGTGTCGGCACCCGGCGAGATCCGCACCGTGACTCTGGCCGATCAATCGCAAGTGACACTGGATGCCGACAGCGCTATCGCGGTGGATTTCAGGCGGGGCGAGCGTCATGTGCAGTTGCGTCGCGGCGCCGGTTTTTTCAGTGTTATCCACACAGGCGAGCCTTTCGTAGTCGAGGCCGAGAAGGGCCAGGCGCGGGTGCTCGGCACGCAATTCGAAGTGCGTCTTCAAGACCATGGCGCGCAGGTTACGGTGTTGTCCGGGCGCGTTGGCGTGACGGCGGATCGCGATGGCGAACAGCAGATTCTCACGGCCAGTCAGCAAGTGGCTTACGGCGATGGCGCGGCGCAAAAACTCCACACCGTCGACAGCGAGGCACAATTGGCGTGGCGTCAGGGCTGGCTGACTTATTACAAGTCGACGCTGGCGGATGTGGTGCAGGATCTTCGTCGGTACTACCCGGGACGAATTGTTTTGCTCAACGATGAGCTGGCAGCACGCAAGGTCAGCGGCAGTTTTCCGAGCAAGGATCCGCAGGCTGTGCTGAGTTCGTTGCAAGGGGTGATGGGGTTTGAGCAGCATCAGGTGCTGGGGCAACTGATCATCCTGCGGTGAGAGCACTGGTGCCATCGCGAGCAGGCTCACTCCTACACTTGAAATGCGTCCCCCGTAGGAATGAGCCTGCTCGCGATAGCTTCATTTCAGACACCGCAAAAATATTTTCAAAATTGTGGTGAGGTAAACCCGACCCCCATCCGTGTAGTGACTGAAACTGCGAGTCATTCGCATCCGTTGCGGTTCTACACAGGTCATTGAGCAATGAAGTCCAGGGCAAAATCGGGTTCGGTCAAACAGTGGTTGGGCGCTCAAGCGTTGAGTTTTTCTGCATTGGCGTTGCTGCCGATGAGCGTGGCGCTCGCCGCTGAAGCCGTCAGCAGCCAGGCGCAAAAGCAGTTCAGTTTCTCCCTGGCCGCCAAACCACTGCCGCAAGCCTTGAGCGACTTCAGTCGCGTCACCGGGCAAAGCGTGGTCTACACCGATGAAGCGCCGTATGGTCTCACCGCGCCGGCGGTCAACGGTCAGATGAGTGCCGAGCAAGCGCTGCAACGTCTGCTCACAGGTTCCGGCCTGAGCTTCCGTCGCACTGACAGTCACACCCTGGCGCTGGAGCCGCAACCTACCGAAGGTGCACTGAACCTTGGCGCCACCACCATCACCTCGATGCGTGACGAGTCCATGAGTTACCAGCCGCCGCAAACCAGCTCGGTGATGCGCTCATCGGCCTCGCTTCAGGAAATCCCGCAGACCGTCAATATCATTCCCGCACAAGTGATCCGCGATCAGGCGCCGCGCAACCTCGACGACGCGCTGGCCAATGTCAGTGGTATCACTCAGGGCAACACCTTGGGCAGCACGCAGGATTCGGTGATGACCCGCGGCTTCGGCGATAACCGCAACGGCTCGATCATGCGCGACGGCATGCCGATCGTGCAGGGCCGTGGCATGAACGCCACAGTGGATCGCGTCGAAGTGCTCAAAGGCCCGGCGTCTTTGCTCTACGGAATTCAGGACCCGGGCGGGGTGGTCAACCTCGTCAGCAAGAAGCCCGAACTTGAGCAATACAACGCGCTGACCCTGCGCGGCTCGACCTATGGCGAAGGCAAGAACGGCAGTGGCGGCACCTTCGACAGCACGGGGGCGCTGGGTGAATCCGGGTTCGCTTATCGCCTGGTGCTCGATCACGAAGACGAAGATTACTGGCGCAACTACGGCACCCATCGCGAAACACTGATCGCCCCTTCGTTGGCATGGTTCGGCGAACGCACCAAGCTGTCGTTCGGCTACGAGCATCGCGAGTTCCTCACGCCATTTGATCGCGGCACCGTGATTGATCCACGCACCAACCACCCGCTGAACATCTCGCGCAAGGAACGTCTCGACGAGCCGTTCAACGACATGGAAGGGCGATCGGATCTGTATCACTTCGAGGCCGATCACGAACTCAATGATGACTGGAAGGCTCACTTCGGCTACAGCTGGAACCGCGAAACCTACGACGCCAGCCAGGTACGCATCACGGCCATCGACACCAATAAAGGCACGCTGACCCGCAGCATGGACGGCACCCACGGCGCGATCAGCACCGACCGTTTCACCACCGCCAGCCTCGAAGGCAAAGTCAACGTGTTGGGCATGCAGCATGACCTGGTGATGGGCATTGATGACGAGTACCGCAAGATCTACCGCGCCGACCTGATCCGCCAGAAAAGCCTGACGACGTTCAGCTACACCAACCCGGTGTACGGCCGGGAAGTCGAGGGCACCACAGTCAGCCCGGCGGACAGTGCTCAGACCGATTTGCTACGCAGCGATTCGGTATTTCTGCAGGACTCGATCCACCTCAACGAACAGTGGATTCTGGTCGCCGGCGGACGCTTTCAGGAGTACGACCAGTACGCCGGCAAAGGCGTGCCATTCAAGGCCAACACCGACAGCAATGGCCAGAAATGGGTGCCGCGCGCCGGTCTGGTGTATCGCTACACCGACGAGCTGTCGTTCTATGGCAGCTACACCGAATCGTTCAAACCCAACTCGACCATCGCCCCGCTGAGCGGCAGCAGCACTGTGCTCGACGGCAGTATTGCGCCGGAAGAAGCCAAGTCGTGGGAGCTGGGTGCGCGGCTGGATATGCCGGGGCGCATCACCGGTAATGTCGCGCTGTTCGACATCAAGAAACGCAACGTGCTGGTCGCCAACTCCGAAGGCCCGACGACGATTTACAGCGCCGCCGGCGAAGTGCGTTCGCGCGGTCTGGAAGTGGACATGACCGGTCAACTCAGCGACCGCTGGAGCATGATCGGCAGCTACGCCTACACCGATGCCGAAGTCACTGAAGATCCGACCTACAAGGGCAAGCGCCTGCAAAACGTGGCGAAAAACAGCGGCTCATTGACGGCGGTCTATGACTTCGGCAGCGTGTTCGGCGGCGATCAACTGCGCGTGGGGGCGGGGGCGAGGTATGTCGGCGAGCGTGCGGGGAATGCGGTGAATGATTTCGACCTGCCGAGCTACACCGTGGCCGATGCCTTCGCTACTTACGACACCAAAGTCGAAGGGCAGAAGGTCAAGTTTCAGCTCAATGTGAAGAACCTGTTTGATCGCACGTATTACACCTCGGCGGCGAGTCGGTTCTTTGTTTCGATGGGAGATTCGCGGCAGGTTTCGTTGTCCAGCACCCTGGAGTTCTGATCCGCAACCGCGTCATCGTTCATCGCTGGCAAGCCAGCTCCCACAAGGTTCTGGGTCGAGCACATATTTCTTGAGCGACTGAAGACTTTGTGGGAGCTGGCTTGCCAGCGAAGAGGCCCTGACAGACAGCGAAAATCACTGATCTAACGCAAAAACGCCTGCCGATATTCGCCGGGCGTCCCCCCCAACACCTGCTTGAAGCGATTGGTGAAATGACTCGCACTGGCAAACCCGCACGCCAGTGCAATCTCTCCCAGCGGCAACGCCGTCCCGCGCAACAACTCCCGCGCCCGGCTCAAACGTCGTGCCAGCACATACTGATGCGGCGGCAGGCCGAAGCTCACGCGAAACATCCGCGCAAAGTGGTATTCCGACAACGCACACAACCCGGCCAATTGCCCGAGGCTGATCGGCTCGGCCAACTGTGCGTCGATGAATTCCACCAATTGCCGACGCTGGTGCGGCGCCAGTCCGCCTTTCAAACGTAAACCCTGCCGGGCACCAACCTGACTGAGCAAGGTATGACTGATCAATTCATGGGCAAGGCTGCTGGTCAGCAAACGCTCGGCGGGTTCGTCCCAATTCAGCGTCAGCAACTGACGAAAGCGTTGTGCCTGTTGCGGGTCTTCAAGAAAGGTCTGCTCACGCAACTGCATCTCTCGCGGCTCGCGATCGAGCAGCGTGACGCAACCGAGGGCAAACTGTTCGGCGCTGAAATACAGGTGGGCCAAGCGAATATCGCCGTTGATGACCCAACCCGATTCGTGATCCGCCGGCAGGATGCACAACTTGTCCGGCCCGCCCTTGTGGCCCGGCCGACCGCGCCGAAAAGTACCGGTGCCGCCAGCGATGTAGCACGAGAGCGTGTGATGGCTCGGCGCTTCGTATTCCTGAGCATCGTGATGATTGGTCCAAAGAGCCGCAGACAAGCCGTCACCGAGCTCGGCGCTGTGCACAAGGCGTGCGTTCGGCGAGCGGTTAAGTGCTTGAAAGACTTGCAGCGTATCGATGGCGGCCATGATCGGTTCTCTTCAACGCCTTGCATCCTACTCCGTAGCCCCGGCGCTGCCAGCCTGCCGGGCGACAAAAGCGCAAGTTTATGCAAGCGCCTGCCGCCTGCCGAAGCAGACACTCAAGGCCAGTCAAGGAGTGTTCGTCATGAATCTGTCGTTGTATCTGTTGACCGTGCTGATCTGGGGCACCACCTGGATTGCCCTGAAATGGCAGCTGGGCGTGGTGGCGATTCCGGTGTCGATCGTCTATCGCTTCGGCCTCGCGGCGCTGGTGCTGTTCGTTTTGCTGTTGCTCAGCCGTCGCTTGCAACCGATGAACCGGCGCGGCCATTTGATCTGCGTGGCTCAGGGCTTGTGCCTTTTTTGCGTCAACTTCATGTGCTTTCTCACCGCCAGTCAGTGGGTTCCCAGTGGTCTGGTGGCAGTGGTGTTTTCCACCGCAACTTTGTGGAACGCCCTCAATGCGCGGGTGTTCTTCGGCCAGCGGATAGCCCGCAATGTGCTGATGGGTGGGGCGCTGGGCTTGTTCGGGCTGGGCATGTTGTTTTGGCCAGAGCTGGCCGGTCATCACGCCAGTGCGCAAACCTTGCTTGGCCTTGGCTTGGCCCTGTGCGGCACCTTGTGTTTCTCGGCGGGCAATATGCTCTCGAGCCTGCAACAGAAGGCTGGTCTCAAGCCGCTGACCACCAACGCCTGGGGCATGGCCTACGGCGCGGCGATGCTGTCGGTTTGGTGTGTGATCAAAGGCATTCCGTTCGACATGGACTGGTCGCCGCGTTACGTCGGTGCGCTGCTGTATCTGGTGATTCCGGGCTCGGTGATCGGTTTCACTGCGTACCTGACATTGGTCGGGCGCATGGGGCCGGAACGTGCGGCTTACTGCACGGTGCTGTTCCCAGTGGTGGCGCTGAACGTCTCGGCGTTTGCCGAGGGTTACCAGTGGACAGCTCCGGCGCTGGTCGGTCTGGTATTGGTGATGCTGGGTAACGTGCTGGTGTTTCGTAAACCGAAAGCGGTGGCGCCGCCGGTACTGGGAAAGTTGGCTTGAAATAAACGAGCGCTGAACTTCAGCGCTCGACTTTTAATGTGATGTAAATCATTACCGGGAATATGAAATCAACGATGTGGCGTGCCCAGTCCTTGGCATTCCATGATTGAGAAGTGTCCATGTCAAACCATTCCACACCCACGGTTTGCAGGCAAACGTAATAAATGAATATTGCCGCCAGTATGCCCATGATCGAGAACTTTTTCGCCTCGTGGAATATCTCTGCGGCGGCGTTGATGTTGCGAAATAGTTGATAGGTGCCTATCAGGCACAGCACCGTATAAGTGACTTCCATCGTGATGATGAACCAATAGATCCGATGATGAATCATCGGCGATTCAATGGCTCGGTACTTTATGGTTTCACTGGCGGTGGTGGTGTCCATGCTCAGGATATGGGCCACGTAAGTGTAGTTTGAGTCATAGTCGGTGAAATTATGGATCATTACCAGCAGCCCAAAGAAGCTGATGTAAGCCATCAATATAACTTTGCTGTAGCGAATAAGTTTGTCGGTTGTCAGGGTGTTCAAGGTTTTGGCTCTCCGTAGCGCTTGCCGGTCATTCGACAGTCGGGGAGGAGCTTATAACGCTGTTGTTTAATTTGGTTTGTTGTTCAATTTCAAGTTGTGTATGGCGATAACTAACGGGCAAGTGCGATGTTGCACTTGCCCGTATTTTTTTATCCGCGCCAGACTTGCGGGTTGACCAAGTCCTGCGGGCGTTCGCCGAGCAGCGCGCTGCGCAGGTTGGCGAGGGCGCGATTGGCCATGGCTTCGCGAGTTTCATGGGTGGCCGAGCCGATGTGCGGCAGGGTCACGGCGTTTTTCAACTGGAACAGCGGCGACTCGGCCAGCGGTTCTTTCTCGTAAACGTCCAGGCCGGCGCCCCGGATGCGGTTGTTTTGCAGGGCTTCGATCAGCGCGGGTTCATCGACCACCGGGCCGCGGGAGATGTTGACCAGAATCGCGCTTGGCTTCATCAGGGCCAGTTCGCGCTGGCTGATGAGGTGACGGGTTTTGTCGCTGAGTGGTACCACCAGGCAGACAAAATCGGCTTCGGCGAGCAGTTGGTCGAGGCTGCGAAATTGCGCACCGAGTTCTTGTTCGAGTTCCGTTTTCCGGCTGTTGCCGCTGTAGATAATCGGCATGTTGAAACCGAACCGGCCACGGCGGGCGACGGCGGCACCGATGTTGCCCATGCCGACGATGCCGAGGGTTTTGCCATGCACGTCACAGCCGAACAGCGGGGCGCCGACGCTTGCCTGCCATTGGCCGGCCTTGGTCCAGGCGTCGAGTTCGGCGACGCGGCGGGCGCTGCTCATGATCAGGGTGAAGGCCAGGTCGGCGGTGCTTTCGGTGAGCACGTCCGGGGTGTTGGTGAGCATGATCCCGCGTTCGTTGAAGTAGTCGAGGTCGTAGTTGTCGTAGCCGACCGACACACTTGAGACCACTTCCAGTTTGGTGGCGGTTTCGAGTTGGGCTTTGCCGAGTTTGCGGCCGACGCCGATCAGGCCGTGGGCGTTGGGCAGGGCTTCGTTGAATTGGGCGTTGATGTCGCCGTTTTTTGGGTTGGGGACGATGACGTCGAACTCTTGTTGCAGGCGTTCGATCATTGGGGGGGTGATGCGGCTGAAGGCCAGGACAGTTTTTTTCATCGTTTTTGGCTCTTGTTCGGGCTTGATGCCAAGCAAGCTAACATTTCTGTTTTGGGTTGTCTTGGCGGCCTCTGGGCCGACCATGTTCTTGGGGGGGTTGGGTGTATATCCGTTGCTTGGGGTGTTGCTGATTAGGGTTCCGCCCTTACGGCGGGTCACTTTTTCCAAACGCCGAAAAAGTAACCAAAAAGGCTTGCTCCTACGTACGGCCCGCTCGCTGGGGCTCGGGGTTCCTTCGCTCCGGGATCGATCCGGGCGCAGCGTCTACGGTTTGCTTCGCTGCACCTCCTCTCGCTGTGTTTGGCTTCGCCAAACGGTCGCTGCGCTCCCACCCCCGGATCAATCCCTCCGCTCAGCCTTCCGATGTCGCCCGTGGATCAAGATCAAGAGCGGTAGCCGAGCTTGCGCTCATCCTGTTGAGTGGGGCGGCATTCGCCGCGTGCGGGTTGAATTGGTCACTTCTGTAGGAGCTGCCGCAGGCTGCGATCTTTTGATCTTGCTGTTGTTTTGCTGTGGGCGGTCTGACAGCCGACCGGTCTTTGGCGGGTGTGCTCATTTCAACTGTGGGAGCTGGCTTGCCAGCGATGGCGGCCTGATAGCCGACCGATTTTTAGCAGGTTGCATGCGATTCAAATTGTAGGAGTGAGCCTGCTCGCGATGACGGTGTGTCAGGCACCAACGATGTTGAATGTGAGCCTGCAATCGCGAGCAGGCTCACTCCTACAAGGGGTTAGCTGTGTGGCGGGGATTGGGGGATTTCGTGGTTATCCAGTACGCGATTCACGGCCAGTTCCGCGAGCATGATGATTTGCTGGATCGCCAGAATGACACGGCGCTGTGGCAAGTCGACGTAGGCGGCGATATCGCTGCTCATGAGGCTGGCTTGCGCCAGTGATTCGCAGGCGTGGACGAGGAGGCTTTCGTTGTCTTGGCCCGGTGCGACCTGGAACATGGTGCTGGGTTTGTGGAAGCGCAACGTCAACTCGTTGGGTTTGAAGTAGTGGTCGAGCGCTCGCTCGGCGGCTTCGTGGAATTTCTTTGAACCGGAAGATTCGTAGGGTGAGGTGTTATCCGCTTCGGGCGGATTGGGTGTTGGCTTTTTCATGACAAAGATCCTTTAGATGGAAATGGAGCTGCCATGTTTCGTTTTCCAGGCGAAAGGGGTGGCAGCTGTACGCGGACTGGAAAAACCGGCAAAGGATCAAACCCGGCAGACCCGAAGGTCTCCCACGTACAGCCGCCATAACTCAAACACCGGCGCTGAAAAAGCGCGGCATTATGTCATGTGCTGTGATCCTGCGGGTTTTCCAGACCCGGTCGCTGATTCGTCAGCGACCCCCAAACCCTATCCACCGCACTTCCGACGAGCAACCTGCAAAACACGTCGGAAATATCCGCGAAATCCCCTGAATGTAGGAGCTGCCGTAGGCTGCGATCTTTTGATTTTTAAACATCAAGGTCAAAAGATCGCAGCCTGCGGCAGCTCCTACAGGAGGCGCGTTTTGTTTAACGTCAGTTGGCGACGCGGGCGCCGGCGAGGCTGCCGCTGAGTTCGTAGGCGGCCAGTTCTGCCTGGTGTGCCGCGAGGATTTCCGGCAGCGAGCCGCGCAGGTATTCGACCCACGTCTTGATCTTTGCATCAAGGTATTGCCGCGATGGGTAGATCGCGTACAGGTTCAGTTCCTGCGAGCGGTAGTTGGGCATCACGCGCACCAGCGTGCCGTTGCGCAAGCCTTCGATGGCCGCGTACACCGGCAACACGCCGACGCCCATGCCGCTGGTGATCGCGGTTTTCATCGCGTCTGCCGAGTTCACCAGAAATGGCGAGCTGTTGATGGTGACCATTTCCTGGCCTTCCGGGCCATCGAACGCCCATTTTTCCAGCGGGATCACCGGGCTGACGAGGCGCAGGCAGGCGTGGTTGAGCAGGTCGCTGGGCTTTTGTGCGCAGCCGTTGGCTTTCACGTAGGCCGGCGAGGCGCAGACGATGCTGTAAGTGATGCCCAGGCGTTGCGAGACGAAACCGGAGTCCGGCAGTTCGCGGGCCAGCACGATGGAGACGTCGTAGCCTTCATCGAGCAGGTCCGGCACGCGGTTGGCCATGGTCAGGTCGAAGGTCACGTCCGGGTGGGTCTTGCGGTAGCGGGCGATGGCATCGATGACGAAGTGCTGGCCGATGCCGGTCATGGTGTGCACTTTCAACTGCCCGGCGGGGCGGGCGTGGGCTTCGCTGGCCTCGGCCTCGGCTTCTTCGACGTAGGCGAGGATCTGTTCGCAGCGCAGCAGATAGCGCTTGCCGGCTTCGGTCAGGGCGATGCGCCGTGTCGTGCGGTTAAGCAGTCGGGTTTGCAGATGGGCTTCCAGGTTGGAGACCGCGCGCGAGACGTTGGCGGTGGTGGTGTCGAGCTGCACGGCGGCGGCGGTGAAGCTGCCGGCTTCGGCCACGCAACTGAAGGCGCGCATGTTTTGCAAAGTGTCCATGGGGTGCTCTCAAGGGAGATGGCAAATTGTGACACGAAGTTTCGGAGGCTGAGACCCCCGACCAAGGGATTATCTCGTTAACGGTAACAAAGATTCACAGGATTCCCAGCTTATCGCCGTTCAGGCTGCCCCATAGAATTGCGCCGTTCCCTGTAGGAGCTGCCAGGCTGCGATCTTTTGATTTTGTTTTAAGGGAATCACGATCAAAAGATCGTCCGATCGCGGCCCGAGCCTGCGGCAGCTCCTACACAGGTCCTCGATCTACCCCTCTCTCAGGAATTCGCAGCTGTGCCGCGTCGCATCAACAGAGCGCTTTTGCCGCTCAGTGTTCTGGCTTTTTCCCTGGCTCTCAGCGGCTGCATCGGTACCGGAGGAATTGCCCCGCAGGGCACGGCGTTGGAGGCCAATGCACTGGCCACCGACGACGCCATCGCCGACGCCGCCCGTGACGCCAATTGGCCCACCGCACAGTGGTGGCAAGCCTACGGCGACCCGCAACTGAACCGCTGGATCGACTTCGCCGTGCAAGGCAGCCCGAGCATGGCCATGGCCGCCGCACGAGTGCGTCAGGCCAAGGCGATGGCTGGCGTCGCCGAAGCTGCCGAGTCGCTGCAGGTCAATGGCGAGTCGACCCTCAAGCGCCACAACTGGCCGACCGATCAGTTTTACGGTCCTGGCGAATTGGCCAACACCACCACCTGGGACAACAACGCCGCACTGGGTTTCAGCTACGCGCTTGACCTTTGGGGACGCGAAAGCAATGCCAGTGAACGCGCGGTGGATCTGGCGCACATGAGCGCTGCTGAAGCGCGGCAGGCGCAGCTCGAATTGCAGAACAACCTCGTGCGCGCCTACATCGAGCTGTCGCTGCACTACGCCCAGCGCGACATCGTTGCCGCGACGCTCAAACAGCAACAGCAGATTCTCGACTTGGCGCAGAAACGCCTGGACGGCGGGATCGGCACGCATTTCGAAGTCAGCCAGGCGCAAACGCCGTTGCCGGAAACTCATCGGCAAATCGATGCGCTGGACGAAGAGATCGCCCTGAGCCGCAACCAGATCGCCGCACTGGCCGGCAAAGGTCCGGGCGCGGGCGCGCAGTTGCAGCGTCCGACGCTGTCGCTTGGCGCGGCGCTGAAGTTGCCGTCGGCACTGCCCGCCGAACTGCTCGGCCAGCGCCCTGATGTGGTCGCCAGTCGCTGGCAAGTGGCGGCGCAGGCGCGCGGGATAGATGTGGCGCACGCCGGTTTCTATCCCAACGTTGATCTGGTCGGCAGCCTCGGTTACATGGCCACCGGCGGCGGTGCGCTGGAGTTTTTGACCGGCAAGAAACTCAACTACAACGTCGGGCCGGCGATCTCGCTGCCGATCTTCGATGGCGGGCGATTGCGGGCCGAGTTGGGCGAAGCGTCGGCCGGTTACGACATCGCCGTGGCGCACTACAACCAGACGCTGATCAACGCACTGAAGAACATCTCCGACCAGTTGATCCGTCGCGAATCGATGGACAAGCAGCAAGGCTTCGCCGCCGAGTCCGTGGCCACGGCGCAGAAGACCTACGACATCGCGATGATTGCCTATCAACGCGGCCTCACCGATTACCTCAACGTGCTCAATGCGCAGACGCTGTTGTTCAAGCAGCAGCAAGTGCAGCAGCAGGTGCAGGCGGCGCGGTTGACTGCGCATGCCGAGTTGGTGACAGCTCTGGGTGGCGGACTTGGCGCCGGCAATGACGTGCCGACTGCCGAGCAAACCCAAGCCCCGAAAACTCCGGCCCTTTTGCGGTGAACAAACAACTCATGACATGCGCAAACCTGTGGCGAGGGGATAAATCCCCTCACCACAAAGATTAATGTTCGGCACAGAAAACTCTTCAATCCTCATTCATTGAGCAAGATTTAATGACTCCCTTGCCCGCACCTCTGCGCTGGCTCTACTCCCTGGAATGGCGTCGGGGCTTCTTCGACTGGGCACGCAGTGACGGCGTGACCTGGGTCTATATCTTCAAGGTGTTGATCGCTGCGTTCCTCACGCTGTGGCTGGCGATGCGTCTGGAATTGCCGCAGCCGCGCACGGCGATGATCACCGTGTTCATCGTCATGCAGCCGCAAAGCGGTCAGGTGTTCGCCAAGAGTTTCTATCGCTTTCTCGGCACGCTGGCCGGGTCGGCGATGATGGTCACGCTGATTTCGCTATTCGCGCAAAACACCGAGCTGTTCCTCGGCTCGTTGGCGATCTGGGTCGGCATCTGCTCGGCTGGCGCGGCGCGTTGCCGTAACTTCCGCGCCTACGGTTTTGTGCTGGCCGGTTACACCGCCGCGATGGTCGGTTTGCCGGCGCTGGCCCACCCGGACGGTGCTTTCATGGCGGCGGTGTGGCGCGTGCTGGAGATCTCGCTGGGGATTCTCTGCGCCACCGTAATCAGCGCCGCGATCTTGCCGCAAACCGCCAGCGCAGCGATGCGCAACGCCTTGTACCAGCGCTTCGGCGTGTTCGCGATGTTCGTCACCGATGGCTTGCGCGGACGCAGCAAAACCGAATCTTTTGAAGCGAGCAACGTGCGTTTCATCGCCGAGGCGGTGGGGCTGGAAGGGCTGCGCAGCGTGACTGTGTTCGAAGACCCGCACATGCGTCGGCGCAATGGTCGACTGAGCCGTTTGAACAGCGAGTTCATGGGCATCACCACGCGCTTCAATGCCTTGCATCAGTTGCTGGAACGCTTGCGCGGCAATGGTGAAGAACACGTTGTGGCGGCGATCAGACCGGGTCTGCAGGATCTGGCCGAAGTCCTCGACGGTTTCAGCGGCCGGGCACTGACCAGCCCCGATGCTGCACGGCTGGCGACGGCGCTGGCGACCTACAAGGAAGGCTTGCCGGCGCGGGTGCGCAGCCTGCGCGCAATCTTTCAGGAGAGCGAGCCGAGCGACGCCGAGCAACTGGATTTCCACACCGCGTATGAATTGCTCTATCGCTTCGTCGACGATCTGCACGGTTACGCGCAAACCCATGCGTCCCTGGCCGATCACCGCCACGAACGTGAGCGCTGGGACGAGCCGTTCACCCCGCAAACCAACTGGTGGGCGGCGGCCGCGTCGGGGATTCGCGCCTCGTTCATTCTGATCGTGCTGGGCAGCTATTGGGTCGCCACCGCGTGGCCGAGTGGCGCGACAATGACCCTGATCGCCGCCGCCACCGTGGGCCTGTCCGCTGCCACGCCGAACCCGAAACGCATGGCCTTTCAGATGGCTTGCGGCACTTTCCTTGGTGCGCTGATCGGCTTCGTCGAGATGTTTTTCATCTTTCCGTGGATCGACGGTTTCCCACTGCTGTGCGTGATGCTCGCGCCGGTGATCGTGCTCGGTTCGTTCCTTGCCTCTCGGCCGCAATACGCAGGTGTCGGTCTCGGCTTGCTGATCTTCTTCAGCACCGGTTCGGTGCCGGACAACCTGACGATCTACAACCCCTACACCTTTATCAACGACTACATCGCCATGGTCATGGGCATGCTGGTGTGCGCGGCGGCGGGCGCGATTATTTTGCCGCCCAACAGTCGCTGGTTGTGGCGCCGCCTGGAGCAGGATCTGCGTGGCCAAGTGGTCTATGCGATCAGTGGCAAACTCAAGGGCCTGGCGTCGAGTTTCGAGAGCCGCACCCGCGACTTGCTGCATCAGGCCTACGGTCTGGCGGCCGGTGAGCCGAAGGTGCAGAAGAACCTGCTGCGCTGGATGTTCGTGGTGCTGGAAGTCGGCCACGCGATCATCGAATTGCGCAAGGAACAGGCGATTCTGCCGGTGCACCCGGCATACGCCGAATCGCAGCCGTGGCGGCAGGCGATCCGTGTGATGGGCCGGGCGTTGGTGCGGCTTTTTCTGCAACCGAACTCAAGCAATCTGGAGCGCGCGCTGGTGGCGGTCGATCATGCGATCAGCCGTGTCGCCGCCACTGACGAACCGTTCGCGCCGCACTTCGACACCTCCGCCCTGCGCCGGGTGAAGAGCTATCTGCACTTCATCCGCACCTCGTTGCTTGACCCGCAATCACCGCTGGCCGCTTTTGCTCCCGCCAGGCCTGAAGGACTTGCCCATGCCTCGTGAAATCGCCTTCCACGGCGTGTACATGCCGACCATGACCCTGATGTTTTTCATCGCTGCCGCATTGGCCTGGGCGGTGGATCGGTTCTTGTCGGGCTTCGATCTGTACCGCTTCTTCTGGCACCCGGCGCTGCTGCGCCTGAGCCTGTTTACCTGTCTGTTCGGCGCGATGGCGCTGACGGTTTACCGTTGACTCTCTATCTCTGAAGAAGGCTCTGATGAAAAAGTTTTTCAGCCTGCTCGCGACCCTGCTGGTGCTGGCCCTTGCGCTGTGGATTGGCCGGACCTTGTGGGTGCATTACATGAACACGCCGTGGACCCGCGACGGTCGGGTGCGTGCCGACATCATCAACGTCGCCGCCGACGTCACCGGTGAAGTGATAGACGTACCGGTGCGGGACAACCAATTGGTGAAGAAGGGCGATTTGCTCATGCAGATCGACCCCGAGCACTACCGCATCGCCGTGAAACAGGCGCAGTCGCTGGTCGCTTCGCGCAAGTCGACATGGGAGATGCGCAAGGTCAACGCCCATCGCCGCGCCGATCTGGACAACCTGGTGATCTCCAAGGAAAACCGCGACGACGCCAGCAATATCGCCGAGGCGGCACTGGCCGACTACCAACACGCGCAGGCGCAACTGGAAGCCGCCGAACTCAACCTCAAACGCACCGAAGTGCGCGCGGCGGTGGACGGCTATGTGACCAACCTCAACGTGCATCGCGGCGACTACGCGCGCATTGGTGAGGCGAAAATGGCCGTGGTCGACATGAATTCGTTCTGGGTTTACGGCTTCTTTGAAGAAACCAAACTGCCGCATGTGCGCGTGGGTGACAAGGCCGACATGCAGTTGATGAGCGGCGAAGTCTTGAAGGGCCACGTGGAAAGCATTTCACGCGGCATCTATGACCGCGACAACCCGGAAAGCCGCGAGCTGATCGCCGATGTGAACCCGACTTTCAACTGGGTGCGATTGGCGCAGCGAGTGCCGGTGCGCATTCACATTGATGAAGTGCCGGAGGGTGTTTTGTTGGCGGCGGGGATTACTTGTACGGTGGTGGTGCGGCAGGCCGTTGTGGATAACTGACCGACCGCGTTGACTGAATCGCGAGCAGGCTCACGCCTACACTGGATCTGTGTCACACCGAAGATCCGCTGTAGGCGTGAGCCTGCTCGCGACAGGAGCCACTCGGTCTTTCGGCGAACTGCCGAACTGTCATTCGCTGCAAAACGTCTCCTGCAAATGCAGCCACAGCACCCGTCCGGCCGGGGCTTTTTCAAACACCACCGTCGACCGTCGATCCGTGTGCAACCCGCTCGCATCAGTCTGCTGCTCGCGATAACTCAGCGTCGCGCCGTGCGCATGCAACGCAATCGCGCGCAGCTCGCCGAGCTGGATTCTGAAGCCTTTCTTCTTCCCGCCCGTCGCTTGGAACAGCGCTCGCAAGGCCTCGAAATCCACAGCGCGGCCCAGCGGCGTGACCATGGAAAAGCGTGGCGAAAAATGTGTCAGTAATTGCTCCAGTGCGGCGTTGTCTTGTTCCACGGAAAACCAGCTTTCGATGGCCTCGTGCGCCTGAATCACTTCGTCAAAATATTCTTTGTAGTCAGTCATGAGGATTTTTCCTGAAGGGAAGCAGTGCTCAGCAGGGCGAGCACTTTCGTTGCATCGAAACGCAGCACGGCGACCATGGGCAACAGCGTCAGCAGCGCGGCGGCGAGAAAGCAGTATTGGAAACCGTTGGCGCCCACTGCGCCCAACAGCGAACTGAGTAGCGCCGCGCCGAGGCAGAAACCGAGCTGGCGATTGATGTTCCACAGGGCACTGGAGTGCCCCATCTTTTCCGGCGCCATGCCGACAAAGGCCAGGGTCTGCGCGGTGACGCTGCACAGGCTGCCGCCCAGTCCCATCAGGGCGTAGGCGACGATCAGCGGGGCGGCGGCGGGTTGTTCGATACGCATCAGCAGGACAATGCCCAGGCACTGCAAAAGCATGCCGGCGATCAACAATGGCTTGGGGCCGATACGGTTGAAATTGCGTTTGCCCAGCATGATCGCCACGCCCGAGGCTGCCGCCCAGGACAGCATCAGCGCCCCCGTTTTCGCTGCGCCGAAACCGAGGTCGTGCAGGTACAACACGGCAATCATGTTGGTGCCGGTAAAGACGCCGGGCACAAACAGGTAGATCAGCATTGCCAGGCGCAGCGACGGACTCTTGATCAGTTGCAGGTCGAGCACCGCGCCGGGTTTGTGCCAGCCATCACGCAGGTAAAACCATAACGTCATGACGCCGAGCAACAGCACGCCACCTGCCAGATTTCGGGTCGCGGACGCACTCGCCAGACTCACGGCAATCAACAACAGACTCAAGGCGGACACGGCCAGCAGCAGGCCACGTATATCCAGGGTCGGACGTTCACGGCTGGCCCGATCCGCTTTCAACCAGAGCAGACCCAGTCCGAAAGCCAGCAGCGCCATGGGCATATTCAGGTAGAAAATCCAGCGCCACGACAGCGCTTCGACGATCAGGCCGCCCGCCGCTGGCGACAGGGCCGGCACCATCAGCGCCACCAGCAGCACCACGCCGGTGAGGTGCGCGCGTTGCGTTGCGGGGTATTGCCGATAAGCCAAGGCCTGACCCACCGGCAGCAACAACCCGCCACCGAGCCCTTGCAGCAGGCGCCAGCCAATCAGGCTTTCAATCGACCCGGCCTGGCCGACCAGACCGGAGGCGATCCCGAATATCAGCAATGAACCGAGGATCAGACGGCGCTCGCCCAACCACGCTGCCAGCCACACGCTCATCGGAATGATCAGCGTCAGCCCGAGCATGTAGGCGTTGGTGATCCACGCCAATTGCGTCACCGATGCCTGCAATTCCCGGGCGATGTCCGGGTAGGCAATGCTGGCGGCGAACATGTTCAGCAGGTCGAGGGCGAACCCGAACAGATACACCAGCGCGACTTTTGAGCGATAGGCCATGGCAGCTTCCCTGTAATGAGAGGTGCAGGGTAGGGCGCTTCAGGCGTTAGGGAAACGCTGGTTTGCCTGCTAGTTTGTCAAAATTATTTTGACGAGGGGCGTGTTGGATATGGTGAGCCTGGACCGTTTTGACACGTTCAAAGCCGTGGTAGAGGCCGGTTCGTTGACCGCGGCCGCCGAGACCTTGGGTCAGACCCGCGCGGTCGTGAGCTTCAATCTCAAGCGCCTGGAGGAGGAACTGGGCGTGACCTTGCTCACCCGCAACACTCGACAACTGGCCCTGACCGATGCCGGAGAGCGATTTTATCGGCGCTGTTTGCGCACCCTCGACGAAGCGCGGCTGGCGATTGAGGAAGCCCGTTCGGAGCATTCGCAACTCAAGGGCACGCTGCGCATCACCACCACCGTGGAATTTGCCCTGGCCCAGGTGGTGCCGGCGCTGGAGGTGTTTCGCCAGCATCAGCCGCAATTGAATATCCACTTGTCGACGTCCTCGACCCATGCCGATCTGATCTCCGAACGCTTTGACTTGGCGATCCGCCTGGGTCGCATGCACGACTCCAATCTGCGCGCGGTGCAGTTGTCGACGTTCGAGGTGTTTGCGGTGGCTGCGCCGCAACTGGTCGCGCGTTTTGCTCCGGTTGCCACACTGGCAACGCTGGAATCGATGCCGACGCTGGGGCATGGGCGAGTGCCGGAAATGACGGTCACCGACCCGGCCGGCACGGAGCATGTCTACCAGCCAAAACCGGGAACCACCGCCATCGTCGCCGACAATTCGGCGACGCTGCGGGCGTTTGCGTTGACCGGGCAAGGGGTGGCGATATTGCCGCAGTGGCTGATCCAGGACGATCTGGATAGTGGGCGGTTGCAGCGTTTGCTGCCCGATTACCGCTTCGCTGAGCAAGGGGTGTATGCGCTGTATCCGGATACCCGGCATCTGCCACTGAAAGTGCGGGCGTTTATTGATTTCATGAAAGGCTGGGGATGAGTGTTGGCTGATCAGGCCTCTTCGCGAGCAGGCTCGCTCCCACAGGAGATATCTGCAATGACAGGGAACCCCAGTGGGAGCGAACCTGCTCGCGAAAGCGTCAACCCGGTCTCAGAGCTGCCCGCGCAAACCGAAACGCTTCATCAACGTCGACTCCAGCAACCCCTTCGGCAACAAAGCAGCCAACAATGGCAACGCTCGGCTGCCATTGCCAATCCTGATCAGCCGTGGCGGCTTGTTCTGCTGCACAGCCCTCAGTAACGCTGCGGCAAATTCACTGGCCGGCGTCGGCTTGTCCTGCGACGCCTTGGCCCGCGCGCGGATCCCTTCTCGCAATGGAAACCACGGCGATTGTTCATTGATCAACTGCTCAGCCTCATGCCCGGCATTCTTGGCGAAGCTCGATTGAATAGCGCCGGGCTGTACTTCCATCACGCGAATGCCGAACGGCGCCAGCTCCATGCGCAAGGCATCGCTCAACGCATGCACTGCCGCTTTCGAGGCGCAATAGGCACCGGCGAACGGTGTGACCAATACGCCGGAAACACTACCAATGTTCACGACCAAGCCCTTGGCCCGGCGCAACACCGGGAACAGCGCGCGGGTCACGCCGACAATCGAGAACACGTTGGTTTCGAACTGGCGCTGCATGGCTGACACGCCGCCGTCGAGCAGCGGGCCCATGGCGCCATACCCGGCGTTGTTGATCAGCACGTCGAGGCCGCCGTGTTGCTGGTTGATCCGCTCGGCGAGTTGTTCCAGCGCCGCGTTGTCATTGACGTCGAGTTGCACGGCGGTGAACCCGGCTGCCGCCAGCAATGCGACATCTTCAGGCTTGCGCGCACTGGCCCAGACGTCATAACCGGCAGTTTTGAATGCATCGGCGAGGGCGCGGCCGATGCCGCTGGAACAACCGGTGATCAACGCAACGGGCATGGCGCATTCCTTGTGCAAAAAAGTGGGGAAGGGGATCAGTCGGAGAAACTACCCTGCAATCGCTCGGCGCGAAACTCCAGAGTTTGCGGGCGATAGCCGGGGCGCAGCGGCGGCATCGGCAGGCAATCTTCCCAACTGCCGCCGGCCTGCAATTCGCCGGGGCCACGGTAGCGTGGCGCGGAGTATTGGTTGTCGGCCAGATTCACGGTGTCGCCCGGCGCATAGGCAGCAATACGCCAACGCAGTTCGGTCAGCGGCACACTGTTGCCGTTGTTCATTTTCAGTTGCAACGGGCGATCGGCGGGGCATTGTTCGGGGGCGTAGCTGATGCGCAGTTCAAGGCGCGCCAGTTGTTTGATCTCGCGGTTGTCCAGCCACACCACCCACATGGCCACCAGACCGAGGCCGATAGCTGCCGCCACCGAAACCGGCAAGGCCTTGGCCGGGTAGCGCAGCAACAGGATCAGCCAGGTGATGACCAGCAAAACGCCGATGAACATTTCGCGCAACCTCGAGGAGATAGAGGGGCATCCTACCTAAGCGTAGGTGAGGTTGGCGATGGGCATCGGGACTTGCGGTGTCTGACCGGGCCTCTTCGCGAGCAGGCTCGCTCCCACAGGGGAATGCATTTCAAGTGTGGGAGCGAGCCCGCTCGCGAAGAGGCCATTGCCGGCGACACAGAATCCGGACAAAAAAAGCCCCCGCCCAACCCGCTGCGGATAGGGGACGCAACGGGCTGGACGGGGGCTTCTTTTAAGCGGACGTTACTGCGCGATGGTTTTCACCGACACGCCACGTTCGATCGGGGTCGAGCGGCCGTAGATATCTTCGAAACGCTCGATATCGTCCTCACCCAGGTACGAACCCGATTGCACTTCGATGATTTCCAACGGGATCTTGCCCGGGTTGCGCAGGCGATGCACCGAGGCGATGGGGATATAGGTCGACTGGTTTTCGCAGAGCAGGAACACGTTGTCATCGCAGGTCACTTCAGCGGTGCCGCTGACGACGATCCAGTGTTCGGCGCGGTGGTGGTGCATCTGCAACGACAGGCAGGCACCTGGTTTGACCGAGATGTGCTTGACCTGGAAGCGGCCGCCCATGTCCACCGAGTCGTACGAGCCCCACGGACGGTAGACCTCGCAGTGGTTCTGGGTTTCGCTGCGACCCTGTTCGTTGAGGGTGTTGACCATCTGCTTGACGCCTTGGACCTTGTCCTTGTGGGCGATCATCATGGCGTCCTTGGTTTCGACCACCACAATATTTTCCAGACCGATCACCGACACGAGCTTGCCGTTGCCGTGGATCATGCAGTTCTTGCTGTCCTGGATCACCACATCGCCTTTGGTCACGTTGCCGTTGGCGTCTTTCTCGTTGACTTCCCACAGCGACGACCAGCAACCGACATCGCTCCAGCCGGCAGTCAGCGGCACCACGCAGGCGCGTTGGGTTTTTTCCATCACGGAGTAGTCGATGGAGTTGTCCGGGCAGCAAGCGAAGGTGGCTTCGTCCAGCGTGACGGTGTCGGCGTCCTGTTCGCTGCGCTCAAGGGTCAGCAGGCAGGTGTCGTAGATGTCCGGATCATGCTTTTTCAGCTCTTCGAGGAAGCGGCTGGCGCGGAACAGGAACATGCCGCTGTTCCAGTAGTAACCGCCGGATTCAACGTATTCGGTGGCGCGTTTTACATCCGGTTTTTCGACGAAGTGCGAGACGCGACTGACGCCTTCGGGCAACAGCGAGTCAGCGGTGGATTTGATGTAGCCGTAACCGGTTTCCGGTTTGGTCGCCGGCACGCCGAACAGCACCATTTCGCCATTTTCGGCGGCGACGGTGGCCAGGGCGAGGGCGCGTTGCAGGGCTTTCTGATCTTCGAGCACGTGGTCGGCCGGCAGCACCAGCATCAGTTCGTCACGACCTTCATTGACCAGCATCATCGCGGTCAGGGCCACGGCCGGCGCAGTGTTGCGGCCGAACGGTTCCATCAGGATGCGCTGGCATTCCAGTTTGCGGTTGGCCAACTGTTCGTTGACGATAAAGCGGTGATCCTTGTTGCAGACCACGATCGGGGTGTCCATGCCTTCGAACACCAGGCGCTCGAGGGTCTGCTGGAACAGTGTGTGTTCGCCAGTCAGGGCCAGGAACTGTTTAGGGAATTGCTTGCGCGAAAGCGGCCAAAGACGTGAACCGCTACCACCTGACAAGATCACCGGAATCATATTGTTTACTCCATAAAATCGATTGGGTTAGAGCCACGAACGTTGTGTCGTTTCACTCTTGTTTTTGTCTCGTATCCGAACTCTCACCTCGGTCCCTGTGGGAGCCTGGCTTGCCAGCGATGGCATCACCTCGGTGTATCTGCAGAACCGAGGTGTCTGCATCGCTGGCAAGCCAGCTCCCACAGGGAGCCGGGTCAGTTCGGAAAATTGATTAGCGCGTCGACACCGGGCGTTTCACCCAGACTGGCGACAGGCTGCTGCCCGAACCGGTGACGTACAGCACTGCTGCTTCACCGCGCTCCAGGGCAACCGGTTTCACGTCGCCGACTTTCTTGTCGCCTTCGTACAGCGCCAGGCTGACTTTCACCGGGTTGATTTCACGCTCGCCACGGCCCTTGGCCGCTACGTTTGGCACGACGTCGGTCTTGCCGTCGGCGGTTTTCAGGGTCAGCGGCTTGTCGCTGAGGTTCTGCACGCGCACCAGAGATTTCTGCTTGTTCTTGAACGGCGGTTCTTCGATCAGTTGCGGCGCGCCGGAAGCGTTGTTGACCAGGGTGTAGTAGTGATCACCGGCGAGTTTTACCGGCAGGGTCTGGCTGCCGACCTTGGCGCTGTAGTCACCGCCCGGCATGAAGCTGAAGTCGCTGCTGGCCAGCGGCGCAACGTCGCTCAGGTTAGTGCTGCCGACGGTGGCGCTGACTTCAGCGTTGCTGGCGTTGTAGATACGCACAAAGGTCGAGCCTTTCGGTGCGGTCGGGCCGTAGAGGGCAGCGTCGCCACCGGCGAAGGCGGGTACGGAAAGCACGCTGAGGCCAGCAACCAGTGCGAAGCTTTTAGCGAGACGGCGAGGAGTAGTAGTGAAAGTCATGGTGTACCTCTCTTTCAGTTTTGCGCCCGGTCGGGCGTCTCGGATTTAGTGTTGATGGCTACGTTTTGTTGGCGAGCGCCGGCTTGTTTAAGCTCTGCGACCCACTGCGGGTCGGCGTCGCCGATTTCGTTGTTCACAGGCAGATATCGTTCAGGAAACTCCCAGATCAGCACCTGTGGCGGGCTGTTCTTGAAGTCATCGCTTTTCAGGTAGCTGAGCATCGGCAGGATCGGGCCGTGACCGTCTTCGGCGTAATTGACCACGTCGCTGTGCAGCGCTTGTTTCAGCGCACCGACGAAGTTCCAGTTGGGGTTGGCGCTGTAGCTGGTACCGATCAGCGCGACCGGCACTTCGCTGTTGGCGAACAACGCGTCGTCACCGGCAGGTTGCTCGCCAGCGGCTACGGTGTTGCGCTTTTGCAGCGGCTCTTGCGCCGGCATCAGGTTTTCGAACAGCGGGTCCAGCGGCAGGAACAGACGCAGGTCGCCCTTGTGCGTGACCTTCTCGGCCGGCGTGGTGACGAAGCGCTGTGGCTCGCCGCTGAGCGGGAACTTGTCGGCGATGGTTTTCGCCAGGGTGTTAGCCGCGACCTCGGCGCCCTCAGGCGTCCAGTGCGTATCGGTGCGCAGGAACACTTGCTGACCGTTCTGCTTGGCCTGTTGCAATGGCTTGAGCAGGTCAGGGGCGAGGATCTTGTCCGCCGCAACGCGGTGGTGGAAATCCTCATAGAGGTTGGCGTGAATGCTCGCCGGTTTCACTTCACCCAGGTGTTCCGGGTACAGGCGAACCTTGGCCGGCACGATCGCCATCACCAGTTTCACGCCTTTCTCTTTCAGGGTCTGGCGTACGCCTTCGACCAGCGCGTAGTTGCCTTGCAGGTTCAGCTCTTCGTTGACGATCGGGTTGAATTCCTCATCGCTGTACAACCACTGGTCGCGACCGAGCACGACGCCCGGACGACCTTCGTTGAACAGTTTGAAATCCAGCGCGGCCCAGAGGTTGGTGCCCAGACGCTTGATCGGAAACTCTTCGTCATAGTGGGTTTCCACGGCTTTGGTCCAGCGGCCGTTGAGCACCGTCGCGTCGGCGTTGGTGCTGAAGCCGAAGAAGCTGCGTACCGACCACAGACCCAGGACCAGCAGGGTCACCAGGAACAGGGCGATGTAGAAGATGCGTAATGAGCGGGTCATGTCAGATCCCTCAGAACTGGAAGTAAAGGAACGGCGAGAAGCTTTGCGCCGAGAGTTTGAGAATCGAGGCGATGAACAGCAGCAGGATCAAGCCGCGCATCACGTAACGAGACCAGTCCGCCGTCCAGTAGGCCGGTTGCACCTGGGCGTCGACGCCGACGGTGTAGCCAGGCTCGTGGATGCTCGCCGGGTTTTCGCCGGGGGCTGCCTTGATCATTCCTGGGGTCGCAGCGGCCGGGCCGTCGGTTTCGACGTTGACCACTGGCTTGGTTTTGACCGGAGGCTGGTTGGTGTAGAGATCACGCAGACCGAAGAACGCCAGCGTCACGTAAGCCACCACCAGCGTCGCCACTTGCAGACCGGTGAGGCTGGCCTGATTGAGTTCCGACAGCGACCAGTCACCGAAGCTGAACATCGCGCCGTACATGCGCCCGGCAACGTGCAGGTTCTCGGCACGGAAGATCACCCAGCCCATGACCACGAGCAGGAAGGTCAGTGCCCAGCGGATCGGGTTGAGGCTGCGCGGCGAGGTGTTCAGGCCCAGTGCCTTTTCAATCGCCAGCCACATGCCGTGCCAGGCGCCCCAGACGATGTAGGTGATGTTCGCACCGTGCCACAGACCACCGAGCAGCATGGTCAGGAACAGGTTGCGATAGGTCATCAGCGTGCCTTTACGGTTACCGCCCAGAGTGATGTACAGGTAGTCACGCAACCAGGTCGACAGGCTGATGTGCCAGCGGCGCCAGAACTCGGTGATCGACTGGCTGATGTACGGCTGCTTGAAGTTTTCCATGAAACGGAAACCCATCATCAAGCCCAGGCCGATGGCCATGTCGCTGTAACCGGAGAAGTCGAAGTACAGCTGCGCGGTGTACGCCAGCGCGCCGAGCCAGGCATCACCGGTGGTCGGGTTTTGCAGGGCGAAGCAATGGTCGGCCACGACTGCGAGGGTGTCGGCAATGAAGACCTTCTTGATGAAACCCTGCATGAACCGTGTGCAGCCCTCGGAGAATTTGTCGAGGGTGTGCGTGCGGTTGTTGAACTGGTCGGCGAGGTCACGGAAACGCAGCACCGGGCCGGCAATCAGGTGCGGGAAGATCGCCACGAATGCCGCGAAGTCGATCAGGTTACGGGTGGCCGGGGTGTCGCCGCGGTACACGTCGATGATGTAGCTGATGGACTCGAAGATGTAGAACGAGATCCCGATCGGCAACAGCACGTGCGTGAGGATGAACGGCTCAAGACCCACCGACGTCATCATCGCGTTGATGCTGTCGACGCCGAAGTTGGCGTACTTGAAGTAGCCGAGGATGCACAGATCCACTGCCACGCCGGCCAGCAACCAGCGCTGGGCCGGTTTGGTCCT
Organism: Pseudomonas sp. FP2196; assembly: GCF_030687715.1. Classification (GTDB taxonomy): domain Bacteria; phylum Pseudomonadota; class Gammaproteobacteria; order Pseudomonadales; family Pseudomonadaceae; genus Aquipseudomonas. Next base: position 1,105,435 of record NZ_CP117445.1, read on the forward strand.
GACGCCAGCGGCACCGACTTTGAGGCCGATCCAGTAGTTCCACAGCGTCACCGCTGCGAACAATGCGAGGAAGTCCACCCGCCACCACGCGTAGAACACGTAGCTGGCGATCAGCAGCAGCAGGTTGCGATAGCGTTGCCCGCTCAAGTAGTACAAGCCGAGAAAGATCGGCAAGAACAGAAACAGGAACACGTTGGATGAAAATACCATCCCGATCTCTCCATGTTTGAACCAACAGTCAAGGGCCAAAGCCCCCCCAGACCCCCCACGCAAAACCGGAGGGCTAACTCACAAAACTCAAACCTGATACCGAACCCTGTAGGAGCTGCCGAAGGCTGCGATCTGTTGATCTTCAAAAGCCCGATCAAAAGATCGCAGCCTTCGGCAACTCCTACATTGGGTGGTGTGCGATCTATGAACCCTTGTTGCCCTTTTCATGGGTCGGGTCATAGACCTTGGTCAGGTCGCCACCGAGGCGGAAGGTCTTGAACGGCTGCATGCCGCGCTTTTTCTCGATCACCTCCGGCGCACAGGTGTAGAGCGTGCAGAACGGTTCGAGCCAGGCGAATTTCATGTCCTCTTTGAGGTCGGTCATGTCCTGCTTCTTGCCGTTCTTCTCTTCGAATTCGTCCGGGTCTTTCACGCCGGACAACACGCGATCACCCAGACGCTTCAGCGCGCCGTTGTTTTCCTGACGCAAATCCACACCGTTGACCTGAGCAAAACTCGCAATCATCGCCAGCGGCGGCAGGGCGTAGTTGTGGTAGGCGAGGGCGCGTTGCTGGCGCTTGAGTTCGTTCGGCAGATAGCCGTCGGCATCGATCTGATTGGCGCCGACCTTGTATTCCTTGACCGCCCAATCGAACAGGTCGCGGCGGTTGGTCGCGACCGACGTCGCCATCACCGACCATGCGGCCCAGTACGAGTGGTTGTTGGTTTTTTCCAGCGGCAGGTTGTCCCAGTCGCTGACCACCTGATCGGCCATTTTGCTGAACCACGCTTCGATCTCCTGCGCTTCCTGCTGGTGTTGTGCCAGCGGATGCGAGTCGGAGAACTTCAGGCGTATGTACGAAGAGGCCATGCTGCCCAGCGCCCATTTGCGCATCGACTTGCCGGTGTGGTTGAAGTCTTTCGACATCAAGGCATCAGCCTTGGCCCACGCGGTCAGCCAGTTCAGCGTGCAATCAAGCTGCTCCGGGCGACCGTCACGCATGAACTGCATCACGCGTTTGGCGGTGCCGCGTTCCAGCGTGGTGATGTCTTTGGTGGTGTCGCGGAAGGCTTTTTCCGACTGCACGTTCAGGGTCGAACGCGCCTTGTCCGAGCCTTCGTATTTGCTGCGAAATTGCAGCGGGCCGGTGTACGGCGCCGGCATCGCGTCGCAGCCTTCGCTTTTGTCGCCGGTCTTGAATTTATCCACAGGCGCAAAATAGCCCTGAGGTGGACGCAGTGGCGCGGCGGCCTGCGCGGTGCCGGCGAAGATCGCCAGCCCGAGCAGCGTCGGCGCTAAAAGAGTTTTCAGTTTCGAGTTTCGCATAGCAGACCTCATTGCCCGACCTGAGCGGTTTGTTGCCCAGCGCCCGGGAATACGTTGCGTTTGCAGATTTTCGCTTCGACTTTCTGTGGCGCGGCGCCGGCTTCTGGCCCTTGGACTTCGACCGCCAGCAGGTTTTGCGAGGCCCAGTCTTCGTCCGTGCGCAGCTCAAAGGCGAAACGACCGTCGGTGTCGGAGGTTTCCGGTTTCTCGATCTTGATGTCCTCGTGGCGACCGTTCATGTACCAGAGGGTGGCTTGCAGGGTTTTCACCGAGGTGTCGGCGAAGCGGATGTCGACCTGATGGCTGCTGTTCTGCAGGTTCAGGTTCTTGCTGTTGACCATCAGTTCTTGTTTGCTGCCCGGCTTCAGCGTGGCGCTGCCGGTCATCTGTGCATCTTTGCCTTCGCAACCGTTGTCGAGCAGGGCCATCATCTGGCGATAGATGGTTTCCTGATCGAGGCGATACAGCGGCGAGAATTCCCAGATGAGAATCTTCGGTGGAGTCTTCTGGAATTCGTCGCTGCCCAGGTACTGCAACATCGAACCTTCCAGACCACCGCCGGGGAAGGCGACGTTGAGAATGTCGGCGCCGATGGCTTCTTCGAGGAAGCCGGCGAAGTTGTAGTTCTTGCCGCTGTGCGATGTACCCACGAGGGTGATTTGCGGGTTGCCGGAATCACCGAACAGATCGCCGTCACCGGCTTCGCCCTTGGGCTCGGTGGTGAACTGGTCCATGTACTGGATTGCGTAACTGGTGCCGCACAGTTGCCCGGCCATGTTGTGCAGGGTGCCGGTCTTGCCCATGCGCCCGGACTTCTTGGTCTCGAACTCACGCTTGGGAATGTCGGCGAAGGCCGGGATCTGCTTGACCTTCTCGGCGACGATTTTCGCTGTGCGCTGGGCACCGTAAGGCGTCCAGTGCTGGTCGCCGCGGAAGTAGAAATCGTGGGCGGGCAGGGTGTCCGGCAGCGATTCGTTGGTCAGCGGCGACAGGTCTGGCACCACGTAACCCATCTTGGCGAAACGGCCGAGCATGGTCTTGTAGTTGCCCAACGCCTTCTCGTAATCGAACGCGGCTTTTTCCTGCGGGTTGAGCTTGTTGCGGTTCACCAGGCCACGGGTCGGCTGATAGACGATCACCAGTTCGACGCCTTTGCTCTTGAACGCATCGTGCAGTTGCTGCATGCGCTTGTAGCCGGCCGGGGTGGTGTTGAATTCGGTGCGCAGGTCTTCCTGGGTACGGAACAGCCAGTCGCCCTGGGCCTGCACCAGCGTGGTGAAGTTTTGCTGATAGCGCGTGGTGTAGTTCTTCGCGTCGTGTGCTTCAGGGCACAGGTTGCAGCAAGGATCAGCGGTGAACTTCGGCGGGGTAGCGCCGGCAGCCTCGTCGGCGCGAGCGCCTTGGCTGGCCGCCAGAATGCCCACGGTCAGGGCCGACAGGCTGAGTAATTTGATCAAGTGTGGGTGCATAAAATTATCCTCAGTCCTGCATTTCGGTCTGGCGTTCGACAGGGTCGATCAGCACGGCTTTCTGCTGGCGCACCAGCAAGTCGAGAATTTCATCCTGGCGCTCGCCGAGGATGCCGTTGAAGCTGATGCCGCTGGATTTGGTCGGCGCCAGCATCGATACGCGGTACAGCTCCACACTCAACGGCGAGTCGATGGACAGCGGGCCGCTGCCGTTGGCCGCCAGTTCACCGCCGACCACGATCAGCGAGACCTGGGCGTCGAACGGGTCGAGCTTGATGTCACGGTCGGTGTCGGTGAGGTCTTTGATGTGGCCGTAGACGCCGGTCAGGCCGTTGGCCATGGCGACGTTTTCGTAGAGGCGAATGTTCACGCTGTTACGAATGCGGATGCCGTGGCGCTTGTTGCTGATGACCTTGTTGCCCCACAGCAGGTTGTCGGCGGACTCGTAGAGGGTGATGCCGTCGGTGTGGTTCTTGTAGATCTCGTTGTAGGCAATGATGTTGTTGACGCTGTTACGGTCGATCACCAGGCCCGAGAGTTTGTTGTCGTAGCTTTTGTTGTTGAAGATGAAGCTGTCGTTGACCTCACGGGAAATAATGATCCCGTGCTTCTTCTTCGTGCCGTGCACCGTGTTCTCGGCAATGATCAGACCGTGTGAACGGTCGTGCGGGTCGATGCCGTAGACGATGTTGTCTTTGTAGGTGTTGCCCTTGACCACGAAGTCGCGGGTCTCGTAGCAGTAGAAGCCGTACCACATGTCCGAGAACTCGGAACCGACGATCCAGCCGGTCGGCTCGGAACGCTTGAGCACCTTGGCCATGTTCGGCGTGTACTGGGAAATACTCACGCCGTACGACTTACTGTTGGCGTAGCCGAAGCTGGCCATCTTGCTGTTGACGATGTAGGTCTCGGTGCCGCCCCAGGCGAGCAGGAACGGACGGAATTCCTTCGGCGAACGGAACGTCGCCGGGCCGTTTTCCTTCTCGCGCCAGCCAGTGACTTTGGTGTCACGCACAAACAACTGGCCGTCGTTGACCAGGAACGAACCGGCCTCTTGCGACAGACGCAATTCCTGAGTCTGGCCGTCGATTTCGAGGATGCCTTTACGGCCGACCACGATCGGCAACTTCGACAGGTACACGCCCGGCGAAGTTTCGCTGAAATACTGCTTGGGCAGTTTCTGCGCCAGTTCCTTGAGGTTGATGTAGCCGTCGTCGACGAAGATTGCCTGTGGGATGCCGTGCTGACGCACCACCCATTCAGCCATCTTGTTGTCGCCACCGATAAAGTCCTTCAGGGCGTCTTCCTGCATCATCCGGCGCACGCTGACCTTGCCCGCTTTACTGCGCACGATCTTCGCGGCAGCCGCTTCGGCAGTGAAGCCGGACAGGTCAGGCAGTTTCGGCGCGGCCAGGTTCAGCGCCTCGGTCGGCGCGCTGCTGACGGTGTAGGTCTTGGCTTGCTGCAACTCTTTGGCGGTGGTCGCCGGTTTGCCCTGTTGCGGCGCAACCGGCTCCACCGTGGCGAAGGCACCAGCCGAGGCCAGCAGCATTGCGCCGGCCAACAGGCTGAGCGAGCCTTTCCTTGCATGGTTCATGTCGGGCACTCCCTTCGCGGTTTGCATCAGAAGCGCCAGATCACGTCGATGAACGCGCGGTGCATGTACGAATCAACCTGGCTGCCATAGGCGTCGCCCGGCTTGAACACGCCGCCACGCAACCGTACCAGCGCCGAAGGCTCGTCGATCGACTGGCTCAACGCCGCCGGCAACAGGCCTTGCTTGAAGTACTTGGTGACGACCAGATCCATCTCCTGACCCAGATCCTTGTTGCCGTCCTGCAGTGGCAAAGAAGTGCTGGAAAGGATCGCGCCAGTGACGTCGTCGGTGTTGTTCTCAACGGCGTTGATGCCGTTGCTGCCGACCGGTTTGCTACCGTCGACACGCCAGAACTTGTGGTAGATCAGGCTGGCGTCGTACTCGTCGTTGAGCATCCACGAACCGAACAGGGTGGCGGTCTGCATGTTGTTCATTTCGCCACGGAAGGCTTCGCCGAAACGGTGAACCCGCGAACGGGTACCGGTGTAGTTCGAGCGGTTGCTCTCCAGACCGGTCTGTTCGTAATCGGCGCTGGCGCGGGCATACGCGGCGCCGACCTGCCATTGCGGATCGAGGCGCAGACGCACACCGATGTCGGTGGCCCAGCCATTCACATCATCGCTGCGCTTGGCTTGCGCCGGGCGCGAACCATCGGCGTTCAGCGCGTTGACCGTGTCGCGGTCGCCGCTCATGCCGGTGATGCTGCCCCAGTAGTTGACGGTGTTGGTGTTGCGCCAGTTGTAGGCGTCGCTGTCGGCGGTGAGACCAAGCCAGCTGATGTCGCCGTTCTCTTTCTTGTCCAGCGAGTCACCGGCAACGCCCGGCTCTGGATAATCCAGTTTACCGTCGTCGTGGGTGTGGTGACCGCGGATGCCGACCCAGTTACCCGGTGTCCACTGGTAAGCGGCATCGGCGTAGGCGTGCAGGCGATCTTTGTCTTTCGGCGCCAGCTCTTTGAGGTCGGTGCGGTATTCGCTGAAGCGTTCGGCAACACCGGCGTTGGCACGCAACAGGGTGGTGTCGAAGGTCCAGTTCAGTGCTTCGATGTTGGTGTCGCGCCACTGGCCGTCGTCATTGCGCAGGCGCTGGCGACCGAACTTGAGCATCTCGCCAGGGTACGGGGTGAGGCCGCTGTAGCCGACCCAGAATTCACGCATCGCCAAGTAGTTTTTCTTGGTCTTGCGGTCACCGTTGTCGGTGGTCTGGGTGCCGTCGCTGTCGGACTGCTGCAGGGTGTCGGTCTCGATGATGTCGGTCGAGGTCACGGCCTGGCCCATGGCGTAGGCGCTCCACGCGCCGCTTTCGCCGTAGACCCACGGACGCAGATCGAGGCCGACACCGTTGACGTCGCCGCCACTGGCGGTGCCGAGGTCGCGGTCGTCTTCGGACTGGCCGGTGATTTTCACTTCGAGGCCGAAGTTTTTGCTTTCAGTCATCGCGGCCAGTGTCGGGCAAGACCAGATCAGCGCGAAAGTGAGGCCAATGCCGGCCTTCACGAATGGATTGAGCTTCATAGTTTTTCCTCGCCGTCTTCTTCTTGCAGGGCGTGCAGTTGCAGCGTGTTCTGATTCAGGGCACCACGGCTGGCCTGTTCCTGTCGCAGCAGGCGCTGGGCTTCGGCCAGACGCTCGGGCGGCAACTGCGCCGCGAGGGTGGTCGCCAGCTCATCGGCTTGTGGGGTGTTTTGCGCCTTGGCCAATTGGCTGAATACATAGGCGTTGAGCGGGTCGGGCTTGGTGCCCTTGCCTTGGGAAAACAGCTGGGCGATGGCGAAGTCAGCGCTGTTCTGGCCGTTGCGCGCAGCGGTCAGCAGGTGGTCGAGCGCCTTCTGCGGATAGACCTTGCCCAGGTAACCACGGCGGTAGATCTGGCCGAGGTAGTAGTCGGCAGCGACTTCACGGCCCACGGCTTTCTGGAAATGTTCTTCGGCGACTTTGGCGTCGGCCGGGACCATTTTGCCTTCGTAGTAGAGCTTGCCCAGCAACAGCTCGGCGCGCGGCTGGTCGGCGGCGCGGCCGTTGTCGAGGTACTTCATCATCTGATCGACGTCGCCCAATTCAGGGAAGTCGTAAAGCAATTGCGCGAGGGTCACCCACGACGCCGGGTAGCCCGGAGCAATCGGCTCAAGCAGCGACTGCGCGGTTTTTTCGTCGGTCTCGCCCAGGGTCGAATCGGCCAGCACACGGGCGACGGAATCGACGCGTTGAGCGGTGACGGTGCCGCGGCTGTAACCGGCCTGCATTTGCTTGATCAGCTCGGCCTGTTGCTCCGGCTGGGCACGTTTCTGATAGACCGTGGCCAGTTCGACGTAGCAGATGTCGGTGGTGTTGAGGGCGGCTTTGCAGATCTTTTCCACGTCATCCAGGTGCTGGTCGTAAGTGCCTTGGGTGCGATACAGCAGCACTTGCGCCAGTCCCGCTTCCGGGTAACCGGATTTGCGCCACTGATCGATCTGCTGCTGAGCGTTGATGTTCGGGAAGCTGTGCGGGTATTGCAGGTACAGCATCGCCAGCGGGATCAACGTATTGCCTTCGCCATGGGCGGCGGCTTTTTTCAGCAGGGTTTCGGCTTCGTGGTGCTCGGCTTCGGTGGAACCGGGTTTGGCCACCAGCAAGCGACCCAGACGGGCCTGAGCGCGAGGTGAAACACTGGCCGCCGCGCGATAGGTCGCTTCGGCCTGTTTCATCTGCGCAGGGTCACGGCTGTCGACCTGGATATCGGCGAGGCCGACTTGCGCTTCGCTGTAACCCAGATCGGCCAGTTGCTGATAGTTCTGCGCCGCGGTGGCGGTGTCGCCACGCTTGAGCGCTTCGTTGGCCAGACGCTGATCGGGCAGGCCGGCGCAACCGGCCAAGGCAATTGCCATGGCCAGGGTCAGCGGAACCGGCAGGATTCTGATTGGGCTAGTCACAGGCATGTCCTCGACTTAAAGACCGGCAGCCATGGCTTTGTCGATCAGCCAGTTCAGGTTCGGGCCACGGTCGCTGTTCACTTCCACCGGGCGGCCGGCGAGGCTGCTGTCGAGCGACTCGTCAGGCTTGATCTGTACGCGGATATCGGAGGACAGATCGGCGCTTTTCAGGCTGGTGCTGCTGACGATCTTGCCGGTGCGGATCTTGTCTTCGCCGGCGATCTGGAAGCTCACCGGGGTGCCCGGACGCACGTCGCCGAACTGGCGATAGGAGAAGCGTGCTTCCACATTCGCCTCGGTGTTGCGCGGTACCAGTTGGAAGATCACATCGCCCTTGCTCGCGTATTGACCGTCGGCCACCAGTTGCTGGGCCACGGTGCAATCGCACGGCGAGGTCAGGGTGCCGGTCATTTGCTTGCCGAACAGTTCTTCAACCTTGGCCGGGGACAGTTGGTCTTCTTCCAGGTGACCTTTGAGCACGTCGAGCATGCTGGTGCTGAAGGTCGCCAGCGGTGCGCCTTTGGCGGCGACACCGTCGGACTTGACCAGGCTCTGCACGGTGCCGTCGCGCGGCATGGTGATGTTCATGCCCGGTACGCTGACAAGGCCCGCCTGCGCATGGCTGACGAAGTACATGCCGTACACCGATTTGAAGATGAAACCCGCCGCAACCAGGCCGACCGCAAAAATACCGGCACTGAACGTCACTGCTTTCAGACGCCCGAACGGGGTCATGCCGCTGCCGCCGTCCTTGACCTTGCGCGCCTTGGTGAAGTTGTCGCGCTGCAGGGTTGCCAGCACTTCACCCATGCTGACGATGTCGCCGGCCAGGTGCGAAGTGATCAAGTGGCGCAGAGTGGAAATGTCCTGCGGCTCAAGGTTCTGGAACTGGCAACCGGCACGGCCGGTCTGGCGGTCGAAGGAGCGCACCTGCAGTTCAACGTCCATGGCCAGGCCGAGGTTGTCGATGACGAATTGCAGGCGGGCCTTGTACACCTCGCCGATGGTCAGCGGCATTTGCCCGGCGTTGAACGCCAGACCACCGGCGGACAGGTCGAGAACCCGTGCTTCCATTGGCGTCCGGTCGGGGCCGAAGAAACGCAGCTTGGCCGGGATTTTCACTCGGGCGTGTTGGCGCTGGGCTTCGGATTCATGCACTACGTTGGCGTTGACGGCGGTATTCATAGGGGCGATTTCCTTGTTAATTCAATAGGGGCGGGTCAGACCATCATCAGCAGCACGGCGACGAAAATGCTGCCGGCGGAGAAGGTCATGGTCCGAGACGACCAGGTGTTGAACCAACGTTGAAAGCTGGCGAGATCACGGGTCAGGGAAGTGGGCTGGCGAGTCCAGGATTGTTGGTCGAGGCGGAAGAACACGTAGATCTTCACCAACGCGCCGACGATCTGGTTGTAATAAAGAATTGCCGGGTAGGCCGGGCCGATCCGGTGACCTGAGCAGGACAACAGCAAGGTCAGGATCAGGCGGGTGATGCCGATCCACAGCAGGTAAACCAGGATGAACGCGGTGCCGTACTTGAAGCTGGCGATGATCGCCACGGTCAGGCCGAGCAGCGACGTCCACATCGACACACGCTGGTCGAACAGCACCACCGAGGTAAAGGCGCCGAGGCGTTTCACACCCAGGCCCAAGGCGCGGGAGTTCTGTCGCAGGTTGTTGCCGTACCAGCGGAACATCAGTTTGCGACTGGCCTTGATGAAGCTCTTTTCCGGCGGGTGTTCAACGGTGTTGATCGCCGCGTCAGGCACGTAAAAGGTGTCGTAACCCAGACGCATCAGGCTGAACCAGCTCGACTTGTCGTCGCCGGTCAAAAACTTGAAACGGCCCAGACGCCAGTGTTGCAGCGAGTCGCTTTCTACGTCGGCGATGAACTCCGGGTTGGTGACCACGGTGGCACGGAACACCGACATGCGCCCGGTCATGGTCAGCACACGCTTGGACAGGGCCATCGAGCACATGTTGATGTGACGCTGGGCGAAACGCAGCTTGTGCCATTCGCTCATGATGTAGCCGCCGCGTACTTCGCAGAACTCGTTGGTGGTCAGGCCGCCGACGTTGCCGAACAACTGGAACCACGGCACGGTCTTGCGCACGGTGCCTTCGCCGAGCACGGTGTCGCCATCGATCACGGCGACCACGGCGCGGTCATCCGGCAGGTGACGGGAGATCGCGCGGAAACCGTAGGCCAGGCCATCACGTTTGCCGGTCCCGGGAATGCGCACGAAGTCGAGCTTCACGCGTTCCGGTGGATTCATCCGCGCCCACAGGGCCTTGACCAGCAGCTCATCGGACATTTCCACGATCGAGCAGACCACGGTGGTCGGCAGTTCGCAGTCGATGGCTTCGCGGATCACCGAGCTGTAGACCTGCGCAGTGGTCAGCGCGTCGATACGGAAACTGGTGACCATCAGAAACACATGCGACGGGTCCGCCGCTTTACCCAGCTTGCGCACTTTACGGCGCAGGTGCGGGTAGACGATGTAGAGAAAAATCATGCCGCGCACAAAGTGCGTTGCACCCATCGAGTAGCGCCAGATACCCACGGCGCCAATCAGGAAAATGAAGTCCTTCGACTCGGAGTCGAATGTGGACGTGGGCAGCATCAAGGCCAGGCCCATCAACAAACTTAGGTAAAACAGCCAACCGGCGGCCTGAAGTAGGCCGTGCTTTAGCCTGTGCATAATCTGCATCCGTCTCTATCTCGGGCCGGGCCCGATGGGGTTAAGGCAGGCTTATCGATGCCCCCCTGTAGGAGCTGCCGAAGGCTGCGATCTTTTGATTTTCCTGGGTTCACTCGGATCTCAAGTGTTCCCGGAAAGATCGCAGCCTCGTTTCACTCGACAGCTCCTACAACGGGTTCACACAGTGGTTGCGTGGCGTCGCGGTGTGCGGCGCCACGCAACGTCTGCTTTACCAGCAGATGCCTTCGGTACGGGTGCCAGCGTCGGTGGCTTTGGCCATGAAGCCGACCAGGTCGATGACCTGTTTGCCGTCCGGTGCTTGCTGAGCCAGCGCACGGAACTTCTCGTCACGGTTACCGAGAATGATCACGTCGGAGTTGTCGATCACCGAATCGAAGTCCGCGTTGAGCAGGGACGACACGTGCGGGATCTTCGACTCGATGTAGTCCTTGTTCGCGCCGTGAACACGGGCGTACTCGACGTTGCTGTCGTAGATGCTCAGGTCGTAACCCTTGCCGATCAGCATTTCGGCCAGCTCTACCAGCGGGCTTTCGCGCAGGTCGTCGGTGCCGGCCTTGAAGCTCAAGCCGAGCAGGGCGACTTTGCGTTTGTCGTGGCTTTCAACGATGTCGAAAGCGTTCTGCACTTGCGATTCGTTGCTGCGCATCAGCGAGTTGAGCAACGGTGCTTCGACGTCCAGCGAGCCGGCGCGGTAGGTCAGGGCACGCACGTCTTTTGGCAGGCACGAACCGCCGAAAGCGAAGCCTGGGCGCATGTAGTACTGGGACAGGTTGAGAGTCTTGTCCTGGCAGACCACGTCCATCACTTCACGGCCATCGACGCCGACCGCTTTGGCGATGTTGCCGATCTCGTTGGCGAAGGTCACTTTGGTCGCATGCCAGACGTTGCAGGTGTACTTGATCATCTCGGCGACAGCGATGTCCTTGCGGATGATCGGTGCATCGAGTTCTTCGTACAGCGATTGCAGAACGTCGCCGGAAGCCTTGTCGAACTCGCCGATGACGGTCATCGGTGGAAGATCGTAGTCAGCGATGGCGGTGGATTCACGCAGGAACTCAGGGTTGACCGCAACGCCGAAATCGACGCCGGCCTTCTTGCCCGAGCAATCTTCGAGGATCGGGATGACCACGTTGGCAACGGTGCCCGGCAGCACGGTGCTGCGTACGACGATGGTGTGGCGGGTGGATTTTTCACGCAGGACAAAACCGATCTCGCGGCACACAGCCTCGATATAGTTCAGTTCCAGGTCACCGTTCTTCTTGCTCGGCGTACCGACGCAGATCATCGACAGATCGGTGTCACGAATCGCCTCGGCGAAGTTGGTCGTGCCGCGTAGACGACCGGTCTGAATACCCTGTTGCAGAAGTTCGCCCAGACCCGGTTCAACAATGGGGGATTTGCCAGCGTTGATCATGTCGATCTTGTCTTTGGCAACATCGACGCCAACCACGTCATGGCCCCGTGCAGACAGGCAACCGGCACACACTGCGCCAACGTAACCCAAACCAAATATGCTGATGCGCATCGCAATTACCTCTGTATATATCAGGCCGTTAAAGGGCCGGAGTTAATGGTGTTCAGCGTTCATTAGTGCACTCGAAAGTGCGGCATACAGGCGCCACAATGCCGTGTGCAGGCATACTAAGTTTCGAGTGTCTAAATAAGTGCACTCAAGATGTGCGCAACCAGGCCTTGTTGTTATGACTTGCCCTGTTTTGCAGCCAATCTTCATGTTTGAAGATCTTGGTGCAGTCGTTTTTACGCGCTTGATGTCAGGTTTAAGCCTTGTAAATCAAGCGGTTGGGTGCTCTGGCGAGCACGTTTATAGGGGCGCGGTCATGGCCTGGCAGGGGATATCAATGGTGCGTATCTCCTGTCCATCAAGTTGTTTTCAGACTGGTTAGTCATCTAGGCAAGTTGCTGTGACAACTTGGTTACATGACTATCGACCCTGCGTAAGTTATCTCGTACAAACTCGGCGAGAATCGTTACCGGTGGTATGAGCTATGCATTTGGACGAAGTTCCTGCCCGCTCATCGCGAAATCTGAAATTTCTTGAAATATTGTCGTAGATGGCACTAGTCTCAATTTGATAGCACTTTCGTTTTCGACCTTTAATAACAGGCGAAAAATCACATTAGATAGTTTTGTGCCACTACGGAAAAAAAATTTAGGTGCCACTACTGAAAAAAATGATCAGTGTCGAGTGAAACTAATATTAGAAAAGACAGGGATATTTTTTTGGCGCCATAAAAATGGCAAAAACAGGCGGGGGATTTTTGACATCGTGCGACCTGCACGACTCTTTATAGAAAGAGTCGTGCAATGGGCATGCTTTATTCGGGGGCGTGGTCGCGCAAAAACACCAGATTGTCCGGTTTCGATTGTTCGGCGCTGTAGCGATAACCCTGCACATCGAATTGCTTGAGCTGGGCTGGGTCGTTGATTTTTTCCTGGATCACGAACCGGCTCATCAGGCCACGGGCTTTCTTCGCGTAGAAGCTGATGATCTTGTACTGACCATTCTTCAGATCCTTGAAGTCGGCATTGATGATCCGCGCGTTCAGGGCAGTGCGTTTGACGGCGGAGAAGTACTCGTTGGACGCCAGGTTGAGCAACACGTCGTCGCCCTGATCGGCCAGCGCTTCGTTCAGCCATTCGCTGATGCGTGTGCCCCAGAAGGCATACAAGTCCTTGCCGCGAGCGTTGGCCAGTTTGGTGCCCATTTCCAGACGATACGGTTGCATCAGGTCCAGCGGGCGCAGCAAGCCATAAAGACCGGAGAGCATGCGCAGGTGTTTTTGCGCGTAATCGAAATTCGCTTCGCTGAAGGACTGGGCGTCGAGGCCGGTGTAGACGTCACCCTTGAACGCGAGCAGGGCCTGCTTGGCATTTTCCGGAGTGAAGGCTGGCGTCCAACTGCCGAAACGTGCGGCGTTGAGCCCGCCGATCTTGTCTGAGACGTGCATCAATTCGCTGATCTGCGTCGGCGACAGCTCACGCAATTGCTGAATCAGCTCCTGAGAGTGGTCGAGGTATTGCGGCTGGGTGAAGCGCTGGGTCGCCGGCGGCGTTTCGTAATCGAGGGTCTTGGCGGGGGAAATCACCATCAGCATGAAGTCGTCTCCTTTAATCGTGGGGGCGATTCTAGGGGGTTGTCGGTGATGACTCCAGCTATGGGGGTTATAGGTATGGGTAAGCTCGGGCATTTGCGACGGCTGGTGGATTTTTCCCTCACCCTAATCCTCTCCCGGAGGGAGAGGGGGCCGATCTTCATGCTGTTCAACACTTCAGATCGGCTCGATAGTTCAGGTCGGCGGATATTGAAACAACTACTCGGTCAGCGCCCTCTCTCCCCGGGAGAGGGCTGGGGTGAGGGCCGCGTCCTTCAACCTTGCACATCAGCTATAGTGCCGCCCGGGTTTTGTTACGGAGACACCCCATTGCGCATTGTTCTTTTATTCACCGCGTGGCTATTGAGCTTCGGTGCCGTTGCGGCGCCGGGCGATGTGGCGACGCTGGATCGCAGTACCTGGCCGGAGCAACTGAGCAGCCCTACGCTGTTCGACGTGGCGTCGCGGGCGGAAATCCTCATGTTCGCCCGCGGTCTGCTGGGCACCGAATCGATGGACGAGGCCGCCCTGGCCCGGCGTCTGGGGCTGCGCACGGTCAATATCGACGCGGTCAACAGCCTGCGCCAACGGCTGTGGCAGCGTCTGCTGGCCAACTACAACTTCGCCCAGCAAAGCTGCGATCAGGACGCCTCGTTCTGCTTCCTCGTCGAAGACTTGCCGACTCTGCGTGAGCAAGCCGCCAAATTCGTGATCAGCGATGACAGCTATTACACCAAGTGGGCCGAGCCAAGCCGGATCTTCCATTTGCTCTATCTGGACGAGTTGATGCGCAAGGCTGCGCTGTCGCCACAGACCAGCAACGAATTCGATCGTTTCGGCGACTACGAGCGCAACGGCGAGGAGATGCATGACCGGCTGTTTCTGCTGACTTTCGACAGCGCCGCCAACGTGCAACCGGACAACACTGACTGGCTCACCGAATACCTGCGCAAGGCGAACATGAGCGGCACGTTCTTCATGCTCGGCAAGGATATTCAGGCGCGGCTGGGTGATCGTTCGGTGAGCAATCTGCAGGCGGCGTTCTCGCAACAATGCGTCGGCGTGCAGGGGTGGGAGTTCCGTTCCCACAGCCATTGGCAGGACTGGCAGGACTCGGTACGGCGCAGCGCTGATCTGGTCAGGAACAAATTGCCGGAAAACTACGTGCCGCTGTTCCGCCCGCCGGATGGCCAGCGCCGCAGTGACGCACAAGGTTTCTTCAATAGCCAGGGTCTGCAAGTAGCGTTGTGGGACATCGATGCTCAGGACGGCGCCGGCAAGCTCAAAGGCGCCCAGAGCGCGCAGCGGGTGCTGACCCTGATGCTGTTGTGGCGCCACGGAGTGATCAATTTCAACATGAAGCAGGATGCGGTGAAGATCGCGATGCCGTGGCTGATTACACAAACTGCGCAAAGTGGCATCGGCTGGGAGGATTGTCAGGACGCGTTTCGCTGAGAAACGGCAAAAGCCCGGAAACATTGGGCTTGGGGTGATTTTTTCGCAGATTTCAGTGCAGGCGGACTTCCGACTCTAACGGGGGCAGGGCGGTCCGCCAAGGGCTTTTCGTCACTTTGCAAAATAAACTTAAAAAAACCGTCAAAGTGCTTTTTTATGTCATGGGTTTTGGAGTATTACGAAGACAGACCGCCGAAACCTGCAACACAGGTGGCGTCTTCCAAGACCCGTTTGTTTGCAGTCACTTGAATCTCCGCAGGTGAGATTTCGGCAGTCACTTCGAGGCGCAGCACCGCCAAGGTATTGCGTCTACTGGCTCTGACATAGGTGACCGAGTATGGATGATCACGGACGTAGCCCTTCCTCCAACCAGCCAATCCTTTATGTACTCGATACCAACGTATTGATTCACGATCCAAACGCCCTGCTTAATTTCGAAGAACACCACGTCGCAATCCCGATGACCGTGCTTGAGGAGTTGGACAAGCTCAAGAGCGGGCATCACAGCGTTGCCGCCGAATGCCGTCAGGCCATCCGGCTGATCGACAAGACCCTGGGTGACGCCTCCCCCGAGGACGTCGAGTTGGGTGTGCCGATCCAGCGCGGCAAGGGCGGGCCGAAGGGCTTGCTGTCAATTCTGATGAGCAAAAAGGCCGAGTCGAACCTGATTCTGCCCGAGCACCTGAACGACAACAAAATCATCAACCAGTTGATCGACCTGCACACCCGCGACCCACAAAAACCTGTGGTGCTGGTCACCAAAGACATCAACATGCGCCTCAAGGCGCGCGCCTGCGGGATTGCAGCCGAGGACTACAGCACCGACCAATTGGTCGATGACGTGTCCCTGCTGCCCAATGGCTACCACAACATGACCGGCTCGTTCTGGGACCGTGTGAGCAAGGTTGAAACCCGTCAGGATCACGGCCGCACCTGGCACCAGGTGCAACTGATCGACAACCTGCCGGCGGTACACATCAACGAGTTCATCATTGACGAACAAGGCTTTGTCGGCTGGATCAAGGAAATCCAGGAAGACAAACTGCTGATCCTCGACCTGCATCAGGAACCGCTGCTGCACCAGGAAGCCTGGGGCCTCAAGCCGCGCGACATCTATCAGAGCCTGGCGCTCTACGCACTGCTTGATCCGGACATCCATCTGGTCAACCTGTCCGGCGCTGCCGGTTCCGGTAAAACCATTCTGGCGCTGGCCGCTGCGATCGAGCAGACCATGGTCAGCAAACGCTATCGCCGCATCATCGCTACTCGCAGCGTGCAGGGTCTGGATCAGGAGATCGGCTTCCTGCCGGGCACCGAAGCGGAAAAAATGGAGCCTTGGCTCGGCGCCATTACCGACAACCTCGAAGCCTTGCACATGGATGACGAAAACACCCATGGCAGCGTCGACTACATCCTCAGCAAAGTGCCGTTGCAGTTCAAATCGCTCAACTACATTCGCGGTCGCAGCTTCCAGCAGAGCCTGATCCTGATCGACGAATGCCAGAACCTCACGCCGCACCAGATGAAGACCATCATCACCCGTGCCGGCGCCGGTTCCAAAGTGGTGTGCCTGGGCAACCTGGCGCAGATCGACACCCCTTACCTGTCCGCGACCAGTTCCGGGCTGACTTACCTGACCGAACGCTTCAAGGATTTCCCCAACGGTGTGCACATCACCCTGCAAGGGGTGCCTCGCTCGATCCTGGCCGAATACGCCGAATCGCATCTGTAATCCTTCCGACAAAACCGGGCGGCCCAAAAGCCGCCCGGTTTTTTATGGTTGCGCAAATCCCAGTGTAGGAGCTGCCGGAGGCTGCGATCTTTTGATCTTTTTTTAAAAATCAAAGTCAAAAGATCGCAGCCTTCGGCAGCTCCTACAGGAAGAACGCTATATTCGTGCGTGCGGAAATTTGACCCACAGGTTTACAATCGGCGCTCCTGATCAGGAGTAATCCCGTGCTGACTCATCTCGATTCCCAAGGTCGCGCCAACATGGTCGACGTCACCGAAAAAGCCGTGACGTTCCGTGAAGCGACGGCCCAAGCGCTGGTGCGCATGCTCCCCGAAACCCTGCAGATGATCGTCAGCGGCGGCCATCCCAAAGGGGACGTGTTTGCCGTGGCGCGCATTGCCGGTATTCAGGCCGCGAAGAAAACCAGCGATCTGATTCCCCTGTGCCATCCGCTGATGCTTACTGGCGTCAAAGTCGAACTCAATGCCGAAGGCGAAGACAGTGTGCGCATCGTCGCCCGTTGCAAACTGTCCGGGCAGACCGGCGTCGAAATGGAAGCATTGACCGCCGCCAGCGTCGCCGCGCTGACCATCTATGACATGTGTAAAGCCGTGGATCGCGGCATGACCATCGAAAGCGTGCGTCTGCTGGAGAAGGTCGGTGGCAAGAGCGGGCATTTTCAGGCGGAGCAGCCATGAACGTGACCGTGAGGTTTTTTGCCCGTTACCGTGAAGCACTGGGTGTTGATTCGGTAAAGGTCGAAGGCGATTTCGCCACTGTTGATGACGTGCGCGCTTTGTTGGCCAAGCGTGATGGCGCCGAGGTGTTGAGCGAACAGAACCTGATGTGTGCGCGTAACGAAGACTTGTGCCAGCTAGACGAGCCGGTGGTCGATGGCGACGAGGTGGCGTTTTTCCCCACCGTGACCGGGGGCTGAGCCATGGCGATTCGTGTGCAGGCCACGCCGTTCGATCCGGGGGCTGAACTCAACGCGATGCATGCGGCCAATGTCGGCGTGGGTGCGGTGGTGAGTTTTGTCGGCTACGTGCGCGACTTCAATGATGGCCTCGATGTCGCAGGCATGTTCCTTGAACACTATCCGGGCATGACCGAAAAGGCCCTCGGAAAAATTGCTGTCGAAGCCGAGCAGCGCTGGCCGTTGTTGAAGTTGGAAGTGCTGCACCGCATCGGCGCACTGGAGCCGGGCGAGCCGATTGTCTTCGTCGGTGCCGCCAGTGCCCATCGCCAGGCTGCGTTCGATGCTTGCGCTTTCGTCATGGATTACCTGAAAACCCGTGCGCCGTTCTGGAAGAAAGAAAATACCAGCGACGGCCCGCGTTGGGTGGAAGGGCGCGACAGTGATCATGCGGCGGCCGATCGCTGGAAAAAATAAAATCTGCGTCGCCCTCAAGTCAGCCATCGCTGGCAAGCCAGCTCCCACAGGTTCAGTGGTGCACCCAAAATATGTGCATCACGCAAGACACTGTGGGAGCTGGCTTGCCAGCGATTAGGCCATCGCAACAACAAAAATCCTCGCAGACTCTCTCTCCTCCATGATTGACGGAATGTACTAGTGAGTCCAGTATGGATTTACAAGTACAAAATAGCTTTATCCCTGTTTCAGCTCTTTCTTCTGTCTTGCCAAACCAACAACAACCCGCGAGAGAACGAACATGAAGAAACTCCCCCTCATCACCGGTCTGGCCCTGAGCCTGTTGGCGTGCACCACGGTCTTCGCCGCCGAGAAAACCCTGCGCATCGGCATCGAAGCCGCCTACCCACCCTTCGCCTCGAAAACCGACAAAGGTGAAATCGTCGGGTTCGACTACGACATCGGCAACGCCCTGTGCGCGCAGATGAAGGTCAAGTGCGTGTGGGTCGAAGGTGAGTTTGACGGTCTGATTCCATCGCTGAAGGTGAAGAAAATCGACATGGCCCTGTCTTCCATGACGATCAATGAAGACCGCAAGAAGTCGGTCGATTTCACCCACAAGTACTACTTCACTTCGTCGCGACTGGTGATGAAGGAGGGCGCCACGGTCGATGACCAATACGCCAGCCTCAAGGGCAAGAACGTCGGCGTGCAGCGCGCGACCACCACCGACCGTTATGCCACCGAGGTGTTCGAACCCAAGGGCATCAACGTCAAGCGCTACAGCAACAACGAAGAAATCTACATGGACCTGGCGGCCGGTCGTCTGGATGCGATTTTCGCCGACACCATTCCGCTGAACGATTTTCTGTCGATGCCACGCGGCAAGGGCTTTGCGTTTGTCGGCCCGGAGCTGAAGGATCCGAAGTATGTTGGCGAGGGGGCGGGGATTGCGGTGCGCAAGGGTAATAGTGAGCTGGTCAGCGAGCTGAATACCGCAATCGACGGGATTCGCGCGAGTGGCGAGTATCTGAAGATTTCCGAGAAATATTTCAAGTCTGATATCTACGGCGACTGATAGTCGGCTATCGCGAGCAGGCTCACTCCTACAGGGGAACGCATTCCAAGTGTAGGAGTGAGCCTGCTCGCGATAGGGCCAGATCAATCACTGCAGATCTTCAGCCCTTCAATTCCTTCAAATGCTTGTACACCGTCGCCCGCCCCATGTTCAGCACATTGGCCACATAGTTCGAGGCGCTCTTGCCCTTGAACGCGCCTTCGGCGTGCAGCGCCAGCACCAGTTCCCTTTTGTGATCGCGGGTCAGCAGATTCAGGCTCAGTTGCCGCTCGCGCAGCCAGGCATGCAGGAAGGTGTTGATGCGCTCCTGCCAGTCATCGCGAAACAGTGAGTCCGGTTGTGGAATCAGTTTGCTCGGTGAGAGGAACAGATCCAGTGCCGCCTTGGCATTTTCGAACAGCGAAATATTCAGATTGATGCACAAGACGGCCAGCGGCAGGTCTTCGCGGTCGCGCAGCACGGTGCTCAGGCTGCGGATTTTCTGGCCGTCCCAGTTGAGCTTTTCGTATGGGCCGATGTTTCGCTCGCTGACGTCTTCGCTGAGCATGTCTTCCAGCGACGACTCGTCACCGATTTCGCGTTTGGACAGATTGTTGGCGATGTAATCGACCTTCTGTGTGCGCAAGTCGTGCAGCACCACTTCGGCGTGGGGGAAAAACAGCGTGGCGATGGCATCGGCAATGGCACGGAAGTTATCCAGTGCCGGGTCGAGTTCGGGGGCGGTCATGACAGTGGAACTCCAGGCAGCGTCAACGCCTCCGTGAACTGGAGGCGCTGCGAGTTTGCCGCAATCCGTTGGGCGCGTCATCCGGATGGCGGATCAGGCGAGGCGGGCAGGGGATAGCATGCTGCTGTCCAGCCCGAACTGGCGCAGGTGTTCGGGTAGCGGCTCGCCGCGCGCCAATGCCGCACTGGCCTGGCCCATTGCCGGTGAAGTCTGTATGCCGTAGCCGCCCTGCGCCGCTACCCAGAACAGCCCCGGCACCTGCTGATCGAAACCGCTGAGCAAGTCGCCGTCCGTGACGAAACTGCGCAGGCCGGCCCAGGTGCGGGTCGGGCGGCGGATGGTCAGGGTCGTGGCCTCCTCGATCTGGTAGATGCCCATGGCAATATCCAGTTCTTCCGGCTGCACATCGTGGGGTTCGACCGGGTCGGCGTTGGCCGGCGAGCCAAGGAACATGCCCGCATCGGGTTTCATGTAGAAGGACTCATCGAGGCTGACCAGCATCGGCCAATGGTGAATGTCCACGCCTTCAGGCCCGGCGAAGATGAACGCGGCCCGGCGTTTCGGTTGCAGGCCCAGCGAATGGGCGCCGGCCATTTCACCGACCTTGTCGGCCCAGGCGCCGGCGGCGTTGATGATCACCGCAGCGCTGAACGTCTGGCCATTGGTCTGTACATGCCACATACCGTTGGCGTCGCGATCAAGGCTCACCACTTGGCAATCGGTATGCACTTCGCCTTTATTGCGACGGATACCGCGCAGGTAGCCCTGATGCAGGGCGTCGGTATCAATGTCGCAAGCCGTCGGGTCGTAGATCGCGCCGTGGACTTTTTCCCTGCGCAGGATCGGCAGGCGCGCGCAGGCTTCGTCGGCGCTGAGCAGTTGCATCTGTGGCACCGTGGCTTTGGCGCTGAGGTACTGGTTATTCAGTTCGGCGGCGTCACCGGTGAAGTCCACGGTCATTTCGCCGCGCGGGGTCAGCAAAGGGTGTTCGCAGAAGCCGGGCGGTGGATTGTCGAAGAACTCACGGCTGGCCTGGGTCAGCGCGCGTACTTGCGGTGTGCCATACGCGGCGGTGAACAGTGCGGCGGAGCGTCCGGTGGAGTGATAGGCCGGATGGGATTCACGTTCCAGCACGATGACTTTGGCGTGCGGTGACAGCCAGAAGCCGGTGGAAGCACCGGCAATCCCGCCGCCGATGATGATGAAATCTGCCTGGCTCATGAAAATCTCCAAAGGTTACGAGAACTTGTGCAGGGGCTGTCGAGCTAAACGAGGCTGCGATCTTTTGACTTTGTTTTTTGAAAGCAAGATCAAGAGATCGCAGCCTCGTTTCACTCGACAGCTCCTACAGGGGATTCGAGGTGTTAGCGCTGTAATTGGTAAACCGCATTGGCCAGGGCGATGTCTTCCAGGCCCAGTCCGATTGAGCGGAAAAACACGTGGCGGTCGTAGCCGGGCCGTTGCACTTTTTCGCTGAGCAGATCGGCGAGGTCACCCACAATCGAATCCTTGCTCCAGCCATGCTGTTCAACGGCAATCAGCATCTCGCCCGCTGAACTCGGCGTGGTCAGACGATAGTCGCAGAACACCTGCATGTCGCCCAAGCTCTGCGGCGGCACTTCATGGGCACGGGGAGCGTTGGTGCTGATCGAGGTGATCAGCGCGGGTTTGCTCAATGTTGCCGGGTCAATCACCGGCCCCGCAGATGAGGTGCAGAGCATGATCACGTCGGCATCGACGAGGGCGGCTTCACGGCTTGTGGCAATCGACAGCTCGGGAGCAAGGGCTTTGAGCCGCGCCTGAGTTTCAGGATCCTCAAGCAGGCTCGGCGAATACACATGGATGCTTTGCCAATCGCGCAGCGACTTCACGTAATGCAGATGCGCCTGCGCAACTTTGCCGCTGCCGATAATCGCCAGTCGCCGCGCATTCAGCGGGGCGAGGGCATCGACGGCGACTGCGGTGGTCGCAGCCGTACGCGCCGTAGTCAGTTCGCCGGCATCGCACAGCAGCAGCGGTTGGCCGGTCTGCATCGACATCAACAATGTCCACGCGGTCACCAACGGGCCTTGCTCGCGAACGATGTACGGCGAGGTTTTCACGCCGTACACGCCGTCTTCGGCCAGCACACCCAGATAGTTGATGAAATCGCCAGCGCCCTGCGGGAACTCAACCAGTTGCTGCGCGGGTTGTACCGCATTGCCGGCAGCAAGATCACGGAACAGTTTGCGCAGGATCTGCGGCACATCGATGCGGGCAAGCAGTTGACGGGCCTGGGTTTGGTCGATCACGCAGGGGGTACTGGACATGTCAGGCTCCGGAAGCAAAATATAAACTAATTTGTCTATTATGGACTTTTGGTTTTATCGGGCAAGTGCCTGTAGAAAAATCCGGACGAAAAAAAAGCGCAGTCCGTGTTCGGCTGCGCTTCTCTTTTATGACGTCGTTTACTGCGGACGCTTGCGTTCAACCGGGCGCAACAAATGCGTTGGCGGCGTTTCACAGCTGATCTTGCGGCCCAGCTTCTCTTCGATGGACGGCAACTGGTAGGAGTCGTCCTCGCCCGCGAAGCTGATCGACACGCCATCGGCGCCGGCACGACCGGTACGGCCGATGCGGTGCACGTAGTCGTCCGGGACTTCCGGCAGGGTGAAGTTGATCACATGGCTGATCCCGTCGATGTGGATACCACGACCGGCGACATCGGTAGCGACCAGCACGCGAATCTTGCCTTCACGGAAGCCTTCCAGGGTTTTGATGCGTTTGTGCTGCGGGACGTCGCCGGACAGTTGCGCGGCGTTGATGCCGTCACGCACCAGGCGTTCTTCGATGCGCCGTACTTCGTCCTTGCGGTTGGCAAACACGATCACTCGTTCCCAGCCGTTATCGTTGACCAGGTTGAAGAGCAGTTTGTACTTGTCGGCACCGGCCACGGCATAGATGTGCTGCTCGACGTTTTCGTTGGCGACGTTCTGCGACTCGATCTCGACGATCGACGGGTCGGTGGTCCATTGCTTGGCCAGGTTCATCACGTCTTCGGTGAAGGTCGCGGAGAACAGCAGCGTCTGACGTTCGCTTTTCGGCGGGGTCTGGCGAATGATCTGGCGTACTTGCGGGATAAAACCCATGTCGAGCATGCGGTCGGCTTCGTCCAGCACCATCACTTCGACCATGTCCAGGTGCACGTCGCCGCGCTGGTTGAAGTCGAGCAAGCGGCCCGGCGTCGCGACGAGGATGTCGCAGTGGCGCGCTTCGAGGTGCTTGAGCTGTTTGTCGAAGTCCATGCCGCCCACGAACGTCATCACGTTCAGGCCGGTGTACTTGGTCAGGTCGGCGGCGTCTTTGGCGATCTGCACCACCAGTTCGCGGGTTGGCGCGATGATCAGCGCACGGGGTTCGCCCATGTAGCGCTCTTTCGGCGGCGGGGTCTGCAACAGCTGGGTGATGATCGAGATCAGGAACGCGGCGGTCTTGCCGGTGCCGGTCTGGGCGCGACCGATGGCATCTTTGCCGGCGAGGGTGAAGCCCAGCACCTGCGCCTGGATCGGCGTGCAATAAGGGAAGCCCAGGTCCTGGATGGCGTGCATCAGTTCCGGAGACAGTTTGAAGTCGTGAAAGCGGGTTTTGCCTTCCTGCGGCTCGACGGCGAAGTCTTCGAGTTTCCACGGGATGACCGGTGCCTTGGGCTTCGGTTCGCGGCGAGGCCTGGCCGGTTTCGGCGCTTCGCTGTGCACGCTTTCTGCAACAGGAGCAGCCGATGAAGGGGCGACGGCGGCCGGTTGGGAGTCTTGTTTCGGTGCCGCTACGGTAGCGGGGCGGTCGGCCTGGCGGGCATCGCTGCGATGGCCGGGGGCGTGCGACGGCGCACTGGGAACTGGCGCGAGCTGCTCAGCCTCGCTTTTACCGAACATCTTCTTGAGTGCTTTGAGCACGGTCATCTCATCAATTGGTTAAGGAATGTACGCCGGCCAGTGTAATGCAAGAAACGGGCGCGGCGTAGGGGGAGGGATCAAAGGGTATTGCCGAGGGAGAAAACAGCCCGCGTGATCAGCGCAGTCGTTCGCTCAGCCACACGCCGATGTCGCGAATTTCTTCGGGTAACACTTCGTGCTCCATTGGGTATTCCTGCCATGTCACGGTGACACCATGGGCCTTCAGATACTCATAGGCGGTACGCCCCATCGAGTTCTGCACCACGTTATCGAACTGACCGTGCAGCGACAGCACCGGAATGCGCTGCTGGCTGGCGGACAATTCCAGTTCATCGCTGAAAGTCGGCGCGTACGTCGACAGCGCCAACACACCACCCAATGGCCCCTGCCATTTCAAAAACGCAGTGTGGAACACCACAGCGCCGCCCTGGGAAAAACCTGCCAGGAAAATCCGCGAGGCGTCTATTCCGCTGGCGCGTTGCTCTTCAATCAATTCGATGATGCGGTCGGCGGACGCTTCCAGCTCATCGCGGTCGATCGCCCGCGCCGGGCTCATGGCCTTGATGTCGTACCAGCTCGGCATGGCATATCCGCCATTAATAGTCACTGGGCGGGTCGGCGCCTGCGGCAGGACAAAGCGCGTGCTGAGCAGGCTTTCCTGCAACGCTTCAGCCACCGGCAGGAAATCGTAACGATCGGCGCCGAGGCCGTGCAGCCAGATCACGCAGGCATCTGCGGGCTTAACAGGCTGAAGAATCAAGGGCTCGGTCATGGTTGCTCCAAATATGTGCGGGCGCTCTCATTGAGTGCGTGATTCGAGTGCGCGTCCGGGTGATCCGTTAAGAAGATGTCGCAAGGGTACAAGTTTTGCTATTGACCTGTCGCTGAACTGCTTCCGCGACCGGTGTGGTACGGGCTTTGCTATGGAGGACATTGTACGAAGCGTCCTACGTGTGTCGGTAACACTATCAGTGTACGGCTCGCGACGGGATAGCAACGAATCCGGTGATGGATGTTCGCCAATGGCCGCTACGGGCTTCGCGAACGTGAAAGGGCTACAGCCCGTTCGGCCGATTGGTGAGAAGTGAGTTGTCCATGATGTGGATTTTCTCCTACTAGACTCATAGCGAAGGTCCTACGTCGGTTGACCCTAAAAAAAGCCAACACGGGTCAACAATGCCTCAAAAGGGTGCGACTGGACTCAAGCTCCGACACAACAAGAGCAAAACTGGAGGTTTGAATGAAGATGTTGAAATCCACTCTGGCGATCGTGACTGCAGCAACAGTTCTCGGCGTCAGCGGGTTCGCTCAGGCGGGTGCAACCCTGGATGCCGTGCAGAAGAAAGGTTTCGTGCAATGTGGCGTGAGCGACGGTTTGCCGGGCTTCTCTGTACCGGACTCCACCGGCAAGATCCTCGGGATCGACGCTGACGTCTGCCGCGCTGTGGCCGCTGCTGTATTCGGCGACGCGACCAAGGTCAAATTCAGTCAGTTGAACGCCAAGGAGCGCTTCACCGCGCTGCAATCGGGCGAGATCGACATCCTGTCGCGCAACACCACCATGACCAGTTCCCGTGACGCGGGCATGGGCCTGAAATTCCCGGGCTTCATTACCTACTACGATGGCATCGGCTTCCTGGTGAACAACAAGCTGGGCGTGAAAAGTGCCAAAGAACTGGACGGTGCAACCATCTGCATCCAGGCCGGTACCACCACCGAGCTGAACGTTTCCGACTACTTCCGCGGCAACGGTCTGAAATACACCCCGATCACGTTCGATACCTCCGATGAAAGCGCCAAGTCGCTGGAATCCGGTCGTTGCGACGTGCTGACCTCCGACAAGTCCCAGCTGTTCGCCCAGCGCAGCAAGCTGGCTTCGCCGAAGGACTACGTGGTTCTGCCGGAAACCATTTCCAAGGAGCCTCTGGGCCCGGTCGTGCGTAACGGCGACGACGAGTGGCTGGCTATCGTGCGTTGGGTTGGCTATGCGCTGCTCAACACCGAAGAGGCAGGCATCACTTCGAAGAACGTCGAAGCTGAAGCCAAGTCGACCAAGAACCCGGATGTCGCTCGTATGCTCGGCGCTGACGGCGAATACGGCAAAGACCTGAAACTGCCGAAAGACTGGGTTGTGCAGATCGTCAAGCAAGTCGGCAACTACGGCGAAATCTTCGAGAAAAACCTCGGCAAGAGCACTCCGCTGGAAATCGACCGTGGCCTGAACGCCCTGTGGAACAACGGCGGCATTCAGTACGCACCACCAGTGCGCTAATGGTTCTATCACCCGGCGGGCCAACCGCCGGGTGATGTTCTTGTTCCATTTCTTGCGGGGCACTTCATGCAAAATTCAATCGGCGCACCAAAGCAGAGGCTCAGCCTCAGCGATCCACGAGTGCGTGCGTGGCTATTCCAGATCATCACTGTTGTGGCGGTGGTCTCGCTGGGTTGGTACCTGTTTGACAACACGCAAACCAACCTTGAACACCGGGGCATCACTTCCGGGTTCAGCTTTCTGGAGCGCAGTGCCGGGTTCGGCATCGCTCAACACCTGATCGATTACACCGAAGCGGACAGCTATGCCCGCGTCTTCGTCATCGGTCTGCTCAACACCCTGTTGGTGACGGTGATCGGCGTGATTCTGGCGACGATTCTCGGCTTCATCATCGGCGTGGCACGGCTGTCGCAGAACTGGATCATCAGCAAACTGGCGACGGTGTATGTGGAAGTGTTCCGCAACATTCCGCCGCTGCTGCAAATCCTGTTCTGGTACTTCGCGGTATTCACGGCCATGCCGGGCCCGCGCAACAGCCACAACTTTGGCGACACCTTCTTCGTCAGCAGCCGTGGCCTGAACATGCCGGCCGCGCTGATGGCTGACGGTTTCTGGGCGTTCGTGATCGGCATCGTGGTTGCCATCATCGCCACGGTGCTGATGTGCCGCTGGGCGACCAAGCGTTTTGAAGAAACCGGCGTGCCGTTTCACAAGTTCTGGGTGGGCCTGGCGATTCTGCTGGTGATCCCGACCTTGTGCGCGTTGATCTTCGGCGCACCGCTGCACTGGGAAATGCCTGAGCTCAAAGGCTTCAACTTTGTCGGCGGCTGGGTGCTGATTCCGGAACTGTTGGCGTTGACCCTGGCCCTGACCGTTTACACCGCAGCGTTCATCGCCGAGATCGTGCGTTCCGGTATCAAGTCGGTCAGCCACGGTCAGACCGAAGCGGCGCGCTCGCTCGGCCTGCGCAACGGCCCGACCCTGCGCAAGGTGATCATCCCGCAAGCCCTGCGCGTGATCATTCCGCCGCTCACCAGCCAATACCTGAACCTGGCGAAAAACTCGTCCCTGGCGGCGGGTATCGGTTACCCGGAAATGGTTTCGCTGTTCGCCGGCACCGTACTTAACCAGACCGGTCAGGCGATCGAGGTGATTGCCATCACCATGAGCGTGTACCTGGCGATCAGTATCAGCATTTCCATGCTGATGAACTGGTACAACAAGCGCATTGCGCTGATCGAGCGGTAAGGAAAAGCGCATGACTACCCATACTTTCAAACCCGACATGCCCCCACCGAGCCGCAGCATTGGTGTCGTGGCGTGGATGCGCGCGAACATGTTTTCCAGCTGGCTCAACACCTTGCTGACACTGTTTGCGTTCTACCTGATTTACCTGGTGGTGCCACCGCTGCTCAGTTGGGCGATTGTCGATGCCAACTGGGTCGGCACCACGCGCGCCGACTGCACCAAGGAAGGCGCCTGCTGGGTGTTCATTCAGCAGCGCTTCGGCCAGTTCATGTACGGCTACTACCCGGCCGATCTGCGCTGGCGCGTAGACCTGACCGTGTGGCTGGCGGTCATCGGTGTGGCGCCGCTGTTCATCTCGCGCTTCCCGCGCAAAGCGGTGTACGGGCTGAGCTTCCTGGTGTTGTACCCGATCATCGCCTACATCCTGCTGCACGGTGGTTTTGGTCTGGCCAACGTAGCGACCAGCCAGTGGGGCGGTCTGATGCTGACGCTGGTGATTGCCACGGTCGGCATCGCCGGTGCCTTGCCGCTGGGGATTGTGCTGGCGCTTGGACGGCGTTCGAACATGCCGGCGATCCGAGTGATCTGCGTGACCTTCATCGAGTTCTGGCGCGGCGTGCCGTTGATCACGGTGCTGTTCATGTCCTCGGTGATGCTGCCGCTGTTCCTGCCCGAAGGCATGAACTTCGACAAGCTGCTGCGGGCGCTGATCGGCGTGATCCTGTTCCAGTCGGCCTACGTGGCTGAAGTGGTGCGCGGTGGTCTGCAAGCGATCCCTAAAGGTCAGTACGAAGCGGCCGCTGCGATGGGTCTGGGATACTGGCGTTCGATGGGGCTGGTGATTCTGCCGCAAGCCCTGAAGATGGTGATCCCCGGCATCGTCAACACCTTCATTGCGCTGTTCAAGGACACCAGTCTGGTGATCATCATCGGCCTCTTTGACCTGCTCAACAGCGTCAAGCAAGCCGCTGCCGATCCGAAATGGCTGGGCATGGCCACCGAAGGCTACGTGTTCGCCGCCCTGGTGTTCTGGATTTTCTGTTTTGGTATGTCGCGCTATTCCATGCATCTGGAACGCAAGCTCGACACTGGCCACAAGCGTTAGGAGTTCTCTGTAAATGAGCGAAGCAATCAAAAAGCCTGTGGGTCCTGAAGGCATCATTCAGATGCAGGGCGTCAACAAGTGGTACGGCCAGTTCCACGTGCTGAAAGACATCAACCTCAACGTCAAACAGGGCGAGCGTATCGTCCTGTGCGGTCCGTCGGGTTCCGGTAAGTCGACCACCATCCGTTGCCTCAATCGTCTGGAAGAACACCAGCAGGGCCGCATCGTCGTGGACGGCGTGGAACTGACCAATGACCTCAAGCAGATCGAAGCGATCCGTCGTGAAGTCGGCATGGTGTTCCAGCACTTCAATCTGTTCCCGCACCTGACCATTTTGCAGAACTGCACCCTGGCGCCGATGTGGGTGCGCAAGATGCCCAAGCGCAAGGCCGAGGAAATCGCCATGCATTACCTGGAGCGCGTACGCATTCCGGAGCAGGCGCATAAATTCCCGGGGCAACTGTCCGGTGGCCAGCAGCAGCGTGTGGCGATCGCTCGCGCGCTGTGCATGAAACCGAAAATCATGCTGTTCGATGAACCGACTTCAGCGCTCGACCCAGAGATGGTGAAAGAGGTTCTCGACACCATGATCGGCCTGGCCGAAGACGGCATGACCATGCTCTGCGTGACCCACGAAATGGGCTTCGCCCGCACCGTGGCCAATCGCGTGATCTTCATGGACAAGGGCGAGATCGTTGAGCAGGCGGCACCGAATGACTTCTTCGACAATCCGCAGAATGATCGGACGAAGTTGTTCTTGAGTCAGATTTTGCATTGATGGTTTGTGAGTAAAACGAACCCGGCCTTGTGCCGGGTTTGTTTTTTTGGGGGTCAGGATACGGTGAGGGTTTCGTGTTCTTTGTGCTCGGTGTATTTGAACGCGCCTCGCAAGTCTGCCCCCTCGCCCAGGGTTTTCACGTCGGTCAGCAAGTACGGGTAGCGATCCAACAGTCGCATCAGCAGTATCAGCGCCTTGGGCGGTAATACTTCACCGCGCTCGTACCTGGAAAATGCGTTATGGCCTCCACCTGACAGCAGTTGCACCGTCTCTTTTTGCGTCAGGTGTAATTTGCGCCGTATGCGCTTCATCTCGGCACCGATCATTTGCCGGGCAGCGATAACCAACTCATCACCTGCTTGTGTATAGCGATCAGCACTATCGGTGTCGTCATCCCATTCGACTTCCCCGCACTGCTGACATTCCCAGCCAGAAAGATCATCCACGCGGCGTTCCATGCCTTTGACACTCAGGGTTTCGCCGCGTCCCTCAAAATGCCTCATTCCCTCACGGGCACCACAGCTGAAACATTGCCGGGTTTTCATGGGTTTTTCTCCTTGAAGGAGATTATCGGTGGGCCGCCACCGGGGCGGTAGGTCACCTTGATGTAAATCTCCAGGTCTTTTGAGTTGATGTGATACACGTCTTGCCAGACTCGATGATCGTCGTAGCTGGTTATCGATTTGTACAACATCCTGTTCTGCAACTCGAAAACGATCTCTCGCATCTCTGTGAAACTGAAACCGAGATCCAGGCCGGTTTTTTCCGCGGTCTTGGTGAAGGCTTGTCTGCCAAGCCGCCGGACCTCAGCCTTGATCACCGCCAAGTCGTAATGGGGTGTGTTCTTTTCCATAAGAAACCAAAACCCTGTCCCTGAAATTACCCTTAAAGGGTAATTTTGACCAATCGAAAATCCCGCTCCATGCGTCTCCTTTTGACCCTAGGTGGTTGCCGTCCTACAAGGGTCTGACTAACATGTCAGAAAATTCATCCTATGATTGGATGAAAGGGCGAATCCTATGTCAGAAATTTCTCCACTTATTAAGCGATCCTTGGTCGATCAGGCCTTGGATCAGTTGCGCCAGCGCATCAACAGCGGCGTCTGGCAGGTCGGCGAGCGTCTGCCGACCGAACCCGAGCTGTGCGCCGAGTTGGGCATCAGCCGCAACACCGTGCGTGAAGCCATGCGCGTGTTGGCGTTTTCCGGGTTGATCGAGATCCGTCAGGGCGACGGCAGTTACCTGCGCGCAGTGGTCGATCCGCTGGACACGCTCAAAGCATTGTCCCGCTGCTCGCCGGAGCAGGCCCGGGAAACCCGGCACATCCTTGAAGTCGAAGCCATCGGCCTGGCGGCATTACGCCGTACCGATGAAGACCTCGTCGCGTTGCGTGAAGCACTCGGCACCAGCGGCAGCCACTACCACGGCGACCTCGACACCTATATCGCCTGCGATCTGGTGTTTCACCGCCGTTTGGTCGACGCCGCGCACAACCCGACCCTCAGCGAGCTGTATCGCTATTTCTCCAGCATCGTCGGCGCGCAATTGCGCCAGACCCTGAACATCGTCCCGCGCCGTCAGGAAGTGTTCGACCTGCACATCGAGTTGCTCGATGCCGTCGAACAACGTGACCCGGAACGGGCCAAAGCTTTGTCGAGACAGTTGATCAATGAACCTTGAAACCGAGAAATCCATGTCCCGCAGTGATTTATCCACAACCCCCAAACGCACGGCAGAGCTTGAAGAGCTGCTGATCGATGCCGAGGCCGATGACGAACAGGTGCAGCAAAGTCACCCGCTGGTTCGGCGTCCGTGGCTCTTGCTGTTGGGGCTGATTCTCGTGGCGCTGAACCTGCGTCCGGCGTTGTCGAGCATGGCGCCGTTGCTCAGCGATGTGTCGAAAAGCCTTGGCCTGTCGGCGGCTCAGGCCGGTTTGCTGACCACACTGCCGGTGCTTTGCCTTGGCTTGTTCGCACCGCTGGCGCCGATTCTGGCGCGACGTTTCGGTGCCGAGCGCGTCGTCCTTGGCATTCTGCTGACACTTGCTGGCGGCATTATCTTGCGCAGCAATTTCGGGGAGATCGGTCTGTTCGCCGGCAGCGTATTGGGCGGCGCCAGCATCGGCATCATCGGCGTACTGCTGCCGGGCATCGTCAAGCGCGACTTCGCCAAACACGCCGGCATCATGACCGGTGTCTACACCATGGCCCTGTGTCTCGGCGCGGCGATGGCAGCGGGTTCGAGCGTGCCGTTAAGTGAGCATTTTGATCACAGCTGGGCCATGGGACTCGGCTTCTGGGTGATTCCTGCGCTGGTCGCGGCTGTGTTCTGGCTGCCGCAAGTCGGCCAGAAACACGGTGTGCACAATGTTGCTTATCGCGTGCGCGGGCTGTTACGTGATCCGCTGGCGTGGCAGGTGACCTTGTACATGGGCCTGCAATCGTCGCTGGCTTACATCGTGTTCGGCTGGTTGCCGTCGATTTTGATTGGTCGCGGTCTGACGCCGACCCAGGCGGGTCTGGTGCTGTCCGGTTCAGTGATCGTCCAGCTCGCCAGTTCGCTGGCGGCGCCGTGGCTGGCGACCCGCGGCAAGGATCAGCGCTTGGCGATTGTGGTGGTGATGGCGCTGACCCTCGGCGGTCTGTTCGGTTGCCTGTATGCGCCGATCGAAGGCCTGTGGGGCTGGGCGATTCTGCTCGGTCTGGGGCAGGGTGGTGCATTCAGTCTGGCGCTGACGTTGATCGTACTGCGTTCGCGTGACTCCCATGTCGCAGCCAACCTGTCGAGCATGGCCCAAGGCTTCGGCTACACGCTGGCGTCGATGGGGCCGTTTGCGGTCGGCATCGTGCATGACTGGACCGGCGGCTGGAATGCGGTGGGCTGGATCTTCGGCATCATTGGCACAGGGGCGATCATCGCCGGCCTCGGCGCCGGGCGTGCGTTGTATGTGCAAGTGCAAAGCGAAAGGATCTAACGCGATTCAAACTGCAGGCTCACTCCTACAGGGTTTTGTGTGTTGTCGGTATTCGGTGTGCGAATGCCGATAGTGTTTCCCGGCGTTGCAGATTATCGTGCTGGCAATCTGTCCACTTTCCGGAGTTTGCCCATGAGTGAAGCCCATGCCGCGTTGATCACCCGCTTCTACCAGGCCTTCCAGCGTCTAGACGCCGAGGCCATGGCCGCGTGTTACACCGATGATGTGGTGTTCAGCGACCCGGCTTTTGGCGAGCTGCGCGGACGCGATGCCGGCGACATGTGGCGGATGCTCACCACCCGGGCCAAGGACTTCTCGCTGACCTTCGACAACGTCCGCGCCGACGAGCGCAGCGGTGGCGCGCATTGGGTGGCGACTTATCTGTTCAGCCAGACCGGCAACGTGGTGGTCAACGATATCCAGGCGCGCTTCGTGTTCCGTGACGGCAAGATCTGCGAGCACCACGATCATTTCGATCTGTGGCGCTGGTCGCGTCAGGCCTTGGGTTTCAAAGGTCTGCTGCTGGGGTGGACGCCGCTGGTACGCAACGCCGTACGTGCTCAGGCACTGAAGGGACTGAAGGCATTTCAGGCCGGTCGCTGATAAGATCGCGGCCTGTTTCCTGCGCGCCATGATCCCAAAGTGACCAGCCTTAGCGAAAAATCTGTCGATGTTGCCGAACCGGTGAGCAAGTCCTGGTTCGTCTACCTCGTTCGCGCCGCCAACGGTTCGTTGTACTGCGGGATCAGCGACGATCCCGTCCGCCGTTTCGCCAAGCATCAGAGCGGCAAAGGTGCGCGTTTCTTCCTCTCCAGCCCGGCCATGGCGCTGGTGTACACCGAACGGTGTCGCGACAAGAGCGATGCGCTGCGCCAGGAGCGGTTGATCAAAAAACTGCGCAAGAGTGCGAAGGAATGCCTGGTCGCGTCCTATCAAACTGACTGATCAGATTCTGTCGGGTCGTAGAAATCCATGCGGGTCGAGCCGACAGCCACACAAATGACAGGCAAAAAAAAGCCGCCTTGCGGGGCGGTTTTTTTCGTAACCCTCGGTTTGCGGCCGGGGTTACTGTTTCTCACTGGATACGCTAGCGTGGGTGAAGATTATTCGTCTTTTTGCCATCGAGCAAGCCTACGACGATTTTTTCGAAGAGCGCGATTTTAGATCCATTTGTTTAAGCGGCGGTTCTGAAACGCGATTACTCTCCATCCGCTCGCATGACAGTGCAGCTAGTGAGGCTTGGCTGATTGGCGTAACGGTTTCACGCCCTTTGACATGGTGTTGCTCCCGTGCCGGAATGATTTTTCAAAGGGTGTCTCAATCGGCCGCCTCACTGGATACGCTAGCGTGTATCCGAAGGCGTACGTGGTCCGGTAAGCGCGCTGGAGGTTTGGCCCCCGACTGGAGGCCAAAACGTATGAAGCTTTTGCTGCGTACTCTGAGCCTCGTATGGAGATCGTTTAAAGCAGTTCGCTTTTACGAGTTCCTGCGAGATCACTTTGATGACCTGATGTAAGGGTTATCGATGTGAGGACGACCGCCTCGGTTTCGGCTGAGGTGTTTTTTTTCGTTCGGGAGCCCACACTCGTCTTATCAATCTGACTGATCAGTTCCCATCAGCCAGATCTGTAGGCTGCTAAGTAAATGCGCGCTAAGCTGCCGACTCACTTTCTGAGCGGCGGAGCCGAGTATGTCCGAGTTGATTCTGCATCATTACCCGACCTCTCCATTTGCCGAGAAGGCCCGTCTGCTGCTGGGTTTCAAAGGTCTGTCCTGGCGCTCGGTGAACATCTCGCCGGTAATGCCGAAACCGGATCTGACCGCCCTGACCGGTGGTTATCGCAAAACCCCTGTGCTGCAGATCGGCGCTGACATCTATTGCGACACTTCGTTGATCGCCCGTCGACTTGAGCAAGAGAAGGCACAGCCGTCGTTTTTCCCCGAAGGTCAGGAAATGACCACCGCCAGCTTCGCGACGTGGGCGGACTCGGTGGTGTTCCAGCATGCCGTCAGCCTGGTGTTCCAGCCGGAGTCGGTTGCCGTGCGTTTCGGCAAATTACCACCGGAAGCGATCAAGGCGTTTATGGCCGACCGTGCCGGCCTGTTCAGTGGCGGCAGCGCCACGCGTTTGTCTACCGAGCAAGCCAAGCATCAATGGCCGACGATCATGGCGCGTCTGGAGCAGCAGTTGCAGCGCGAGCAAGGTGATTTCCTGTTCGGCGATCCATCGATTGCCGACTTTGCTTTGGCGCACCCGATGTGGTTTCTCAAGGCGACCCATGTGACAGCGCCTTTGGTGGACGAGTATCCAGCCGTCGTCGCGTGGCTGGGACGTGTGTTGGGCTTCGGGCATGGCGCTGCGAGCGAAATGACGTCCGACGAGGCGCTGGAGGTCGCACGCAATGCGACGCCAGCAGCATTGCCGGATGCACAGTTTGTTGACCCGAACGGGTTCAAGGCCGGGCAGCAGGTGGCAATTGCCGCAACGGATTACGGGGTTGATCCGGTGGTGGGTGAGTTGCTGTTTGCCGGTCGTGAGGAGTTGATCGTGCGGCGCGAAGACGAGCGTGCCGGCGTGGTGCATGTGCACTTCCCACGCTTCGGTTTCCGTATCGAAGCACGCTAAAAGCAAAAGATCGCAGCCTGCGGCAGCTCCTACAGTGGGATTGATGCTGCACCTGTAGGAGCTGCCGCAGGCTGCGATTTTTTGATCTTGCTGTTATTTCAATGCGGCGAGGATCTCGTCCGGATCAAACCCGCGAATCAACGTGCCATTCACATCGATCAGCGGAATCCCGCGCCCACCCAGTGCCTCGTACGCCTTGCGCGCCTCGCCATCCTTCTCGATGTCGAATTCCTTGAAGGGAATCCCCTTGCTGTCGAGAAAGCGCTTGGTCTGCTTGCAGTAGCCACACCAGTCTGTGGTGTACAACACGACACTGGCCTGAGTGCGGGTCTGCTCGGAGACCATCTGCGACGGGTTGAACACCCGCTCGATCTTGCCCCAGTTCTGATAGACCACGACCACCAGCAGAACCAATGCAACCTTTTTCAGTACGTTGCCAAGCATCAGTTGCGACGCTTCAACTGATCGGTGAGCGACGTCGGCAGGCCTTTGATCACCAAGGTGCCGGCCTCTTCGTCGTACTCGATCTTCGAGCCCAGCAGATGCGCTTCAAAGCTGATCGACAGGCCTTCGGCACGACCGGTGAAGCGACGGAACTGGTTTAAGGTGCGCTTATCCGCCGGAATCTCCGGCGACAGGCCGTAGTCCTTGTTGCGGATGTGATCGTAGAAGGCCTTCGGGCGCTCTTCGTCGATCAGCTCCGAGAGTTCTTCCAGACCCATTGGCTCGCCAAGTTTGGCCTGACTACTGGCGTAATCGACCAGCGTCTTGGTTTTCTCCCGGGCGGAATCTTCCGGCAGGTCTTCGCTTTCAACGAAGTCGCTGAAGGCCTTGAGCAGAGTGCGGGTTTCGCCCGGGCCGTCGACGCCTTCCTGGCAACCGATGAAGTCGCGGAAGTACTCCGAAACCTTTTTACCGTTCTTGCCCTTGATAAACGAGATGTACTGCTTGGACTGCTTGTTGTTCTGCCACTCGGAGACGTTGATCCGCGCCGCCAGGTGCAGTTGGCCGAGATCAAGGTGACGCGATGGCGTCACGTCCAGCGAGTCGGTTACCGCCACGCCTTCGCTGTGGTGCAGCAGGGCGATCGCCAGGTAATCGGTCATGCCTTGCTGGTAGTGGGCGAACAATACGTGGCCACCGACCGACAGGTTCGACTCTTCCATCAGTTTTTGCAGATGCTCGACGGCGACTTTGCTGAACGCGGTGAAGTCCTTGCCGCCTTCCATGTATTCCTTCAGCCAGCCGCTGAACGGGAATGCACCGGACTCAGGATGGAACAACCCCCAGGCTTTACCCTGTTTGGCGTTGTAGCTCTCGTTGAGGTCGGCGAGCATGTTCTCGATGGCCGCGGACTCAGCCAGTTCGGAATCACGGGCGTGCAGAACTGCGGGCGTGCCGTCGGGTTTTTTGTCGATCAAATGGACGATGCAATGACGGATCGGCATGGGCTTCTCGGCTGTTGGAAGGGAGGAGGGCGGGCTCCCCCGCAAAAGCGCCCAGTGTACCGCAACCATTGGTTTTGGCGCGGGTGGAGGGGCAATTTGGGGGCTGGCGCCCGGCCTTATGCGGTTTTTTACCGATTTAGAGCAATAAAGCTGACCAAATGGGTAGCTAGAGGCGGATATTTCCCCGTCTCTGTGCTAGTTTTGCCCGGTCTTACGCGAAGTCACTGCGTTAAGCGTGCAATCAGCATTTGTCAGGTCGAACCAAACCCTGATTTCGGTATCTATAACCCGACTCGTCGTGGTTATCGCCGAGGGTGCCAGATCCAGAAGATCGGGCTCGATGGCTGACACTGCACTCTGCAATCCATATGAATTTGATAGGGAAGGAACACTACATGGCTCTTACTAAAGACCAACTGATCGCCGACATCGCTGAAGCTATCGACGCGCCGAAAACCACCGCGCGTAACGCTCTGGACCAACTGGGCCAAATCGTTGCCGATCAGCTGGAAAACGGCGGCGAAATCACCTTGCCAGGTATCGGCAAGCTGAAAGTGACCGAGCGTCCTGCCCGCACTGGCCGTAACCCTTCGACTGGCGCTGCCATCGAAATCCCTGCAAAGAAAGTGATCAAGCTGGTTGTGGCCAAAGGCCTGACCGACGCTGTGAACAAGTAAGACGCAGCGATAAAAAAACCGTGCTCCGGAGCGATCCGGGCACGGTTTTTTTGTGCCTGCGATTTGGCTGTGCACCCTGAACCTTTGTAGGAGCGAGCAGGCTCACTCCTACCGGGGATCTGCTGTGTGTTAGCGAACCCAGCGCTCGCGACGCCAGATCTGCTGCTCGGACTTGGTCTGGAAGGTCCAGGCGACGAAGCGGCTTTGTTTCTGTCCCTGAGACATCTCAACCACCTGACTTTCCAGCACGCCGGCCTTTTTCAGCGCGATCTCAATGGCTGGCAGGTTCGAGGCTTTCGACACCAGCGTGCTGAACCACAGCACCTTGTGCTGAAAGTTCGCGCTCTCGGCGATCAGTTGCGTCACGAAACGCGCTTCGCCACCTTCACACCACAGCTCGGCCGACTGGCCACCGAAGTTCAGCACCGGCAGTTTGCGTTTCGGATCGGCCTTGCCCAGTGCCCGCCACTTGCGCTCGCTGCCCTTGGTCGCTTCATCCATCGAAGCATGGAACGGCGGGTTGCACATGGTCAGGTCGAAGCGCTCACCCGGCTCAAGCAGGCCAATCAGGATGTGCTTGGGGTTTTCCTGTTGGCGCAACTTGATGACCTTGCTCAGGTCGTTGGACTGGACGATGGCCTTGGCAGCCGCCACGGCCGTCGGATCGATCTCCGAGCCGAGGAAGTGCCAGCGGTATTCGCTGTTGCCGATCAGTGGATAAACGCAGTTGGCGCCCATGCCGATATCCAGCACGTTGACGATCGCGCCGCGCGGGACTTTGCCGTCGTTCATGCTGGCCAGCAGGTCCGCGAGGAAGTGCACGTAATCGGCACGGCCCGGCACCGGTGGGCAGAGGTAGTCGGCCGGAATGTCCCAATGCTCGATGCCGTAGAACGACTTGAGCAGCGCCCGGTTGAACACGCGCACTGCATCGGGACTGGCGAAGTCGATGCTTTCCTTGCCGTACGGGTTAGTGATCACAAACTTCGCCAGTTCCGGCGTGGTTTTGATCAGCGCCGGGAAGTCGTAACGACCCTGATGGCGATTGCGCGGGTGCAGGCTGGCCTTTTCTCGCGGCTCAACGGCTTTGGCCGGGGTCGCGGAGTCAGGCTTCTTGCGCGCAGGTTTGGGTGTGCGGGGGGCGTTCATGGGCGTGGTCGATTCGGGTATGGCTGAAAGTGGCGGGTATTGTCCCACATTGACGACGTATACGCCGAACCCATGTAGGAGCTGCCGAAGGCTGCGATCTTTTGATCTTGCTTTTAAAAATCAAAGTCAAAAGATCGCAGCCTTCGGCAGCTCCTTGTATCTCGACTATCGCTCCGTCAGGAGCGATAGTTCTCGACTGATCATCGAGGGAGGGACTTGGAAGCCGTGCAGCTCCTTAGGCTTTTTGCCTGTGATGTAGATCGTGCTCCAGCCCTCCACACTCACTCGTATAGTTCGAACGGTATCTTGGGCCCGTCTCTGGCGAGAGCCCGCATTCGCAAGGTTGGACAGAGTGCAGTGATGATCGAAAACCGATTAATGGAGAAACGGTCATGTCCAATTTCGTCGGCGTCGATGTCGCTAAAAATACCTTTGATATCGCCACTCACCTGCCAAACGGCAAGCACAAAACCAAGGCCAAACTGGCTAACGACTCAAAAGGTTTCAAAGAGTTTGACGCCTGGTTGAACAAGCAGGTCGAGCCTACAGCCCTGATCGTGATGGAAGCCACCAGCGTTTATCACCTGGAACTTGCCGAGTTCGTCTACAACAAGGGTTACCGGGTCTGCGTCGTCAATCCGGCGACGACCCACGCTTACGCCGACAGCGAGCTGCGCCGGATCAAAACCGACAAAAGCGACGCCAAATTGATCGCTGACTTTGCTCGGGAAAAGGCTGAAAAGCTTCAGCTTTGGGCTCCGGAGCCGCTGAAATATCGTCAGCTAAAGGCGATGGTGCGTCGCTTGGATGACCTTCAGGAAATGGAGCAAATGGAGCTCAATCGCCTGGATGTGTCCGACGAAAAGGTCAAAGACTCGATCAACTCTGTGCTGCGTCACATCGAGAAAGAGATCGTTGAAACTCACAAAGCAATCAAAAAACACATCGACGATGATCCAGACATGCGCCAAATGCGCGACTTGATCGTGACCATCGACGGTATTGGCCAGAAAACCCTTGAGCGGCTGCTGGCAGAGTTGGGCGACCTGCGTAAATATGACGACCCTCGCAAACTGGTCGCTGCCGCCGGGTTGAACCCAAAGCTGCAGGACTCGGGAAAGTTCAAAGGCAGAGCAGTGATTTCGAGGATCGGATCGGCTCGCGTTCGGGCGGGTCTATACATGCCTGGGTTGGTTGCACTGAAGCACAACAAGGCAATCATCGCCATGAAGGACCGCTTGAAGGCCAACGGCAAGGCCCCCAAGCAAATCATCTGTGCAGCGATGCGCAAACTCCTACATTTTGTCTACGCCGTTCTTAAATCGGGCCAGCCATTTGACCCGAAAATTGCCCTTGCCCGATGAGGGGCAAGACGGTATCTACAGGGGAAATGTGGTGGGCATAAAAAAGGGAGGCCACCAGGGCCTCCCTTTTCCATTGCGATTTGCCGTTACAGGCTGGCAATCCGCGCGTGCTGCTCGGCCAGTTTGCCCAAGGCCTGTTCAGCCTCGGCCAGTTTGGCGCGTTCCTTCTCGATGACTTCGGCTGGGGCCTTGTCGACGAAACCGGCGTTGGACAGTTTGCCGCCAACACGCTGGACTTCACCCTGCAGGCGCAGGATTTCCTTGTCCAGACGCGCCAGTTCAGCGCCCTTGTCGATCAGACCGGCCATCGGTACCAGCACTTCCATCTCGCCAACCAGCGCGGTGGCGGACAGTGGTGCTTCTTCGCCAGCCTTCAGAACGGTGATCGATTCCAGACGTGCCAGCTTCTTCAGCAGTGCTTCGTTCTCGGTCAGGCGACGCTGGTCTTCAGCGCTGACGTTCTTCAGGTAGATCGGCAGTGGCTTGCCCGGGCCGATGTTCATTTCGCCACGGATGTTACGCGTGCCGAGCATCAGCTCCTTGAGCCATTCGATGTCGTCTTCAGCCGCCGGATCGATGCGCTCTTCGTTAGCCACCGGCCACGCTTGCAGCATGATCGTCTTGCCCTGAATGCCGGCCAGCGGCGCGATGCGCTGCCAGATTTCTTCAGTGATGAACGGCATGAACGGATGCGCCAGACGCAGCGCTACTTCCAGTACGCGTACCAGCGTGCGACGGGTACCGCGCTGACGTTCGACCGGCGCGTTCTCGTCCCACAGCACAGGCTTGGACAGCTCCAGATACCAGTCGCAGTACTGGTTCCAGATGAACTCGTACAGCGCTTGCGCGGCGAGGTCGAAACGGAACTGATCCAGTTGACGGGTCACTTCGGCTTCGGTGCGTTGCAGTTGCGAGATGATCCAGCGATCCGCCAGCGACAGCTCGTAGGCTTCGCCGTTCTGGCCGCAGTCTTCGCCCTTGTCCAGAACATAACGCGCGGCGTTCCAGATCTTGTTGCAGAAGTTGCGATAGCCTTCGACGCGGCCCATGTCGAACTTGATGTCGCGACCGGTGGACGCCAGCGAGCAGAAGGTGAAGCGCAGGGCGTCGGTGCCGTAGCTGGCGATACCCTCGGCGAACTCGTCGCGGGTCTGCTTCTCGATCTTCTTCGCCAGTTTCGGCTGCATCATGCCGGAGGTGCGTTTGCGCACCAGCTCTTCCAGTTCGATGCCGTCGATGATGTCCAGCGGGTCAAGGACGTTGCCCTTGGACTTGGACATCTTCTGGCCTTGGCCATCACGCACCAGACCGTGCACATATACAGTCTTGAACGGAACCTGCGGCGTACCATCCTCGTTCTTGATCAGGTGCATCGTCAGCATGATCATCCGGGCAACCCAGAAGAAGATGATGTCGAAACCGGTGACCAGCACGTCGGTGGAGTGGAATTTCTTCAGGAACTCGGTTTTTTCAGGCCAGCCAAGGGTGGAGAACGTCCACAGCCCCGAGCTGAACCAGGTGTCGAGTACGTCGTTGTCCTGTTGCAGCGCAACGTCCGGGCCGAGGTTGTGCTTGGCGCGCACTTCGGCCTCGTCGCGTCCGACGTAGACCTTGCCCGACTCGTCGTACCAGGCCGGAATCCGGTGGCCCCACCACAGCTGACGGCTGATGCACCAGTCCTGGATGTCGCGCATCCACGAGAAGTACATGTTTTCGTATTGTTTCGGCACGAACTGGATGCGGCCGTCTTCAACAGCAGCAATCGCAGGCTCGGCCAAAGGCTTGGTCGACACGTACCATTGGTCGGTCAGCCAAGGCTCGATGATGGTGCCGGAACGGTCGCCTTTCGGCACTTTCAGGCCGTGGTCGTCGACGCTGACCAGCAGGCCGGCAGCGTCGAACGCCGCAACGATCTGCTTGCGCGCTTCGAAACGCTCAAGACCGGCGTATTCAGCCGGGATCTTGCCGTCGATGCTGTCGTTCAGCGTGCCGTCGAGGTTGAACACCTGGGCGGCAGGCAGCACGTTTGCGTTCTTGTCGAAGATGTTCAGCAGCGGCAGGTTGTGGCGCTTGCCGACTTCGTAGTCGTTGAAATCGTGGGCCGGGGTGATTTTCACGCAGCCGGTGCCGAATTCAGGATCGCAGTAATCGTCCGCGATGATCGGGATGCGACGGCCAACCAGTGGCAGTTCGACAAACTTGCCGATCAGGGCTTTGTAGCGCTCGTCGTTCGGGTTTACCGCGACGGCGGAGTCGCCGAGCATGGTTTCCGGACGGGTGGTCGCGACGATCAGGAAATCGTTGCCTTCAGCGGTTTTTGCGCCGTCAGCCAGCGGGTACTTCAGGTTCCACAGGAAACCTTTCTCGTCGTGGTTTTCCACTTCGAGGTCGGAAATCGCCGTGTGCAGCTTGGTGTCCCAGTTGACCAGACGCTTGCCGCGATAGATCAGGCCGTCCTCGTGCAGGCGCACGAAGGCTTCTTTAACGGCTTCCGAGAGGCCGTCGTCCATGGTGAAGCGCTCGCGACTCCAGTCTACGGACGAGCCGAGGCGGCGGATCTGACGGCTGATGTTGCCACCGGACTGATCCTTCCATTCCCAGACTTTTTCAAGGAATTTTTCGCGGCCCAGATCGTGGCGATTCTGGCCTTGGGCTTCGAGTTGACGCTCCACCAGCATTTGCGTGGCGATACCAGCGTGGTCGGTACCCGGCTGCCACAGGGTGTTGCGACCCTGCATGCGGCGGAAACGGATCAGGGCGTCCATGATCGCGTTGTTGAAACCGTGACCCATGTGCAGGCTGCCGGTGACGTTCGGCGGCGGGATCATGATGGTGTAGGAATCGCCCGCGCCTTGCGGTGCGAAATAGTTCTCGGACTCCCAGGTGTTGTACCAGGAAGTTTCAATGGCGTGCGGCTGGTAGGTCTTATCCATGCGCGGCGGGACCCTATTGGCATTTATTCAGGAAAAGCCGGGAAGTATAGCGGGGCATGGGGCCGAGGGCGAGCGGGGGAGGAGCGGGTGGACGCTCGCTTTCTGTAGGAGCTGCCGAAGGCTGCGATCTTTTGACTTTGTTTTTAAGGTCAAGATCAAAAGATCGCAGCCTGCGGCAGCTCCTGCAAGGGGGGCGTGGTGACTATTCGTACTGGCTGAGCAACCGTTCCATCCGCGCATCGAGGCGGCGTTTGATTTCGGTCTCGATGTGCGGCGCGAAGTCGTCGATCACGTCCTGCATGATCAATTGCGCGGCGGCGCGCAGTTCGCTGTCCAGGTGGAGCAGGGCGTCCGGGCCTTTTTCGACAGCTGGCGCAGGTTGCGCGGCGGGTGTCGGGGCTGGAGCCGAGGGTGGTTCGACGGCCGCCGGCTCGGCGCCAACTGAGTCGAACAACATCGGAATCTGTTCCTGTTCACCGTCATCGACCGTGTCGGTCAGCAGGGGTGGTTGCAGGTTGTCATCGCCGAGCAACTGGCGGATCGATTCGAGATCGTCCAGCAGGTGTGCGGACTTTTGCTGCGGTTTCGGAGTGTCCATTGGAGTGCTCAGAGTCGCTGTAAACGGTGATCTTGCAGAGGATAGCCCTGTTCGCGGTAGAAACGGAAACTCTCCCGCGCAGCCGCGCGAATGGTCGGATCTTCCACCACTACTTCCGCCACACGGGCGAATTTGTTGGCGAAGGCCGGGACTTTCAGGTCGAGATTGACCAGTAAATCCTGATGCTGACCGCAGTCATCGCCCACCCCCAACACAATCAACCCCTCGGGTTCACTGTCGGTAGGGCCGTGGGGCACGAAGCTTTCGCCCTTGAACGCCCACAGCCGAGCATCGAGATCTTCGCGCTGAGCGGCATCGCTGCAATGCAGGTAGATGCGGTGGCCCATGCGCCAGGCTTTCTCGGTGAGCTTGCAGGCAAAGTCCAGGCGTGCCGAGGGATCGGCGCTGGGCAGGATATAGAAGTCGACTTTGGTCATTGCGGTTCCTGAGCTGAAAGCGGCGCTTCAAAAAAGAAGCGCCGCCCGCAGTCATCGGTTTCAGGCTTTGGCGCGATCCAGCAGGTATTGGGTCAGCAGCGGTACCGGACGGCCAGTGGCGCCCTTGTCCTTGCCGCCGCTGGTCCACGCGGTGCCCGCGATGTCCAGGTGCGCCCAGTTGAGGTTCTTGGTGAAGCGCGACAGGAAGCATGCGGCGGTGATGGTGCCGGCCTTCGGCCCGCCAATGTTGGCGATATCGGCGAACGGGCTGTCCAGCTGTTCTTGGTACTCATCGAACAGCGGCAGTTGCCAGGCGCGGTCATCAGCAGCCTTGCCGGCGCTGAGCAGTTGGCCGATCAGTTCGTCGTTGTTGCCCAGCAGGCCCGAAGTGTGGGCGCCCAGTGCAACCACGCAAGCGCCGGTCAGGGTGGCGATGTCGATCACCGCTTGCGGCTTGAAGCGCTCGGAGTAGGTCAGGGCATCGCACAGCACCAGACGGCCTTCAGCGTCGGTGTTGAGGATTTCCACGGTCTGGCCGCTCATGGTGGTGACGATGTCGCCCGGACGGGTCGCGTTGCCGCTCGGCATGTTTTCCGCGCAAGCAAGGATGCATACCAGGTTGATCGGCAGTTTCAGCTCCAGCACGGCGCGCAGGGTGCCGAACACGGAGGCAGCGCCGCCCATGTCATATTTCATTTCGTCCATGCCGGCGCCTGGCTTCAGGCTGATGCCGCCGGTGTCGAAGGTGATGCCTTTACCGACCAGTGCGTATGGCTTCTCGGATTTCTTGCCGCCGTTGTATTGCATGACGATCAGGCGCGGCGGCTGCTCGCTGCCCTGGCCGACGGCGTAGAACGAGCCCATGCCCAGCGACTTGATCTTCTTCTCGTCGAGCACTTCGACTTTCAGATCCTTGAACTCTTTGCCGAGGTTCTTGGCTTGTTCGCCAAGGAAGGTCGGGTGGCAGATGTTCGGCGGCAGGTTGCCCAGATCACGGGTGAAAGCCATGCCATTGGCAATCGCGGTAGCGTGATTCACGGCGCGCTGCACTTCGGCTTGTGCAGCCTTGATGGTCAGCAGGGTGATTTTCTTCAGGGCGCGCGGTTCGGCTTTCTGGCTCTTGAACTGGTCGAAGGTGTATTCGCCGTCCACCAGGGTTTCCGCCAGCAGGCGGGTCTTGCCGTAGCTGTCGCGGCCTTTGACGATGACTTCATCCAGCGCCAGCACGGCATCGCTGCCGCCCAGGCCTTTGAGGGTATTGAGGATGCCGGCAACGATTTTGCGGA
Organism: Pseudomonas sp. FP2196; assembly: GCF_030687715.1. Lineage (GTDB taxonomy): Bacteria > Pseudomonadota > Gammaproteobacteria > Pseudomonadales > Pseudomonadaceae > Aquipseudomonas. Next base: position 1,149,975 of record NZ_CP117445.1, read on the forward strand.
ACGGACGGTCGCCCAGTTCCTCGTCCTTGCCCACGCCGACCAGCAGCACGCGTTCGGCTTTCAGGTTTGGCATGCTGTGCAGCAGCAGGCTTTGACCGACTTTGCCGGCCAGGTCGCCACGCTTGAGTACGGCGCTGATCGCGCCGCCGCTCAGTTCGTCGACTTGTTTGGCGGCGACACCGAGTTTGCGGCCTTCGCCGACGGCAACCACCAGGGTGGCGGTTTTCAACGTTTCTGGGCTAACGCTTTTTACAACCAGTTCCATGTCCGGATCCCTGAATGAATGGTCAACACGCAGGCGTTCGACGGTGTCCGCAGTCGCCTGCTTATAGATAGAAGAGGCGCAGGCCAAAGCCTGCGACAAGGGCCGCAGTTTGAACCTCGCTCCCCGCGCCTGACAACCCTCGGGGGCGTTCTCAATTAGTTTTCACACCGCGTTGTCGCCTTAAAGCCAGCCAGGCAAGGCGCAGGCCGCTGGGAATGGTTGTTCCCTTTCCAAGGCCTGCAACGCAGACTGGCCGGCTTTAAGGCACAACCCGAAGGGCCGGGCCTGCTGTTTTGCAGGGCTACGTTGCTCGAAGCTTGTTTGGAATGACCAAACCACGCTTCTCGCGCCTTGCCCTGCACAACAGCAGACCCGGCGCGGTGTGAAAACTAATTGAGAACGCCCCCTGGGTTGTACGATCTTCAACGGATTGCGTGCGAGGATGAGTGTGCGCAGTGACAGGCGCCCTCAATCACAGGATAATGCCGCATCTTTTTTCGACGGCTCTGCGTTGCGGGCCGGTCGATGTGTTTGCTTGTTTGGCCGCCTTAGCCTGACAACCCTGGAGTGTCTGGTTTGATCGTCTTCCGTTATCTGTCCCGCGAAGTCCTGTTGACCCTCAGCGCCGTGAGTGCGGTGTTGCTGGTCATCATCATGAGCGGTCGCTTCATCAAATACCTCGCTCAGGCCGCTGCCGGCCAGCTCGATCCGGGTTCGCTGTTCCTGATCATGGGCTTTCGTCTGCCGGGCTTCCTGCAACTGATTCTGCCGCTGGGCCTGTTTCTCGGGATCCTGCTGGCCTACGGTCGCCTGTACCTGGAAAGCGAAATGACCGTGCTCTCGGCCACCGGCATGAGCCAGCAGAAGCTGTTTCGCATGACCCTGTTTCCGGCAACGCTGGTGGCACTGGTCGTTGCGTGGCTGAGCCTGGGCCTGGCCCCGCAAGGTGCCAATCAGTTCCAGTTGCTGCTGAACAAGCAAGACGCCCTGACCGAGTTCGATACCCTCGAGCCGGGTCGCTTCCAGGCCCTGCGTGACGGCACCCGAGTGACCTACACCGAAACGTTGAGCGACGATCGCGTCAACCTGGGTGGCGTGTTCATCTCGCAGAAGAACCTCGGCGCCGATCAGAAGGATCGCGGGATTTCCGTGCTGGTGGCCGAAAAGGGCCGTCAGGAAGTCCGCCCCGACGGTAATCGCTACCTGATTCTCGACAACGGCTATCGCTATGACGGCAGTCCGGGTCAGGCTGATTACCGTGCCATTCACTACGAAAACTATGGCGTGCTGCTGCCCAAGCCGGACGTCAGCGAAGAAGTCACCGATCGTGACGCCATGCCGACTTCGTCTCTGCTGGGCAGTGACGACATCCGCTCAAAAACCGAACTGCAATGGCGTCTGTCCCTGCCGTTGCTGGTATTTATCGTGACCCTGATGGCGGTGCCGCTGTCGCGAGTCAACCCGCGTCAAGGGCGTTTCCTCAAGCTGCTGCCGGCGATTCTTCTTTATATGGCTTACCTGACCATCCTGATTGCCGCCCGCGGCGCCCTTGAAAAAGGCAAGATTCCTCCGGCGCTCGGCCTGTGGTGGGTGCATGCGATCTTCCTGTTCATCGGCCTCGGTCTGCTGTATTGGGAGCCGCTGCGCCTGAAGATGGCCAGCCGTCGCGCTGCTGCGCTGGAGGTGGCCCGTGGTTAAACTCGACCGCTACATCGGCAGCAGCGTGTTCATGGCGATCATCGCCGTGCTGGCGATCATTCTCGGTCTGGCGACCCTGTTCGCCTTTATCGATGAGATGGGTGACGTCAGCGAAACCTACACATTGGTCGACGTGCTGAGCTTCGTCTTGCTGACCGCGCCGCGCCGGCTCTACGAAATGTTGCCGATGGCTGCGTTGATTGGCTGCCTGATCGGCCTCGGCAGTCTGGCCAGCAGCAGCGAGCTGACCGTCATGCGCGCCGCTGGCGTGTCGATCGGCCGGATCGTCTGGGCGGTGATGAAGCCGATGCTGGTGCTGATGCTCGCGGGCGTGCTGATTGGCGAGTACGTCGCCCCTGCCACCGAAAGCATGGCCCAGGCCAATCGCTCTCTGGCTCAGGGCAGCGGCGACGCGCAAAGCGCCAAGCACGGTATGTGGCACCGTCAGGGTGAAGAGTTCATCCACATCAACGCCGTGCAACCCAACGGCCTGTTGTATGGCGTGACCCGCTATCACTTCGATAAGGAGCGCCATCTGCTGAGCTCCAGCTTCGCCAAGAAGGCCGAGTTCGATGGCACTCAATGGCAGCTCACTGACGTGGCCACCACCTTGTTCCATGAGCGCAGCACCGAAGTCGTGAACACGCCGAGCGAGCGTTGGGACGTGGCCTTGAGCCCGCAACTGCTGAGTACTGTGGTGATGGCCCCGGAATCGCTGTCGATCAGCGGACTTTGGGGGTACATCCACTATCTGTCGGAGCAGGGCCTTAGCAACGGCCGTTACTGGCTGGCATTTTGGGTCAAGGTGTTGCAGCCGTTGGTAACCGCCGCGCTGGTGTTGATGGCCATTTCCTTCATCTTCGGCCCGCTGCGTTCGGTAACCCTCGGCCAGCGTGTGTTCACCGGTGTGCTGGTCGGCTTCACCTTCCGCATCGTCCAGGATTTGCTTGGTCCGTCGAGCCTGGTGTTCGGTTTCTCGCCGCTGTTTGCGGTGCTGGTGCCGGCCGGTGTCTGCGCGCTGGCCGGTGTCTGGCTGCTTAGACGAGCGGGTTGATGAACAAGCTTTCATCCTCTGCTTGACCCTGAAAACGCCTCGATCAACCGATCGGGGCGTTTTTGCATGCAATCCGGGTGACAGGCGAACGTGACGCTTGCGCCGTGTATCAGGTACAATTCCCGGCTATTTTTCGGCGGGCCATGCCTGCAGCCTTTTTGAGTGTTGATCCGTGAGTGATTTGAGTCATATCCGCAATTTCTCCATCATCGCCCACATTGACCATGGCAAGTCGACGCTGGCCGATCGCTTCATCCAGATGTGCGGCGGCCTGGCCGAGCGTGAAATGGAAGCCCAGGTACTGGATTCCATGGATCTTGAGCGTGAGCGCGGGATCACCATCAAGGCCCACAGCGTTACCCTTTATTACAAAGCCAAAGATGGCGTCACCTACCAGTTGAACTTCATTGACACCCCGGGCCACGTTGACTTCACCTATGAAGTCAGCCGTTCCCTGGCCGCGTGTGAAGGTGCCTTGCTGGTGGTCGATGCCGGTCAGGGCGTCGAAGCACAGTCCGTGGCCAACTGCTACACCGCGATTGAGCAGGGCCTTGAGGTCATGCCGGTCCTGAACAAGATCGACCTGCCACAGGCTGATCCTGATCGCGTCAAAGACGAAATCGAAAAGATCATCGGCATCGACGCCACTGACGCCGTCACCTGCAGCGCCAAGACCGGCCTGGGTGTCGACGAGGTGCTCGAGCGTCTGGTAACGACCATTCCTGCGCCAACCGGCAACATCGAAGATCCGCTGCAAGCGTTGATCATCGACTCCTGGTTCGACAACTACCTGGGCGTTGTCTCCCTGGTGCGCGTGCGTCACGGCCGCGTGAAGAAGGGCGACAAGATCCTGGTGAAATCCACCGGCAAGATCCATCTGGTCGACAGCGTCGGTGTTTTCAATCCGAAACATACCGCCACCGCAGACCTCAAGGCCGGCGAAGTGGGCTTCATCATCGCCAGCATCAAGGATATTCACGGTGCGCCGGTCGGTGACACCCTGACCCTGAGCTCGACCCCGGATGTTCCGGTACTGCCGGGCTTCAAGCGCATTCAGCCGCAGGTTTACGCCGGTCTGTTCCCGGTGAGCTCCGACGACTTCGAAGATTTCCGCGAAGCGCTGCAGAAGCTGACCCTGAACGACTCGTCGCTGCAGTACACCCCGGAAAGCTCCGACGCCCTGGGCTTCGGCTTCCGTTGCGGCTTCCTCGGCATGCTGCACATGGAAATCATCCAGGAGCGCCTCGAGCGTGAGTACGACCTGGACCTGATCACCACGGCGCCGACGGTTATCTTCGAACTGGTGCTGAAAACCGGTGAAACGATTTACGTCGATAACCCGTCCAAGCTGCCGGATGTCTCGGCCGTCGAAGACATGCGCGAGCCGATCGTGCGCGCCAACATCCTGGTGCCGCAAGAACACTTGGGCAACGTCATCACCCTGTGCATCGAGAAACGCGGCGTTCAAGTCGACATGCTGTTCCTCGGCAATCAGGTGCAAGTCACTTACGACCTGCCGATGAACGAAGTGGTTCTGGACTTCTTCGACCGTCTCAAATCCACCAGCCGCGGCTATGCTTCGCTGGATTACCATTTCGATCGTTACCAATCGGCTAATCTGGTGAAACTGGACGTGCTGATCAACGGCGACAAGGTCGATGCCCTGGCGTTGATCGTGCACCGTGACAACTCGCACTTCAAAGGTCGCCAGTTGACCGAGAAGATGAAAGAACTGATTCCTCGTCAGATGTTCGACGTGGCCATCCAGGCCGCCATTGGCGGTCAGATTGTCGCCCGGACAACCGTCAAGGCTCTCAGAAAGAACGTATTGGCCAAATGCTACGGCGGTGACGTCAGCCGTAAGAAGAAGCTGCTCGAGAAGCAAAAGGCCGGTAAGAAACGCATGAAGCAGGTCGGCAACGTGGAAATTCCACAAGAAGCCTTCCTTGCAGTGCTCAGGTTGGATAGTTAGGTCCTATGTCGCTAAATTTCCCGCTGTTGCTGGTCATTGCCGTGTTCGTCTGCGGCCTGTTGGCGTTGCTCGATCTGCTGATTCTGGCGCCCCGCCGGCGTGCTGCCATTGCCTCTTATCAAGGCAGTGTCAGCCAGCCCGACGTCGTGGTGGTCGAGAAGCTGAACAAAGAGCCGCTGCTGGTCGAATACGGCAAGTCGTTCTTCCCGGTGTTGTTCATCGTGCTGGTGCTGCGTTCGTTCCTGGTGGAGCCGTTCCAGATTCCGTCCGGCTCGATGAAACCGACCCTGGACGTCGGCGACTTCATTCTGGTGAACAAGTTTTCTTACGGGATCCGCCTGCCGGTGATCGACAAGAAAATCATCGAAGTCGGTGATCCGCAGCGCGGTGATGTGATGGTGTTCCGCTACCCGAGCGACCCGAACGTCAACTACATCAAGCGTGTGGTCGGTCTGCCGGGCGACACGGTGCGTTACACCGCTGACAAGCGTCTGTTCGTCAACGGTGAGTCGATTGCCGAGCAAATGGTCGGTTCCGAGCCGGGCACGCTGGGCAGCGCAGAGCTCTACAAGGAAAAACTCGGCGCTGCCGAGCACCTGATCCGCAAGGAGATGAGCCGTTACCGCGCCATGCCGGACCATACCTGGACCGTGCCGGCCGGGCACTACTTCATGATGGGCGACAACCGCGACAACTCGAACGACAGTCGCTACTGGGATGATCCGAACATTCCCAAGGATCTGCTGGGCATGGTTCCCGACCGGAATATCGTCGGCAAGGCCTTCGCGGTCTGGATGAGCTGGCCGGAACCGAAACTCAGCCACCTGCCGAATTTCTCGCGGGTTGGCCTGATCAAGTAATCACCACGGCGCTGTTGACCACAGCGCCGAATGCATTTCTGGAGTCGCTACAATCGACTCCAGGGCATGAAGCCACGATATTCAGGACGTAATTTTTGAACACAGCGTTAATTGTCCCAGGCCTGCGCCGTATCCCGGCGATGGCGGTGGAATCCAGCTTTGATCTCAGCGTGGGTAAACCGTGAGCGCCTCTTTAAGCCGTCTCGAGCGTCAGCTCGGTTACACCTTCAAGGATCAGGAACTCATGGTCCTGGCCCTCACGCACCGCAGTTTCGCCGGGCGCAACAACGAACGCCTGGAATTCCTCGGCGATGCCATCCTCAACTTCGTCGCTGGCGAGGCGTTGTTCGATCGCTTCCCGCTGGCTCGCGAAGGCCAGTTGTCGCGTTTGCGCGCACGCCTGGTGAAAGGTGAGACTCTGGCCGTACTGGCGCGTGGTTTCGACCTTGGCGATTACCTGCGACTGGGTTCCGGTGAGCTGAAAAGCGGCGGTTTCCGTCGCGAATCGATTCTGGCCGATGCCCTCGAAGCGTTGATTGGTGCGATCTATCTCGACGCAGGCATGGACATGGCCCGCGAGCGCGTCCTGGCCTGGCTGGCCGGCGAGTTCGAAGGCCTGACGCTGGTCGACACCAATAAGGATCCGAAGACCCGCCTGCAGGAACACCTGCAATCGCGCGGTTGCGAACTGCCACGCTACGAAGTGGTGGATATCCAGGGCGAGCCGCACTGCCGAACCTTCTTCGTCGAGTGCGAAGTTGTCTTACTGAATGAAAAAAGCCGAGGTCAGGGTGTGAGTCGTCGTATTGCCGAACAGGTAGCGGCCGCCGCAGCACTGATTGCCCTGGGCGTGGAGAATGGCAATGACTGATACAAACGCAACTCGCTGTGGCTACGTTGCCATCGTCGGCCGTCCCAACGTCGGTAAATCGACGCTGCTGAACCACATCCTCGGCCAGAAGCTGGCGATCACCTCGCGCAAGCCGCAGACCACCCGCCACAACATGCTCGGGATCAAGACCGAGGGTGACGTGCAAGCGATCTACGTCGACACCCCCGGCATGCACAAGGGTGGCGAAAAGGCGCTCAACCGTTACATGAACAAGACCGCTTCGGCGGCGTTGAAAGACGTCGACGTGGTGATCTTCGTGGTCGATCGGACCAAGTGGACCGAAGAAGACCAGATGGTGCTGGAGCGTGTGCAGTACGTGACCGGCCCGCTGATCGTCGCGCTGAACAAGACCGACCGCATCGAAGACAAAGCCGAACTGATGCCGCACCTGAGCTGGTTGCAGGAACAGCTGCCGAACGCGCAGATCATCCCTATCTCCGCGCAGCACGGTCATAACCTTGATGCGCTGGAAAAAGTGATTGCCGATCACCTGCCGGAAAACGATCACTTCTTCCCCGAAGACCAGATCACCGACCGCAGCAGCCGTTTCCTCGCCGCTGAACTTGTGCGCGAAAAAATCATGCGCCAGATGGGCGCCGAGCTGCCGTACCAGATCACCGTCGAAATCGAAGAGTTCAAGCAGCAGGGCAAAACCCTGCATATCCATGCGCTGATTCTCGTCGAGCGTGACGGCCAGAAGAAGATCATCATTGGCGACAAGGGCGAGCGCATCAAACGCATCGGCACCGAAGCGCGCAAGGACATGGAGCTGCTGTTTGACTCCAAGATCATGCTCAACCTGTGGGTCAAGGTGAAGGGCGGCTGGTCCGACGACGAACGTGCTCTGCGTTCGCTGGGTTACGGCGACCTGTAATCACCGTTCCAGAGAACACCGATACTCAATGTGGGAGCGAGCCTGCTCGCGAAGAGGATGTAACATTCAGCATTGATGTTGACTGTCACTCCGCTTTCGCGAGCAGGCTCGCTCCCACAGTGGTTTTGGGTTGTGTGTAAATCTGCGTTTCTTCATCGAGAACTCCATGTCGCAAACCCCACCTCCCGCCCAGCCCGCCTACGTCCTGCACTCTCGCGCCTACCGCGAAACCAGCGCGTTGGTGGACTTCCTCACGCCGCAAGGTCGGCTGCGGGCGGTGTTGCGCAGTGCGCGGGGCAAGGCCGGAACGTTGGCGCGGCCGTTCGTGCCGCTGGAAGTCGAGTTTCGCGGCAAGGGCGAGTTGAAGAATGTCGGGCGCATGGAAAGTGCCGGTAATGCGACGTGGATGGTCGGCGAGGCGTTGTTCAGCGGTCTTTACCTCAATGAGCTGTTGATCCGTTTGCTGCCCGCCGAAGATCCGCATCCGGCGGTGTTCGATCACTACGCCGCGACCTTGCTGGCCTTGGCCGAAGGTCGGCCGCTGGAGCCCTTGTTGCGCTCCTTCGAATGGCGCCTGCTGGATGATCTCGGTTATGGCTTTTCCATGAGCGCGGATATTCACGGCGAGCCTGTCGCCCCGGACGGTCTCTATCGTTTGCAAGTGGACGCTGGTCTTGAGCGCGTTTACCTGCTGCAACCTGGCCTTTTCAACGGCGTTGAATTGCTGGCCATGGCGGAAGCCGATTGGTCAGCCCCCGGCGCACTCTCAGCCGCCAAACGTCTGATGCGTCAAGCACTGGCCGTTCATCTGGGTGGTCGTCCCCTCGTCAGTCGCGAACTGTTTCGCAAGCCCTGATCACCCCGTATGCTGTGCGCCGAATCTCTAAATTCAGGAGCGCATCCGTGACCACCAGCAATCGCATTCTTCTTGGCGTGAACATCGACCACGTCGCCACCCTGCGTCAGGCCCGTGGCACGCGCTACCCGGATCCGGTCAAGGCGGCGCTGGACGCGGAAGAGGCGGGCGCCGACGGCATCACCGTGCACCTGCGCGAGGACCGTCGACACATTCAGGAGCGCGATGTGCTCTTGCTCAAGGATGTGCTGCAAACCCGCATGAACTTCGAAATGGGCGTCACCGAAGAAATGATGGCTTTCGCCGAGCTCATCCGTCCGGCGCACATCTGCCTGGTCCCGGAAACCCGTCAGGAACTGACCACCGAGGGCGGTCTGGATGTCGCGGGGCAGGAAGCGCGGATCAAGGCTGCGGTCGAGCGTCTGTCGAAGATCGGCAGCGAAGTGTCGCTGTTCATCGATGCCGACGAGCGCCAGATTGCTGCCTCGAAGCGTGTTGGCGCGCCGGCCATTGAGCTGCACACCGGGCGTTATGCCGACGCCGAGACCCCGAGCGAAGTCGCTGAAGAGTTGAAGCGTGTGGCGGACGGGGTGGCGTTTGGTCTGGCTCAGGGCCTGATCGTCAATGCCGGCCATGGTCTGCATTACCACAACGTGGAAGCGGTGGCGGCAATCAAGGGCATCAACGAACTGAACATCGGCCATGCGCTGGTGGCGCATGCGTTGTTCGTGGGGTTCAAGTCGGCCGTGTCCGAGATGAAAGCGTTGATACTGGCAGCTGCTTTGAAGGGCTGAAGATCAAAAGATCGCAGCCTTCGGCAGCTCCTGCAGGTGTACACATAGCCCTGTAGGAGCTGCCGAAGGCTGCGATCTTTTGCTTTAAAGAGGGGCAGGTTCTTGAGCAGGTTTCGACTTGTCGATAGCCGGAACATGCAGGTTGCCCTCGGCCACCTGATCGCCCTCAAGCTGCGGTTGGGTTACCCAGGTGAGGATGTCGTAATAACGACGGATGTTCGCCACGAAATGCACCGGCTCGCCGCCCCGGGCGTAGCCATAGCGGGTCTTGCTGTACCACTGCTTCTGCGATAGGCGCGGCAGCATCTTCTTCACATCCAGCCATTTGTCCGGATTCAAACCTTCGCGAGACGCCAGTTTGCGTGCGTCATCCAGGTGGCCGCTGCCGACGTTATATGCCGCCAGGGCAAACCAGGTACGGTCGGGCTCCTGAATCGATTCGTCGAGCTGATCCTTCATATAGGCCAGGTACTTGGCGCCGCCCATGATGCTCTGCTTTGGATCGAGGCGATTGGACACACCCATCGCCCGAGCGGTGTTCTGGGTCAGCATCATCAAACCGCGCACTCCGGTTTTCGAGGTGACGGTCGGTTGCCACAGCGATTCCTGATAGCCGATGGCTGCCAGAAGACGCCAGTCGACTTTCTCTTTCTTCGCGTAATTCTTGAAGTGCTGTTCGTATTTGGGCAGACGCTGCTGCAAGTGCTGGGCGAACGTGGTGGCGCCCATGTAGCCGAGGACGTCGACGTGCCCGTAATAGCGGTCTTTCAGGCGTTGGAGGGTGCCATTCTTCTGCACCTTGTCCAGATAGCTGTTGATCTCGTTGAGCAGGCTGTTGTCTTCGCCGGGGCCCACCGCCCAGCTCTGGCTGCGCGCATCGCCGAGGTCGAAGGCCACGCGAATATTGGTGAAGTACACCTGGTTCATCGCCACTTCGTTGGAGTCGACCAAGGTCAGATCGATCTGCCCTTCGTCGACCATTCGCAGCAAGTCGACCACCTCAACGGCATCAGATTCTTCGTACTCGATGCCCGGGTTTTTCTTTTTCAGCTCGGCCAGTTGCTCGGCATGGGTACTGCCCTTGAGCACCATGATCTTCTTGCCGACCAGATCACCGGCGTCGGTCGGCCGTGACTGGCCGTTGCGATAGATGATCTGCGGGGTGACTTCGAGGTAGGAGTGGGAGAACCGTACTTGCGTCTTGCGTTGTTCGCTGCTGACCAGGCCGGCAGCAGCCAATACCGGGCCGTTCGGCTTGCCGATCTGGTTGAAAAGATCGTCGAGGTTGTCGGCGGTCTCGATTTTGAGTTCGACGCCCAAATCGTCGGCGAAGCGCTTCACCAGCTCGTATTCGAAGCCGGTTTCACCGCTGCGATCCTGAAAGTAGGTGGCGGGGCTGTTACGGGTAATCACCCGCAGCACGCCATCCTCCTTTACGCGCTCGAGTGTGTTGGGTTTATCAACACAGCCACCGAGCATCAGGAAGAGTCCGGTTGCGATCAGCCATTTGGCGTACCGCGGACGCAAAGCCGTTGGGAAAAACATTTGCGCAGTATACGCAAAGGACTGCGGGCGCCATATCTCGACAGGTGAGGGGTTGTCTGCTAGAGATCACAAAACTGGCCGAAACCCCGCAGAAATGGGGGCGAAGGGCATTTTGTTACCGTAAAAATAAGCGGTCCTCACAGACAGCATAAATTTGACTCTCAAGGCAGAAACACAGATCGACACTCGAGTGCAACCGTGCGTAGCGTTTCGGGTGATGTTGAGGGCGGTTTAGGCTAGAATGCACGGCCTCAAAGCACACCCCTTCCCGAGGCTGTCCCGAAGATGTTGATCCTGCGCGGCGCTCCTGCCCTTTCTGCCTTTCGCCACAGCAAACTCCTTGAGCAACTGAGCCAGAAGGTTCCGGCTGTCAGTGGCTTGTATGCTGAATTCGCTCACTTCGCCGAAGTCACCGGCGTCCTGACCGGCGACGAACAGCAGGTGCTTGCGCGCCTTCTGAAGTACGGTCCAAGCGTTCCGGTACAAGAGCCGACCGGCCGTCTGTTTCTGGTGTTGCCACGTTTCGGCACCATCTCGCCATGGTCGAGCAAGGCCAGCGATATCGCCCGCAACTGCGGTCTGAGCAAGATCCAGCGCCTGGAGCGCGGCATCGCGTTCTACGTGGCCGGTCAGTTCAGCGACGCCGAAGCCCAGCAGATTGCCGATGTCCTGCATGACCGCATGACCCAGATCGTTCTGGCCAACCTTGAGCAGGCCGCCGGTCTGTTCAGCCACGCCGAACCGAAGCCGCTGACCGCCATCGACATCCTTGGCGGCGGTCGCGCCGCGCTGGAGAAGGCCAACACCGAGTTGGGCCTGGCCCTGGCCGAAGACGAAATCGACTACCTGGTCAACGCCTTCAACGGTCTCAAGCGCAACCCGCACGACATCGAACTGATGATGTTCGCCCAGGCCAACTCCGAGCACTGCCGCCACAAGATCTTCAACGCCAGTTGGGATATTGATGGTGAGAACCAGGAAAAAAGCCTGTTCGGCATGATCAAGAACACCTACGTGATGCACAGCGAAGGCGTTCTGTCGGCTTATAAGGACAACGCCTCGGTGATCGTCGGCAACGTGGCCGGCCGTTTCTTCCCGAATCCTGAGACCCGCCAGTACGGTGCGGTGCAGGAGCCGGTGCACATCCTGATGAAGGTTGAAACCCACAACCACCCGACCGCGATTGCCCCGTTCCCGGGTGCGTCCACCGGTTCCGGCGGCGAGATTCGTGACGAAGGTGCAACCGGTCGTGGCGCCAAGCCAAAGGCTGGCCTGACCGGTTTCACCGTATCCAACCTGCAGATCCCGGGCTTCGAACAGCCGTGGGAAGTGCCGTACGGCAAGCCTGAGCGCATCGTTACCGCGCTGGACATCATGATCGAAGGCCCGCTCGGCGGTGCCGCGTTCAACAACGAATTCGGTCGTCCGGCCCTGACTGGCTACTTCCGTACCTTCGAACAGTCGATCACCACCCCGCACGGTGACGAAGTTCGCGGTTACCACAAGCCGATCATGTTGGCCGGCGGCATGGGCAACATCCGCGAAGAACACGTCAAGAAAGGCGAGATCGTTGTCGGCTCCAAGCTGATCGTACTCGGCGGCCCGGCGATGCTGATCGGTCTGGGTGGCGGCGCGGCTTCCTCCATGGCCACCGGCACCAGCTCGGCAGATCTGGACTTCGCTTCCGTGCAGCGTGAAAACCCTGAAATGGAGCGTCGCTGCCAGGAAGTCATCGACCGTTGCTGGCAACTGGGCGACAAGAACCCGATCAGCTTCATCCACGACGTGGGTGCGGGCGGTCTGTCCAACGCCTTCCCGGAACTGGTCAACGACGGCGACCGCGGTGGCCGTTTCGAACTGCGCAACATTCCAAACGACGAGCCGGGCATGGCCCCGCACGAAATCTGGTCCAACGAATCCCAGGAACGTTACGTGCTGGCCGTTGGCCCGGAAGACTTCGAGCGCTTCCAGGCGATCTGCGAACGTGAGCGTTGCCCGTTTGCTGTAGTGGGTGAGGCGACTGCCGAACCGCAGCTTACTGTCACGGATAGCCACTTCGGCAACAACCCGGTGGACATGCCACTGGAAGTGTTGCTGGGCAAGGCGCCGCGCATGCACCGTTCGGTGGTGCGTGAAGCCGAGCTGGGCGATGACTTCGATCCGTCCAACCTCGACATCACTGAAAGCATCGAGCGCGTTCTGCATCACCCGGCCGTGGCGAGCAAAAGCTTCCTGATCACCATCGGCGACCGCACCATCACCGGCCTCGTGGCCCGTGACCAAATGGTCGGCCCATGGCAGGTTCCGGTGGCCGACGTTGCCGTCACCGCCACCAGTTTCGACGTTTACACCGGTGAAGCGATGGCGATGGGCGAGCGTACTCCGCTGGCACTGCTGGACGCCCCGGCGTCGGGCCGCATGGCCATTGGCGAAACCCTGACCAACATAGCCGCTTCGCGCATCAACAAGATCTCCGACATCAAACTGTCGGCGAACTGGATGTCCGCCGCCGGCCACCCGGGCGAAGACGCGCGTCTGTACGACACCGTGAAAGCGGTCGGTATGGAACTGTGCCCTGAGCTGGGTATCACCATTCCAGTGGGCAAGGACTCGATGTCCATGGCCACCCGCTGGAACGACAACGGCGAAGAAAAAACCGTGACCTCGCCGATGTCGCTGATCGTGACCGGTTTCGCGCCAGTGGCTGACATCCGTCAGACCCTGACCCCGGAACTGCGCATGGACAAGGGCACCACCGACCTGATCCTGATCGACCTCGGTCGCGGCCAGAACCGTATGGGCGCCTCGATCCTCGCTCAGGTTCACGGCAAACTCGGCAAACACGCGCCGGACGTCGATGACGCTGAAGACCTTAAAGCCTTCTTTGCGGTGATCCAGGGCCTCAACGCCGACGGTCACCTGCTGGCTTACCACGACCGTTCCGACGGTGGTCTGCTGACCTCCGTGGTGGAAATGGCCTTCGCCGGCCACTGCGGTCTGAGCCTGAACCTGGACAGCGTTGCCGAATCCTCGGCCGAAATCGCCGCCATCCTGTTCAACGAAGAACTGGGTGCGGTGATTCAGGTTCGTCAGGACGCGACGCCAGACATCCTCGCGCAATTCAGCGCGGCCGGTCTCGGCGATTGTGTTTCCGTGATCGGTCAGCCGATCAACAATGGCCAGATCAACATCACCTTCAACGGTGACACCGTGTTCGAAGGCCAGCGTCGTCTGCTGCAACGTCAGTGGGCTGAAACCAGCTACCAGATCCAGCGTCTGCGCGATAACGCCGACTGCGCCGAGCAAGAGTTCGACGTGCTGCTGGAAGAAGACAATCCGGGCCTGAGCGTCAAGCTCAGCTACGACGTCAACCAGGACATCGCCGCGCCTTACATCAAGAAAGGCATCCGCCCACAGGTTGCCGTGCTGCGTGAGCAGGGCGTCAACGGTCAGGTGGAAATGGCGGCCGCGTTCGACCGCGCCGGTTTCAACGCGATCGACGTACACATGAGCGACATTCTGGCCGGCCGTGTCGACCTGAACGAGTTCAAAGGTCTGGTGGCGTGCGGTGGTTTCTCCTACGGCGACGTACTCGGCGCCGGTGAGGGTTGGGCCAAGTCGGCACTGTTCAACAGCCGTGCTCGCGATGCGTTCCAGGGCTTCTTCGAACGTAACGACAGCTTCACCCTCGGCGTGTGCAACGGTTGCCAGATGATGTCCAACCTGCACGAGCTGATCCCGGGCAGCGAGTTCTGGCCGCACTTCGTGCGCAACCGCTCCGAGCAGTTCGAAGCGCGTGTGGCGATGGTTCAGGTTCAGGAGTCGAACTCGATCTTCCTGCAAGGCATGGCCGGTTCGCGTATGCCGATCGCCATTGCTCACGGTGAAGGTCACGCCGAGTTCTCCAGCGAAGAAGCGCTGCTGGAAGCGGATCTGTCGGGTTGTGTGGCGATGCGTTTTGTCGACAACCATGGCAAGGTCACCGAATCGTATCCGGCCAACCCGAACGGTTCGCCGCGCGGGATTACCGGTCTCACCAGCCGTGATGGCCGTGTGACGATCATGATGCCGCACCCGGAGCGTGTGTTCCGTGCCGTGCAGAACTCGTGGCGTTCGGAAGACTGGAACGAGGACGCACCTTGGATGCGTATGTTCCGTAATGCTCGGGTCTGGGTAAACTAAAAGCGGGTGAACTAAGACCTGTGTACAAGCTCGCTTTTTTTGTTCCTGACAGTCATGTCGAGGTGGTCAAAGGGGCTGTGTTCGCTGCCGGTGGTGGGCGGATCGGTGACTATGACCACTGTGCGTGGCAGGTGCTTGGTTTGGGCCAGTTTCGACCTTTGGACGGGAGTCAGCCGTTCATTGGCGAGGCGGGGCAGGTTGAGCGGGTTGAGGAATGGAAGGTTGAGCTTGTTGTTGCGGATGAGTTGATTGTTGCTGTTGTGGCGGCGTTGAAGCTCAGTCATCCCTACGAGACGCCGGCTTATGAAGTGTGGCGGCTGGAAGATTTTTGATAGCCGCTTATTACAAGAAGCCCGCAGATGAGTGATTGTCTGCGGGTTTTTTGTTGCCCCCCGATTTTGTGTGTTAACTCATCCCACTGTGGGAGCTGGCTTGCCAGCGATGGCGCCCTGACAGGCGACCATGTTCTGGCTGGCGGTGTGAATATCCGTTTCTTCGGGTGCTGCGGCTGGCGGTTCCGCCCTTACGGCGGGTCACTTTTTACAGACGCCTAAAAAGTAACCAAAAACGCTTGCCCCAACGTTCGGCCCGCTCGCTGAGGCTCGAGGTTCCTTCGCTCCGGGACTCATCCGGGCGCATCGCCTCCGGTTTGCTTCGCTGCACCTCCTCTCGATGTGTTTGGCTTCGCCAAACGGTCGCTGCGCTCCCACCCCCGGATGAATCCCTCCGCTCAGCCTGCCGACGGGGCCGGTGGATCAAGATCAAGAGCTGCAGCCGAGCTAACGCTCATCCTGTTGAGTGGTGAGGAGCAGGAGCGAGTAGGTGGCGCTGCTTTGCTTTTCTGTGGGAGCTGGCTTGCCAGCGATGGCGGCCTGACAGCTGACCAGTCTCTATCTGGATGCACACAATCCAACTGTGGGAGCTAGCCTGCTGGCGATGAGGCCCGCCCGGCCACCCCATCACCCAAGGTTGTTTAAAAATGCATCAAATCACCAGAACCTTCCCACAAGGTTTTCAGGTTGTCCGTCGGACGTCGGATCTCTAGTCTTTGGTTGTCACCGCAAATCGGTGATCGGGTGTGAGAACCCGGTAAGAGGTTTAAATCAAACGTCAGTAGCACCATAATCGCCGCCAGCTCATTTGCTGCCGGCAATGTTCTATGGCGGCTGTGTGCGGGCGGACTTCGGTTCGGCCGGGTTGATCTCTTACCGGTTTCTCACT
Source organism: Pseudomonas sp. FP2196 (assembly GCF_030687715.1). Taxonomy (GTDB): domain Bacteria; phylum Pseudomonadota; class Gammaproteobacteria; order Pseudomonadales; family Pseudomonadaceae; genus Aquipseudomonas. The sequence goes on from NZ_CP117445.1 coordinate 1,166,188, forward strand.
CCGCACATAGCTGCCACCTCTTCGTCGCGTGAGAAACGACCAGTGATGGCTTCAATCATTTGATTAGAGATCATTGCAATGACTAAACCCGTCCCCGACCCACCCGAAACCAAAACCCCACTCGAAGAAGCCCTCCGCGCCGAAGACCAGGCCCGCAACCGCGAAGCCATCAAGCGTGCCCTCGACTTCTATCTGTGCCCCGAGCCTGCAAAGCCCCGCCGACCAAGTACCATGTTTATGGTCTGCCCCGAAGCCGACACCGAAAGCCTGCTCGCCCACGCCGTTGAATCGTTGGCCAGCGCAAGCACTGCCGCCAGCAACTTTGCCAATGAGCTAAGCGGTTCGCAGCGCAGTACGGTATTAGGCATCCAGCAGATCGTCATGCTCGCCGAACTGGCCGTAAACCGGGCGCTGGATCGAGTCGACCCACAAACCTGATTGATCAGGTTTACCGTGTCATCGTTCTTCGCGAGCAAGCCCGCTCCCACAGGTTGATTGCATTCCAGAGGGGGAGCTGGCTTGCCAGCGATGACGCCCGTCGAGCCTCTACTCAATCAAAACTGTGGGAGCGGGCTTGCTCGCGAAGAGGGCCGCTCAGACGCTGTAGATTCAAACCTTGGCACTGACCTCACTGCGAGTGACCAGAGCCTCAATCGCCCCACTCAAACTCGCCGCCTTATCCCCCACCAACAAATGCCAAACCCCACCCTCCAACTGGCTGACACCCTGACAACCCAATTCCTTCAACTGCGCCTCGGACAGCGCCTTGCCATCCGCCAGCAGCAAGCGAATCCGGCTCATGGCAATGCAGTCCAGTTGCAGCACATTGTCGCCACCGCCCAGCGCATTCAGCCATTGCTGAGCTTCCGAACTCGGGACGACAACCGCTTTCGGTTCATCGGCAACGGCAACAGGCTCAGCAAGAACCGCACGGCCCACCGCCGGCATCGCCAAGCGAATCTCATCTGCGATGCTGTCAGCCATCGGCCCGACCACCACCTGCAAACTGCCACCCTTGCCCGGACGCACGACGGCCATCGCACCCAGCGCTTTCAAATCGGCATCGGACGCCTTGTTGCGATCCACCATCTCCAGGCGCAGGCGAGTGGTGCAGGCGCCTACAGTCAGCAGATTCTCCGCACCACCGAGGGCTTTGATGTAAGCACCGGCTCGTTGGTTTTCTGTGAGGACAGCTTTCTCAGCGGTCGCCACATCCTCACGCCCCGGCGTCTTCAGATTGAATCGACGAATACAGAAATCAAATACCGCGTAATACACAACGGCATAAGCCAGCCCGACCGGAACCACCAGCCAACCATTGGTGGACTTGCCCCAACCAAGCACCATGTCGATAAACCCACCAGAAAACGTAAAGCCCAAATGGATGTTCAGCGCATTGGTGATCGCCATCGACAACCCGGTCAGCAGCGCGTGCAGCAGAAACAGCAGCGGCGCGAGGAACATGAAGGCGAATTCGATCGGCTCGGTCACCCCGGTCAGGAATGAAGTCAGGGCCATCGACAGGAAGATACCGCCCATGACCTTGCGCCGCTCTGGCAGAGCGTTGCGGTACATCGCCAGGCACGCCGCCGGCAGGCCGAAGATCATCATCGGGAACATGCCGGTCATGAACTGGCCGCCCTTCGGATCGCCAGCGAAGTAGCGCGACAGGTCGCCGGTGACCAGTGCACCGGTCGTTGGATCGGTGAAGTTGCCGAACACGAACCACGCCATGTTGTTGAGGATGTGGTGCAGGCCGGTGACGATCAGCAGGCGGTTGAACACGCCGAAGACGAAGGCACCGAGGCTGCCGCTTTCCATCATCAGGCTGCCGAAGCTGTTGATGCCGTGCTGGATCGGCGGCCAGATGTAGCCGAATACCACGCCCAGGCCAACCGCCGCGAACCCGGTGACAATCGGCACAAACCGCCGGCCACCGAAGAACGCCAGATACTCGGGCAGCTTGATGTCCTTGAAGCGGTTGTACAGCGCGCCGGCCATCAGGCCGCTGACAATGCCGGCGAGCATGCCCATGTTGATGCTCGCATCGAGCACTTTGAGGGTGGAGATCATCACCAGATAACCGATCACCCCGGCCAGGCCTGCGGTGCCGTTGTTGTCCTTGGCGAAGCCGACGGCGATGCCGATGGCGAAGATCATCGCCAGGTTGGCGAAGATCACTTGGCCGGCATCGTGAATGATCGCGATGTTCAGCAGGTCGGTGTCACCCAGACGCAGCAGCAGGCCGGCAATCGGCAGGATCGCAATCGGCAGCATCAGCGCACGGCCGAGGCGTTGCAGGCCTTCGATGAAGAGTTGGTACATGGCGGTTCTCCTTCTTGTTGTTATTAGCGCAGAGGCCATTGTTGATGGCAGGCGTGACGCACCGCCGCAGCGCTGCTCAGCTTGAGCAGGTCACGGGCGAGGCGTTGGCATTCGGCTTCGTGCAACTGGCGCACGCGATCTTTGATCTCACCAATTTGCACCGGGCTGACCGACAGTTCGGTTACGCCGAGGCCGATCAATACCGGTGTTGCCAGTGGATCAGAGGCCAACGCACCGCACACGCCGACCCACCGTTTGTGCACCGCCGCGCCTTCGCAGGTCATGGCGATCAGGCGCAGCAGCGCGGGGTGCAAAGCGTCGACTCGTGCGGCGAGGCCGGCGTGGTCGCGATCCATGGCCAAGGTGTATTGGGAGAGATCGTTTGTGCCGATCGACAGGAAGTCTGCGTGCTCAGCCAGTTGTTCGGCTTGCAGTGCGGCGGCCGGGACTTCGATCATCACGCCGATTTCCGGGCGCTGCGTGATGTTCAGTTCCAGGCACAACGCATCGACGCGTTCGCGAATGTGCAGCAATTCGTCGACTTCGGTGACCATCGGCAACAGGATTCGGCAACGCTGCAACGGGCTGACTTGCAGCAGCGCGCGCAGTTGCTGATCGAGAATTTCCGGGCGGGCTTGAGCCAGACGAATACCGCGCAAGCCGAGCACCGGGTTGGCTTCGGTGGGCAGTGGCAGGTAGTCGAGTTGCTTGTCGCCGCCGACGTCGATGGTACGGATGATCACCGACTTGTCACCCATCGCATCGAGCACGGCTTGGTAGGCGGTGCGCTGTTCTTCGACGTCCGGCGCGGTCTGGCGATCGACGAACAGGAATTCGGTGCGTAGCAGGCCGACACCGTCGGCGCCGTTGGCAAAGGCGTCCGTCGCTTCAGCGCTGGAGGCGACATTGGCGACAACTTCGATGGCCACGCCATTACGCGTTTGCGCCGGTAGATGCGCCTTGGCCTGTTGGGCGTCGCGGCGTTGTTGGCGGTCGATTTGTGCTTGTGCGACTTCTGCCAGACGTTCGGCATCTGGCGTCAGTTCAAGGCGACCGTTGTCGGCGTCGAGCACCACCGCTTGGCCTTGCGGTTGATCGAGCAATGTCGAACCCAAAGCAACCATGCACGGCAAACCTTTGCCCCGCGCCAGAATCGCTACGTGGGAGGTCGCGCCGCCCTCGGCCATGCACAATCCGGCGACGCCTTGCGCGCTGAGTTGCAACAGATCCGACGGGGTCAGTTCATGCGCCGCGACGATGGCGCCGGCCGGTACGTCGTAATGCCAGGCTTCGCCGAGCAGGGCGCGCAGCACGCGTTGTTTGAGGTCACGCAGGTCATTGGCGCGTTCGGCCAGCAGCGCACTGCCGGTTTGCTGGAGCACTTCGCACTGGACATCAATCGACTGACTCCAGGCATGAGTCGCGGCAGCGCCTTGCTCGATGGATTGTTGTGCGGCGTCGAGCAGGGCCGGGTCTTCGAGCAGCGCCATGTGTGCGGCGAAGATCGCTTCTTCGTCGGTGTTTTTGTGCTTTTTCGCTTGAGCGAGGGTGCTGTCGATTTCGCTGCGCACCTGATTCAACGCGGCTTCAAGTTTCTCCAGTTGCTCAAGCGGAGCATGATTGCCCGCGTCCGCCGGCAAGTTGATTGCGTTCAAACGAAACAGCGGCCCGCCGATCAATCCTGGCGCAGCACATACACCGTGCAACACCCCGGCCTCGGCCGGGCGTTTGCGTGGTGCAACACTGACCGGTGCAGCGGCGTGATGATCTTCCGGTAGCGCAGTGGCCAAAACCGTAAGCAACGCTTGCAGCGCGGTTTCGGCATCCAGGCCCTGACAACTGACTTGCACTTCGTCCTGCTCGCCGACCGCCAGCCCCATCAACCCGATCAGGCTGTTGCATGGCGCCGATTTGCCGGCGAAATGCAGCTGCGACTGGCTTTTGTAACCTTGCGCAGTCTGACGAATCAGCGCAGCGGGGCGCGCATGCAGACCGCCTCGATGCGCGACCCGCACATGACCGTTAACCTCAGGCCCGCCGAGTTCTTCTGCATTCGCCGCCGAAACGTTGCGCGCCACGATGTGCAACAACGGCTCGCCGACTTTCACCGGTTTCAGGGTGATTGGTCGCACCTGAAAATCCTGGCTGTTGGTCAGGATCAACAGGCTGACCAGGCTTTTGCACTGCTGGCCGACCTTGTCCAGGTCATAGCGCAACAACGGCTGACCTTTGCTGACTCGCGTGCCTTCCTTGACCAGCATCGAGAAGCCTTCGCCGTTCAGTTCAACGGTGTCGAGCCCTAGGTGCAGAAGAATTTCCGCGCCATTGTCGGCGCGCACGGTGAGCGCGTGGCCGGTGCGCGCGACGTGAATGATCACCCCGGCGCACGGCGAATACAGGGTGTCGTTGACCGGGTCGATGGCAACGCCATCGCCCATCGCGCCACTGGCGAACACCGCGTCCGGGACTTTGGCGAGCGTGAGCACCGGGCCGCTGAGCGGGGCGCTGAGGGTCAGCTCTTTATTGTTGTTGTGCATGGCTCGGTCTCATCAGTAGTTCGGAATGTCGCGATTCCACGGTGTTGCTGAATGCCTGCATCGCGATCTCACGGTTTCGCTGAGCCCTGTAGGAGCTGCCGAAGGCTGCGATCTGTTGATCTTGATCCATAAAAACCAGATCAAAAGATCGCAGCCTTCGGCAGCTCCTACAGGGGGATTCGTCGTCCGTTTTGGTTATCAGTGTGTGCGGGTCACTTTGCTCAGGTGGCGCGGCTGATCCGGGTCCATGCCTCGGGCCACGGCCAAACCAGCGGCCATCACATAGAAACTCTGGATCGCCAGAATCGGGTCGAGGGCCGGGTGCTCGGCGCGACTCAGGGTCAGGTCGCGTTCGCTCACATCGTCCGGCGCGGCCAGCAAGACGCGAGCGCCGCGTTGGCGCATTTCCGCCGCCAGACTCAGCAGACCTGCCTGTTCGGCACCGCGTGGTGCGAAGACCAGTAGCGGATAGTGCTCGTCGATCAGTGCCATCGGGCCGTGACGGACTTCGGCGCTGCTGAAGGCTTCGGCCTGGATCGCCGAGGTTTCCTTGAATTTCAGCGCCGCTTCCTGGGCGATGGCGAAACCGGCACCGCGACCGATCACCATCAGGCGTTCGCAATCGCGCAGGGCGTCGATGGCCACACTCCAGTCCTGTTGCGCGGCTTCGCGCAGGCCTTCGGGCAGGGCGTTGTGGGCTTGCAGCAGTTCGTTGTCCTCTTTCCAATGTGCGATCAGACGAGCGCTGGCGCTGAGGGTGGCGATGAAACTCTTGGTCGCGGCGACGCTGCTTTCAGTGCCGGCGAGCAGTGGCACGCTGAACTCGCACGCGGCTTCCAGTGGTGAATCGGCGGCGTTGACCATCGACACGCTGAGGGCACCGCGCTTGCGCAAGAGGCGCAGGCTGTTGACCAGATCCGGGCTCTGTCCCGATTGCGAGAAGGCAAACGCCACCTGACCGCTGACCTTCAACGGCGCTTGCTGCATGGTCACCACCGACATCGGCAACGACGCCACGGGCACGCCCAGTTGCTGCATGGTCAGGTAAGCGAAGTAGCTCGCTGCATGGTCGGAGCTGCCGCGCGCAACGGTCATCGCTACTTGCGGCGGCTGACGGCGCAGGCGCCCGGCGATCTCGATCAGTTGCGGGTCGAGTTGTTGCAGTTGGGCCTGCACGGCCTCGAACGAGGACAGCGCCTCTTCAAGCATTTTTGAAGTCAATGTCTTCTCCTTCGACCATGACGGCGGTCAGTGTGAGTGAGCGATCCAGCCGCACGCAGTCGGCCCAGGCGCCTGGTTCAAGGCGCCCGCGTTCGGTGATGCCGAGGTAGTCGGCGGGGAATTGCGAAAGACGTTGCGAGGCCTCGGCAATCGGCAAACCGATCTTCACCAGATTGCGCAGGGCCTGATCCATGGTCAGCGTGCTGCCGGCCAGCGTGCCGTCCGGCAGGCGCACGCCGCCCAGGCATTTGGTCACGGTGTGGCTGCCGAGTTTGTATTCACCGTCGGGCATGCCGGCGGCGGCGGTCGAATCGGTGACGCAATACAGGCACGGGATCGAGCGCAGAGCCACACGGATGGCGCCGGGGTGGACGTGAAGCAAGTCCGGAATCAGCTCGGCGTACTTGGCGTGGGCCAGTGCCGCGCCGACGATCCCCGGTTCACGGTGATGCAGCGGGCTCATGGCGTTGTACAGATGGGTGAAGCTGGTGGCGCCGGCGTCAAGGGCGGCGACGCCTTCTTCGTAACTGCCGAGGGTGTGGCCGATCTGCATGCGGATGCCGCGGCCGCTGAGCTCGCGGATCAAAGCGTCGTGGCCGGCGATTTCCGGGGCGATGGTGATCACCCGGATCGGCGCCAGCGCCAGATATTCTTCGACTTCGGCCATCAGCGCGGTGTGGGCGAAGTTCGGTTGCGCGCCAAGTTTGCCGGGGTTGATGTAGGGGCCTTCGAGATGAACCCCGAGTACCCGGGCGCTGTTGGCCGGGCGCTGTTCGCAGAACTCGCCGACTGCCTTGAGTACGCTGGAAATCTCGGCGCTCGGCGCGGTCATGGTGGTGGCCAGCAGCGAGGTGGTGCCGAAGCGCACGTGGGTTTTGGTGATGGTCTCGAAAGCGCTGGCGCCTTCCATGATGTCTTTGCCGCCACCGCCGTGAACGTGCAGGTCGATGAAGCCCGGCAGCAGATATGGCAGATCGTTGTCCGCCGGATCGCAAGGCACACCTTCGATCGACACGACTTTGCCGTGTTCGTGAATCAGCCGGCCGCGAACCCAGCCGTGAGCGGTGAGGATGTTGTCTTCAGACATTTCGGTTCTCGCTGTTTGACGGCTGCGCCCGGTTAGCGGCGCAGCTCTGCAACAAAGTCGTAGTAGTCGTTGCGGCAATAGGTGTCGGTGACTTCGATCGGCGTGTTGTCTTCCAGATAACCGACCCGGGTCATCAGCAGCATGGCGGTGCCGGGGGCGATGCCGACCAGCGCGGCGAACTCATCCGAGGCGTTGATCGCCTGGATGTGCTGCAAGGCGCGGACGATCGGTTTGCCGATGCCGTCGAGGTATTCGTAGAGCGAATCGCCCACCGCTTGCGGCTTGGGCATGATCGAGGCGGGCAGGGTACTCATCTCGATGGCCATCACCGTGTCGTCGGCCTTGCGCAGGCGTTTCATGCGCGCGACCTTGTCGTTCGGCGACAGGCTCAGGCGAATCAGTTCTTCGTGGGTCGGCAGGGTGATTTCCCGCTCCAGCCACTGTGAGCTGGGCACGAAGCCCTTGAGACGGAGCATTTCACTGAAGCCGGAGAGGCGTGAAAGGGGTTGTTCCAGGCGTGGGGTGATGAACGTGCCGGAACCTTGCAGGCGACGGATCAAACCTTGATCGAGCAATACTTCCAGTGCCTTGCGCGCTGTCACGCGGGAGATGCCCAACTGTTCGCTGAGGTTGCGCTCGGATGGCATCGCCTGTTCGGCTTTCCACTGCCCCGCATGAATGGCCGCTTCCAGATTGCGCGCCAGTTGCAGGTACAGCGGCGTCGGCTGGGAATCGTCTGGGCGTAGGACGTGTAGGTCATTCATGTCGGTCATTTCCGGCGCGAGTATTGGATTGTTGTGGCTCGCTTGTGGGGCGGAAATTAATACCACTTGAATACCATGTCAACGCGCGAAATTGGCCGTTGGGCCAATGAAATGGCGGTCGTTAGAAAGGTTGGCATGAAGTGGTATTAGAGGTGGGCTATCGAAAAGCAAAAGATCGCAGCCTGCGGCAGCTCCTACAGTTGAGAGTGGTATCACCCATGTAGGAGCTGCCGCAGGCTGCGATCTTTTGATTTATTTTTTTGCAGGTGACCAGTGGTCAGGGACTAAGGGCGAATCTCGATCATCGTGCCGTCCGGCACCATTCCCCAGACTTCTCGCATGTCCATGTTGCGCATGGCGATGCAGCCGTCTGTCCAGTCCAGGGTGTGGAACAGGTCTTCGGGCGTTTCTTCCGAGTCCGGCGTGCCGTGGATCATGATCATGCCGCCAGGCTCGACGCCTTCACGCCGGGCACGCGCCGAATCGCTGATGTTCGGATAAGAAATGTGCATCGACAGATTGAATTTGTCGCTGGTCTTGCGCCAGTCGATCCAATAGAAGCCTTCAGGTGTGCGCTTGTCGCCTTCAATCAGTTTCGGACCTTTTTTTGCTCCCTTGCCCAGAGAGATGCGATAGGTCTTGAGTGGCTTGCCGTCGACGATCAACTGCAGCTGATGAGCCGATTTGAGCACCAGCACTTTTTCGATGAGAGGAGTATTCGACGGCGTCACGGTGGTCACGAATGACGCTTGCGAGACCGTGACGAACGACAGGCAAAACAGGGCAAGCAACCAGCGCATTGAAACGATTCCCCAAGGAGTGACGCAGATATTTTATTTATAGATGCTTTTAGGTGATGGCAGGCTGAGCCAGCGGCGGAATCGATTCGGAACGCACCGGATAGACCTCGGCGCGCCGGTCAGCGAAGAAGCATTCTAGGGTACGGCCCACCGTGCGGAAAGCCAGTTCGTCCCAGGGGATGTCGGCTTCGTCGAATAGTTGTACTTCCAGGCTTTCGGGGCCGGCGGCAAAATCCAGATCGACCAGTTCGGCGCGGAAGAACACATGCACCTGGCTGATGTGCGGCACATCGATCAGGGTATAGATGCTCAGGTTACGCACCCGGGCGCAGGCTTCCTCGGCGGTTTCGCGGGTCGCGGCTTGCTCGATCGTTTCGCCGTTCTCCATGAATCCGGCGGGCAACGTCCAGTAACCGAGGCGCGGTTCGATGGCGCGACGGCAGAGCAACACTTGAGTGCCCCAGGTCGCGACGCAACCGGCAACGATATTGGGGTTCTGATAGTGAATGGTCTGACAGCTATCGCAGACAAATCGCAGCCGCGAATCGCCTTCGGGAATGCGCTGTGTCACCGGGTTACCGCACTGGCTGCAAAATTTCATGCTGGGGTTCCTGAATGCTGCGCCTATCTTGGCGTGCAGCGGTGCCGGTCGGCAAGTTGTCGTTTCGCGACACGGCAAGATTCAGGGGCTTGGGCGGTCGCAATGATTGGTGCATGATGCAGGGCAAGGCACAGATCGAGAACACTCATGCTGGACGAGCTACTGCATCGGGTAAGCAACCACACACCGCGCACGCTGGAGACCGACACACGTTTCCCCGAGGCCGCCGTTCTGGTGCCGATCACCCGCAGTGACGAGCCGGAACTGGTATTGACTCTGCGCGCCAGCGGTCTCTCGACTCACGGCGGCGAAGTCGCCTTTCCCGGTGGACGCCGCGACCCCGAAGACCCTGATCTGATTTTTACCGCCCTGCGCGAAGCCGAAGAAGAGATCGGCCTGCCGCCGGGACTGGTCGAAGTGATCGGTCCGCTCAGCCCGCTGATTTCCCTGCACGGTATCAAAGTCACCCCTTATGTCGGCGTGATCCCCGATTTCGTTGAGTATCAGCCCAACGACGCTGAAATCGCCGCAGTGTTCAGCGTGCCGCTGGAGTTCTTCCGCAAAGACCCTCGCGAACACACCCATCGCATCGACTATCAAGGGCGCAGTTGGTATGTGCCGAGTTATCGGTATGGGGAGTTCAAGATCTGGGGGCTGACGGCGATCATGATCGTGGAGTTGATCAACCTGCTCTATGACGCGAAAATCAGCCTGCATCAACCGCCGAAAAGCTTTATCAACACCTGAAAGCCATCGCTCGAATGGCCCATCACCGTGAGCCCTGAGGACAACAAGATGAAATACCGCTTGGGCGACGCCCGTGTCGAAACCCATCCACAGAGCTGGATCGCCCCCAATGCCGTGCTGGTGGGCAAGGTCAAACTGGAAGAGGGCGCCAACGTCTGGTTCAACGCCGTGCTGCGTGGCGACAACGAACTGATCCTGATCGGCAAGAACAGCAACGTCCAGGACGGCACGGTGATGCACACCGACATGGGTTTTCCGCTGACCATCGGTACCGGTGTGACTATTGGCCATAACGCCATGCTGCATGGCTGCACAGTCGGCGATTACAGCCTGATCGGCATTAACGCGGTGATTCTCAACGGCGCGAAGATCGGCAAAAACTGCATCATCGGCGCCAACTCGCTGATCGGCGAGGGTAAGGAAATCCCTGACGGCTCGCTGGTGATGGGCTCGCCGGGCAAGGTCGTGCGGGAACTGACCGAGCCGCAGAAGAAGATGCTCGAAGCCAGCGCCGCGCACTATGTGCATAACTCCCAGCGTTATGCGCGTGATCTGGTTGAGCAGGAAGAATGAACACAGTCGAAAGACCTGTGAAGTCTCCCTGCGTGAACATCTGTGCACTGGATGAGGATGATATTTGCACGGGCTGCCAGCGGACGGTTGAAGAGATTACCCGTTGGAGTCGGATGAGCAATGACGAGCGCCGGGTGGTACTGGGGTTGTGTCATGAGCGGGCGAAGGCGAGTGGGTTGGTGTGGATGATCCCCGGGAAATCAGGCGCCTGAAGCGCCGCTTTCGCGAGCAGGCTCGCTCCCACCTTTGAAATGCATTCCACTGTGGGAGCGAGCCTGCTCGCGAAGGGGCCGGCAAAGGCGCCAACTCTATTGGCGCAACACCAGCCCTGAAGTAATCTGTGCGCCAATCTGACAGGTCTCCCCCATGATTTTCCTTATCGCCTACATCAGCAGCGTCGTGCTGATCAACTTCGCCTTCTCCACCGCACCCCACCTGGACATCATCTGGTCGGCCTGGGGTGGTTTGGTGTTCGTGCTGCGGGACATGGTGCAAACCCGCTTTGGTCATGGCGCCATCGTGGCGATGCTGGCGGCACTGGTGTTGTCTTACGTCACATCCGATCCGTCCATTGCGCTGGCCAGCGCCACGGCGTTCGCGGTTTCCGAGTGCATCGACTGGCTGGTGTTCAGCATCACCAAGCGGCCGTTGCGCGACCGATTGTGGATCAGTTCGGCGCTGAGCATTCCCCTCGATACCTTCATCTTTTTCGGCATGATCGACCTGCTGACGCCACCGGTGATCATCACCGCGCTGGCCTCGAAGTTTGCCGGTGTCACCGCCGTCTGGCTGATCATGGCCTGGCGTGATCGTAAACAGGCCGTCGCCAGCTGAAGCCAAACCCTCGGGTTCATGTAAAATGCCGCGCTTTCTCCCCATGGAAAGCGCGTCTGGCGTTGCTTTCCTCGATGATCCGCTTCTTTGAGGACCTGAGATGACCCGTATCGGAACTCCATTGTCGCCAACCGCGACCCGCGTATTGCTGTGTGGCTGTGGTGAGTTGGGCAAGGAAGTGGTGATCGAGCTGCAACGCCTGGGCGTTGAAGTGATTGCCGTCGACCGTTACGCCAACGCGCCGGCCATGCAAGTGGCTCACCGCAGCCACGTGATCAACATGCTCGACGGCGCGGCCCTGCGTGCAGTCATCGAGGCCGAGAAACCGCACTTCATCGTGCCGGAAATCGAAGCCATCGCCACCGCCACTCTGGTCGAGCTGGAAGCTGAAGGCTTCACCGTGATCCCGACCGCTCGCGCTGCGCAACTGACCATGAACCGCGAAGGCATCCGTCGTCTGGCCGCTGAAGAGCTGGATCTGCCGACCTCGCCGTACCACTTTGCCGACACCTTCGAGGACTACAGCAAAGCCGTTCAGGATTTGGGTTTCCCGTGTGTCGTGAAGCCGGTGATGAGTTCGTCGGGCAAAGGCCAAAGCCTGCTGCGCAGCAACGATGACGTGCAGAAGGCCTGGGACTACGCCCAAGAGGGCGGCCGCGCGGGCAAAGGTCGGGTGATCATCGAAGGCTTTATCGATTTTGACTACGAAATCACTCTGCTGACCGTGCGCCATATTGGTGGCACCACGTTCTGCGCGCCAGTGGGTCACCGCCAGGAGAAGGGCGATTACCAGGAATCCTGGCAGCCACAGGCCATGAGCCCGATTGCGCTGGCGGAATCCGAGCGCGTTGCCAAAGCCGTGACCGAGGCGTTGGGCGGGCGTGGTCTGTTTGGCGTCGAGCTGTTCATCAAAGGTGATCAGGTGTGGTTCAGCGAAGTGTCGCCGCGCCCGCACGACACCGGTCTGGTGACCCTGATTTCCCAGGATCTGTCGCAGTTCGCCTTGCACGCTCGGGCCATTCTTGGCCTGCCCGTGCCGCTGATCCGTCAGTTCGGGCCATCGGCTTCGGCGGTTATTCTGGTGGAGGGTCAGTCGACCCAGACGGCATTCGCCAACCTTGGCGCTGCACTGAGCGAGCCGGATACCGCGCTGCGTCTGTTCGGCAAGCCTGAGGTCAATGGTCAGCGCCGCATGGGCGTGGCATTGGCGCGGGATGAGTCGATCGAGGCCGCTCGTGACAAGGCGACCCGTGCGGCTCAGGCTGTTGTCGTAGAACTCTAAACCGAGTCGCGGCATTCGCGAGCAGGCTCGCTCCCACTGGGAAATGCATTCCAAATGTGGGAGCGAGCCTGCTCGCGAAGCTTTTGATCTTCTGTCAGGCAACCTGATTCAGATCGTTATTCCTCGTTTCCTTCAAGCACAGCACCGCAATCACACTCAGCACCGCCGCCGCCGACACATACCCGCCGACATAACTCAAACCGCCCATCGCCACCAGTTTCTGCGCAAAGAACGGCGCCGCCGAGGCTCCGACAATGCCGCCGAGGTTGTAGGCTGCCGATGCGCCGGTATAACGCACGTGAGTTGGAAACAACTCCGGCAACAGCGCACCCATCGGGGCGAACGTCACGCCCATCAAGAACAGTTCGATGCACAGGAACAGCGCTACGCCCCAGGTCGAGCCTTGAGTCAGCAACGGTTCCATCAGGAATCCGGACAGAATCGCCAGCACGCCGCCGATGATCAGCACCGGTTTGCGCCCGTAACGGTCACTGGCCCAGGCCGACAGTGGCGTCGCCGCCGCCATGAACAGCACGGCAAAGCACAGCAGGCCAAGGAACGTCTCACGGCTGTAACCGAGGGTGGACACGCCGTAGCTCAGGGAAAACACCGTCGAGATATAGAACAGCGCATAGCACACCACCATCGCCGCCGCGCCCAACAGAGTTGGTGCCCAGTACTGGCTGAACAGCTCGACCAACGGCACTTTCACCCGTTCCTGACGGGCGATGGCGTTGGCGAACACCGGCGTTTCGTGGAGTTTCAGCCGCACGTAGAGGCCAACCATCACCAGTGCCGCGCTGAGCAGGAACGGAATCCGCCAGCCCCAGCTGCGGAACTGCTCGTCATCAAGGGTCATGGCCAAAGCCAGAAACAAGCCGTTGGCCGCGAGAAAACCAATCGACGGGCCAAGCTGCGGGAACATGCCGAACCACGCGCGTTTACCTTTTGGCGCGTTTTCCGTGGCCAGCAGCGCGGCACCGCCCCATTCGCCACCCAATCCCAAGCCCTGACCGAAGCGCAGCACGCACAACAGAATCGGTGCCCAGGCCCCGATGCTGGCGTAACCCGGCAGCACGCCAATCAGCGTTGTACAAATACCCATCAACAGCAGCGAAGCGACCAGCGTCGATTTACGTCCGATGCGATCACCGAAATGGCCGAACAGCGCCGAGCCTAGCGGGCGGGCAATGAAGGCAATGCCGAAGGTGAGAAACGCCGAGAGCATCTGCGCGGTGCCGGAGGTCTGCGGAAAGAAAACCGGTCCGATCACCAGTGCGGCAGCCGTGGCGTAAACATAGAAGTCGTAGAACTCGATGGCCGTGCCGATGAAACTCGCCGTGGCCACGCGGGTGGCGGAGTTGGTCGGTTGGGCAGGCGCGGTGTCGCTGTAAGCGGTACTGGTCGTCATGCGGTGATCCCTGACAGTCATGTGCTCCGTTGGAGCGAATTATTATGGTGAAGTACCCAGGGATGTGGGATGAGGCGCGAGCGCTGTTTCGAGTAGGAACAGTCGTCGGTGTGATGCGGAAACAGTCGAGACCTGTTTAGTGCTGGGTAAGCACAAGGGTCGGCGGCGCTTGGGTAAGCGCCTCGATTATAGGAAGGTGGCTAACGATTGAACAAGAGCAAAAGATCCCGGCCTCGGCAGTTCCTGCAGGCGCATTCCAAATGTAGGAGCTGCCGACGGTTCGGGCCGCGTTCGGACGATCTTTTGATCTTTTATCTGGCAGGTACCGGAGCGGGCACCGAACTCGTATGCCAGATCAATACCCTGCTTACCCGGTTCTCCTCGGTTTCGAGAATCTCCAGGCGATATCGACCGATCTTCAGGCAAACCGCACTCTCCGGAATGGTTTCCAGCGCCTCGGTCACCAACCCGTTGAGGGTTTTCGGTCCATCGCTGGGCAAATGCCAACCCAGGCATTTGTTCAATTCGCGAATCGAGGCGGTGCCGTCAATCACCATGCGGCCATCGGGCTGCGGATGAATGTGCGGATTATCGAGGCTGTGCTCGCTTTCGAATTCGCCGACGATTTCTTCGAGAATGTCTTCCAGCGTGACGATGCCGAGCACTTCGCCGTACTCGTCCACCACCATCCCCAAACGCCGCTGCTGCTTATGGAAATTCAGCAGTTGCAGTTGCAGGGGCGTGCTCTCCGGCACGAAGTACGGCTCGTAGCTGGCAGTCAGCAGCGCTTCGCGGGTCAGGCTGTCGTCGTTCAACAGGTGGCGGATCTGCCGGGTATTGAGCACTGCTTCGACCTGATTGATGTCGCTGTGGAACACCGGCAGGCGCGTGCGCTTGGTGTTGCGCAGTTGTTCGATGATGTCTTCGATCGGGTCGTCGAGATTGATGCCGTCGACGTCACTGCGCGGTACCAGAATGTCGTTGACCGTAATGTTGTCCAGCGCGTGAATGCCCGAGACCGGATGCAAGCGAGGCGGGTGTTCGGGATCGTCATGTCGATCAGCCGGCACATCGTCTTCGCTTTGCTGCACTACTTGGGCTTTGCGCGCAAACGGACGCATCAGCAAAGCGCTGAGCCGACTGAACAGCCAGGCAACCGGATAAATGATTTTCAGCGGCACGGCCAGCAGGGTATTGCCGAATGCCAGTACGGCGTCGGGATAACGTTGGGCGAGGGTGCGCGGGAAGTAATCGGTGAACACCAGCAGTACGGCGCCGGCACCCAGGCTCGCCGCCCAAGGGCCGTTTTCTTCACAGAGGAAAATCGCCAGCAGCGTCGCAATCACCACGGCGAGCGCACGGCACAGGGTGTTGCACAGGATCAGGCTGTCGAGCGGGAAGCTCAGCTTCGCCAGCGGTTTATCGCTGGCGCGCGAGGCGGTGCGTTGCGCGAGCAGATGCTGCTGCGCGATTTCGACGGCGGTAAACAGCCCCGACCATAAAATCAGCAGGACAAATACCGCGAGCATCGGCCCTATGGGCAAACCGTCCATTTATTGCCGCCCGTCAGATATGCAGGATGTATTCACGAACCAGTTTGCTGCCGAAGTACGCCAACATCAGCAGGCAGAAACCGGCGAGAGTCCAGCGAATCGCCTTGTGGCCACGCCAGCCGAGACGATTACGCCCCCATAGCAGCACACTGAAAACGATCCAGGCCAGACAGGCCAAGAGGGTTTTGTGTACCAGATGCTGGGCGAACAGGTTCTCGACGAACAACCAGCCGGAGATCAGCGACAGCGACAGCAGCGTCCAGCCGGCCCAGAGGAAACCGAACAGCAGGCTTTCCATGGTTTGCAGCGGCGGGAAGTTCTTGATCAGGCCAGACGGGTGTTTGTGCTTGAGTTGGTGGTCTTGCACCAGCAGCAACAAGGCCTGGAATACGGCGATGGTGAACATGCCGTAGGCGAGGATCGACAACAGGATGTGGGCGAGGATGCCCGGCTCTTCATCGATGATCTGTACGGTGCCGGCCGGGGCGAACTGCGCCAGCAGCACGGTGGCTGCGCCCAGCGGGAACAGCAGCACCAGCAGGTTTTCCACCGGGATTCGCGAGCACGCCAGCAGCGTCAGGGCAATCACGGCGGCGGCAATCAGGCTGGCGGCGCTGAAGAAATCCAGGCCCAGGCCAATCGGTGTCAGCAAATGAGTGAGCAGGCTCGCGCTGTGAGCCACCACGGCGAGAACGCCGAGCGAAACCAGCAGGCGCTTGTTGGCCTTGGCGCCGGTGGCCAGACGAGTGCCTTGATAAAGGGTCGCAGCGGCATATAGAAGGGCGGCGGCGAGTGTGGTCAGCAAACTGGGTGACAAGGGGAGCATAAATCCTGTTAGGCAAGCCCGAAAGGCGCTGAGTTTGGCATAGAACCGCCACACCACGAAAGTACGAGGTGTCCGCCCGGCGCAGTCTTCGCTATAATCCGCGACCTGCCCACGCCGCAGGCTCGCCGAGCACATGTTGATTCCGGTCTGGGCCGCCATTATCCCGGTCTACACAGGGCCTGAAAGGATCGCGCAATGTTTGAAAACTTAACCGACCGTCTCTCGCAGACGCTGCGCCATGTCACCGGCAAGGCGAAGCTGACCGAAGACAACATCAAAGACACCCTGCGTGAAGTGCGCATGGCGTTGCTCGAAGCCGACGTCGCCCTGCCGGTGGTCAAGGACTTCGTCAATTCGGTCAAGGAGCGCGCTGTCGGCACCGAGGTGTCGCGCAGCCTGACGCCGGGCCAGGCGTTCGTGAAGATCGTCCAGGCCGAACTCGAAAGCCTGATGGGCGCGGCCAACGAAGACTTGAACCTCAGCGCCGTGCCACCCGCCGTGATTCTGATGGCCGGTCTGCAGGGTGCGGGTAAAACCACCACCGCCGGTAAACTTGCGCGCTTCCTTAAAGAGCGCAAGAAGAAGTCGGTCATGGTCGTGTCGGCGGACGTTTACCGTCCCGCGGCTATCAAACAGCTGGAAACCCTGGCCAACGACATCGGTGTGACGTTCTTCCCGTCCGACCTGAGCCAGAAGCCGGTCGACATCGCCACCGCGGCTATTAAAGAAGCCAAACTGAAATTCATCGACGTGGTCATCGTCGATACCGCCGGTCGTCTGCACATCGACGAAGAGATGATGGGCGAGATCAAGGCGCTGCACGCCGCGATCAACCCGGTCGAAACCCTCTTCGTGGTCGACGCCATGACCGGTCAGGACGCGGCCAACACGGCCAAGGCCTTCGGCGATGCACTGCCGCTGACCGGTGTGATCCTGACCAAGGTCGACGGCGATGCCCGTGGCGGTGCCGCACTGTCGGTACGTGCAATCACCGGCAAGCCGATCAAGTTCATCGGTATGGGCGAGAAGAGCGAAGCGCTCGATCCGTTCCACCCTGAGCGTATCGCTTCGCGGATTCTCGGCATGGGCGACGTGCTCAGCCTGATCGAACAGGCTGAAGCGACGCTCGACAAGGACAAGGCCGACAAACTGGCCAAGAAACTGAAGAAGGGCAAGGGCTTCGACCTCGAAGACTTCCGCGATCAGTTGCAACAGATGAAGAACATGGGCGGCCTCGGTGGCCTCATGGACAAACTGCCGAGCATCGGCGGCGTCAACCTGTCGCAGATGGGCAATGCCCAGAACGCCGCAGAGAAACAATTCAAGCAGATGGAAGCCATCATCAACTCCATGACTCCGGCCGAGCGCCGTGACCCTGAGCTGATCAGCGGTTCGCGCAAGCGCCGGATCGCCATGGGTTCCGGCACTCAGGTGCAGGACATCGGTCGCTTGATCAAGCAGCACAAGCAGATGCAGAAGATGATGAAGAAATTCACCGCCAAAGGCGGAATGGCGAAAATGATGCGCGGCATGGGCGGTATGTTGCCCGGCGGCGGCATGCCGAAAATGTAAGGTGTCCCGTCTCACCCATTCTGCTCACTTATGGCGGCGTCTGATGCCCTCATGCTGCGTTGCCGCTCCTCGCCATAGCTGGCTATGACTCGTCGCGGCGCCTTGCTTGAGGGCATCAGCCACTTGCCAAAAGTGAGCGAAATGGGTGAGACGGGACACAAGAGTCTCGCCGGTCGTCGCACCGGCGCAGGCCCCGCAAGGATGCGGGATCAACAGCAAACCCGCACTCGGCGGGAGCTGACTGGCCGTTTTCATCGACGGCTCTATATGCAAATCTGCACGGCATGCCATGGGCGCCGGAAAAAGTCATTTGCAAAAGTCCGGATATTCCTTAGAATATGCGGCCTTTCGGGCACCCATGCCCGCTGTGCATTTAGATTTGCAGCACCGACTACAGGAACGATGTTCACATGCTAACAATCCGTCTTGCCCTTGGCGGCTCCAAAAAGCGCCCGTTTTACCACCTGACCGTAACCGACTCGCGCAACCCGCGTGACGGTTCCCACAAAGAACAGGTTGGTTTCTTCAACCCTGTTGCCCGTGGTCAGGAAACCCGTCTGTCCGTGAACCAAGAGCGCATTGCCTACTGGCTGAGCGTTGGTGCACAACCTTCTGAGCGCGTTGCTCAGTTGTTGAAGGAATCTGCCAAGGCTGCGGCCTGAGCAATATGAACGCGACGCCTGCTGTTGCCGATGATTTGATCGTTATTGGCAAAATTTATTCTGTTCATGGCGTTCGCGGCGAAGTGAAGGTTTATTCCTTTACTGATCCGACTGAAAACCTGTTGCAGTACAAAACCTGGACGCTCAAGCGTGAAGGCAATGTCAAACAGGTCGAGCTGGTCAGTGGACGCGGGAGCGATAAGTTCCTGGTCGCAAAGCTCAAGGGTCTTGATGATCGTGAAGAAGCTCGTCTTCTGGCCGGTTATGAGATCTGCGTGCCGCGCAACCTGTTCGCTGAATTGACCGAAGGCGAGTACTACTGGTACCAGCTGGAAGGTCTGAAGGTCATTGATCAACTGGGGCAATTGCTCGGGAAAATCGATCATCTTCTGGAAACCGGCGCCAATGATGTAATGGTAGTCAAGCCTTGCGCTGGCAGCCTGGATGATCGCGAACGCCTGTTGCCCTATACGGAGCAATGCGTGTTGGCAGTCGACCTCGCCGCGGGCGAGATGAAGGTGGATTGGGACGCGGACTTCTAAACGTGGCTAATTTGCGCGTAGAAGTGATCAGTTTGTTTCCCGAGATGTTTTCCGCCATTGGCGACTACGGCATCACCAGTCGTGCGGTCAAACAGGGGCTCTTGCAGCTGACCTGTTGGAATCCGCGGAACTACACGACGGATCGGCATCACACTGTGGACGATCGCCCGTTTGGCGGTGGTCCGGGCATGGTGATGAAGATCAAGCCCCTGGAAGATGCTCTGGTTCAGGCCAAGGCAGCAGCCGGGGAGGCGGCGAAGGTGATTTACCTGTCCCCCCAAGGCCGTCAACTGACTCAGTCGGCGGTACGCGAGTTGGCACAATCGGATGCATTGATCCTGATTGCCGGCCGCTATGAAGGCATTGACGAGCGCTTTATTGAGGCTCATGTCGATGAAGAGTGGTCGATTGGCGACTATGTACTGTCTGGCGGCGAGCTGCCGGCGATGGTCCTGATCGATGCGGTTACACGACTGCTGCCTGGAGCTTTAGGGCATGCGGATTCCGCTGAGGAAGATTCCTTTACGGATGGTCTGCTGGATTGCCCGCACTACACCCGACCTGAGGTGTATGCGGATCAGCGTGTTCCCGACGTGTTGCTGAGTGGCAATCACGCGCATATCCGGCGTTGGCGTTTACAGCAGTCCCTTGGTAGGACCTATGAACGACGCGCCGATCTTCTGGAAAGCCGCTCGCTTTCTGGAGAAGAGAAGAAGCTGCTCGAGGAATACATCCGCGAGCGGGACGATAGTTAACAACGTATCGATGGTAGATCAGTTGATTTACCTTAGGAGCACAGCATGACCAACAAAATCATCCTTGCACTCGAAGCAGAGCAGATGACCAAAGAAATCCCTACCTTTGCCCCAGGCGACACCATCGTCGTTCAGGTGAAAGTGAAGGAAGGTGATCGTTCCCGTCTGCAAGCGTTCGAAGGCGTTGTAATCGCCAAGCGTAACCGCGGCGTGAACAGTGCATTCACCGTTCGTAAGATCTCCAACGGTGTCGGCGTAGAGCGTACTTTCCAGACCTACTCCCCGCAGATCGACAGCATGGCTGTTAAACGTCGCGGTGACGTACGCAAAGCCAAGCTGTACTACCTGCGCGACCTGTCGGGTAAAGCAGCTCGCATCAAGGAAAAACTGGCTTAAGTCCAGCTTCCGATGCAGAAAAAAGCAGCCTACGGGCTGCTTTTTTGTTGCCCGCAATAAACTGCCCCCATTCTGTAGGCGCTGCCGAAGTCCGCGATCTTTTGATCTTGCTTTCGATTTGCAGTCTGCTTTTTACGAGTCATCTCACATGTCTATCCGCGATCAGGAAATCGAACGCCGCACCGAACTCTCGGTGACTCGCGTAACCAAAGCTGTCTTTCCGCCGACCACCAACCACCACAACACCCTGTTCGGCGGCACTGCGCTGGCGTGGATGGACGAAGTGTCGTTCATCACCGCCACACGTTTCTGCCGTTTGCCGCTGGTAACCGTGTCCACCGACCGTATCGACTTCAACCACGCGATCCCGGCCGGCTCCATCGTCGAACTGGTCGGGCGAGTGATCAAGGTCGGTAACACCAGCCTCAAAGTCGAGGTGGAAGTGTTCGTTGAAAGCATGAGCTGTGATGGTCGCGAGAAGGCAATTCATGGCCAGTTCAGCTTTGTCGCGATTGATGATGACAAGCGTCCGGTGCCCGTGTTGCCAGGGTTTTGCGCCTGAGTGTTTCGTGATCGGGTACGCTGTGAAAGACTGTCCGCCTCCCGCTGTTGCTGCCTGACTTGAGCCTTTATGCCTGCCATCGACCATCCCCTGATTGACCAGTTTCTCGACGCCTTGTGGCTGGAGAAGGGCCTGTCCGACAACACCCGTGGCGCTTATCGCAGTGATCTGGCGCTCTTCAACGGCTGGTTGCAAGAGAAGAACCTTGAGCTGATCAACGCTGGCCGCGAGTTGATCCTCGATCACCTGGCCTGGCGTCTGGAGCAGAACTACAAGCCGCGCTCCACGGCGAGATTTCTTTCCGGTGTGCGTGGTTTTTATCGCTATCTGTTGCGGGAAAAGCTGATTACGGTCGACCCGACGTTACGCGTCGATATGCCGCAACTGGGTAGGCCACTGCCCAAATCGCTGTCAGAAGCAGACGTCGAGGCGTTGTTGAAAGCTCCGGACTTGAGCGAAGCCATCGGCCAGCGTGATCGCGCCATGCTGGAAGTCTTGTACGCCTGCGGTTTACGGGTGACCGAACTGGTCAGCCTGACGCTGGAACAGGTCAACCTGCGCCAGGGCGTATTGCGGGTGATGGGCAAGGGCAGCAAGGAGCGTCTGGTGCCGATGGGCGAGGAGGCAATAGTCTGGATCGAGCGCTACATGCGTGACGGCCGTGGCGAGTTGCTCGGCGGGCGCCCCAGCGATGTGCTGTTCCCCAGCCAGCGTGGTGAACAGATGACCCGCCAGACTTTCTGGCACCGGATCAAGCATCAGGCCAAGGTCGCCGGGATCGGCAAGTCGCTGTCGCCGCACACCTTGCGTCATGCATTTGCCACGCATTTGCTCAACCATGGTGCGGATTTGCGCGTGGTGCAGATGTTGCTCGGTCACAGCGACCTCTCCACCACCCAGATCTACACCCACGTCGCCCGCGCCCGATTGCAGGATCTGCACGCCAAACACCACCCGCGCGGCTGAGCACACGATTGTCCTACATAAAGCGGTGTGATCTATGGCGACAGGCGCATTCGGCCACCGTGGCCTTATGTGTTAGGCTTTGCCGGTTTGCACGATGGACGGTTATGACCCGGTGTTCCGGCACGGGCGTTCTGATCGATCCATTTGTCCGCCTTCAGGAGTTCACATGCGTCTGACCCAGATTTTCGCCGCCGCAGCCATTGCGTTGGTCAGTACCTTTGCCGTCGCCGATGACGCGGCCGACAAAGCGATTCGTCAAAGCCTGGAAAAACTCGAACTCGAGGTTCCGGTAGAAAGTATCAGTGCCAGCCCGTTGCCAGGCATGTATGAAGTCAAGCTCAAGGGCAGCCGCGTGCTGTACGCCAGCGCCGACGGCCAGTACATCGTTCAGGGTTACCTGTTCCAGCTCAAGGACGGCAAACCGGTCAATCTGACCGAGAAGACCGAGCGTCTGGGCATCTCCAAACTGGTCAACGCCATCCCGGTGGCCGAAACCGTGGTTTACCCGGCCGTGGGCGAGACCAAATCGCACATCACCGTGTTCACCGACACCACCTGCCCGTACTGCCACAAACTGCATGCCGAAGTGCCTGAGCTGAACAAGCGCGGTATCGAAGTGCGTTATGTGGCATTCCCGCGTCAGGGCCTCGGTTCGCCGGGTGACGAGCAACTGCAAGCCGTGTGGTGCTCCAAAGACAAGAAAGCCGCCATGGACAAAATGGTCGATGGCAAGGAAATCAAGGCCGCCAAGTGCGAGAACCCGGTTTCCAGACAGTTCGCGCTCGGTCAGTCGATTGGTGTGAACGGTACACCGGCCATCGTTTTGGCCGACGGACAAGTCATTCCGGGCTACCAGCCTGCGCCACAAGTCGCCAAACTGGCGCTGGGCGCAAAGTAATTCGCATCGTCACGGTCAGGCTTTGACGATCATGGTCCGGTAGCAACATCGCCGGGCCATTAATAGAGAGCCGCGAGCACGCGGTTGTTTTCCGGCCGACCCTGAGTCGGCCGTTTTATGGGGAGTTCACAGTGAATCCGGTCAAAGTAGGCATCTGTGGGTTAGGGACCGTCGGTGGCGGTACCTTCAACGTACTTCAGCGCAACGCCGAGGAAATTGCTCGTCGTGCCGGGCGTGGGATCGAAGTGGCACAAATTGCCGCGCGCACGCCAAAGCCTCAGTTCCAGACGACCGGTATTGCGATTACCAACGATGTCTTCGAAGTGGCCACGAACCCTGAGATCGATATCGTCATAGAGCTGGTGGGCGGCTATACCGTTGCCCGCGAGCTGGTACTCAAGGCCATCGAGAATGGCAAGCATGTGGTCACCGCGAACAAGGCTCTGATTGCCGTTCACGGTAATGAAATTTTTGCCAAGGCACGCGAGAAAGGCGTGATCGTGGCGTTCGAAGCAGCGGTGGCCGGTGGCATTCCGGTGATCAAGGCGATCCGTGAAGGCCTGTCCGCCAACCGCATCAACTGGGTCGCCGGGATCATCAACGGCACCGGCAACTTCATCCTCACCGAAATGCGCGAGAAGGGTCGCACCTTCGAAGATGTGTTGGTCGAGGCTCAGGCTCTGGGTTACGCCGAAGCCGATCCGACTTTCGACGTCGAAGGCATTGATGCCGCGCACAAGCTGACGATTCTGGCCTCCATCGCGTTCGGCATTCCGCTGCAATTCGACAAGGCTTACACCGAAGGCATCACCAAACTGACCACGGCTGACGTCAATTACGCCGAAGCGCTGGGCTATCGCATCAAGCACCTTGGCGTGGCGCGCAGCACTGACGCTGGTATCGAGTTGCGCGTCCATCCGACGCTGATTCCGGCCGATCGCCTGATCGCCAACGTCAACGGTGTGATGAACGCGGTGATGGTCAACGGTGACGCTGCCGGTTCGACCCTGTTCTACGGCGCTGGCGCCGGCATGGAGCCGACAGCTTCGTCGGTAATCGCCGATCTGGTGGACGTGGTTCGCGCCATGACCTCCGATCCGGAAAACCGCGTACCGCATCTGGCTTTCCAGCCGGACTCGCTGTCGGCCCATCCGATCCTGCCGATCGAAGCCTGCGAAAGCGCTTACTACCTGCGCATCCAGGCCAAGGACCATCCGGGCGTACTGGCTCAGGTGGCGAGCATTCTCTCGGAGCGCGGGATCAACATCGAGTCGATCATGCAGAAGGAAGTCGAGGAACACGACGGTCTGGTGCCGATGATCTTGCTGACCCACCGCGTGGTGGAGCAGCGTATCAATGATGCGATCGCCGCCCTCGAAGCCCTGGCCGGCGTGAATGGCCCGGTTGTGCGGATCCGCGTCGAGCACCTGAACTAAGCCGCAATCGTTCACCGGGCCCGTGCGCGGGCCCGGCATTGCGAACACTCTCCATTGGAGTCAGTCATGCGTTACATCAGTACCCGCGGCCAGGCACCGGCCCTGAATTTCGAAGACGTCCTGCTGGCCGGTCTTGCCACCGACGGCGGTCTGTACGTCCCGGAAGTGTTGCCACGTTTCACTCAGGAAGAGATCGCTTCCTGGGCTGGCCTGCCGTATCACGAGCTGGCTTTCCGCGTCATGCGTCCGTTCGTGACCGGCAGCATTCCCGATGCCGATTTCAAAAAGATCCTCGAAGAAACCTACGGCGTGTTCTCGCACAGCGCCGTGGCGCCGCTGCGTCAGCTGAACGGCAACGAGTGGGTGTTGGAGCTGTTCCACGGCCCGACACTGGCGTTCAAGGACTTCGCCCTGCAACTGCTCGGTCGTCTGCTCGACTACGTGCTGGAAAAGCGCGGCGAGCGTGTGGTGATCGTCGGTGCTACTTCGGGTGATACCGGTTCGGCCGCTATCGAAGGCTGCAAGCACTGCGAAAACGTCGACATCTTCATCCTGCACCCGCACAACCGTGTGTCCGAAGTGCAGCGTCGCCAGATGACCACGATTTTCGGTGAGAACATCCACAACATCGCCATCGAAGGCAACTTCGATGACTGCCAGGAAATGGTCAAGGCCAGCTTCGCCGACCAGAGTTTCCTCAAAGGCACACGCCTGGTAGCCGTGAACTCGATCAACTGGGCGCGGATCATGGCCCAGATCGTTTACTACTTCCACGCAGCCCTGCAGTTGGGTGGCCCGGCGCGTTCGGTATCGTTCTCGGTGCCGACCGGCAACTTCGGCGATATCTTCGCCGGTTACCTGGCGCGTAACATGGGTCTGCCGATCAACCAGTTGATCGTCGCCACCAACCGCAACGACATCCTGCACCGCTTCATGAGCGGCAACCAGTACGTCAAGGAAACCCTTCACGCCACGTTGTCGCCGTCGATGGACATCATGGTTTCGTCGAACTTCGAACGCCTGTTGTTCGACCTGCATGGCCGTAACGGTGCGGCGATTGCCGGCCTGATGGACTCGTTCAAGCAGGGCGGCGGCTTTAGCGTCGAGCAAGAGCGCTGGACCGAAGCGCGCAAACTGTTCGACTCGCTGGCCGTGGATGACGCGCAAACCTGCGAAACCATCGCCGAAGTCTACGAGCAGTGCGGTGAACTGCTGGATCCGCACACCGCCATCGGCGTCAAGGCCGCACGCGAATGCCGCCGCAGCCTGGATATCCCGATGGTGATCCTCGGCACGGCCCACCCGGTGAAATTCCCCGACGCAGTGGAGAAGGCCGGTGTAGGAAAAGCTCTCGAACTGCCTGCACATCTTTCTGATTTGTTTGAGCGAAATGAGCGCTGCACTGTTCTGCCGAACGAACTGAAAGCCGTGCAAGCCTTTGTCAGCCAGCATGGCAACCGCGGCAAGCCGCTTTAAGCCTAAAAAAGCTGTCACATTTTGAAGCCCGTCTCCTGACGGGCTTTTTTGTTTCTGCTGCCACACTGCTCGGGTTTTCACCCATGAAGGACGGGTGAGTCGATCACGAAGAAAGTGGCAATGCTGTTTTATAGAGGTTTGAAACCGGCACT
This sequence comes from Pseudomonas sp. FP2196, assembly GCF_030687715.1. Lineage (GTDB taxonomy): Bacteria > Pseudomonadota > Gammaproteobacteria > Pseudomonadales > Pseudomonadaceae > Aquipseudomonas. Next base: position 1,192,166 of record NZ_CP117445.1, read on the forward strand.
GGGCTGGTTGTTTTTGTTCGGAGTGCTGGGATGGATGCGCTGCAGTGTGGCGGCGCAACTGGCACTGCATGAGGAAGGGGTGGCACTCACTGTCCAGTCCGTGGAACTGAACGCGCACGAACGCCAATGGATTCGCGATAACCCCAAGGTGACGGTGGCGTCGGTGCAGTACCCGTTGTATCTGTTCAAGGACGAACATGGGCAGTGGAGCGGTTTGAACAACGATGTACTCAAGCGCCTCACCGCGATGACCGGATTGCAGTTTGTGCACCAGGAGTCTTTTTCCACCGACCATATGCTGGAGCGCCTTGAGAGCGGGGCGGCGGACATCAGCACTACCCTCGCCGTGAGTGATGAACGCAAGGTGTTTCTGGATTTCAGCCATGCATTTGGTGGAGCCGGATGGGTGTTTGTCGGTCGCGCCGGATCGCCGCAGGTGGAGTCTTTCGAGCAATTGGCCAAACGGGTGGTTGTGCTGCCGGCCCGCCACGCGCTGGAGGATGTGATTCGGCGTGACTTTCCGGCGATCGAGATCCGTTCGGTCAAGACCTATGCCGAGGCCCGGGCTCTGGTCGAGAGCGGCGAAGCCTACGCGACCATTGAAAACGAGATTGGTGCACAGCTTTATCCTTTGGGATTGCTCAAGGTGGGCGGCCTGGTGGAAGGCAAGTGGGAAGCCGATAACCTGGCCGTGCGCAAGGGCATGCCGGAGCTGCTGAGCATTCTCAACAAGGCTTTGGAGGCGTTTCCGGCCGCCGAATTGCGGGCCATTCGCCTGAAATGGCTTGAAGGCATTTCACCGGCGCCCGTGCCGTCCATGTGGCAGCGCATGATCGAATGGGGCTGCTGGATGATGGGCGGGCTCGGCGTGTTCGGTTTGTTGTCGCTGATCTGGAATCGGCGCCTGACGGCGGTGATCAAGTTGCGGCGCGAGGCGGAAAAGGATCTTGGCGATCAACTGGCGTTTCAGCACGCACTGATCGATTCCATGCCCGATCCGGTGTTCGTCCGCGATCTGCAAGGGCGTCTGATTATGTGCAACCGCAGCTATGAAGAGGCGCTTTCGGTTCGACTGGATCAGGTGCAGGGGCGGCAGTTGATCGAGGTCGGTGTGTTACCCGAAGCGACGGCGTTGATGTTGCACGACGAATTCATGGTGCAGCTGCGCACGCGCAAGTCGCGTTTCAGCAAACGGCAATTGCAATTCAAGAATGGCCCGCGCGAGGTCTATCAGTGGACGGTGCCTTTTTACAGTGCCGACGGCAAATTGCGTGGTCTGCTGGGCGGCTGGACGGACATCACTCAGCGCCGGACGGAGAGCGGGTGCAGATGTCCGCATTGAAGTTGGGAAATGTCCTATACGACGTGACTACTTTTCTGATGGGAGGCTTAAGACGGCTGCCCTAGAGTGAACGGCAACTGCGGTGAGAGTCCGCGATTGTCGCTTCAGAGGTCGCCCATGCGCTCGCTTAAAGTCCTGATTCTTGAACCCAATCCGTTCCAGTTGATGGCATTGCATCAAATGCTCAATGCCATTGGCATCTACGACGTACTGACGGCGCCGTCGCTGGCATCGGCCTTGTGTTCACTGGGGCATCGCGGCGCTGTCGACATCGCTATTTGCGATCCGCAACTCAAGGGGGGCGATGGCCTGGCGCTGATCCAGCATCTGGCGGAGCAGCAAGAAGCGCGTGCGCTGATCCTTTTGGGCGCGGTCGCGCCGAGTCTGCTGAACGATCTGGACTCATTGCTGCGCGAGCATCGGTTGCGACTGCTGGGGCGTGTGCAAACACCGGTCTCGGCAGTGCTGATGAGAGGTTTGCTGGACAGCTACCTGATCGCTCATACGCAGCCTGTCGGCGTTTGAGGGGCGTGGTTATTTTTCTGTCATCTTCGCCGTGCATGCTCTGACAGACCGGTGGCGCTGCAGTGCTTGCAACCGAAATGCAGAACTTTCTTCTCGGGCCGGTGGTCATTTACAGTGGACACGCCCCAGACACAATGTTTTCGGACTATTGAGTGGAGATCGAGATGGAAAGTATCAGTCTATTGCTCGGTGAGGCTCTGAGCCCGTATCAGGTTTCGTTGTCCCCAAGCGGTGCCCAGGGTGAATGCCTGGTGACCTTGAAGAACAGCAGCGGCGCCATTGTGGTTGAACGCCCATTCAATCAGGCGCAGTTGACCGACAAGCGTCAACTGACCGATGTCGTTGACGGTTTGCACCGTGACATCCTGATTGCCGAAGGGCGCCTGGAGCCCTGCGTGATCGCAGCATTGCGCAATGCAGCCTTGGACAAGCGTCCGGGGCTTTGAAAAATGAAATGTTTTTTGTGGGAACCTTCCTGCATCCCCGTCAGTCAGACCCCGTAACAGCAGGATCAAGTATTGTGCTCCGGTGCTTGTCGCTTGCTGCTACTGGTCTTTTTTACAGGCCACGTTTAACCCCGAGTCGTCTCCCCACTTCTCGGGGTTTCTTTTGTCTGAAATTTGCTCACTGAGCCGCCTGCTGTTCGAAGAACATCCGGGCCTGTTCGAGGTAAGCTTCACGCCTGTCGGGATCGAGCCAGTCGGCATAGCGCTGGTTCAACTGATCGTGGGGCAGGGTACGCAGTAGTTGGTTGATCTCGGTGATCGCCTGGCGACCTTGTGGTGTGTCGGAACATCCGATGTAACCCGATAGGTATTTAACGTTGCCCCGAATCGGATAAAACAGCAGCTCATCTTCGGCAATTTGTGCCAGCTGAGCCTGGTAGCGGATTTCCGGCCAATAACCCAGAACTACCTGTAACCGTCCGAGACGCTGCATCATCAGCAGGCTGTTTAGGGCGTCGTTGCCGTAATGCGGTGTGAGTGCGTCTTTTGGTGCCTGGCGCAGCAGGTTGTCGACGAGCTCACCGTAACTGCGCTCCGCGACGACGCCGATCTTTTCCTTGCCATCGGCTAAAAGCGCCGCCAGATCGACTTCACCGTCCACCAGAAACCGCGCCAATACGCCGCGATCTTTCTGACGCACCACCAGCCCGTTGCTGACAGCGCGAAACGCAGGAATGGAAAAGGCGATCGATTGCGCGCGCTCTTTGCTCCAGATTAACGAGGGGTCGCAGGTGAATGAGGCTTCGTGAAGCATCTGCATGCCGCGGGCGCGATTGACCCGTATCAGCGTATGTTCGTATTGCGGCATGCCGGCGATCAGCATCGGCATCAGGTGATCGATGACGCCCAGGCCCTTTTTCGGACCTTCGAAAATCGTCAGCGGTGGCAAGTCGCGCAGTAACCAGATCAGCGTCGGTTTCGCCTGCGCCCAAGCCGGCAAACCCAGCAGAAACAGCAAGCCGAACAGGCGCCACGTCCACCAGTGATGGGCGCGGTTGGCGGCTGATGTCTGTCGGTTTTTCAGTTCAAATGGCTCCGTCTTCGCGCAGTCGGGTGATCTGCTGCTCGTCGTAGCCAAGATCGTGGAGTACCTGCGCATTGTGTTCACCGAGCTGCGGCCCGACCCATTCGGACGAGCCCGGTGTCTCAGAGAGTTTCGGCACGATGCCCGGCATCTTGAAGGACTTGCCGTCCGGCAGCTTGGCGTGCAGGAACATTTCCCGGGCAAGGTATTGCGGATCGGTCAGCATGTCCTCGGCGCTGAAGATCCGACTGACCGGCACCTCGGCCTGATTAAGCCGCTCGAGGACGGTTTGTAGCGGCAGCGAATTGACCCAGCGATCAATTACGCCATACAACTCGTCACGGCGGCTGTCGCGCCCATCGTTGCTGGCCAGCGTCGGATCGTTGGCCAGATCGTCGCGGCCCATCACCTGCATGAAACGTTTGAAAATCGCATCGCCATTCGCGCCGATCTGCACATGCTTGCCGTCGGCGCTGGTGTGGATCGAGGAGGGCGTGATGCCGGGCATGATGTTGCCGGTGCGCTCGCGGATAAAACCGAACACGTCGAACTCCGGCACCATGCTTTCCATCATGGCGAAGATCGCTTCATACAACGCCACATCGACCACTTGGCCCAAGCCGCCGTTGACCTCGCGATGACGCAGCGCCATCAACGCGCCGATCACGCCCCACAGCGCGGCAATCGAATCACCGATGGAAATCCCGGTGCGCACCGGTGGCCGATCCTCGAAGCCGGTGATGTAACGCAGGCCGCCCATGGATTCGCCGACCGCACCGAAACCGGGTTGATCCTTCATCGGCCCGGTCTGACCGAAGCCAGAGAGGCGTACCATCACCAGTTTCGGGTTCAGCGCATGTAAGGTTTCCCAGCTCAGACCGAGTTTCTCCAGGACGCCGGGTCGGAAGTTCTCGATCAGAATATCGGCTTCAGCGAGCAATTTTTTCAGGATTGCCAAACCCTCGGGGTGTTTGAGGTTCAGCGTCAGCGATTTCTTGTTGCGCGCCTGAACGAACCACCACAGCGAAGTGCCTTCGTACAACTTACGCCACTTGCGCAGGGGATCACCGCCGTCCGGCGATTCGATCTTGATCACTTCGGCGCCGAACTCGCCGCAAATACGCGAGGCAAACGGCCCGGCAATCAACGTACCCAATTCAATGACTTTCACACCGCTGAGCGGCTTGTTGGCGAACGGCATACTGAATCCTGTAGGACAAGGTTGTGCGGATACAGCGTTTTAACATAGCCGGCTGTCAGGCGCGCAAAGTTGATCGCCATCAATTCGATGATTGCCTACAGCATCGGTTAGACTTGCCGACTTTCCTCGTATCAAGAAGCCCGTTCATGGCCCAGCCGTCCACTACCTATAAATTCGAACTGAACCTCACCGACCTCGACCGCAGCGTCTACGAGAGCGTCAAGCAGACCATCGCCCGTCACCCTTCGGAGACCGAAGAGCGCATGACCGTGCGGCTGCTGGCCTACGCCCTCTGGTACAACGAGCAGTTGTCGTTTGGCCGTGGTCTGTCGGACGTGGATGAGCCGGCGATGTGGGAAAAAAGCCTGGATGACCGTGTCCTGCACTGGATCGAAGTCGGCCAGCCAGACGCCGATCGTCTGACCTGGTGCTCACGCCGCACCGAACGCACCAGCCTGTTGGCCTACGGCAGTCTGCGCGTCTGGGAAACCAAGGTCATCCCGGCGATCAAGAACCTGAAAAACGTCAACATCGCTGCGGTCCCGCAAGAAGTGTTGGAAACCCTGGCCAAGGACATGCCTCGCGTCATCAAGTGGGACGTGATGATCAGCGAAGGGACGATCTTCGTCACCGACGACCGTGGTCAGCACGAAGTCCAGTTGCAATGGCTGCAAGGTGAGCGCGGCTGATCCTGCGCTTTCACCGGATTAATCCCACGTATTCAAGAGAAGCCTCCGTCACCCCATGCGTATCGAACCTCGCCAACTGCCTGCCACTCTGCCATTTCTCGGTGATCTGCCACCCCTGCTGACCCGTTTGTACGCTGCGCGGGGCGTGCAATCCGAGGCGGAGCTGGACAAGAGCCTGGCTCGGTTGATCCCGTTCCAGCAACTCAAAGGTATTGATGCGGCAGTAGACCTGCTGGTAACGGCTCTGGAGCAACGTCAGCGCATCCTCATCGTCGGTGACTTTGATGCGGACGGCGCCACCGCCAGCACGGTCGGCATGCTCGGTCTGCGCCTGCTGGGTGCGGCGCACGTCGATTACCTGGTACCGAACCGCTTTGAATACGGCTACGGCCTGACCCCGGAAATCGTCGAAGTCGCCATGACCCGCGAGCCGCAGCTGCTGATCACCGTCGACAACGGCATCTCCAGCGTCGAAGGCGTTGCCGCCGCGAAGCGTCATGGGCTCAAAGTACTGATCACCGATCACCACTTGCCGGGCGACAAACTGCCGGCGGCCGATGCGCTGGTCAATCCGAACCAACCGGGCTGCGAGTTTCCGAGCAAGGCGCTGGCCGGGGTCGGGGTGATTTTCTATGTATTGATGGCTTTGCGTGCGCGCCTGCGCAGCCTCGGCTGGTACGAGAACAGCCCACAGCCGAACATCGGCGAACTGCTCGATCTGGTAGCGCTGGGCAGCGTGGCCGACGTGGTGCCATTGGACGCCAACAATCGCATTCTGGTGCACCAAGGTCTTGAGCGGATTCGTGCCGGGCGCGCGCGGCCGGGGATCAAGGCGATTCTTGAAGTGGCAAAGCGTGACGCGGCGCGGATAACCTCCACGGATCTCGGCTTTATCGTCGGCCCGCGGCTGAATGCCGCCGGACGTCTGGATGATATGAGCCTGGGCATCGAGTGCTTGCTCACTGCCGACGCCAATATGGCTCAGGAAATGGCCGCGCAACTGGACGGCATGAACCAGGATCGCAAATCCATCGAGCAGGGCATGCAGCGTGAAGCGCTGGCCCAGCTCAAGGATTTGCCCGTCGAGTCGATGCCATACGGTTTGTGCCTGTTCGATCCGCAGTGGCACCAAGGCGTCATCGGCATCCTCGCCTCGCGCATGAAAGAGCGTTATTTCCGTCCGACCATTGCCTTCGCCGATGCCGGTGATGGCCTGCTAAAAGGCTCGGGGCGTTCGGTGCAGGGCTTTCATATTCGCGATGCACTGAGCGTGGTCGCGGCGCAGCATCCGAACCTGATTGCCAAGTACGGCGGCCACGCAATGGCGGCAGGCCTGACCTTGCCGCAAGAGAATTTTCCGCTGTTCGCCGAGGCATTTGACGCTGAAGTGCGTAGGCAACTTCGCGAAGAAGACCTCACCGGGCGCTTGCTCTCGGATGGCACGCTGGCGGTTGAGGAATTCCACCTCGAACTGGCCCGCGCCCTGCGCCACGCCGGACCGTGGGGGCAACACTTCCCGGAGCCTCTGTTTCACGGCGTGTTCCAGTTGGTCGAGCAGCGCGTGGTGGGGGAGCGGCATTTGAAAGTGGTGCTGAAAAGCGAATGTGGTTCGGTGAAGCTGGACGGCATCGCTTTCGGTATCGACCGTGATATCTGGCCAAATCCGACCATCAAGTGGGTTGAATTGGCCTACAAACTCGACGTCAACGAGTTTCGCGGTAACGAGACCGTGCAATTGATGATTGCCCACATCGAACCGCGCTGAAGATCAAAAGATCGCAGCCTGCGGCAGCTCCTACATTGGAATGCGATTCTTCTGTAGGAGCTGCCGCGGGCTGCGATCTTTTCAGGAACCCCCCGAGATGCCCCGTTGTCGACTAGGCTCTAAGCACTGCTTGATTGGCCTTGTGACGTCTTGTCGAATTTTTTGCCCGCGGGGGCGGGTGCTGCACCTTTTCCTGTCACTCGTCGACTTTTCAAACAGAACCCTGGAGCCTGCCCACTGATTTGAGAGGTGCCCCATGAGTCTGCTGCTTGAACCCTTTACCCTGCGCCAACTGACCCTGCCCAATCGCATCGCCGTTTCGCCCATGTGCCAGTACTCCAGCGTCGATGGCCTGGCCAATGACTGGCATCTGGTGCACCTCGGCAGCCGCGCGGTGGGCGGCGCCGGACTGGTTTTCACCGAAGCCACCGCGGTGACGGCCGACGGGCGAATCACCGCCGAAGACCTTGGTTTGTGGAACGACGAACAGATCGAACCGCTGCAACGCATCACCCGTTTCATCACCGCCAATGGCGCGGTGGCCGGCATTCAACTGGCCCACGCGGGGCGCAAGGCCAGCACCCATCGGCCATGGATCGGCAAGCATGGCAGCGTCAAACCGGACGATGGCGGCTGGACCCCGGTCGGCCCTTCCCCGATTGCTTTCGACCCGCAACACACACAACCCAAACAGCTCGATGAAGGGCAGATCGCCGACGTCATTCAAGCGTTTGTCGATGCTGCAAAACGCGCGCTGACAGCGGGTTTTAGTGTGGTTGAGGTGCATGCGGCCCACGGTTATCTGCTGCATCAGTTTCTCTCGCCGCTGAGTAATCAACGACGTGATCAGTACGGCGGTTCCTTTGAAAACCGCATTCGGCTGGTGCTGCAAGTCACCGAAGCCGTCCGCGCGGTCTGGCCGGAAGAGTTACCGGTGTTCGTCCGCGTGTCGGCCACCGACTGGGTCGAGGACGGCTGGAACCCGGATGAAACCGTGGAGCTGGCGCGACGCCTGCACACACTCGGTGCGGATCTGATCGACGTTTCCTCGGGCGGTACAGCGGCCAACGCGGAGATTCCCGTTGGGCCGGGTTATCAGACACGCTTCGCTGAACGTGTACGCAAGGAGTCAGGCATCGCCACCGGCACAGTGGGAATGATTACCGAGCCGGCACAAGCCGAGCACATCCTGCGCACTTGTCAGGCCGACATCATCTTCCTCGCCCGTGAACTGCTGCGTGATCCGTACTGGCCATTGCACGCCGACGATGATCTGGGCGGACGCAAAGCGGTGTGGCCGGCGCAGTACCAGCGCGCGACCCATCGTGATCAGCCGATTCATGAGTCTGATCTTCGCGATTGAGTGACCGCTGAAAAGCAAAAAGCCCCAACCAGTGATGGTCGGGGCTTTTTTCTGGTGGGTGTCCCGTCCTGAATAAGGTTTACACCTTCTGACTTCTTTTCAGGAAGGTGCAATGGATACGGGCACGAAGCGCAGTCAGCGTGATTACACACTGGCTTTTAAATTATCGGTTGTCGACCAGGTCGAAAAAGGCGAGTTGAGTTATAAAGAGGCTCAGCGGCGCTATGGGATTCAGGGTCGGTCGACGGTGCTGGTTTGGTTACGCAAACATGGTCGCCAGGACTGGAGCCAAGGCGCCTCCATTCGTTCCCAGAGGATCAGATCTATGGACGAGCCAACCTTGCCACTGACTCCCGAGCAAAGAATCAAAGAACTCGAGGAACAACTGGCGCTGGCAACTCAGAAAGCCCAATTCTTTGAAGCCGTGGTCGATGTTCTGAAAAATGACTACGGCGTATCTGTCGTAAAAAAGCGACCCGGCAAGTCGTTGCGCAAACCCAAACCCTGAGTGTCAGCAGGGCTTGCCAATTTATGGGAATAAGCCGTCAGGCCTATTACAAACGCAACCGGGTCTACAGGGCTCGGGCCGACCAGGATCAGCAGCTCATAACGTTTGTAGAGAAGGTCCGTGCTCGCCAACCGTGCATCGGCACTCGCAAGCTGCATTCGATGATGCATGAGCAGCGTGAGCAACAGGAGCTCCATGTTGGCCGGGATCGTTTGTTCGCGGTTTTGCGGGAAAGCCGCCAGTTGGTCCGCAGAAAACGGGCGTATCACAAGACGACCGACAGCCATCATCGCTTCCGCCGACACCCCAATCTGCTGAAACCAAGCCCGGAACAAATAGTCGCTACCGGCCCAGAACAGGTCTGGGTGGCCGATATTACTTACCTGCCTACCCGTGATGGCGTTGCCTATTTGAGTTTAGTGACGGATGTCTTTTCGAGAAAAATAGTCGGCTATCACGTGCATGAAAGTCTGCACACCAACTCCGTGGTGCAAGCCTTTCGAATGGCTTTGAAGCGACGTCGAAGCGTTCAGAAACTGGTCCATCACTCGGATCGAGGCGCGCAGTACTGCTCGGCCCTTTATCAAGAAATGCACGCAAAGCATGGCATCACTTGCTCGATGACCGAGGGCTACGACTGCTACCAAAACGCCTTGGCAGAGCGGGTCAACGGCATCTTGAAAACAGAGTTCTTGATCCACCGACCTGCGGATTTTGCGCAGGCCACACAGATGGTGCGAGAGGCCGTCACGATCTACAACCAGGAGCGGCCGCACCTCTCTTTAAAATACAAAACGCCCGATGCGGTGCATCGGGCGTTAGGGTGAAACAGGTGTAAACCTATTTCAGGACTAGACAGGGTATTTGCGCTGCCTAGGCGGACGCTATCGCGAGCAGGCTCACTCCTACAGGTTTATTTGCCGTTCACAAAATCAGTGTTCGACGCAGATCAACTGTAGGAGCGAGCCTGCTCGCGATGGGGGCTAATCAGACGCTAGAGAACCCTCAAGGATACTTACGCTTGTCCGGCGCCGGCGGGAAGTACTGGTACAACCAGGTTTCGCTCAACGTGCGGTCATTGGTGCGGATGAACAACCGCAGCTCCACCGGCTCTACGCTGTCGTTGGTCGGATACCAGTCGAACAGGATCCGGTAACCCTTGATGTCATCCAGCACCAGCACGCTGAAGTCTTGCACCTTGCCGTTCGAACAAGTCACCACCGGTTCGATCCCGGTGCCCTGCGGCAGGCGATCCAGACCGCCACCGGTGAAGTCCACGGCAAAACGGCGTGCCCACACCGGCGGGTAATGCTCGCCCGGTGCCCAGCCTTCGGTGAAGCCGCCCATGCCGGAGCGCGTGGCATGCACCCGCGCCAGCGGCGTACCCACCGGCGGCAGGGCGCTCCAGTACAGCTTGTAGCCGTAGTTCAGCGAATCGCCGGCAGCCACTGGCTTTTTCGGTGTCCAGAACGCCACGATGTTATCGAGGGTTTCACCGGTTGTAGGAATTTCCAGCAGATCGATAGAGCCTTCGCCCCACGCGGTTGTAGGTTCTACCCACAGGCTTGGACGTTTGCTGTACCAGTCGACAGTGTCCTGATAGTTGGCGAATTCATGATCGGTCTGCACCAGACCGAAGCCCTTCGGATCGGTGTCGGCAAACGCGTTGAATTGCAGGGTGGCGGGGTTGTTCAGCGGACGGCAGATCCATTCGCCGTTGCCGCGCCACATCGCCAGACGATCCGAGTCGTGGATCTGCGGGTGAATGGTGTCGCACATGCGGCGCTCGTGGGTACCGCAGCTGAACATGCTGGTCATCGGCGAGATACCCAGTTGCTCAATGGCCGTACGCGCGTTGATGTGTGCGTCGACTTCCATCACCACGCGCTCGGCCTGGCAATCGATATCGAAGCGATACGCGCCAGTGGCACTCGGTGAATCGAGCAGGGCATACACCACAAAACGCGTGGCGTTCTTGTCCGGCGTCTCGAACCAGAACTTGGTGAAGTCAGGGAATTCTTCGCGTTTCTTCGCGTAAGTGTCGATCGCCAGACCGCGCGCTGAGAGGCCATATTGGCCAGTCGCGTCTACCGCACGGAAATAGCTGGCGCCGAGGAACGACAACACGTCGTGACGATCCAGTTCCGGTGCCTTGAACAACTTGAACCCGGCAAAACCCAAATCGCCCTTGAGCTGCGGGGTGTCGACCGAAGTGTTTTCATAGTTGAACAGCGCCGGGCGGAAATGCACCTCGCGGGCGGTGCGGGTCTTGGCGTCGACGCTGTACATGCGCACCGGCTGGCGGAAGCCCATACCAACGTGGAAGAACTGCACGTCCAGTTGACCCTTGTTCTCCTTCCACAACGAATGTTCGCCGTCGTAGCGGATCGCGTTGAAATTTTGCGGGGTCATGGTCGCCAGCGTCGGCGGCAACACCTGTTTAGTGTCCTTATACGCGCTGCCAGCCAGTTGCTTGGCCTGACGCTTCAGCGCTTCGAAATCGAAGGCCTGAGCCTCGCCATCGGCGGCGCCGCCATTGGCAGCCCAGGCGCGGCTGGCCAGCAGGCCGGTAGCCGAAAGACCGGTGTAAGCCGCAATGGCCATGGACGCTTTGAGCAAATTCCTGCGGTGCATAAATACAACCTGTCGTGTGCAATCCCGCGCCCTTCCTGGCACGTGCTGGATCAGAAATAACGGTTCGGACATGCCTTGGCCAAACGCAACGGACTATAAACAGATGCCGGCTAGCTTAAACCGTTCGATTGTCGTGCAGAAATGATTGATTACAAGGCTCAGTGTGGCAATGAAACAAGACATGTCAGTATTTTTTCCGACAGTGCTTTCTGATTTACACGGCATATCTGCTTTTTTCGACTAATTACTCTAAATACCCCTTTTCAGCGCCGATTAAATTTCTATTCTATGGACATGACCGGTCGCGAGCCTTCAGACCGGCAGGGCACACGACGCTGCTGAAAGGGGCAGGGCGATGTGGTGGTTAAGCAGTTCTTTGACGTATTAGAGAAGGACATCGTCCATGGCAAAAATACAAGGCATCACCGACATGTTGGGCATCTTTCCCTGCCTCGGCAGCGGGCGCAGAAGGCGCCGGTTGAGCTCCGACGAGCTGAAACTGGTGGAGCGTTATCGTGAGCTTTCGGAGAGTGACCGGATAGCCATGCGGTATCTGGTGGATGCGATGAGGAGTGTTTCGCGGTTTTGAGTTGAACTGACGGAGGGGCGGACTGAGAAGTCCGCCCTTTTTATTGGCTCAGTTACAGCTTCCCAGCACCGGATACGGCCGCTGGCCGTGCATCAACTCCGGTACATCACGCCACTTCACCCACGCCTGCTGTTGCCAGTGCAGCAGCGGTACGGTGACGCCAGCCCAGTTCACCGAACTCAGGCTCGGGCAGTTCTCCACAGATATCGCGCCGGTTTCGCGCAACATCGGAATCACTTCATGGCTCAGCCATTGGCGCAGATTGCGGTTTTCCGGGACGAAGTGATGGACGAGCAGGGCGTACAGGCCGGACTCGCTGACCATCGCGCAATCGACGATTTCGCCGTCCTTGCGCATGAGGACATTTCGACGCTGGTCGGGATCGAGTTTCAGGGTGAGGCGTTCGTTCAGCGGATAGCCCATCAGGCGACCGAGATCCTGGACGCAGAACCAGGCTTCGTGGTCTTGCATGAAGGCGTGGAGGAAACGGTTGTGGCGGGTGAAGGCGGTGGGGGTGAAGAAAGCGGAGCTTTCAGAAGGAGTTTTTACGTGGTCAGGCATTTTTCGACTCCAATATTGAGAATAGAGCCGCCACTCAAATGAGTGCGGTCACGCCGTGTTGATATTTATTCCGGCTCCGACACCGGGCTGCTGATTTCGCTGCCGAGAGAAAGCCTATCGGCTAGCCACCCAAGACGCCAAGTCGGCTCTGTCGACACCTGCTGTAGGAAAACGGGCTTGTCTCTGAAGGCGGCGCCTGTAGGAAATGCCTGATTTTGCGGTGCCAACAGCAACCGACCGCCTAAGCCGTAGTTTTTCCCTTATCTATTCGGATCCACGGAATGAACTGCAGGTTTCTTCGTGTTGATCGAGTTTTCGGTTTCCAATTTCCGCTTGTTCAGGAGCTGGCAAAATGTTTTCAAGGAGGCACACCCGAAAAGTGACCGATGAGTTATGCAATCAATTGCATCAAACAAAGGCGAGCGAAATTGCGTTCAAAAACAGCGTCAGAAAGCGCATTCGAAAAAAAATAGGTGCTTCCAAGGCTGCAGATCATCTGACAACTCGTCGGTGTGGGTGACGTAGTGAATTTCAGAGACTATATTGTCGATTAATTAATCAACATTTGAGCGCCGAACCGTAGCTCGAATCGAGGAAGAAATGCTCAAAGATCTCGACAAAGAGACTCCTGAAGGGTCTGAAGATCAAGGCCGTGGGCTGGTCGTTGTGACCGGTTCAGAGGGCCGTCCTCATGTCGAATATGTTCACAAGATGATTGGGCCAGTCTCCGTGGCAGGGATTTCATCAGGTGCGATTCTCCATTCGCAGCTTGGTCCATCTTTAGATCATGCGATCGCCCAAATTTCAGCAACGGCTACCCTCACTGCTGCTGCGGAGGCGATTTTTTGTCAGATAAATTCTGATGCCAAGCAGAGCGCAACCGCTTGGGTGATCGCTTCTTCGCATAGTGGCCCGCTTCCAATTGCTTCTGAAGGCTCGCAGCGTATTAGGCGATCTGCTAGTGAAATGCTGAAAGACCCTAAAAAAGTCCGTGCATTCTTTGCTCGTGTAAATGGAGAAGCTACGGCGAACTGATGTATAGCATTTCCCCGTCCTTTGTACTTGGTTTCCATGGATGCGAGCGAGAAGTTGGCGAGCGCGTGCTGGCTGGTGAACAATCTCTCTATGACAGCACCAACGACTATGACTGGCTCGGTGGAGGCGTCTACTTTTGGGAAAATAATCCTCAAAGGGCGCTTAGCTTCGCGACCAACGCTCAGAAAAGGGAAAAGATCAAACAGCCTTTTGTGTTGGGAGCTGTTATTGATTTGGGCCGATGTTTGGATTTCACGACGCAGAGTGCGTTACTCGAAATTCGGGAGAGTTACGTAGGCCTTGAAAATGCCTCCAAGCAAGAAGGCGGACAACCTCTCAAGGTAAATACCCCTTATTTACGACGTCTTGACTGCCAAGTCATCGAAGCACTGCATGTGTTTCGTGAGATGGCGGGGATGGAGCCTTATGACTCCGTACGCTCTCCGTTTTGGGAAGGGCAGCCTTTATATGCTGGGACGGATTTCATGCACGAAACTCATATTCAGCTCGCTATCAGGTCAATCCAGAGTGTGAAGGGATGGTTTCGAGTACTGGATGTAAAAGGCAAACCTGTAGATTTTGTGCAAACAGAGTAGGTATTGAGTTCAGCTTGTCCAGACCACTGAGTTCTAATTGAGTAGCCCTGCACACATTAATGCGAGCAGGGCAACTGATCGCGTTTTACGAGCGTTAGCGACCCACCTTCCAAGCATCCCCAGCCGGCGCCTTGCCATGGTCATACGGTTTGCCCACCCATATATAAACCAAGCCCAAACCAATCACGATCGCGGTGCTCAGCACCATCGCATAGTTCACATACCAAGCCGCATCCGGCGTGCGTGGCCAGGCCATGTTGATGATCGCGCCAACGCCATACACCAGCGCGCCGATGTTCACCGGCCAGCCCCATGCGCCGAGGGTGAATTTGCCGCTCGGTTTCCAGCCTTTGCTGCGGGCGTACAGCGCGGCCAGCACGATCATCTGGAACGCGAGGTAGATGCCGATCGCCGCGAAACTGACGATGGTCGCCACGGCGTCTTGCAGGAAAAATCCCAGGGCGATGATCAGGGCCGGCAGGACGCCGGAGACGAACAGCGCAGCAACCGGCACCTGGGTCGTCGGAGAAATCTTTTTCAGCAGTAGGCTGCCGATGACCATTTCATCGCGAGCGTAGGAGTACAGCAGACGGCTCGCTGCGGCCTGTAGGCTGATGACGCAGGAGATGAAGGAAATCATCACCACGCCCATCACCACTTTCGAGCCGACCGGGCCGAAGGCGTTGTTGAGGATGGTGGTGACCGGGTCTTTGTCGGTGCCGTTGATCACGGCTTGCATGTCCGGCACGGCGAGGATCAGCGCCAGGCAGGCGAACATTGCTGCGATGCCGCCGATGTAGATGGTCATGCGCATGGCCACCGGGATTTTTGCGCTCGGGTTCGGGGTTTCTTCAGCGACGTCGCCGCAGGCTTCGAAGCCGTAGTAGAGGAACATCCCCGCCAGCGAGGCGGTGAGGAACGCCGGCAGGTATGAGCCATCGACGCTGATGTCGAACGTGTTGAACAGCACGCTGAGCGGCTGATGACGCTCGAAGATCAACAGGTAAACACCGACGATTACCGCGCCGACCAGTTCGCAAAGGAAGCCGAACATGGCGATGCGCGCCAACACTTTGGTGCCGCTGAGGTTGACCAGCGTGGCGAACAAGGTCAGCACCAGAGCGATGACGATGTTGGTGTTGTTGCTTGGCTCAAAACCGAGCATGGCGGCCAGGTACGGGCCAGCGCCGACGGCGACGGCCGCGATGGTGACGCACAGGGCGATGGAGTAGATCCAGCCGACCATCCACGCCCATTTTTTACCGACCAATCGGCGTGCCCAAGGGTAAACCCCGCCGGAAATCGGGAACTGCGAAACCACTTCGCCGAAGATCAGGCACACCAGCAACTGGCCGCAACCGATCAGCAAGTAGGCCCAGAACATCGGTGGACCGCCGGCGGCGAGGCACAGGCCGAACAGGGTATAAACCCCTACGACCGGTGACAGATAGGTGAAGCCCAGGGCGAAGTTTTCCCACAGGCTCATGCTGCGATTGAAGTTGGAGGTGTAGCCGAGTTTGCGCAGCTGTTCGGCATCGCTGTCGGCGACGGCGGCTGAGAGATCGGGTGATGCACTCATGTGTGTTTGCTCCGTGAAATCGGCAGATTTCGGATGGCCGAGGCCGTGGCGGGGCCATGCAGGCGCCGCCCGGTTCGGTGGTTATTGTTTTGGGATCCTGGTGGTGCGTGATCCGGGTTCTTCCTGACACCGGGGTGACGCCTTCGCGAGCAGGCTCGCTCCCACAATTGGAATGCAGTTCCCTGTGGGAGCGAGCCTGCTCGCGAAGCTTTTAAAGGCTTAGTGCTTGAACATCACATGCCGAACCGTGGTGTAGTCCTCCAGCCCGTACATGGACATGTCCTTGCCGTAACCGGACAACTTCTGACCGCCATGCGGCATTTCGCTGACCAGCATGAAGTGCGTGTTCACCCAGGTGCAGCCGTATTGCAACCGTGCCGACATCCGGTGCGCGCGTCCTACATCGGCAGTCCACACAGAGGACGCCAAGCCGTAGTCCGAATCGTTGGCCCATTCCAGCGCCTGCGCTTCATCGGTGAACTTGGTCACCGACACCACCGGCCCGAATACTTCGCGGCGGACGATCTCGTCGTCCTGCAGCGCGTCGGCCAACACCGTCGGCTCAAAGAAGAATCCATTGCCCTCGACTGCCTTGCCGCCAGTGATCAAGCGAATGTGCGGCTGCGCCACGGCACGTTCGACGAACGATGCGACCCGGTCACGATGCTGCGCAGTAATCAGCGGCCCCAACTCGGTCGACGGATCATCCTGCAACCCGCACTTGATGCTGCTGACCGCCGCGCCGAGCTTCTCGACGAATTGGTCGTAAATGCCTTGCTGCGCGTAAATCCGGCACGCCGCAGTGCAGTCCTGCCCGGCGTTGTAGAAACCAAAGGTGCGAATGCCTTCAACCGCCGCATCGATATCAGCATCGTCGAAGATGATCACCGGCGCCTTGCCGCCCAGTTCCATGTGCATGCGTTTGACGCTGTCGGCGGTGCTGGAAATGATGTTCGAACCGGTGGCGATGGAGCCTGTCAGCGAGACCATGCGCACTTTCGGGTGAGTCACCAACGGACTGCCCACAGTAGGCCCACGACCAAACACCAGATTGAGTACGCCGGCCGGGAAGATTTCCGACGCGAGTTCAGCCAGACGCAACGCGGTCAGCGGGGTTTGTTCCGACGGCTTGAGCACCACGGTATTACCGGCGGCCAATGCCGGGGCGATTTTCCAGGCGACCATCATCAACGGGTAGTTCCACGGTGCGATGGAGGCGATCACGCCCACCGGGTCGCGGCGGATCATTGAGGTGTGGCCGGGCAGGTATTCACCGCCGGCCGAACCGCTCATGCAACGGCTGGCGCCGGCGAAGAAACGGAACACGTCGGCAATCGCCGGGATCTCGTCGTTGAGCGCGGCGCTGTAGGGTTTGCCGCAGTTGTCGGATTCGAGTTTGGCCAGTTCTTCGCCGTGGGCTTCGATGGCATCGGCGAGTTTGAGCAGCAGCAGCGAGCGATCTTTCGGCGCGGTTTGCGACCACTCGGCGAAGGCGCAGTCGGCGGCACGCACGGCGGCATCGACCTGGGCTTCGCTGGCTTCGTTGATTTCCACCAGCACTTCGCCGAGCGCCGGGTTGAGCACCGGTTGGGCGGGGCCTTCGCCGTTGACCAATTGGCCGTTGATCAAGAGTTTGGTTTGCATGCTTTTGTCCTCTTCGAATCCGTTGTTTTTATCTGTGGAAACCGGATCCCGTGTAGGAGCTGCCGCAGGCTGCGATCTTTTGATGTTGATCTTCAAAAGCAACATCAAAAGATCGCAGCCTGCGGTAGCTCCTACAGGGGCATATCAATCATTTGCCGCCACTGCCGGCGACGCTTTCGCCACCCCGCGTCAGGTAGTACGCACCCAGGATCGGCAGCATGGTCACCATCATCACCAGCATGGCGACGACGTTGGTTACCGGCACATCCCGTGGGCGGCTGAGCTGGTTGAGCAGCCACAGCGGTAACGTGCGTTCATGGCCGGCGGTAAACGTGGTGACGATGATTTCGTCGAACGACAGTGCGAACGCGAGCATGCCGCCGGCCAACAATGCAGAGCCGAGGTTCGGCAGAATGATGTAGCGGAAGGTCTGCCAACCATCGGCGCCCAGGTCCATCGACGCCTCGATCAAGCTGTGCGAAGTGCGGCGCAGGCGGGCGATGACGTTGTTGTAAACGATCACCACACAGAAGGTCGCGTGGCCGACGATGATGGTGAACATTCCCGGTTCGATCCCCAGCGTCTTGAACGTCGCCAACAGGGCGATCCCGGTGATGATCCCCGGCAGCGCGATCGGCAGGATCAGCATCAACGAAATGCCCTGTTTGCCGAAGAAATCGCGTCGGTACAAAGCCGCCGAGGCCAGCGTGCCGAGCACCATCGCGATCAACGTGGCGATAGCTGCGATTTGCAGCGACAACTTGATCGATTCCAGAACGTCCGTTCGCGAAAACGCCACGCTGAACCAGTGCAGCGTGAAGCCCTTCGGCGGAAAGCTGAACGCGGCCTCTTCGGTGTTGAAGGCGTAAAGGAAGATGATCAGGATCGGGAAGTGCAGAAACACCAACCCGCCCCAGGCTGCGATTTTCAAGCCTATGGACGCTTTCTCAGAGTGCATCGAAGGCCCCCAGACGTTTGACGATGGACAGGTAGATGGCGATCAACACAATCGGCACCAACGTAAACGCGGCGGCCATTGGCATGTTGCCAATCGCACCCTGCTGCGCATAAACCATGCTGCCGACGAAGTAGCCGGGTGGGCCAACCAGTTGCGGCACGATGAAGTCGCCCAGGGTCAGCGAAAACGTGAAGATCGAACCAGCGGCAATCCCCGGAATCGACAGTGGCAAAATCACCTGCATAAAGGTCTGGCGCGGTTTGGCGCCGAGGTCGGCAGAAGCCTGCAACAGCGATGGCGGCAGGCGTTCCAGCGAGGCCTGAATCGGCAGGATCATGAACGGCAGCCAGATGTAGACGAACACCATGAAGCGCCCGAGATGCGAGGTCGACAAGGTGCTGCCGCCGACACCGGGAATGCCCAGAATGAACTGCAACACCGGCTCCAGCCCCAGGTGCTGAACGAACCATTGCGCCACGCCGCCCTTGGCCAGCAGCAACGTCCATGCGTAAGCCTTGACGATGTAACTGGCCCACATCGGCAGCATCACCGCAATGTAGAAAAACGCCTTGGTTTTGCCCGTGGTGTAACGCGCCATGTAGTAGGCAATCGGGAACGCCACAATGGCGCTGGCAATCGACACGACGATGGCCATGCTCAGCGTGCGCAGGATGATGTCGAAGTTCGACGGCTGGAACAGCGCGGAAAAATTCGCCAGGGTCAGGTCAGGGGTGACCGCCATGGTGAAGTCGTCGAAGGTGTAGAAACCTTGCCACAACAGCACCAGCAGCGAGCCAAGATAGATCGCGCCGAACCACAGCAGCGGCGGCACCAGCAGCATCGACAAATACAGGTTCGGCTTGCGGTAGAGCAGGTTGGAAAACCTGCGCAGTGGCGGCGATTGAGTCATCGCGAGCGTGCTCATTTCACACCCCGCTCGTCACGGTGTCGTGCAGCGGGATCATCGCCTCCCGCGCCCAGCGTGCGTTCAGGCGCTGGCCGGTCTGATGCTGCGCGCTGCTGTCGATCCACTGGTTGTTGGCGTGGCTGATGCTCAGGGTCTGGCCGTTTTCCAGGGTCAATTCATAACGCGTGGCGCTGCCCTGATACTGGATGTCGTGGAGCAAACCACTGACTTCGATTTCATGGCTGGCCAAGGGGCCTTCGGCGAAACGCACATGTTCCGGACGAATCGAAAACGGCTGCGGATGACCGCTGATTTGGCGTGCGAGATCGCCGCGAATCACGTTCGAGGTGCCGACGAATTCGGCGACGAACGTGGTGGTCGGTTTCATGTACAGATTACGCGGGGTATCGACCTGTTCGATGCGACCCTTGTTGAACACGGCCACGCGGTCGGACATCGACAGGGCTTCGGTTTGATCGTGGGTGACGAAGATGAAGGTGATGCCGAGTTGGCGTTGCAGCTTCTTCAATTCGCTTTGCATTTGCTCGCGCAGCTTCAGGTCGAGGGCGCCCAAAGGCTCATCGAGCAACAGCACGCGAGGTCGATTGACCAAGGCTCGGGCGAGGGCAACACGCTGGCGCTGGCCGCCGGACAATTGCACCGGTTTACGTGCGCCGTAGCCGCCGAGGGCGACCATGTCCAAGGCTTCTTCAGCGCGTTTGTGCCGTTCGTTTTTGCCCACGCCTTTGACTTTCAAACCGTAGGCGACGTTGTCGAGCACGTTCATGTGCGGGAACAGCGCGTAATCCTGAAACACAGTGTTTACGTCACGTTGATACGGCGGCAGACCGGCCGCTTCGGCGCCGTGGATGCGGATCGAGCCGGCGCTCGGTTGTTCGAAACCGGCGATCAGGCGCAGGCACGTGGTTTTGCCCGAGCCGGAAGGGCCGAGCATGGAAAAGAACTCGCCGTCCTGGATATCGATGGAAACCCGGTCAACGGCCTTCACTTCGCCGAACTGCCGGGAAACGTTGGTGAACTGGACTGCAAGCGTCATGGTGCGGTGCTCCGGTAAAGCAGGCTTTCAAAGAATGATCAGGCGTTGCGTCGAAAAGATCGCAGCCTCCGGCAGCTCCTACAGGATGTGAGCCGGACGCTGAATTTTCGGTGCTCGCAGTCGATGCAGGAGCTGCCGAAGGCTGCGATCTTTCGATATTGAAGGGGCTTACCTACCGCCCATGATCGCGATGTAGTCCTGTGTCCAGCGGCTGTACGGCACAAACTTGCCGCCTTCAGCCTGCGGGGTTTTCCAGAAGGCAATCTTGTCGAACTGGTCGAAACCGTTGGTTTTGCAACCCTCGGCGCCGAGCAGTTCACTGCCCTGGCACGCTGCCGGCACGGCCGGCAACGAACCAAACCACGCCGCCACATCGCCCTGGACTTTCGGTTGCAGCGACCAGTCCATCCACTTGTACGCACAGTTCGGGTGCTTGGCCTCGGCGTGCAGCATGGTGGTGTCGGCCCAACCCGTGGCGCCTTCTTTCGGGATGGTCGAAGCAACCGGCTGCTTCTCGTTGATCAGGCCGTTGACCTGATATGGCCAGGCACCGGAGGCAACCACGCCTTCGTTTTTGAAGTCGCTCATCTGCACCGTGGTGTCGTGCCAGTAGCGGTGGATCAGCGGCTGCTGGGCACGCAGCAGATCGAGCACAGCCTTGTACTGCGCTTCGGTGAGTTGATACGGATCGCTGATACCCAATTCTGGCTTGGCGGACTTGAGATACAGCGCCGCATCGGCAATATAGATCGGTCCGTCATACGCCTGCACACGGCCCTTGTTCGCTTTGCCGTCCGGCAGATTCTGCGCGTCGAAGAGTACGTTCCAACTGGTCGGCGCGGTCTTGAACACATTGGTGTTGTACATCAGCACGTTCGGCCCCCACTGGTACGGGGTGCCGTAGGTCTGGCTGTTGACCACGTACCACGGCGCATCTTTCAGACGCGGATCGAGGTTTTTCCAGTTCGGGATCAACGCGGTGTTGATCGGTTGCACACGCTTGCCGACGATCAACCGCAGCGACGCATCGCCCGACGCGGTGACCAGGTCGTAACCACCCTTGGCCATCAGGCTGACCATTTCGTCAGAGGTCGCGGCGGTTTTCACGTTGACCTTGCAGCCGGTTTCCTTCTCGAAACCGCTCACCCAGTCGTAGGCCTTGTCACTCTCGCCACGTTCGATGTAGCCCGGCCAGGCGACGATATCCAACTGACCCTCACCAGCGCCGACAGCCTTCAGCGGTTCTGCCGCTTGCAGGCTGGCGCTGGCCAGCAAGGCCGTGGTGATTGCACTGAGCAGTGCGGTCTTGTGCACGAACATGGTTGAACCCTCTTCTTTAAATTATGGTCGGGGCAGTTGTGAACGCGGTGGAGCATGCCGTTGGCGGCTTGTTATTAGCGTAGTCAGAGATGCTGGCCGTGGCGGGCCATGATGTGCCGCACCACGCTGTAGTCCTGAAGCGAATCGCTGGATAAGTCTTTGCCATAACCCGAACGTTTCAGACCGCCGTGGGGCATTTCGCTGACGAGCATGAAATGGCTGTTGATCCACGTGCAGCCGTACTGCAGGTGGGCGGCGACCTGCATGGCCTTGTCCAGATTCTGTGTCCACACCGACGAGGCGAGGCCGTATTCGGAGTCGTTGGCCCAATCGACGGCCTGCGAGAGTTCATCGAAACGGGTCACCGTCACCACTGGCCCGAACACTTCGCGCTGGACGATCTCGTCGCTCTGTTTGCAACCGGCCAAAAGTGTCGGTTGGTAGTAGAAACCGGCGCCGGAATGCACCGCCGCGCCGGTCACCCGTTCGATATGCGGCTGGCCGAGGGCGCGTTCCACGAAACTGGCCACGCGGTCACGCTGACGGGTGCTGATCAGCGGGCCGATCTCATTGTCGGCATCGCGCTTGCCAGCGAAACGCAGGCTGCTGACGGAGGCACCGAGTTCGGCGACCAATTTGTCGTGGATGCCGGCCTGGGCGTAGATCCGGCAGGCGGCGGTGCAATCCTGCCCGGCGTTGTAGTAACCGTAAGTGCGCACGCCTTCGACGACGGCTTTCAGATCAGCGTCGTTGCAGACGATTACCGGGGCTTTGCCGCCGAGTTCAAGGTGTGTGCGTTTCAGGGTTTTCGCCGCGGCCTGAAGGATTTTCTGCCCGGTGACGATATCGCCGGTCAGCGAGACCATGCGGATTTTCGGGTGACTGACCAAATGGCTGCCGACGCCTTCGCCACCCCCGCAGATGATGTTGATCACCCCGCGCGGCAGGATTTCGGCAAGCGAAGGGGCCAGTGCGAGAATCGACAGCGGCGTGTGTTCGGAAGGTTTGAACACCAGCGTGTTGCCGGCCGCCAGGGCTGGGGCGATCTTCCACGCGGCCATCATGATCGGGTAGTTCCACGGCGCAATCGAGGCGACGACGCCAATCGGATCGCGGCGCACCATGCTGGTGTAACCCGGCAGGTATTCGCCGCTGAGCTGGCCGGTCTGGCAGCGCACGGCACCGGCAAAGAAGCGGAACACATCAACAGTCGCCGTCAGGTCGTCCTGACGCGCCAAATGCAGCGGCTTGCCGCAGTTCAAGGATTCGAGGCGGGCGAGGTGATCGGCGTGCTTTTCGACGGCGTTGGCGATCTCCAACAACAGATTGGAACGTTGCTGCGGCGTGGTCCGCGACCATTCGGCGAAGGCGCGGTGGGCGGCGAGGATGGCGGTTTCGACTTGTTCCGTGCTGGCCTCGGCGATGTGCGTGAGAGTTTCACCGGTGGCCGGGTTGAGGATCGGCTCAACAAAGCCCTCGCCGGCGACCAGTTCACCGTCGATCAACAACGCGGTACACATCGGGGTCTGCGCGCCAGCCATTTTGCGAGCTCTCTTTTCTTGTATGGCCATTGTTGCTCCCTGTGTCACCGGGAGCCGACCGTCTTATAGATGCAGCAAGACTAGTGCGCGGCTCCGGGGGCGACAAATTCTAAATACTGAAGGTGGCATTCGATTAAATAGATGGCTTGCGTCCGCCATGCGGCTGTTCGCGGGCCACAGTCAGAAATGGATCAACCAGCGCTGGTCGCGCGGTGCCTCGACGCCAGGCCAGGCCGACGTCGAGGGTCTGGTTCAGGTCGGCAATTGGTCGCGCTTCGATGATGTCGCCTTCAAGCGACCAGGGGCGGTAGGTCATGTCCGGCTGGATCGACACGCCCTAACCGGCCGCAACAAGACTTCGCACCGCTTCGGTTGAAGCGGTTCTCAGCGTGATCTTTGGTTGCAGCCCCGCACCGCGCCACAGGCGTTGAGCATTGCGATCCATCTCGTCGACGTTCAGTTGAATCAACGGTTCGCGGGCGACATCGGCGAGGTTGATGCTGTCGTGCTCCAGCAATGGATGCTGCGCGGGCAGCCACAAACGGTGTGGCGAGTGGGTCAGGACTTCGGTCTGCAAGGCATGGCGATCTTCGAGGTTGGAGAGGATCAACACGCCGACGTCGATTTCGCCGCTGACCAGCAAGTGCTCGATGTAGGGGCGCTCGTCCTCCATCACTCTTATTTCAACGTTAGGGTAGGCGCGCTGAAACCGGGTGACCAAATCCGCGAGGTAATAACCAGCGACAAGGCTGGTCACGCCGATGATCAATTGCCCGGCAACCTGATCGGTGCTCTGTTGCAGGCTGCGTTTGGCGTTATCCACAGTCGCCAGAATCAGGTGCGCCTGTCGTAGGAATTGATGACCCTGATGCGTCAGCGTCATGCCCTTGGCGTGTCGGCTGAACAGGCTGACGCCGATTTCTTCTTCCAGTTGCTGGATCGCCAGGGTCAGGGTCGATTGGGAAATAAACGCGGTTTGCGCAGCCGCAGAGATCGAGCCGGTTTCGGCCACGGCGATGAAGTGACGGATCTGACGCAAGGTCATCATGAGAAGGGTACCCAGTGGGCGGTTTTTATAGATTGGCTGGAGTGTATATCTATTTTCGCGAACGGCAGTCCGGTGCCGAGCAACATCTGGAAGCACACTCGTGAGCAGGGCAGGGGCACTTTCGAACTAGGCTGAGGGCCTTATAGATCCGGATAACCCCTGTTTGGAGGCGGAACATGAACACCCGTGGATTGCTCGATCAACTACTCAAATCCGGCCAGGATCTGCTGCAGAACAAGGCCGGCGGGTCGCAAAACAAAACGGCCGCCGGTGGGTTGGGCGGCTTGCTTGGCGGATCGTCCGGCGGCAGTGGCCTTGGCGGTCTGCTGTCGGGCGCCGGCGGTGGCGCACTGGCGGCAGGCGCCATGGGCCTGCTGCTCGGCAACAAGAAAGTGCGCAACGTCGGCGGCAAAGTCGCCCTCTACGGCGGCCTCGCCGCACTCGGCGTGCTGGCATACAAAGCCTACGGCAACTACAACGCCCAAAAAGGCACCGCACCACAACGCGAACCGCAAACCCTTGATCGCCTCCCGCCCGCACAAGCCGAGCAACACAGCCAGGCGATCCTCAAGGCACTCGTTGCAGCAGCCAAGGCCGACGGCCACATCGACGACCGCGAGCGCCAACTGATCGAAGGCGAGTTCACTAAACTCGACAATGATCAGGAGCTCCAGCACTGGCTGCATGCCGAACTCAACAAACCCCTTGACCCAACAGACGTTGCCCGCGCGGCAAGCACGCCGGAAATGGCGGCAGAGATGTACATCGCCAGTGTGATGCTGGTGGACGAGGAGAACTTTATGGAGAAGAGCTATCTGGATGAGTTGGCGCGGCAGTTGAAGCTGGAGCCGGGGTTGAAGGTGGAGTTGGAGAAGCAGGTGCGGTTGGCTGCAGTTTAATTATTCGAGCCTGCAAGGCTTGGGGGGGCAGCCCCGGATTGTTTTGCAGGCTTAAATATTTCGATTCCCAGAGCTCACCTCTTTCATTTTTTTTCTGTGAGGACTGCGTTTCTGGGTTTCAGACATTGGTTTCAGGGACAGACCACGTTTAGAAATCGAAAAAACGGGGGGTGTTGTTCAGGGGCAGGCTAAATCAAGAAAATAAGGGAAAAAGAAAACGTGACCTGTTCCCGGTTGTCCCATTTTTTACATTGTGATTTTTATGCTTCTGTCATAAAGGATTCACTTTGTTAGATCAAAAGTAGATCAAAGCCCGCTGATCTAAAACTCATGGAGTTTCTCTCGCTGGTATTAGGCTAATCGTACCATCCTCTTTAAGTGTTATTAATACCCAGTAAAAAAACCTGGTCATTCCTGGTTTGACGTTTTTAATCTATTTGTTTAGTGGGTTGGAAAGGAAATGTTTCTCCAGAAATAATTAGGCTGGAATGTACTAAGATGATGTTTTGAATGCTGTTAATTACAAGTTTTAAGTTTTCGGAGTAGGGGAATAGTGACTCTAATAAGTCAAAATATAAATAATCTTTTATCAGGGTTACGGCCAGTGCAGGGTGGTGTTCGACTAATTTTGAATAATTTGGATAGCATAATTGCTCCAGCTCAGGTATATCCGAAATTTCTTGCTGTTTGTCATCCGCTTCGCATTGTTGGATAAAAGCGTCGGCGTGGATTAGGAAGAGCTCTGGGATCTCGCTAAGACTTATTGTGAGTTCGAATGTTTTTGTTTCAAGGCTAATACTCTCCCCAAAGCCAAGGCTCCTATAACCAACAAGGCGTGGGTCAGTAAGCTCTCCTGATGATTTAAATATCATGGTGTTGTTCCTGGTGGTAGCAGAGTAATTGTTCCATCTTTTTCAAGTGTGATGGAGCCAGAAGGTTTGTATTCTTGTCCGGCTTTTGGATCAAGGCCGGAACGAGTTCCTGAACGTTGGAAAAATTCTTCGGGAGATTTTATTTCTTCAATATTTGCAGTTTTGTTTCCCGGAACAATCCTTGTCTTTTCAAGCGATAAGAATCCATCTTGACCCTCAAATTTACTCTCAAGCGCTTTTACATGTTTACCCGCTTGGTTTGCATTGAGGTGCCCGAATCCGACATCAAGATCGCTGCCAGGAAGATTGTCACCTCTCACTCTGCTCCCTCCAATCACTACTGAGGTACCTTTCTTGTAGGAGTCCTCAAGTATCATCCGAGCCTGCTCCTTCGGCAGACCTGGAAGATGCTCTTGTAAAAATGCAGCTTGCTCTTCTGGGCCGGAAGTTTTTATTACCGTTTTTTCAGGATATTTATTAAATACTGATTTTTCAGTCCATTTTTTTGGTGGTTCCGCATCTGGACATTGTCCAGGTACGCAATTTAATCCCAATGGATCCACCCACCCAGTAGGGTTGGGCACGTACTGGTAGTTATTCAACCCACCCGCAAGTTTGATCGGATCCGGTGTCAAAAACCGTCCTGTTCCCGGATTGTAGTAGCGGTGCCGGTTGTAATGTAACCCCGTCTCGGCATCGAAATACTGACCCTGGAAGCGCAGCGGGTTATCGATTTCGTTGACGTCCAAGGCTGCGAGGTTGCCGTAGGCCCGATATTTCGCCGACCACATGATTTCGCCGCTGTAGTCGGTGAGTTCCTGTGGCGTGCCAAGGTGGTCGAGTTGGTAGTAAAACGGTGTGGCCTTGCGCGGACCTTCGCCATCGAGCATCGCCAATGGGCGGAAGCTTCCCGGTTCGTAGATATAGCTGCGATAGCGATTGTCGGCGCTTTCCGCGATCAATCGTTCGCCCTGCCACAGAAACTCGGTGGTGTGGCCGTCGACGGTTTTTTTGATCCGACGGCCGAAGGCGTCGTACTTGTAGCTGGCGGTACTACCGCCAGGCAGGCTGACGCCGATGAGGCGGTGCTGGCAGTCGTAGCGGTATTCGGTGACGAGTTTTTGTCCGGTACCACGACGTTCTCGGGTGAGGTTTCCGTAAGCATCGTAGTCGTAGTGGCGGTCGCCTTGCATCAGTAGGCGGTTGCCTTTGACGTTAGCGAGGTTGGCGACGGGCAGATCATTCTGCCCGAGCAGGTTGCCTGCCGGATCATGGGCGAAACTTTCAGGTGTTGCACCGCGCACGCTGATCAGGCGATCGAGTGGATCGTAATGATAGCTGCGACTTCCTTTGCGGCTGTCGTCCACGCCGCTCAGGTTGCCATTGGCGTCGTAGTTGTAGCGACGCTGGAACAGGTTTTTGTCCCGTTGGCTGACGCTGTGGGCCTGTAATCGGCCTTGTTCGTCGTACTGGTATTGGCTAAGCAGCAAACCTTGTTGGCGTTGCTGTTCACGACCGGCACTGAATTGGTGGGACGTCAGGCGTGAGCCGTTGAGGTCGATACTGCTGAGGCGGCCACCGGCCATATGACGATAATCGAGTGTGCTGCCGTCGGGGAGACGGCAGTGGCTCAGTTGGCCAACGCTGTCGTATTCGTAACGGGTGGTGCCCCAGCCTTGGTGCTCGGTGATCAACCGGTCCTGCACGTCATATTCGTAAGCAAGCGGCCAGTGACCGTCGTCGACGTTGACCAGGCGACCTAGGGCGTCGTAGCTGTAGTGGATTTCCTCGCCGTCGGGCAGGGTCTTCACCAGCAGGCGACCAGAGGCATCGCGCTGGTACTCGCTGATCAGTTCGCTGCCGTCGTCGCCGAACTCGGTTTTCTTCAGCAGTTGACCGTTGAGGTCGTACTCGTAGGCCGTGCGCTGCCCGTCGAAGCCGGTTTCCTGCTGGATCAGGCCGTTCGAGTAGTAGTCGAGCTGATAGCGTTCGCCGCGCTCGCTCTCAATCTCGGTGAGGTTGAGTTGTGAGTTGTCGTATCGGTAGCGCAGTTGGCTGCCGTCCGGATTGATGCGGCGGCTGACCAGGTGAAAGTTGTCGGCGTACTCATAGCGAGTGATGCGTCCGAGTTCGTCGCGTTCGGCGGTGACCCGGCCATACGGGTTATAGGTGAAGGAACGGGTGGCGCCGCCCGGCAGGGTGACTTGGGTCAGACGATCAGCAGCGTCCCATTGGTAATGGGTGATCGCGCCAAATTCGTCCTGCCGGGTGATTTGCCGGCCCAAGGCGTCGTAGCGATATTTGCGCTGACCACCGTCCGGAAGACGTTCTTCGAGCAATTGACCAAGGTTGTTCCAACCCAGTTGATGGCGGCTGCCGTCGGGGTGACGAATTTCCAACAGTCGCCCCTGACGGTCATAGCTGTAGTGGGTTTCGTTGCCGTCCGGGTCGGTTTGTTGGGTAATGTCACCCTGACGGTTTCGCTCATATTTCAGGCGCGCCTTGCCACGATGTTTGCGGGAGCTACTTTTTCAACAGAATCCGCCTTACACCATCTAACGGGTCAAGAAGGTACTAAGCTTCAACGGAAAAATAAATTTTTTTCATCTAAATGGAATTGTTGCGCCCCACCATCGTCGTACTTTTACGGTTCGGCTAAGGTTGCTTGGTAAATATGCAAAGTTTGGAGGCGGAGAAACAGAAAGCTGTTCGGGGATAGACCGCAATTAGACAATAGAATGTGGAATACCCCCCGGGGCTTATCAGGCAACTCATGGTTGAAAGTTAGGTTCTAAGTTCGACGTATTCTTCAAAGAATGAATAGAAGTTTTCCGCTATTTTTTTAGAAGGTTTGCGCTTAAATAGATCGTAGCTAACGACCTGTCCGTTTCCCGTGGGTCCGCAATTAATTGCCCAACAAACTTCGTCGTCTTTTAAATAAATGACGGCAAAGTGACTAGGTAGCTCAAACTCTGAACGGCAGTACATAGTACTGTAATTTACAGTTCCGCCATTATCTAGAGTTGCATCATTATTCTCAATTCCGCATAGTTCTGAGTCTGCTGCACCGCCACCACCGCATACACTCAAGAAATCAACGAAATCTTCAGGCAGCTTTATGCCTAGAATATTCTCAAGTTTTTTAATTTGCTCGGCAGTGGCGGGGCCGAGCCAAAATGTTTTTTCATCGGAGTTATCGAGTTTAGTTATCAAGTCTTGGTATTTATGCATGGTTCTGCTCACTCAAAGTGTTATTCAGGGACAGACCACTATAAATAGGGAGAAAGATGAAAATTTCTAAGTGGTGGATTATAGACGCAAAAAAACTGATCTATCCCCGTTTTCTCTTTAAATGTCTTGCTCAAAGGTGTTCGAGGTCGATTAAACACCCTTTGAGTTCTAATCGTTTGATCTCTTCATCAAATTTGTACTTTGGCAAATCTTCGTTTTTTATGTCGTACTGCTGTCTAAGGAGACGAAATAATTTCCCTATATTTTTCTTGCTTTTCTCGTCAAGACTTTCAATTAAGTCGTAATTATTATCCGAAAGAAACGCGATTTTGTTTTTAAGTGTGTAGTAAGCGCTTATATTTGAAAGCAATCCTTCTGCATCTGAATAATCTTCTTTTAGGTATTTTGCATAATCTTCAAATATGGTTGTCAGCAGGTTTTGTGCAGCTTTTTGATGTTTTAAAACTCCGCACATTTCCTGCCAGTTGCTAATGAATAGATGGTCTCCCCAGTCGGAGCCGCGGGCAAAATATTCTCCATTGCCTTTAAAGAAGTCAGATATTTCATGAGATTCTAAAGCCTTTTCAAAAGTTGTCTTCATTGAAGCTTTTCCCAGTGATCAAAGTTTTTCAATAACGTTCCAATATCACTGTTGTGAGTGACGTTTTCTGAGCCGATCAAAGCCGCCTCTTTTGTTCCGCTTTTGGTAGCTCCGCCCGGGACCCATTCGTTAGGGTAAGCGCCGTTTTCACGCCCGTTTGGCATTTCGTAGCTAAATCTCGGATCATCTGGTTTTATTTTAACGATGTATATGCTTTCACCTTCCAGCGTTTTTGCACCGAGATTGAGTTCCTTGTTGAGAACATTCCAGTCATTTCCCGCTGCTCTATATTTCTCAACAACTTCGTCCATTTCAGAGGAGAGTCCTACAAATTTTCTCTGTGGAAAACTTGGATATCTTGAGTCGGTGATCCAGCTTTCGATCACTACGAAAGATCCCCCTTCTTTCGCAAAAAGCTCGCGGTGCGCACTGACATAACTATCCGGTAGATATTCATTGGGGCTTGGTGGCCTATCCGCCTTGTTCATGTCGATAATTTCATCGAACTTTTCCTGACTCATAGGCAGGTGGTCAGGTTTGGTAGCATTCGCAGAGTTCGTTGGTAATTTGCAATCGGGTCCAGGGCACGTTGAGTTTAAGCCCAACGGATCCACCCACCCCGTAGGGTTAGGCACATACTGATAGTTGTTCAATCCACCCGCAAGCTTGATCGGATCTGGTGTCAAAAACCGTCCGGTGCTGGGATTGTAGTAGCGGTGTCGGTTGTAATGTAATCCCGTCTCGGCATCGAAATACTGACCCTGGAAGCGCAGAGGGTTATCAATTTCGGCGACATCCAAGGTGGCCAGATTGCCATAGGCACGGTATTTCGCCGACCACATGATTTCGCCGCTGTAGTCGGTGAGCTCTTGAGGTGTACCGAGGTGGTCGAGTTGGTAATAGAACGGCGTTGCCTTCAGGGGGCCTTCGCCGTCGAGCATTGCCAATGGGCGGAAGCTGCCAGGCTCGTAGATGTAGGTGCGGTAGCGATTTTCAGCGCTTTCGGCGATCAGGCGTTCACCTTGCCACAGAAATTCAGTGGTGTGGCCATCGACGGTTTTTTCGATACGACGGCCAAACGCGTCGTACTTGTAGCTTGCGGTGCTGCCACCGGGCAGGCTGACGCCAATCAAGCGATGCTGGCAGTCGTAGCGGTATTCGGTGACCAGTTGCTGTCCGGTACCACGGCGTTCGCGACTAAGGTTGCCGTAGGCGTCGTAGTCGTAATGTCGGTCGCCTTGCATAAGCAGGCGATTACCTTTGACGTTGGCGAGGTTCGCGGCGGGCAGATCGCTTTGGCCGAGCAAGTTGCCGGCCGGGTCATGAGCGAAGGTTTCGGGAGTGGCGCCGCGAACGCTGACCAGACGATCCAGTGGGTCGTAGTGGTAGCTGCGGTTTCCTTTGCGGCTGTCATCGATGCCGGCCAGGTTGCCGTTTGCATCGTAGGCGTAGCGGCGCTGGAACAGATTGCGATCCTGCTGACCTACCGTGTGCGCTTGAAGCCTTCCCTGTTCGTCGTATTGGTATTGGCTAAGCAGCACGCCTTGTTGGCGCTGCTGTTCACGGCCAGCGTCGAACTGATGCGTAGTCAGGCGCGACCCGTTGAGGTCAATGCTGCTCAGCCGACCGCCGGACAAGTGGCGGTAATCGAGTGTGCTGCCATCTGGCAGGCGGCAGTGATTGAGTTGGCCGACGCTGTCGTACTCGTACCGCGTGGTGCCCCAGCCTTGGTGCTCAGTGATCAGGCGATCTTGTACGTCGTACTCATAGGCGAGGGGCCAGTGGCCGTCGTCAACGTTTACCAGGCGACCCAAAGCATCGTAGCTGTAATGGATTTCTTCGCCATCAGCGAGGGTTTTGACCAGTAAGCGGCCAGAGGCATCGCGCTGATACTCGGTCACCAGCTCACTGCCGTCGTCCCCAAACTCGGTTTTCTTCAACAGTTTGCCGTTGAGGTCGTACTCATAGGCGGTGCGACGCCCGTCAAAACCGCTTTCCTGCTGGATCAGCCCATTTGAGTAGTAATCGAGTTGATAGTGTTCGCCGCGTTCGTTTTCGATATCGGTGAGCAGCAGGCGTGCGTTGTCGTAGCGATAACGCAGTTGGCTGCCGTCCGGATTGATACGACGGCTGACCAGATGAAGATTGTCGGCGTACTCATAGCGGGTAATGCGCCCCAGTTCGTCGCGTTCTGCAGTGACGCGGCCGTATGGGTTGTAAGTGAACGCACGGGTAGCGCCGCCGGGCAGAGTGATCTGTGCCAGTCGATTTGCAGCATCCCACTGGTAGTGGGTGATTGCACCGGTTTCAGCCTGACGTGTGATTTGTCTGCCGAGCGCATCGTAGCGGTACTTGCGCTGGCCGCCATCGGGCAGACGCTCCTCCAGTAATTGGCCGAGGTTGTTCCAACCCAGTTGGTGACGGCTGCCGTCGGGATGGCGGATCTCCAGCAGGCGTCCTTGGCGATCATAGGTGTAATGCGTCGAGTTGCCGTCCGGGTCGACTTGCTCAGTGATGTCACCCTGGTCGTTACGCCAGTAGATCCATTTGGCGGTGCCGCGATTCACCACACGGACAAAGCCCTTGTAGTACTCGTAGGTGGTCGGCGCGTCTTCTGGTGGTATCACCGCGATCAATCGACCAGCTTCGTTGTACTGATATTCCGTGACCGCCCCCATCGGATCTTTTTCGGCGATCAGTCGGCCTTTGTCGTCATAGGCCTTTAAGTGCTCGGCACCGTCCGGATCAACTTTGGCGACGAGTCGCGCCTTGTCGTCGTGGGTATAGACCTCTTCGCTGCCATCGGCATTGGTAACGGTGACGCTGCCTTTGTCATCCCACACATAGTGCGCATCCATCTGAGAGAAACTGGCCCAGTGATGGATGCAACGTGCGGACTTGCCTTCCTTTTCCCACTCCCAGTAAAAGCTTGCGCCCCCGGCGAGTTGCCGCTCAAGAATGACGTTTTGCTCGTTGTAGGCATAACGCTCGGATTCTCCGAGAGCGTTGGTGGCTTTGATCAATCGATGTTGAGCATCGTATTCATAGGTGGTCAGCGTCTGAACGGTGTTCCAGGCGTCTTCGAGATTGTCCGCCGGTAGGAACTGCTGATAGTCGATGGCGACAATGTGCTTGCGGTTGTATCGGGCAAGCAGGGCACGACCAGCGCCGTTATCCACGCGCTTGATGCGCCCATGGATGTCACGAGTGATGTGCAGGCGATTGTCGTAGTTGTCGCTGATGGCGATCAACGTCGCGCCTTTGCTGTTGAAGCGGAAGTGATAGAACAGCGGCTTTTCGCCGGCCTGAGTCAGTACGAGTTCGGACGGATCGTCGCCAATGAAGATGGCGGCTTCCGAAAGGCTATTAGTGATCGCCGGGCGCTGTACGCTGGGCATCGGAAAAGTGGTGACCCGGTTTTCGTGATCGGTCCACACGACCTCGTCGCCGTTGATGTCCACCCGCTGAGCGAGGGCGTGGCTCCAGCCATAGCCTAGGCCGCAGTCGATTTCAGCCGCGCTGGTTCGGTAGAGACGAGTCCAACTGAATGGCAGCAGGCCACCGAGTTCACCGTCGGTAATGGTTAGCAGTTCCTCACCGGTGACCATCGAGACCGGGCAGCCATTGGTGCAGGTTTTCTTCGCGCAGGTGGCGCTTTTATCGTCGGGCGTCTTGGACTGGTCGGGTACGTCGTCGACTTTTTCCTTCGGCTGAAGGGTATGTTTGTTTTGTTTCTTGTCTCGCGGAAACGAGGAGGCATCCTTAACCTCCTGCTTCGGAGTGTCCGCCGTTTTAGGCAACGGACTCTGAGCAGGTTTTTGCGCCACCTGACTACGCGGTGCCTCCTTCGGTGCTTGCGGTTTAGGTGCTTCAGCGACGGCTTCATCGATCTTCAATGCGGCCGTTTTAGCCGGCTTCATCGGCACGTTTTTCGCGCTGGCGATAATTGGCTTCGACACTTCTGCATGCGCGGGCAGGGCGTGCTTGTTGCTGAGTGTCATCAGGGTAGAGGCAAGATCGTCCAGGTACTTGATTGCTTCACCCGATTTGACCGTGGTGATGACTTTTGTCCCGGCTCTTACAGCCAATCCAGCGCCACCTGTCAGGCAGATACCCAACAATACGTTGATCAGAAACTCCGAAGCGATCGCCGTCATAACGTCGACGATGACCTGCGGCGGGAGCATGCCGACCCAGGCCACGATCGCCGATACATAGATGAACATCAGAGGTTCGTCGCTAAGGATCAGCAACCCTGAAGCGATGGACTCTTTCGATGCGGCGTATAGCTTGTCGATTTCGACGTCCGACAGGTACTTTTTCAGCTTTGCGTAATTTTTCCTCGGATTGGCGAGCAGTTCGAATAGGCTTTTGATGTCATCCCATAGACGAAGCAGAGCCTGCTCAAAACCGTCTAGGGCCCGTTTGAGCAGAATAACTGAGCGCCCGGCACGATCCGCCGTCGAGTAACTCGCCCATTGCGGCTGAAACTTGCTCGACCATTCGCTCTGCAGCCAGCCATCAAGCTTGCCGATAACGCCTTGATAGGAGTCATAAAGCGCCTTGACGTCGCTCTTGGATACGTTGGGGAAAAAAGTGATGCGATAGGTCTGACCCTTCTTGGCCCCCTTGATCACTTTGATGCCGCTCGGGCCGATCATGGTTTCGATAGCCGGGCCGGTAACGTCGTCGTAAAAGGTGCCTTTGGTGACCGGCTCCAGCTTCACTGGGGTATTGCCAATCGGCACGAATCGCGCCGATTCGAACATGTGAATCAGCGTGAAGTCACCCACCAGAGGGCAGGTCGCATAGGTTTCCACAGCACCTGTTTTGGTTTTGCGTTTAGTGACACTGACCTCGTTGCCGACCTTGAAGGTCTGGTCGACGTCCAGTGCCCAGCCACTCCAGAAGCCGTCTGCCCATTCCTTGTAATCGCTGAGGCAGTTTTTGAAGTCTTTGAGAATCAGGCTCACGTCAGGCGCTTTGGCGTCCAGCACACGCAGGACCAAGGTACCAATCGGGGTATTCATGACGTGACTTCCTTTGTCAGCTGTGCGGCGAGACGCTCTGCCATATCTTCTGTGTTTGGGTTCTGGCGCACGAAGCGCTCAACCTTTCTGCGCAAGTTGGCTTCGGGGAACTCGAAGTACAACTCGGGGCAATCTTCTGATAGCCACTGCATCAGGTTCTCGACGACGGTGGTGTGATCCTTTTTCGCGAGGGCATCCAATAGCGTTTGGGGAATCTCCCACCACGGCCACTCTTTTGCGGGTGGTACCGCTCTTCGGCCGACTTCGAGAGTTTGTCCGTTAATCAGGTAGCGCTGGAACACTGGCAGCAGTTCACCTGCTGAGGCACCTAACCCTTCGATGATCGGATGAAAATGTCGACCATCCCAGAACCTGAAAAACACTTCAGTCGCGTCGGGCATTTTTACCTGAGTCAGGCTGCGCAAATGCTCAAGCACCGTTTCCGGCGCGCTGGTGGATACCGCTAGCCAACCCCAATCCAATGCATCGGTTTCAGTAATCCATTGCAGAAAACTGGCATTGGGGCTGATCTCTGCAAGATACGGCATCACTGGAAGCCAATCGGCGTAAGGCGTTCCGCTCCAAATGGGTACCAGTTGAGGGGCCGTATCCTGTTGATAAAAAGGCTTGAGAGGCTCGGCGTCGCTCGCCGCACTGATAACCAAATACAAACGCTCGCCAGTCTGCAGCGGCTGTTGTGCCAGCCAATCCTTGGGCGTAATTCGATCAGATGGCACAGGCACCTGCCTTGCATTTTTCGCATTCTTCGCAGAACGGCGCGTTGCGTTTGAGGGTGTTGATCTGGGCCGGGGTCAGGACCTGGCCGGCCTTGTCGGCGTCGGCCTGTTTCAGGATGCCGGGTATCAGCGGGGCGGCGCCCGTGCCGCTGCCGGGGCTGCCGCCGGAGTTCATGTTGATCACTGGCCCGCTCATGGTCACGCCGCCGGCGTCGATCTTGATGAAGCTGCCGCCACCGACCAGCGTTAGTTCGGCGCCGGCTTCCATCACGACTTTCATGCCGCTGCTGAGGTGGATTTCCTGCCCCGCATCAATGAACTGCCCAGTCCCAATCTTGATGTGCTGATTCACCCCAACCGTCAGGTGATCGTTGGCCCGCGCCTCAACTTTACGATCGGCATAAACCGTGTGGTGCTCTTCGGCTTTGAATTCCGTGTAGCTGTTCTTTTCAACGGTGTCGTGGCGTTCGTTGCCGACGCGGATCTTCTGGTCGTGTTCGACGTTCTCGTCCCAGTCGCGCTGGGCGTGCAGGTAGATCTGTTCCTGACCTTTCTTGTCTTCGATGCGCAGTTCGTTGTAGCCGCCACCACCCATGGAGCTCAGAGTCTTGAAAGTGCTGCGGGTCTTGTTGGCCGGCAGCGCGTACGGGACGGTGTTTTCCTTGTGGTACAGGCAGCCGCTGATCAGCGGTTGATCGGGGTCGCCTTCAAGGAAGGTGACCAGCACTTCCATGCCGATGCGCGGGATGGCGATGCCGCCGTATTGGGCGCCGGCCCAGGCGCTGGAGACGCGGAGCCAGCAGCTGGTTTTGTCGTCGGCCTGGCCTTCGCGGTCCCAGTGGAATTGGACTTTGACGCGGCCGTACTGGTCGCAGTGGATCTCTTCGCCTTTCGGGCCGGTGACCACGGCGCTCTGGCTGCCGAGGATGCGCGGTTTCGGGTGGCGCAGGGGCGGGCGATTCGGCACGTCCCATGGCGTGGCCTGGAAGCGGTTGCGGTAACCCTGGTGGAAATCATCTTTCAGTGCGGTGGTGTCGCTGGTCACTGACTCTTCCAGCACTTGCGGCTGTTTGCCTTCGTGCAGGACTTCGGTCAGCAGCCAGAGGTCGTTCCACTTGGCTTTCGGGTGTTGCGTCAGGGCCAAAAAGTGGCCGCTGACCAGCAACGGCTGATCGCTCTTGCCTTCAGCCAGTTGGAAGTCACTGCGGTGGCGTTCGAGGGCGCGTTTGGCCAGGTGCTTGCCGCGCTCGCGGTCGATGAAGCGACCCGGGTAATCGTAGTCCTCGAGGTCGGGCAGGGCGTCGCCACGGTTTTCGCTTTCGAGGGTGATGCGCGGCTTTTCGAAGTCGTAGTCGCGGCGCGTGGTGCGGCTGGTTCGGGTTTCCAGGCGCAGGTCGAAGCGCTTGATCACCGGGTCGTTGGCGACCATGCCGGAATCTTGCTGATAGGCCACAGGCTTGAGTTTCGGGAACACCGTCTGGTCATCGCCGAAGACGAGCTTGTGCGCCGTGGCGCTGTGCTGGAAGTGGTAGTGAATGCCTTCTTCTTCGCACAGGCGCTGGATGAAATGCAGGTCCGACTCGTCGTATTGCACGCAGTAGATGCGCTCGGGGTAGATGGAGCCGGTCTTGAATTCGTAGGCGTTGCTCTGGATACCGTGTTCTTCGAGGACCATGCCGATGATTTTCGGCACGCTGAGGTTCTGGAAGATGCGCTGGTTGACGCGGTGCGCCAGGTACGACAGTTGCGGGCGCAGGGTCACCGAATAACGGGTCAGGCGTTTGCCGGAGTCACCTTGCGCGGCGCGGTAGATCTGGCCGTGAATGCCGCTGCCGTCGGGCGACAGCTGCAGGAAGGCCGGTTTGTGCAGCAGGGTTTCGAGGTCCAGCGACGGCTGCTCACTGACCAGCTCCACCTCAAAGACAAAAGGCTGGCTGATGGCTTCCCGGCCGGTGAGGGTAAACACCTGAAAATCGGCGGAAAGCCCTTCGATGGTCAGGGCAAAGTGGGTTTCATTGGCCGGCGCGAACATCCCTTGTTCCTCGTGCTGTACAGCGGCGCTCGTCGACGCCCGCAAAAGCGGGTCAACGTACGCGAAATTCTGGAGGGGCGTAAACAACATCGACCAGCAGAGCTGGTCGATGCTTGTAACGATCAGCCGTAATTAAACGACTGGAGCACGCCAGTCATCGGAACCCGAAGTACCGGATACTTCGTGGGTCCAGGTGATTTTGCGGTAGGTGAACTGCACTTCTTCCAGGTGGGTGAAGTGCGAGTTGCCTGGATCCTGGCAGTTGTGCATTTTGTTGTTGATGGCGACGATGATCGCGTCTTCCAGTTTGGTGGTGTAGTAGTGCTCTTGAGTACCTTGAGCCGAAGTACGGAACCACTGGATAACGATTTCGCTCATGCGCTCGCCGGAAGTCAGAGCGGCTTGCAGCAGAGGCGAAGCCTTGTCGTAGACCTTGGTGATCACAACTGGCTTGTGAACGCGCTGACCGGTTGGCTGACCGGATTGTGGGTCACGCGGGATGATCACGTCGTGGCTGAAAGCCTGAACCATAACCTGGTCTTCGTGGCCTTCCTGATAGGTGTTGCCAACGGAGTCGGCGGTGAAGGCGCCGGCAGTGATCAGGCCTTGTTTTTCGCCGGTAACCGACATGTACGCTGGTGTTGCCATGGGATGCTCTCCTTGCGGATAAATTTAGGGTGCCCGGGAGGCGAAATCGCCCGGTGGGTGCCTGACTGTTATCAAGGAGCGTGCCAGGTTTTGTGAAGTCCCCGGAAGGCGGGGGTGAAGCCGCTCTGGAGTGCGTTTTTTAGAAATTTATTCAGGCTGTGGAGGGTAAAAGTGCGCAAGAAGTTGCGCAGTACTGCGCAACTTCTTGCGCACTTGGCTACAGCCCATGGCTGGCTTGGGCTGTAGCGAATTTAAGGGCGAAATATTACGGGCATGTGCGCAACTTCTTGCGCATCATGGCTCATGGCCTTCATCGGTCGGAAGCCAACGCTTTGGCAAATGACCGATCCAGCGCCCCTTTCTGCCAATCCGTCACTGGCCAGCCGCGCCCCGCCTGCGTGAAAGTCCCCATCCAGAGCCTGCTGTGCACAGCGCAGACAGGCCGGAGGGTTAAAAAGCGTCTTATAAATGAAACAGCGCCCTCGGCTATACTCCCCGCATTTCGACTGAGCCACGAGGAATCACTGTGAAGAACTGGACGTTGCGCCAACGCATTTTGGCGAGCTTTGCGGTGATTATCGCCATCATGTTGCTGATGGTTGTCGTCTCGTATTCACGGCTGTTGAAGATCGAGGCCAGTGAAAACAGCGTCCGTGACGACGCGATTCCCGGCGTCTATTACAGCTCGATGATCCGTGGTGCATGGGTCGACAGTTACTTGCAGACCCAAGAGCTGCTCGGCCTGAAGGAAGGGCAGGGCATCAGCAGCGAAGATGCGGCGGACTTCAAGGCGTTCGAAAACCGCCTGCAGGAACAGATGGCCAACTACCGCAAGACCATGGCCACCGATGAGGACCGTAACGAATTCGCTGCCTTCGAGAAGTATCACGATGCCTACATGCAGATTCAGGACCAGGTGCTGAGCCTGCACGGGCGCAATCTGGAGGCCGATGCGCTCAAGCTGTTCAATGAGAAACTGACTCCGGCCTGGTACAGCGGCCGGATGAAACTCAACGACATCATCGGCGAGAACAAGGCAGTTGCCGACCAGGCGATGGCCAACATCGATGACGCGGTTGCGTCTGCCAAGATCAGCATGTTCATCTCGCTGCTGGTGGCCGTTCTGGCGGCCGGTGCCTGCGGTCTGCTGCTGATGCGCGCGATCATGGCGCCGATGAACCGCATCGTGGAAATTCTCGAAATCATGCGCACCGGCGACTTGAGCAGCCGACTGAACCTCGACCGCAAAGACGAATTCGGCGCAGTGGAAACCGGCTTCAACGACATGATGACCGAGCTGACCGCGCTGGTGTCCCAGGCGCAACGCTCGTCGGTGCAAGTGACTACCTCGGTGACCGAGATCGCCGCCACCTCCAAGCAGCAGCAAGCCACCGCGACTGAAACCGCCGCCACCACCACCGAGATTGGCGCGACCTCCCGTGAGATTGCCGCCACTTCGCGGGATCTGGTGCGCACCATGACCGAAGTCTCCACCGCCGCCGATCAGGCTTCTGTACTTGCCGGTTCCGGCCAGCAGGGCCTGGCGCGCATGGAAGACACCATGCACTCGGTGATGGGCGCTGCTGATCTGGTCAACGCCAAACTGGCGATCCTCAACGAGAAGGCCGGCAACATCAATCAGGTGGTGGTGACCATCGTCAAGGTCGCCGACCAGACCAACCTGCTCTCGCTTAACGCGGCGATCGAGGCCGAGAAGGCCGGCGAATACGGTCGCGGTTTTGCCGTGGTCGCCACCGAAGTGCGGCGCCTGGCGGATCAGACCGCCGTCGCGACCTATGACATTGAACAAATGGTCCGTGAGATCCAGTCGGCCGTGTCGGCGGGCGTGATGGGCATGGACAAGTTCTCTGAAGAAGTGCGCCGTGGCATGTCCGAAGTGCAGCAGGTCGGTGAGCAGTTGTCGCAGATCATCCATCAGGTGCAGGCGCTGGCGCCGCGAGTGTTGATGGTCAACGAAGGCATGCAGGCCCAGGCCACCGGCGCCGAGCAGATCAATCATGCGCTGGTGCAGTTGGGCGACGCCAGCAGCCAGACTGTCGAGTCGTTGCGTCAGGCCAGTTTCGCTATCGACGAACTGAGCCAGGTGGCCGTCGGGCTGCGCAGCGGCGTTTCGCGATTCAAAGTCTGATGAGCGAGATCATCGCCAAACGCAGCGTCGCCCAAGTGGCGAAGAAGGCGTTGTTCCTGTTGTTTCGTATCGGCAGCGAGCGCTACGCCTTGCGCGCCACTGAAGTGGCGGAAGTGCTGCCGCGTCTGCCGTTGAAACCGATTGCCCGCGCGCCGCAATGGGTCGCCGGGGTGTTTGCCTATCGTGGTGCGGTGGTGCCGGTGATTGATCTCAGTGCGCTGACTTTTGGTCAGTCTGCCGAGGCGCGCACCAGCACGCGTCTGGTGCTGGTTCACTATCGCCCGGACGCAGCACAAGCGGCGCAATGGCTCGGGCTGATTCTTGAGCAGGCCACCGACACTTTGCGCTGCGATCCCGAGGATTTTCAGCCTTACGGCCTCGACAACCGGGAAGCGCCGTACCTCGGCCCGGTACGCGAGGACGCGCAAGGGCTGGTGCAATGGGTCCGAGTCAGTGACTTGCTCGATGATTCAGTGCGCGGGTTGCTGTTTCCGAATCCGCCACGGGATCCGGCGCAGCTTGAGGCGCAATCATGAGCGGCGATCAGCGCTTTTTCGACTTCCTCAAGGAACGCATCGGCCTTGATGTCACGTCGGTGGGGCCGGCGATCATCGAGCGGGCGGTGCGTCAGCGCACCACACTTTCGCAAGCCGCCAATGCCGCCGAATATTGGCAACTGCTGCAAGGCTCGCGAGATGAGCAACAGGCGCTGATCGAAGCGGTGATCGTTCCCGAAACCTGGTTTTTCCGTTACCCGGAATCTTTCGCCACGCTGGGCAAACTGGCGCGCAAGCGCCTCGGCGAGCTGAACAACATGCGCGCCTTGCGCATCCTCAGCCTGCCGTGTTCCACCGGCGAAGAGCCCTATTCAATTGCCATGGCGTTGCTTGATGCAGGACTCAAACCGCATCAATTCAAGGTCGACGGCATGGACGTCAGCCCGATCTCGGTGGAAAAGGCGCGGCGCGCTTTGTACGGCAAGAACTCGTTTCGCGGCCAGGATCTGGACTTCCGCGAGCGGCATTTTACGCCTGAGCAGGACGGCCATCAGGTCAACGATAACGTCCGCGAACAAGTGCGTTTGCAGGTCGGCAACGTCCTCGATCCGTCGTTGTTGGTCAACGAGCCAGCCTTCGACTTTGTGTTCTGCCGCAACCTGCTGATCTATTTCGATCTGCCGACCCAGAAGCAGGTCTTCGAAGTGCTCAAGCGCCTGACCCACATTGACGGCGTGCTGTTTATCGGCCCGGCCGAGGGCAGTCTGCTCGGGCGGCTGGGCATGCGTTCGATCGGCATCCCGCAGTCGTTTGCGTTCAGTCGCCACAGCGAGCCTGTGCCGGAGCCGCTGCCGATCCCCAAACCCATTCCGTTGCCCGTCAGCCAACCGCTGCGCAGTGCGCCGCCACCGCCGGTGCGCAATCGTCCGTTTGCCGCTGTGACGCCGCTGCCGATCACCAGCAAAAGCGCAAACACGGACGCTGCAACGTTGCTGGCCAACATTGCTGCGCTGGCCAACGAAGGTAAAAGTGCCGAAGCCCGCGCCGCGTGCGATCAGTTTTTGCGCAGCCACGAGCCGGTGGCGCAGGTCTTCTATTGGCTCGGCCTGCTCAGCGATGTCGCCGGTCTGACGCTTGAGGCCCAGGGTTATTACCGCAAAGCCTTGTACCTCGAACCGCAACACCCCGAAGCGCTGATGCACCTGGCCGCGTTGCTGCAAGCCCAGGGCGACAGCGCCGGTGCCAGACGATTGCAGGAACGCGCCGCGCGTAGCGGGCGCACCGCCGACAGTGAGCGTAAACGATGATCCCGTCCGACACCTTGAACGTCACCCACGAAGACGCCCGGGCCATCGATGACTGCTGGAACCGCATCGGCATTCACGGCGACAAGTCGTGCCCGTTGCTGGAAGAACACATCCATTGCCGCAACTGCTCGGTGTACTCCGCCGCCGCCACACGCCTGCTCGATCGCTATGCCTTGCAGCAGGACGAGCGTGACCCGGTGGCGATTGCCGTCGAAACCGAGCTGAAAACCCGTTCGCTGCTGATGTTCCGTCTCGGCGAAGAATGGCTCGGGCTGGCGACACGCAGTCTGGTTGAAGTGGCACCGATGCAGGCGATTCACTCGTTGCCGCACCAGCGCTCGCGGGCCTTGCTTGGCGTGGCGAATGTGCGCGGTGCGCTGGTGGCGTGCCTGTCGCTGGTCGAACTGCTGGATCTGGATGGCAACGCGGCCCCGGCCAACGGCGGGCGAATCATGCCGCGCATGCTGATCATCGCCGCCAATGGCGGGCCGGTGGTGGTGCCGGTGGATGAAGTCGACGGCATCCATGCGATTGACGAGCGAATTCTCGACGCCGCCTCGCAATCCGGTGCACAAGCCAGCGCCAAATACACCCGTGGCGTCCTGCAGTATCGGGGCCGCAGCCTGCGTTGGCTGGATGAAGAACAGCTGCTGTCCGCCGTGACCCGGAGCCTCACATGACCCCCGAGCAAATGCGCGACGCCTCCTTGCTGGAGCTGTTCAGCCTTGAAGCCG
This sequence comes from Pseudomonas sp. FP2196, assembly GCF_030687715.1. Classification (GTDB taxonomy): domain Bacteria; phylum Pseudomonadota; class Gammaproteobacteria; order Pseudomonadales; family Pseudomonadaceae; genus Aquipseudomonas. The sequence goes on from NZ_CP117445.1 coordinate 1,235,295, forward strand.
AAGCCCAGACCCAAGTGCTGAGTGCAGGGCTGTTGGCGCTGGAGCGTAACCCGACCCAGGCCGATCACCTCGAATCGTGCATGCGTGCAGCGCACTCGCTCAAAGGCGCGGCGCGGATCGTCGGCATCGACAGCGGCGTCAGCGTCGCCCACGTCATGGAAGACTGTCTGGTCAGTGCGCAGGAAGGGCGTTTGTTGCTGCGCCCGGAACATATCGACGCGTTGTTGCAGGGCACCGACCTGCTGATGCGTATTGCCACGCCCGCGAACGCACCGCAACCGCCAGACATTGAGGCTTATGTGGCGTTGATGGGGCAACTGCTCGACCCGTCGGCACCGCCAGCACCGGTCGCTGCACCCATCATGGCCGAGTTGCAACTCGAAGCACCGTCAGTGCCGGCGCCTTCGTTAGAGGTTCCGCTCGAGTCATTCGAACCGGCCCCGCGCAAGAACAAACGCACCACCGAAGGCGGCGAGCGCGTGCTGCGCGTCACTGCCGAACGCCTGAACAGCCTGCTCGATCTGTCGAGCAAATCGCTGGTGGAAACCCAGCGCCTCAAGCCGCATCTGGCGACCATGCAACGCCTCAAACGGATGCAGAACAACGGTCTGCGCGCACTGGAAAACCTCAACGTCCACCTCAAGGAACACGCGTTGAGCCTTGAGGCGCTGGAAGCGCTGGAAGATGCGCGGCGCTTGCTCGCTGAATCGCAGCAACTGCTGATCGAGAAAAACGCCGAACTCGACGAGTTCGCCTGGCAGGCCAGCCAACGAGCGCAAGTGCTTTATGACACCGCGTTGGCCTGCCGCATGCGGCCATTCGCCGATGTGCTCAGCGGTCAGGTACGCATGGTCCGCGATCTGGGCCGCAGTCTCGGCAAGCAGGTGCGGCTGGAGATCGAAGGCGAGAAGACTCAAGTCGACCGCGACGTGCTGGAAAAACTCGAAGCGCCGCTCACACATTTACTGCGCAACGCGGTTGACCACGGTATCGAAACCCCAGAGCAGCGTGTGCTCAAGGGCAAGCCTGAGGAGGGGCTGATCCGCCTGCGCGCCTCGCACCAGGCCGGACTGCTGGTGCTGGAGTTGAGCGATGACGGCAATGGTGTGGATCTGGAAAAGGTTCGCCGCAGCATCGTCGAGCGCCAGTTATCCCCACCCGAAACGGCGGCGCAGTTGAGCGAAGAAGAGCTGCTGACGTTCCTGTTTCTGCCCGGGTTCAGCCTGCGCGACAAGGTCACTGAAGTGTCCGGTCGCGGCGTCGGTCTGGATGCGGTGCAGCACATGGTGCGTCAACTGCGCGGCGCGGTCGTGTTGGAGCAGACGGCGGGCGAGGGCAGCCGTTTTCATCTGGAAGTGCCGCTGACGTTGTCGGTGGTGCGCAGTCTGGTGGTGGAAGTCGGCGAAGAGGCTTACGCCTTTCCGCTGGCGCATATCGAGCGTATGTGCGATCTGGCCCCCGAGGACATCGTGCAGGTCGAGGGGCGCCAGCATTTCTGGCACGAAGGCCGGCATGTCGGGCTGGTCGCGGCCAGTCAGTTGCTGAACCGTCCGGCCAGCCAGAGCGGCGGGGAAACCCTGAAAGTCGTGGTGATTCGCGAGCGCGATGCGATTTACGGTGTGGCGGTCGAGCGTTTTATTGGCGAGCGCACGCTGGTGGTATTGCCGCTGGACGAGCGTCTGGGCAAAGTGCAGGACATTTCCGCCGGGGCCTTGCTCGATGACGGTTCGGTGGTGTTGATCGTCGACGTCGAGGACATGCTGCGTTCGGTGGACAAACTGCTCAATACCGGGCGCCTGGAACGCATCGCCCGCCACGGCAATCAAGCGGCAGAAGTGGCGCGCAAGCGAGTGCTGGTGGTCGACGACTCGCTGACCGTGCGCGAACTGCAACGCAAGCTGCTGCTCAATCGCGGCTACGACGTGGCGGTGGCGGTGGACGGCATGGACGGCTGGAACGCGCTGCGTTCGGAGGACTTCGATTTGCTGATCACCGACATCGACATGCCGCGCATGGACGGCATCGAACTGGTCACCCTGCTGCGTCGCGACAACCGTCTGCAATCGCTGCCGGTGATGGTGGTGTCGTACAAGGATCGCGAAGAAGACCGGCGCCGTGGCCTGGACGCTGGCGCCGACTATTATTTAGCCAAAGCCAGTTTTCATGACGACGCCCTGCTCGATGCAGTGGTCGAGCTGATCGGGGGAGCGCGGGCATGAAGATTGCGATCGTCAACGACATGCCGCTGGCGGTGGAGGCCCTGCGCCGGGCGCTGGCCTTCGAGCCTGCGCATCAGGTGGTCTGGGTCGCGTACAACGGCGCCGAGGCGGTACGCCTGTGCGCCGAAAACACCCCGGATCTGATCCTGATGGATCTGATCATGCCGGTGATGGACGGTGTCGAGGCTACGCGGCGGATCATGGCGGAAAGTCCATGCGCGATCGTGATCGTCACGGTCGATCGCCAGCAGAACGTGCATCGGGTCTTCGAAGCCATGGGCCACGGTGCGCTGGATGTCGTAGACACACCCGCACTTGGTGCCGGCAACGCTCAGGAAGCGGCAGCACCACTGCTGCGCAAGATCCTCAACATCGGCTGGCTGATCGGCGAGAAGCCCACGCGTTCGCGTCCGGTCCCGGCGCCCCAGCGCAGTTCGGCGTCGTGCCAGCGGCTGGTGGCGATCGGCTCGTCCGCAGGCGGGCCAGCGGCGCTGGAAGTGCTGCTCAAAGGTTTGCCGCGCAGTTTTTCTGCGGCCATCGTCCTGGTGCAACACGTTGACCAAGTGTTCGCCGCCGGCATGGCCGAATGGCTGGCCAGCGCCAGCGGCCTGGACGTGCGTCTGGCCCGCGAAGGCGAACCGCCGCAGGCCGGCGCGGTGCTTCTGGCCGGCACCAATCACCATATTCGATTATTGAAAGACGGCACGCTGGCCTACACCGCCGAACCGGTCAATGAGATCTACCGACCGTCGATCGACGTGTTTTTTGAAAGCGTGGCCAGCTACTGGAACGGCGATGCGGTCGGGGTTTTATTGACCGGGATGGGACGCGACGGCGCGCAAGGGCTTAAGCTCATGCGCCAACAGGGTTACTTGACCATCGCGCAGGATCAGCAAAGCAGTGCGGTGTACGGCATGCCCAAGGCAGCAGCGGCGATTGATGCCGCCGTAGAAATCCGTCCACTGGAAAAGATAGCGCCACGATTGCTGGAGATTTTCCCTAAATGAATACGCCAATCCGCAATCCTGGCCCCCGCAGTACTCAGGTGACCGCCCATGAATGATTTACAGATCGATGACATTAAAACCGACGAAAACGCCGCCATGGTGTTGTTGGTGGACGATCAGGCGATGATCGGCGAAGCCGTGCGCCGTGGGCTGTCGAATGAAGAGAACATCGACTTCCACTTCTGCTCTGACCCGCACCAGGCCATCGCGCAGGCGGTGCGGATCAAGCCGACGGTGATCCTGCAGGATCTGGTCATGCCCGGCCTCGATGGCCTGAGCCTGGTGCGCGAATACCGTAATCACCCGGCGACCAAGGACATCCCGATCATCGTTCTGTCGACCAAAGAGGACCCGCTGATCAAGAGCGCGGCGTTCTCCGCTGGCGCCAACGACTATCTGGTGAAACTGCCGGACACCATCGAACTGGTGGCGCGCATCCGTTATCACTCGCGCTCCTACATGACCTTGTTGCAGCGCGACGCCGCGTACCGTGCGCTGCGGGTCAGTCAGCAGCAGTTGCTCGATACCAACCTGGTGCTGCAACGGCTGATGAACTCCGATGGCCTGACCGGGCTGTCCAACCGCCGTCACTTTGACGAATACCTGGAGCTGGAGTGGCGCCGCTCGCTGCGTGACCAGAGCCAGTTGTCGTTGTTGATGATCGACGTCGATTACTTCAAGTCCTACAACGACAGCTTCGGCCATGTCGAAGGCGACGAAGCGCTGCGCAAGGTTGCTACGGCGATCCGCGACGCCAGCGCGCGGCCGTCGGACTTGCCGGCGCGTTATGGCGGCGAGGAGTTTGCGCTGGTGCTGCCGAACACATCACCGGGCGGTGCGCGGCTGGTGGCGGAAAAGTTGCGCCAGACCGTGGCGGCGCTGAAGATTCCGCACAATACGCCGAGCGAAGGGGCCAGCCTGACGATCAGCATCGGCTTGGCGACGATGGTGCCGCAGGCGGGCAGTGATTGCCGGTTGCTGATTTCGGCGGCGGATCGTGGGTTGTATCTGGCGAAGAACAATGGCCGTAATCAGGTGGGGATCGAGTAACCCGACTCCCACGACAAATGCAAAACCCTGTAGGAGCTGCCGAAGGCTGCGATCATTTGATCTTTAAAATCAAAAGATCGCAGCCTTTGGCAGCTCCTACAGTTCATTACTGCTCGATTCGCCCCGCCAGACGGGCTGCCGTGACAGCTTGATTACGTTATACTCGCCGGCTTTCAAAAGTTCGCCAACGAGTGCTGCCCGTCATGGAAATCAACCCGATCCTGAACACCATCAAGGACCTGTCCGAGCGCTCCGAAACTATTCGGGGGTATCTTTGACTACGATCAAAAGCATGAGCGTCTGACCGAGGTCAATCGCGAGCTTGAAGATCCGAGTGTCTGGAACAAACCTGAATACGCCCAGGAACTGGGCCGCGAGCGCGCTGCGCTGGCGCAGATCGTCGATACCCTCGACGAACTGAACGGCGGTCTGGCCGATTGCCGCGACCTGCTGGACATGGCTGTCGAAGAAAACGACGAAGGCGCAGTGGGCGATGTTGTCGCCGAACTGGCCCGTCTCGAGGAAAACCTCGCCAAGCTTGAATTCCGCCGCATGTTCAGCCATGAAATGGACCCGAACAACGCGTACCTGGACATCCAGGCCGGTTCCGGTGGCACCGAAGCCCAGGACTGGGCCAACATCCTGCTGCGCATGTACCTGCGCTGGGCTGACAAACGCGGTTTCGACGCGACCATCATGGAACTGTCGGCCGGTGAAGTCGCCGGTATCAAAGGCGCGACCGTGCACATCAAGGGCGAATACGCCTTTGGCTGGCTGCGCACCGAGATCGGCGTGCACCGTCTGGTGCGCAAGAGTCCGTTCGACTCCGGCAACCGTCGCCACACCTCGTTCTCCGCGGTTTTCGTCTCGCCAGAGATCGATGACAAGGTGGAAATCGAAATCAACCCGGCAGACCTGCGGATCGACACCTATCGTTCCTCCGGTGCCGGTGGTCAGCACGTAAACACCACCGACTCGGCCGTACGTATTACTCACGTACCGACCAACACCGTGGTCAGCTGCCAGAACGAACGTTCCCAGCACGCCAACAAAGACACCGCCATGAAAATGCTGCGGGCCAAGTTGTACGAGCAGGAAATGCAGAAACGTAACGCCGCGTCCCAGGCGCTGGAAGACACCAAGTCCGATATCGGCTGGGGTCACCAGATCCGCTCCTACGTGCTTGATGCCTCGCGTATCAAGGATTTGCGGACCAACATCGAACGCAGCGACTGCGACAAGGTGCTCGATGGCGACATCGATGAATACCTGGAAGCCAGCCTGAAATCGGGGCTGTAAAAGACGCAATACAGGATCGGCTGATTCAACGCGATCCCTGTAGGAGCCAGCCTGCTGGCGATCCCCGGGCCGCAAGGCCCGGGGGCAATGAACCTGATGGAATATCTAAAGACATGAGCGACCAACAACTCGATCCGCAAGCCCTGCAACAGGAAGAAAACTCCCTGATCGCCCTGCGCAAGGAAAAGCTTGCTGCCGAGCGCGCCAAGGGCAATGCCTTCCCGAACGACTTCCGCCGTGAAAACTACTGCGAAGAACTGCAGAAGAAATACGCGGACAAGACCAAGGAAGAGCTGGCTGAGGCTGCAATCCCGGTCAAGGTTGCCGGTCGCATCATGCTCAACCGTGGCTCGTTCATGGTGATTCAGGACATGACCGGTCGCATTCAGGTCTACGTCAACCGTAAAACCCTGTCCGAAGAAACTCTGGCCGCGGTGAAAACCTGGGACATGGGCGACATCATTGCCGCCGTTGGCACCCTGGCCCGTTCCGGCAAGGGCGACCTGTACGTTGAAATGACCGAAGTGCGCCTGCTGACCAAGTCGCTGCGCCCGCTGCCGGACAAGCACCACGGTCTGACCGACACCGAACAGCGCTACCGTCAGCGTTACGTTGACCTGATCGTCAACGAAGAAGTGCGCCAGACGTTCCGCGTGCGTTCGCAAGTGATCGCGCACATCCGCAGCTTCCTGATGAAGCGCGACTTCCTCGAAGTCGAAACGCCGATGCTGCAGACCATTCCTGGCGGCGCCGCAGCCAAGCCGTTCGAAACCCACCACAACGCGCTGGACATGGAAATGTTCCTGCGTATCGCGCCAGAGCTGTACTTGAAGCGTCTGGTGGTTGGCGGCTTCGAAAAAGTGTTCGAGATCAACCGCAACTTCCGTAACGAAGGCGTTTCGACTCGTCACAACCCTGAATTCACCATGTTGGAGTTCTACCAGGCGTACGCCGACTACGAAGACAACATGGACCTGACCGAAGAACTGTTCCGTGAACTGGCGCAACTGGTTCTGGGCAGCACCGACGTGCCGTACGGCGACAAGGTGTTCCACTTCGGCGAGCCGTTCGTGCGTCTGTCGGTGTTCGAGTCGATCCTCAAGTACAACCCTGAGCTGACCGCCGATGACCTGAACGACATCGACAAGGCGCGTGCCATCGCCAAGAAGGCTGGCGCCAAGGTGCTGGGCTTCGAAGGTCTGGGCAAGCTGCAGGTGATGATTTTCGAAGAACTGGTCGAGCACAAGCTGGAACAGCCGCATTTCATTACCCAGTACCCGTTCGAAGTGTCGCCATTGGCCCGTCGTAACGATGACAACCCGAACGTCACCGACCGTTTCGAGCTGTTCATCGGTGGCCGCGAAATCGCTAACGCCTACTCCGAGTTGAATGATGCGGAAGACCAGGCCGAGCGTTTCATGGCGCAGGTGGCCGATAAGGACGCCGGCGACGACGAAGCCATGCACTACGACGCCGACTTCGTTCGCGCGCTGGAGTACGGCATGCCGCCAACGGCCGGTGAAGGGATCGGTATCGATCGCCTGGTGATGTTGCTGACCAACTCGCCGTCGATCCGCGATGTGATCCTGTTCCCGCACATGCGACCGCAAGCGTAATCGTTTCAGTTAAAAAGCCGCCTAAAACAGGCGGCTTTTTATTGCCCGTCTGGTACAAATGTATCAATTGGTTAATTTTGAAATAGCAGAGGAAGTCCTGTCGTGATGGTTGCAATCGCTCAAGAAGGTGCAGCGGGTATCGCCACTGCGGTCGCTGAAAGTGTTCAGTACCAAGGCCGCAAGGCCAGCCGACAGGGAAGCGAACAGCGTCGCCAGGACATTCTCGACGCCGCGATGCGCATTGTCGTGCGTGACGGCGTGCGCGCTGTCCGTCACCGTGCAGTAGCTGCGGAGGCCGGTGTGCCGCTGTCGGCCACCACGTATTACTTCAAGGACATCGATGACCTGCTCACCGATACCTTCGCCCAATATGTCGAACGCAGCGCCGCGTACATGGCCAAGCTGTGGATCAACAATGAAGGCCTGTTGCGCGAGATGGTGGTCAGTGGCGACGGCAGCCCGGAATCGCGCTCGCAACTGGCCGACGATATAGCCCGGCTGATGGCCGACTACGTGCATCGGCAACTGGTCAACCGTCGCGAACACTTGATGGCAGAGCAGGCTTTCCGTCAGGAAGCGCTGCTCAACCCGCGTCTGGCGATTCTGGTGCGCTCCCATCAGCAGATTTTGCTGCAGGGCACCTGCCAGTTGTTTCAGGTCCTGGGCTCGCGTGAACCGCAGCAGGATGCCAAGGTGTTGACGGCGATTATCGGACGGATGGAATATCAGGGCCTGCTCAACGACGCCGAGCCTTTGGCCGAAGAGGAGATGCTCGGCATTCTGACGCGGTATATGCATTTGGTATTGGCGTCGGTCTGACGCAATCCCCCTGTAGGAGCTGCCGAAGGCTGCGATCTTTTGATCTTGATCTTCTAACAGCCAGATCAAAAGATCGCAGCCTTCGGCAGCTCCTACACAGGGAATGGTGGGTTTATAGGGAGTATTGAATGAAAGCCTGGCGTGGCGTGCTGATCGCCCTGTCGTTCCTGCTGCTCAGTGGCTGTCTGGTGACTTTCAAGGAGCCGCTGCCAGCCAGTGACCCTGCGCCCAAAGGCCTGCTCGGCAAATGGTCGGGCATCAATGCCTGGGGCGAGCCGATGAGCCTTGAGCTGACTCGCGTCGGCAACGACCGCTATCAGGCTGTCACGTACTTCAAGGCCAAACCCCGCGAGCGCGAGGCTTACCCGTTTACCGTCTCGCGGCATGGCAGTCGCTGGTATCTGTCGGCGAAAGTGCCGGGGCGGTTCGGCGGCCACTACACCATTGCCGGGTTCGAACTCACCGACAAGCGCGAGCTGGTGGTGTACAACCTCGATCTCGAACAGATCAATCAAGCGATCCGGCATAAAGTCCTCGACGGTCAGGCCTTCCAGACCGACGATGGCGACGGCGTGCAGGTCGACAGCAACCTCGACAAGGTCTTTGCTTACCTCGACGATCCGGCCAATTCCGATGTCTTCGTCGAAGCGGTGCGCTATCAGCGCCAGAACAGCGCCAAATAATTCAGTACGTCAGATTTTCTACAGGAGTTTCGGGTGGACGATTACCAGCAGTCGATACGCATATTGTCCGATCGCATTGTGCTGGCGCAGACGCCGATCCGCGTGCTCGATGCGGTCAAGTGGGACGAGAACGTGCGCAAGGGCTTCCTCAAGGCCAAAGGCAAGGAAATGCCTGCGGTAGATCGCGACTACTACCTCAACCGGCCGCTGTCGTTCGATTCGAGCAAGGTCAAACTGGAATTTCAGAACATCGAGCGCGACATCACCCGCCAGCTCGGCCAGTTCAACCCGGTCGGGCAGATCATGCGGCGCATGTGCAAGGAATACCGCATGGTGGTGCGCATGCTCGAAGCGCGCGGCACCGAAGATTTCGGCCTGATTTCCCAAGAGCTTTACGGCGCCGCTTCCGATGCGTTTCACGCCGGTGACCCGACCCTGGCCGACCTCGGTCTGATGATGTCCGACTACCTGAACAACATCGATGGCCGCGGCGACCTGAAGGACGAACCGAAAATCCTCACTGCCAAGGACGCCGTGCACCTGCTGCAAACGCGGCTGAACAAGGTGTTTGGCGAGGCCGAGGAAACCATCCGCGTCTTCGAGTCCGACGGCATCGTCGCCGACGCGGCGGCGGGCGCTGATTACATCAAGATCCGCACCGACGCGATGTTCAACGACCGCGATGTGCGCGCACTGGAAGTCCATGAAGGTCTGGTACACGTCGGCACCACGCTGAACGGTTTGAACCAGCCGATCTGCACCTTCCTGTCCAAGGGCCCGCCCTCGTCGACGGTGACCCAGGAAGGCCTGGCGATACTGATGGAAATCATCACGTTTGCCTCCTACCCGAGTCGTCTGCGCAAACTGACCAACCGCACCCGCGCCATTCACATGGTCGAGGAGGGCGCGGACTTCCTGCAGGTGTTCGAGTTCTTCCGCGAGCAGGGCTTTGAAATGGCGGAAAGCTACGGCAACGCCAGTCGGGTTTTCCGTGGGTCGACGCCGACGGGTCTGCCATTCACCAAAGACTTGTCCTACCTCAAGGGCTTTATCATGGTTTACAACTACATTCAGTTGGCCGTGCGTAAAGGCAAGCTTGAGCAGATCCCGCTGTTGTTCTGCGGCAAGACCACGCTGGAAGACATGCGCACGTTGCGCCAGTTGGTCGACGAAGGGCTGGTGGTGCCGCCGAAGTATCTGCCGGAGCAGTTCCGCGACCTTAACGCGTTGTCGGCGTGGATGTGCTTCTCCAACTTCCTCAACCATTTGAGCCTGGACCGGATCGAAGCGGATTACTCCAACATCCTCTAACCCACACACTAAACCCCTGTAGGAGTGAGCCTGCTCGCGATAGCGGTATGTCAATCAACACAAATAGCGACTGACACACCGCGATCGCGAGCAGGCTCACTCCTACAGTTCTTAATGGTGTTCCAACCCGAATCTTTTGCGAGGTTTCACCGGATGAGAATCCTCGGCATCTTCTGCCTGCTCCTGACCCTCGGCGGTTGTAGCTCGCTGTTGTTCTACCCCGAACCGGGTCAGATCTTCACCCCGGAAAAAGCCAAGCTTGAATTTCGCACCGTCACGCTGGTCACGGCTGACGGCTTGAAGCTCAACGCCTGGTGGCTGCCAGCCAAACCCGGCGTCGAGGTCAAAGGCACCGTCCTGCACCTGCACGGCAACGGCGGCAATCTGCCGATGCACTTGGGCGGGAGCTGGTGGCTGCCGAAAAACGGCTATCAAGTGTTGCTGGTGGACTATCGCGGTTATGGCCTGTCCGAGGGCGAACCGAGCCTGCCGGCGATCTATCAGGACATCGACGCCGCATTCGCCTGGCTGGACAAGGCGCCCGAAGTCAAAGGCAAGCCGCTGATCTTGCTCGGTCAGAGCCTCGGTGGTTCGATGGCCGTGCATTGGCTGGCGCAGCATCCGCAGCGGCAGAAACAGCTCAAAGCCTTGGTGCTCGACGGTGTGCCCGCCAGTTACCGCAGCGTCGGCCAATATGCCCTCAGCACGTCGTGGCTGACCTGGCCGTTTCAGGTGCCGCTGTCGTGGCTGGTGCCGGATGGCGACAGCGCGATCAATTCGATGCCGCAGCTCAACGGCGTGCCGAAACTGATTTTCCACAGCATCGACGACCCGCTGGTACCAATGTCCAACGGCATCCGTCTGTATCAAGCTGCACCACCGCCGCGCGTCCTGCAACTGACCCGAGGCGGCCATGTGCAGACCTTCGGCGATCCGGTGTGGCGTCAGGTGATGCTGCGCTATCTCGACGATCCCGAGCACTTCAACGGTCTGCGCCGCCTCGGCGAAATCCCGAATTACCCGCAACCCCCGAATTCTGAAGATGAGAGTCCGCAATGAGTGAAGAACGTAACGCCATCCCGCTGATCATCACCGGTATCTGCAGCATCCTCGGCACCGTCGGTGCACTGTGGTACTACGGCTACCTGCACTTCGCCAAACCCGAGGATGCGTTGCTGCTCAACGAATTCACCATGCTCAAGACTGTGCCGGGGGAGGATTACAAAATCTCGCTTCAGCCTGCACCGCAAGTGGCGCAGTGCATTGATGGCGTGCTGGTGTTGTTTGATACCGAGCAGAAGGGATTGACGGGCGTGCTGATCAACGCACAGAAGAAAGCAGTGCGCTGCATGGGCGAGGAGACGCCGCAGAAGCTGGAACCTTAACAGCAAAAAAATCGCAGCCTTCGGCAGCTCCAGGGATCGCATTCCAATGTAGGAGCTGCCGAAGGCTGCGATCTTTTGATCTTAAAAAGCCCCGCCTGATCACTCAGGCGGGGCTTTTACGTGACCGCGTGGCGCTTAGTTCGAGCTGACAGCCGAACGTGGCATCACTGGCTGGTTGTCGTTGGAAATGGTCACTTCCACTCGACGGTTCATCGCACGGCCGGAAACGCTGCCGTTATCGGCAACCGGGTATTCCTTGCCGTAACCCTGAACCACGATGCGCGCAGGATCTACGCCCATTTTGATCAGTGCTACCTGTACCGACGTCGCACGACGCTCGGACAGCGACTGGTTGTAGTTCGCTGCGCCAGTGCTGTCGGTATAGCCTTCGACGATCACTTTGCGATCAGGGTTTTCCTGAAGGAACTGCGCCAGTTTGTTGATGTTCACCAGACCGCTGGACTTCAGATCAGCCTTGTTGGTGGCGAACAGCACGTCACCGAAGGTCACCAGCGTACCGCGATCGGTTTGCTTGGCATTCAGGCTGTCCTGCAGCTGTTTGATCTGCTGATCGCGAGCATCCAGACGCGCCTGGGCACGTTGGGCGGCGGCGTTCTTCAGGTTGTTTTCAGCGGTACGCAGGGCGATGGTCTGCTTGGCCACTTCCACACGCTGGTTGGTCAGGTAAGCCAATTGGTCAACCTTGGCCGCGTCTTGCTTGTCCAGGTAAGCCTTGTCGGCTTTGTCCAGGTAATCGCTGGCGTCTTTGGTTTCCAGCGCTGCGACTTTGCTCGCCTGCGGGTTGGCTTGCAGGCCGGCGTAGTTGGTACGCGCCTGTTCCAGGTTCGGGTTAGGCGGGGTGGAGCAGGCAGCCAGGGCAACGCTTGCGGCCAGAAGAGCAGGGATCATCAGTTGCTTACGCATAATTTGTCGTCCTTTCTATCAATAAAAGTTTCAGCTTTGCGGTCGGGATGCGCGCTTACTTCACTGGGCGCTGACTTTCCTGACGCAGTTCCTGAACACCTTTCTGGGAATCCTTCACAGCCAGTTCGGCCTTGGCGGCTTGAGCCTTGCGCTCGGCAACGCGAGCGTCCCACTCGGCCTGCTCGGACAAGCGACGGGCATCGTCATACTTCTTGTCGTGCATGGCGATTTCGGCTTGTTTGAGTTTGTCCTGCGCTTGCTTCATCTCAACGGCAGCAAACTCGGTACCACCGGCGCTGACCGCGCTGTTGACCGCAGACTGGGTCACGGCATATTGCTCGGTCGGCGGATTACCAGCGCAACCGGCCAGTACAAAGCTGGTGCCGATTGCCAGGGCGGCCAGTTTCAGACCGCGCAGGTGGGTAAACGAGGTTTGGTTTTTCATGGTCTTCAACTCCATTAGGCATCTCCTGAAAACAACTGAATCCATCCTGGTCGAGGAGCCTTAAGCGTCGTATGAAAGCGCGTTTTTGAAACGCTCGTTCCAGGCGTGGTTACAGGTTCCGACCGGCGGCGTTTTTCAAAAGTTCAGAAAAGATGGCCTATCGCCAAAAAAAATTCTGACCGAATAGACAAGGCTCTAAAGCGGGAACTTTGGCGGTTTGGAGTGGTACGCGCGGGGTGGGAAGCCAACGAATATGGCGCAGATCAGGAGGAAAGATACGGTCCCTGTGGAAGCTGGCTTGCCAGCGATGAGGCCATCCGTTCAATACGTACGTGACTGAACTGACGCCATCGCGCGCAAGCCCGCCCTCACAGGTTCTTGCATTGTTCAATCAATGTTTTTGCTTGTTTTCAGCAGATGACAAATCATGCAAATGCCGCCGCGACAGTGCAAGAAAACGCGGTGTCGGCCCGACGTCTTCATACAGCGGATCACCTTCTTCATCGGTCGCCACCACCGTCGAGCCTTTCACATACGGCAGGCTCGCTTCGAACTCTTCAAGGGCGGCACCGATTAGTTCGCCGAGCAGCTCTTCGGCGTGCCGCTTGGGGTACATCTCGGCAATCGCCGCCAGGCGCGCGGCGGCCTCGACGTCCAGATGAATCGTGTAGCCAGTTTCGGTCAGGCGACCTTTGGCGTTTTCTTCCCAATGCTGGGCGAGTTCACGGATTTTCATGATGACCTCATTTCGTGCCTGCGGGTGGCAGGCCTGGGTGAGTGTCCGGCGTAGCCGGCGGCAAGCCGTTGTAAGGCTTACTGTTGAGACTAGCTTTCGCCCACAAGGTTTAAAGTCCCTTCGTCGCCTGCTTGTAAGAAGCGGCGCAGAGCGGCACTCTCTAGGTCATGCACTCGTTTCTAAGCCGCCCGGATGAACGCTGGAGAACCGCTGATGACCGATATTGATGCACGCTTGCGCGAGGATGTTCACCTGCTCGGAGAGCTGTTGGGCAACACCATTCGAGACCAGTACGGCGAAGGGTTTCTCGACAAGATCGAGCAAATCCGCAAGGGCGCCAAGGCCGACCGCCGTGGCTCTATGGACGCCGAACTGAGCGCCAGCCTCAATCAATTGAGTGAAGACGAATTGCTGCCGGTGGCGCGGGCGTTCAACCAGTTTCTCAACCTGGCGAATATCGCCGAGCAGTATCAGTTGATCCATCGTCGCGAGGAGTCGCAGCCCGCACCGTTCGAATCCCGCGTGTTGCCAGAATTGCTTGACCGTTTACGCAGCGAGGGCCACAGCGCCGAGTCGCTGGCCCGGCAACTGGCGCGGCTGGAAATCGAACTGGTACTGACCGCGCACCCGACCGAAGTAGCCCGGCGCACGCTGATCCAGAAGTACGACGCCATCGCTGCGCAACTCGCGGCGCAAGATCATCGCGACCTGACCAGCGCCGAGCGCGAACAGATCCAGAGCACCCTGCAACGCCTGATCGCCGAAGCCTGGCACACCGAAGAAATCCGCCGCACCCGACCGACGCCGGTCGACGAAGCCAAATGGGGTTTCGCGGTGATCGAGCACTCGCTGTGGCAAGCGATTCCCAACCATATGCGCAAGGCCGACAAGGCTTTGCATGCAGCGACCGGCCTGCGTCTGCCACTGGAAGCGGCACCGATTCGCTTCGCTTCGTGGATGGGCGGCGACCGTGACGGCAACCCCAATGTCACCGCTGCCGTGACCCGCGAAGTGTTGCTGCTGGCACGCTGGATGGCCGCCGACTTGTACCTGCGCGACGTCGATCATCTGGCTGCCGAACTGTCGATGCAGCAAGCCAGCGAGGCGCTGAAGGCCAAGGCCGGCGACAGCGCCGAGCCTTATCGTGCGGTGCTCAAGCAGTTGCGTGAACGTCTGCGTGCCACCCGCAACTGGGCGCATGCCTCACTCACCGCCACCACGCCGGCCCCCGCCGATGTGCTCGTCAACAATCGCGATCTGCTCGATCCGCTGGAGCTGTGTTTCAACTCGCTGCACGAATGCGGCATGGGCGTGATTGCTGACGGGCCTTTGCTCGATTGCCTGCGCCGCGCCGTTACCTTCGGCCTGTTCCTCGTACGTCTCGATGTGCGCCAGGATTCCTCGCGGCACAGCGCGGCGATGACGGAAATCACCGATTACCTGGGCCTCGGTCGCTATGAAGACTGGGATGAGGATGCGCGAATCGCTTTCCTGACCCGCGAACTGGCTAATCGTCGCCCGTTGTTGCCGGCGCATTTCAAGCCATCCGCCGACACCGCCGAAGTGCTCAACACCTGCAAGGAAATTGCCGCAGCCCCAGGCGCATCGCTGGGTTCCTACGTGATCTCCATGGCTGGCGCCGCTTCCGACGTGCTCGCGGTGCAACTGCTGCTTAAAGAGTCTGGCGTGCTGCGGCCGATGCGCGTGGTGCCGCTGTTCGAAACCCTCGCCGACCTCGATAACGCCGGGCCGGTGATCGAGCGCCTGTTGCTATTGCCGGGTTACCGTGCGCGGCTGCAAGGCCCGCAGGAAGTGATGATTGGCTACTCCGACTCGGCCAAGGACGCCGGCACCACCGCAGCGGCCTGGGCGCAATATCGCGCTCAGGAACGGCTGGTGGAGATCTGTCGCGAGCAGCAGGTCGAACTGCTGTTGTTCCATGGTCGCGGTGGCACAGTAGGGCGGGGCGGCGGCCCGGCTCACGCGGCGATTCTGTCGCAGCCGCCGGGATCGGTGGCCGGACGTTTCCGCACCACCGAACAAGGAGAAATGATTCGTTTCAAATTCGGCCTGCCGGACATCGCCGAACAAAACCTCAATCTGTACCTCGCCGCTGTGCTTGAGGCGACGTTGTTGCCTCCACCGCCACCGACGCCGGAGTGGCGCCATCTGATGGACGAACTGGCGGCCGACGGTGTCAGCGCTTACCGCCGGGTGGTGCGAGAGAACCCGCAATTCGTCGAGTATTTCCGCCAATCTACGCCAGAGCAGGAGTTGGGCCGGTTACCTCTTGGCAGCCGCCCGGCCAAGCGCCGTGCCGGCGGCATCGAAAGCCTGCGGGCGATCCCGTGGATCTTCGGCTGGACGCAAACCCGGTTGATGTTGCCAGCATGGCTTGGTTGGGAATCGGCGTTGAGCAAGGCGCTGGAGCGTGGCGAAGGCGAGTTACTGGGGCAGATGCGCGAGCATTGGCCGTTCTTCCGCACGCGCATCGACATGCTGGAAATGGTTTTGGCCAAGGCTGACGCCGACATTGCGCTGTCTTATGACCAGCGTCTGGTCGAGCCTGAGTTGCTGCCGTTGGGTGCGCATTTACGCGACCTATTGTCGCAGGCGTGCTCGGTGGTACTCGGCTTGACCGGTCAGTCGCAACTGCTCGCACATAGCCCTGACACCCTGGAATTCATTCGTCTGCGCAATACCTACCTCGACCCGCTTCATCTATTGCAGGCGGAACTGTTGGCCCGCTCGCGGCAGCAGAATGTCGAGCAGGGCAGCCCGGTGGAGCAGGCGCTGCTGGTGTCTGTGGCGGGGATTGCCGCCGGTTTGCGCAATACCGGCTAAAGTTTTCTGCGCGGTGTGTGGCATCCGGCGTGAGTGTCGGGTGCTGCTCGGCCAGACGGGGAAAAGTGTGGTCAGGCGACAGTAAATGATGGGGTTGCGACTTGGTGCACCGCGTCGCAAGGTCGCCGCTAGCGCGGGTTTCTCCGACTTTTGGCGTCTTGTGTGGGCGCAGCCTGCTGTGTATCTTGATCAGCCTTTGGCCGTTTCTGCGGCCACGACCCGTATTTTTCAGGATTCGTCCAAAGTGGCGAATCCTTTGTTTTGTAAAAGCTTTTTATAAAAAAATTGAGGAGCACATCTAATGCGCGTCATTCTGCTGGGAGCTCCCGGGGCCGGTAAAGGTACTCAGGCTAAGTTCATCACCGAAAAATTCGGCATTCCACAAATCTCCACCGGCGACATGCTGCGTGCAGCGGTCAAGGCCGGCACTCCGCTGGGCGTTCAAGCCAAGAGCATCATGGATGCCGGCGGCCTGGTGTCGGATGACCTGATCATCGCGCTGGTCAAGGATCGTATTGCGCAACCTGACTGCGCCAACGGCTTCCTGTTCGACGGCTTCCCGCGCACCATTCCGCAGGCTGAAGCCCTGGTTACTGCCGGTGTCGAACTGGACGCTGTAGTCGAAATCGCCGTTGACGACGAAGAAATCGTTCAGCGTATCGCCGGTCGCCGTGTCCACGAGGCCAGCGGCCGTGTGTACCACGTCATCTACAACCCGCCGAAAATCGCTGGAAAAGACGACATCACCGGTGAAGAGCTGGTACAGCGCAAAGACGACACTGAAGAAACCGTGCGTCATCGCCTGTCGGTCTACCATTCGCAGACCAAGCCGCTGGTGGCTTTCTACGAGAAGCTCTCGGCTGCCAACGGCAAGCCGAAGTGCAGCCATATCCAAGGCGTTGGTTCGGTAGAAGCAATTACCGCCAAGGTGCTTGAGGCGCTGAGCTGAAAAGTCTGATCCGCTGCATCATCCACGGCCCGCTTGCGGGCCGTAGTTGTTTATACTGACGCACTTTTCCCCCACCTGTTTTGGAAACATCGATGAGCACCTTGCTGGCCCTGGACACCGCGACTGAAGCTTGCTCCGTTGCCTTGCTGCATGACGGCAAGGTCACGAGCCATTACGAGGTGATCCCGCGCCTGCACGCGCAAAAGCTGCTGCCGATGATCCAGCAACTGCTGGCTGACGCCGGCACCACGTTGCAAGCGGTGGATGCCATCGCGTTCGGTCGCGGGCCGGGGGCGTTTACCGGCGTGCGGATCGCCATCGGCGTGGTGCAGGGGTTGGCGTTCGCGCTGGATCGGCCGGTGTTGCCGGTGTCCAACCTTGCCGTGTTGGCGCAGCGTGCGTTTCGTGAGCATGGCGTGAGCCAGGTGGCAGCCGCCATCGATGCACGGATGGACGAGGTGTATTGGGGCTGCTACCGCGAGACGGCCGGGGAGATGCGCCTTGCCGGTGTCGAGGCGGTGCTGCCACCGGAAGTCGCGGCGCTGCCGGCCGATGCCAGCGGCGACTGGTTCGGTGCGGGCACCGGTTGGGGGTACGGCGAGCGCATAGCGGTCAATCTGACGGGTTCCGACGCCGGCATGCTGCCCCACGCCGAAGACCTGCTGACCCTGGCGCGCTTCGCCTGGGAACGCGGTGAGTCGATCCCGGCCGATGATGCTCAGCCGGTTTACCTGCGTGACAAAGTGGCCACCCCCAAGGCTCGTTGAGCTTTAAAAGATCGCCGCCTGCGGCAACTCCTACAGGGATCGCATTACCACTGTAGGAGTTGCCGCAGGCGGCGATCTTTTGATCTTCTGGCGCCAATCGTCAGTTTCTAACCCCCCGCTTTAAACCTTTTGCGCTTTATGTGTTCTAGTTATCACTCGGCAGTTTGCTAAGTCGGTCAAGTGCCGCTAAATTGCCATCATCGATACCGAGCATGAATTTATGCGTATAGACGGCCTTTCCTCTCAGTCCTACCCCATCAAGCGCAAGCCTCGCAAAGGCAATGTCGCGCTGGATGAATCCGTCGACGATATCGACGGCGAGCTGGAATTCCCGACCGAAGAGCAACTGGCCGCCCGCGCAGCCAAAGCCTCGGCACAACGCCTGAGCAATCTGCCTGCCCGTCAGCAAGACATGATCTACCATCGTGCGATGAAGAAGAGCGTGGCGATGGCGCTGGCCAGCTACCTCAGCACCGCTGGTTTTGTCGATTGGGATGCGGACGTGCTGGGCCTCGATCTGTACATCTGATGGATCTGCCTTATTACCTCGGTTGCCCGTCCTGGAGCGAAAACGCCTGGCGCGAGTATCTGTACCCGGTAGACGCCAAAACCTCTGACTTCCTCGGCCACTATTGCCAAGTATTCAACGCCGTTGAAGGCAACACGACCTTCTACGCCAGCCCTTCGCCTGCCACCGTGCAGCGTTGGGCCGAGATCATGCCTGCGCACTTTCGCTTCACTGCCAAATTCCCTGGCGACATCAGCCATAGCGGTGACTTGCGCGAGCAACTGACCGCCGCTGAAACTTTCCTCCAGTTACTCAAACCCCTCGGCGAGCGTGTCGCGCCGCTGTGGCTGCAATTGTCGAAAAGCTTCACGCCGCATCGGCTGCCGGAACTGGCGGCGTTCATCGATGCGCTGGACTGCCCCCTGGCGGTGGAAGTGCGCCACGAACAGTTCTTTGCCAAGGGCGAGAGCGAGCGGCTGCTCAACCGGCTGTTGCTGGATCGTGGTGTCGAGCGCATCTGTCTCGACCCGCGTGCGCTGTTCAGCTGTCTGTCGACCGAGTCTTCGGTGATTCACGCGCAATCGAAAAAGCCCCGGGTGCCGACGCGCCCTGCGGCGTTCACGCAGTTCCCGCAAGTGCGCTTCATTGGTCATCCCGAGCTGGAGGCCAACGATTCGTTCCTCGTGCCATGGGTAGCGAAAATCGCCGAGTGGATCGAAGAGGGCCGCACCCCATATATCTTCTTGCACACCGCCGACAACCTGTTGGCGGCGAAGCTGGCGCAACGTTTTCACGCACAACTGATGCAACGTTTGCCTGGCCTGCCATCTCTGCCTGAGCTATACAGAGAGCCCGCCGCGGAGCAGCTTGGCTTGCTCTGAGGCGCACTCGTTTTCCTGCCCCGGAGACTGTCAATGGATGCCCAAGCCCGTACAGAACAAGTCCGTAAAGCCCACGCCTTCAAAGCCCTGCATGAGCGTCCGGGAATCTTCGTTATTCCCAATCCGTGGGATGCAGGTTCCGCGAAGATGCTCGCCAGTCTGGGCTATCAGGCATTGGCGACCACCAGTGCCGGTTATGCGTTTTCCCAAGGCAAAGCCGACGGAGCCTTGAGCCTGGACGACACCCTGGCCAATGTCCGGGCGATTGTCGCGGCGACGGATCTACCGGTGGCGGTGGATCTGGAAAATGGTTTTGCCGATGATCCGGCCGAATGCGCGAACAGTTTGTTGCAGGCGGCCGAGGCGGGCGCAGTGGCTGGTTCAATCGAGGACGCCACGGGCCGTGCAGACGCGCCGATCTATTGCTTCGAGCACGCCGTGGCGCGGATCGAAGCCGCCGTCGCTGCCGTGCGCACGCTGCCGTTTCCTTTCATCCTGACTGCCCGTGCGGAAAACTATCTGCACGGTAATCCCGACCTCAACGACACCATTCGCCGCTTGCAGGCCTTCGCCGAGGCCGGCGCCGACGTGTTGTATGCGCCGGGTTTGCGTAACGCCGAAGAAGTCCTGGCAGTGGTGCGCGCGGTGGCGCCGAAACCGGTGAATGTGTTGATGTCCGGTGGTTTGAAACTCACCGTGCAGCAACTCGAAGAAATCGGCGTGCGGCGGATCAGTACCGGTTCTGCTCTGGCGTTGGCGGCTTACGGCGAGTTCTTCCGCGCCGCTGAAGAGATCCAGCAGTCGGGCACCTTCGGCTTCACTTCGCAGTCGATGCCGTACGCCAGGGCCAACCAGTTTTTCAAAGGTTGAGCATGGGGCGCTGGTTTGCGCTAGCCGTCTTGCTGATCATCGGCGGCGCTTTGATCGGTGTCTGGCGCGGTTGGCTGGACGTACCTCCCGAATGGAATCCGTGGGCGCCACTGAATGTGAAAGCGACGCCCAACTGGCTGACCGGTTACAAGCTGATGCGCTTGCGCGGCGATCCAGAACTTTGCGCTCAGGCTCTGCGCAGCTCCGCTTTGCGCTTCACGCCGCAATCCGACAGCCCTGACGCGAAGTGCCCGTTGATTGGCGCCTTGCGCGTACAGGGCGGTGAGGTGGCGCTGAGCGGCAGCTTCCTCGCCAGTTGCCCGTTGGCGGTCGCCTACGCGATGTTCGAACGCCACACTCTGCAACCCGCCGCGCAGTCTGCTTACGGCCAAAAGGTTGCGCGCCTCGATCACCTCGGCAGCTTCGCTTGCCGCAATATCTACAACCGCGAGAGCGGCGCCCTCAGCCGCCATGCCAGCGCCGATGCATTGGATATCGCCGGGTTTCGGCTGGCGGATGGCCGAACCATCAGTGTGCTCAAGGATTGGCCGAAGCAAAATCAGGACGCGAAATTTCTGCGCGAGGTGCGCGATGGCGCCTGCGAGGCGTTCAGTGTGGTGTTGAGTCCGGATTACAACGCCGCCCATCGCAATCACTTTCATGTCGATGTCGGGCGCTGGAGCGTGTGTCGCTGAGGATCAGGCGGCGATGCGCAGGTTCTGCAGAACGATAGGACGTGCCCAGCCGTTATCGAAGTCCAACGCTTTCTGCTGCTCGACGATTTCTTCCGGCGGGAATGGCGGGTAAGGCTTTTGCAGCAGATCCAGGTCGAATTCGGCAATCGGCAGGTAGAGCGGACGTTTCTGCGGCGCGGCACCCGGCTCGGGAATCGGCTGACCGTTGTTGATCACGATCGGGCGAACCCAGCTGCTGTCGAAGTCTTGCTGCGATTGCTGAGCCTTGAGTTCTTCCGGCGGGAACGGAGGGAACGGCTTGTCCAGCAGCTCCGTTTCGAACTCGGCGATCGGCAGGAACAGTGGCTCTGGTGGGCGTACTTCGGTTTCTACGACATTGCATTCACGCTGCTCGATGATGTGTGCGTGCAACTCGCTGCCGATAGTCGGTTCTTCAGTGCTGCTGAGGTCAACCGGGGGAAACGTGCCACACGCCGGCACCACTTCACTCGTCTGTTCGGCCATCGCCTGGGCAAAGAAATCCTGCCACAGGTGACTGACGCCGCTCAGTGCTTGAGTGTTTTGACGGCTGAAGTCGCCATGGGGCGAGATGTAGCCAATCGATGTGGGAAGAATGCCTGACATTTTTTTCGGTTGCCGCTCAGCTCTGGCAAAATGCGCGTTGATTGGTTTATCGGCCACTTTTTGCCGATCCTTAACTTTTTTGAGCGTGTTTTCATGATTGAGCAACCCGCGGCCTGCCGCATCCATGTCCAGGCCCTTGGCCCGACGTTTGAAGCGCAAGCCAAGCAGTGGGCCGAACGCTTGGGCCTGCCACTGCAGGTGGCTGACGGCGAGTTCGCCTTGCAGGTCGGCGAGCAGGGTTTGCAGCTGCAACAGCTGGGGCCTGATGCGCCGGGGCCAGTGCGGGTGGACTTCGTCGAGGGCGGCGCGGCGCATCGTCGTTTGTACGGCGGCGGCAGCGGGCAGATGATCGCCAAGGCTGTCGGCATTGCCCAAGGCGTGCGCCCGCGAGTGCTGGATGCCACGGCGGGGCTGGGCAAGGATGCATTCGTGCTGGCGAGTCTGGGCTGCGAGATGAGCCTGATCGAGCGTCAGCCACTGATCGGCGCATTGCTGGAGGATGGTCTGGCGCGTGCGGGGGAAGATTTCGACGTGGCGCCGATCGTGGCGCGGATGAAATTGCTCAAGGGCAACTCCATCGAAGTCATGCGCAACTGGGAAGGTGAGCCGCCGCAGGTGATCTACCTCGACCCGATGTTTCCCCATCGCGAGAAGACTGCGCTGGTGAAGAAGGAAATGCGCCTGTTCCGGCCGCTGGTGGGCGATGATCCGGATGCGCCGGCGTTGCTTGAAGCGGCGCTGGCCTTGGCGACGCACCGGGTGGTGGTCAAGCGACCGCGCAAGGCGCCGTGCATTGACGGGCCGAAACCGAGTCATGCGCTGGATGGCAAGTCCAGCCGGTATGACATTTACCCAAAGAAGGCTCTCAAGGCCTGATACCGAGGCGCCCCCATTCGCTGGCAAGCCAGCTCCCACAGGGTTTGGTGGTGTGTACACAGTTTGTGATCACACCCAAATCCTTGTGGGAGCTGGCTTGCCAGCGATGGCGTCAGTGCCGACACCGCAGAAGTCAGGGCCGATAGGCGCGCATAAACAACGCTACAACTTCCTGCACATGGCTTTCCGCTGCCTCCTCAGTCAACGGCTCTCCACACCCATACAACAAACGAAAATTCCCCGCGCCCTTGATCAGGCAAAAGAAATGCTCGGCGGCATTGCGCGGCAGATCGATGCTCAACGCGCCGGTCTCGTGGATGCGCGTCAACAGCCGCTCCATCCCTTGCACCATGCGCTGCGGACCTGCTTCGAAGAAGATCAGCGACAGCTTCGGGTCCTGACTGCCCAGCGCCATGATCAGGCGGTGCAAATTCACCGATTCATCGCTGTTGATCAGGTGATGAAAGCCCCGGGCAATGTTCAGCAACACATTTTCCACGGCAATCCCTTCGGGCAATTCGAAGAACAGCGGTGGTAATTGTTCCTCGCATTTGGCCACCACGGCGGCGGAGAACAGTGTCTCCTTGTCGTTGAAATGGCTGTAGACCGTCAACTTCGAAACGCCAGCCTCAGCGGCCACCGCGTCCATGCTGGTGTTGGCATAGCCATGACTCAAAAACAGAATTTTCGCCGCATCGAGGATTGCCTGGCGCTTGGCCAGATCCTTGGGGCGGCCCGGACCGTTTGGAGCTGAAAGATTGTTCGACATTCTTCGCTTTTAATACTGGACTGGTGAGTTTGCTATTAATAACATACCGGCCAGTATAATTATTCCAAGCACCATTAGCGAAAGGTCCGTCATCATGTTCCGCCATGCACTGCACCTCACGTGGCCATTTGCATTGCCAGTCACTCTGGCTTTTTTATTGTCCGCGTGTGGCCAGGAAGCGGCGGTACAAGTTGCCGTACGACCGGCCATGGTGGTCCAGCCAGAGCCTTCGGCACAGGCAATGGAAAGTTATCCGGGTGAAGTTCGCGCGCGTTATGAACCTGATCTGGCGTTCCGCATCGGCGGTAAAGTCAGCCGACGACTGGTCGATGAGGGCCAACGGGTGAAGGCTGATCAGCCGCTCGCTGAACTCGATCCGCAAGACGTGCGCCTGCAATTGGAAGCCACTCGCGCGCAAGTCGCCGCCGCCGAAGCTAACTTGAATCTGGTACGCGCCGAGCGTGATCGCTACAAGACCCTGATGGACCGGCAGATGGTCAGTCGCTCGGCCTATGACAATGCCGAAAACCTCTATCGCTCCGGCGAAGCACGCCTCAAGCAGATCAAAGCCGAATTCAACGTCTCGACCAACCAGGCCAGTTACGCCGTGTTGCGTGCGCCCCAGGACGGTGTGGTCGCCAAGCGTTCGGTGGAAGTCGGGCAAGTGGTGGCCGCCGGACAAACCGTGTTCACCCTCGCCACTGATGGTGAGCGTGAAGTGCTGATCAGCCTGCCCGAGCAAAGTTTCGGCCGCTTCAAGGTTGGTCAGCCGGTGACCGTCGAACTCTGGACTCAGCAGAACCAGCGCTTCGCCGGACAGATTCGCGAGCTGTCGCCGGCGGCCGATCCGAAATCCCGTACCTTCGCCGCGCGCATTTCTTTCACCAGCGGCAAAGTACCGGCTGAACTTGGCCAGAGCGCCCGGGTATTTGTGCAGTCCACCGATGTCGTACCGCTGTCGGTACCGCTTTCGGCGCTGACAGCGGAAAACGGCGCGACCTACGTCTGGGTCGTCAACACCGACAACACGCTGAAGAAGACCCCGGTGCGCGTCGGCCCGTTCGGCGAGAAAACCGTACCGGTGCTCGAAGGCTTGAAGGCCAGTGATTGGGTGGTCGCCGCCGGCGTTCATGTGCTGCTCGAAGGGCAGCAGGTGCGTCCGGTGGATCGCTCCAACCGTGTGGTCAATCTGGCGGACAAGGAGTAAGTCCCGATGCGCTTCAACCTTTCCGAATGGGCGCTGCGTAATCGCCAGATCATATTGTTCCTGATGCTTTTGCTGGCCATCGTCGGTGCGTTGTCCTACACCAAACTCGGCCAGAGCGAAGACCCGCCGTTCACCTTCAAGGCCATGGTGATCCAGACTCGCTGGCCGGGCGCGACGGCTCAGGAAGTCTCGCGTCAGGTCACCGAGCGCATCGAAAAGAAACTCATGGAAACCGGCGAGTACGAACGCATCGTTTCGTTCTCTCGTCCCGGCGAATCCCAGGTCACGTTTATCGCCCGCGATTCGATGCACTCCAACCAGATCCCCGATCTCTGGTATCAGGTGCGCAAGAAGGTCAGCGACATCCGCCAGACCCTGCCGCCGGGGATTCAGGGGCCGTTTTTCAACGATGAATTCGGCACTACTTTCGGCAATATCTACGCGCTGACCGGCGACGGTTTTGACTACGCCGTGCTCAAGGATTATGCCGACCGCATCCAGATCCAGCTGCAACGGGTCAAGGATGTCGGCAAGGTCGATCTGTTGGGGTTGCAGGACGAGAAGATCTGGGTCGAGCTGTCCAACGTTAAACTCGCCACCCTCGGCTTGCCGCTGGCGGCAGTGCAGCAGGCGCTGGAAGAACAGAATGCGGTGTCTACGGCTGGGTTCTTTGAGACTGGCAGTGAGCGTTTGCAGTTACGGGTCTCGGGGAATTTCCAGACGGTCGACGAGATAAAGAACTTCCCGATCCGGGTCGGCGATCGTACGTTCCGCATCTCCGATGTCGCCGATGTGCGGCGCGGTTTCAACGATCCGCCGGCGCCGCGCATGCGCTTCATGGCTGAAGACGCGATTGGTCTGGCCGTGGCAATGAAGGACGGCGGCGACATTCTTGTGCTCGGCAGGGCATTGGAAGGCGAATTCTCACGCATCCAGAAGAACCTCCCGGCCGGCATGCAGTTGCGCAAGGTTTCTGACCAACCGGCAGCCGTGAAAACCGGCGTGGGCGAGTTCGTCCAGGTGCTGGTCGAGGCGCTGGCGATTGTGTTGCTGGTGAGCTTCTTTTCTCTCGGTGTGCGCACCGGCATGGTGGTGGCGCTGAGCATTCCTCTGGTGCTGGCGATGACCTTCGCCTGCATGTATTACTTCGGCATCGGTCTGCACAAAATTTCCCTCGGCGCGCTGGTGTTGGCGCTGGGCTTGCTGGTGGATGACGCGATCATCGCCGTGGAGATGATGGCGATCAAAATGGAGCAGGGCTTCGACCGCATCAAGGCCGCGAGCTACGCCTGGACCAGTACCGCGTTCCCGATGCTCACCGGTACGCTGATCACTGCCGCCGGTTTCCTGCCGATTGCCACGGCACAGTCCGGCACGGGCGAATACACCCGTTCGATCTTTCAGGTGGTGACCATCGCGCTGCTTGCTTCCTGGGTGGCGGCGGTGATGTTCGTGCCCTATCTGGGGGAGCGACTGCTGCCGGATCTGGCGAAAATTCACGCGGCCAAACACGGTACCGGCGACGGTCAGCCCGACCCTTATGGCACACCGTTCTATCAGCGGGTTCGTCGTTTGGTGGAATGGTGTGTGGTTCACCGTAAAACCGTCATTGTGCTGACCGTGGGGCTGTTTATCGCGTCGGTGATGCTGTTCCGCTTCGTGCCACAGCAGTTTTTTCCGGCCTCCAATCGGTTGGAGCTGATGGTCGATCTGAAACTGGCTGAAGGCGCTTCGCTGGCGAACACCACCGGTGAGGTCAAACGCCTGGAAGCGATGCTCAAGGATCACGCTGGCATCGACAACTATGTGGCCTATGTCGGCACCGGGTCGCCGCGTTTCTACCTGCCGCTGGATCAGCAATTGCCCGCGGCAAGTTTTGCCCAGTTCGTGGTGTTGGCGAAGAACATCGAGGAGCGTGAAACGCTGCGTACCTGGTTGATCAGCACGCTGAACGAGCAATTCCCGGCGTTGCGTTCACGAGTGACGCGTTTGGAAAACGGCCCGCCGGTTGGCTATCCGGTGCAGTTCCGCGTTACCGGTGAACACATCGAAGAAGTCCGCGCTCTGGCGCGCAAGGTCGCGGCCAAGGTTCGCGAGAATCCGCATGTGGTCAATGTGCATCTGGACTGGGAAGAGCCGAGCAAGGTTGTGTACTTGAACATTGATCAGGATCGCGCCCGGGCACTGGGGGTGAGCACTGCCAATCTGGCGAAATTCCTGCAGAGTTCGTTGACCGGGTCGAGTGTCAGTCAGTATCGCGAAGACAATGAGTTGATCGAGATTCTGCTGCGCGGCACGGTGCATGAGCGTACTGAATTGTCTTTGTTGCCGAGTCTGGCGGTGCCTACGGATAACGGCCGCAGTGTGGCGCTGTCGCAGGTCGCAACGCTGGAGTATGGCTTTGAGGAAGGCGTCATCTGGCATCGTAATCGGCTGCCGAACGTGACGGTGCGTGCCGATATTTATGGCAAGGAGCAGCCGGCGACGCTGGTGAAGCAGATCATGCCGACGCTGGATTCGATTCGCGCTGAATTGCCGGACGGGTATCTGCTGGATGTTGGTGGGACGGTGGAGGATTCGGAGCGTGGGCAGAAGTCGGTGAATGCCGGGGTGCCGATGTTCATCGTGGTGGTACTGACGTTGCTGATGGTGCAGTTGCGCAGTTTTTCGCGCACCGCGATGGTGTTTTTGACGGCTCCGTTGGGGTTGATCGGGGTGGTGCTGTTTTTGATGGTGTTCCGGCAGCCGTTCGGGTTTGTGGCGATGTTGGGGACGATCGCGCTGTCCGGGATGATCATGCGTAATTCGGTGATTCTGGTGGATCAGATCGAGCAGGATATTGCCTCTGGGCTCAGGCCTTGGCAGGCGATTATCGAGGCGACGGTGCGGCGTTTTCGGCCGATTGTGCTGACGGCGTTGGCGGCGGTGCTGGCGATGATTCCGTTGTCGCGCAGTGTGTTTTTTGGGCCGATGGCGGTGGCGATCATGGGCGGGTTGATTGTGGCTACGGCGCTGACGCTTTTGTTTTTGCCTGCTTTGTATGCGGCCTGGTTCAGGGTGCGTCGGGAGGGGTGATCTTCTTGGGGCTTGGCGGCCTTTGGGCCGACCATGCTCTGGGGGTTTTGGGTGAATATCCGTTTCTGCGGGTGTTGCCGCTGGCGGTTTCGCTCTTACAGCGAGTCCCTTTGGCAAACGCCCCAAAGGAACCAAAGGTCTGGGCCCCGGCGTTCGGCCCGCTCGCTGGGGCTCGGGGTTCCTTCGCTGCGGAATTGATCCGGGGGCATCGCTTCCGGTTTGCTTCGCTGCACCTCCTTTCGATGTATTCGACTTCGTCGAACGGCGCTACGCGCCCCCCCCCCCCGGATCAATCCCTCCACTCAGCCTGCCGAAGGGGCCGGTACTGCAAGATCAAGAGCTGCAGCCGAGCTAACGCTCATCCTGTTGAGTGGTGAGAAGCGACGCGGGGTGATGTGTGGCGAGGTGGGTGCTGTTTTTGCTTTTGCTTTTGCTTTTCTGTGGGAGTGAAATTGCTCGCGAAGACGGCCTGACAGCCGACCTGTTTCTTTCAGAAGTACGCGACCCCACTGTAGGAGTGAGCCTGCTCGCGATGACGCCCTGACAGCCACCCAATCTCTGCCTGAATGCACTCAGCCGAAATTGTGGGAGCTGGCTTGCCAGCGATGGCGGCCTGACAGCCGACCAATCCTTTCCTGGCGAACTCCTCCTCACACTAGAAGTTGCCGAAGGCTGCGATCTTTCGATCTGCTTTGGCTTTGGCTTTTGACGTTGATCTTGATCTTTTGCCCCCATCGGCAGGCCGAGCGGAGGTGTTCATCCGGGGGTTAGGTGCGAAGCGCCGTGCGGCGAAGCCGCATACATCGAGAGGAGGTGCAGCGCAGCAAACCGGAGGCGATGCCCCCGGATGGACACCGTAGCGAGGGAACACTGAGCCTCAGCGAAGTGCCGTACGCCGGGGGCAAAGCCTTTTGGTTCCTTTTTGGCGTTTGAAAAAGGGACTCGCTGTAAGAGCGAAACCGCCAGAAGCCCTAACCGCAGCAACGGATATGCCCAAAAAAAACCAATCCCAAAACCCCAAAATCTCAGACAAACAAAAATCAAAAGATCGAAGCCTGCCGCAGTTCCAGGGAATAAAGATATCAACCATAAAAAAGCCCGCTGGACCTGTGAAGGTCAGCGGGCTTTTTGTTGGGAGGGGAGTTTACAACGTCCCGAACACCTTCTTCGCCAGACTCGTCGCCGCAGCAGCCGGGTTCTGGCGAATGGTTTCTTCCTGTTTGCCGATCATTTCGAACAGGCCATTGAGTGCTTGTTCGGTGACGTAGTTTTCGACGTTGGCGCTCTTAGCGTCTACCACGCCGAAGGTCGCAGCCTGGCCGGCGAAGGCGTTGTATTTCTGCGCTACGCCAACCTTGTCGGTAGCTTGTTTGACGATGGGCAGGAACTTGGCGCGGATCTGTTCGCGGCTGGATTTGTCCAGGTATTGGGTGGCCGAGTCGTTGCCGCCGCTGAGGATGCCTTTGGCGTCGGCCACGCTCATTTTCTTCACAGCGTCGACGAGGATTGGCTGAGCCTGGGTCACGGCGCTTTCCGCGGCTTTGTTCATCGCGGTTTCCAGTTCTTCGACCTGGGCGCCCATGCCAAAGGCTTTCATCTTGCTGGCGGCTTTACCGAGTTTGCCCGGCAGTTCAATTTTTACGTCCGGGTTATTGCTGAAACCGCCAGGGGTGCCGAGTTGTTTGACGGCGATTTGCGCGCCTTGGGTCAGGGCGTCCTTGAGGCCGCCGGTGGCGTCTTGTTGTGACAGGTCGCTGAGCGACAGTGCCATGGCGCTGGCGGAGATCATCAGGCCCGCGCACAGGCCGGCGAAGCGAAGGGTAGGGCGGAGCATGGCAGCTTCCTTGTTCCAGAAAATGAATTAACGAGCGGCGTCGACGCGGATTTTCAGCGGCTGCGGGTCGTTGCCGTCGAGTTGCACGGCATGGTTTTCGGTGGTGATGAACATCAACTCACCGTTGACCTCAATGCGCGCGCTGACCGAGTAGCGATGGCCAGGTTTGACCTGGGCCGGATCGTAGCTCAAGTGGAACGGCAGCGGCACCTGGCCTTTGACCGGGCCTTTCTGTTCGTCGAGTACCACGGCTGGCGCATCGGCCAGTGACACGTCTTGCAGGCTCACGCTCAGGGTGGCGCTCGGTGGCAGGGCGATGCGTTGCAGGTAGAACACCTCGCCGTCGAGGCTGGCTTTACCGGCGGGAGTGTTCGATTGGCAGGCACTGAGCAGGGCAGCGGCAGCGAAAATGGTCAGTTTTTTCATCGGGTGTTCTCCTTTCAGTGTGGGAGCGAGCTTGCTTGCGATTGCGTTGTGACAGTCACCGATGATGGCCACTGGCAGAGCGCTTCGCGAGCAGGCTCTCTCCTACAGGTTGTTCGTTAAGCCTCGGGCGGTGTGGCGACCTGATCGGCCGCATCTTCACTGCGGTGCAGCGCCACCTGACGGATCGACAAACGAATGTCCGCCGGCAGCACGCGCTTGGCCGCACCTTCGGCCAGTTCGCCGAGCAGTTCGTGGTAGCTCAGCTTGCCGGCTTCGTCGCGGCGCAGCACGTCGAGGTCGAGCAGGGTCTGGATGAAGTGGCGGAACAGGCTCTTGTCGAAAAACTCCGGGGCGTTGAGGCCATGCAGGATCGACAGGCGCTGTGCCATGACCGTACAGAGGTCTTCCAGCTCTTCGGCGCTGACGGTGTTCTGGCCGGCGTTGAGCAGCAGTGAGACGGTCATGTAGAAGCGTTGCAGGGTCTGCGCGATGCTCTTCGACAGCAGGGTCAGCAATACGAAATGTCGCGAACTTGGCGCCGGGCGCAGGTACAGGTCTTTTTCGAAACGCAGCAGGCCTTGTTCGACGAAGGCCTCCAGCCACTGATCGACCACCGCATCGAGTTCTTCCAGGCTCCAGCGAATGAACAGCTCCGACTGCAAGTACGGATACAGCGCGCGGGTGTAGCGCAGGATCTGTTCGCGGCTCATGCGCGAGGTGCTCTGGAAGAAACTCGCCAGCAGCGCCGGCAGGGCGAAGATGTGCAGCACGTTGTTGCGGTAGTAGGTCATCAGGACGGCATTTTGCTCGTCCAGATAAAGAATCTTGCCCAGCGCATCGTTTTGCTCGGCCAGCAGATCCATGTCCTTTACATGTTCGATCAGCGCGCGGCCATCGCCTTCCGGCAATGTCGTGTGTGGCGAGTACGGCACCTTGCGCAGCAGCGCCAGATACAGGTCCAGCACCCTCGCCATGGCGCGATCGTCCAGCGCCAGGCGAGTGGTCGACAGCAATGCCAGCGCCACCAGATTGACCGGGTTGATCGCCGCCGCTTCGTTCAGATGCTGCGCGACTTTCTCGCCGAGGCGATTGGTGGTTTCGTTGAGCCATGCCGGTTTGAACTGCGGGCCGAGATCCTGTTGACGCCAGTCCGGTTGCTCGGCGTCGAGGAACTCCGCCAGTTTGATCGGCTCGCCGAAGTTGACCGCGACCTGACCGAAGCGCTGCTTGAGCGCGCCGATGACTTTGAAAATGTCGAAGATCGATTCTTTCTTCTTGCTCGCCCCACGCAACTCGCCGAGGTAGGTGCGACCTTCCAGCACGCGCTCATAGCCGATGTACACCGGCACGAACACGATGGGCATGCGCGACGAACGCAGGAAGCTGCGCATCGTGATCGCGAGCATCCCGGTTTTCGGTTGCAACATGCGCCCGGTGCGCGAGCGGCCACCCTCGACGAAGTACTCGACCGGGAAGCCTTTGGTGAACAGGGTGTGCAGGTATTCGTTGAACACCGAGGTGTACAGCGGATTGCCCTTGAACGTGCGGCGCATGAAGAACGCACCGCCACGGCGCAGCAGGCTGCCGATTACCGGCATGTTGAGGTTGATCCCGGCGGCGATGTGCGGCGGGGTCAGGCCGTTGCGAAACAGCAAGTACGAGAGCAGCAGGTAGTCGATGTGGCTGCGGTGACACGGCACGTAGATTACTTCGTGACCCTGGGCGACCTTCTGCACGCCTTCGATGTGGTTGACCTTGATGCCGTCGTAGATCTTGTTCCAGAACCAGCTCAGCACCACTTCAAGGAAGCGGATCGCGGTGTAGGTGTAGTCCGAGGCGATCTCGTTGCCGTAGCGCAGCGCCTGGGCCTTGGCCTTTTCCGGGGAGATGTTTTCGCGCTCGGCTTCGTCGAGGATCGCTTGCTTGACCAGCGGCTGGTTGAGCAGACCTTTGACCAGGTTGCGGCGGTGGGAAATGTCCGGACCGATCACCGCTGCCTTGAGGTTGCGGAAGTGTACGCGCAGGATCCGCTGGGCCATGCGCACGGTGCGTTCGTGGCCCTTGTTGTGTTCGATCAACTCGCGCAGGTGGATTGGCGCGGAGAATTGCACACGGGTCTTGCGCCCGAGGACGATGATGCTCAACAGGCGACGCAGGCGCCCGGTGACCGCCCAACTGTCGGCAAACAGCAGCTTCCACGGACTGTTTTCGCTGTCCGGCGACTGACCCCAGAACACACTGACCGGAATGATCTGCGCGTCTTCGGCGGCGTTCTGGGTGAGGGCGCTGACCAGTCGGGTCAGGGTCGGCGGCGCACCGCGCTTGTCTTGACGGCCGAGCCAGTCCGGGTCAGGCGTCAGGTAGAAGAATGCCGCCGGTTCGATCAACGGACCCACCGACACCGGCAAAACCGGACGCGGCAGGCCGGCCTTGGTGCACTCGGTATCAACCACGGCCAGATCGGTGAGCGATGGGTTTTGCAGGACGTAGAACACCGGACGACTGCGGTCGAGGTTGAGGGTGAACGACGACTGGTTGATCGTCTCCGAGCGAACCCAGAGGTACAACAGTCGGCGCAAGGTGCCAAACACAAGACGGCGAAACGGGGAACGGGTCATACGGCTTCTGCGTGAGTGAATAAAACCGAGCGTTTGCTCGGGTGGGCGCTAGTGTGCCGGATTCGCTGAAAATCGGCAAAAAAGCAGCGAAGTAAACTCCTGTTGAGAGTTTTCGTGCCTGTCATATACTCGGCGCTCTGTCGCCGGGGCCCTTTTATGGACGTCGGACGCAGGCTGACGTTCCTCAAAGGCTTTCCTGCGAAAAGCCTGTTCAATAATAAGAAAGGAGTATGAACAGATGGCAACACGCGAAACCGGCAACGTGAAGTGGTTCAACGACGCCAAGGGCTACGGCTTCATTCAGCGCGAGGACGGGGTGGATGTGTTCGTGCACTACCGCGCGATTCGCGGCGAAGGGCATCGGTCACTGACCGAAGGCCAGCAGGTCGAGTATGCGTTGATCACGGGGGAGAAGGGTTTGCAGGCTGAGGATGTTGTAGGCCTGTAATCTTCAAGATCAAAAGATCGTCCGATCGCGGCCCGAGCCTTCGGCAGCTCCTACAGGGGATGCATTCCAAACTGTAGCTGCCGAAGGCTGCGATCTTTTACTTTTTAAGCGGTCTTCCAGGTGATTTCTTCTTCGCCGTCGGCGCTGATGCGAATCCAGCGATCCGCCGTTTCCTCACCTTCTTCCTCGACCCACGTCCCCGGCGCACAGCGCACTTCGACATTCAGCGCGGCGAATGCGGCGCGGGCGCAGGCGATGTCGTCGTCCCATGGCGTCGCATCGCTTTCCAGATACAGGCTGTTCCATTTGCCTACGGCTTTGGGCAGCCAGGTCACCGGGATGTTGCCGGCCTTGCACTTGTAGGTCTGGCCTTTCTGCACCCAGTCGCTGCACGGGCCCAGCGCTTCGCCCAGCCAGGCGGAAATGGCCTTGTGGTCGACGTCGGCGTCTTTCAGGTAAATCTCGATGTCCGGTTGGCGCATGGATGTCCTCACTGCGGGTCTGAAAAATCCATTCGCGGATTTAGCCGGCCCCGGGCACTTGCCCGAGACCAAAAGTTATTGAAGAACGAAATAATCGTAGCGCATCGACACGGTGGTCTCGAACGGCTCGGCCTGTTCGATCACCGCCGCGCGACGCTCGGCACTGGCGCGCCAGCCGTGAGGCGTCATTGCCAGCAGATTGGCGCGATCCTCTGGTTTGTCCAGCGTCAGCTTGAACTCCAGCGTCTCGCTGTGCGCCAGCGCCATGCCTTCCGGCACCAGGGCCAGATGCTTGTCGTCGGTGTACTCGCGGACCTCGTCGTACAGACGTTCGCGCAGTTCCATCAGATGGCCGCTGGTCGGGCCGACTTTCATCAGACCGCCGCCAACGCTGAGCAGACGCTTGGCTTCTTCCCAGTCCAATGGACTGAAAACGCTGGCGAGAAACTGGCAACTGCCCGACGCCAATGGCACGCGGGCCATGCTGGCGATCAACCAGGTCAGTTGTGGATTGCGTTTGCAGGCGCGTTTGACCGCTTCGCGGGAGATGTCCAGCGCGTAGCCATCGGCATCCGGCAGGGCTTCGGCGATTTGTGCGGTGTAGTAACCCTCGCCACAGCCGATATCGACCCAGCGCGCCGGCGCATAACTCGCTGCCAGCTCCGCCAGACGCTTGGCCACCGGCGCGTAATGGCCGGCGTTGAGGAAATCACGGCGGGCCTCGACCATCGCCTGATTATCGCCAGGATCGCGGCTGTTCTTGTGCTGCACCGGCAACAGGTTCAAGTAACCCTGACGCGCACGGTCGAAACGATGCCCGGCGGGGCAGACCACGCCGTTGTCCACCGCATTCAGCGGCTCACTGCAGATCGGGCACGCAAGCATCAGGCGAGCAACTTGATCAGGGTCTGGTAGTAGATCTCGGTCAGCACGTCGAGATCGGCCGCCAGCACACGCTCGTTGACCTGGTGAATGGTCGCGTTGACCGGGCCCAGTTCAACCACTTGGGTGCCCATGGTCGCGATGAAACGGCCATCGGAAGTGCCACCGCTGGTAGATGCCTTGGTCTCGCGGCCGGTGATGTCCTTGATGCTCGACGACACCGCGTCGAGCAGTGCGCCCGGCTCGGTGAGGAATGGCAGGCCGGACAGCGCCCAGTCGATGTGCCAGTCCAGATCATGTTTGTCGAGGATGTCGGCCACGCGTTTCTGTAGGCCTTCGACGGTGGATTCGGTGGAGAAGCGGAAGTTGAATACCGCCACCAAGTCGCCCGGAATCACGTTGGTCGCGCCGGTGCCGGAGTTGACGTTGGAAATCTGGAAACTGGTCGGCGGGAAGAAGTCGTTGCCGTGATCCCAGTGCTCGGCGGCCAATTCGGCCAGCGCCGGAGCAGCGAGGTGGATCGGGTTCTTCGCCAGATGCGGGTAGGCCACGTGGCCCTGAATACCCTTGATGGTCAGTTTGGCGCCAAGCGAGCCGCGACGGCCGTTTTTCACCACGTCACCCACCAGCGTGGTGCTCGACGGCTCGCCGACGATGCACCAGTCCAGACGCTCGCTACGCGCGACCAGACGTTCAACCACTGCCTTGGTGCCGTGGTGCGCCGGGCCTTCTTCGTCGCTGGTGATCAGAAACGCGACTTTGCCTTTGTGGTTCGGGTAGTCGGCGACGAAGCGCTCGGCGGCAACAGTCATCGACGCCAGGCTGCCTTTCATGTCTGCCGCGCCACGGCCGCAGAGCATGCCGTGTTCATCGATGATGGCGTTGAACGGGTCGATCTGCCATGCGGTCACCGGGCCGGTCGGCACTACGTCGGTGTGACCGGCGAAGCACAGCACCGGGCCTTCGCTGTTGCCGTGGGTGGCCCAGAAGTTATCCACATCTTCGATGCGCATCGGTTCCAGGGTGAAACCGGCATCACCCAGGCGCTGCATCATCTGCTTCTGGCAATCGGCGTCGACCGGCGTCACGGACGGACGGCGGATCAGGTCGATGGCGAGTTGGAGGGTCGGCGAAAGGTCGGCGTGGGCCGTCATGTAATAACTCCGGGGTGCGCACGGTAAACCTGTAGGAGCTGCCGCAGGCTGCGATCTGTTGATCTTGCTGTTGATTTAAAAAACAAAATCAAAGGATCGCAGCCTGCGGCAGCTCTTACAGGGTTGTTGGCATTGAAAAAGGCGACCATTCTAAAGCAAAACGGCGACCCGAAGGCCGCCGTTTGACGTTATCCAATAATCGATTACGCGGTTGCCGGCTCAGGCGCCGCTGTCGGTTTTGGCAGCGACGACAGGAACGCCATGATCAATGCCGCCAGGTACGGCAACGATTGCACCAGCAACATGACTACCCAGAAGCGCATGTCGTTGCTTGGAATACCCTGCACCAGGTAGATCCCCAGCGCCGCGCCCCACAACAGCAGCATGATGAACAGCTCTTCCCGCGCTTCGGAAATCGCCACCCAGAAGCCGTGGTTGTCGGCGTTTTTCGGCGTGCGGAAGAACGGAATGCTGCTGGTGAAGAAGCCGTACAGCACCGCTTTGGCGATGGTGTGCGACAACGCCAGACCTGCCAGCGCCGCGCAGAATGCATCTTTCAGGTTCACGCCCACCGCGCGGCGATACAGGAAGATGATCTTGCCGACCTTGAACACGAACAGCGCCAATGGCGGGATCGCGAAGATCAACAGTGGCGGATCGACCCGTTGCGGCACGATGATCATCGCCGCCGACCACAACAGTGCGCCGACGGTGAAGAAGATGTTCATGCCGTCCGCGACCCACGGCAACCAGCCCGCGAGGAAGTGGTAACGCTGGCCACGGGTCAGTTCGGTGTCCTTGCCGCGCAGCAGGCTGGCGGTGTGACGCTTGATGATCTGGATGGCGCCGTAAGCCCAGCGGAAACGCTGCTTCTTGAAGTCGATGAACGTATCCGGCATCAGACCCTTGCCGTAGCTGTCGTGGTAATACGCCGCCGACAGGCCTTTTTCGAACACGCGCAGACCCAGTTCGGCGTCTTCACAGATGCACCAGTCGGCCCAGCCCAGTTCTTCGAGCACCGAACGACGGGTCATGGTCATGGTGCCGTGCTGGATGATTGCGTCGCGGTCGTTACGGGTGACCATGCCGATATGGAAGAAACCTTTGTACTCGGCGTAACAGAGCTTCTTGAAGGTGCTTTCGTTCTGGTCGCGGTAATCCTGCGGCGACTGCACCACGGCAATTTTCGGGTCGGCGAAGTGCGGCACCATGTGCTTGAGCCAGTTCGGATGCACGCAGTAATCGGAGTCGATTACCGCAATCACTTCGGCGTCCTTGGCGGTATGCGGAATCAGGTAGTTCAGCGCGCCGCCCTTGAAACCTGCCAATGGCGCGACGTGGAAGAACTTGAAGCGCGGGCCGAGGGTTTCGCAGTAGTCGCGCACCGGTTCCCAGACGGCCGGGTCCTTGGTGTTGTTGTCGATGATCAGGACTTCGTAGTCCGGGTAATCAAGGGCGGCAAGGGCGTCGAGGGTCTGTTTGACCATCTCCGGCGGCTCGTTGTAGCAAGGCACGTGGATCGAGACTTTTGGCCGGTAGCTGGAATCGCCCTCCACGGGCAGGAATTCCCGTCGACGTTTGTGAATCCACACGGCTTCGGCCAGTTCATGGGCTTCGGTCAGCAACACGATAAACACCCCGAGCGCCCCGAGCGCCAGCAGGAAGCCCACTGTCAGGCTGAACCAGGTGCTGTATTGCAGGCTGTAGTCGTAACCGATCCATACCAGCACCGACCCGCAAAGGAATGCGATGAAGGTCAGGAAGATCCGGCCACGCTGGCGCAAGGCCGAGCCGTCGATCATCAGCAGGGTCAGCGACAACAGCGCCAATACCACCGAACCGACCGCCAGTACGCGCCATTGCGGGATCGCCACCACCGGTCCTTCGAAGTTGAATTTCTGCTGGCGCGCGGCGTTGAACACGCCCCAATACGCGCCAACCGAACCTTCGTCACTGGCTTTCCACGGCTGGTCGAACGCTTCGATCACGAAGTAGTTGAAGCCTTGGCGGTTGAGCTTGTTGACCAAAGTTCGCAGGTAGATCGCCTGATCTGCCGGCGACGCATCGGCGCCCCCACGCATGCGGCCGTTGCTCGGCCAGCCGACCTCGGACAGCAGCAACGGTTTTTTCGGGAACATCTTTTTCAGGTCGCGGGCGCGGTCGAAAACGAACTGGCCGGCCTTGTCGACGGGAACGAATTCCCAGTACGGCAGGACGTGCGCGGCGATCAGGTCGACGTGCTTGGCCAGTTCCGGATGTTCTTCCCAGACGTGCCATTGTTCGGAGGTGGTCACCGGGACTTTCACTGCCGCGCGTACACGATCAAGCAACACGCTGAGTTGCTCGGCAGTGATTTCCTTACGGAAGATCGCTTCGTTGCCGACCACCACGCGAACCACGCTGCGCGAGGTGTTCGCCAGTTCTATGGCGCGGGTGATTTCTCGCTCGTTGCGCTCCTGGTCGGGGCTGATCCAGATCCCCAGGGTCACGCGAAGACCGAACTCTTCCGCCAGTTTCGGGATGTCTTGCAGCGAGCCGTCGACCGAGTAGATGCGGATGTTATCCGTCAGCTTGCTCATGATCTCCAGATCGCGGCGCATCTCTTCGTCGGAAGGGTACTGATCCTTCTGCGGGAATTGACCCTGCTGGAAGGGCGAGTAAGAGAAACCGGAGATCTGCTCCGGCCAGTTGGGCGCGGAGACCGGGCGATTGATCAGCGCCCAGAAGCCGGTGAACAGGGCGGCGATTGCCAGAACCACCACCAGGTTGAGACCAAATTTACGCGATGACATAGCTGTTTCGGGTTCCAAAGGCTGTGGAACGGAGGATCGGTAGGCTATACGCCAATGGGGCGCGCATCCTACACCGGTAATTCGCATGTCGTACAACAGACCGGGAAATGCCTGATATTGGGCAATCCGCTTTGACTTAAGTTCTTACACTTGTAGATCGAAGGTTAAAACTTGTCGCTGCGTAGCCCTATAATGCGCGCCGGTTTTTGGGGTAATGGTCATGAGTACAGAAGATCCGCGGTTTGCAGGCATCGCCCGTTTGTATGGCATCGAAGGCATGGAGCGCTTGCGCGCGGCCCATGTGGCGATCGTCGGCGTCGGTGGCGTCGGCTCCTGGGCGGCGGAAGCCATCGCCCGTTGCGGCGTGGGCGAAATATCCCTGTTCGATCTGGATGACGTTTGCGTGAGCAACGCCAACCGTCAGTTGCACGCGCTGGACAGCACCGTCGGCAAAGCCAAGGTCGAGGTGATGGCCGAGCGTCTGCGCGGGATCAATCCGGACTGCACCGTCCATGCGGTGGCGGATTTCGTCACTCGCGACACCATGGCCGAATACATCACGCCGGACATCGACTGCGTGATTGACTGCATCGACGCCGTCAACGCCAAGGCTGCGCTGATCGCCTGGTGCAAACGCCGCAAAATCCAGATCATCACCACGGGTGGTGCGGGTGGGCAGATCGATCCGACGCTGATTCAGGTCTGCGATCTGAACCGCACATTCAACGACCCATTGGCTTCGAAAGTGCGATCTACGCTGCGTCGTGACTACGGTTTCTCGCGCACCGTGACCCGTCATTACAGCGTGCCTTGCGTGTTTTCCACGGAACAACTGCGCTACCCGAAACCGGATGGCAGCATCTGTTTGCAGAAGAGTTTTGTCGGTGATGGCGTGAAACTGGACTGCGCGGGCGGGTTTGGTGCGGTGATGATGGTGACGGCGACGTTCGGCATGGTCGCGGCGACCAAGGCTGTGGATAAGATTGTGGCTGGGGTTCGGCGCCCGGCGGATCGGGTCAAGCCTCAGGTTTGATGCTGGGGCTTATGGCCTCATCGCTGGCAAGCCAGCTCCCACAGGTATTGGGTCAGTTCACTGCATCTATGAACACCATCGAACCCTGTGGGCGCTGACTTGCCAGCGATGGCGATTAACATGCCAACTCATTCATCCGCTGGAGCACCGCATTGAGGCCATTGCTGCGCGACGGCGACAACTGCCGCGAAAGCCCCAACTGACTGAACCAGTCCGGCAGATCCACTTGCTGCAGTTCAGCAGCGCTCAGACCATTGACCCGCAACAGCAGCAACGCCACCAACCCGCGAATCATCCGCGCATCACTGCTGGCGCTGAATTGCCAGTGGCCGTCCTGCAACTCACCCACCAACCACACTTGGCTTTCACAGCCATGCACCCGGTTGGCATCGCATTTATCCGCGTCGCTCAGCGGCGGTAGACGATCACCGAACTGCATCAGCAATCGCGCCCGCTGTTCCCAACCGGCAGCATTCTGAAAGGTTTGAAGCGCCTCGGCGGCGTCAGTCGGCAGGCTCATCGCAACAACTCCAGTGCCTGATCCAGCGCTTCAAAAAAGCGCTCCAGATCTTCCGAATCGTTGTACAACGCCAGCGATACACGAATCGCCCCGGCCAGCTCAAAGCGTTTCAACAGCGGCATGGCGCAGTGATGCCCGGCGCGCACGGCAATGCCTTGCTCGGTCAGCAGATGCGCCAGATCGGCGTTGTGTACGCCCTCGACGACAAAACTGGCCAGCGCCAGTTGTGGCTTGCCCAGCAGGCGAATGCCATTGCGGGCAGCGAGGCCGCGAAGCAGATAGTCGTGCAGCGCCGCTTCATGGGCGGACACGGCTTCCTGATCCAGCCCTGCCAGGTAATCGAGGGTCGCACCGAGGCCGATCACGCTGGCAATCGGCGGCGTGCCCGCCTCGAAACCCAGCGGGGCGGGGCGGAAGCGCGAATCGTGATAGTTGGCTTCCAGCACCATTTCACCGCCGAACTGCCACGGCTTCAGCTGTTCCAGCGCTTTATTGCGCCCGAACAGAACACCGAGGCCATCGGGGCCGTACAGCTTGTGGCTGGAAAACACATAAAAGTCGCAACCCAACGTCTGCACGTCATGCCGACCGTGCACCACGCCTTGGGCGCCATCGACCACGGTCAACGCACCCTGCGCCTTGGCCATGCCCAGCAGCGCCGGCAGCGGTTGCCACGCGCCCAGCACGTTGGACAACTGGCTGACCGCCAGCAAACGGGTGCGCGGGCCGATCAGGTGCACGGCGGCAGCGAGGTCGATCACGCCGTCGTCATCCAGCGGCAGGATCACCAGTTTCAGATCGCGCCGTTGTGCCAGTTGCTGCCAGGGCAGCAGGTTGGCGTGAT
This sequence comes from Pseudomonas sp. FP2196, assembly GCF_030687715.1. GTDB lineage: Bacteria > Pseudomonadota > Gammaproteobacteria > Pseudomonadales > Pseudomonadaceae > Aquipseudomonas. The sequence goes on from NZ_CP117445.1 coordinate 1,275,887, forward strand.
GCTCCAGAGCGCTGATGACAATTTCATCGCCCGGATGGAAGAGGTGCTCCAGGCCATACGCCAGGAGATTCAGCGCACTGGTGGCGCCGTGGGTAAAGATGATCTGCCCGCTGTCACCGGCATTCAGCCACTGGGCCACCTTGAGCCGACTGTCTTCGAACGCTTGCGTGGCATGGGCACCGGGAAGGTGCTGCGCACGATGCACGTTGGCCGCGCCGTTGGCGTAGTAATGCGCCAGCGCATCGAGCAGGGCCTGAGGTTTTTGCGTGGTGGCGGCGTTGTCCAGATAGGTCTGGTCTTGCCGTTGCAGGGCGGCGATGGCCGGGAAATCGGCACGCCAGGGGGAGGGAATCATCATTTCATTCGGCCCATGCACAAGACACTGTGGGAGCGAGCTTGCTCGCGAAGAGGACCTTAAGGCCACCCAAAGCTTCGCTAACAAGCTTGCTCCCACAGGAAGTCATCGCGGCACTTAGTTGTGAGCGTGCAGTGCTTCGTTCAGTTCGATCGCCGACTTGTGGGTTTTGCACTCCACGGCACCGGTTTCCGAATTGCGACGGAACAGCAGGTCGGTCTGACCGGCCAGTTCACGCGCCTTCACGACTTTGACCAGATTATTGTGCTCGTCCAGCAGCGCTACTTTGGTGCCGGCGGTCACGTAAAGACCCGACTCGACGGTGTTGCGGTCGCCCAACGGAATGCCGATACCGGCGTTGGCGCCGATCAGGCAGCCTTCGCCGACCTTGATCACGATGTTGCCGCCGCCCGACAGGGTGCCCATGGTCGAGCAACCGCCGCCCAGATCCGAACCTTTACCGACGAAGACGCCTGCGGATACGCGGCCTTCGATCATGCCCGGGCCTTCAGTGCCGGCGTTGAAGTTGATGAAACCTTCGTGCATCACGGTGGTGCCTTCACCGACGTAAGCGCCCAGACGCAGACGTGCGGCGTCAGCGATACGCACGCCGGCCGGTACCACGTAGTCGGTCATTTTCGGGAACTTGTCCACCGAGAACACTTCCAGCAGCTCGCCGCGCAGACGGGCTTCAAGTTGCAGTTCGGCCAGTTCGCTCAGGTCGATTGCACCCTGGCTGGTCCACGCTACGTTCGGCAGCAGCGGGAAGATACCCGCCAGGTTCAGGCCGTGCGGCTTGACCAAGCGATGGGACAGCAGGTGCAGCTTGAGGTAGGCCTCAGGTGTCGAGGTCAGTTGCGCATCTTCAGCCAGCAGCGTGGCGACCAGTGGCTTGTGGCTTTCGGCCAGACGGGTCAGCAGCTTGCCTTGAACCGCGTCAATGCCTTTGACGGCTTCAGCCAGTTGCGCAGCCTGTGCGGTCGTGAAGGTGATGGCCTGGTTGCCTTCGGTGTAACCGAGGATCGGCGCAACGGCAGCGATCAGTTCGGCCGAAGGATTGAGCAGTGGCTGTGCGTAGAACACTTCCAGCCACGCGCCTTGACGGTTCTGGGTGCCGACACCGAAAGCGATGCTGAACAGGGAATTGGACATGAGAATACCTCTACAAAAAAGTGACGGGCTGCTTATTTGATCGCGGCCGCGTAGATGTCTGGCTTGAAGCCAATCAGGGTTCGGTCACCGAGATCGAGCACCGGGCGCTTGATCATCGAGGGTTGAGCGAGCATCAGTTCGATGGCTTTCGACTGGTCGAGATCGGCTTTACGTTCGTCGTCGAGTTTGCGAAAGGTCGTGCCTGCACGGTTCAACACCGTTTGCCAGCCGTGCTCGTCACACCACTGAGTCAGGTGCTCACGGTCGATGCCGGCAGTCTTGTAATCGTGAAAGTCGTAGCTGACAGCGTGTTCATCGAGCCAGGTGCGCGCCTTCTTCATGGTGTCGCAGGCTTTGATGCCGAAAAGGTGCAACGTTTTACTTGAATCGGTCAAGGAATCGCCCCCTTTACAGGTGCTGGAAAAAAAAGGTGTCGGATTATGCCATGACCCTTCAGCTAATACGCAAAACCTGTGGGAGTCGAGTTTCAGAGGGCTGCGACATAGGTGCAAAGGCCAGGCACAGCCTAAGCGGCTAATATGGCAGTTCAACGCTGTCGATTGCCTGAGATTTCCGCTTTATGCAAACCGCTTACACCGTCCTGATCCTGCTGATGCTGGTCAGCGTTTCGCGTCTGGTCGGACGGGTCATCCCGCTGCCGCTTCCTCTGGTTCAAATTGCCGCCGGTGCCTTACTGGCCTGGCCGACCCTCGGTCTGCACGTCGCCCTCGATCCCGAACTGTTCCTGTTTCTGTTCCTGCCGCCGCTGCTGTTCTCCGACGGTTGGCGCATGCCCAAGCGCGAATTCTGGCATCTGCGCGGGCCGATCCTGACGCTGGCGGTCGGGCTGGTGCTGTTCACCGTGGTAGGCGCCGGATACTTCATTAACTGGTTACTGCCGACGATTCCGCTACCGGTGGCCTTCGCGCTGGCGGCCGTGCTGTCACCGACCGACGCTGTGGCGGTCTCGGCCATTGCCCAGAACCGCTTGCCCACGCCGCTGATGCATATATTGCAGGGCGAGGCGCTGATGAATGATGCGTCGGGTCTGGTGACGTTCAAATTTGCCTTGGTAGCGGCGGTCACCGGGGTGTTTTCGTTGGCCAATGCCAGCCTCACGTTTGTGCTGGTGGCCGTCGGCGGTCTGGCGGTCGGCGTGGCACTGAGCTGGCTGGTCGGCCGCTTGCGCGCATGGATGATCGCCCGGGGCTGGGATGATCCGGCCACTCACGTGGTGTTCATGTTGCTGCTGCCGTTCGCTGCTTATGTGTTGGCTGAACGACTGGGTGCATCGGGCATCCTCTCGGCTGTTGCTGCGGGGATGATGCAGAGCTGGCTAGACCTGCTGCCACGTCAGACCAGTACGCGACTGCTCAATCGCAGTGTCTGGTCGCTGCTGGAGTTCGCGTTCAATGGCTTGATCTTTCTATTGTTGGGCCTGCAACTGCCGGACATCATCAAAGCCGTGGTCAGTCACGAGCCGGCCCTGTGGCCGACGCTGTTTTACCGCTGCCTCGATGTCATAGCGATTTTTCTCGCTTTGGTGCTGTTGCGGTTTATCTGGGTACAAAGCATCTGGCGGTTGTCCGTACTGCTGCGGCGTTTGCGCGGCAAGGTCGATTTGACCCAGGTGCCGACTGCGCGCTCCTGCTGGCTGCTGACCGTTGGTGGCGTGCGCGGGGCAGTGACGCTGGCGGGGGTGATGTCGGTGCCGATGTTGATGGGCGCGCAGGCGTTTCCCGAGCGTGATCTGCTGATCTTCATCGCCGCTGGGGTGATTCTGCTGTCGCTGATCGCGGCCTGCATCGCCTTACCGTTGCTGCTGCGTGGCATTGAAAAGAGTCCGGATGACAAGCGTCGCCAGGAAATCCGCGATGCATGGCGCAAGACAGCCGAAGCGGCCATTCATGCGCTGGAAACTGAAGAGGTTGGCCCGCAGGATGCTGCTCAAGCGGCGCTGTCGGCCGAGCTCAAGGCGCGGATCATGTCCGAGTATCGCCATCAACTGGACGTGTTCAATGATTCGGTCGAAGCCCAGGCGCTGGCGTTCCAGATGGATCTGCTGGAGCGACGTTTGCGTCTCAAGGCGCTGCGGGCGCAGCGTCTTGAGCTGTACAGCCTGAGTCGTCATCACCAGATCGGCGATGACGTTCTGCGGGAAGTGCTGGCTGACCTGGATTTGAGCGAGGCGAATCTGGGTAAGGTCAAATAGGCAGTTCGAGATATTTGATGGGGGGATAGATTTGCCTTGCAAACATCTTGTCCCCTTCGCTGAGCGTTGAATTGATTCCCGTCTGCCAGTTTGACACCGTCATAAAGTCCTGGATGGGGTAGTGCATGATCGAGTCTTTGTCGTATTTGCCAAAAGACAACGGATGGGTAGAGTCAAGATCAAAGAGGTTGTGGTTGATTTGCTCTTTGCTCCAGCCGAATACCGTTTCGAAGAAGTCATAAACTACCGGTTTGTTCCAAGGAATATTGGCCTCGGGATGCAGGTGCGCATGATGAAAGCCCAAGGCATGGCCAAACTCATGCAGTAGCGTTCGCTCAAACGCCAGGTTGTCCGGCTCTACCCCGATGGTCATGGTCGGGAAGCGAGTGTCGACGGTCAGTGCCTGTGTCCCAATGGTTGAGTAGCTCTCCTGGCCGCCCAGGGCGATGCGGATTTCACCTTTGTAGTCCTCCACGACTTCGAAGGCCAGGCTGACGAAAGGCTCCCATTGACGAATGATCCGTTCGACTCGGTCTTTCAGTTCAAGAGGAATATCGTGGAGGAACGAGATTTTCAGGGTGCTGGCGTTCTCCCAAAAAAAGTCGCTGTAAGCGAGTGAGCGCTTGCGGCGTTCTTGAGGCAAAGGAGTTTGGCGGTACTTATTATCGTCTTCAGTGATGGCGGCAATAGCGCTGGTCTGATTTGGCAGGTTAAGTCTTACATAGTGAAATGTTTGCATATTCAACATCCTTGTTGGTTATGAGCTTCTGCCCTGGTGGGTAGGGTAAAGCCGCATGGGCGGATGCGAAGATAATATGATTTGGATGGCGCGTGGTGCAGATGTTGTAACTATATGCTGGTTCAACTTTCTGCTTTTTATTTGTATTTTTTGAATTGGATATATCGCTGTCCAGGAACAATTCGGGTCGCTGGTCAGGCAGTTATTAGTTTGTGATTTTGTAACGTTTAGTCAGTCCTGCGCCAGATTGCCTGGCGCAGGCCTTCAAGACTTATTGTTGACGAGTAATAAATGCGCGAATCCTTTCAGCCGCTTCAACACATTCGGCCAATGGCGCAACCAGCGCCATCCGCACCCGCCCGGCCCCCGGGTTGACGCCATCTACCTCACGGGAAAGGTAGGAACCTGGCACAACCGTCACATGTTCTTCAGCGAACAGATCACGGCAGAACGTCGCGTCGTCACCCTGAACACTCGGCCACAGGTAAAAGCTGCCGTCCGGACGCTGAACATCCATTACCGGGCTGAGGATTTCCAGCACGGCGTCGAACTTCTCCCGATACAGCGCGCGGTTGGCGCGCACGTGTACTTCGTCATTCCACGCAGCGACGCTGGCCAACTGGGTTTGTACCGGCATCGCGCAACCGTGGTAGGTGCGATACAGCAAAAAGCCCTTGAGAATGTCTGCATCGCCAGCCACGAAACCGGAGCGCAGCCCCGGCAGGTTCGAGCGTTTGGACAGGCTATGGAACACCACGCAGCGCTTGAAGTCCTTGCGGCCCAGTTCGACGCAGGCAGTGAGCAGGCCTGGCGGCGGGGTCTGTTCGTCGAAGTACAGCTCGCTGTAGCACTCGTCGGCGGCGATCACAAAATCATATTCGTCAGCCAAGGCAATGAGCTTTTTCAGTGTGTCGGCCGGGATCAGTGCGCCGGTCGGGTTACCCGGCGAGCACAGAAACAGGATCTGGCAGCGTTTCCAGATAGCTGGCGAAACTGCGTCGAAGTCAGGGTTGAAGCCGTTTTCATCCAGACACGGCAGGTAATGCGGTTTGGCCCCCGCGAGGAACGCGGCGCCTTCGTAGATCTGATAGAACGGGTTCGGGCTGACCACCAGCGCATCGTCCCCACGGTTGACCACGGTCTGGGTGAACGCGAATAACGCTTCGCGTGTGCCGTTGACCGGCAGCACGTTACGGGCCGGATCGATCCAGCTGCTCGGTACGCCAAAGCGGCGCTCGCACCAGCCGGCGATGGCTTCGCGCAGGGCCGGGATGCCAAGAGTGGTCGGGTACACGGCCATCTGATCCAGACTGTTTGCCAGCGCCTCGGCGACAAAGCTTGGCGAACGGTGTTTCGGCTCACCGATCGACAGGGCGATAGGGCGCTTGTCCGGGTTTGGCGTCACGGTGCCGAGCAGGGCGCGGAGCTTCTCGAACGGGTAGGGCTGGAGCTGGTTCAGAGCGTTGTTCATTGGTACAGGGTCTCATTACAAAGCAGATTAATCCGGGCGCGCAGTCAGATGCTGATGCGCGAAAGCTTGATATCGGGTTCCTGATTGACGCTCAACTGCTCGACGATCGCATCCTGCAAGCGGCTGCACAGCAGTGGGTCCGATAGCGGCTGGTTGTGCGCGTCGGTGATGAAGAACACGTCCTCTACCCGTTCGCCCAAGGTGGCGATTTTGGCGTTCTGCAGCGACAGATCGAACTCCAGAAAAATTCCGCCGATCCGCGCCAACAGGCCTGGACGGTCGGGTGCGGTCAGTTCCAGAACCGTCACCGGACGCTGGGCGTCGTTGTGAATCGTCACTTGTGGCGCAAAGGCAAAATGCTTGAGCTGGCGCGGCACCCGGCGCTGAATGATCGTCGGGTAGTCGTCGGGGTTGCGCAGGGCTTCGGTCAGGCCCTCGCGGATCTGCTTGATCCGTGCCGGGTTGTCGCCGATGGATTCACCGTCGTTGTCGAGCACGATGTAGGTATCGAGGGTGAACTGACTGCTGGACGTGATGACCCGAGCATCGTGAATGTTCAAGTTGAGCTGATCCATTGCCGCCACAGTCACGGCGAAGAAGTCGTGCTGATCCGGTGCATAAATAAAGATCTGCGTGCCACCTTCGAATTCGCGCTGGGTGGTTTCCTTAATCAATACCAGAGGCCCGCCATCGGCCGGCTGCTGGAGTATCGCGTCGCTGTGCCAGGCTACATCGCCGGCTGTGTGACGCAGGAAATAGTCATCGCCCAACTGCGCCCACAACTGCTCGACATCATCCGGATCGTTGCCGCCGCGCACAAGAATATCCAGCGCTGCGCTTTGGGTCTGGCGGATCTGCTCTTCGCGATCCACCGGGTTTTCCAGGCCGCGGCGCAAGGCGCGTTTGGTCTCGGTGTAGAGCTGGCGCAAGAGGCTGGCGCGCCAGGAATTCCACAGCGTCGGGTTCGTCGCGTTGATGTCGGCCACAGTCAGCACGTACAGGTAGTCGAGGCGGGTTTCATCGCCGACCGCCTGTGCGAAGTCGTGGATTACCTGCGGGTCGGACAAGTCCTTGCGCTGGGCGGTGGTCGACATCACCAGATGGTTTTGCACCAGCCAGACGATCAGGCGGCTGTCCCACACGGGCAACTGATGACGCTGGCAGAACGCCTCGGCATCGACCGCGCCAATCTCCGAGTGATCGCCATGCCGGCCCTTGCCAATGTCGTGGTACAGGCCGGCGAGGTAGATCAGCTCGGGTTTGGGTAACTTGCCCATGAGCTTGCTGGCCAGCGGGAATTTTTCCGACACCTGGGTGTACTGCAGCTTACGCAGATGCTTGATCAGGTTCAGTGTGTGCGCGTCGACCGTATAGATGTGGAACAGGTCGTGTTGCATCTGCCCGACGATAAACCCGAACTCCGGCAAATAGCGCCCGAGAATGCCGTAACGGTTCATCCGGCGCAGGTTGCGATGGATGCCGATCTTGCACTTGAACAGCTCGATAAACAGGCTGGTATTGCGGATATCGTTGCGGAAGTTGTCGTCGATCAGATGCCGGTGCTCGCGCAGCAGACGAATGGTATCGGCGCGCACGCCTTTGATTTCCGGCTGCTGAGCCATCAGCACGAAAATCTCCAGCATGGCGAACGGCGTGCGGCGGAACACGTTGTCGTTACGTGCTTCGATATAGCCGTCGTGCAACTGGAAGCGCGAGTTGATCGGATGGGGCGGCGCTTCGTCTTCCGGGGCGAGGATGACTTCCTCGAAATGCTGGATGATCAGGTCGCTGAGCTGGGCGATGCTCATCACCACGCGAAAGTACTGCTGCATGAAGTTTTCGACAGCCTGCTTGGCGTCGTCGCCTTCAAAACCGAGCAGCCCGGCAATGGTGCGTTGATGATCGAACAACAAGCGGTCTTCGGAGCGGCCGGCGAGCATGTGCAGGGCGTAGCGCACTTTCCAGAGGAATTCCTGGGAGGAAGCGAGCAGGGCGTTTTCGCTCTCGACCAAAAAACCTTCGCCGGCAAGGGCGCGCAGGTTCAGGGTGCCGTACTGACGACGGGCAACCCACAGAATCGTCTGAATATCCCGCAGCCCGCCGGGCGAGCCTTTGACGTTGGGCTCCAGGTTGTATTCGGTGTCGTTGTACTTGTGGTGGCGAGCCTTCTGCTCGGCGCGTTTGGCCAGGAAGAAGTCCTTGGCCGGCCACATGTGGGCAGTGCTGGTGACTTCGAGCATGCGTTGGCGCAAACGCTCGGGGCCGCAGATGGTGCGGCTTTCCATGAGGTTGGTGACGACGGTCAGGTCGGCGCGGGCTTCTTCGGCGCATTCATCCACCGAGCGAACGCTCTGACCGACTTCCAGGCCGATGTCCCACAGCAAGGTGAGAAAACGCTCGATGGAGTCGCGGAAAACTTCGTGATCGGCGCTGTCCAGCAGGATCAGCAAATCGATGTCGGAGTAGGGGTGCAACTCGCCACGGCCATAACCACCGACCGCGACCAGCGCGATGTCGGCATCCTCACTCCAGTTGAACTGCTCCCAAGCCTTTTGCAGGATGTTGTCGACGAACCAGGCGCGGTCTTCGATCAGCCGGCGGATATCGCGGCCGCTGCGAAAGCGCGCATCGAGCACGTCGCGGGCCTGGCGGATCGCTTTCTTGAACGCCGCGATAGGGCTCGCTTTCAGGGCCAGTTCAGCCTGGAACTGGCCGCGGTCGAAGAGTTCGGGATCCACCTGCGGCATCGATTGGCTTTCCTTCTATAAAGGCTGGGAGCGTTTCAGGGATCAGGCCGAGACGCGGGGAATGGTGTCGTCGGCGCGCAAGGTGAAGATCTCGTAGCCAGTATCGGTGACCAGCAAAGTGTGTTCCCACTGGGCCGAGAGCTTGCGATCCTTGGTGATCGCGGTCCAGCCGTCGCCCAGCACTTTGGTGTCGGCCTTGCCCTGGTTGATCATCGGCTCGATGGTGAAGGTCATGCCGGCCTTCAGTTCCATGCCGGTGCCAGCGCGGCCGTAGTGCAGGATCTGCGGCTCTTCGTGGAACACCTTGCCGATGCCGTGACCGCAGAACTCGCGAACCACCGAGAAGCCGTTCTTTTCTGCGTGCTTCTGGATGACTTCACCGATGTCGCCCAGACGGCAGCCAGGTTTGACGATCTCGATCGCCTTGTACATGCATTCCTGAGTGATCTGCGACAGGCGCTCGGCCCAGACCGGCACTTCGCCGACATGGAACATGCGGCTGGTATCGCCGTGGTAACCGTCCTTGATCACTGTGACGTCAATGTTCAGGGTGTCGCCGTTTTTCAGCGGTTTGTCGTTCGGGATGCCGTGGCAGACCACGTGGTTGATCGAAGTGCAGATCGACTTCGGGTAGCCCTTGTAGTTGAGCGGGGCAGGGATGGCCTGCTGCTCGTTGACTATATAGTCGTGGCAGATCTGGTTCAGTTGATCGGTGGTGACGCCTGGCTTTACATGTTCGGCAATCATTTCCAGCACATCGGCGGCCAGTTTGCCGGCGACACGCATCCCAGCGATGTCCTCGGGGGTTTTGAGGTTGACGGTCATACAGGCTCTCTCTGCGCTCGGCGGCGCTTGCTGATACGGATAGGGCGGCAGGTGTTCGTTTTACGACCCTGAAAAACGCGATTCTAACAGACGAGAGGAGCAAATCCGCGCCTGCCTGCATCGCTTCTCTCTATACAATGGTGCGCGTCGGGTCGATTCCAAGGGGGCTGCGCCCATGTCCTTGGTGTGATTACAGATTTCGGGTTCCGTTTCTGCGCACCCTGTGGTATAAAATGCGCCGCTTTCCGGGGATACCTCGAGAAGCTTAAATCCACACACGTGTCGACACGATGACCTGGGTGCTTTTGGCTTTATGCCACTGGTTGGTCATTGGGATACGTGGAGGCCAAACCCGACTTATTAAGGAACTATCATGTCCCAAGTCAATATGCGCGATATGCTGAAGGCCGGTGTGCACTTCGGTCACCAAACCCGTTACTGGAATCCGAAAATGGGTAAGTACATTTTCGGCGCGCGTAACAAGATTCACATCATCAACCTTGAAAAAACCCTGCCAATGTTCAACGAAGCTCTGACTTTCGTAGAGCGCCTGGCTCAGGGCAAAAACAAGATTCTGTTCGTCGGCACCAAGCGTTCCGCTGGCAAGATCGTTGCTGAAGAAGCAGCACGTTGCGGTTCGCCGTACGTCGATCACCGCTGGTTGGGCGGCATGCTGACCAACTTCAAAACCATTCGTGCTTCCATCAAGCGTCTGCGTGACCTTGAAGTTCAAGCCGAAGACGGTACTTTCGCCAAGCTGACCAAGAAAGAAGCGCTGATGCGCTCCCGTGATCTTGAGAAGCTGGATCGTTCGCTGGGCGGCATCAAGGACATGGGCGGTCTGCCAGACGCACTGTTCGTGATCGACGTTGACCACGAGCGCATCGCGATCACCGAAGCCAACAAGCTGGGCATCCCGGTTATCGGCGTTGTCGATACCAACAGCAGCCCGGAAGGCGTTGACTACATCATCCCAGGCAACGATGACGCAATCCGCGCTATCCAGCTGTACATGGGTTCGATGGCTGACGCAGTTATCCGTGGTCGCAACAATGTTGCCGGCGGCACTGTAGAATTCGCAGCTGAAGAAACTCAGGCTGCAGCTGAGTAATTGACGCCCTGGCGTTGACTCAGTAAGCAAAAAGGGGGCTTGGCCCCCTTTTTGCCACCTCGAAAACCATTGTCGGCAGCGCAGCTACAGCATCTGTAACGTGCAGCGGCTACAAGGTGGTTCGGGAAGAATTGAACGCCCGTTCGATCGGGTGGAATGGTTGAAAACCTATCCAAGAGGAATTTGAAAATGGCAGCAATTACTGCAGCGTTGGTTAAAGAACTGCGCGAGCGTACCGGCGAAGGCATGATGGATTGCAAGAAAGCCCTGGAAAAGGCTGACGGCGACATCGAAAAAGCCATTGATGACATGCGTGCTTCGGGCGCGATCAAGGCTGCCAAGAAAGCTGGTAACGTTGCCGCTGAAGGCGCAATCGCCATCAAATCGAACGACAAGGTAGCCGTGCTGCTGGAAGTCAACTCGCAGACCGACTTCCTGGCCCTGCAAGACGACTTCAAGAACTTCGTTGCTGCCAGCGTAGAAAAAGCCTTCGACGAAAAACTGACCGACGCAGCTCCGCTGATCGCCGCTCAGGAATCGGCTCGTGAAGCTCTGGTTGCCAAAGTTGGCGAGAACGTCAACATCCGTCGTCTGGTACGCGTAGAGGGTGACGTTGTCGGCACTTACCTGCACGGTAACAAGATCGGTGTTGCTGTTGTCCTGAAAGGCGGTGACGTCGAGTTGGCCAAAGACATCGCGATGCACGTAGCTGCAAGCAATCCTGAGTTCCTGCTGCCTTCGCAAGTTTCCGATGAAGCGATCGAGCGCGAGAAAGCTGTGTTCCTGCAGCTGAACGAAGAAAAAATCAAAGGCAAGCCAGAAAACATTGTTGAGAACATGGTCAAAGGCCGTATCAGCAAGTTCCTGGCAGAAGCAAGCCTGGTTGAGCAGGCGTTCGTCAAGAACCCTGAAGTCAAGGTTGGCGAGCTGGCCAAGAAAGCTGGTGCTGAAATCGTTTCCTTCACCTACTTCAAAGTAGGCGAAGGCATCGAGAAGCCGGTCGACAACTTCGCTGAAGAAGTTGCTGCCCAGCTGGCTGCCGCCAAGCAATAAGACGGTTTTCAACTGTCGCCCGAAAGAGGCTGCCCGCTTACGCGCGCAGCCTCTTTTCAGATGGGGTTGCCAATTTTTTATTGGTTTCCACTTGGAACTGACTTACAAAGCCATGTTCCGATGGCGCTGAAGCAGCGCCAAGCTAGAGTGAACGCCAGCTGTAAACAGCTCGCAAAGAATTTTAAATACGCCGCAGGAGAGATTCGCAATGGCTCAGCAGGGCAGTGGTTATCAGGCTCGCTATAAACGCATTCTACTCAAGCTTAGCGGCGAGGCCCTGATGGGGTCGGAAGAGTTCGGGATCGATCCAAAGGTGCTGGATCGCATGGCGCTGGAAGTCGGCCAGCTGGTCGGCATCGGCGTACAGGTCGGTCTGGTGATCGGCGGTGGCAATCTGTTCCGCGGCGAAGCCTTGAGCAAAGCCGGTATGGATCGGGTGACAGGCGACCACATGGGCATGCTGGCCACTGTGATGAACGCTCTGGCCATGCGCGACGCATTGGAGCGTGCCAATATCTCGGCCATCGTGATGTCGGCCATTTCCATGGTTGGCGTGACCGATCACTATGATCGCCGCAAAGCCATGCGCCATCTGAACTCCAAAGATGTCGTGATTTTCGCGGCCGGTACCGGCAATCCGTTCTTTACCACGGATTCGGCAGCCTGCCTGCGTGCAATCGAAATCGATGCCGATGTTGTGCTCAAGGCGACCAAGGTCGATGGCGTCTACACCGCAGATCCGTTCAAAGACCCGCATGCCGAGAAGTTCGATCATCTGACATATGATGAAGTGCTGGATCGCAAGCTGGGTGTAATGGATCTGACCGCTATTTGCCTGTGCCGCGACCACAAGATGCCGCTGCGCGTATTCAACATGAACAAGCCTGGTGCCCTGCTGAACATTGTTCACGGTGGCGCAGAAGGAACCCTGATCGAGGAAGGCCAACAATGATCAATGAAATCAAGAAAGACGCTCAAGAGCGCATGCAGAAGTCCCTGGATTCCCTGTCCCATGCATTCGGTCAGATTCGCACCGGCAAGGCACACCCAAGCATCCTGGGCAGCGTGATGGTGCCGTACTACGGCGCAGACACCTCCATCACCCAAGTAGCCAATATCACCGTAAAAGACTCGCGCACCCTGCAAGTCGTGGCGTTTGAGCGCAACATGCTCGCGGCAGTCGACAAGGCAATCCAGAGTGCCGGCCTGAATCTCAACCCGACCAACCTGGGCGAGTTGCTGCTGATCTCCATGCCTGCCCTGACCGAAGAAACCCGTAAGGGGTTTACCAAGCAGGCGCGTAGTGCAGCGGAAGACGCTCGAGTTGCCGTGCGCAACATTCGTCGTGATGCCTTGGGTGAGCTGAAGAAGCTGGTCAAGGACAAGGAAATCAGCGAAGACGAAGAGCGTCGTGCTGCTGCGGACATTCAGAAGCTGACTGACAAGGCTGAGGCTGATATCGACGCAGCCACCAAGCAAAAAGAAGCGGACTTGATGGCCGTATAAGGGTCGAGCTTTTAATGGACAAGACCAAGCAGACTGCGCCGTCCGCGGTGCCGCGCCATGTCGCGATCATCATGGATGGCAACAATCGCTGGGCGAAAAAACGCTTTATGCCGGGTGTCGCCGGGCATAAAGCGGGCGTTGATGCTGTACGGGCTGTAATCGAGGTGTGCGCTGAGGCCAAGGTTGAGGTGCTGACCCTTTTCGCTTTTTCCAGTGAAAACTGGCAGCGTCCGGCCGATGAGGTCAGCGCCTTGATGGATCTGTTCTTCAAGGCGTTGCGTCGTGAGGCCAAGCGTCTCAACGATAACAACATCAGCCTGCGCATCATTGGCGATCGCTCGCGCTTTCATCCGGAGCTTCAAGCCGCGATGCGCGAAGCCGAGGCGATGACTGCCGGCGCCAACCGTTTTATCCTGCAGATCGCCGCCAACTACGGCGGTCAGTGGGATATCGCGCAAGCCGCGCAGCGCCTGGCACGTGAAGTTCAGGCCGGGCATCTGCGTCCGGAAGACATCACCCCTGATCTGCTGCAAACCTGTCTGGCGACCGGCGATCTGCCGTTGCCGGATCTGTGCATCCGTACCGGTGGCGAGCACCGCATCAGCAACTTCCTGCTGTGGCAACTGGCATACGCCGAGTTGTACTTCTCCGACCTGTTCTGGCCGGACTTCAAACACGATGCCATGCGCACTGCGCTGGCCGATTTCGCTTCGCGCCAACGTCGTTTCGGTAAAACGAGCGAACAGGTTGAAGCTGGAGCCCGGGTTTAATGCTTAAACAACGAATCATCACTGCGCTGATCCTGCTGCCGATTGCCCTGTGTGGGTTTTTCCTGCTCCAGGGTTCCGGTTTTGCGCTGTTCATAGGTCTGGTCGTAAGCCTGGGTGCCTGGGAATGGGCGCGTCTGGCCGGCTTCACTGCGCAATCGTTTCGCGTCGGTTTTGCTGCCGTCGTCGCGTTGATGTTGTTCGTCATGTATGTGCTGCCCGGTCTTGCGCCTTGGGTGCTGGGTGCTTCGGTACTTTGGTGGGCGGTCGCGACGTATCTGGTGCTGACTTATCCGAAGTCCAGCGAGCACTGGTCCAGCGCGGCCACGAAGCTGGTGATCGGCCTGTTGATTCTGCTGCCGGCCTGGCAAGGTCTGGTGCAGATCAAGCAATACCCGCTGGGTAACTGGCTGATCATGGCGGTGATGGTGCTGGTCTGGGGTGCCGATATTGGCGCCTATTTCTCCGGTCGTGCATTCGGCAAGCGCAAGTTGGCCCCTCAAGTCAGTCCGGGTAAAAGTTGGGAAGGTGTTTACGGTGGTCTGGCACTGAGTCTGGTGATTACCGCTATTGTCGGTCTGGTGCGTGACTGGACGGTAGCTGAATTGCTCAAGGGCTTGATGGGTGCTGCGCTGATCGTGTTCATCTCTGTAGTGGGTGACCTGACCGAAAGCATGTTCAAGCGTCAGTCCGGTATCAAGGACAGCAGCAACCTGTTGCCGGGTCACGGCGGCGTGCTCGATCGCATCGATAGCCTGACAGCGGCCATTCCAGTCTTCGCCGTATTGCTGTGGATGGCTGCACCGTGAGCCGTCCGCAACAGATTACCGTTCTGGGTGCGACAGGCTCGATTGGTCTGAGCACCCTCGATGTCATTGCACGTCATCCAGAGCGATATCAGGTTTACGCGTTGAGCGGGTTTACGCGTCTGAGTGAGCTGTTGGCCTTGTGCGTGCGTCATGTGCCGCAATTTGCCGTGGTGCCGGAAGTCGCCGCAGCACGTGGTCTGCAGGATGATTTGCGCGTCGCCGGTTTGCCGACCCGCGTGCTGGTGGGGGAGGAGGGCCTGTGTCAGGTCGCCTCTGCTCCGGAAGTTGACGCAGTCATGGCGGCCATTGTTGGTGCGGCTGGTCTGCGTCCGACTTTGGCTGCCGTTGAGGCGGGCAAGAAGATCCTCCTGGCAAATAAAGAGGCGCTGGTGATGTCCGGCGCCTTGTTCATGCAGGCAGTACGCAAAAGCGGTTCGGTGCTGCTGCCGATCGACAGCGAACACAACGCGATTTTCCAGTGCATGCCGCAGGATTTCGCTCGTGGTTTGAGCAGTGTCGGTGTCCGTCGGATTTTACTCACAGCCTCTGGTGGCCCGTTCCGACAGACGCCCGTGAGTGAATTGGCGAATGTTTCGCCTGATCAGGCGTGCGCGCATCCGAACTGGTCCATGGGGCGCAAGATTTCAGTCGATTCGGCCAGCATGATGAATAAAGGTCTCGAGTTGATCGAGGCCTGCTGGTTGTTTGATGCAAAACCTTCGCAGGTTGAAGTGGTGATTCACCCGCAGAGCGTGATTCACTCTCTGGTCGATTATGTCGATGGCTCGGTGCTGGCACAGTTGGGCAATCCTGACATGCGTACGCCGATCGCCAATGCGCTGGCCTGGCCGGAGCGCATCGACTCCGGTGTGGCGCCGTTGGATCTCTTTGCGATCGCGCGTCTGGACTTCGAGGCGCCCGATGAAGAGCGCTTCCCATGTCTGCGTCTTGCACGGCAAGCTGCCGAGGCGGGCGACAGTGCACCAGCAATGCTCAATGCGGCGAATGAAGTAGCGGTGGCAGCGTTTCTCGACGGGCGGGTTCGTTACCTGGAAATCGCGAGTATCATCGAGGAGGTCTTGAACCTCGAATCAGTTGTGGCGCTGGATGATCTCGATGCCGTGTTCACGGCAGACGCCAAAGCGCGAGTCCTGGCCGAGCAATGGCTAAAGCGTCACGCTCGATAGATTTTGCAACACAATGGCTATAAGCGACACTGAACAGGATTGCGGAGAAAGTAGATGAGCGCGCTCTATATGATTGCCGGCACCCTGATCGCCTTGGGTGTGCTGGTCACCTTTCACGAATTCGGCCACTTCTGGGTCGCGCGTCGCTGTGGCGTCAAGGTTCTGCGCTTTTCCGTAGGCTTCGGCATGCCGCTGCTGCGCTGGCACGACAAGCAAGGCACTGAATTTGTTGTGGCTGCAATTCCGTTGGGTGGCTACGTCAAGATGCTCGACGAGCGCGAAGGCGAGGTGCCTGTCGATCAGTTGGATCAGTCGTTCAATCGCAAATCCGTTCGTCAGCGTATCGCTATTGTAGCGGCCGGACCTGTTGCCAACTTCCTGTTGGCCCTGGTGTTCTTTTGGGTGCTGGCGATGCTCGGTAGCGAGCAGGTGCGCCCGGTCATCGGTGCGGTAGAGTCCGGCAGTATCGCCGCCAAGGCTGGTTTGGGTGCGGGTCAGGAGATCGTCGCAATTGATGGCGAGCCAACGACCGGTTGGGCGGCTGTCAATTTGCAGCTCGTACGTCGACTCGGTGAAAGCGGTTCGTTGCAGTTGCTGATGCGCGAGCAGGGCACTACCGTTGATTCGCCACGCGAGCTGGTACTGGATAACTGGCTCAAGGGTGCTGATGAACCCGATCCGATCCGTTCGCTGGGTATTCGTCCTTGGCGTCCGGCTTTGCCGCCGGTGCTGGCTGAACTTGATCCAAAGGGCCCGGCTCAGGCTGCCGGCCTGAAAACCGGTGATCGTCTGCTGGCGCTCGACGGCCAGGCGCTCAACGACTGGCAGCAAGTGGTTGATACCGTTCGTACGCGTCCTGATACCAAAATCGTGCTGCGTGTCGAGCGTGATGGTGCTTCAATCGATGTCCCTGTCACCTTGGCTGCGCGCGGTGAAAGCAAGTCGCCAAACGGTTATCTGGGTGCGGGTGTAAAAGCTGTCGACTGGCCGCCGGAGATGATCCGCGAGGTCAGTTATGGGCCGTTGGCCGCGATTGGCGAGGGCGCCCGTCGCACTTGGACCATGAGCATTCTGACGCTCGATTCGCTTAAGAAAATGCTGTTCGGCGAGCTCTCGGTAAAAAACTTGAGTGGACCGATAACCATTGCTAAAGTGGCGGGCGCTTCTGCCCAGTCGGGCGTCGCTGATTTCCTGAATTTCCTTGCTTATCTGAGTATTAGCCTGGGGGTTCTGAATTTGCTGCCCATTCCTGTACTGGATGGGGGGCATTTGTTGTTTTATCTGATCGAGTGGGCGCGTGGTCGTCCCTTGTCGGATCGGGTGCAAGGTTGGGGGATACAGATCGGTATCAGTTTGGTGGTCGGGGTGATGTTGCTTGCTCTGGTCAACGATCTGGGTCGACTGTAACGCTTCGCTGAATTGCGAATCTGCCGCATTTTGCGGCAGTTTGTTTATTGCCAGTTGGAATAAGAAAGGACTTCATGAAACGTCTGCTGCTAACTGCGGTTCTCACCGTATTGATGATCGCCGAAGTTCACGCCGAGTCCTTCACTATCTCTGATATTCGCGTCAATGGCCTCCAGCGGGTCTCCGCGGGTAGCGTCTTTGGTGCCTTGCCGTTGAACGTCGGCGAGCAGGCGGATGATCGTCGCCTGGTGGAATCCACTCGTGCGTTGTTCAAAACCGGTTTCTTTCAAGATATCCAGCTGGGCCGCGAAGGCAACGTTCTGGTAATCACGGTTGTCGAACGTCCATCGGTCGCCAGTATCGAGATCGAAGGCAACAAGGCGATCTCCACTGAAGACCTGATGAAAGGCCTCAAGCAATCCGGTCTGGCCGAAGGCGAGATCTTCCAGCGTGCCACCCTTGAGGGTGTGCGTAACGAACTGCAACGTCAGTACGTCGCGCAAGGTCGCTATTCGGCTACGGTCGATACCGAAGTGGTATCGCAGCCGCGTAACCGTGTTGGTCTGAAAGTAAAGATCAACGAAGGCACCGTTGCGGCCATTCAGCACATCAACGTGGTGGGCAACACGGTTTTCCCCGAGGAAGACCTGACCGACCTGTTCGAACTGAAAACCACCAACTGGCTGTCGTTCTTCAAGAACGATGACAAATACGCCCGTGAAAAGCTTTCCGGTGACCTGGAGCGTCTGCGTTCCTACTACCTGGACCGCGGCTATATCAACATGGATATCGCTTCGACCCAGGTGTCCATCACCCCGGACAAGAAGCACGTCTACATCACCGTCAACGTGACCGAAGGTGAGAAGTACACCGTCCGTGACGTAAAACTCAGCGGTGATCTGAAAGTCCCTGAAGATCAAGTCAAGTCCTTGCTGCTGGTGCAGAAGGGCCAGGTGTTCTCGCGCAAGCTGATGACCACCACTTCCGAACTGATCACCCGTCGTCTGGGTAACGAGGGTTACACCTTCGCCAACGTCAACGGCGTGCCTCAACCGCACGATGATGACCACACCGTGGACATCCTGTTCGCTGTCGACCCGGGCAAGCGCGCCTACGTCAACCGCATCAACTTCCGTGGCAACACCAAGTCCGAAGACGAAGTGCTGCGTCGTGAAATGCGTCAAATGGAAGGGGGCTGGGCGTCGACCTATCTGATCGACCAGTCCAAGACCCGTCTTGAGCGTCTGGGCTTCTTTAAGGAAGTCAACGTCGAAACCCCGGCTGTTCCGGGTGTTGATGACCAGGTTGACGTGAACTACAGCGTCGAGGAGCAGGCTTCCGGTTCGATTACCGCCAGTGTCGGTTTCGCCCAGAGTGCCGGTCTGATCCTCGGTGGTTCGATCACCCAGAACAACTTCCTCGGTACCGGTAACCGCGTCAGCGTTGGCTTGACCCGCAGCGAATACCAGAGCCGCTACAACTTCGGCTACGTTGACCCCTACTGGACCGCCGATGGCGTGAGCCTGGGTTACAACGCGTTCTATCGCACCACTGACTATGATGAACTCGACGCCGATATCTCGAGCTACGCAGTAGACAGTCTGGGTGTAGGCGCTAACGTTGGTTACCCGATCAGTGAGACTTCGCGTCTGACCTTCGGCCTGTCTGCTCAGCAGGACAAGATCAATACCGGTAAATACACCGTTGACGAGATTTTCGACTTCGTTAACAAGGAAGGCGATCAGTACCTGAACTTCAAGGCGTCGGCCGGCTGGTCCGAATCGACGTTGAACAAAGGCGTACTGCCAACCCGTGGTCGTTCCCAGAGCCTGACCCTGGAAACCACCATTCCGGGCAGCGACCTGTCTTTCTACAAACTTGACTATCGTGGTCAGCTGTTCCAGCCGATCAGCGAAAACTACACCCTGCGCCTGCACACCGAGCTGGGTTATGGCGATGGTTATGGTTCCACAGACGGCTTGCCGTTCTATGAAAACTACTATGCTGGTGGTTTCAACTCGGTACGTGGCTTCAAGGACAGTACGCTGGGTCCGCGCAGTACCCCGAGTCGTGGCACGAATCCGGGCACCATTGCTGACCCGGACCAGGATCCTCTGCCATTCGGTGGCAACGTCCTGATCCAGGGTGGTGTCGAGGTTCTGTTCCCGCTGCCATTCGTCAAGGATCAGCGCTCCCTGCGTACCTCGGTATTCTGGGATGTGGGTAACGTTTTCGATTCGCAGTGCAAGGACACCACCAATGCAAACGGCTCGTCGTCGAACACCAAGTGCAACGACATCAGCCTGAGCAACATGGCCAGTTCCGTCGGTGTGGGTGTGACCTGGGTCACCGCACTGGGTCCTCTGAGCTTCGCGTTGGCTATGCCGATCAAGAAACCGGATGACGCTGAAACTCAAGTGTTCCAATTCTCCCTCGGCCAGACGTTCTAAGCGTCTGACCCAAGATAACGACAATGGATTTTGTAGGAGTGCATCGTGCGTAAGTTGACTCAATTGGTTCTCCTGGCCTCCGTACTGGTGGCAGGCCCGGCATTTGCCGACATGAAAATTGCCGTTCTGAACTATCAGATGGCCTTGCTGGAATCCGACGCGGCCAAGAAGTACGCCGTGGATGCCGAGAAGAAATTTGGTCCGCAACTGACCAAGCTGAAGACGCTGGAAAGCAGTGCCAAGGGCATCCAGGATCGCCTGATGGCCGGTGGCGACAAGATGCAGCAAGGTGAGCGTGAGCGTCTGGAGCTGGAATTCAAGCAAAAGGCCCGTGACTTCCAGTTCCAGTCCAAGGAACTCAACGAAGCCAAAGCCGTTGCCGACCGCGAAATGCTCAAGCAGCTGAAGCCGAAACTTGATGGCGCAGTGGAAGAAGTCATCAAGAAAGGTGGTTTTGACCTGGTGTTCGAGCGTGGCGCAGTGATTGATGTCAAACCTCAGTACGACATCACGCGCCAGGTTATCGAGCGCATGAATCAGCTGAAGTAACCCATGACTGTGACTATCAAACTCGGCCAGTTGGCCGAGTTCCTTGGCGCCACCCTGCGTGGCGACCCGGAAAAGAAAATTACTGGGCTAGCCACTTTGCAAGAGGCTGGCCCAGCTCAGTTGAGCTTTCTGGCAAATCCTCAATATCGCAAATACCTGTCGGGTTCGCTGGCGGCAGCCTTGCTGCTCAAGGAAGCGGATGCAGAAGGTTTTGCCGGTAATGCATTGGTGGTGCCGGATCCTTACCTGGCCTATGCGCGTATCTCTCACTTGTTCGATCCCAAGCCAAAAGCCACTGCGGGTATTCATCCCTCGGCGGTAATTGCTGCCGATGCGGTGGTTGATCCAACCGCCAGCATCGGTCCTTTCGTGGTGATCGAGGCCGGTGCGCGGATTGCAGCGCAAGTCACGCTCGGCGCCCATTGTGTGGTCGGTGCACGCAGCGAAATCGGTGAAGGCGGCTGGCTTGCCCCACGGGTGACGCTGTATCACGATGTGCGCATCGGCAAACGTGTGGTTATCCAGTCCGGCGCCGTACTCGGTGGGGAAGGCTTCGGCTTTGCCAACGAAAAAGGCATCTGGCAGAAAATCGCCCAGATCGGTGGCGTTACCATCGGCGACGATGTGGAGATTGGCGTGAATACTGCCATCGACCGCGGTGCGTTGGCCGATACCGTGATCGGCAATGGCGTGAAGCTCGACAACCAGATCCAGATCGCCCACAACGTACAGGTCGGTGATCACACCGCCATGGCTGCGTGTGTCGGGATCTCCGGCAGCACCAAAATCGGCAAGCATTGCATGCTTGCTGGCGGTGTCGGTCTGGTCGGGCACATTGATATTTGCGACAACGTTTTCCTGACCGGGATGACCATGGTGACCCACTCGATTACCGAGCCGGGTGCCTATTCTTCCGGCACAGCCATGCAACCGGCGGCCGAATGGCGCAAAAGCGCGGCACGCATCCGTCAGCTCGATGACATCGCGCGACGTTTGAAACAGCTGGAAAAGCGCGTAGGGGAAGTGACCCCTGACGGCAATGCTTCATCAGATGGCTGATACCATTTCCATATCAAGTGTGCACAGCCTCTAGACTGCCTCCTTGATTTGCTAGAGGAGTGCGCGTCAGTCGCGCTCCCAATCTTTACATAGGCTTCCCCCCGAAATGATGGACATCAACGAGATTCGCGAATACCTGCCTCACCGTTACCCGTTCCTGCTGGTGGACCGGGTGGTGGAACTGGACACTGAAGGCAAGCGCATTCGCGCCTACAAGAATGTCAGCATCAATGAACCCTTCTTCAATGGTCACTTCCCTGCGCACCCAATCATGCCGGGCGTGCTGATCATCGAAGCGATGGCTCAGGCTGCCGGGATCCTCGGTTTCAAAATGCTCGACGTCAAACCGGCCGACGGCACCCTGTATTACTTCGTCGGTTCCGACAAGCTGCGTTTCCGCCAGCCAGTGTTGCCGGGCGATCAATTGATCCTCGAAGCCAAGTTCATCAGCTGCAAGCGCCAGATCTGGAAATTCGAATGCCAGGCTTCGGTCGACGGCAAGCCAGTCTGCTCTGCTGAAATCATCTGTGCGGAACGCAAGCTATGAGTTTGATTGACCCTCGCGCAATCATCGATCCGTCGGCCGTTCTGGCTGACGGCGTCGAGGTCGGCCCGTGGTCGATCATCGGCGCAGGTGTGGAAATCGGCGAGGGTACCGTGATCGGGCCGCATGTGATCCTCAAAGGCCCGACCCGCATTGGCAAGCACAATCGCATCTACCAGTTCTCCTCGGTCGGCGAAGACACTCCCGATTTGAAGTACAAAGGTGAAGAGACCCGCCTGGTGATTGGTGACCACAACGTCATTCGCGAAGGCGTGACGATTCACCGTGGCACCGTGCAGGACCGTTCGGAAACCACGTTGGGCGATCACAACCTGATCATGGCTTACGCCCACATCGGTCACGACAGCGTTATCGGCAATCACTGCATTCTGGTCAACAACACCGCGTTGGCCGGCCATGTGCACGTCGAAGACTGGGCAATTCTCTCCGGTTTCACCCTGGTGCATCAGTATTGCCACATCGGCGCCCACAGCTTTTCCGGTATGGGCACTGCGATCGGTAAAGACGTTCCGGCGTTCGTCACCGTGTTCGGCAATCCGGCTGAAGCACGCAGCATGAACTTCGAAGGCATGCGCCGTCGCGGTTTCAGCGAAGACGCTATCCACGCGCTGCGTCGCGCCTATAAGACTGTGTATCGCCAAGGGCTGACGGTCGAGCAGGCACTGGCCGAACTGGCTGAACCTGCGGCCCAGTTCCCAGAGGTCGCTTTGTTCCGCGATTCCATCCAGTCGTCGACTCGCGGCATCACTCGCTGATCATGGCTAATCTGCGTATTGCACTGGTGGCGGGTGAGGCTTCCGGTGACATTCTCGGCGCCGGACTCATGCGCGCCCTCAAGGCACAGCATCCGGCGGTCGAGTTCATCGGAGTCGGCGGTCCGTTGATGCAGGCCGAAGGCCTGACTTCCTATTTCCCCATGGAGCGTTTGTCGGTCATGGGGCTGGTGGAGGTGCTCGGTCGTTTGCGCGAGTTGCTCAAGCGCCGCAAAGAACTCATCGCCACGCTGATCGTCGAAAAGCCGGACGTGTTCATCGGCATCGATGCACCGGACTTCAACCTCAATATCGAACTCAAGCTGCGTCAGGCCGGGATCAAAACCGTGCATTACGTCAGCCCGTCGGTGTGGGCGTGGCGGCAGAAGCGCGTGTTGAAGATTCGCGAAGGCTGCGACCTGATGTTGACGCTGCTGCCGTTCGAAGCAAAATTTTACGAAGAGAAAGGCGTGCCGGTTCGGTTCGTCGGTCACACGCTGGCCGATACCATTCCGCTGGAGGCTGATCGCGCTGCTGCGCGTGCCGAGTTGGGGCTGCCCGACGGCCCGCTGGTGGCATTGATGCCCGGCAGCCGTGGTGGCGAAGTCGCCCGTCTGGGGGCGCTTTTCCTCGATACCGCCGAGCGTTTGCGTGCCATGCGTCCCGGGTTGCGTTTCGTCATACCTTGCGCCAATGCAGAACGGCGCATGCAACTTGAAGAGTTGCTCGCTGGCCGCGATTTGCCAGTGACCTTGCTCGATGGCAAGTCCCATCTGGCCCTGGCTGCGTGCAATGCGGTGTTGATCGCCTCCGGTACGGCGACCCTTGAAGCCTTGCTGTATAAGCGGCCGATGGTGGTGGCCTATCGTCTGGCGCCGCTGACGTTCTGGATTCTCAAGCGCATGGTCAAGAGCCCGTACGTGTCTTTGCCGAACCTGCTGGCCCAGCGCCTGCTGGTTCCGGAACTGTTGCAGGATGATGCGACAGTCGAGGCATTGGCGCAGACCGTTTCGCCCCTGATCGAGGGCGGTGAAGAGCAGACTCGCGGCTTCGACGAAATCCATCGCACGCTGCGGCTGGACGCTTCCAATCAGGCGGCGGATGCCGTCCTCAACCTGATCGGTCAAACACGATGAGCAAAAAAGATCTGCAGATGGGCCTGGATTTCACCCTGGTCGCCGAAGTCGAAGAGCTGGTGGCCGGTGTCGATGAGGTCGGTCGCGGCCCATTGTGCGGTGCGGTGGTGACGGCGGCGGTGATCCTTGATCCAAACCGGCCGATCCTTGGCCTTAACGACTCGAAAAAACTCACCGAAGCCAAACGCGAAAAGCTTTACGACGAGATCATCGAGAAATCCCTGAGCTGGTGCATCGCCCGCGCCGAAGTTGAAGAAATCGACGAGCTGAACATTCTGCACGCAACCATGCTGGCCATGCAGCGCGCGGTCGCGGGCCTGCATATTCAGCCAAAACTGGCGATGATTGACGGCAACCGCTGCCCGCAATTGCCGATGCGCGCTGAAGCCGTAGTGCAGGGCGATGGCAAGGTTCCCGCCATTGCAGCGGCATCGATTCTGGCCAAGGTCAGTCGTGACCGCGAGATGGCCGCGTTCGAGTTGATTTACCCGGGTTACGGTATTGGCGGCCATAAAGGCTACCCGACGCCCGTTCATCTGGAAGCGTTGGTGCGTCTTGGTCCGACGCCGATTCACCGGCGCTCGTTCGCCCCGGTGCGTCAGGCTTACGAGGCACTGGAAGGTCTGACGCAGGTTTAGTCGCAAGGCTGATGTTTTGTTCGAGGCCCGGTACAATCCGGGCCTTGTTGTCTCTATGTAACTGGACAGGATCACTATGCCGGCTTCATTCGTTCATCTACGCCTGCACACTGAGTACTCCCTGGTCGACGGGCTGGTGCGGATCAAGCCACTGGTCAAGGCGCTGACCGCCATGAACATGCCGGCCGTGGCGGTCACCGATCAGAACAACATGTGTTCCCTGGTCAAATTCTATAAAAACACCATGGGCGCGGGCATCAAGCCGATCTGCGGCGCTGACCTGTGGCTGTCGAACAAGGATCCGGATGCACCGCTGAGCCGGATCAGTCTGTTGGTGATGAACGCCAAGGGCTATCGCAACCTCACCGAGTTGATCTCGCGCGGCTTCATCGACGGCCAGCGTAACGGCATGATTATCATCGAGCGCCAGTGGGTTGCCGAGGCCAACGAAGGCCTGATCATGCTGTCCGCCGCCAAAGAAGGCGAGATCGGCATGGCGCTGATCGGTGGCAACCCGGCCGAGGCCGAAGCACTGGCGCGTGAATGGATGGCGGTGTTCCCGGATCGCTTCTATCTGGAAATCCAGCGCACCAACCGTCCCAACGATGAAGAGCAACTGCATGGCGCCGTGGCCTTGGCTGACAAGCTTGGCGCGCCACTGGTGGCCACCAACGATGTGCGTTTCATCAAGCAGGAAGACTTCGCAGCCCACGAAACCCGTGTATGCATCGGTGAGGGCCGCGCCCTCGATGATCCACGGCGTTCGAAGAATTACAGCGACCAGCAATACCTCAAAAGTGCCGAGGAAATGGCTGAGCTGTTCAGTGACATTCCGGACGCGATCGAAAACACTGTCGAGATTGCCAAGCGCTGCAACATCGACGTGAAACTGGGCACGCACTTCTTGCCCAACTTCCCGATTCCCGATGGCATGACCATCGACGAGTATTTCCGCAAAGTGTCCTTCGACGGTCTGGAGGAGCGACTGGCGGTTCTGCTGCCAAAAGACACCACCGAAGATTACGAAGCCAAGCGTCAGGTCTATGTCGACCGGTTGAATTTCGAGCTGGATATCATCATCCAGATGGGCTTCCCGGGTTACTTCCTGATCGTGATGGACTTTATCCAGTGGGCCAAGAGCAACGGTGTGCCAGTAGGTCCTGGCCGTGGATCGGGTGCGGGCTCGCTGGTGGCTTACGTTCAGAAAATCACTGACCTTGACCCGCTGGAATATGACCTGCTGTTCGAACGTTTCCTTAACCCGGAACGGGTCTCGATGCCCGACTTCGACGTCGACTTCTGCATGGACGGTCGTGACCGGGTGATCGACTACGTGGCCGAAAAATACGGCCGCAACGCGGTAAGCCAGATCATCACCTTCGGTTCCATGGCGGCGAAGGCTGTGGTGCGTGACGTGGCCCGGGTGCAGGGCAAGTCCTACGGCCTGGCGGATCGCCTGTCGAAGATGATTCCGTTCGAAGTCGGCATGACCCTGGAAAAAGCCTACGAACAGGAAGAGATTCTGCGCGACTTCATCAAGGTCGATGAAGAGGCTGCAGAAATCTGGGAGATGGCGCGCAAGCTTGAAGGCGTTGTGCGTAACGTCGGCAAGCACGCCGGTGGTGTGGTGATCGCGCCGACCAAGCTGACTGACTTTTCGCCGATCTATTGCGACGAGGCCGGTGACGGTCTGGTAACCCAGTTCGACAAGGACGACGTTGAAGCTGCCGGTCTGGTGAAGTTCGACTTCCTCGGTCTGCGCACCCTGACGGTTATCGACTGGGCGCTGAAGACCATCAACCGTGACCGCGCCAAGGTCGACGAGCCGCCCCTGGATATCGCGTTTATCCCGCTGGATGACAAGCCGACGTACACGCTGCTGCAAAAAGCTGAAACCACGGCGGTCTTCCAGCTTGAATCCCGCGGCATGAAAGAGCTGATCAAAAAGCTCAAGCCCGACTGCCTGGAAGACTTGATCGCACTGGTGGCCCTGTTCCGTCCGGGCCCGCTGCAGTCCGGCATGGTTGATGACTTTATCAACCGTAAGCACGGTCGCGCCGAGTTGGCTTATCCGCACTCCGACTACCAATACGAAGGCCTCAAGCCAGTATTGGCGCCGACGTACGGCATCATCCTGTATCAGGAACAGGTGATGCAGATTGCTCAGGTCATGGCCGGTTACACCCTCGGTGGTGCGGACATGCTGCGTCGGGCGATGGGTAAGAAAAAGCCCGAAGAGATGGCCAAGCAACGCGGCGGCTTCATTGAAGGTTGCAAGACCAACAATATCGACGCTGATCTCGCCGGTAACATTTTTGACCTGGTGGAAAAATTCGCCGGTTATGGCTTCAACAAGTCTCACTCTGCCGCTTATGGTCTGGTGTCGTACCAGACGGCCTGGTTGAAAACCCACTACCCGGCGCCATTCATGGCTGCGGTACTGTCGGCGGACATGCACAACACCGACAAGGTCGTGACCTTGATCGAAGAAATTCGCACCATGAAGCTGCGTCTCGACGCGCCGGATGTGAATACTTCGGAATTCAAGTTCACGGTGAACGACGACGGCCGCATTGTTTACGGTCTCGGCGCGATCAAAGGTGTCGGCGAAGGGCCGGTGGAAGCGATCACCGAGGCGCGTCAGGAAGGCCCGTTCAAGGATCTGTTCGATTTCTGCGCCCGTGTCGACCTCAAGCGCATTAATAAGCGCACCCTCGACGGTCTGATCCGCAGCGGCGCACTGGATCGTCTTGGGCCGTATTTCCACGACGAACAAAAGGCTTATCAGGCCAACATCGACCGCAACCGCGCCGTGCTGCTGGCGGCGATGGAGGAGGCGATCAAGGCTGCCGAGCAAACCGCTCGCACCCACGACAGTGGTCACGCCGACCTGTTTGGCGGGCTGTTTGTCGAGGAAGATGCTGACGTTTATGCGACTCATCGCAAGGCCAAGGAATTGACCCTCAAGGAGCGCCTCAAAGGTGAAAAAGACACCTTGGGCCTGTACTTGACCGGTCACCCGATTGATGAATATGAGGGCGAGATTCGCCGGTTCGCCCGTCAGCGCATCATCGACCTGAAACCGGCCCGCGATACGCAGACCGTGGCCGGGATGATCATTGCCCTGCGGGTGATGAAGAACAAAAAGGGCGACAAGATGGGCTTCATCACCCTTGACGACCGCTCCGGGCGGATCGAGGCGTCGCTGTTTGCCGAAGCGTTCCATTCCGCGCAGTCGCTGCTGCAGACCGACGCGATGGTGGTGGTTGAAGGCGAGGTCAGCAACGATGACTTCTCCGGCGGCCTGCGCCTGCGGGTCAAGCGCGTGATGAGCATGGAAGATGCGCGCACCAACCTCGCCGAGAGCCTGCGTCTGAAGTTGCAGACCCAGGATCTCAAAGGCGATCAGCTACGCTGGTTGGGTGATTTGCTCAAGCGTCATCGCGGGGCCTGCCCGATCACCATGGAGTACACCAGTCCTGATGCGAAGACCTTGCTGCAGTTCGGCGAGACCTGGCGGATCGACCCGGCGGATGCCTTGATTCAAGCCCTGCGTGACCAGTTCGGGCGAGACAACGTCTTCCTCCAATACCGTTGACCGGCAGGGTGCCATCAAGCGCCTCGCCCGCGACCTGAATTTTTAATCTCGACCTTAGCGCGCCTTTTCCTTAAGGTAGGGCGCGAATAGACAACCGGCCGGCCCAAGCTCATTTGGGACACGACCCAAGACGGACGCCTATGAACCCGAATTTTCTAGATTTCGAACAGCCGATCGCCGACCTGCAAGCCAAGATCGAAGAGTTGCGCTTGGTCGGTAATGACAATTCGCTGAATATCGGCGATGAGATCTCCCGCCTGCAAGACAAGAGCAAAACGCTGACCGAAGACATCTTCGGCAAGCTGACCAGCTGGCAGATCGCACGCCTGGCGCGTCACCCGAAACGCCCGTACACCCTGGACTACATCGAACACATCTTCACCGAGTTTGACGAACTGCACGGCGACCGTCACTTCTCCGACGACGCAGCAATCGTTGGCGGCATCGCCCGTCTGGACGATCAGCCGGTGATGATCATCGGTCACCAGAAGGGCCGTGAAGTGCGCGAGAAGGTACGCCGCAACTTCGGTATGCCGCGTCCGGAAGGCTACCGCAAGGCCTGCCGTCTGATGGAAATGGCCGAGCGTTTCAAAATGCCTATCCTGACTTTCATCGACACCCCGGGTGCCTACCCTGGTATCGACGCTGAAGAGCGCAACCAGAGCGAAGCGATCGCCTGGAACCTGCGGGTGATGTCGCGCCTGAAGACCCCGATCATCGCCACCGTAATCGGTGAGGGTGGTTCCGGCGGTGCTTTGGCGATCGGTGTCTGCGATCAGTTGAACATGCTGCAGTACTCCACCTACGCGGTTATTTCGCCGGAAGGTTGCGCTTCGATTCTGTGGAAAACCGCCGAAAAAGCGCCGGATGCCGCTGAAGCAATGGGCATTACCGCCGAGCGTCTGAAAGGCCTGGGTATCGTTGACAAGGTGATTGGCGAGCCTCTGGGCGGCGCGCACCGCGATCCGGCCGCTGCGGCTGCATCGATTCGCGCCGAGCTGAGCTCGCAATTGGCGATGCTGAAGAAGTTCGATAACGAAGCGCTGTTGAAGCGTCGTTATGATCGACTGATGAGCTACGGTCTCTAAGTCGACTGCGCAATACCCATGTGGGAGCGAGCCTGCTCGCGAAGAGGGGGTAACATTCAACCAGTGTGTTGGCTGTTGCACCGCTATCGCGAGCAGGCTCGCTCCCACATTTGATTTGGGCAAAGAGAAAGATATGGATCGATCATCGATTGATTTGCCGTCGCGACTGCTGCTCAATCTTGAGTCTTGGCGCAATGCCTCTCATTGGCGAATCGCCTTCTCCGGTGGTCTTGATTCCACCGTCCTGCTGCATCTGCTGGCCAATCTCGCCAAAAACCACTCCCTGCCGGCGCTGAGCGCCATCCACGTCCATCACGGCCTTCAGGCTGTCGCTGATGCGTGGCCGGCGCACTGCCAGTCTGTCTGCGATGAATTGGGAATAGCGTTGCAAGTGGAGTGGGTGAGGGTGCAGCCGGGGGCGAGCCTGGAGCGGGCGGCGCGGGATGCGCGTTTTGCGGTGCTCAGCTCGGTGACGCAGTCTGATGACGTCTTGCTGACCGGTCAGCACCGTGATGATCAAGCCGAAACCCTGCTTTTTCGTCTGATGCGCGGTGCGGGAGTGCGTGGCCTTGCGGGGATGCCACAACAGCGTCCGCTGGGGCATGGGGCTTTGGTTCGGCCGTTGCTCGATGTTACCCGAGCGGAGCTGGAAGCCTACGCACAAACTCACCAGTTGTACTGGATCGAAGATCCGTCCAATCAGGATCGGCAGTTCTCGCGCAATTACCTGCGCCATCAGGTGCTGCCACCGCTGACGGATCGCTGGCCGCAAGCGCAGGCCAGCATGGCCCGCAGCGCTGCACATCTGCGTGAGGCGCAAGGCCTGCTCGATGAGCTGGCGCAGATGGATCTGGCTCAAGCCAACACCCGTCATGAATTCGAATGGCTGGGATTGCGATCACTGGCGTTGGCGCCGCTGGCCGCGCTGTCTGCCGCTCGTCAGCGAAATGCCTTGAGTCACTGGCTCGAACCGCTGACACGGCTGCCTGACACTGACCATTGGTCGGGTTGGTCGGATCTGTGCAACGCCGCTCACGATGGGACACCGGTCTGGCGTCTGGCTGAGGGCGAGTTGCACCGCAGTGCCGGCCGCTTGTGGTGGCTCAGCGGTGACTGGCTGCACACGCCGGTGATCGGTGGCGAGTGGCAGACCCCGGCGTCACCGCTACGCTTGCCCGATAACGGGTGTGTCATGTTCAGTGGACAGACTCCCGTCGGGCCGTTGCGCATTGCCTATCGGCAGGGCGGCGAAGTGATGCATCTGGCTGATCGCGGTCATCGTGATCTCAAGCGACTGCTCAATGAACGCGCGGTGCCGGGCTTCGTGCGTGGCAGATTGCCGCTGCTGTTTCGCGGCGAAGAATTGCTTGCGGTGGCGAACCTGCCGGGTCTTGATGGCAATGTGCAGGACGCTTGGAAATTGCATTGGCAGCCAACAGACGAAGATCAAGGTTTGAGATGAAAGGGGCATTCCGGTAGACTACGCTCCCTTCTTGATACAACTTCTGTGGATTCGCCTGAATTGCAGGAGTTGCCGATTACCAAGCAGTCTTTGCTGGGCGATTCCAAAAAATGTGTAGCGAGCAACGTACCGGTGTTTCATCAGCCGGTCTGTCCCAACGCGGCGGTTTTTTTGAAAGGTGCACTGTGATTAATGCAGGTGATCGGGGGCTTCGGCCTTCCTTCGCTTTCCCCGGCGGCTCGTACCGCTTTAACGCAGACTTCTAGGGTTTTTCATGACGCGCTACATATTCGTCACGGGCGGTGTTGTTTCTTCATTGGGGAAAGGCATTGCCTCGGCTTCATTGGCGGCCATCCTGGAGGCGCGGGGGCTTAAGGTCACCATGCTTAAGCTGGATCCGTACATCAACGTTGACCCGGGCACCATGAGCCCGTTCCAGCACGGTGAAGTGTTCGTCACCCACGACGGCGCGGAGACCGACCTGGACCTGGGCCACTACGAGCGGTTCATCCGCACGACCATGACCC
Organism: Pseudomonas sp. FP2196; assembly: GCF_030687715.1. Classification (GTDB taxonomy): domain Bacteria; phylum Pseudomonadota; class Gammaproteobacteria; order Pseudomonadales; family Pseudomonadaceae; genus Aquipseudomonas. Next base: position 1,307,052 of record NZ_CP117445.1, read on the forward strand.
AGAACAACAACTTCACCACCGGCCGTGTCTACGAGCACGTGCTGCGCAAAGAGCGCCGTGGTGACTACCTGGGTGCAACCATCCAGGTGATCCCGCACATCACCGACGAAATCAAGCGCCGCATCATCAAGGGTGCCGGTGACGCTGACGTGGCCATGGTCGAAATCGGTGGCACCGTGGGTGACATCGAGTCGCAACCGTTCCTCGAAGCCATCCGCCAGCTGCGTTTTGAAGTCGGCGCCAAGCGCGCGATGCTGATGCACTTGACCCTGGTTCCGTACATCGCCACTGCTGGCGAGACCAAGACCAAGCCTACCCAGCACTCCGTCAAGGAACTGCGTTCGATCGGCCTGCAGCCAGACGTACTGGTTTGCCGTTCCGATCACCCGATCGATGTGTCCTCGCGCCGCAAGATCGCGCAATTCACCAACGTTGAAGAACGTGCGGTGATCGCGCTGGAAGACGCCGACACCATCTACAAGATCCCGGGCATCCTGCACTCTCAGGGCCTGGATGATTTCGTTGTCGAGCGTTTTGGCCTGCAATGCGGCAGTGCTGACCTGTCCGAGTGGGAAGCGGTGGTCGATGCCAAGCTGAACCCGGAACACGAAGTCACCATCGCCATGGTCGGCAAGTACATGGAGCTGCTGGACGCCTACAAATCGCTGATCGAAGCGATGAGTCACGCCGGCATCAGCAACCGTACCAAGGTCAACCTGCGCTACATCGATTCCGAAGACATCGAAAACCAGGGCACTGCGCTGCTGGAAGGTGTTGACGCGATTCTGGTACCGGGTGGCTTCGGTCTGCGTGGTGTGGAAGGCAAGATCACTGCCGTTCAGTACGCTCGCGAAAACAAGGTTCCTTACCTCGGCATCTGCCTCGGCATGCAAGTGGCCGTCATCGAGTTCGCCCGTAACGTGATGGGCTGGAAAGACGCCAACTCCACCGAGTTCGATCGCGCCAGCGGTCACCCGGTTGTCGGTCTGATCACCGAGTGGGAAGACGCCACCGGCGCCGTTGAAGTGCGTACCGAATCGTCTGACCTGGGCGGCACCATGCGCCTCGGCGCTCAGGACTGCCTGCTCGAAGCCGGTTCCAAAGTGCACGATTGCTACGGCAAGGACGTGATTGTCGAGCGTCACCGTCACCGTTACGAAGTGAACAACAACCTGCTGCCACAAATCATCGAAGCCGGCCTGAAAATCTCCGGTCGTTCCGCTGATGCGGCCCTGGTTGAAGTGGTCGAGGCACCGGATCATCCATGGTTCGTCGCTTGCCAGTTCCACCCTGAGTTCACCTCGACACCACGTGATGGCCATCCGCTGTTCAGCGGTTTTGTCAAAGCAGCGTTGGCTCAACACCAGAAGAAGGCGTAACCCCGATGGCACAGAAGATCATCCGCGTCGGCGACATCGAAATTGCCAACGACAAACCCATGGTGCTGTTCGGTGGCATGAACGTGCTGGAAAGCCGTGACATGGCCATGCAGGTTTGCGAAGAGTACGTGAAGGTCACCGAAAAACTCGGCATCCCTTACGTGTTCAAGGCCAGTTTCGACAAGGCCAACCGTTCTTCTGTGGCCTCTTATCGCGGTCCTGGCCTGGAAGAGGGCATGCGCATCTTCCAGGACATCAAACAAGCCTTCGGCGTGCCGATCATCACCGACGTCCACGAGCCTGAACAGGCCGCGGTCGTCGCTGAGGTGTGCGACATCATCCAGTTGCCGGCCTTCCTGTCGCGCCAGACCGATCTGGTTGTCGCGATGGCCAAGACCAACGCCGTCATCAACATCAAGAAAGCCCAGTTCCTCGCGCCTCAGGAAATGAAACACATCCTGAACAAGTGCGTTGAAGCGGGTAACGATCAATTGATCCTCTGCGAGCGTGGTTCGAGCTTCGGCTACAACAACCTCGTGGTCGATATGCTCGGCTTCGGCATCATGAAGCAGTTCGAATACCCGGTATTCTTCGACGTGACCCACTCTCTGCAAATGCCTGGCGGTCGTTCCGACTCCGCCGGCGGCCGCCGTGCACAGGTTCTGGATCTGGCCAAGGCCGGTATGAGCCAAGGCCTGGCAGGTCTGTTCCTCGAAGCTCACCCGGATCCGGACAATGCCAAATGCGACGGCCCTTGCGCCTTGCGTCTGGACAAACTGGAGCCATTCCTGGCCCAGCTCAAAGCTCTGGACGAGTTGGTGAAGAGTTTTCCGACGGTAGAAACCGCGTAAACCTCAATTCTCCGGTAAAGTACCGCACGATTTGTCGCTCATGCCCTCAGGCATGAGCGTTATCGTCTGCAAGCTGCCCGCCGTACACCCCTTGCCGACGGTAAAAAGATTTCCTCTAGCTGCGTCGTTTTCGTCAACTTTGGAGTGTTTACAACAATGGCAAAAATCGTCGACATCAAAGGTCGTGAAGTTCTCGACTCCCGTGGCAATCCCACCGTGGAAGCGGACGTGCTTCTCGACAACGGCATCATCGGCAGCGCTTGTGCGCCGTCCGGTGCATCCACTGGCTCGCGTGAAGCACTCGAGCTGCGTGATGGCGACAAGAGCCGTTACCTGGGCAAGGGCGTGCTCAAAGCGGTAGCCAACATCAACGGTCCGATCCGCGATCTGCTGCTGGGTACCGACCCAAGCGACCAGAAAGCCCTGGATCACGCGATGATCAAGCTCGACGGTACAGAAAACAAAGCGACCCTGGGCGCCAACGCCATCCTTGCCGTGTCCCTGGCTGCGGCCAAGGCTGCTGCACAGGATCAGGATCTGCCGCTGTACGCACACATCGCCAACCTGAACGGCACACCGGGTGTTTACTCCATGCCGGTTCCGATGATGAACATCATCAACGGTGGCGAGCACGCTGATAACAACGTCGACATCCAGGAATTCATGGTGCAGCCAGTTGGCGCCAAGTCTTTCTCGGAAGGCCTGCGCATGGGCACCGAGATTTTCCATCACCTCAAAGCTGTGCTGAAGGCCCGTGGCCTGAGCACTGCAGTTGGCGACGAAGGCGGTTTCGCACCGAACCTGGCGTCCAACGAAGACGCTCTGAAAGTGATCTCCGAAGCCGTGGCCAACGCCGGTTACAAGCTGGGCACCGACGTGACGCTGGCACTGGACTGCGCGGCTAGCGAATTCTACGAAGACGGCAAGTACAACCTGTCCGGCGAAGGCCAGGTGTTCACCGCTGAAGGTTTCGCCGACTACCTCAAAGGTCTGACCGAGCGTTACCCGATCATCTCCATCGAAGACGGTCTGGACGAGTCCGACTGGGCTGGCTGGAAGATCCTCACCGACAAGATCGGCGAGAAGGTTCAACTGGTAGGCGACGACCTGTTCGTGACCAACACCAAGATCCTGAAAGAAGGCATCGATAAAAAGATCGCCAACTCGATCCTGATCAAGTTCAACCAGATCGGCACCCTGACCGAAACCCTGGAAGCCATCCAGATGGCCAAGGCTGCCGGTTACACCGCCGTGATCTCGCACCGCTCCGGCGAAACCGAAGATTCGACCATTGCCGACCTGGCTGTGGGCACTTCGGCTGGCCAGATCAAGACCGGTTCGCTGTGCCGTTCCGACCGCGTTTCCAAGTACAACCAACTGCTGCGTATCGAAGAGCAGTTGAATGGCAAGGCCAAGTACAACGGTCGTTCCGAGTTCCGCGGCTAAGTAAATGGTAAAAAGACACCGGATTGTGTCGGAAAAGTCGTGACAGCGATGGATTTGCCACTAATCTGATGCCTTAACAGCACAAGCCTGGATCTTCCAGGCTTCGTGCTATCAGACGTTTCAAAGTTTTGGCGTGGCTGTCTTTTTTCACTGGATACCTGATATTCGATGCGCAGTCCTTACTGGTTGTTTCTCGTTTTGCTCTTGCTGCTGGCCGGTCTGCAGTACCGCCTGTGGGTGGGCAATGGCAGTCTGGCGCAAGTCGCCGAGCTGAATCAGCAGATTGCTGAGCAACATGCCGAGAACGAAGGTTTGCTGGAGCGCAACCGGGTGATGGACGCAGAAGTCAGCGAGCTGAAGAAAGGCATGGAGACCGTTGAAGAGCGGGCTCGCCATGAGCTGGGCATGGTCAAGGACGGCGAAACCCTTTACCAGTTGGCCCAATGATCGATTCTCTGCCGGCCTTCTGGGCCGTGATTCCTGCCGCGGGCGTCGGTGCCCGTATGGCCGCGGACCGTCCCAAGCAATATCTGCAATTGGGCGGGCGCACAATTCTCGAACACAGCCTCGGCTGTTTCCTCGATCACCCAAGCCTCAAGGGCGTGGTGGTCAGTCTTGCTGTTGATGATCCTTATTGGCCGAACCTTGGGTGCGTCAGCGATCCGCGCATCCGGCGGGTTGAAGGTGGGGCTGAACGTTCTGGCTCGGTGCTCAACGCCTTACTGCATCTGCATGCACAAGGTGCGGACGATGAGGATTGGGTGTTGGTGCATGATGCAGCACGGCCTAACCTGAGTCGCGATGATCTCGACAAGTTGCTCGCCGAACTGGCGGATGATCCGGTGGGTGGTTTGCTCGCAGTGCCGGCTCGCGACACGCTGAAGCGGGTCGACAAGCACGGTCGTGTGGTCGAGACCGTGGATCGCAGCGTGATCTGGCAGGCCTATACGCCGCAGATGTTCCGCCTCGGTGCATTGCATCGGGCGTTGGCGGACAGCCTGGTGGCAGATGCCGTGATCACCGATGAAGCCTCGGCGATGGAATGGGCGGGCCTGGCGCCGCGTCTGATCGAGGGGCGCGCGGATAACCTCAAGGTGACCCGTCCTGAAGATCTGGAATGGTTGCGGCAGCGTTGGACTAACCGCCGCTAGAAGATCAAAGCTTTTAAATTCGATACTCCGGCCGCTCGGCCAATCCTTCCTTGAGAAAGTCCACCAACTTGCGCACCTTCGGCGACAAATGTCGCTGCTGCGGATACAACGCCCACACCGCCGTGTTCGGCGGCTGATGCGCCTCCAGCAACGAAATCAACGCGCCACTGTGCAGATGCTCCAGCACGTAATAATCCGGCAACTGACACAAACCAACCCCTTGTAGCGCGGCATCCAGCACCGCTTGCCCACTGTTGCAACGCCAGTTTCCCTGCACCCGCTGGGAAAATTCCCGGCCGTTTTGCTCAAGCTGCCAGATGTCCGAACTGCCGATCAGGCAATTGTGCCGGGTCAATTCGGACAAGCTGTGTGGGCGTCCATACCGTTCGACGTAGGACGGTGATGCGCACAAATACATGCGCCTTGGCGCCAGCCGTGTGGCGACCAAGCGCGAGTCCTGTAGTCGACCCAGACGAATCGCCAGATCCAGCCCTTCATGCACCAGATCGAGTTGGCGGTTACTCAATTCAATATCGATGCGCAGTTGTGGGTACAGCCCCATGAACCGCGTCACCAGTGGCACGATAAAACGTTCGCCGTAGGCCACCGCGCAAGTCATGCGCAGCATGCCCTTCGGTTCGCTGGTCAAATCACCGACCGCGCGCAAAGCTTCTTCGCGACCGTCCTGCAAACGTTGACAGTGCTGGAGAAAGGTTTGCCCGGCTTCGGTCAGCGTCACGCGACGTGTGCTGCGATAGAGCAAGCGTGTCTGCAAGCGCTCTTCCAGTCGTACGATTTGTCGACTGATGTGCGAGGAAGAAACCCCAAGACGTTCGGCAGCGGCGGTGAACTGGCTGCATTCGGCGACGGCGACGAACTCGTCGATGCCTTCCCAGCGATTGTCGGACATCTGGATTATCCCTGTGTGGCAATAATGTTTTGCTTTCGGCCTGATTATTCATCGTAAAGCCATGTATTACACTCCTTGTCTGGTTTTTTATTCATTGGATTCACTGGAGAGTCAGCATGATCAAGTCGCGCGCCGCCGTTGCCTTCGAGGCCAAGAAGCCGCTGGAAATCGTAGAAGTCGATGTCGCCATGCCCAAGGCTGGTGAAGTGTTGCTGCGTGTGGTGGCTTCCGGCGTTTGCCACACCGACGCTTACACTCTGTCCGGCGCTGACCCGGAAGGCATCTTCCCGTCGATCCTCGGCCACGAAGGTGGCGCAATCGTTGAAGCCATCGGCGAAGGCGTGACGTCGGTTGCCGTAGGCGATCACGTGATTCCGCTGTACACCCCGGAATGCGGCCAGTGCAAATTCTGTAAGTCAGGCAAGACCAATCTGTGTCAGGCGATTCGTGCGACTCAGGGCAAGGGTTTGATGCCAGATGGCACTTCGCGCTTTTCCTACAAGGGCGAAACGATTTTCCACTACATGGGTACTTCGACCTTCTCGGAATACACCGTGTTGCCGGAAATCTCCGTCGCAAAAATTTCCAAAGACGCACCGCTGGAAAAGGTTTGCCTGCTCGGTTGCGGTGTCACCACCGGTATCGGCGCAGTGCTCAACACTGCCAAAGTCAAACCAGGTGACACCGTGGCGATCTTCGGCTTGGGTGGCATCGGCCTGTCTGCAGTGATCGGCGCGGTGAAAGCCAAGGCTGCACGCATCATCGCCATCGACATCAACCCGGCCAAATTCGAAATCGCCAAGCAGCTCGGTGCCACCGACTGCGTGAACCCGAAAGACTTTGATCGTCCGATCCAGGAAGTGATCGTCGACATGACCGATGGCGGCGTCGACTTCTCCTTCGAATGCATCGGCAACGTGCAACTGATGCGCGCAGCGCTTGAGTGCTGCCATAAAGGCTGGGGCGAGTCGGTAATCATCGGCGTCGCCGGCGCGGGTCAGGAAATTTCCACCCGTCCATTCCAGTTAGTCACCGGTCGCGTCTGGCGCGGTTCGGCGTTCGGCGGCGTGCGCGGCCGTACCGAGTTGCCAAGCTATGTCGACATGGCGCAAAGCGGCGAAATCCCGTTGGATACTTTCATCACCCACACCATGGGCCTGGAAGATATCAACAAGGCGTTCGACCTGATGCACGAAGGCAAGAGCATTCGCACGGTCATTCATTTCTGATCAATTGTGGCGATATGGCGACAAGTCGTGAAGGCTTGTTGCCATGGCCGCGTAGGAGTCTTTACATGAGTCTGGAAAACATCTCCTGTCAGAAAAGTTTCGGTGGTTGGCACAAGCGCTATCGCCACCGATCCGACGTGCTTGGCTGCGACATGGTATTTGCCGTGTACCTGCCGCCGCAGGCGGAGCAGGGCGGCAAGCTGCCGGTGTTGTATTGGCTGTCGGGTCTGACCTGCACCGATGAGAACTTCATGCAGAAGGCTGGCGCCATGCGCATGGCCTCCGAGCTGGGTTTGATCATCGTGGCACCGGATACCAGTCCGCGTGGCCCTGATGTCCCGGGCGATCCGGATGGCGCGTGGGACTTCGGTCTCGGTGCCGGTTTTTATCTGAATGCCACGCAGGAGCCTTGGGCGCGGCACTATCGGATGCATGACTACGTCGTGCAGGAATTGCCTTCACTGGTTGAAGCGCATTTTCCGGCGTCCGATAAGCGCAGCATCAGCGGCCATTCCATGGGTGGTCACGGTGCGTTGGTCTGTGCATTGCGCAATCCGGGGCGTTACCAATCTGTGTCGGCGTTTTCGCCGATCAACAACCCGATGGATTGCCCGTGGGGGCAAAAGGCGTTCTTGCGTTATCTGGGCGAAGACCGTTCGAAGTGGAAAGAATGGGATGCCTGCGCGCTGATCGCCGAGGCCGATGAAAAGCTGCCGCTGCTGGTTGATCAAGGTGATCGCGACGACTTCCTCGCCACCCAGCTCAAACCGGAAGCCCTGCTGCAAGCAGCAAAACAAGCGGGCCATCCGCTGACCTTGCGCTCTCAACCGGGCTACGACCACAGCTATTTCTTCATCTCAAGCTTTATAGACGACCACTTGCAGCATCACGCACGCGCTCTGCGCGGTTAATGCAGGTAGAATCACGCCCTGACAAAAATCGGGGCGTTTTTTCTTATGCGTATTGGCCACGGCTATGATGTGCACCGTTTCGCTGAAGGCGATTTCATTACTCTGGGCGGCGTGCAAATCGCACACAGCTTCGGGCTGCTCGCTCATTCCGACGGTGATGTCCTGCTGCACGCCTTGAGCGATGCCTTGCTCGGCGCCGCTGCGCTGGGTGATATCGGTAAACATTTCCCGGACACCGACCCGCAGTTCAAGGGCGCCGACAGCCGTGCGTTGTTGCGTCATGTGGTCGGGCTGATCCACGCCAAAGGCTGGAAAGTCGGCAACGTCGACAACACCATCGTCGCGCAGGCACCAAAAATGGCCCCGCATATCGAATCAATGCGCGCGCTGATCGCTGCGGATCTTCAAGTTGAGTTGGATCAAGTGAACGTGAAAGCTACTACTACCGAGAAGCTTGGCTTTGTCGGTCGCGAAGAAGGCATCGCCGTGCACTCCGTTGCCTTGTTGCTGCGCGCATGAATGAACTGCAATTGCTCGGCCCGCGGGCCTATGGCGAACCCCTCGGCAGCGCAGTACTGAAAGCCATCGCGGAAGATTTTCAGGTCGACGAAGTCCTCGATATTCCGTTTAGCGGCGACGGCGAACACCTGTGGATCTGGGTGGAAAAACGCGGCCTGAATACTGAAGAGGCCGCGCGGCGCATCGCCAAGGCTGCTGGCGTGCCGCTGCGTACAGTCAGTTATGCCGGGCTGAAGGATCGTCAGGCGCTGACCCGTCAGTGGTTCAGCGTGCAACTGCCGGGCAAGGCTGATCCGGATCTGTCGGCAGCGGAAAACGATACGCTGAAGATTCTCAAAACCACCCGGCACAAGCGCAAGTTGCAACGTGGTGCGCATTCGGCCAATGGCTTCACGCTGCGTCTGACGCAGTTCAATGGTGACAAGGCCGCGATCGAAGAGCGTCTGCTGCTGATCGCCAAGCAAGGCATTCCCAATTATTTCGGCGCCCAGCGTTTCGGCCATGACGGCGGCAACGTCGTCGATGCCCGCGCGTGGGCGGCACGCAAGGCGTTGCCGGAACAGCGCAATGTGCGTTCGCGTCTGTTGTCGACGGCCCGCAGCTTTCTGTTCAATCAGGTGCTGGCGGCACGGGTTGCCGATGGCACCTGGCAAAAATCTCTGGTCGGCGATCTGTTGGCGTTCACCGATAGCCGCAGCTTTTTCCCGGCGGGTGAAGCCGAGTGCAGCGACCCACGCTTGGCGATTCTCGATCTGCATCCCACCGGCCCGCAGTGGGGCGAAGGTGACTCCCCGGCCGCTGGCGCTGTCCATGAACTGGAGCAGGGGATTGCCGCCCGTGAAGCGGATCTGCGAGATTGGTTGATTCACGCCGGCATGAGCCACGAACGTCGTATCCTGCGGCTGCCCATTGGCGGGTTGACGTGGCATTATCCCCAGCCTGACATTCTGCAACTGGAATTCGTCCTCCCGGCCGGATGCTTCGCCACCGTATTGGTGCGCGAACTCGTTGATCTGGTGCCGGTGGGGCAGACGGACAGCCCATGCGTATTCTGATTTCTAACGACGATGGGGTAACCGCACCCGGTCTCGCCGCGCTTTATGCTGCGCTGGCAGATTACACCGAGTGCGTGGTTATCGCCCCGGAGCAGGACAAAAGCGGCGCCAGCAGTTCGCTGACGCTCGACCGTCCGTTGCACCCGCAATATCTGGCCAACGGCTTTATCAGCCTTAATGGCACACCGACCGACTGCGTGCACCTGGGCCTTAACGGTTTGCTGGAGCGCGAGCCGGACATGGTCGTTTCCGGCATCAACCTCGGCGCCAATCTGGGCGATGACGTGTTGTATTCCGGGACAGTGGCGGCCGCCCTTGAAGGACGCTTCCTCGAGCGTCCGTCGTTCGCCTTTTCGCTGGTCTCACGTCAGGTGGATAATCTTCCTACGGCGGCCTACTTTGCGCGCAAACTGGTCGAGGCCCATGCCGGGCTCGATCTGCCTCCGCGCACGGTGCTCAACGTGAACATTCCCAATCTGCCCATCGACCATATTCGCGGCATTCAGCTGACCCGACTTGGCCATCGTGCCCGGGCGGCGGCGCCGATGAAAGTCGTCGATCCACGCGGCAAAGCCGGTTATTGGATTGCTGCCGCTGGCGATGCCGAAGATGGCGGGCCGGGCACGGACTTTCATGCTGTGATGCAAGGCTATGTTTCCATCACCCCTTTGCAGCTCGATCGCACCTTCAACGACGCCTTCAGAAGTCTCGACGGCTGGCTGGAGGGACTGCGCTGATGGCTCGTGAACACGAAGACAGAATGCGCAGCGGCATCGGCATGACGTCCCAGCGCACGCGGGAACGTTTGATCCAGCGCCTGTACGAAGAAGGCTTGTCCAACGCCAAGGTGCTGGAAGTGATTCGCCGCACGCCGCGACACCTGTTTGTCGACGAAGCGCTGGCGCACCGCGCTTATGAAGACACTGCGCTTCCAATCGGCCATAACCAGACCATTTCCCAGCCTTATATGGTGGCGCGCATGAGCGAGCTGCTGCTGGAGGCGGGACCGCTGGACAAGGTGCTGGAGATTGGCACCGGTTCCGGTTACCAGACGGCCGTGTTGTCGCAACTGGTGGAGCGGGTGTTCTCGGTTGAGCGCATCAAGGTTTTGCAGGATCGCGCCAAGGAACGTCTGGTCGAGTTGAACTTGCGCAACGTGGTGTTCCGTTGGGGCGACGGTTGGGAAGGCTGGCCAGCCCTGTCGCCTTACAACGGCATTATCGTTACAGCCGTGGCCACCGACGTGCCGCAAGCGTTGCTCGATCAGTTGGCTCCGGGTGGACGTCTGGTGATCCCGGTAGGCTCGGGGGAGGTACAGCAATTGATGCTGATCGTGCGTGAAGAGCACGGCTTCTCACGACACGTTTTGGGCGCTGTTCGCTTCGTGCCTTTGCTCAATGGGCCGTTGGCCTGAGCATTTATTCACAGGCGCTGAATTCCTTTCGTTCGCCTCGGTCTTACTCCGACGACGATGGTTTAAACGGCGCAGATTGTCAGCTTGCAAACGTGTGCGCGAAGCGATTTCGCTTCATTAAAGGTAAAGCCGATTCGGCCCGTTATACTTGCGACACTTATGCCGGAATCCGGCATTCAAATTTTTCAGCCACCACAAAGGGAGCGGCGGGTGAGTCTCACAGTCATTGCGCAGCGTATGGGTAACACGAGCTTTCAGCGCCTGGTGACTGGCCTTGTCTTGAGCACCTTGCTGGTGGGTTGCTCCAGCACCAAATCGAGCAATGTCCGGGTAGTCGATCGCAACAATGCAGTCGCGCAGCGTCCTACAGTGACGACCGGGCAATACGTGGTCCGTCCGGGCGATACGATGTTTTCCATCGCTTTTCGCTACGGCTGGGACTACAAAGCCCTCGCAGCCCGGAACAATATTCCTACGCCGTATACGATCCATCCGGGTCAGACAATTCGCTTCGACGGTCGTGCCGGTTCAACGCCCACGGCGGTGGTAAGCAACGCCAGTTCTTCGCCTTCATCCTCCAGCAAAACTACGGTAATCCGGCGCCAGGCAAATGGCACGACCACCACTACAACCACCGGTTCTGCGGGCGGTTCTACCGGTGCAGTACCGTCCGTCGCCAACAAGCAAACCCAAGCTCCACTGCCTCCAGCGGGTCCAGCCCCGACCGGCTGGGGATGGCCATCTAATGGCATTCTGATTGGAAAATTCTCTTCAAACGGTAGTTTGAATAAAGGAATTGATATCGCCGGGGATTTGGGACAGCCTGTTTTAGCTGCGTCTGATGGGACGGTGGTATACGCCGGGAGTGGCTTAAGGGGCTACGGCGAATTAGTCATCATCAAACACAGCGAAACCTACGTCAGTGCTTACGGTCACAACCGTCGGCTGTTGGTTCGGGAGGGACAGCAGGTCAAGGTCGGACAGACAATTGCCGAAATGGGGTCAACGGGTACAGACCGGGTGAAACTGCATTTTGAGATTCGCCGACAAGGTAAACCTGTAGATCCGCTGCAGTTCCTGCCAAGACGTTGATTTGTAAGCCAGCCTGTTCCGTCACGTAGAGGGGACAGGCTCCAGCGCTGCCAAGGATAAAGGCGTCGCTTGAGCTTGGGGTCGAACTCACCAAAGGACTATAACAATGGCTCTCAGTAAAGAAGTGCCGGAGTTTGACATCGACGATGAGGTTCTCCTTATGGAGGCCGGCATCGATTCGGATTCGATGTTGAATGATGAAGGGGCTGCTCCACCTTCCGTTCGTTCCAAATCCAAACACTCCGCTTCACTTAAACAACATAAGTACATCGACTACACGCGGGCACTCGATGCCACGCAGTTGTATCTCAACGAAATCGGCTTTTCCCCATTGCTCTCCCCGGAGGAAGAAGTTCATTTTGCGCGTTTGTCGCAAAGTGGCGATCCCGCCGGGCGCAAGCGCATGATTGAAAGTAACCTGCGGCTGGTGGTCAAAATCGCCCGGCGTTACGTCAATCGGGGGTTGTCACTGCTGGATTTGATCGAAGAGGGCAACCTCGGATTGATCCGCGCGGTGGAAAAGTTCGATCCCGAACGCGGTTTCCGCTTCTCGACCTACGCGACCTGGTGGATCCGTCAAACCATCGAGCGCGCGATCATGAATCAGACCCGGACCATCCGGCTGCCGATTCATGTGGTCAAGGAGCTCAACGTGTACCTGCGGGCTGCACGGGAGCTGACGCAAAAGCTCGACCACGAACCTTCACCCGAAGAAATCGCCAACCTGCTGGAAAAACCAGTGGCCGAGGTCAAGCGCATGCTGGGCCTGAACGAGCGGGTTTCTTCGGTCGACGTCTCGCTGGGTCCGGATTCGGATAAAACCCTGCTGGATACCCTCACCGATGATCGTCCGACCGACCCATGCGAACTGCTGCAGGATGACGACCTGTCGCAGAGCATCGATCAATGGCTGTCGGAGCTGACCGACAAGCAGCGCGAGGTGGTTATTCGCCGCTTCGGCCTGCGCGGCCACGAGAGCAGTACGCTGGAAGATGTAGGCCTGGAGATCGGCCTGACCCGGGAACGGGTGAGACAGATCCAGGTGGAGGGCCTCAAGCGCCTTCGGGAAATTCTCGAGAAGAATGGCCTGTCGAGCGAGTCGTTGTTCCAGTAAACGCATGGAGCCGCCGCCCACAAGAAGCCCCGACTGGTTCGGGGCTTTTTGTTGCCTCTTGGATAGTGACCATCCTGTTTTATGTAGGGACTCCCGAAGGAGAGGCGACGCAGTGCGGATTTCTGTGCACAGCTCAGGTTTGTAGTCTTGGACTGTAAGCCCTGGCTTACTCTTCCGTAAGTGTTCGTTATTTTTACAGGAAGGCAGACGTCCATTTCTCGCAGTGAAATTATTTAACCTATTGATTTATATGTTTATTTTTTAATGTGAAGTGCTTATGACAGCCTGCTTTTACGTCCAGGCCCCGTTGCTCCGAGCAGGGAACTCTTTACTATCAGGGCTGTGTCGACGGACAGACACGCCCTTCAAGGATGAGGGGAAAGGACATCGCAGGATGCGATTCATCAGGACGATGAAAAGGAACACAGGGAATAGGGAAAAATGTGGGCGGGTCAAACCGCCCCTTTTTTTTGCCTGCAGAAAAGTAGAACCCGGAAAAGCAAAAAGGCCCGCTAGGGGCCTTTTTATCGAACGCGAGGCAGATCAGCGTTCGAGGTCTTTGATCTTGCCTTTGACGCCATCCCACTCTTCGGCGTCCGGCAGCGATTCTTTCTTCTCGGTGATGTTCGGCCAGATTTCCGCCAGCTCGACGTTCAACTGAATGAACTCCTGCATCTCCTCCGGAACTTCGTCCTCGGAGAAAATGGCTACGGCCGGGCATTCTGGTTCGCACAGAGCGCAGTCGATGCACTCATCCGGGTGAATCACCAGGAAGTTCGGGCCTTCGTAAAAGCAGTCCACCGGACAGACTTCTACGCAGTCGGTGTACTTGCACTTGATGCAGTTGTCGGTGACGACGAAGGTCATTTCTAATTTTCTCCTCAGGCGGCGGCAGCGTTGCCCCTTCACGGTTGGGGTCGCCAGGTTCGGGAGCGATGTCTGCTGGCCAGGCTAATTAGCCAGCAGCATCCCAAACCGCGCGAGATTCTAACAGCTTGAAGCCGTTTGCGTTATATCCGGTTCTTTAGTGCTTAGATCCGGTTCTTCAGTGCATATAACATTTCGAGCGCACGGCGTGGCGTCATGTCGTCGATATCCAGTTTAGCCAACTCATCCAGTACCGGATGCGGCAGGCTGGCGAACATGTCGCTCTGTTGTGGCGTGGCCGGTTTACCTTTGGCGGCTGGTTTCGGTGTCTCATGCGGCAATGCCGTATCTTCCAGGCGGCTCAAGTGCTCGCGCGCGCGCATGATCACTTCGCTTGGCACACCGGCCAGTTGCGCAACCGCCAAGCCGTAGCTCTGGCTGGCAGGCCCAGGTAGCACGTGGTGCAGGAACACAATGCGCTCGTTGTGCTCTGTTGCGTTGAGATGCACGTTGGCCACCAGCGGCTCGGCTTCCGGCAGCACGGTCAGTTCGAAATAGTGAGTCGCAAACAGCGTGTAGGCACGCAGGTGCGCCAGACGCTCAGCCGCTGCCCATGCCAGCGACAGACCGTCGAAGGTGCTGGTGCCACGTCCTACTTCGTCCATCAGTACCAGGCTGCGCTCTGTGGCGTTGTGCAGAATGTTGGCGGTTTCGCTCATTTCCACCATGAAGGTCGAACGGCCACCGGCCAGATCGTCGCTGGAACCGATCCGGGTGAAGATCCGGTCGACCAGCGACAGTTCGCAACTGGCAGCCGGCACGAAGCTACCGATATGCGCCAGCAGCACGATCAGGGCAGTCTGACGCATGTAGGTGGATTTACCGCCCATGTTCGGGCCAGTGATCACCAGCATTCGCGTGTTGTCATCCAGACTCAGGTCGTTGGCCACGAACGGCGTGGTCAGCACTTGCTCAACCACTGGGTGACGACCTTGGGTGATGCGCATGCACGGCTCGCTGACGAAGCGCGGACAGTTCAGATCAAGGTTCAGCGCACGTTCGGCGAGGTTGCTCAGCACATCCAGCTCAGCCAGCGCGCCAGCGGTGTCCTGCAACGGTGGCAACTGGCTGATCAGGTCTTCCAGCAGCGCCTCGTAGAGCATCTTCTCGCGCGCCAGGGCGCGGCTCTTGGCGGATAGCGCCTTGTCCTCGAACTCTTTCAGTTCCGGCGTGATGAAGCGCTCGGCGCCTTTCAGCGTCTGGCGCCGGATGTAGTCCGCCGGAGCCGATTCCGCCTGTTTGCTCGGCAGTTCGATGAAGTAGCCGTGAATGCGGTTGTAGCCGACTTTCAGGTGGGACAAACCCGTACGGGCTTTCTCCCGCGCTTCCAGATCGATCAGGAACTGCCCGGCGTTTTCGCTCAGCGATTGCAGGTCATCCAGTTCGCTGTCGTAACCGGTTTTCAGCACACCGCCATCACGGATTACCGCTGGCGGGTTATCGATAATGGCTTTTTCCAGCAGCGCCGCCAGTTCCGGATAGGTGCTCGTGGTGGTTGCCAGGCGTTGCAGGTGCGGCGCTTCCAGATCGGTCATTGCCACTTGCAGTTGCGGCAGCGCGCCGAGGGCATCACGCAGGCGCGCGAGGTCGCGTGGACGGGCATTGCGCAGACCGATCCGCGCAAGAATGCGCTCGATGTCACCGATTTCCTTGAGCTGCGGTTGCAGCTTTTCGAAGCGGTAACCGTCGAGCAGGCAGGTGATCGAGGTCTGGCGCGCCAGCAATACAGTCAGATCGCGCAGCGGACGGTTCAACCAACGGGTCAGCAGGCGGCTGCCCATGGCGGTCTGGCAGCGATCGACGACTGATTGCAGGGTGTTGTCGCGGCCACCGGCCAGGTTAGTGTCGAGTTCCAGGTTGCGTCGGCTCGCGCCGTCCAGTACCACGGTGTCGTCGAGACGTTCGTGGCGCAGGCTGCGCAAATGGGGCAGGGCGGTGCGTTGGGTTTCTTTCGCATAAGCCAGCAGACAGCCTGCAGCGCCGATGGCCAGGGTCAGGGTTTCGCAACCGAAGCCTTTCAGATCCTGGGTGGAGAATTGCTGGCAGAGACTTTTCAGCGCCGAGTCACGCTCGAAATCCCACGGCGCGCGACGACGCACGCCACGGCGTTTTTCCGCCGGCAGATCTTTCGGCCAATCGTCCGGGATCAAAAGCTCAACCGGGTTGACCCGCTCCAGTTCCGCCAGCAGATTTTCCCAGCCCTTGATCTCCAGCACGGTGAAGTTGCCGCTGGTGATGTCCAGCACGGCCAGACCGAACAAACGCTCGTCGCCCAATACAGCAGCGATCAGGTTGTCGCGTCGTTCATCGAGCAGGGCTTCATCGCTGACGGTACCGGGAGTGATGATCCGCACCACCTGACGTTCTACCGGGCCTTTACTGGTGGCCGGGTCGCCAACCTGCTCGCAGATCACCACCGACTCGCCAAGCTTGACCAGTTTCGCCAGGTACCCTTCCGCCGCATGGTAAGGAATCCCACACATCGGAATCGCCTGCCCCGCCGACTGCCCGCGTGCCGTCAGAGTGATGTCGAGCAACTTGGCAGCCTTCTTCGCGTCTTCGTAGAAGATTTCGTAGAAATCGCCCATGCGATAGAACATCAGCTGATCCGGGTGCTGATTCTTCAGGCGCCAGTACTGCTGCATCATCGGGGTGTGGGAGGACAGGTCGGAGACGGCTTTATTCATCGGATTGTCAGGCAACTCGTTAAAAGATGTAGGGCAAAAGCGGGGCATCCGCCGGGCTTTTCCGCGATGGGCGCAAGGTTACCATGGGCGGTCTGTTCGACGCAGGCATGAGGGCTCACTGGCACTTTTACGCATGATTTGTGTGTTTATGCACAATTTATGCAAATCAGCATTTGTCTTCGGTAAAAACTTCAAGCACTATGCGCGTTATGCAAAAACGCAACGTATCCTCCGTCTTAAGAGCACTGCTCGACCAGCACGGGATCTCCCCCACGGAGCTCCACCGTCGCACCGGCGTGCCTCAATCCACTCTCTCGCGGATTCTCAGCGGGAAGATCGTCGATCCTTCGGATAAACACATTTCGAAAATCGCCGAGTACTTCAATGTAAGCACCGATCAGTTGCGTGGGCGCGCGGATGTTGCGCCGTCTGCCGGTGCTGCGCGTGATGACGTGCATGCGGAACTCAAGGACATAATGCTGTGGGACGACGACACCCCTGTCGATGACGACGAGGTGTCGGTGCCCTTTCTTCGCGAGGTTGAATTGGCAGCTGGATCAGGAAGATTCGTCATTGAAGAGAGCGAACGCTCCAGCCTGCGCTTCGGCAAGCGCAGCCTGCGCCATAACGGCGTGCAATTCGACCAGGCCAAATGTGTGACGGTACGCGGTAACAGCATGTTGCCGGTGCTGCGTGACGGCGCAACGGTGGGCGTGAATGCGGGCAAGTGCGGGATCGGCGACATCATTGATGGCGACCTGTACGCGATTAATCACAACGGCCAGTTGCGTGTGAAGCAACTCTATCGCCTGCCTACCGGCATCCGCCTGCGCAGTTTCAACCGCGACGAACATCCGGACGAGGACTACACCTTCCAGGAAATCCAGGAAGAGCAGATCGTCATCCTCGGTCACGTCTTCTGGTGGGGCATGTACGCCCGCTAAGCAGATACCGGTCAAATAAAACCCGCCCATCGGCGGGTTTTTTTTCGCCCGCGCAAAACCCTCAACGCCATGGTTTATGCGGCTCTCATGCGTTCATGCATTTATCGCGTATAAATAAATGCATTAACGCATTGACTGGATATGCATCCATGCATATTATTGCCACCAAGCCGCTCGACAAAGCGGCTGGAAACGAAAGCTCTTTAGTTCGACAAGAACAGGCAGCGATGAACCGGCCTCAACGGTTCAGAGGGTTGGCAACTGACCCGGGTGTGCAGCGTAAAGCACCAGAAGCAGTTATCCGGCGGGCAGGGACCGCGGTCGGAAAAACAATTTGAATGGACTCGTACCGCGCCAGTAGCGCCGAAAAGTCAGCTTCCTTCTAGAACACAGGAATTGAAGGAAGGCGAAGGAGCGCATTACTGAAAAGCCCGGCCCCAGCGCCGGGCTTTTTGGAATGCCTGCCGGAATTCATCACTACTTCCGAAAGCTATAGATAGCCGGCTTTCCGGCGATCACCGTCTGTCCAGTTACGTCGTACTGACAGACGGTCTCAAAAAGGGTTCGCTGAGAACCGCTAAGAGGAATCACAAATGAGTCGTTACGCACTTACAGTTACAGCAATGGGTTACACCATCGTTCTTCAGGTACTGGAGACTGACGGGAGTGTGCCTGCAACGCCTGCAGATGAGCCGAGTTCAGTATGGCGAGAAGTTCCCAATGGCATGATTGTGGAGCCAGGGATGAAGACGGATTGGGGTTCGACCTACAGTGATACATCTGATTATGAGCGACAGGCTTTTACCTCTGGACGCATACAACTGCGCCTTGACCAGGCTTCCCGCTGGCTGATGTTCAATCCATTGCAATACAAGCTGGATCTCGAGATCGCCACTGCGGCAGAAGCGGCTGCACTGGTTGCATACAAGCAGTACTACATTGCTGTCACCGAAGTGATAAACCAAAACGCATTTCCGACGATCAACTGGCCAGTCGCTCCGTTCTGACTCCACTGCAATTGTCAGATCGAGAAGCGAGAGCGCATTACTGAAAAGCCCGGCCATTGCGCCGGGCTTTTTGGAATGCCTACCTCAAGAGAAAACGATTGAACCCAACACACACCACTCATCAATCACCCCCAGGAGGCGTGACATGACAAGCGAGCAACAAGCGTTGGCGGACATGCCGATCTGGCTGGTCATCCTACTCGCCGTAGTGGGCGGGGTGTCCGGCGAAATGTGGCGCGCCGACAAGGAAGGCGCCCGCGGCTGGTCACTGCTGCGGCGCCTGGCCCTGCGCTCCGGCGCCTGCATGATCTGCGGCGTGTCGGCAATCATGCTGTTGTATGCCGCAGGATTGTCGATCTGGGCCGCCGGCGCTTTCGGTTGCCTGACCGCCATGGCGGGTGCCGACGTTGCCATCGGCCTGTACGAACGCTGGGCCGCCAAGCGCATCGGCGTCTGCGAAGTCCCGCCGCGCGACCAGCCTTAACCCTGACTGTTTTCCGTGCCGCCATTTTGGCGGCAGGGCTTCGCGTGGACGATTGAAAAGGAGGTCATCTATGCCCACTCCGATCCAACAGCCGTCGCAACTGTTCACAGCCATCGCGACGACGCTGCGCAACACCGTCGGACTCAATCTCAATGTCGGCAATCACGAAGATTTCACTGCGCCCGGCGATCAGGCCTGGGTGTTGATCGACTTCGACCGGAATGGACCGGGAGTGCGCGCCGCTGATGGGCGAATTGCTCATGTCATGACGTTGTCGCTGCAAGTCATCCCGGCGCTTGCTGCGACTGCGTTTGCCGCGTGCGATCTGATCGCCGTGCTGAAAAACCTGATCACCGACAACCGCTGGGGACTGCCCGGCGATCAGTGTGATCTGCCGATGAATATTGATGGCTTGCCTTCACTACTCATCCGCGCCGATCAGCAATACAAGGCCTGGACGCTGACGTTCGGCCAGACCCTCTACCTCGGCCCGACGCTGCTCGACGATCCACTCGGCACGCCGAAATTCGCTCGTACCTGGGAAGTCAGCAACATCGACGACCCCGACCAATACACCGCACTGGAGGCCTGACCGATGTTCGACGCATTACTGCGCATGCAGCTGGGGCCGATCATCGAACGCCTGGCGGAGATGGAAGCGGAAATCGAAGACCTGCATCGGCGTGCCGAGAGCTACTGCCGCATCGGTGTCTGCCAGACAGTCGACGCGGCGAGCAACACCTGCACGGTCAGCCACGGTGGACTGCTCACGCCTGCCATCAAGTTTTTCAACCCGAGCGCCGGGGCGCAGAGCGAATCGCGTATTCCGACAGTGGGTGAGCAGTGTCTGCTGTTCAACTACGGCAGCGGTGAAAGCGGTGCGCAATCGGTGGCGTTGTTCGGTTTGAACAGCGATCGCTTTCCGCCAACTTCGACCGTACCGACGCTGACCCGTCGAGTACATCAGGACGGCAGTGAAAGCGGCTATGACGACGCCACTCACACCCTGCACTGGCAGAACGGCCCGGCAGCGTTCAGCGGTTCTCGTGAATCGCTGGAGCTGAGCATCGGCCCGGCACGACTGGCGCTGACCCCGCAGGCCATCAACCTGCAACTGGGTGCCGTCGGCCTGACCATCGACGCTTCGGGCGTGCACTTCAGCGGCCCGTTGGTCGATCACCAGGGCCGCGTCATCAGCCCCTGATTCAAGAGCTTCCCATGATCGGAATCCATAGAGACAGCGGGGCCACGGTCGACGACTGGCTGCAATTTGTGCAGCGCGCGACCCGGGCCCTGACCACGCCGCTGGGCACCCGGCAGAAACGGCCCTTGTATGGCTCGCTGATCCCCTCGCTGCTCGGGCAGAACCTCGGCGACGACGTGCTGCTTCTGGCTCAGAGCCACGCAGCGCAAGCGTTCTACAACAAGCAAAACGGCATCGATGATTTTCAGCCGCAAGTGATCGTTGCCAGCCGCCATGGCGCCGGGCTGCTGCTGCGTTTCGCCGGCACCTGGAAAAACCGTCAACAAACTTTCGAGGTCGTGACATGAGCATGTTGATCCCCGGCCAGAACCAATTGGCCGAACCCGCGCTGATCGCCGTCGACACCTTCGAAGACCTGCTCGCCGACTTCAAAAGCTTCGTCATCGAATACGTCGGCGCCCGCTCGCCGGACAGCGCCGCGAAACTCAAGACCAGCCTGGAAAACGAAAGCGAACTGCTCACCCTGGCGCTTGAAGCCTTCTGCGTTCGGCTGCAAACCCACGAACGCAAATACAACGCCCGCATCAAGCAGATGCTGGCGTGGTGGGCGACCGGCAGCAATCTCGATGCGCGTCTGGCGGATATGGGCCTGGAACGGCAGTTGCTTGATCCGGGGGATCCAGCGGCCTTCCCGCCGGTCCCCGCGATTTACGAAAGCGACGACGACGCCCGGTTGCGTTATTACCTGGCGCCCCATGCACCGGCAGCCGGTTCGCGGATGCAGTATCGCCGCGAGGTCTTCACCCTCGGCGAGCGGCCAAAGGTGAAAGTCGAATCCACCGACGCCGGTGTGGTGAATGTCACTTACACCTTCAACCCGGATGGCCTCGCCGCGCAGGTCAAGGACGGCAATGGCCGCCGCACCGCACCTGGCGAAGTGCAGGTCACCGTGCTTGCGCGGGACGGTGACGGCACGCCGTCCGAGGCATTGCTTCAAGGTGTCCGCCAGCACTTCGCCCGACCGGATGTGCGACCGGAAACCGACCTCGTCACCGTCAAGGCTGCCGATATTCAACGCTACAAAATCCGTGTCGTCGCCAAGATCAATTCCGGCCCCGATTCGGGCCTGACCCAAGTCGCCGCGCAGCAACAATTGCAGGCTTACGCCGACAGTTGTCATCGCCTTGAAGGGCGGGTCGATCCGAGCTGGATCGACTACACGCTGCACAGTGCCGGTGCCGTGCAACTGCAGATCCTTGAACCGTTGGCGCCGATCGTGACCACCGCGTTTCAAGCGCCGTATTGCACGGCGGTCGAGGTTGAGGTGCTGACGCTATGAGTGAAAAAACTCAACGCCCGACGCTGCTGCCGGCCAACAGTTCGGCGTTGGAGCGAGGATTGGATTTGGGCTTCGGCGCATTGCTGGATCGCATCGCGCCGCCGTTTCCCGAACTGATGAACCCGAGTGAAACACCCGTCGCGTTTCTGCCGTATCTGGCGGCGGATCGCGGTGTTGCCGAATGGAGCACCGTCGCACCGGAAGCCGAAAAGCGCCTGACCGTTGAACTCGCCTGGCCCACCGCACGCCAGGCCGGCACTCGCAAGGCACTGGAAAACGCCGCCAAGGGTTTGCAACTGCGCCCGGAAATCCGCGCCTGGTACGAACAGACACCGCCCGGCGCGCCGTACAGCTTTTCCGTGCGCGCCTTCAGCGACCAACCCTACAGCGAAGAAATCGACGCCCGTCTCGACCGACGCCTGGCCGATGCCAAAAGCGAACGGGATGTGCTGTCGGTCTCGGTCGGGTTGAGCGCCTTCGGCAATCACGTCATCGGCGCCGCGACCTTTTGCGGCGAGCTGACCACGGTTTATCCGGTGTTCATCGAAGGGCTCGAAACCTCGGGAGAGGCGTTCCTGGCCGCCGGCATGTACACCGTCGAAACATCCACTATTTATCCTCAGGGGGCCTGAATGGCTGACTATTACACCCTGCTCACCAACGCAGGGATTGCCTACGAAACGGCTTGTAAAGCTGCGGGTGTGCCGATCAAGTTGACGCAGATTTCTGTCGGCGACGGCGGCGGCTCCGTCTACAACCCGGCCGCGACCGCCACGGCGCTCAAACGCGAAGTCTGGCGTGGGCCGCTCAATGCGCTGTTCCAGGACGAGAAGAATCCGAGCTGGCTGCTCGCCGAAGTGACCATTGCGCCGGATGTTGGCGGTTGGTATGTGCGTGAGGCAGGGCTGTGGACTGATACCGGGATTCTCTACGCCATCGTCAAATATCCGGAGTCGTTTAAACCGGTTCTGGCCACGTCCGGCTCGGGTAAAGAGTTCTACATTCGTTCGATTTTCGAGACCAGCAATGCGTCCTTGGTGACGTTGTTGATTGATGACACGGTGGTCAAAGCGACCCGTGCCTGGGTCATGAGTTACCTCGCCGAAGAGCTTGGCAAGCTTGATGGCAAGCAATCGGTGCGTGTTGCTGCGACTGGCAATGTCGTGTTGAACGGTGCGCAGCAGATTGATGGTGTGGCAGTGGTTGCTGGCGACCGCGTGCTTGTTGCGAACCAGACCCTGGCCAAGGATAACGGCCTGTGGATTGTCGCCAATGGTGACTGGGTGCGGGCAACCGATGCCAACAGCAGCGCCAAGGTTACGCCGGGGCTGACTGTGATGGTGGAGGAGGGCACGGCGAACGGTGATTCGCTGTGGCACCTGATCACCAATGCGCCGATTGTCCTAGGTTCAACTGCGCTGACTTTCAAGATGCTGGCAGGGCGCACCGGGATTGCGGCCGGGACTTACAAGAGTCTGACCGTTGATGAATATGGTCGCGCGACGGCAGGTGCGAACCCTGAGACGCTGGCCGGATTCGGCATCAAGGATTCGTACACCAAGGCTGAAGTCGAGGCGCTGATTGCTAAGGCTTCGGCGCTGCCAGTGGGCTCGATTGTCGCGTTCCCGGTAGACGCGCCGCCGCCGGGTTTTCTGGAGCTGGATAACAGCGTCAGGAGCAGTGCGACTTACCCGGACTTGAGCGCTTATCTGGGTGGCAAGTTTAATAAGGGCGATGAGGGCGTTGGAAATTTCCGCTTGCCGGAGGCCCGAGGGGAGTTCTTGCGCGGTTGGGATCATGGGCGTGGGGTGGATTCCGGCCGTGGTCTCGGCAGCTGGCAGGCCGACGACAACAAGTCGCATGCCCATACGGTCACACGCATGCAGGCGTTCGCCAATGCCTCCGGCAGTAATCCGAGTGCTGTCGTGGTAGACAACGGCAATACCGCAGTGATGAGCAACTTCGCGGCAGGCTTCAATAGTTCTGGTGGAGCGGAGGCACGACCTCGCAACATCGCTGTCATGTGGTGCATCAAAGCTTGGAATGCACCAGTCAATCAGGGAACCATCGATGTAGCCGCGCTGGCCAAGGAAGTCGAACGGCTCAAATCCGCCGTTCCGGTGGGGGCAGTTCTGGCATTCCCAACGGGGATCGTTGCACCCGGTTATCTGGAGCTGGATGGCAGTGTGCAGAGCATTGCGACTTATCCGGATCTGGCGGCTTATCTCGGTACGAAATTCAACAAAGGCGATGAGGGTGTAGGCAACTTCCGGTTGCCGGAATCCCGCGGCGAATTCCTGCGAGGTTGGGATCATGGGCGCGGAGTGGATGCTGGTCGAACCGTAGGCAGTTGGCAGGACCACCAGTTTCAGTCCCACTTGCACGCTCTCCGGCATACAGTCACTACGGCAACAGGATCGGGTTCCGGTCTAGCCGTTGTAATCAGCGGTGCTGGAACTGGCGCCAATTCGGATGTCCCAATAACGGGAAACGTGGGCACTGAAACGCGCCCGCGCAACCTGGCGGTAATGTGGTGTATCAAAGCCTGGAACGCGCCGATCAATCAGGGAAACGTCGATATCACTGCGCTGGCGACGCTGGCGCAACAAGCCTCCGAAACCAATCAAGGCACAGCAAAAGTCGCGACTCAAGTACAGACGGATACAGGCGCAGACGACAATACGATCGTGACCCCGAAGAAACTACGCTGGGGATTCTCCATCAGCGTCTCCGGCGACATGAGTGGCAGCTACGTCATCTTTCCAACTTGGCTGGGAGGTTTGATCCTGCAATGGGGCATGACACTCCCCATTCCCTCTGGAGGCAACTATGTACAGGCTTTCCCGATAGCCTATCCGTTGGTTAATCCATCAGTTTTTACCACTTATCCCAATACAGCTACGGACGCACCGGTAGGCTCAACCTATATCGGGCAAATCAAATGGATCAGTAAAGCGAACGTGACCATTCGCAATACGGGTCAGTCTCCCGCACAGTTTTACTATTTTGCAGTTGGTCGCTAATACACCGACTTGTGAGGGTTAATCATGAAGTTCGCAACATTTGATGAGAATGGAACGCTGATCGGGCGTTATGACTCACGTATTCATAGCGTTATTCCTGAGAACGCAGTAGAACTTGACGAAGCAGTATTTCTGGCGACAAGAGCGGATACAGATGGTATCTGGAAGCTGGTCGATGGTGACGTAGTCAAACTACCTGTTCCGGAGGTCGAAACGAATTACGCCGCATTGTTCGCAGCGGAGCGTTTCGCACGAGAGGCATCAGGTATCACCGTAGACGGCGTGAGCATCGAGACAACGCGTGATAGTCAGGCACTGATCGCCAGTACCGGACTGTCGGCGATTCTCGACCCCGAGTATCGCTGCAATTTCAAAACGCTGGACGGGTTTGTCCAGATCAACGCAACGCAAATTCTGGCCATTGCCAAAGCTGTCCGTGCTCACGTCCAGGCCTGTTTCGACCGTGAGCTGGCGTTGTTGCAGGCGATTGAAGCTGGCACTTACACGGATGACTTGCTCAAGGGAGGCTGGCCCGATTCTGCACCAGCGACACTCATCTCAGCGCTTCAATAAACGCCCCGCACTCCGGGGCGTTTTCTTGTCCGCCCAACAACATTCAACACCCGCCAAGCCCCTCCCCACGAGGGGCTTTCCCGTTTATGGAGAAACGAAAAATGGCAACCCGCCAAACCTACACCGTGCTCGTCCCATTCCCCACCGGCGGTGGGCACTGGTCGAGCGTCGGTCAAGACCTTGATCTGCTCGACGTCGAGGCCAGTGCCTTGCATACCGCCGGTCGACTGGAACTGAAAACACCTACCACCCAGGCCAAAAAGGCCGCTGCCAAGAAGGCTGACTGAACATGGCTGAGGTTCTGAACTTCGAGCACAACGGCATTACCGTCAATGCCACTGAATCCCCCGAGGCCATGGGTGGCCTGGGTGACAACGTCATCGGTCTGGTCGGCACCGCGCCGAAGGCTGATCCGCTGATTCCGCGTAACGCCCCGTTCCGCATCAACAGCTTCACCACCCACGCGCTGCTCGATCCGACCGGTTCGGAAGAGGGCACCCTGTACCACGCGGTTTACCAGATCCTCAAAGTGGTCAAGGTGCCGGTGTACGTGGTGATCGTCGAGGCGGGCGCGACTCCGGCCGACACGGTCAACGCAGTGATCGGCGGCGTCGAGCCGGCGACTGGCCGCAAACTGGGTCTGGCTGCGCTGGGCAGTGTCCCGGAAGACCTGACCATCATCGGCGCGCCGGGCTTCACCGGCACCAAAGCGGTGGCCAGCGAGTTCGCCTCGTTCGGCAAGCGCATCAAGGCCCGTGTGGTGCTGGACGGCAAAGACGTTTCGGTCGCTGACCAAGTCTTGTACAGCCAGGAACTGGGCGGCGCCGATCTCGGTTTCGACCGTTGCCTGGTGGTGCACAACATGCCGGCCGTGTACTCGAAAGCGGCGAAGAAAAACGTCTTCCTCGCGCCGTCCAGCCTGGCAATCGCCGCGCTGGCCAAGGTCAAGCAGTGGGAGAGCCCGGGCAACCAGGTGACCTACGCCGAAGACGTGTCTCGCGTTGTTGAATACAACATCCTCGACACCTCCACCGAAGGCGATCTGCTCAACCGCTACGGCGTGAGCTACTACGCCCGCACCGTGCTTGGCGGCTTCTCGCTGCTGGGCAACCGCTCGATCACCGGCAAGTTCATCAGCTATGTCGGCCTCGAAGATGCGATCAGCCGCAAGCTGGTCAAGGCCGGCCAGAAAGCCATGGCCAAGAACCTCACCAAGTCCTTTATGGATCAAGAGGTCAAGCGCATCAACGACTGGCTGCAAACCCTGGTCGCCGACGAAACCATTCCTGGCGGCAGCGTGTATCTGCACCCGGAACTCAACAGCGTCGAGAAGTACAAGAACGGCACCTGGTACGTGGTCATCGACTACGGCCGCTACGCGCCGAACGAACACATGGTTTATCAACTCAACGCCCGCGATGAAATCATCGAGCAGTTCCTGGAGGACGTTCTCTAATGTTTACCAACCGCGTAAGACAGGCCATCGCGGCCACCCTGCAAGGCCTGCCGCTGTCGGCGACCGTAGAAGAATTTACTCCGCCGAAGATTGATTTCGAGATGGAGAACATGACCGGTGGCCGATTCATCATTGAAGAAATGGCCAAGAGTGCCAAGGCGCTCAATGCTCAGATCAAGCTGCAAGGCACGGGCGCAGAAGTGTTGCTCGCCATGGGCGTGAAACTGGGCGACGACATCCTGCTGAACGTGCGTGAAGCCGGTCAGGATCAGGACGGCAATACCTGGTTCACCTACCACACCATTGGCGGCAAGCTCAAAACCATGGGTGAAGACGCTATCAAAATGGGTGGCAAAGCCCTGACGACCCTGGACTTCTCCTGCCGCACCTACACCCGCCTGGAAAACGGCATTCCGGTGATCGACATCGACGTGCGCACCCAGAAGTTCGTGCTCAACGGCGTCGACATCCTCGGTGATGCACGTCGTGCGGTGCTGATGCCGTAAACACACCGCAGAACCTGTGGGAGCGAGCCTGCTCGCGAAGAGGCCATCACATTCAACATTGATGTGACTGTAAGACTGTTTTCGCGAGCAGGCTCGCTCCCACCTTGGGCCAGTGTGACTGGCTGCAAATGAGCAACACCCCCCTCAAGAATCACCAAGGAATTCATTCATGTCGTGGATGCCACCCAAGCATGATCTGTTGTCGCCAATCACCGACGATGACGGCGCGCAGATCGAGCAGATCCAGCTCAAGCCACTGTTCTACGCCGCGCAGAAAGAAGCGCTGGAACGCGCTGGCGATGACGAAGACGATCAGTTCTTCGAACTGGCGCTGCTGGCCACCGGCCTGTCGGTCAAGGAACTCGACCAGCTCAAACGTCCGGACTACGTAAGCATCGCCCAGTATGTACACGAAATGTCGACGCGCCCGGCGTCGCACTTTCTCGATCAGGTCGAGGACGCGGAAAAAACCGACGATCCCGATCAGATCCAGCTGCTGCAACCGCTCGCCGTCACCGGCCGCACTGTAACGTCGCTGAGCCTGGAAATGCCGGCACTGCGAGCCACCAAAGTGATGAAGAAACTGAAAACGGCCAAGGAACGCGCCGAGTTCATCACCGCCCATTGCACCGGCCTGATGATCCCCGATCTGGCGCAATTGACCGTCCCTGACTGGACTCAGTTGCAGGTGCGCATAGACGATTTTTTAAACCAGCCGGCGGCCTACTTTCGGAACGCGACATCGAAGTAATCCTCGATATCGTCCCGCTCATTTACCCGGTAAGTGAGGCGGAGATTCTGGAATGGGACGCCGAAAAGGCGTTGCGCCGCTACGACATAGCGATCACTCGCCTTGGCGTGAAACAGGAGTAGAGCGGCAATGGCAGAGAGCAAATTTTCGCCCATGAATGTCGGTGACAGCGCCGGCGCAGGATTTGGCAGTATCACCCTGAGCGTTGCCGCGCTGAACGCAGGTGCGGGGCGGCTTGCCGTGGAGCAGATCAGCGGGCTGCGCCAGGCATTGCTGACGGCCAGCGGAAAAGTCGTGCTGCTGACGACGGCAATCGATGCATTGAGCGTGACTCTGTCCGCATTGCGTGCGTTGCCACAGGCAGCGAGTGCCGAAGCGAAGAGTGAGTCATCCGGTGGGCAGAAAACACCGGAAAAATCTTCCACGGGAGCTGAGCTTCCCGAGACGCGCAAGGCAGCGATTGCCATGGATTCGGCGGCGGCCACTCTTGCGAGTGTGGCGCAGCTTTCCCGCAACGACGGGAAAGACATGGCACTCACGAGCCTGAAAATGGCCAGTGCCACCTTGGTGGCTGCCGGAGGCACTACCGGGGTCGAGCTGGTCAAGATTGAAACCCTGGCAGCCAAGGCGGGAGTCGGCAGCGAAGCGGTAAACGACGAGGGCAAGAAACGCGAATTGCTGACGTTTGCCAGCGATGCGGCCATCACTGCATCGGCATTCAAGGTTACGGGGTTGGAAGCCGGCGAAATGTTGAAGGTCTGGCGCACCTCGATGAAGCTTTCGCGCGATCAAGCCCTTGATTTGGCGGATGCGGCCAATCATCTCGGCAAAATGCCCGGAGATGTCCAGGCAGGGGCTATCGGTTCTGTCTTGCAGCAGTCGGGTGAAGCTGCCGTCGGCGCAGGCTTTCAACCCGAACAAGCGGCGGCGTTGTCGGCGGCGCTGTTGAACAGCGGCCTGAAGAAAGACGATGCCGGTAGCGCACTGAAGAACATTTCCGATGCGTTGGCCAAGGGCGATCAAGCGTCCGGGGCTGAAAAGGCTGCTTGGAATCAATTAGGCCTGGATCCCAAGGCAGTCGCGCAAGCCATGCGCGATCCCGAGCACAAGGGCTTGCAGAAAGGCGCCGTTATCTCGGTACTGGCGGCTCTGAATAACAAATCACCGGAAGAGCGCTCGACGTTGTCCCGGACATTGTTTGCGGACAGTGGCAGTGCGGTGCTCTCGTTGTCCGGGGACTTGAGCAGGGTGAATGATGCCTTCTTGCAGGTGAGCGACAAGACCCTGTACGCGACATCGAAGCTCAAGGAAAAAGGCTCGGTCAGAGAGTCCGCGATGGCCCTTGCCAATACCCAGCAGGGGCAGTTGAACATAAAAAATGCCCGTGAGGAGCGCTTGTCGGTCGCCAAAGGCAATGCGCTGGCGCCCGATATCGAAACGCCGGGTGAGAGTCATTCGGTAGACCAACTGAGCGAACTGGCCGAAACCTACCCGAAAACCACGGGAGTGGCTCTGACGGCGGCAGCCTGGATCAAACCGGTGTTCGATTTCGTGCTCGATGCAGTTGTCGGGGAGCTGAAAGATCGGGTTGGCAAAGGGATCGTGGATAAAGCTGCCAGTCGGCTCCCCGGTCGTTCAGGGCTCGCCCCATCCGCAGCAGCTGCAGTGACCGGCGTGGCTGAAACGCAGGGCGCTGCTCTTGCCAGCCGGACAGCAAATGCCGGCAACGGTTTGAAGATACTGGAACAGACTGCAAGGTCTGCTGCTCCGAGGCTGGAGCCTTTGGTTGCCTCGATACAGCCGGTGTCGCGTGCAATGCCCGGGCCGATGAGGGCGCTGATGGGGGCCTCCATGGTCGCCGAAGGTGTTGCCAGCGGTGACAAACAACAGATTGGCAAAGGCCTCGGCGCCGCCGGTGGTGCGTGGGCCGGCGCGCTTACCGGTAGCTCGATGGGCGCGACCCTGGGAAGTCCCGGGCTGGCGCCGGGCATGGCACTTGGGAGTGTCATTGGTGGACTGATCGGGGGATGGCTGGGCTTTGAAGGGGGAGGTTTTTTGGGGGAGAAACTGATGACTACCGCGCCGGACAAACTCGCCCCGCCGGCCGAAGTCGCCAAAGACCTGGCTGGCGCACAGACGCAAAATCAGCAGGTTTCCTTCTCTCCGACGATCCAGGTCACCTGTCCTGCCCCCGACACTGCCCAACAGATTCATTCGATTATCGAGCAACAGATTTCCGGTCAATTCCATGGCCAATTCATGCCGCTGCTGATGGGCGGTAACCCACTCGGGACGCGTCGTGATGCAGCCCTGACTGACGGAGCCGGTACATGAAACAACAAATGGCGCTGGGCAGTTTCATCTTCGGCCTGTCCCGGGATTTTGCCTACAGCACGCTGGCGCGCAAATCCGAGGGTGGCTGGACTGATCTGCAGATCCTCAACAGCAAACCCAGGTCCCACCAGACAGGCCAGAAACCCGAAACCCTGACCATTACCGGCACCTCGATGTACGCCGTGGCGATGGAGCGGCTCGATGAGCTGCGTGCGCTGCAAGCGTTGAGAGTACCGCTGCCGTTGATTGACGGCATTGGTCGCAACTGGGGTTTGTGGCGAATCAACAGCATCGATGAAAACCAGAGCGAGGTCATCGATGACGGCACCGCGATGGTGATCAAGTGGGTGATCGGATTGTCGGAGTTCAACAATGCGTAAGGTACGAAGCGTGGCCGGTGATTCGCTGAATTTGTTGCTGTACCGCGAAACCGGTCGCAGCGATGACAGCGCCGAAGAAGCCCTGTGGACACTCAACCCGACCCTGGCCGAGCACGGCTCGATCCTGCCGGCAGGTGTCTGGGTGACGCTGCCGGAGCTCGACAGCAAACCGGCCGCAATCAAACCGGTTCTGGCCTGGGACTAAGGAGGTTGCATGGCACAGGGATTTACACCGGCAATCGAAATCTACGGCGCCAACAAGGACCTGCTGAACCAGCGCCTGATCAGTTGGGAACACATTGATGCTGCCGGGATGGAGTCCGATCAACTGACATTGGTGATCGACCTGGAAGGCCTTGAAGGCTTGCCGACCTTGGGCGGAACAATCGGCCTGCGGGTGGGCTATCTGGAGTCCGGGCTGGTCGAAAAGGGCCAGTTCAAGGTGACTCGACTGACCCCGACGCTGTTCCCGTTGCGCTTGACGCTGGTCGCTACCGCAGCGCCTTTCAGCGGCAAGGATGAGACCCGATTCAAGGAACGGCGCACGGCGAGTCATGGCCCCACCACCCTTGGAGCACTGTTTCGCCAGTTGGTCTCGCCGCACGGTTTTTCGCCGCGCGTCGATCCCGAACTGGCGCTGATCCGGATTGCTCATGTTGATCAGTCGAACGAAACCGACATGAGCTTCATCACGCGACTGGCGCTCAAGTACGACGCGGTGGCCAAACCGTTCAACGACCTCTACGTACTGGCGAAACCTGCGCAGCTGAAAAACCTGTCGGGCCAGGTGATACCGGACGTCAGGCTGTCGGTGACCAGTAACAATCGACCGGGTGATCACGCCTTCATCAGCGCCACACTGGAAGAGACCGCTCGTACCCAGAACCAGGGTTGCAAGACCTGCTTCTGGGACATCGCCGCCGGCAAACTGCGCGAGGTGATAACCGGTTCTGAGCCCTACAAGGTCATTCGCCAGAAACAGGCCAGTGAAGAAGAAGCCAAAGCCATCGGCGAAGCCGAAGTGCGCAAGATGCTGCGCCAGAAATACAAGCTGAAGGTCACCTGCCCGGGCGATCCGCTGCTGGCTGCCGAAGGCCTGTTGGTACTCGATGACACTTGGCCAGACTTCATGCGCGGTCGCTGGTCGATCGAAAAAGTCACCGCCAGCGGCAAGCGCGAGGAAAGCTATCGCTGCCTGATCGAGGCCACCGGCCTCGACCCCAAAGCCTGATCCCTGCACAACATCCCGTGGGAGCGAGCCTGCTCGCGAAGAGGCCGGCATATCCAACATTGATAGCGACTGACCCAGCGCTTTCGCGAGCAGGCTCGCTCCCACATTGGGCTCTGCGTTAACTCCCCCTAATTCCGGAACACCACCATGAAGATCACCCCGATCCTCACGCAGTTGCGTGCGCAATGCCCAAGCCTGGCCAATCACATTGCGGTGGGTGTCGATCTGGCGTTGCTGCAAGGCAACCCCGATCTGCCGACACCTTCGGCCCACGTCACACCGCTGGCCGATCTGGCCAGCAACAGCACCACACAAAACCTCATCACCCAACCGATCCGCGACCGCTTCGAAATCGTCCTGGTGCTTGACGCCACTGACGCTACAAAAGCGCTGGATCGGTTGCACGACCTGCGCGCCGAACTGTGGCGCGCGCTGGTGGGTTTCAACGCCGATGCCGACTACAGCACCATCGTTTATGACGGCGGCGAGATGGTCTCGATCAACAGCAGCCGCGCCTATTACCGGCTGCGCTTTTTTGCCGAGTTCCAGCTCGGCCGCAATCTGCCAAGTCAGCCTGCGGAGAGTTGGCACGAACGTGAACTGGACGGTTTGTCGTCCTTTACCGGGGCCACCGTGCGGGTCGATGCGATCGATCCGGCCGACCCCAACCTGAAACGCCCGGGCCCCGATGGGCGCGTGGAACTGACTTTCTCTGGAGACGTAACCCCATGAGCAATCGCATCACCGTAGTGCCGGCCGCTGGCCGTGCCGTGCCGGACCCGGAGGCGGGCGATCTGCTGCCTCTCGAAGGCCGTGAAGTGCTGGACAGCGCCTGGTGGCGCCGACGTCTGGCCGACGGCGATATCACACTCAAAACCGCAAAAGCGGCTAAACCACAGGGAGCCAAATAATGGCGATCGGATTCAGCAACATCCCCGCGGACATTCGTGTACCGCTGTTCTATGCCGAAATGGACAACTCGGCCGCCAATAGTGCGAGCTCGACCCTGCGTCGTTTGATCGTGGCTCAGGTCAACGACAACATCGCCCCGACTGAAGTCGGCAAACTGGTTTTGGTCTCCAGCGTGGCGCTGGCAAAAAGCATCGGTGGCCAGGGCTCGATGCTCGCCTCGATGTACGAGACCTTCCGCAAGGCCGACCCGATCGGCGAGATCTGGTGCCTGCCGCTGCACAACGCTGAAGGCGCCATCGCCAAAGGTGTGCTGACCCTGACCGGCACCGCGACTCAGGCTGGCGTGCTCAACCTGTATGTTGGCGGCGTGCGTGTGCAAGCCACCGTGGTCAACGGTGCCACCGCGGCACAAGCAGCGACTGCGCTGGCGCAGAAAATCAACGCCACGGCTGATCTGCCGGTGAGCGCTGCGGCTGCCGAAGGTGTAGTGACCCTGTCCGCCAAATGGACCGGCGACAGCGGCAACGACATCAGCCTGCAATTCAATCGCCTGGGCAAGAGCAACGGCGAAGACACCCCGGCCGGCCTGACCACTGCAATCACTGCCATGACCGGCGGCGCCGGTGTGCCGGATCAGGTGGCAGCGATTGCCGCACTGGGCGACGAGCCGTTCGAGTTCATCGCACTGCCATGGTCCGATCTGTCGACCCTCAACACCTGGCAAGCGGTCATGGACGACAGCACCGGTCGCTGGTCGTGGGCCAAGCAACTGTTTGGTCATGTCTACAGCGCCAAGCGCGGTACCGTCGGCACTCTGGTGGCGGCCGGTCAGGCGCGTAACGACCAGCACATGACCATTCAGGCGCTGGAGCCGGGTGTTCCGCAACCGTTCTGGGTACAAGCCGCTGCACTGGCGGCGCGCACTGCGGTGTTCATCTCCGCCGACGCCAGCCGTCCGACCCAGAGCGGCAGCCTGCCGGGTGTCGACCCTGCTCCGGCGAGCGAGCGTTTCACCCTGACCGAGCGTCAGTCGCTGCTCAACTACGGCATCGCCACTGCGTACTACGAAGGCGGTTACGTGCGCATCCAGCGTTCGATCACCACCTACCAGAAAAACGCTTACGGCCAGGCCGACAACTCCTACCTGGACAGCGAAACCATGCACCAGTCGGCGTTCATCGTGCGTCGTCTGCAAAGCGTGATCACCAGCAAATACGGTCGGCACAAACTGGCCTCCGACGGCACCCGCTTCGGCGCCGGCCAGCCAATCGTCACGCCTGCGACCATTCGCGGTGAACTGATCGCCCAGTACGCCAAGCTGGAACTGGAAGGCCACGTCGAGAACGCCGAACTGTTCGCCGAGCACCTGATCGTCGAGCGCGACGTGCAGGACCCGAGCCGCGTGAACGTGCTGTTCCCGCCGGATTACATCAACGGTCTGCGCGTGTTCGCACTGCTCAACCAATTCCGTCTGCAGTACGACGACGCGGCTTGATAGCCGCGTTTAGCGTCAAGCATTCAGCCCACCTCGCGTGGGCTTTTTTATTCAAGGGAGTAACACCATGGGTCAACTGATTGCAGGCACCTGCTACGTCAAAGTCGACGGCGCACAACTGACTATCAATGGCGGCTGCGAAGCCCCGCTGATGGCGGTAAAACGCGAAACCGTCGTACCCGGCTTCTACAAGGAAACCGACATCGCACCGTCGTTCAAAGTGACCGCGCTGCACACCGCCGACTTCCCGCTGAAGAAGCTGATCGAAGGCACCGACATCACCGTCACCTGCGAATTCAGCAACGGCAAAGTCTACGTGCTGGCCGGTGCGTACCTGGTTGAAGAGCCAGTCTCCAAAGGCGATGACGCCACCATCGAACTGAAATTCGAAGGCATCAAGGGGACCTGGCAATGAGCGGCGCCGTGAAGCTTCAAGTTGCGATCGAAGCTCACGGCGAGCCCCTGACCGAACTCGTCCTGCGCCGTCCGACGGTGCAGGAAGTGCGAGCGATCAAGGCGCTGCCGTACAAGATCGACAAGAGCGAAGAAGTCAGCCTCGACATGGACGTGGCGGCCAAATACATCGCCGTGTGCGCCGGCATTCCGCCGTCGTCGGTCAACCAGTTGGATCTGGCTGATCTCAACGCGCTGAGCTGGGCCGTTGCGAGTTTTTTCATGAGTGCGGCGTCGGAGCCATCACCGACCTGATCGCAGTCGCCTATGACCTGGCCTGGTTCTGGAAGGTTGACCCCGAACAGATGATGGCCAGGCCACTGGATGTGCTCCGCGAATCGCTGGAGCACGCGCAACGGATCAACGCGATGCAGCAGGTGCAGTGATGGCAGACACAGATAGCAAACCGAAAACCTCGGTGCTGATTACTGGCATCGATGAGCTGTCGCCCAAACTCGGAGCCCTTCGGGCCAAGGTCGAGAGCTTCAAGAAAAATCTCGAGCAGACCGGTCTAGGCAAACTCGACATCAGCGGATTGTTCAAGGGCGGCAGCGTGATCACGCCGTTCGTGGAAGGGATCAAGTCGGCGGCAGCCTTTCAGGGCAAGTTGAGCGACGTCAGCGAGACGGCAAAAACCGTCGATCTGCCCGCCGCGCCGAAAACCGCTGCGCAGAACATGAATGTGTTTACAGCGTCGATGGAGAAGGTGTCCTCGGCGGTGGATGCCGCGCTGGTGCCGGCGGTTGGCGCGTTGGTGGTCGGGCTTGAGCCGATGTTGACCCAGGTAGGCAGCTTGCTCGCCGACAACCCGCAACTGGTCGAAGGACTGGCGGGGGGGGCGATCGCCTTCTCGGCGATGCAAACCGCGGTTACCGGGGCAACGCAAGTGTTCGACGTGATGAGCATGGTGCTCAAGACCAACCCGATCATGCTGATTGCCATGGGCATTGCCGTGGCTGCCGGTTTGATCGTGGCCAACTGGACGCCGATTTCGGCGTTCTTCACGGGGTTGTGGGAGGGCGTGAAAAACGCCGGGGCGAGTGCGATGGCGACATTGCGCTCGGTACTTGACTGGCAGCCGCTGGCGACGCTTGCGGCGCTGTGGCAACCGGTCACGGGATTCTTCTCGGGGATCTGGGACAAGGTCAAAGCGGTTACCGCGCCGGTGATCGACTTCTTCAAATCGGTATTTTCGTGGTCGCCAGCCGGCATGATCGTGGAAAACTGGGGGCCGTTGACCGGCCTGTTCTCGGCGATCTGGGAATTGCTCCAAGCCTTGAGTGTGCCGGTGATGGCGTTCCTCAAAGGTCTGTTCGACTGGACGCCCCTGGGCATGATCATCAACAACTGGGGGGCGATCACGGGGTTCTTCGCCTCAATCTGGACGGCACTGCAACCAGCGGCACAAGTCATCAAGGACTTTTTCCGCACGCTGTTCGACTTCTCCCCGCTGGGAATGATCGTCAACAACTGGGGCAGTATCGTCACCTTCTTCGAGCCGATCTGGACCGCGCTGCAAACCTCGGCGCAACAGATCAAAAGCTTCTTCCAGGGCTTGTTCGAATGGTCGCCGCTGGAACAGATCGCGATGTACTGGCAGCCGATCAGTGAAGTGTTTTCGGCGCTGTGGGGCCTGGTGCAAGCCATGGCCACACCGGTGCTGGAGTTTCTTCACACGATGTTCGAATGGACGCCGTTGGGGCAGATCATCAAGAACTGGGGGCCGATCACCGAGTGGTTTGGCCAGTTGTGGCAAAAGCTGCAAACCGTGATTGCGCCGATCAAGGAGCTGTTTGACGGCGGCTTTGCCGGGTTAATCGCCAAGGTCACCGGCAAGGTCGAGACCCTGACACAAGCGCAACGCCAGACCAATGCCGAAGGCAAAGGCGAACTGGCACCGGCGTTCTTCGGTGCAGATCCGCAAGTGTCGTCCAGCGGTACGTTGCAGGGCGGCACGCTGCCCCAAAGCTCCAGCGCCCTGATCCAGCAAAGCGCCGCCAACAACCGCACACAACTCGAAGGCGGCCTGACCGTGCGCTTCGAAAATGCGCCGGCGGGGCTGCGTACCGATCAACCGCAAACCAATCAACCGGGCCTGGCGCTGTCTTCGCGCATTGGCTATCGCTCGCTGTCGGCAGGAGGTTCCAATGAACTGGCGTGACCGTTTGTTGCCGGCATCCTTTCGCGGTGTCGGGTTCTGGATCGATCAGGCGAAAACCCCGGTCGGTCGCAAGGGGCAATTGCATGAGTATCCGCAACGTGACCTGCCGTTTTTCGAGGACCTCGGCCAGCAGGCCAAGACCCACGATCTGACGGCGTTCATCATCGGCCCTGATTGCCTGGAGCAGCGCGACAAGCTGCTTAAGGCACTGGAGGCGGGCAGTGGTGAACTGGTGCATCCATGGCTTGGACGCCTGCAAGTCAAGGTCGGCGAATGCGACATGACCCACACCCGCCAGGACGGCGGGTTGGTCACATTTGCGCTGAAGTTCTATCCCGATCAGCCGTTGCCGTTTCCGACGGCGACCGTCAGCACCCAGAAGGTCTTGCTGGCGAAAGCCGACACGCTGCTGGGTTCTGCGGTGGCGCGGTTCGAACAGGCGATGACGCTGATCAAGGCTGCGCGGATCGGCATTGCCAATCTGCGCAACAGCCTCACCGGGGTATACGAGGTGATCAAGGAGCAGCTCAAACCGCTGATTGAGCAATACAAACAGATCACTGAGTTGGTCAAAGCGGTCAAGGAATTGCCCAAGGAAGTGGCGACGGAATTCAAGGGCTTGCTTGGCGATATCAAGGAGCTCAAGGAGTTCGCGAAGGAGGGCTACCGTGGCGTGATTGCCGACGTGTCCCAACAACTCGAAGCCATCCGTAAGGCTGATGCGCCGAAGATCACCACCGGCAAGGACACCAACGCGGCGGCGCAAGCCATGGCGGATCTGGTGCAGGACACGTTGATCGTCAAAGTGGCGCAATGGGTCGCCTCAATGCCGGTGGCGACGAAGCCGGTGAAATTGCAGGCAACGCCATCGGTGGATCAGCAGGCGATCCAGCAGGTTGCCCGCCAGGAAGTGCCGGCCACCGATGATTTGCAAGCCTTGCAAAAGGATCTGGTAGACGCGCTTCAAAAGGCTAAGGACAAGGCTGATCCGGGACACTATCAAGCGATCAGTGATGTGCAGGATGCCTTGGTCGCGCATCTCAAGGCAGTGGCCACGTCCGGTGTGCGGCTGGTGACCAAGTCGTTTCAGGAAAGCCTGCCGGCGCTGGTGGTGGCCTACAAACAGTTTGCCGATGCGACGCGGGTGACCGAAGTGATCCAGCGCAACGAGGGAAACAACCCGTTGTTCCTCCCGCAGAGCAACGTGAAAGTCTCCGGGGAGTGAACCATGAGCGAAACGGATAATCGCGTCACGCTGACCGTCAACAACATGGAATACGGCGGCTGGAAAAGCGTGGAAATCAGTGCTGATCTGGAGCGCCAGTTCCGTACCTTCAAACTTGACATCACCTGGCAATGGCCGGGGCAGACGGTGGATCAGCGGATCAAACCGGGCGACCCCTGCGAAGTGAAAATCGGCAAGGATCTGGTGCTCACCGGCTACGTGTTCAAGGCACCGATCAGCTATGACGGTCGGCAGATCAGCCTGAGTATCGAAGGCAGTTCCAAGACTCAGGACCTGGTCGATTGCGCCGCCACCAACCGGCCCGGTCAGTGGCAGGAACAACCGTTGCTGACCATCGTGCAGGCATTGGCGATGGAGTATTCGTTGATGGTGGTCAACGAAATTCCCGAGACATCGCGGCTGGCCAAACACACGATTGTGCCGGGTGAAACGGTGTTTCAGTCGATCGACCGTTTGCTCTCGCTGTTCCGTGTGTTTTCCACCGATGACGAGCAGGGTCGACTGGTGCTGGCCAAACCCGGTAGCGGTGGCCGCGCCAGTGATGCGCTGGAACTGGGCAAGAACATTTTGTCGGCCAACGCACCGATGGATCAAAGCCAGGTGTTCTCCGAATACCGGGTGATCGGCCAGCAGAAAGGCTCCGACAAGAAGAGCGGGGCGGCGGTCAGCGAGGTTGAATCGACGGCGGCCGACCTGACCTTCAAGCGGCGGCGCACCACCATCATTAACGAAGGTACGGCGCTGACCTTTGAGTTGGCCCAGCAACGCGCTCAATGGGAAAGCGCCACCCGCATGGGCCGGGCGCAGAGCACCACGTACCAGGTGCAGGGCTGGCGCCAGTCCAACGGTGATCTGTGGCGCCACAACACGCTGGTCAAGGTCAAGGATCCGGTGCTCGGGTTTGATGGCGACATGCTGATTTCCAAAGTGACGTATTCACTGTCGGCGCAGGGCTCGGCGACGACCCTGCAAGTCGCGCCGCCGCATACCTTCGATCCTGATCCAGTCCCCCCGAAAAAAACCTCATAGGCCTCTGAAAGATCGCAGCCTTCGGCAGCTCCTACATGGGGTCGGCGTACTCCTGTAGGAGCTGCCGAAGGCTGCGATCTTTTGGCGTCGGGCCAGTTTTCACAGGAATCCAAGATGAGCCTACTGACACGCCTGCTGGCGCGCGGCACTGTCGTGCTCGCCAATTCGGCATCCAAGTTGCAATCGCTGCAAATGCGCCTCACCGCCGGGGAGGTCAACGACGACCTCGAACACTTCGAACCCTACGGTTTCACCAGCCACCCGCTGGCTGGTGCTGAAGGTGTCGTCACCTTCCTCGGCGGTGACCGTTCCCACGCCATCGCCTTGGTGGTCGCCGACCGCCGCTATCGTCTGCAATCGCTGGCTGCTGGCGAAGTCGCGATCTACACCGACGAGGGCGACAAGATTCACTTCAAGCGCGGGCGGATCATCGACATCGAAACCGCCACGCTGAACATCCGCGCCAGTACCGCCGTGAACTTCGATACGCCAGTGATCAACCAGACCGGCAAGATCGTTTCCAACGGCGATCAACTGGCTGGCGGCATCAGCCAGATCCAACACGTGCACGTTGGCGTGCAGGCCGGCAACGGCCAGACCGGT
Organism: Pseudomonas sp. FP2196; assembly: GCF_030687715.1. Classification (GTDB taxonomy): domain Bacteria; phylum Pseudomonadota; class Gammaproteobacteria; order Pseudomonadales; family Pseudomonadaceae; genus Aquipseudomonas. The sequence continues at coordinate 1,346,868 of NZ_CP117445.1, forward strand.
GCGCCGGCAGGAGGCAAGTGATGTTTATCAGCCAGAACCTCCACGCCGCCCTGACCCGCGCCGTGCTCATCAGCCTGTTCACCTGGCGCCGCGCCGCCGATGACGACGCCCTCGACGACGACGAACGCTACGGCTGGTGGGGCGACACCTTTCCCACCGTCGCCGACGACCGCATCGGCTCGCGGCTGTGGCTGTTACGCCGGGTCAAGCTGACCCGACAGACCCAGATGGACGCGGAGTTCTATGCCCGCGAAGCCTTGCAATGGCTGCTCGACGACGGCCACTGCAGCGCCATCGACATCATCAGCGAACGCCTCGACGCCCAGCGCCTGAACCTGCGCACGGTCCTGACCCTGGCTGACGGCGAACGTCTGGACATCAACCCCGATAACAGTTGGCAGGTGATCTATGCCGTTTGAAACCCCTTCGCTGCCGGTGCTGATCAAGCGCACCCAAAGCGACCTGGCCGGCGATTCGCTGCGCCAGTCCGATGCGCAAGTGCTGGCCCGCACCTTAGGCGGCGCCGCTTACGGTCTGTACGGTTATCTCGACTGGATTGCCGAGCAGATCCTGCCGGACAAGGCCGATGAGTCGACCCTGGAACGCATCGCAGCATTGCGCCTGAACCAGCCACGCAAACCCGCGCAAGTGGCTACTGGCAGCGTGAGTTTTACCGCGACCGCCGGTGCGGTGCTCGACGTCGATACGTTGCTGCAATCGAGCGACGGTCGCACCTACAAAGTCAGCGCTTCGCGCACCACGGTGAATGGCAGCAACAGCACCACCATCGCTGCACTGGAGGCCGGCAGCCTGGGCAATGCCGATGCGGGTCTGGCGCTGACCCCGGTACAACCGATCGCCGGCATCGTCGGCAACAGCTTCATCGTCTTGGCGCCGGGGCTCAGTGGCGGCGTGGCGCGCGAAAGCCTGGAGTCGCTGCGCTCGCGGGTGATCCGTTCCTATCGCGTCATCCCTCACGGCGGCTCGGCCAGCGACTATGAAACCTGGGCGCTGGAAGTGCCGGGCGTGACCCGTGCATGGTGCCGTGGCGGCTTGCTCGGGCCGGGCACCGTGACGGTGTTCATCATGCGCGACGAGGATCCGCAACCGGTGCCCAACGACGAGCAACTGGCCGAGGTTCAGGAGTACATCGAACCGCTGCGCCCGGTCACCGCCGAAGTCCATGTGCAGCGACCGATTCAGGTGCCGGTGGTTTATCGCTTCAAAAGCGTCAACCCGGACACCACCGCCGTGCGCGCCGCCGTCGAAGCGCAGTTGCGCGATCTGCATAACCGCGAGGCCGACCTCGGCGTGCCGTTGCTGATCAGCCACATTCGCGAAGCCATCAGCAGCGCCGGTGGCGAATACGATCACACGCTCACCGCGCCGTCGGCTGACGTCCCTGCCGGGCAAAGCGAACTGCTCACTTTTGGGGGTTGCGTATGGGGGGCATAAGAACCGCCGCGCAATATCAGGCGCAGTTGCGTGCCTTGCTGCCGAGCGGCCCGGCATGGGACCCGGAGCGCGTGCCGGAACTGGAGGAAGTGCTGCAAGGCGTCGCCGTCGAACTGGCCCGCCTCGACGCCCGCGCCGCCGACCTGCTCAACGAAATGGACCCGGCCGGCGTCAGCGAACTGGTGCCGGACTGGGAGCGGGTGATGGACCTGCCCGACCCGTGCCTGGGTGCCACGCCACTGTTCGACGACCGCCGCCTCGCCGTGCGCCGCCGCTTGCTCGCGGTCGGCAGCCAGGCCGTCGGCTACTACCTCGAAATCGCCAAAAGCCAGGGCTACCCCAACGCCACCATCACCGAACACGAAGCCCCGCGCATGGGTCGTGCACGTTTCGGTGCGGCGCATTGGGGAACGTGGGAAGCGCAATTCATGTGGACGCTCAACACCGGCGGCCGCTTGCTGCTTGGCCGGCGTTTTGGTGCGAGTTACTGGGGCGAGCGCTTCGGCGTAAACCCGGGCTCGGCGCTCGAATGCCTGATCCACCGCAGTGCGCCGGCGCACACCAAGGTGCACATCAATTATGACTAGGGAGGTTTGAGGGGATGGATTATCCGAAGAGCATGCCCGGTGTCGGTTTGGTCAACAGTCGTTTTGTCGATGAGAACCCGATCACCGGAACCCCTGGATCGTTGATTCCTGCGGAGTGGGGCAACGCCCTGACCGAAGAGGTTCTGACGGTTATCAAGGCTGCCGGGATCGAGCCCACCGAGGGATTGAATACGCAGTTGCTGGAGGCGCTGCGTGGCAAGAAACTGTATGAAACGCCGCCCCAGTTCGATGCCAGTCAGAAGGTGGCGACGACAGAGTTTGTCCAGCGCGCACTGGGCAGTCTGGCGGGGCAGACCAACTATGTCGGTGATGTGGCGTTGACGGTTGCTGATGTTGGCAAGCTCTCGATCTTCACTGGAGCGAGCACCGCAACACTGCCGGAGTGGTCGAGCGTTCCCCCGGGCGGATTGGTGTCTCTAGTCGCCGGACCCGGTGGTTTGACCGTGAAAGTCAAAAGTGGTGAGAGCCTGGGTACAACCAATGGACCGGCGGGAACTTCCTTGTCATTCGCAGGCGGGTGTTTCATGACCTTCAGGCGACTGCTTCTCGGCGGTGGCTGGGGACTGGACTCAGGCGATGGCGCCCTCAAGTACTCGCCGATGTTTACCGCTTCACTGGGTGATAGCGGCTACCAGCGTTTACCCAGCGGCATGATTTTGCAGTGGGGAACGGCTTCGGGTGGAGGGCTAAGTGAGACCGTGACGTATCCGATCGCTTTTCCCAATAAAGTGCTTCTGCTGTCGGCGAACGATGTTTCTCCGGGATTCGCCGATCTGCGTTTCTCCCTTTGGAAACTCTCGTCCAGCCAGTTTCAGCGGTTTTCCAATAGCGATCCCGGCGGCTGGAACTGGTTCGCCTTGGGCTTTTGAAATCAGAGGTGAAAACGATGAAGTACATTGATTTCGATGCCCAGGGCGAGCTTCTTGGGCGTTACGACTCGACCATTCACCTGCAGATTCCTGTCAGCGCGGTTGAGATCTCCGACGAACTGTTCCTGCGCACGATTGAAGAGCGCGACGGCATCTGGCGATACACCGACGGCAAGGTCACCAAACATGCGCTGCCGAACACTTCGCAGATGATTGATGGCGAGCGGCGCGCTGCTGCTCTGGCTCGCCGCGATGAGCTGTTGGTTGAGGCCGATCAGCAAACCGTCGGCATGGCGGACGCCTACATCGCCGGGCTGCTCGACGCAGACGATATGCAGCGATTCAAGGCATTTGCCACCTACAAACTAGCACTGAACAAGATCGACAAGCAGCCGGGGTATCCACAGGACGTGGTCTGGCCAGTGCTGCCGGTTTGATGCTCTTTCTGACGTGAAGCCTGAAAAACAGCTTCGTAAACAGTCACCCAGAAAAACGGGAGGTCCCCGCGTGGATTATCCAAACAGTGTGCCCAGCGCCGGATTGGTGAATGGGAAGTTCGTTGATGAAAACCCGTTGATGGGGACGCCGGGGTCGTTGATTCCGGCGGAGTGGGGTAACGGGGTTACGCAGGAAATTCTCAACGTGATCAAGGCCGGGGATATGACCCCGGACGAGAAAAAATACGATCAGTTGTTGCAGGCGATTCAGAGTGTTTCGGCCAAGGGCTGGAATCTGGATTCGGCGTTGCCGCTGTCGGCTTTGCCTTTGCCAACTGTTGCCACGGCAGATGCCCGGTTGCCGATTACGCCAGCCGCCGCATCGGCCAGTGGCGGGCGAGTGTCGGTGCCGGCGGGTGTCTACGTCAGCATTGGCCAGGAAGTGGTGGCGGGGCAGTTGGGGCGTTCACGTACTTTCACTACCCAGGCCTGGAGCAGTGCAGACCTGCTGCCCAGCTCGAGCTACTTTCTGCGGGCGCAGGTGGTGGGCGGTGTGCTGAGTTTATATACCCAGCGCGGTACGATTTACGACGTGACACCCGAGACGCTGAAAGGTGTGGCCAACGGCGCTGCCGGCGGCGGTTTTCAGAGTTCGGTGCTGGACATATGTCTGGCCTGGGTCGTCACCGGCGCGCCCGGCTCCGTGCCGACAGTGCGTGCGATTTACAACCGGGCGCGCTTGACCTGGACTCAGACCGTCAACGGCACTGGTGCGGTGTTTCTGCCGCTGGACCCCCATGCCCGTGCAGCGCGGCTGGTGGTGGGCAATCCGACGCCATCATCGACGGCCGTTACCAGCGTCGCGTTTCCGGCGACTGGATGGGCTGGAGGCAACTACAGCTACCTTTCCCCCGTTTCAACGGGCGTTTCCAATAATGCGGGAGGCTGGAACCCGGCCACTTTGCAACCTTGCGTGATATTCACCAACAATATTGTCTACGACGTCACGGTCTCGACGCTGACCGCCAGTTTTGATCACGCCAACCTGCGCTCGCTCTGGCAGTCCTATCAGGCCGAGCACAATCTTGGGCAAGCCAATGCCGACAGTGATGAATTGCTCTTCAGCATGGGGATCAAAAGTCATCCGCTGACCGACTACAGCGCCGGCATCGCGATCAATTTCGGGGACGCCGTGAACGTCCAGTTGCAGTGGGAGCTCATTCGATGATCGTCATTCAGGAACTCCATCAGATTGACGGCGAACTGCGTCCCGCGCAGCCGTCTGTCGCCCATGAATGGAACGGCGAACAGTGGGTCGTCAATCCGGGAAAAGTCGCTCTGCTGGAACAGCAGGAAGTCGAACGTCTGTGTGCCAAGGTCGATGCAGTCGCCGACAGTGCCCGTACACAACTGGCCGGCGACCCGCTCAAAGCCATGGAATACGCCCAGGCCGCCGCCGATGCTCAGGCTTATCAGGACGCCGGTTATCCGAAAAAAGATGTTCCGTTGTCTATCACGGCGTGGGTGGTCAAAGGCCGCACAGCCAAACAGGCTGCCGAACAGATTCTCGGCAAGGCCGATCAGCTCACCGACCATTTGCTGACCCTGCGCACCTTGCGCCTGAAGGCGAAGACACAAATTCGCGCTCAGGCGGCCAAGGGCAAGATCGATCTGGCTCGCAGCGCCGCCGATGAGGCGATTGCGGCGATGCGCGAACTGGTCAGCCAACAGACCAGTTAAGACGCCAATCTGCTTCAGCCAAGCCCACTTCACCGTGGGCTTTTTATTTTCAGAAACTGACCGTGGACGAGGTTGCAATGGCAGCGCTCGGGACGCGGTTCATTTGTTATTTCAGAGGAACGAAAGACCTATGGATTACCCAAAAAGCGTCCCCAGCGTCGGCCTGGTCGATGGCCGCTTCGTCGATGAAAACCCGGTGGCGGGAACGCCGGGTTCTTTGATTCCGGCAGTGTGGGGCAATAGCGTGACTCAGGAGATCCTGAGTGTGATTACCGGTGGCGGGCTGGTGGCTTCTGAAGCGGACAACACTCAGTTGTTCAAGGCGATTCAGGCGATTGTCGGGAATGCCAGTCCGATGCGTTCGGTCATCACTCGACTGGCTGCCTCCAAAACGCTGACCGAGCAAGAACTCGGTCTGGTGCTGATTGACGGCAGTCCGGTGCCGATGACCGTGCTGTTGCCGCCAGCCAATGTCGCACTCGGTGTACGCGACGTGATTGTTCGTCGTGTGGACAACAGCGGTAATCGTCTGGTGATCCAGGCATCCGGCACTGACCGCATCCGCTTTCATACGCACCTTTCGCCGAGTGGTTATCCATTCTTTGTACTGATGGGCGGGGGGGACTGGTGGCATCTGCGCAGTGATGGGGCGGGTAGCTGGTGGCCGGTTGGTCGTTTCGACAACACCCCATTGGGCAGGCCGTTTTTCGAGACGACTGTGGTGCTGAGCCCCGGTGGTTATGGCGCGCTCAATGGCACGTTGATGAATCGTGCCGAGTGGCCCTGGCTGTGGGATCACGCTCAGCGTTCGGGGATGCTCAATTCCGATGCAACCCGTGCTGGAAATGAAGGTAACTGGACGCCAGGTGATGGCGCGCTGACCTTTCGAGGCCCGGAACTGCGCGGCGAATTCCTGCGGGTTCTGGACGAGGGGCGTAACGCTGACGTCGGCCGCGTCATGGGTACCAATCAGGCCGGCACGGTGCATTCGTATGCCTTGGGAGCAAATGGCGCCGGGGCGGTGGGTTCTCGCTGGTCCGACAGCCTTTCTGCGGTGGGGCAGCAGACTCACGAAGGACAAACCTGGGTCAAACCGAGTAATGGCGGGCCAATCTATCCCGCCGGAACGGTTTATCAACAGGACACGGCGAACACGCTTTTGTACACCTTCACTTCGCGTCCCCGCAACGTTGCCTACCCTGGCCGCATCAAAGTTATCTGAGGTACCTCATGTTCAATTATTTAATGGATGACGCTGGCGCTCTGGTGGGGCCGGTGGAGTTTTTCGTGACGCCAGGCATCGGCGTGCAATTGCCCGCTAACGCGATTCAACTGGCTTACGAATTGCCAGAAGCGGAACAGGGGCGCACTTGGGCGATGGCCAACGGTGTGCCTCGCGAGCTGATCGACCTGCGTGGCATCGTCTATCGCAAAGATAACGGTGCGAAACAGACCTGGAGTGAATTGGGCTCCCTCCCGGAAGATCTCACTGCTGACCCTTGCCCTGACGAATATCATCTCTGGCAGGACAACACATGGGTGCTGGATGAATCCAGGCGTCAGACTGACCTCAAGGCCAAAGTCATTGCTCAGCGTGACGCCTTGCTGCGCGACGCCGTCCTGCGCATCGCCCCCCTGCAATACGCCGAAGACATCGACGATGCGAGCCATGAAGAACAGCTGCAATTGCTCGAATGGAAACTCTACAGCGTGGAACTGAATCGGCTCGAAAAACAGTCCGGTTTCCCATCGCAAATCATTTGGCCAGTCGCGCCAGGCCCAACCGCAAACATCTAAGTCATCGAAGGGAGAAAGGTAATGGATTATCCAATCAGTGTGCCAAGTGCAGGATTGGTCAATGGCAAGTTTGTCGACGAGGACGCGCTAGCCGGCTCGCCTGGCTCGTTGATTCCAGCGAGTTGGGGCAACGGCGTTACTCAAGAAATTCTCGGGGTTGTTCGGGCGGCTGGAATGACGCCGAGCGAGTCTTCCAACACTCAATTGCTTGACGCGCTGCGCAGCACGCAGCTGTTCCAGACGCCAGCGCGATTCGATGTGAGCCGTTCAGTGGCTACTCCCGAATTCGTGCAGCGAGCGCTGGGCAATTATGCGGGTGCGCGTGGCGTAACTGCCGCGACGCAACTGACTGCTGCAGACGTGGGATGGGCGATCGGTCTGGGAGGCGACCTGCCTTACACCGTGTCCTTGCCAGAAATCAACTCAGTTCCCAATGGGGCCATGTTCGCGCTGCATTGCCGTAGCAACGCAGCGGTCACAATTGCCTGCACAGGCAATGCGAAAATAAGCCCGCAAGGTGCGTATCTGACTTCGGTCGTCATGAACAGCGGTGAGAGCGCCACCGTTATCAGGGAGTATGGAGTCTGGGTGGTTCACGGTACGGCCAGTCTGAAATATGCCGCGTCTCTTTACGCTTCGGTGGGTAATCCTGGGTATCAGAAGCACGCCAGCGGAAACATTGATCAATGGGGATTCGGCACGACAGATGCCCTCGGTGAGATGTGGGTTAATTTTCCGATTGCCTTCCCGAATGCTTTTTTCTCATGTGTCGCCAACCATGTCGGCGGTGAAGGTGCCATGGTGATTGTTGTCGGAGGCACCGCCACCAAACTGGGCGTTCGCCTGAAAGTGCGCAACGCGGTCAACCAGCCCGGGGCAGGCTGGACAGTGTTTTATTTTGCCAAGGGCTATTAAATGAATACCTTTAACGTGTTGTTCAGCGCCAGTACTCGAGGAGTGTATGTACCAGGTATCAATTCGTCGGACATTCCGGACGACGTCATTGAAATTCCACAGGCCTATTGGATTTCGCTGCTACAGCAATTGGCGGTCACTGCGAAAGTCATTGGCGTCCATGTGGAAACCGGTTACCCGATCTTGATTGATCCGCCGCCTCCGTCGGAGGAACAGGCGGCAGAGGCTGAGCGCAATTGGCGTACGTCACAGCTCGCTGCCACCGACGGTCTGGTGGCGCGTGACCGCGATGAACTGGAGGATGGTGGCGGCACCACTCTGACCACCGAGCAGTACGCAGAACTGCAAACCTATCGACGCGAATTGCGCGAGTGGCCACAGGGTTCTTTCTTCCCGCTCAGCGAGCATCGTCCGGTGGCGCCGCGCTGGTTGGACGCCGCGCTTTAAATCAGCAGGCATCAAGGTCAATACCGTTTCCCGAAAACTCCGGCAAACAATGGCTTGCAGGCATTGGCGCTCAACCATGATTCAATCGGAGCATCCAGGGAGGATTACGCATTATGCAAATAACTGAAAACAACCTTATCAACATCATGCCCAACGCCCGCACCCAAGCGGGCGTTTTTGTTTCTGCGCTCAACAGCGCCATGGCTAACCGTCGTATCGACACGCCAAAGCGTATCGCTGCATTCCTTGCGCAAGTCGGTCACGAGTCCGGCCAGTTGCGGTACGTGCGAGAGCTGGGCAACAACCAATACCTGAGCAAATACGACACCGGCACTCTGGCGTTACGTCTGGGCAACACGCCCGAGGCCGACGGTGATGGGCAAAAGTACCGCGGACGCGGACTGATCCAGATCACCGGGCGCAGTAACTATCGCGAATGCAGCCTCGGTCTGTTCGGTGATGAGCGTTTGCTGTCCTTGCCGGAACTGCTGGAACAACCGCAATGGGCGGCCGAATCTGCCGCGTGGTTCTGGGAGAAAAATGGCCTGAACGAACTGGCTGATAGAGATCAGTTCAACACCATCACCCGCCGTATCAACGGCGGGTTGAACGGGTTGCAGGATCGTCTGGAAATCTGGGCGCGGGCGAGGGCGGTGCTATGCCAATCCCCTGGCGAGTGATTGGCGTCTTGCTGCTGGCCTTGGGGGCGGCGGCACTGGCCTGGCAGTTTCAGGACTGGCGCTACGGGCGGCAATTGGCCGAACAGGCTCGGTTAAACGCCGAAACGCTTAATCAACAGACCGTCGCCGCCGCCACCGCACAACAGGCCGAGCAGGATAAACGTCTGGCGCTGGAGCAACGGCTCGCCGCCAGTGAGCAAACCCATTATCGAGCCATGAGCGATGCCCAACGTGATCAGGATCGCCTGCGCGATCGTCTTGCCACTGCTGATGTGCGCCTGTCAGTCCTTCTCGACGCCGGCGACGTTACCCAAGGCTGTGGGATGCCCGCCACCGCCGGCACCGGCGGCGTGGATCATGCAGCCTTACGCGCCCGACTTGACCCGGCGCATGCTCAACGAATTATCGCCATTACCGACACCGGCGACCGCGGACTGATTGCCTTGCAGGCCTGTCAGGCCTATGTCAGAGCGCTCGCGCCCGAACATTTTGAATAAGCTTGTGTATTGAAAGCGCAACCGGCTCGTGTACGGTGGTACGCATTCCACACGATCCGGAGCACACCGTGAAAGAGATCACTCAATTGGCCGCCGAACTTGGCCGACGTCTGCAAGTGCTCAATGCCCACGTCACCGCCGCCGAATCCTGTACCGGCGGCGGGATTGCCGAAGCCATCACACGCATTCCCGGCAGCTCGGCGTGGTTCGAGGCCGGTTACGTGACGTATTCCAACCGGCAGAAAACCCAGCAACTGAATGTGCCGGCCGAGTTGTTCGATACGGTGGGCGCGGTCAGTCGCGAGGTGGTCGAATCGATGGTGCAGGGTGCGCAGAAACACAGCCTGGCGCGGTTTGCCGTGGCGGTGAGCGGCGTGGCCGGGCCTGATGGTGGCACGCCGAACAAACCGGTGGGCACGGTGTGGCTGGCCTGGGGTGTCGGTGACGTGGTTTCCAGTGAGGTTCAGCATTTCCCCGGCAACCGCGATGAAGTCCGCCGACAAACGGTGAAGGCCGCGCTAGAGGGGCTCCTGCGACTGGCGGCACGAGAAATCGAAAATCAGGGGTAGGCGATCCGCGAACGCTGTGGAATAATACTGGCTACTTATACAGGTGTTGGCCGTCAGGCCTTATTGATTACGTGAGGACTTTAATGGACGACAACAAGAAGAAAGCCTTGGCTGCGGCCCTGGGTCAGATCGAACGTCAATTCGGCAAGGGTGCCGTAATGCGTATGGGCGATCAGGACCGTCAGGCGATCCCATCCATCTCCACTGGCTCTCTGGGTCTGGACATTGCACTCGGCATTGGCGGCCTGCCAAAAGGCCGTATCGTTGAAATCTACGGTCCTGAATCTTCCGGTAAAACCACACTGACACTGTCCGTGATCGCCCAGGCTCAAAAAGCTGGCGCGACCTGCGCATTCGTCGACGCCGAACACGCCCTCGACCCTGAGTACGCCGGCAAACTGGGCGTCAACGTCGATGACCTGCTGGTTTCCCAGCCAGACACCGGCGAGCAAGCCCTGGAAATCACCGACATGCTGGTGCGTTCCAACGCTGTTGACGTGATCATCGTCGACTCCGTGGCTGCACTGGTACCGAAGGCTGAAATCGAAGGTGAAATGGGCGACATGCACGTGGGCCTGCAAGCCCGTCTGATGTCCCAGGCGCTGCGTAAAATCACCGGTAACATCAAGAACGCCAACTGCCTGGTGATCTTCATCAACCAGATCCGCATGAAGATCGGCGTGATGTTCGGCAGCCCGGAAACCACCACCGGTGGTAACGCGCTGAAGTTCTACGCATCGGTTCGTCTCGACATCCGCCGTACCGGCGCGGTGAAGGAAGGCGACGAAGTGGTCGGCAGCGAAACCCGCGTCAAGGTTGTGAAGAACAAGGTGGCCTCGCCGTTCCGTCAGGCTGAGTTCCAGATCCTTTATGGCAAGGGCATCTACCTGAACGGCGAGATGATCGACCTGGGTGTGCTGCACGGTTTCGTCGAGAAGTCTGGCGCATGGTATGCCTATGAAGGCACCAAGATCGGTCAGGGCAAGGCCAACTCGGCCAAGTTCCTGGCAGACAATCCGGAAATCGCTGCCAAGCTCGAGAAGCAACTGCGTGACAAGCTGCTGGCGCCAGCAGCAGACGTCAAGGCTTCGGCGACCCGTGACAAGGTCGACGATATGGCCGAGGCCGACATCGACGTTTGAAGTTTTTGAATGACACTTGTACTCGATACCCTCGTCGCGGTGCGACGAACCGCCATGGACCTGCTCGCTCGACGCGAGCATGGTCGAGTCGAGCTGACGCGTAAACTGCGTCAGCGCGGTGCAGAGGCGGAAATGATCGAAACAGCCCTCGACCGTTTGACGGAAGAGGGGCTGCTTTCCGAAGCCCGTTATCTTGAGAGCTTTGTTTCCTACCGAGCGCGTTCCGGCTATGGTCCTCTGCGAATCCGCGAGGAACTCAGCCAGCGCGGTCTACAACGCGCCGATATCGAACTCGCCCTGCGCGAAAGCGGTATCAGTTGGCAGGAGCAACTTCAGGAAACGTGGCAGCGAAAGTTCTCCGGACATCTGCCGATTGATGCCAAGGAACGAGCCAAACAAGGCCGCTTCCTGGCCTATCGAGGTTTCTCGATGGAGATGATCAACCGCTTGTTCAGCGGCAGAGGAATGGACGATTAAAACGGTTAAACAAAAACGGCCCGCTATGAAAATAGCGGGCCGTTTTTTTTTTGCCTTTTAAATGACCTTCGACTGTTCTCGGCTGCGTTGCGCGGTCGGCGGTTTGGAGTCGGCCCAGTTGTCCGGCAAGTTGATGTAGTCCACCAGCTCCCTCAAACGCCCGTGATTCCTGGCGTTGAAAGCAAAGGCCAACCGCGTCAGGTGGCTGAACTGTGCTTCATCGTGTTCTTCGCCGGCATAGGCGTGTTGATGGAACTGGTCGCTCAGGCACAGATCGGCAAAGGCTTCCTGCATATGCTCCATTGCCGGTTCGCTGAGCTTGTGATTCATGCGGATCACGAATTGGCGCTTGAGCCAGCGGCTGGAGTGGAAGTTGCTGTAAAACTGGTTGATCTGTTCCACCGCTTCCTCGACGGTGTAGACCAGCCGCATCAGCTTCGTGTCGGTTGGCAAAATGTAGTGATTGTCCGCCAGTTGCTGGTGGATGAAATCCATCGCCCCCTGCCAGAACTTGCCACCCGGCGCATCCAGCAAGACCACCGGCACCAGTGGGCTTTTGCCGGTCTGGATCAGCGTCAGCACTTCCAGTGCTTCGTCCAGCGTGCCGAACCCGCCCGGGCACAACACCAGGGCATCGGCCTCTTTGACGAAGAACAGCTTGCGGGTGAAGAAGAAGTGGAAGGGCAGGAGGTTGCCCGTACCGCCCACGGTGGGATTGGCATGTTGCTCGAAGGGCAGGGTGATGTTGAACCCGAGGCTGTGATCACGTCCGGCACCTTCATGCGCGGCGGCCATGATGCCGCCACCGGCACCGGTGATGACCATCATGTCCGAGCGCGTCAGTGCCGCACCGAGTTCCCGGGCCATCGCATACAGAGGATGTTCGACTGGCGTGCGCGCCGAGCCGAACACGGTGACTTTGCGCCGCCCCTTGAATTGCTCCAATACGCGAAACGCCTGCTCCAGCTCGCGTAAAGCTTGCAGAGTGATCTTGGCGTTCCAGCGGTTGTGGTCTTCCTGGGCCATGCGCAGCACGGTCAGGATCATGTCGCGATAGATGGGAATATTCGGACTGTTGGGTGAAACACGGTTGAGTTGCTCTTCAACCTGGCTGATGAGGTCGGGGCCGCTTTCCTGAAAATGACGGCTGAGCAGGTCATTCGGTTGGTAAGGCATTCAACGTCTCCTTCTGCACAGAGCGGGTGGCCCTGACGAGCGGCGTCAGTGCCGCGCTGCAAAAAAACACACAATCGGCAGTTCCTTTCCTGCCTTGAACAAGTGATCGGGAATACTTTGAATCTAGACCCTTGCACGCATTTGCGCTGACTTGATCATTGCGCTGCAAAGTCCTGACTGGCAACCGCTTATTGTTTTTCAGCCAATTGCACCACCGCTCGTCCGAACGTGTGCCGCACGGCAAACCCTCTGATTAACTTACTGACAGGCGCCATGCAAATTTTGCGTCAATCACCATACGCAAGGTGCATGCAATTCAAGGATTTGCGGGTGGCAAGGAGGCGAGGAAACATGGCCAGAGTGATTCTGGAGATCGATACGCAGCTGTATCGGATGTTGAAAGCATCGGCCGAGACCAACCAAGTGAGTCTCGAGGAGGAGTGCTGCCGGAGGTTGGCAGGAGGTGAGCGCCGTTCGCGTTATTTACAAGCACTGGTGGCCGAGCTGCGCGCCGAAGATGAACAGCGGCGCGCCAACTCGCGATGATTACTTCTTCTTCGCCGGGGCGGCTTTCGGGCAATCCGATTCCTGATAGCTGGCGGAGCCGATCGCCTTATTGGTTTTTACTTCAGTGAAGTCGTAACGCATGACCGCGCCTTTAGCCATCAGCTTGCGGTACGACGGGTTGTTGCAGACCGAGGCGCCGAGCTGGAAATACACGGCTTTTGGATCAGCACGCATCTTGTCGGCGTGGCTCTTTTGCACGCTCAGGTGGTTGATCAACTGAGTGCCTTCAACGGTGTAGCCCTGATCAAGAATGTCTTCATTGATCGCCCGAGGCGTACCGACGCTGCTTTGGGCGGCGACGTTGCGCAGCTCTCTGTTCAGATTCTGCTCACTCAAGGACGCAGCCTGAGCGGTGAAGGACGACGCCAGCAGAATGGCAGCGGTGGGAACGATAAGGCGCAGCATGAAACTCTCCTGGTTCAGTGACTGGTGATTCGACCAGCCACGTGACTGTGCGTTCAGTGGCGGCGAATTATAGGGGAGCCGGTCTGGACGGTACAGGCTTGTGCCCGTTGCTCTGGTAAACTGCCGGCCTTTATTGCCCTGCCGAGTGTTGTTCGTGTCGAGTTTCCCTGTCTGCCGGTCTTGCCTGCGATGAACCATGCCCCCAACGCCGTTGCACGCCTGCGCGATCAGCGCGAGGACGAGGGCATCAAGCCGATTCAGGCCCGGGGCTTTCGCTCCGAGCGTTGCCGCGACTGCCGCGTGATCATCAGCCATTGCCTGTGCGCCTGGCGGCCAACGGTCGACACCCGTTCCGGCGTGTGCCTGATCATGACCGGCAAGGAAGTGTTCAAGCCGAGCAATACCGGTTGGCTGATTGCCGATGTGGTGCGCGATAACCACGCGTTCATCTGGTCGCGCACAGAGCCGGACCCACAGATGCTGGCGCTCCTCAACGACCCGCAATGGCAGCCGTACCTGGTGTTTCCCGGCGAATACGTCGAGCCGTCGCGCGTGACGAATACCGTCGCCCTCGATAACAGCAAGCGTCCGCTGTTCATTCTGCTGGACGCGACCTGGACCGAAGCGCGCAAGATGTTCCGAAAGAGCCCGTACTTCGACAGCCTGCCGATCCTCAGCCTGTTGCCCGACAAACTGTCGCGCTACCGCTTGCGTCGTTCGACCCGCAGTGAGCACCTGTGCACCGCCGAAGTCGCTGCGCTCTGCCTGGAACTGGCGGGTGACAGTGACGCGGCCTCGGCGCTGGATGCCTATTTCGATGTGTTCAGCCAACATTATCTGGGCGCCAAACAGCAATTGGACCTGAACGAAACCACGCAGGCCCATGCCGAGTTGCAACCTTATATACGAAAGCCGCAAGCGGAGTTGGCCCAATAGTGGCCCATACTGTACGCAGCGGCGGCCGTGCGGCTTGACCACCCCGTCTTCGCTGGGCATGCTTGGCGCCGATTAGGGTGCGGCCAAGGTTTGAAACGCCGTGTTTGCTGGTTATTGGCGTTGAACGTGCCCCTGTGGATGCCGCTTGAAAGGCGCATCTTGAGTTGCTTTGGCCAGACCCGAATGCACCGGGTCGGCCATCAAAAACAGGATCATTTGAAAAATGGCCACATACGACATCCTGATTGCCGATGATCACCCTCTGTTTCGTAGCGCTCTGCATCAAGCGATAACCCTGGGCCTTGGCCCGGATGTACGCCTGGTGGAAGTGGCGAGCATCGCCGAACTGGAAACCCGCCTGACCGAAAAGGCTGATTGGGATCTGGTCTTGCTGGATCTGAACATGCCCGGCGCGTTCGGGTTTTCCGGGCTGGTTATGTTGCGCGGACAATACCCGCAGATTCCGGTGGTAATGGTCTCGGCGCAGGAAGAAGCCTCGGTGATGGTCAAGTCCCGAGAATTTGGCGCCAGTGGCTTTATTCCCAAGTCCAGCGACCTGAGCGTGATTCAGGAAGCGGTGCGCAAAGTGCTCGATGGCGATGTGTTCTGGCCGCCGCAGGCATTCGAAGCGGTCAGCGTTTCCGCCGAAGCCAAGGCGGCCAGTGATGGACTCGCCAGCCTGACTCCGCAACAGTTCCGCGTGCTGACCATGGTTTGCGAAGGCTTGCTGAACAAGCAGATTGCCTATGAACTGAGCGTGTCGGAAGCGACCATCAAGGCCCACGTCACAGCGATCTTTCGCAAGTTGAATGTGCGTACTCGCACGCAAGCGGCTTTACTGCTGCAACAACTTGAGTCAATTACGAGCCAATAACTATTGGCGTATTCACGCTTTTTTGACTTTGGTTGATCTAGCTTTCTCACTCCTTTTCAGTTGGTTTCTACTTTATGTCACCTTTCAAGGGCCAGACCGGCCTGAAACGCATCCTCAACGCTTCCGGTTACTCGCTGGACGGTCTGCGTGCAGCCTTCACCGGTGAAGCGGCGTTCCGCCAACTGGTGTTGCTTAATGTCGTGCTGATTCCGCTGACGTTCTTCCTCAATGTCAGCCGCGTTGAACAGGCACTTCTGATTGCCGTGTGCCTGCTGGCGCTGATCGTCGAGTTGCTGAACTCGGCGGTGGAAGCGGCCATTGACCGCATTTCGCTGGAACTGCACCCGCTGTCCAAGAACGCCAAGGACATGGGCAGCGCTGCGCAATTCGTGGCGTTGAGCATGATTGCCCTGGTGTGGGCGGTGATCCTGCTTTAAGCGATGCTTGGCAGAACGATCTCGTCGCTGCGCTGCACCCCGGCGGTGAAAGCGCGGCACAGATCGAGAAACTCGCGCATTGCCGACGTCTGGTATTTCTGCTTGTGCCAAATGAAGTAGAACTGCCGCGCCAGATCCAGATCCGGCGTCTCCACAGGCACCAGACTCCCACGGCGGAAGGCATCACGTAGCGCCAGCCGCGAGATACAGCCAATCCCCAGCCCCGACTCCACCGCGCGTTTGATCGCTTCGGTGTGTTCCAGCTCCAGACGGATATTCAGCGCACTGCGATGGTGACGCATGGCCTGATCGAAGGTCAGGCGCGTGCCGGAACCCTGTTCGCGCAGAATCCATGCTTCATGCGTCAACTCTTCCATCGTCGCGCTGCCGCGTTTGGCCAGCGGATGCTGCGGCGCGCAGAACACCACCAGCTCATCTTCGACCCAGCTCTGCACTTCAATATCCGGGTGGCTGCAATCGCCTTCTATTAGACCCAGATCAATTTCGTAGTGAGCGACTTGTTGCACGATATTGGCAGTGTTCTGCACGTGCAGCTTTACCTGACTTTCCGGGTGGCGCTGCATGAAACTGCCGATCAGCAGGGTTGCCAGGTAATTGCCGATGGTCAGCGTCGCGCCCACCGACAGCGAGCCGAAACCGGATTTGCCGTTGAGCAGGTCTTCGATTTCCTTGGACTGATCCAGCAGTGCCACGGCTTGCGGGAGCAGCTGTTTGCCGAGGGCATTGAGGCTCAGCCGTTTGCCGGCACGGTCGAACAGCTGGCAGCTGGACTGGCGCTCCAGTTCGGTAATCGAGGTGCTTGCCGCCGATTGCGAGAGGTTGAGCAGACCCGCAGCACGGGATACGCTTTCCTGCTGGGCGACAGCGACGAAGACTTGCAGTTGACGGAGAGTAAATCGCATATCGATATAACCGATAACCCTTATCTTAATAATCCAGTTAACAGATATTGTCGGCGCTATTAGAATGCGATGCAATTGCGCACCATCGGCATTTATCCAGCCCAGAGCAAGCGCAGAGCCAATATCCAGGAGTCAAACGTACATGAGCAACATGAACCACGAGCGTGTCCTCAGTGTTCATCACTGGAACGATACCCTGTTCAGCTTCAAGTGCACCCGCGATCCGGGCTTGCGCTTCGAGAACGGGCAGTTCGTGATGATCGGCCTGCAACAGCCAAACGGCCGCCCGCTTATGCGCGCTTACTCGATTGCCAGCCCTAACTGGGAAGAGCATCTGGAATTCTTCAGCATCAAAGTACCTGATGGTCCGCTGACCTCCCAGTTGCAGCATCTGAAGGAAGGCGACGAGATCATCATCAGCAAAAAGCCTACGGGCACGCTGGTGCTGGACGATCTGAAGCCTGGCAAACACCTTTACCTGCTCAGCACCGGTACCGGTCTGGCGCCGTTCATGAGTGTGATCCAGGATCCGGAAACCTACGAGCGTTTCGAAAAAGTCATCCTGTGCCACGGCGTACGCTATGTGAACGAAGTTGCTTACCGCGAATTCATCACCGAGCACCTGCCGCAGAACGAGTTCTTCGGCGAAGCGCTGCGCGACAAGCTGATTTACTACCCGACCGTTACTCGTGAGCCTTTCGAGAACGAAGGTCGTCTGACCGACCTGATGCGCAGCGGCAAACTGTTCAGCGACATCGGCCTGCCGCCGATCAACCCGCAGGACGACCGCGCCATGTTGTGTGGCAGCCCGAGCATGCTCGACGAGACCAGCGAAGTGCTCAACAGCTTCGGCCTGACCGTGTCGCCGCGTATGCGCGAGCCGGGTGACTACCTGATCGAGCGCGCGTTCGTCGAGAAGTAAGCCCCACTGAAAAAGCCCCCATTGCCTGAATTGGCAATGGGGGCTTTTTTATGCCCGCGACATTCACCTGTAGGAGCTGCCGAAGGCTGCGATCTTTTGATCTTGCTTTTGAAGAGCAAAATCAAAAGATCGTCCGATCGCGGCCCGAGCCTGCGGCAGCTCCTACATTGGGCGCGGGCTCAGGCGTTGACGGGGATGACTTCGAGAACGCGAATCTGCTCGGGTGTCGGGTAATGCCAGCGCACATCCAGATCCCAGAACTGTGCGCCATATTCACGCGCTGGCGCCGGGGTCTGATACGCCGGGCGCGGATCCTGGGCCAGACATTGCTCGATCAACTCGACCAGAGGCTCGGCAAGGCGCTGGGCGTGGGTGTGCGCCTGTTGCAGCGCAGCGTCCGTCCACTGCACGTCAATCAACTGCGGCGCGGCGCTGGCGATACTGTTGGAGGCGCTGGTGATGATGTCGGCGTAAGGCACGTAGGGTTTGATGTCGAGAATCGGCGTGCCATCGAGCAAGTCGATACCGGAGATGAACAGGCGATTGGCTTCCACCTTGTCCAGTTTCACCACGGATTGGCCGATGCCATTCGGGCGGTGGGTGGCGCGGGTAGCGAACACGCCCATGGACTTGTTGCCACCCAGACGGGGAGGGCGGACTTTCAAGCGCGGTTTTTCTTCCAGCGCCTGATGGAACAGGAACAGCAGCCAGACGTGACTGACCTGCTCCAGACCCTGCACCGCGTCACCCTGATCGAACGGCGCCACCAGTTCCAGCACGCCCCGGGCAGCGGGGGCCAGTTGCGGTTGGCGGGGGATGGCAAACTTCTCCTTGAAGCAGGAGCGCACGAAGCCGATGGGGGAGACGCTGTAAGTCATGGTTTAAAGTCAGAAGCGGGATCAGGGCGGGCATGATAACCCGGCGGGCTTCAAGTCTGGTGGTGGCAGGGCTGACGCCATCGCTGGCAAGCCAGCTCCCACAGGTTTTGTGCCATACACAAATCATGCGGACACTCGAGAACCCTGTGGGAGCTGGCTTGCCAGCGATAGCTACACCACCAATCTTAAAGGCTGAACCCACCATCCAGCGGAATGATATTCCCCGTCATGTACGCCCCGGCCGTACTCGCCAGACTGATCGCCAACGCCGCCATCTCCTCCTCACGTCCCCAACGCTTCATCGGAATCAGTGCCGTGTCCTCAGCCAATGCCTGCTGATCATTGCCGATGTGCTGGGTCATCTTGCTCGGAAACCTCCCCGGAGCGATGACGTTGACGTTGATGTGCTGGCTCACCAGTTCTCGCGCAAGAATCCGCGACAGTTGGTGCAACGCCGCTTTGCTCGGCCCGTAGGCGTACGCCTGCTCCCCGAAGGACGAAATACCCGCCACCGAACCGATGTTGATGATCCGCGCCGGATTCGCCGCCGACCCTGCTTTGCGCAGCAGCGGCAAGAACTGCTGGATACAACTGAACACCGATGTCACGTTGAGCTGCATGACTTTCTCCCAGCCCTTGACCGGGTAGCTTTCCAGCGGCGCGCCCCAAGTGGTGCCGGCGTTGTTCACCAGAATATCCAGATGGGTGATCTGCTCGCCCAGCCTCGCGGCCAGTTCCTGTACGCCTTCTTCAGTCGCCAGATTCGCCGCCACACCGTGGCAAGTGCCCAGGGCACTGAGTTCTTCCGCGGTTTGATGGCAGGCTTCGGCGTCACGAGAGCAGACGAACACACGGGCGCCGGCTTCGACAAAGGCCTTGGCGATCATTTTGCCGATACCACGGGTGCCGCCGGTCACCAGAGCGGTGCGGCCTTGCAGAGAAAAGTACGGGTGCATGGCGAATCCTGAGGGCTAGGGATCAATACACCCTAGTCGCCAGCCGCGAAAAGCGGAGCCACTATTTTCGAAGGGAATGAGCGGTCATGCGCAGCGGCGGCGACGGTCAGTCGCCACCGCTAGAAGCAATATCAGGCGGCGCGAATGCGCAGGGTCAGGCCCTTGAGGAAGTTGCGCAGCAACTGGTCGCCGCACGGACGATAGTTGGTGTGGCCGACCTTGCGGAACAGTGCGCTCAGTTCAGGTTTGGACACCGGGAACTCGGCAGCCTTGAGGATCGCGTGCATGTCGTCTTCTTTTAGCTCGAAGGCCACGCGCAGCTTTTTCAGAATGATGTTGTTGGTCACCGGCACTTCGATCGGCTGCGGCGGACGGCTTTCGTCCTTGCCTCGCTTGAAGATCACCAGGCCGTCGAGGAAGTGTGCGATGACTTCGTCCGGGCAGCGCACGAAGCCTTCTTCGTCTTCTTCTTTCTTGTCGAGCCAGGTGATCACGTCGGCGAGGGCCACGTCCATGCCGCCGAGTTTGATGATCTCGACAACCTTCTTGTCGCTGATGTCGAGCATGTAGCGCACGCTGCGCAATACGTCGTTATGAATCATGTCGGTAATCCTGATAAGCGTTGTGGGCAGCACGCGGGCGCGCTGCCGGAATGTGTGGCGGCAGTGGAAGTCTTAGAACTTCTCTTTGCCGGACAGGTAGCGCCATTGGCCGACCGGGACTTTGCCGATCGAGACGCCACCGATACGGATGCGGCGGATGCCGACGACCTTCAGGCCGACCGCTTCGCAGAACTGGGCGATGATCCCCGGCTGCGGGTTTTTCATGGCGAAACGCAGGCGGTTTTCGTTCTGCCAGCTGGCCTTGACCGGCGGCAGTTCCTTGCCCTTGTGGGTCAGGCCATGCTGCAAGCGGTTGAGGCCGTGAGCGACCATGTCACCTTCGACCTCGACCACGTATTCCTGCTCGATCTTCGCGGCGTCAGCGGTGAGCTTACGCAAGATCTTCCAGTCCTGGGTGAACACCAGCAGGCCGCTGGCCTTGGCTTGCAGGTCGGCGCTGGCGGTCAGGCGCAGGAAGTGCCCGCGCAAAGGGCGCTTGCTGAAGCGGTGCTCTTCGCTGAGGGTTTCGGCGCTGAGCGACTGCATGGCGGTCTCGACGTCCATACCAGCCGGCGCGTTGAGCAGGATGGTCACCGGCTCCGGCGCAGTGGCTTTGGCGTCCTTGTCGAGCTCGACCTTCTGATCGCCGACCTTGAATTGCGGCTCATCAATGACTTCGCCGTCCACGGTGACCCAGCCGCCCTCGATGAACAGCTCGGCCTCCCGGCGGGAGCAACCGACCAGTTCGATGAGGCGTTTGGAGAGGCGAATCGGGTCAGTCATGACAGGGCCGTAACAAAAAAGGGGTGGGCATTGTACCTGTGTGGCGCCGGTTAAGCCCGGTTCCATTTACAGGCTGTTCGCAATTCCCTGTGGGAGCCAGCCTGCTGGCGATTGCATCACCGCGGTGTATCTGACTGACCGCGTCGCCTGCATCGCTAGCAGGCTAGCTGCCACAGTTGTTTTGGGTTGTGTCAGCCGTTGCTGGAGCGTTGCTGGTTCTGGCGCAAGCGCATGTGCAGCAGCGGATACGGCTGGCCCATGCCATCCACCTCGGAGCGGCCGATCACTTCAAAACCTTGCTTGAAGTAAAACCCCAGCGCCTGCGGGTTCTGCTCGTTGACGTCCAGTTCATCGGCGTTCAAATGCTGCATGGCGTAATTCAGCAACTTCTTGCCCAAGCCCTGGCCCCGATGGGCGGGATCGATGAACAGCATCTCGATCTTGCCCGCCGCGACACCGGCAAAACCGGTGATGCGCTGATTGGCGTCCTTGGTGCAGATCAACATCACCGCGTCGAGGTAACGGGTGAGTACCAGGTTGCGCAGCAGTTCGATATAGCTGTCCGGCAGAAAATCATGAGTGGCGCGAACCGAGGCCTCCCAGACCCGGGTCAGTTCCTGATAATCGCTGAGTTTCGGCGTGTGGATGACCGAATGGTGACGCATGCCCGGTACCTCTTGTCCGTTTCAAGGGAGTCCGTCCCCCGCTAAACGATAGCCGTAAAAAAGCCCCGCATCTCGGAAAAAGAGCGGGGCTTTTTGACGTGGCACAAACCCTTGTAGGAGCTGCCGCAGGCTGCGATCTTTTGATCGTGTTTTTTACAATCAAAAGATCGCAGTCTACGGCAGCTCCTGCAGTGTGTTCGGCGTTAGATCTGCTCAGCCCACAAATCGTATTCGTCAGCATCCGTCACTTTGCACCAGACCTTGTCGCCCGGCTTGAGGTTGCTGCCGTTGTCGATAAACACGTTGCCGTCGATTTCCGGGGCGTCGAAGAAGCAGCGGCCGACCGCGCCTTGCTCGTCGACTTCGTCCACCAGCACTTCGATTTCACGGCCGATGCGCATTTGCAGGCGCGCCGAGCTGATCGCTTGCTGGTGCGCCATGAAACGATCCCAACGGTCCTGCTTAACGTCGTCCGGAACGATTTCCAGATCGAGATCATTGGCCGGAGCGCCATCAACCGGCGAGTACTGGAAGCAGCCGACGCGATCGAGCTGGGCTTCGGTCAGCCAGTTCAGCAGGTACTGGAAGTCTTCTTCGGTTTCGCCCGGGAAGCCGACAATGAAGGTCGAACGGATGATCAGATCCGGGCAGATTTCGCGCCAGTTCTTGATCCGCGCCAGGGTCTTGTCTTCGAACGCCGGGCGTTTCATCGACTTCAGCACTTTCGGGCTGGCGTGCTGGAACGGGATGTCCAGGTACGGCAGGATTTTGCCGGCGGCCATCAGCGGGATCAGCTCGTCAACGTGCGGGTACGGGTAAACGTAGTGCAGACGGACCCAGACGCCGAGGGTGCTCAGCGCTTCGCAGAGTTCGGTCATGCGGGTTTTCACCGGCGCGCCGTTCCAGAAACCGGTGCGATATTTGACGTCGACGCCGTAAGCGCTGGTGTCTTGCGAGATCACCAGCAGCTCTTTAACACCGGATTTGACCAGGCGCTGAGCCTCGTCGAGCACGTCGCCAACCGGACGGCTGACCAGTTTGCCGCGCATCGACGGGATGATGCAGAAGCTGCAGCTGTGGTTGCAGCCTTCGGAAATCTTCAGGTAGGCGTAGTGACGCGGGGTCAGCTTGATACCTTGCGGCGGCACCAGGTCGATCAGCGGGTTGTGATCCTTGCGCGGTGGCACCACTTCGTGCACGGCGTTGACCACTTGCTCGTACTGCTGCGGACCGGTCACGGCCAGCACGCTCGGGTGTACGTCGCGGATGTTGCCTTCTTCCACGCCCATGCAGCCCGTGACGATCACCTTGCCGTTTTCCTTGATCGCTTCACCGATCACCTCCAGCGATTCAGCCTTGGCCGAATCGATGAAGCCGCAGGTGTTGACCACCACGACATCGGCGTCCTGATAAGTGGACACCACGTCATAGCCTTCCATGCGCAGCTGGGTCAGGATGCGCTCGGAGTCGACCAGTGCTTTCGGGCAACCCAGAGATACGAAGCCAACCTTTGGATTGGCCGGCGCAGGAGTGGTGGACATGTCTAACCTCGGTATTTTGTGACGCCGCTTGCCGTGTGGGAAAGCCGACGGATGGGCGCTTAGGGCGCGCCTCTGATCAAAAAGTGCGCAATTCTAGCGGCGAGGAGCGCACTTGACCAGCTTTATGCCGGGAAATACGACGAGTGCTGCGCTATGCTTCGCGCCTTTGCGCTTTACTGAATTTTTACAGTCAACAAAACGTCTGTAACAACAGGTAAAACAGCGCATGCTGCACGACAAAGCATAGTGCTTCATTCGAAGAAGCCGGTCTGGGAATCAGGAGTGTTGGATGGGTCAGGCAAGTAGTCAGGCGGCGGGCGCCGAGCATTCGACGGCAAAGCCGATCGGCATGCTGGTCGCCGCGGTCGGGGTGGTTTACGGCGACATCGGCACGAGCCCGCTGTACACCCTCAAAGAAGTGTTTTCCGGCGCTTATGGCGTACCGGTCAATCACGATGGCGTGCTGGGCATTCTGTCGTTGATCTTCTGGTCGCTGATCTGGGTCGTCTCGATCAAATACATGATGTTCGTCCTGCGGGCCGACAACCAGGGCGAGGGCGGGATCATGGCGCTTACCGCGCTGGCCCGGCGTGCGGCGGGGAAACGCAGAAAGTTGCGTTCGTTGCTGGTGGTCTGCGGGCTGATCGGCGCGGCGCTGTTTTATGGCGACAGCATGATTACCCCGGCGATTTCGGTGCTTTCGGCAATCGAAGGTCTGGGCCTGGCGTTTGATGGCATCGATCATTGGGTGGTACCGCTCTCGCTGGTGGTGTTGGTTGCGCTGTTTCTGATCCAGAAACACGGTACGGCGCGAATTGGCATTCTGTTCGGGCCGATCATGGTCACCTGGTTCCTCGTGCTGGGCGCCCTCGGCGTTTATGGCATCAGCCACACGCCGGAAGTGCTGCATGCGCTGAACCCGGTCTGGGCGGTGCGTTTCTTCATGGTGCATGCGGGCATGGGCGTGGCGATCCTCGGCGCCGTGGTGCTGGCACTGACCGGTGCCGAAGCGCTGTACGCCGACATGGGCCACTTCGGTCGCAAGCCGATTGCCCGCGCGTGGTTCCTGCTGGTGCTGCCAGCGCTGGTGCTTAACTACTTCGGTCAGGGCGCCTTGCTGCTGGACAACCCGGAAGCAGCACGCAACCCGTTCTATCTGCTGGCGCCGAGCTGGGCACTGATTCCGCTGGTCGGTCTGTCGACCCTGGCCACGGTGATCGCCTCGCAAGCGGTGATTTCCGGCGCGTTCTCCCTGACCCGTCAGGCGATACAGCTCGGCTACATTCCGCGCATGTACATTCAGCACACCTCCAGCGATGAGCAGGGCCAGATCTACATTGGCGCGGTGAACTGGGCGTTGATGGTCGGCGTGGTTCTGCTGGTATTGGGCTTCGAGTCCTCCGGCGCCTTGGCCTCAGCCTACGGCGTGGCGGTGACCGGCACCATGCTGATGACCACCATTCTGGTGTCGGCCGTCATGCTGTTGCTGTGGAAATGGCCACCGATCCTCGCGGTACCGGTGTTGCTCGGCTTCCTGCTGGTGGACGGTCTGTACTTCGCCGCCAACGTGCCGAAAATCGTTCAGGGCGGTGCTTTCCCGGTGATCGCCGGTATCGCGTTGTTCGTGCTGATGACCACCTGGAAGCGCGGCAAACAATTGCTGGTCGACCGCCTGGACGAAGGCGCGCTGCCACTGCCGATCTTCATCAGCAGCATCCGCGTGCAACCGCCGCATCGTGTGCAAGGCACAGCCGTGTTCCTGACCGCGCGCTCCGATGCCGTACCCCATGCGCTGTTGCACAACCTGCTGCACAACCAGGTGCTGCACGAGCAAGTGGTGTTGCTGACCGTGGTCTATGAAGACATCCCGCGTGTGCCACCCTCGCGCCGCTTCGAGGTCGAGGCCCACGGCGAAGGCTTCTTCCGGGTGATCCTGCACTTCGGCTTCACCGACGAGCCGGACGTGCCGCAAGCGCTGAAGCTGTGTCATCTGGATGATCTGGATTTCAGCCCGATGCGCACGACTTACTTCCTCAGCCGTGAAACGGTCATCGCCTCGAAACTCGAAGGCATGGCGCGTTGGCGCGAGGCGTTGTTCGCGTTCATGTTGAAGAATGCCAATGGCAATTTGCGGTTCTTTAATCTGCCGCTGAACCGGGTGATTGAGTTGGGGACGCAGGTGGAGATGTAATCCAGTCCCATTGAAAAGCCCCCGTCGGCCTAGTGCCTGGCGGGGGCTTTTTTGTTTCTGGCTTAATCCACAAATCCAGATCAAAAGATCGCAGCCTTCGGCAGCTCCTACAGGTTTTGCATTCCATGTAGATACCGTCTTGCCCCTCATCGGGCAAGGGCAATTTTCGGGTCAAATGGCTGGCCCGATTTAAGAACGGCGTAGACAAAATGTAGGAGTTTGCGCATCGCTGTACAGATGATTTGCTTGGGGGCCTTGCCGTTGGCCTTCAAGCGGTCCTTCATGGCGATGATTGCCTTGTTGTGCTTCAGTGCAACCAACCCAGGCATGTATAGACCCGCCCGAACGCGAGCCGATCCGATCCTCGAAATCACTGCTCTGCCTTTGAACTTTCCCGAGTCCTGCAGCTTTGGGTTCAACCCGGCGGCAGCGACCAGTTTGCGAGGGTCGTCATATTTACGCAGGTCGCCCAACTCTGCCAGCAGCCGCTCAAGGGTTTTCTGGCCAATACCGTCGATGGTCACGATCAAGTCGCGCATTTGGCGCATGTCTGGATCATCGTCGATGTGTTTTTTGATTGCTTTGTGAGTTTCAACGATCTCTTTCTCGATGTGACGCAGCACAGAGTTGATCGAGTCTTTGACCTTTTCGTCGGACACATCCAGGCGATTGAGCTCCATTTGCTCCATTTCCTGAAGGTCATCCAAGCGACGTACCATCGCCTTTAGCTGACGATATTTCAGCGGCTCCGGAGCCCAAAGCTGAAGCTTTTCAGCCTTTTCCCGAGCAAAGTCAGCGATCAATTTGGCGTCGCTTTTGTCGGTTTTGATCCGGCGCAGCTCGCTGTCGGCGTAAGCGTGGGTCGTCGCCGGATTGACGACGCAGACCCGGTAACCCTTGTTGTAGACGAACTCGGCAAGTTCCAGGTGATAAACGCTGGTGGCTTCCATCACGATCAGGGCTGTAGGCTCGACCTGCTTGTTCAACCAGGCGTCAAACTCTTTGAAACCTTTTGAGTCGTTAGCCAGTTTGGCCTTGGTTTTGTGCTTGCCGTTTGGCAGGTGAGTGGCGATATCAAAGGTATTTTTAGCGACATCGACGCCGACGAAATTGGACATGACCGTTTCTCCATTAATCGGTTTTCGATCATCACTGCACTCTGTCCAACCTTGCGAATGCGGGCTCTCGCCAGAGACGGGCCCAAGATACCGTTCGAACTATACGAGTGAGTGTGGAGGGCTGGAGCACGATCTACATCACAGGCAAAAAGCCTAAGGAGCTGCACGGCTTCCAAGTCCCTCCCTCGATGATCAGTCGAGAACTATCGCTCCTGACGGAGCGATAGTCGAGATACAAGGAGCTGCCGCAGGCTGCGATCTTTTGATCTTCAAACCTCTACAAGCTTTCAGGCATCTCTGCTTCAGACTCGGTCTTCGTGCGCGCTGGTCGTGGTATCAGCGCCTGTATCACATCATCAATCAAGGCTTTGCCCATCAACGTCAGATAATGCGCGGCCCAGGCATGTCGGTCGGTGTCTCTGATGAAGGCAGCGTCTTCTGCGAAGGATTTTGCGAGGGATAGCAGGTCGGAGGATTGGGACAATGCATCGACTATGGGGATGCCGGAGCGAACGTTGAAATACGCTTGATCCGAGTTGTAGAGGAAGGGGGTGAAGCCGATGGTTTTAAGATCAGATTGATTGCTCATGTTCAATTCCCTTGATTTCGAGAGCTGCCGCATCCGATACCAAGCGAATGGGTGGCAGCTGTGCGCAGGTTGGTAAACCGGGGAACCAAGGAAACCGGCACGCTCGAAAGCGTCCCACACACAGCTGCCATAACACTGGACAACAGGCGGAAATACGCCTGAATCGTGTTAGGTGCGCTGTTGCGCCTTATTCCACCGGGTTACCAAGCCCGATCGCTGAATGGGTCAGCGACGTCTGGAGAGTATCCCGTCAAAAAACAGCGCAACAGGGCGGCAAGGCGCCGCAACACGCGATTCGGAGTTTGCCTACAAGGTCTGTCGGCGTCATCTGATATTGCGAGACTGGAAGTAAACAAAACTACACGTCGGACACGCAATTCCTTGTAGGAGTGAGCCTGCTCGCGATAGCGGTGTGTCAGTTGGCAACTAGGTGGCTGACACTCCGCTATCGCGAGCAGGCTCACTCCTACAGGGGAATGGGTTCATCGTCCGAGATGTAAAAAGCCCCCGTAACTGCGAAGTTGCGGGGGCTTTTTGTGGGCGAGGCTCAGATCACTCTTCGGCAACCGAATCCTTGCTCTGGCGCTTCTGGATCAAGTCCACCAAACGCTTGGCCAGCGCCGGATAGTTCTCGTCGAAGTGATGACCGCCGGGCAGCTTCACCGCCTCACCCACCGCAGTCTTGTCCGTGCAGCCGCTTTCATCCGTCTCTTCTTCACCGTAGATGCACACAACCTTGGCCGGTGGCAGCTTGGCCATTTCCGGGCCGGTGGCGGCTTCTTTGCCGGCGTTGCCGAGCCAGCCTTCGACTTCGATTTCGAAGCTGCCGGTGCGGGCGAAGGCCAGCAGGATGATCGCGTCGACGCGCTGCTGCTCGGTGTCCGGCAGGCGGTTGTAGATCGCTGGCAGAACGTCAGCACCGAACGAGTAACCGGTGAGGATGAAGCGTTTGGTGCCCCATTTCTGCCGGTAGTGCTGCATCAGTTCGGTCAGGTCCAGGGCGCTTTGCTCCGGGCTCTTGTGCTGCCAGTAGTAGCGCAGCGTGTCGATGCCGACGACCGGGTAGCCGATCTTGGCCATTTCACCGGCCACGTCGCGGTCGAGGTCGCGCCAGCCGCCGTCACCGCTGAGGAACAGGGTGACGGTGTCTTTTGCTTGGCCAGCAGGCACTTCAACCACCGGAATCGCCAGACCGCCGTTGGCCTTGTCGCCGCCGACGAGGATCTTGCGCAGTTCGTTGTTCAGCACTTGCGGCAGGTTGATGTCGTAGTCGCTGATGCTGGTTTCGGCGTTCGGTTGATCGCGCACGAAACCTGCGCTGGCGTCGTCCGGGTTGTCGTTCCATGCCGCCAGCCAGTGGCCGTGGGCGGCGGATTTGGGCAGCAGGTGCGTGCAGCCACCTTTTTCCAGTGCCAGATCCACGGAAATCGCTTGGGCCTTGTCGTCCTTTTGTTCGGCCAGCCAGCGCCAGGCCAGCACAGCGCCAGGACCGATGCCGCTGACCAATGTGGCCGGGCCGTTCAGTTCGCGCAGACCGGTTTGCAGGGCGCGGCTTTGCAGCAGGCAGTCCTTGGGCAGAATCACCTGAACGATTTGCGCCGAGGCGCTGCGGCTCAGGGTGGTCAGTTGCTTTTCAGAGAGTTTCTGGTCGTCGTTGACCGCGACCAGCACCTGCGCCTTGGGTTTGGTGCCGGGGATGACGCGGGTCAAAACGGTGCCGTCTGCCGCCGTAATAGGTTCGAGCGTTGGTTCCGGTGCCGGGCGTTTGAGGTACCAGAAACCGCCGCCGGCAATCACGGCCAGCACGATCAGTGCGGCCAGGATGTACTTCAGGGAGCGTTGAATCATCAGCGTTTCACCAATCCAGTCAAGCCGCCCGCGATCAGGGCAGCAGTGTCGGCCAGCGCTACCAGCGGATCCAGTCCGGCGGGCACGGCCATATAACGGGGTTCCCAGTCAGGCTGGAACTTGTCTTTGAAGCGGCGCAAGCCTTGGAAGTTGTACAGCTGCTCACCACGGCGGAAAACCATCGAGCCCAGACGCTGGGTCAGCGGTGCACCACGCCGGGGTTGCAACCCCGACAACGGCACCATGCCCAGGCTGAAGCGCGCGTATCCGTGACTCTTATAGTGTTGAATCAGGCCGACCATCATGAATTCCATGGTCAGTTTGGGGGCTTCCGGGTGCGCGCGCATCAGGTCGAGGCTGGCCAGGTCATGGCTATAAGTCTCGAGCAGGTTGGCAAACGCCACCGGGCGACCTTCGAAGCGAATCACCGCAATGCGGAAATGCTTCAGGTAATCGTCGCTGAAGCGGCCGAGCGAGAAGCCTTTCTCGCGCACGTTCTTGCCGGTCAGCCAGGCATCGGAAATCACCTTGAGCTCATCCATCGGCGCTTGACCCGGATCAAAGATCTCCAGCGACAGACCGTCACGGGTGCCACGGTTCCAGGTGTAACGAAGATCTTTCATCTCCTTGCCCTTGGCTTCCAGGTCAAAGCGAAGCAGATCGACCCGGGCTTCCTCGCCGAGCTTGATCGCGGTCAGGCCGATGTCCATGTAGTACGGCAGGTTCTCCGCGCGCACTTGATAGAACACAGGGCGAGCGTGATGGATATCGCACAGGTCGCGGAACTGCCAGATCATCTCGGCGCGTTGCTGGCCAGGGCCTATCGGGTCGTACAGCGCCACCAGACTGCGGCCACGGCGGGCGTACATCAGGAATGCTTCGTCGTTCTGGTGAAACAGCAACGCCTTGTCACCCGTCAGTGCGAGGCCGCCATCGGGTTGCGACGACGCCATCAGAATCTTCGCCGCGCGATCGAGTTCGTCCGGTGTCGGCAGGTGAATGACCGGGCGCGCAGTGCGCAGCAGCCAGGTCAGGGCAATCACCAGCAACAGCACGGCGGCGCCGAGCAGCGAACGCAGGCCGCGCGGTGCGTCGGCGTCGAGGGTGAACTGCCACCACAACTGATGGCTGTAGGGCACGTCTTGATACGCGAACAACAGCAGCCAGGCCGAAGCACCGAGCACGCACAGGCTGGCCACCAGGTACAGCGGTGAGAACGGCAGTTCGGTCAGACGACTCGGGCGATAAAACGAGCGGCGGAACACCCCCAGCAGCGCGGCAGTGAGTGTCATCAGACAGGCTTCTTCCCAGTCAAAACCCTTGAGCAGGGAAAGCAGGGCGCCGACCAGCAACAGAATGGTGGTCAGCATCCATGCGGCCGACAAGCGACGGCGCAGACCCTGCGCCAGCATCAGACAAAGTACACCGATCAGGCTGGCGCCGAAGTGCGAGGCGTCGACCAAGCGATGTGGGATCAGAAAGCCGATGTGTTCCAGACGCGTATCGATTTCAGGGGTAGCGCCGGAGAACAGCAGCACCACGCCGGACAGGAACACCAGTACCGCCAGAATCGGTGCGGCCAGACCGGACGCGGCGCGCATGGTCTGGGTTTGAAACAGGCGCTGGCCTTCGTTGATCAGCAGCAGTACGCAAGCCACCAGCAGCGGCAGCACCACGTAGATCAGGCGATACAGCAGCAACGCAGCAGCCAGTGGCGCGGCACCGAGTTTGTCGGCGAATGCGGCGAGCAGAATCGCTTCGAACACGCCAACGCCACCCGGTACATGGCTGAGTACGCCAGCGGCCAGCGCCAGCAGGTACACCAGCAAGAACGCGCCGAAGGGTGGGGCTTCGGGCAGCAACAGATAAAGCACGGTGGCGGCCGCCGCGACATCGAGGGCAGTGATCACCAGTTGCAGGAAAGTCAGGCGTCGACCCGGCAGGCGCAGGGTGCGGCGGCCGGCCTTGACCAGCAGGTTATCGGGGTAGGGTTGTTCCGGCAGGCGCCGACGATAGATGCCGATCGCCAGAATCGCGCCCAGCAGCAACACGGCCACCGCTACAGTGCCGAGCAAACCTTCCGAGAGGCCGAGCGCCTGAGAGGCGGCGGGCAGGTCGCTCAAGGTTGCGAGCGCAGCCAGTGGCGGCAGGGCACAGCCCAGCGACAGGCTGGCGAACAAGGTCATGTGCGCGACTTCCGACGCTCCCAGACCCAGTCGTGCATATAAACGGTAGCGCACCGAACCGCCGGACAGCAGCGACAGTCCGATCGCGTTGCCAATCGCAAACGCCGTGAAGCCGCCGAGGGCCAGCGTGCGCGGTGGCAATGTCACGCCAGCGTAGCGGCTGGCCGACCATTCATAGCCCAGCAGAATAATGAAGCCGACCACGGTCGCGCCGAATGCGCCGAGCAGTGCGGGCTTCGGTACGTCGAGGATTGAGTCGTGCAAAGCATCGAGATCAAGTTCGGCGAGCAAGTGGCGACAGGCAATCAGGGCAATGGCAAACAACAGCAGAGTGACCGCCAGACCGATCGGCTGACGGTATTTGCTTAACCGATCCAGCAAGCGCAGGCGCTCGGGTTTGATCGGTTGGTTCGCTGTGACGGTGTCTTGTGGATCAGACGAGTTGGCGCGCATCAATCACCTCTTGGATTGTGCGCGACAGGATGGAGGTATCCAGCCAAGTTACCAATCCCTGTAGAAAAAAATAATCACAAAATACTACGCCTCTCACCAGGTATCGGCGAGGGCAGTCATGGATTGCAGACCTCTTGCCCGCGACTCAAAGCATAGTCGCAACACGGCGGTTCTGAAGATCCTGGACGATTCACTGCACGGTGACAGATCATTGTTGCGAAAGGACTTTTTCCACAGATACAAAAAAGGCCACTCTTTCGAGTAGCCTTTTTTGATGTTTGGTTGCGGGAGCCGGATTTGAACCGACGACCTTCGGGTTATGAGCCCGACGAGCTACCAGACTGCTCCATCCCGCGTCTGTGTGGCGGCATTCTACAGGCGAACGGCGAGGTGTCAACCGCTAATCCCGTAAAGGGTCAAATAAGTGTGGAATCGCGTCAAACGGTCGCAGGTAACGCGTTAAGTTTCGGAAATGAAACGAATTCCTGTTTGGCTATTCTCTGGGTGAAGCGATCTGAATCTGAAAAACAAGCGCGCACAAAAAAGGCCACTCTTTCGAGTAGCCTTTTTTGATGTTTGGTTGCGGGAGCCGGATTTGAACCGACGACCTTCGGGTTATGAGCCCGACGAGCTACCAGACTGCTCCATCCCGCGTCTGTGTGTCGGCATTCTACAGAGGATCGACGGGCTGTCAACCTTCAATCCAGATAAAACTGTTGAGGTTCAATCGGTTAGCGCTTTTTGTCGGTGATTGAAACAAGCCGCAGGGCAGGTGGGGCAAGGCTCTCAGCTCTATTGAAGGCCGCTTTTCGATTGAGAAAATAAATTCACAGGATGATTCCTACAGTAGTGAAAGAACATTCAGCACCACTGGTGCTATATACAGGTGTCAGTGCGATACTGCCGATCCGGCTCGCCACGTTTCCTTTTCTGACATGACTCAGCGAAAAATCATCCACATCGACTGTGACTGTTTCTACGCCGCCATCGAGATGCGCGATGATCCGCGTCTGGCCGGCAAGCCGTTGGCGGTGGGTGGTTCGGCGGATCGGCGTGGGGTGATCGCCACCTGTAATTACGAGGCGCGTGCCTATGGCGTGCGCTCGGCAATGGCATCCGGGCATGCTTTGAAGTTGTGCCCGGATCTGACCATCGTCAAACCGCGTATGGACGCCTATCGCGAAGCCTCAAAGGAAATTCACACGATCTTTGCCGATTACACCGATCTGATCGAGCCGCTGTCGCTGGATGAGGCCTATCTGGACGTGTCGGACAGCGCGCATTTCGGCGGCAGTGCCACACGCATTGCCCAGGATATTCGTCGTCGGGTCTCCAATCAGTTGCACATCACGGTTTCTGCTGGCGTGGCGCCGAACAAGTTTCTGGCGAAGATCGCCAGCGACTGGAAAAAACCCAACGGCTTGTTCGTGATTACGCCGGATCAGGTCGAGGACTTCGTCAGCGGCTTGCCGGTGAGCAAGTTGCACGGTGTCGGCAAAGTCACTGCCGACAAGCTGGGCAAGCTCGGCATCGTTGACTGCTCGCAATTGCGCGAGTGGGACAAGTTGGCGCTGGTGCGTGAATTCGGTAGTTTTGGCGAGCGTCTCTGGAGTCTGGCGCGTGGGATCGATGATCGGCTGGTGCACAACGACAGTCGCCGGCAGTCGATCAGTGTGGAAAATACCTACGATGTCGATCTGCCGGACCTGCGCAGTTGCCTGGACAAATTGCCGGAGCTGCTGGAAACCCTGAAAACGCGCATGGCGCGGATCGACGCCAGTTATCGACCGGGCAAGCCGTTCGTCAAAGTGAAATTCCATGACTTTACCCAAACAACCTTGGAGCAGGCCGGGGCAGGGCGGGATCTGGGCAGTTATCAGTTGATGCTGACGCAGGCGTTCAATCGCGGGGGTAAACCGGTGCGGTTGCTCGGGGTGGGGGTGAGGCTGGAGGATTTGCGTGGCGGGTTTGAGCAGATGGAGTTGTTTGAGCGGTAATCTTGCGGTGCCTGTCAGGGCCTCTTCGCGAGCAGGCTCGCTCCCACGTTGGAATGCAATCTAATGTGGGAGCGAGCTGGCTCCGGGCGGCGTTCCGACGAAGCTTTTAGCTTTTGCTGTTAATTCGGTCCCGGATCCGCGACCAGTCGCCCGGCATCCTTGGTCAGCGACTTGAGAAACTCAGCCTGCAACTCAGGATCGTTACGCGTCAGTTCGATCAGGCTTTGTTCCAGCTCGCTGGCTTCTTCTTCCAGACCCAATTCCGACAGACGTTTGACCCGATGTACCCATTGGCTCACTTCGTCGTCTTCCAGATCGTCGTAAATCAGCCCATGCGCTTCCAGCAACTTGCCCCGCAGGTGGCTGCTGATCATCAGGGTTGAGTCAGAGTGAACTTCATCCTTGGCGTCTTCGACGCTGATCTGCAATTTGCCGACATGATTGAGATCATTTTCGGCAAACGGGCTGTCGAGCAGGTTAAGACGCAGCACGCCATTACGGTCGGTGGTCATGTCGAAAGTCTGCTTGCCGGCCTTGACCTGCACCGGGCGCTCGCTCCACGGCAGGCTCGAATACTCCGTGCGCTTGTCGCGCTGGATTTCATCGATACCGGCCAGGTTCTGTTGCGCGCGACCGTTGGACTGCACGTTCATGAACGGGTTGAGCCCGGCAAAACCGTAGCTCAGCCAGTCCTTGGTCACGCTGTCCGGCAAATTGCCGAGGGCGAACACGTTGACCACGTTCGCGCCGACGCCACCGACTACCGCCACCGCGCCGAGCGGAATCTCGTAGACTTCCCGCCAGGGTTGGTAAGGCGTGTAGCGGTCGTAACGGCGGGTGACTTCGAATTCGGTGACTTCGAATGTCTTCTGCTCGTTGATCTTCACGCGTCGCTGCGGCAGCTCAAGTTCCTTGGGCTCACCGACATCGATCTGCAAAGTGTGATCGAGCAACTTTCGCTCGACACGCTCTTCGTGCTCGCTGCGCTGTGACATGTGATTGGCACAGCCGCTGACCAGCAGGGCACCGCATAGGGCGGTGCCTCCGAGGCCCAAGGTGTTTCGCTTGAACATGACGTCTCTATCTGGTTTCAGCGGCGGATACGAGCCTGAAGGAAGGACAATACGTCAGCCACCGGCAGCGCTTGCGCCTCGCCTTCGGTACGGCTCTTGTATTCCAGGTTGCCTTCGGCGAGGCCGCGGTCGCTGACCACGATCCGGTGTGGAATGCCGATCAGCTCCATGTCCGCGAACTTGATGCCCGGGCTGGTTTTCTTGTCGCGATCGTCCAGCAGCACTTCGAAACCGGCCGCAGTCAATTCTGCGTACAGCTTGTCGGTGGCTTCGCGAACCTGCTCGGTTTCATAACGCAGCGGTACCAGAGCGATCTGGAACGGCGCGAGGGTGTCGCTCCAGATGATGCCGTTGGCGTCGTTGTTCTGCTCGATGGCAGCAGCCACTACGCGGGAAACGCCGATGCCGTAGCAACCCATTTCCAGGGTCACTGGCTTGCCGTTCTCGCCCAGCACTTCGCACTTCATCGCCTTGCTGTACTTGTTGCCCAGCTGGAAGATGTGCCCGACTTCGATGCCGCGTTTGATTTCCAGCGTGCCTTTGCCGTCCGGGCTTGGGTCGCCGGCAACCACGTTGCGCAGGTCAGCCACGGTCGGAACCGGCAGATCGCGCTCCCAGTTCACGCCGAAGTAGTGCTTGTCGTCGATGTTCGCGCCGATAGCGAAGTCGCTCATCAGCTCGACCGAGCGGTCGATGATGATTGGCAGCGGCAGGTTCAGCGGGCCCAGAGAACCCGCGCCGGCGCCAATGGCGTCGCGCAGTTCGGCATCGGAGGCCATGACCAGCGGGCTGGCCACGCCTGGTTGCTGCGCTGCCTTGATTTCGTTCAACTCGTGGTCGCCACGGATGATCAGGGCAATCAGCTTGCCTTCTTCTTCCGCGTGGACGATCAGGGTCTTGATGGCCTTTTCAATCGGCAGATTGAATTTTTCCACCAGCGCGGCAATGGTCTTGGTGTCCGGGGTGTCGATCAGACGCAGCTCTTCAGCCGGTGCTGGGCGGGACGTTTCCCGTGGCACCGCTTCGGCTTTTTCGATGTTTGCTGCGTAGTCGGAGCCGTTACTGAAAACGATGTCGTCTTCGCCGGACTCGGCCAGTACGTGGAATTCGTGGGAACCGGCGCCGCCGATCGAGCCGTTGTCGGCTTCAACCGGGCGGAATTTCAGACCCAGACGCGTGAAGATGTTGCAGTAGGCTTCATGCATACGGTCGTAGGTAATCTGCAGCGATGCTTGATCGGCGTGGAACGAGTACGAGTCCTTCATGATGAACTCGCGGCCGCGCATCAAACCGAAGCGTGGACGGATTTCGTCACGGAATTTGGTCTGGATCTGGTACAGGTTGATTGGCAGCTGTTTGTAGCTGCTCAACTCGTTGCGCATCAGATCGGTGATCACTTCTTCGTGGGTCGGGCCCGCGCAGAAATCGCGACCGTGGCGGTCTTTGATGCGCAGCAGCTCAGGGCCGTATTCTTCCCAGCGCCCCGATTCCTGCCACAGCTCGGCCGGTTGGGTGCTCGGCATCAACACTTCCAGAGAGCCGGCAGCGTTCATTTCTTCACGAACGATGGCTTCAACCTTGCGCATCACCCGCAGGCCCATGGGCAGCCAGGTGTACAGGCCCGAGGCGAGCTTGCGGATCATGCCGGCGCGCAGCATCAGCTGGTGGCTGATTACGACCGCGTCGGAAGGCGTTTCTTTCTGTGTGGCGAGCAAAAATTGACTGGTGCGCATGGTTGGCCGTTGTCGGTTGCTATGACTGGAAATGACGGAGCAGTGTACCGGCGAGTTTTGCTGACGTACAGAAGTGCGGCCGGCGGAGGGACACAAGGGCGGGATTCTTCCCGCCCTTGGCGAAACGTCTTACGATTCTTCCACAAGCGGCGTCGGCACAGGCTCAGGTGTGGGTGTAGGGCCTTCGCGGCGGCTTTCCTGGAACCAGTGCAGGGCGATCAGCACCAGCGTCGGCACACCGAGCATGGCGGTGATCAGGAAGAAGTTGTGATAACCGAACTTTTCCACCATCACCCCGGAGTAGCCGCCGATCAGGCGCGGCAGCAGGAGCATGATCGAGCTGAGCAGGGCGTACTGCGTCGCTGAGAACTTAAGGTTGGTCAGGCTCGACAGGTAGGCGACGAACGCCGAAGTCGCCAGTCCCGAGCTGAAGTTGTCGAGGGAAATGGTCACCACCAGCATCTTCAGACTCGGGCCCATGTCGGCCAGCATCAGAAACAGCAGGTTAGTACCCGCCGATGCCACGCCGCCAATAAACAGGATCGGCAGGATACCGAAGCGCACGATCAGCAGTCCGCCCATTCCCGCACCGACAAGGGTCATGATCAGACCGAAGATCTTGCTGACGCTGGCAATCTGATCCTTGGTGAACCCCTGGTCGATATAAAACACGTTGGCCATCACGCCCATG
Organism: Pseudomonas sp. FP2196; assembly: GCF_030687715.1. Lineage (GTDB taxonomy): Bacteria > Pseudomonadota > Gammaproteobacteria > Pseudomonadales > Pseudomonadaceae > Aquipseudomonas. Next base: position 1,384,045 of record NZ_CP117445.1, read on the forward strand.
ACCGTATCCGACATCCGATAGGTGGCGATCAGCCCGAGCAGCAATAGCGCCTGCCAGCGGTAGCGCAGGATGAAGTCGTTGACCGGCGTCAGTACCGGCGCCAGCCCTCGACGCCCCATGGCCGACAGGCACATCCATGTCAACAGGGTGTAGAGAATGGCGCGCAGGAAGGCGCGATCTTCCAGCAGCAGGTCGAGCGGGCTGACGCCTTCGAACAACACGCTGGCGAAATCGGTGTTGTAGAGCTGAGTGAACATCGCCGGCACGGACACCAGCAGCACGATCAGTACGAATACCGACATCAATTGATGCATGAAGGTATAGCGGCCCGCTTGCAATTGGGTGCGCAACGGCACAGGCGGCTCGCGCATCAGCAGGGTAGTGAGCAGCGCAGGAATCATCAGCGCGCCGAACAGCGCGTAAGTGCCGGCCCAGGCTGAGTGTTGATAGTTGAAGCCGGTAGAGCCGAAACCTTCGGCGAAAAACAAGGCGCCCGCGGTCGCGAGGAGGGCGGCGACGCGATAGCCAGACATGTAACTGGCGGCGAGTGCGGCCTGGCGGCTGTCGTCGGCGATTTCCAGGCGATAGGCGTCAACCGCGATGTCTTGGGTGGCGGAGGCGAACGCAACGACGACGGCGATGGCGATCAGCCAGGACAGATGCTTCTGCGGATCGCAGAAACCCATACCGATCAAGCCGAGAATCACCAGTGCTTGCGAGAGCACCAGCCACGAGCGGCGACGGCCAAGTTTGCCCAGCAACGGCAAGCGCCATTGGTCGAGGAGCGGTGACCAGACCCATTTAAACGCGTAAGCCAGACCGATGAGGCTGGCGTAGCCGATGGTTTCACGGGCCACACCCGCTTCACGCAGCCAGACTGAAAGCGTTGAAAACACCAGCATGTACGGCAGGCCGGCGGCGAAACCGAGCAACAACAGCACGAGCGTCGAAGGACTGGCATAGGCGGCGAGCGCGGCGCGCCAGGTTTTACGGGGCATGGGCTGAAGTCTGCCTCAAGATTGCGAAAACAAAGCGCGCACTCTAACCGCTGTGCTCTACCGGACGCCAGCCATGGCGCTGAATATCCACACGATTGTTCAGGACGGTGATGCCTTCCATGCGCAAACGCGCCCGTTGTTCATCACCTGACGGACTGCCAACCGGCAGGCTGATTCGCCCGCCGGCGCCCAATACACGGTGCCAGGGCAGTTTGGTGTCGCCGGGCAATTGACTCAAGGTTCGCCCGACCCAGCGGGCAGCGCGTCCCAACCCGGCAAGGTCAGCCAATTGACCATAGCTGACGACCTTGCCCTCGGGCACTTGAGCGAGGGTCGAGTAGAGCGCCGTGCGTCGGATTTGCGCTTCGCTTTCGCCGTCGCGGTTCGGGTCTGTCACGTACGCGGTTCCTGAGCATGAGCGGATAGATGGCTTAAGCGTAATCCCTCATCGGTCAATTGAGAAATGAACTCAATAGAAATAGTCCGGTCAGTCCTTGTCAGGGTCTTATTCCTACGGATAATGCCGACCTTTTTCGCAAACTTGAGCCCCCGACTCGCTTATGTTTTCCAGAACCTTGCTGTGCCTTGCTGTTTTCAGTGCGTCCACGCCCCTGCTTGCCGACACCGTCTGGTTGAAGAACGGTGACAAGTTAAGCGGCAAAATTACCGTGTTCGATGGCGGCAAACTGTTGGTTCAGACCCAGTACGCCGGCGCTGTCTCGATCGACTGGAAAGAGGTCAAGACCCTGGAAAGTGACCAGGAATTGCTGGTCAAGCAGGATGCCTATAGTGGCGAGAAAGCCAAATCGTTGACCGCTGCCGATGACGGCAAGGTCACGCTGGCCAACGGTGAAGCGCCGAAAACCGTGGAGCTGGCGAGCATCCAGCAAATCCTCAAGCCGAAACCGGTGGTCGAGGATCTGGTGTGGAAGGGCAATGTCGATCTGGCGCTGGATTATCAGCGCGCGGAAAAAGACACCGACGATTACGACATCGGCTTCAAGACTACAGCGCGCCATGGGCGCTGGCGGCATACCGCCGAGGGCGAATACAACCGCGAAGTGCAGGATGAAGTGACGACCACCGACAACTGGCGCGCCGAGTACGCACTCGACCGCTTCCTGACGGATAAGTGGTTCTGGCAAGGGCGCCTGAATTACAAGCGCGACCACGTTGAAGAGTTGGCCCGTCAGCGAGTCGTTGGTACAGGTCCGGGTTACCAGTTTTGGGATGACGAATTGGGCGCGTTCTCGCTCGGCTCGCTGTTGAACCGTACCGACTATGAATACAGCGATGGCAGCAAGGACAACTTCTATTCCGTTGCGATGAAGTGGGACTACAACCGCTACCTGATCGGCAAGAAGGTCGAGTTCTTCACCAACGGCGAAGTGGGCAAGCCATTGTCCGGTGTGGCGGACTACGCGCTGGATGCAGAGTTGGGCCTGCGCTACAAGGTCACCGACTGGGCGTCGCTGAATCTGAAAGCCGAGCGGGACATCATCAGCGGCACCAACGATGCCGATTTGAACAAAACCCGTTACACCGCAGGGTTTGGCGTGGCCTGGTAAGGCCGGCAGTTGCTTCAATAGAAAACGCAGCCTGATCAGGCTGCGTTTTTTTTGGCGCCCTAAAAACAGACGCCCACAAAAAAGCCCCGCTTTTGAGGGCGGGGCTCTTTTCTAAAGAAGCTACAAGTTAGATAACTTGTACTTCTTCAGCTTGCATGCCTTTCTGACCGCGGGTAGCGATGAAAGAAACCTGTTGGCCTTCTTTCAGGCTTTTGAAGCCGTCGGATTGGATAGCTTTGAAGTGAACGAACAGGTCGTCACCGGATTGTGGGGTGATGAAGCCGAAGCCTTTTTCATCGTTGAACCACTTAACGGTACCGGTTTGGCGATTAGACATGGTGTAACTCCTTGAACAAAGATAACTGCGACTCAGGAAGAACCCTGGCCGAGACTGAGTGCAAAGAGCAGGAAAAATTCTTGTAGATGGTTGGATCGAAATTCAACATATCGTGTAGAGATTCTCAGTGACACAAGCAGCACAGTGGCGCCACCTTAACCCTTTTTCCGGAACGTGCCAATGCTTCTTGCGAAGGTTTCTTTGTTTTCGGGATCGGCGGTGTAACGGTTCGTCGCCAGAGTGCGTATTTCCAGGGGGTTCGGCGAGAATTGCAGCGCGCACTTTGAACCCGGCGGCGCGACCGGTAAGATGCCGGACAGAATTTTTCCACCTCGCTATTCAGGACACCCGCCATGAGCATCAAATCGGACAAGTGGATTCGCCGCATGGCGCAGGAACACGGCATGATCGAACCGTTCGTCGAGCGCCAGGTGCGCGGCAGCGACGACAGCCGGGTGATTTCCTACGGCGTGTCGAGCTACGGTTACGATGTGCGTTGCACCAACCACTTCAAGGTGTTCACCAACATCAACTCGGCCATCGTCGACCCGAAAAACTTCGACGCCGGCAGCTTCGTCGACATCCACAGTGACGTGTGCATCATTCCGCCGAACTCCTTCGCCTTGGCCAGCACCGTCGAATATTTCCGTATTCCGCGCAATGTACTGACCATCTGCCTGGGTAAAAGCACCTACGCGCGTTGCGGCATCATCGTTAACGTCACTCCGCTTGAGCCTGAGTGGGAAGGTCACGTGACGCTGGAGTTCTCCAACACCACCAATCTGCCGGCGAAAATCTACGCCAACGAAGGCGTGGCGCAGATGCTGTTCCTCGAATCCGATGAGGAATGTGAAGTTTCCTACAAGGATCGCGGTGGCAAGTATCAGGGCCAGCGTGGTGTGACTCTGCCGCGTACCTGATGGGTCCATCCGACAGATGTCGGGAATTCTTTGGCGGGCAGACACTCTATGGGGTGTACTGCCCGTTTTTGCTTCTGCCGAAACGGGCCTTCGCCGAGGAGTGCCCTATGAAGATCGATCCGCATATCAGTGCCGAACTGGCAAGGCTTGAGCCCAATCAGATTGGCGTTTTGGCCTGGTCCTTGTTGGCACACCCGCCCATCAGCATGGCCGGCGGAATTCCTGGTCAGCCTGATCCCGATACCCCCAATGAACAACCGACCGAGCCGGGCGAGCCGACCCTGCCCGACGAGCCACCACCGGCGCCAGTTGCCTGATCCCGATGGGAAATGAATGGCCAGTCAGTTGAAGTCCGGCAAGACTTCAACTGACTGGCCATATTTCGTTGTCACCAATGACAAAGATCCTGCAAGACTCGTCGCGCTCGACCGGATAGCCGCCGGTGAAGGCGCCGAATGCCGGCATCAGACTGATCCGTTCACCCAGCCTGAAGCATGCCAGGCGCAAACTCTGCCGTCCCTTTCCATGCAGCCGATAGACCGGGTGCACATGCCCGGCCAGCACGTGCCTTTCGGGATGGGGATCGGGTTCATGCTGCAGGGCGAACGGCCCGAGCAGCAGCGGTTCCGGCACCACGCGGATGTTCAGCGACGCCGGTGGGTCGCCTGCGCGTTTGTCGTGATTGCCGCGAATCAGCGTCATCGGCAGATCAGCGTGGCGTGACCGCCATTCAGCCAACGCGCTTAAAGTGCCCGCTGCATGCGAGCCCGGCCCGTGCAGGAAGTCGCCTAGAAATATCAGTTGTCGGCAGGGCAGTTTCGCCAGCAGCCGATCAATCACCGCGATATTGCTCGCCGTCGTGCCTTGGGGGACGGGTTGCCCGAGGCTGCGATAGGCAGCCGCCTTGCCGAAATGCACGTCGGCGATCAGCAACGCCTGTTGTTCCGGCCAATACAGGGCTTTTTCGGGCAGCAACCAGAGTTCCTCGCCAGCCAGACGCACCGGGTAGGGCGCGTTCACGTGCGGTTGCCCTTGTCTGCGGATTTCTCCAGATCACCGACCATCCGTCTTATCCGGTCAGCAAGTTTTTCCGAACTCATGCTCTCGCGCATACGCTCCACCAATAGCGGAAACCCCAAGGGTGTAGGACGTTTGATCTGATGCATCTCCAGTGTCATCTGATTGATGTGCGTCAGTGTCTGTTCCAGCCGGCGAATATCCAGTTCTTCCCGTAGGACTTCTTCCCCGGCCTGCGCCAGCAGCAGGTTGTCGGCGTCATATTGTTTGAACACTTCAAAGAACAAGCCGCTGGAGGCCTGCACCTGCCGGGTACTTTTCGGCGCGCCGGGGTAGCCGGCGAATACCAGTCCGGCAATCCGCGCGATTTCTCGAAAGCGCCGCAGCGCCAGTTCGCCGGCGTTGAGGCTGGCGAGCACATCGCGCAACAGATCATCGGGGCTGAGCAGCTCGGCATCGAGTTGTTGCGACCAGTCCACCGGCGTGGCACTGAGCAGCTCCAAGCCGTAATCGTTGACTGCGATCGAGAACGTCACCGGCTGACGCTGACTGACGCGCCATGCGAGCAGGCTGGCCAAGCCCAAATGCACCTGACGCCCGGCAAACGGATAGAGAAAAAGGTGCCAGCCTTCGCGGGATTTCAGCACCTCGGCCAGTAGGCTGTCGGTGGTGGGCAGGCCAGACCAGCGGGCCTGGGTTTCCAGCAGTGGCCGCAACGCCTGCATTTCCGGCCCAACGAACTCACCCCGCGCGGCGGCGGTAAAACGCGTCACCACCGCCTCGGCCAACTCGTTGGAGAGCGGCATGCGCCCGCCATTCCAGCGCGGTACGGCGGCTTTTTTCGCGGTGCTGCGTTTGACGTAAGCCGTCATGTTTTCCACGCGCACCAACTCCAGCAAACGTCCGGCGAACAGAAAACCATCACCGGGCTTAAGCCGCGCGATAAAACCTTCCTCGACACTGCCCAACTGTTTGCCACCACCACCCTTGCTCCAGAATTTCAACTGGATGCTTGCATCGCTGACGATGGTGCCGATGCTCATACGGTGGCGCCGGGCCAGGCGAGCATCCGGCACGCGCCAGACGCCGTGCTCGTCCGGTTCGACCCGGCGGTAATCCGGATAGGCTGTCAGAGATATTCCGCCATGGCGTACGAAAGCCAGCGCCCAAGCCCAATCCTCGGGTGTCAGGTCACGATAGGCCCAGGCACCGCGGACCTCTTCGTACAGCTCATCGGGTAGGAATCCGCCGCCCAATGCCATGCTGACCAGATGTTGCACCAGCACATCCAGCGGTTTGTGTGGCGACCGGCGCGGTTCGATGCGCCGTTGCTCCACGGCGTCTTTAGCGGCAGCCGCTTCGATCAACTCGAGGCTGTGAGTCGGCACCAACGTCACCCGCGAGGTGCGCCCGGGCGCATGACCCGAACGTCCGGCGCGCTGCATCAGGCGCGCGACCCCTTTGGCTGAACCGATTTGCAGCACGCGTTCCACCGGCAAAAAATCCACGCCCAGATCGAGACTCGATGTACACACAACGGCTTTGAGCTGACCGTCCTTCAACGCTTGTTCAACCCAGTCGCGGGTCTCACGGGACAGCGAACTGTGATGTAAGGCGATCAGCCCGGCCCAGTCCGGGCGCGCCTCAAGCAGCGCCTGGTACCAGATTTCCGACTGCGCCCGGGTGTTGGTGAACACCAGGCTGCTGGCGCAGGCGTCGAGTTCGCCGACCACTTGCGGCAACATTTTCAGACCGATGTGCCCGGCCCATGGAAAACGTTCGATGGTCGGTGGGAGCAGGGTGTCGACCTTCAAGGATTTTTCGCTATGGCCCTGAATGCTTGTGCCACCGCCCTGTGGGATCAGCACCTGTTCGGCGTGGGATTGATTACCGAGCGTGGCCGATACGCCCCAGACGATCAGGTCGGGTTGCCAATGGCGCAGGCGGGCGAGGGCCAGTTGCAACTGCACGCCGCGTTTGTTGCCAAGTAACTCGTGCCATTCGTCCACCACGATCATGCGCAGGGATGACAGCGCTGTGCGCGCATCGGCGCGAGCGAGCAGCAGGGTCAGGCTTTCCGGGGTGGTGATCAGGGTGGTTGGCAGGCGCCGGCTCTGACGGGCGCGTTCGCTGCTGTTGGTGTCACCGGTGCGCAGGCCGATGCTCCAAGGGATCTGCAAATCATCGACAGGGGTTTGCAAGGCGCGCGCGGTGTCGGCGGCGAGGGCGCGCATGGGCGTGATCCACAACACAGTCAGTGGTTCGGCCGGCGGCTTGCGTTTGCTGGTGGTGCCAACGGGGGGGATCAAGCGGGCGAAGCGATTGAGTGCGGAAAACCACACCGCATAAGTTTTGCCGGCGCCGGTGCTGGCGTGCAGCAGTCCTGATTCGCCATTTTTGACGGCGGCCCAGACCTGTTTCTGAAAAGCGAACGGCTTCCAGCCGCGGGCGCTGAACCAGTTTTTTGCGAGGTCGGGGGATTTCGCCATGCCTGCTGCGCGCGCTCTGGAGGTGTTCTTCCAATGACCGCGCCAACACAAGAAAGGTTTAAAAACCCCACAAATCCCCTGTAGGCGCTGCCGCAGGCTGCTCCTACAGGGGATCGGGTTATTTGAGGTTGCCGCTGAGGAACTGCCGCAGGCGTTCGCTTTTCGGATGGCCGAGCACTTCTTCCGGCGCACCTTCTTCTTCTACCAGGCCTTGATGCAGGAATAGGACTTGGCTGGAGACTTTGCGGGCGAAACTCATCTCATGCGTCACCATGATCATCGTCCGGCCTTCCTCGGCCAGGCCCTGAATCACCCGCAACACTTCACCCACCAGTTCCGGGTCCAGCGCCGACGTCGGTTCATCGAACAGCATGACTTCCGGCTCCATCGCCAACGCGCGGGCAATCGCCACGCGTTGCTGCTGACCGCCGGAGAGAAACGCCGGGTACTGATCCGCCACGCGGGCCGGCAGACCGACCTTGTCCAGATAGCGCCGTGCGCGATCCTCGGCTTCCTGTTTGCTGCAACCCAGCACCCGGCGCGGAGCCATGGTGATGTTTTCCAGCACGGTCATGTGGCTCCACAGGTTGAAATGCTGGAACACCATCGCCAGTCGCGTGCGCAGGCGTTGCAGTTCGTCCGGGTCGGCGACGTGCATGCCGTGGCGGTCGGTGACCATGCGGATCGTTTGGCCATCCAGGCTCATGGCGCCGTCGTTGGGTTGTTCGAGAAAATTGATGCAGCGCAAAAAGGTGCTTTTACCCGAGCCGCTGGCGCCGATCAGGCTGATCACGTCGCCGGTCTTGGCCTTGAGCGAAACGCCTTTGAGCACCTGATGGTCGCCATAGCTTTTGTGCAGGCCTTCAACGGTCAGTTTGTACATGGGACAGACATCCTCAAGGCGAAAGTAGGTAGCCGCTGCGATAGGCTTCGGCGCCCGCGACGTGGGCGATCACCATGCCGGCGGTGGCCATGCGCCGCAGCGAGCGGGCATACATCAGGCCGGCCATGGTGCAATAAACAGGCGTGACCCGGTCGTTGATCGGGTCGATGATTTCGGCGATCTGCTGGCCGGCCTCCAGGTATTGTCCCGCCGTGGCGGTATACACCAGCAACCCGCCGACTGGCGTGGTCACCGGCTCTACGCCGGCCAATGGCGTGGCAGGGGACGGCAATGGCGGCTGCGGTTTGGTTTCGCCGACGATCGCATCGAACTGGATCAGATAATCGATCAATGCCTGACAGTCGCGGCTGGCCATCGGATGATTGACATCGCCCTGACCGCGTAACTCGACAGTCACCGAGAAACTGCCCAGTGGAATCTCGAAGTGTTCGCCGAAACGCTCCTTCAATTGCCACCAGAGCAGTGTGAAACATTCATCGAACGACTGCCCGCCGGAGTCGGTAGCCAACAGACTGGCCTGCGACTCGATGTAACGCGCCAGTGGTTCGACTTGTGGCCACGCTTCGGGCGTGGTGTAGAGGTGAACCACCGATTCGAAATCGCAATGCAGGTCCAGCACCATGTCCGCGTCGCAGGCCAGTCGTTGCAGGGTCAGGCGCTGGGATTGCAGTTGCGTACTGGCGGTCTGACGGGCAAGGGCGTTGCGCAGGCTGGCACGGATCAGTTCGAGATTACCCTGTGGGTCATCGCCGAGCTTGCCCTCGATGTCGTTGCCGATTTCTTCGCTCAGATCTAAAAACCAGCGGTTGAAGTTCTGCCCGCTCTCCAGTTCGTAACGGCCCAGCGGCACGTCCATCAGCACTTGCTCAAGGCCGACCGGGTTGGCCACCGGCACCAGCACGATTTCGCTGCGCAGGCGCCCGGCGGCTTCCAGCTCCGCCAAACGCTGCTTGAGGTGCCAGGCGACGAGCATGCCGGGCAATTCGTCGGCGTGCAGCGACGACTGGATGTAGATCTTGCCTTTGGCCTGCTGCGGGCCGAAGTGGAAGCTGTGGATCTGTCGTGCGGTCCCCGGCAGTGGGGCCAGCAGGTCATGGATCTGGTGTCGCATTACAAGGTTCCTAGTGAGTCGGTCCGAGGAAGGCCAGCCATCGGCGTTCGGCGAGGCGGAACAGGCCGACCAGCGCAAAGGTTATGGCCAGGTAGATCAGGGCGGCGATACCAAACGATTGAAAGGTCAGGAAGGTCGCCGAGTTGGCGTCCCGGGCGACTTTCAGGATGTCGGGAATAGTTGCGGTGAAGGCCACGGTGGTCGAGTGCAGCATCAGGATCACTTCGTTGCTGTAGTAAGGCAACGAACGGCGCAGCGCCGAAGGCATGATCACGTAGGCATATAGCTTCCAGCCTGTCAGACCGTAGGCCTTGGCCGCTTCGACTTCGCCGTGGTTCATGCTGCGGATCGCCCCGGCGAAAATCTCCGTGGTGTAGGCGCAGGTGTTCAGGGCAAAGGCGAGGATCGTGCAGTTCATCGCATCGCGAAAGAAGCTGTCGAGAATCGGCTGCGCCCTCACGGCGGCGAGGCTGTAGATCCCGGTGTAGCAAATCAGCAGCTGGATATACAGCGGCGTACCGCGGAACAGGTAGGTGTAGAACTGCACCGGCCAGCGCACGTAAAAGTGCGACGACACACGGGCAATCGACAACGGAATCGACACCAGAAAGCCGAAGAAGATCGAGGCGCTGAGCAGCCACATCGTCATCGCCAGCCCGGTGATGTTATTGCCGTCGGTATAAAGGAAGGCTTTCCAGTACTCCTGCAGAAGCTCAATCATCGTACGGCCTCCCGGGCACCGGCGGCGTAGCGTCGTTCGAGCCAGCGCAGAATGATGTTCGAGGCACTGGTGATCAGCAGGTAGATCAACGCGGCGAGAACCAGGAAGTAAAACAGTTGATAGGTGCTTTTACCGGCGTCTTGCGCGGCTTTGACCAGATCGGCCAAGCCAATGATCGACACCAGCGCGGTGGCCTTGAGCATCACCATCCAGTTGTTACCGATGCCCGGCAGGGCGAAGCGCATCATTTGCGGGAACACCACGAAGCGAAAGCGCTGGCCGCGTTTGAGGCCATACGCCGTGGCGGCTTCAACCTGACCGCGCGGCACCGAGAGGATCGCGCCACGGAAGGTTTCGGTGAAGTACGCACCATAAATGAAGCCCAGGGTCAGCACCCCGGCGCTGAACGGGTCGATCTCGATGTATTCCCATTCCATATAATCGGTGAGCGAGGTCAGCCAGGTTTGCAGGCTGTAGAAGATCAACAGCATCAGCACCAGATCCGGCACCCCGCGAATCAACGTGGTGTAGACCTGGGCAGGCAGGCGCACCAGTTTGACTTTTGACAGCTTGGCACTGGCGCCGAGCAGACCGAGCAACACGGCCACCAGCAGCGACAATGCCGATAATTTAATGGTCATCCAGGTGCCTTCCAGCAGCAACGGGCCGAAACCCTTGAGGCTGAAGGCGGAGAGCCCCAGATTTTGCAGGAGGTTTTCGAACATAAATCAGCAACCTGAGCGGATGGAAAAGGCGCCCATCGAGGATGGGCGCCGGGGCATTATTTGCCGCTGTACAGATTCAGATCGCCAAAGTGTTTCTTCTGGATGGTGGCGTAGGTGCCATCATCGTGTAACGCTTTGATACCTTTATCCAAAAGCGCTTTCAGCTCAGTGTTACCTTTCTTAATACCGACAGCGGTTTTGGCAGGCAGCAATTCGCTGTCGACCGGCTTGCTGACTTCATAGTCGGCGCCCTTTGGCGACTTCAAGAAGCCCAATTCGGCTTGCAGCATGTCCTGGATGCCGGCGTCGAGACGGCCGGACGTCAGGTCGGAATACACCTGATCCTGGTTCTGATAGGCCTGGGTTTTCACGCCGGCCTTGTCCAGCACGGCTTTGGCGTAGGCTTCCTGAATGGTGCCTTGCTCGTAGCCGACGGTTTTTCCTTTCAGAGACGCAACGTCTGCGGTGATACCCGAGCCTTTCTTGAACACGTAAGCGGTCGGACCGGAGAACAGCTCGCTGGAGAAGTCGATGACTTTTTCGCGCGCCGGGGTCACGGTCATCGACGAGATGACACCGTCGAATTTATTGGCTTTGAGGCCCGGAATCATGCCGTCGAAGTCACTTTCAACCCACTTGCACTTGACCTTGAGTTCGGCGCAGATCGCGTTGCCCAGGTCGATGTCGAAGCCCACCAGGTTGCCGTCGGCCGCTTTCGACTCAAACGGTGCGTACGAAGGGTCAACGCCAAAGCGCAGCTCTTTGTATTCCTTGGCCAGCGCGGAGCCGGCGGCCATGCACAACGCCAGTGCAGAAAGGGTCAGCAATGCTTTTTTCATTATTCAATCCCTAAGAACCAATATGAGCGCTTGTGGCGCAGAATTATTGTTACTGGAACGCGTACGACCTATAGAAAGTAGCAATTTCCGAACCAGAGTCCCGAACAAGTGTTTTAAAAGGTGGGGATTGATAGATGAGGCGGGGATTGGTGCACGGAAATGGGCGCTGGAAATGGTCCGCACCATTTCGGATCAGCGTGGAGGGTTTTGAATGGCAGCGGTAGCTGTGGTGAGGGGATTGATCACCACAGATAAACCTTTCATTCCAGGTCTTGCTTGTCCCCGTAAACCGGGTCAGGCGAGCAGATCTTGAAGTGTCGCCAGACTGTCCGCCTCTTCCACGGTTTTATCCTGCCGCCAGCGCAGCATTCTTGGGAAGCGCACGGCAATCCCGCTCTTGTGCCGGCGTGACAGGGCGATGCCCTCGAAGCCCAATTCGAACACCAGGCTCGGCTTCACACTGCTGACCGGGCCGAACTTTTCCACAGTGGTCTTGCGCACGATGCTGTCGACCTGGCGCATTTCCTCGTCAGTCAGGCCCGAATAGGCTTTGGCGAACGGCACCAGCGCACGCTCGCTGGACTCGGGTGGGCCATCCCAAACGGCGAAGGTGTAATCGCTATAAAGACTGGCGCGACGGCCATGGCCGCGTTGCGCGTAAATCAACACGGCATCGACGCTGAACGGATCAACTTTCCATTTCCACCAAACCCCCATGTCCTTGGTGCGACCGACCCCGTACAGCGAGTCGCGGGCCTTGAGCATCATGCCCTCGACGCCCAGGCGTCGGGAGGCTTCGCGCTGGCGGGCGAGGTCGAACCAATCCGTACCGGTCAGCACCGGGGAGGGCAGCAGCACCGGGCTGTTGCACCGGGCGATAACGTCTTCCAACTGCGCGCGCCGCTTGGCCTGCGGCTGGTTGCGCCAGTCTTCGCCCTGCCATTCCAGTAAGTCGTAAGCGAGCACCACGACGGGGACGTCTTCGAGGATTTTTTTATCGAGGGTTTTGCGGCCGATCCGTTGTTGCAGCAGGGCGAACGGTTGCACCGCTGGCGGTTCTGGCGACTGCGGATCAAAGGCGTCTTCAGTAAGTGGGTGGGTACTTTTCCACACCACGATTTCACCGTCGATCACCGTGCCATCGGGCAAACCGTGCACCAGCACATCAAGTTCGGGAAAACGTTCGGTAACCAGTTCTTCACCCCGGGACCACACCCACAATTTGCCGTCACGCTTGACCACCTGCGCGCGGATGCCATCCCACTTCCACTCCACTTGCCAATTGCTTGCAGGGCCGATCAGCGCTTCGAACTCTTCGACCGGTTGTGCCAAGGCGTGCGCGAGGAAAAACGGGTAGGGCTGGCCGCCGCGCTGGGCATGCTCATCAGCAGACTCTGGCGCAATCAACTTAAGATAGCTGGTGGTGTTCGGCCGGTTGGACAGGTCGGTGTAGCCCACTAGACGCTGGGCCACGCGCTTGCTGTCGAGCCCGGCCATTGAGGCCAGTGCCCGGGTGACCAACAGTTTCGACACTCCGACGCGAAAGCTGCCGGTGATTAGCTTGATACACAGCATCAGGCTTGGCCGATCCAGCTGCGCCCAAAGTGCTGGCAGTTGCTGTGACAGGAACTCCGGTGTTTGACCGCGCAATGTCAGCAGTCTGTCCTCGATCCATTCAGCCAGACCGGCGTCGGAGCTGTGCGGATTTTCCGGCAGCACCAGCGAGATGGTTTCCGCCAGATCGCCGACCGCTTGATAGCTTTCCTCAAACAGCCATGGCGTCAGCCCGGACACCTCGACTGCCAGTTCGCGCAGGATCCGCACCGGCACCAGTTGCCGTGGCCGACCACCGGACAAAAAGTACACCGCCCATGCCGCATCCTGCGGTTCGGCCTGAGCGAAGTAAGCCTGCATCGCTGCCAGTTTGGCGTTGCTGGACGTGGTGGCGTCGAGTTCGGCGTACAACTCGGCGAAGGCCTTCATGCTGGCGTCTCGGCGACGGTCGGTGCGAAGGCGATGTTTTCTTCTTCGTCATCGCCGTATTCAGTGTTGAAGCCTTTGGCATCGAGGCCTTGTTCGCGCAGATGCCGCACCAGCACGCCGATTGAGCCGTGGGTGACCATCACTCGTTCGGCGCCGGTCTGGTTGATCGCCCAAAGCAGACCCGGCCAGTCGGCGTGATCGGACAGCACGAAACCGCGATCAACCCCGCGCCGCCGGCGGGTGCCGCGCAAACGCATCCAGCCGCTGGCGAACCCGTCGCTGAAGTCGCCGAACCGCCGCATCCAGGTGCTGCCGCCTGCCGATGGCGGGGCGATGACCAAGGCCTGGCGCATAATCGGATCGCTTTTTTTCACGTCACCGGCGTAGATCGTCGGCGGCAGATACACCCCTGCTTCGCGATAAACCCGGTTCAACGGCTCGACCGCGCCGTGGCTGAGGATCGGGCCGAGGGTTTCGTCGATGCCGTGGAGAATGCGCTGAGCCTTGCCGAACGAATAACAGAACAACACGCTGGCTTTGCCCACGGCGATATTGGCTTTCCACCACTCGTTGATCTCGCTGAACACCTGCGCTTGCGGCTGCCAGCGGTAGATCGGCAGGCCGAAGGTCGATTCGGTGATAAAGGTGTGGCAGCGCACCGGTTCAAACGGTGCGCACGTGCCGTCCGGCTCGATCTTGTAATCGCCTGAGGCAACCCAGACTTCGCCGCCGTATTCCAGACGCACCTGGGCCGAACCGAGCACGTGCCCGGCTGGATGGAAACTCAGGGTGACGCCATGGTGGGTGAGGCGTTGGCCGTAGGCGAGGGTTTGCAGGTTGATGTCCTGACCCAGACGCGCGCGCAGAATTCCTTCGCTGGCGCTGCTGGCCAGGTAATGCTGGTTGCCGGTGCGGGCGTGATCGCCATGGGCATGGGTGATCACCGAACGCTCCACCGGCCGCCACGGATCGATATAAAAATCCCCGGCGGGGCAGTACAAACCTTCGGGGCGGGCGATAACAAGATCCATGTCGTTACCAGAAATGGGGGGCTTGTTAGCTATGAGGTTTGGGCGGGGTCAGAAGTTCTATGGATTTTTTTCAGGACGACACAAAGCCGTGTAGGAGTGAGCCTGCTCGCGATAGCGGTGTGCCTGACACATCAATTTTGACTGTCAGACCGCTATCGCGAGCAGGCTCACTCCTACAAGGGAGTCTGCGTTTATTTGCCGGGGGTGAGAGTCAGACGTGTCTTCCCGTAAACCCGATCAAAGTTCTGTGGCTGCATCGGCAACCCGATGTACTGCCCTTTCAGCCACTGATCAATGCCATTGAGGTAATTCGGGCTGACCGGATTACCCGACTGCCCCGTACCGTTCTGTCCCATCAGCGGTTCGGCCTGACCGAAGTCGACGATAAAACGCATCGACGGCGCGCGCGTGGTGGTGAAGTCCTGGCCCCAGGTAAACGCCGAAGTATTCAGTGTGGTGTGATCGCCGCCAGCCGCCAGCGGCCCACGAACAGTCTGGCCATTGGCGTTCTTCCACACGTAGCTGTGCAATTTGCCCCATTGCCAGGCTTTGTGATCGCCACCCAACTGGCTGTCGCCAGCGGCAATCGCTGCCGCGAAGCTGCGGGCGAGAATCACCGCTTTGTCCTCTTTGTGCGGCGTGCGCAGGTCATCCCAGAACGGACTGTCCTCGCGCCCCAGCAGATGATCGGCCTGCGCTGCGTAGGACAAATCTCCATTGCCGATAAACGCTTTCCACGCCGGGCTGGACTCGGGGCCGAGTTCGTCGAGGAAAATCTGCTTCATGCTTTCTTGCAGGAACAGTTCATAAATCGCCGCATCTGCCGAGTTCGGGCTGAGTTTGCCGTCAAACGCCATCAACCGGGTGAACGCCTCGCGGGCTTTGCTGCGATCGGTTTCCGGCAGGGCGTCTATCGCCTGTTTCAGAGGTTGTTTCATCCCCGGCGTTTCGAACACTTTTTTCAGCTTGGCGGCAAACGTGGTGGTCTGGTCGTACTGCATGGCAATCACGCTACGGCTGTCATGCTTGCCGCTACCGGCCAGTTCGGCCAGACGTTCACCACGTTCCGGCGCGGCCCAGGAGTTCGACAGTTGCATGCCGTAGCCGTGGGGAATGACGCGCTGGTTGGCAGTGCCGAGCCAGCCTTGCGCCGGATCTTGATCGTATGGGTGCAGCATCGGGTCGGCGTAACCGTCCCAGTCGTAACGACCTTCCCAGCCCGGCGACGGCAGCAGGCCTTCGCCTTCGCGGCGGTTGGGGAAACGTCCGGTGACTTGCCAGCCGATATTGCTGGCGTCGGCGAACACCAGATTCAGCGCGATCGCGCGGATTTCGCGGCTCGCGTCCGAGGCGCGCTCAACGTTCTGCGCACGACTCAGATCAAAAAATGCGTCCAGGGTTTTGTCGTCGGTGAAGCTCGGCGTCTGCAAGGCCAAGCCAAAACCGTTGCCTTGCGCCGCTGCCTGGGCACTGTTGAGCAGCGCGCCATGGCGGGTTTCGTACACCGCTTCGCGAATCGGTCGCTGACCCTTGACGAAATAGGTTTCGTTGCGCACGCCTACAGGCTGCCATTTGCCATTTACTTCGTAGGAAAGCGTGCTGCCCTGACGACGGATTTTTTCCAGGAAAAGGTCTTGGTTGTCGCCGAGCACGCTGGTCATGCTCCACGCCACTTTGCCGTTGAAACCACCGAGTACCATCGGCAAGCCGGCAACGGTCACGCCGGCAGCCTGATATTTAGGCGCGCGAATCTGCACGAAGCTCCAGAGCGACGGTGCAGCCAATGGACCATGGCTGTCGCTGGCCAGCAGGCTTTTGCCGCTGCGACTGCGTTGCGGGGCAATCGCCCAGTTGTTCGAAGAGGTGGTGCCGAGCAGGTTTAGCGTCGACAGTTGCTGGCTGGCGCTGCTCAGCTCGCTCAGACCGGGGATTTGCCCGTTGAGCTTGAGGCCTTGCAGCTTGTCGGCTTCGGCCAGCGGCAGATCTTCGTCCGGGGCGGAGGGGGTCAGCCAGGCGAGTTTGTCGGTGGTCACGGATTGCGCGAGCACCAGTGACGAGATTTCTTCCGGGAGGTTGGCTGATTGGCTGAAGTTCAGCAGGGCGAAAATCAGCGCGCAATCTTCCGGCTTCCAGTATTCCGGCTTGTAGCCGCTGGTAGCGAGGTCGCCCGGCAGTTTGTCGGCATAGCGGAACAGGTAGGCGTTGACGCCGCGCGCATAGACTTCGAAGAAGCGTTTGAGGCGTGGCGACGAGGCCTTGTACAGCTCGCCGGCGCTTTTTTTCAGATTGACCGCGCGCATGTAGCGGTCGGCGTCGAGCATCGAGGCACCGGAGATTTCCGCCAGACGGCCCTGAGCGAGCAAGCGCAGGGTGACCATCTGGTTGATGCGGTCGCTGGCGTGGACATAACCGAGTGAGAACAGCGCGTCATGGAAGCTGCTGCTTTCGATCAACGGCATGCCCATGGCATTGCGGCGCACCGAAACGTTCTGCGCCAGCCCCTTGAGCGGTTGCACGCCGGAGTTGGGTGGGAGGGTGTCCTGAGCGTTCCAGGTCTGGCAACCGGACAGGCTCAAAACACCGGTCACTGCTGCGGCAACGCCGAACCGGGGAAGAAAATGTGTAAGGGCTGGCGAGGCCATGTCAAAGCTCCTGCGGGGGTGTCGAGGCTGGGGGCGCAATAAAGCCGCTACGTTAGTGAGCAGGAGGTGGCCGCGCAAGCGGGGCGAGTGGTTATTTCTTGCCGCTGATCGATGATCGTTTCATGACTTGCTTAGGTGAAGGGAGGGATGTTGAAGTGCGGGCAATCAAACGACCCTCGCGAGAAGACCTCTATGGAACTGCAGGCCAACGCTGCACTGATCATCATCGACCAGCAAAAAGGCATCTTGCAGCCGCGATTGGGGCGCAGGAACAATCCACAGGCTGAAGAACGAATCCTTGATCTGCTGGGGCTCTGGCGGGTAAGTGGGCGGCCGGTGATTCATGTGCAGCATCTGTCGCGTTCGCCGGATTCGGTGTTCTGGCCTGAGCAGGAAGGGGTGGAGTTTCAGCAGAGGTTTTTGCCCCAGGACGGTGAGTGGCTGATCCGCAAGCAAGTGCCGGATGCATTTTGTGTCACCGGGTTGGAGTCGCGATTGCGGGAGGCGGGGATCCGGCAACTGGTCATCGTTGGCGTGGCGACCAACAACTCCGTGGAGTCGACAGCGCGCACGGCGGGCAATCTGGGGTTTGATGCCTGGGTGGCGGAGGATGCGTGCTTCACCTTCGACAAGGCCGATTATTTCGGCACGCCGCGTTCAGCCGAAGAGGTGCACGGGATGTCGCTGGGGAATTTGCAGGGGGAGTATGCGACGGTGGTCAGTGCTGCACAGATTCTGGCGGCAGACTGAGAAACCTGTGGGAGCTGGCTTGCCAGCGATAGCGGTGTGTCAGGCGACATCAATGCTGTAAATATCGGCCTCATCGCTGGCAAGCCAGCTCCCACAAAGATCGCGCTGTATCCGAAATGTAGGAGCGAGCCTGCTCGCGATGGCGATATGTCAGGCGAAGAAACTCTTCGCCCAAGGCATCAAGCCCCGTGGCACTTCTTGAATTTCTTGCCGTTGCCGCATGGGCAAGGGTCGTTGCGGCCGACGTCTTTCAAGGCGTTGCGCACCGGTTCCTGGTGAGCGTGGCCGCAGTTCGGGCCGTGCACATGGCCATGATCGTGATCGTGTTGATGGTCGTGATCGTGGTTGCAGTCAGGGCCATGGACATGAGGTTGCTGAGTCATCGGTGTTGCTCCGGAATTAAATCGGCGGGGATTATCACGCCATTGCGCTCAAGGTGCACGTAGTGGGCGATGAATAAACCGGTTTCCATTTCGCCCTGCAAACGATAGGGAATCTGCTGGTCCGGTTTTTTCAGCATTTTCACCACGTCCTTTACCTTTGGCCACAAATTGGTGCGGATCGGCACCTTGAAGTACGCGCTGCGTTTGGGGCCGACGGTAAACCAGTGTTTATGCTCGCCTTCGGCCAGCAGCATGTCGGCCAGATGAATGCGGTATTCCAGGCCGCGCACGGTCAAGTCGCTGTCGTTTGGATTGTCGATGCGAAAGTGCAGGATGAACTTCTGCTCGAGCAACTTGGCGCGCACCACTTCGACTTTTACCAAGTGCACGGCGGGGTCGACGCTTTCGTCGCTGAACCATGAGGCGCAACCACCCAGGCCCAGAAACAGCAGCAAAGTCACGAATTTGAATGTGCGCCAACGACCGAGCATGCACTTACTCCCTTTGCTGCCAGTCTAGACGCTAAAAGATCGCAGCCTTCGGCAGCTCTACAGGGTGAACGAAATCCCGTGAAGGAGTTGCCGAAGGCTGCGATCTTTTGATCTTAAGCGCCGAAATACCCCGCACAGCACTTCTTGAACTTCAGCCCGCTTGCGCACGGGCAACTGTCATTGCGCCCCAGCTTCAATTGCACAGTCGGGTCGATGAAGTACCAGCGCCCGGCGTTCTGCACAAATGAAGAGCGTTCGCGGTGGCTGTGTTCCCCTTGGCTGTCATGCCAGCGCGCGGTGAAGGTGACGAAGGCGTGTTCAGGCTGGCCGCCGAAGACTTCCGAGCTTTCGACGTCGAGGCCGAGCCAGGTGCTTTGCGCGCTCCAGGCACTGATCGATTGGCGATCCAGCCCTGCTTGCTGAGCGGGCAGGGTGGTCGCCACCAGATAGTCGATCAGGCCCAGCACATAAGCGCTGTAGCGCGAACGCATCAAGGCTTCCGCGCACGGCGCCGGCAGGCCTTCGTGATAGTGACCGCAGCAGGCATCCAGCAGATTGCCGCTGCCGCAAGGGCAAATGGCTGTACTCATTGCATTACCACCAGTATTTCCCGAAGTTTTCCGGATTGGCCCAGAACCTTGAATTGAGCCAGTCGGGGACTTGTTTGTAGTCAAGCAGATCATAGGTGAACAGGGTCAGCACTTGATCGTCGCGTTGGAAGCGTTCGCTGGCTTGCAGCGCCAGCGAGTAGAAATCGGTTTCCTGCCAGCCGCTGGCCGACAGATCCGCCAGCACCGCAATGCGACTGGCGTTGAGGTTGCGGATTCCTCCCAACAGATTCAGGCCGTCACGCTTGGGCAAATGTTCCAGGCAATCGACCACCAGCGCCAGATCGAAGCGCCGCGCCGCCAGCTCTGCTGGCAAGGCCCCGGGAGCGGCGTGGGCCACGCAGGTGTCCGGGTGGGCGTGTTTGAAAGCAGTCAGCGCCGGAAATTCGCTAGCGCCGATCAACAGCAGACGCGCCGGGGCGTAGCGATCCAGCAAAGCGGCCAACGCCTGTTGCGGCGTACGGGAAGAAATGGCGACGTTCATCGAAGCTCCTCAATCAGACCGCCAAGACTAGCCTGCCTGACTGCGGCGGCAAAGAGCCTGACCACGCCGGTTTGCGGCAAATGCGCCAAAGTCCTGTGAACACGGTCGCAAACAGCAATGGCCTATTGCTGGCGGAGATTAAAACTCCGGTCTTTACTCCCTGAATCGGTTTTAAGCCGATCCCTCAGGAGAAAACTAGATGAGCATAGTTCGGACAGCATTACCCTTGGTTCTGCTAACCAGTGTGTTGACTGGTTGCGCAGGTTTGCAGAAAACCGACTGGCCGACCTGTGCGGCGGTCGGTGGTGTCGTCGGTGCCGGTCTTGGCGCTACCGAGAGTTCGGCGTGGGCCGGATATGGTGCGTTAATTATCGGCGGTACTGCAGCGGCCTATTGCTGGGTGCACGGTGATGGCGATGAAGACGGCGATGGTGTACCGGACAGTCGCGACAAGTGCCCGGGCACGCCAAAAGGCGTTCAGGTCGATGCTGACGGTTGCCCTCCACCCGTGCCTGCACCCGTGGTTGAAGAAGCTGTCGTGGTCAAGGAAGAAACCATTGTCATTCGCGATGTTCACTTCCAGTTCGACAAAGCCACGCTGACCGGCCCTGACAAACTGGTGCTCGACAAGGTCGCTACGCGCCTGAAACAGGAATCCTCTACCGCGCAACTGACCGTGACCGGTCATACCGATAGCGTGGGCAGCGATGCCTACAACCAGAAACTGTCGGATCGTCGTGCGCACTCGGTGGTCAAGTACCTGGTTGAGAGCGGCGTACCGCAAAGCAGCTTCGTTTCGGTGACCGGCGCCGGTGAAAGCCAGCCAGTCGCGGACAACAAAACCGCTGACGGCCGTGCGCAGAACCGTCGTACCGAAATCAAAATCAACCGCTAGCCCTCTTGCATCCGCGGCTTGTGCAGTCGCGGATGCGGGTCTTTACTCCTGTGTAACCGGTATGGGCCGGTGACACAGGAGCTTTCACAATGACTGTTTTCTCAAGGTCCGTCTTGCCGGTGCTGCTGCTTGGCAGCTTGCTCACCGGTTGCGCCACTCACAGCGATGGCACTGCACCCCTCAATCAACGTACGTGGCCGATCTGCAGCCTTATCGGCGGGCTGGTCGGTGGCGGCCTCGGCGCTATTGAAAGTGCTGGCTGGGCCGGTGGCGGCGCTGCGCTGGGGATCCTTACCGGCGGACTGATCTGTTATGCCCAGGACGGCGATAAAGACGACGACGGCGTGTTCGATCGCCGCGACCGTTGCCCCGATACACCTGCCAATACCCCGGTCGATCACCGTGGTTGCCCGCTGCCGCAATATCCGGTCGTCGAGAAACCGGTCGAACCGGCCCCGCAAACCGAAGTCATCACGTTGAGCGATGCCGGCAATGTGCTCTTCGATTTCGACAAGTCC
The DNA here is from genome assembly GCF_030687715.1 of Pseudomonas sp. FP2196. Lineage (GTDB taxonomy): Bacteria > Pseudomonadota > Gammaproteobacteria > Pseudomonadales > Pseudomonadaceae > Aquipseudomonas. The sequence continues at coordinate 1,405,459 of NZ_CP117445.1, forward strand.
GACCTGACGCCGTCGGCGAGAGCCCAGCTCGATACGCTGATGGACAAACTGCGTAATGCCGATGTGGTCAGCATCAAGGTCATCGGCCATACCGACAGCAAAGGATCGGATGCTTATAACCAGGCATTGTCGGAACGGCGCGCCAGCAGTGTCGCGGCTTATTTGCTGAGTCAGGGGCTGGCACCGAACAAACTGACCAGTGAAGGACGAGGCGAGAGTGAGCCGGTGGCCGATAACGCAACCGACGAGGGGCGTGCGCAAAACCGTCGGGTGGAGCTGCACATCAATCGTTAGGAGGTGTCTGTAGTCCGCGAGCTAGAGCTGCCGGGGCGATCATCGTCGATCCGGCAGCCATTTAGCGGCTCGGCAAAGATTTTTCATTTTTCCCTCTGGCTTATCCCCCGCAGAAGCCGTTACTGTGCGCCCAAAGAATAATTCGCAACACGGGGGAGCGTATGAAAGTGTTCTGGGGGCTGGGGCGGTTATTGACCCTGCTGTTCTGCTGCGTGGTACTGGCCAATCAGCTGGTGCCGTTCGTACATCCGCTGCATCTGCTGGTCAATCTGGCCGGCGCTCTGCTGTTGCTGATCCATGTGTTCGAAGTGCTGCTGTGCAATCGCAGCCTCAAGGGGCGCCCGCACCCTTGGCGTGATCGTGGCCGCATCCTGCTGTTCGGCGTATTCCATCTGCAAACCATCCCGGCCCCGGCCGCTCCGGAGGCTTCTTCCCATGCGTAAATTGTGTCTGCTCGCTGTTTTTATCAGCCCTTTGGCCTGCGCCCAAGTGGTGAGTGTCGAAACCAATTCCCTGATGCGTCTGCCCAACACCGCTGGCACCTTGCAGCTCGAGCGACTGGAAGTGGCCGATTACGGCACCTTGCTGGTTCCGGCCAACGTGACCGAACTGAGTGTCGGCGAATTGCGCCTCGGTCATGAAGCACGCATCGCCATCGTTCCGGGTGAACAGGCTTTGGAGATGAAGGTCATTCGTGCAGATTTTAGCGAAGGCAGTCAGATCACCGCGCGCGGTGCGCCGGGCACCTACGAAAAAGCCGCCCGTGCCGGGCGCAATCTGAATCTGCAATTCAAGGCACTGAACGCGCCGCAACTGTTAGTGGATGCCCGTGGTGGCACCGGTGCGCCGGGTTTTGTCGGTCTTGATGGTGGTAACGGTGAAGATCCGGGCTGCACTTATGGCTCGGCCGGGCACGGTGCGGATGGCGGTGACGGCAGTGACGGTCAACCGGGCGCTCCGGGTGCGTTGGTGCGGCTGGAAGTGCCGCGCGAGTTCCCGACTGAGCTGATCAAGGTCAACGTTGCTGGCGGTGCGGGTGGCCCGGCGGGTGTAGGCGGCAAGGCAGGCAAGGGCGGCAAGTCCAAAGGCTGCCTGGTGTATCGCGCCGATGGCGGCAAGAACGGCAAGGCCGGGGCGGATGGACAGCCTGGGCCGGTTGGGGCGGCGGGTGCGGTTACCGTGCAACGTCTCTAAGGCAAGCCCTCACCCCAGCCCTCTCCCTCCGGGCGGTCCGACGTTTCGGGAGGGTCAGGGTGAGGGGCTTTTGAATTTCAGAACATCGGCCGCGCCGCCGCAATCGCCACCAGCACCAACCCGACAATCAGATTAATCCCCACCACCCGCCGGATCCGTCCCAGCACCGCCGCACCCGCCGGCCAGTCCTTGGCTTCAACCGCCTTACGCAGCTCCGGCAGCATCAAGCCCTGAATCCGGATAAACAGCGCCGTCATCACCACATACAGCCCGATCATCACCTGAACATATTTCGGCGCGGTCTCAAACCCGACCTGCTGCAAATGCAACATACCCACACCACTGATCGGCAAAAGAATCACTGCGACCCAGACCCAGCGGAAAAAACCTTGAAACACTTCCACCCACAAGGTCAGTCGCGCGGGCCCGTCCAGAGCCTTCATAGCCGCGGGGCGCAAGACCATCCAGGCGAAAAACATGCCGCCGACCCAGACCAGAGCGGCCAGCACATGCAGCGGATAAACGAGGCTAAAAGGTGTCATTGGGGCACTCCGTTCTGCGCGGGATTAATTAGCGGGGTATGATAGCCGCCATCCGAAACCACTGAAAATTTATCCAGCGTTTTTTGCGCCCGACAATCCATGATCAGCACTGAACTCAAAACCACGATCCAGGGCGCCTACTCGCGTTTTCTAGAGGCCAAGAGCCTCAAGCCGCGTTACGGCCAGCGTCTGATGATCGCTGAAATCGCCAAAGTCCTCGGGGATATCGACACCGACGACGAAGGCCGGCGCAGTGGCGACCCCGCAATTGTTGCGGTGGAAGCCGGCACCGGTACCGGCAAGACCGTGGCGTACAGCCTGGCGGCAATTCCTACGGCGAAACTGGCCGGCAAGCGTCTGGTCATCGCCACCGCGACCGTGGCCCTGCAAGAGCAGATCGTCTACAAGGATTTGCCCGACCTGATGCGCAACAGCGGGCTGAACTTCAGCTTTGCCCTGGCCAAGGGCCGTGGCCGCTACATGTGCCTGTCCAAGCTCGACATGCTGTTGCAGGAAGGCCATGCGCAGACCGCAACTGCCCAGCTGTTCGAAGAAGAAGGCTTCAAGATCGAGGTTGATGAAGCCAGTCAGAAGCTCTTCACCAGCATGATCGAGAAACTTGCCGGCAATAAATGGGACGGCGACCGCGACAGTTGGCCCAATGCTCTGGAAGACGCCGACTGGGCGCGCCTGACCACGGATCACAGCCAATGCACCAACCGCCATTGCCCGAACTTCGGTCAGTGCGCCTTCTACAAGGCCCGCGAAGGCATGGGCAAGGTCGACGTGATTGTCACCAACCACGACATGGTCCTGGCTGACCTCGCATTGGGCGGCGGTGCCGTGCTGCCGGATCCGCGCGACACCATTTACGTGTTCGACGAAGGCCATCACCTGCCGGACAAGGCGATCGGTCACTTCGCCCATTACACGCGCCTGCGGTCCACTGCCGACTGGCTGGAAACCACCGCCAAGAACCTCACCAAACTGCTGGCCCAGCATCCGCTGCCGGGCGATCTCGGCAAATTGATCGAGCAGGTGCCGGAGCTGGCGCGGGAGATCAAGACTCAGCAGCAGTTCATGTTCAGCGCCTGCGAGCAGATCGCCGATTTCAAACCCGGTGAAGACGTCGAAGGTCGCGAACGGCCACGCCATCGCTTTGTTGCCGGGGTGATTCCCGAACACATGCGCGAAATGGGCATCGAGCTGAAAAAAGGCTTCTCCCGTCTCAACGATTTGTTCACCCGTCTGACCGACCTGCTCAAGGAAGGCATGGATGGCGAGGTCAACATCGGCATCGCCAGTAACCAGGCCGAAGAGTGGTATCCGCTGTTTGGCAGCCTGTTGTCCCGGGCGTCGGGCAACTGGGAACTGTGGACGGCGTTCACCGCCGAAGACCCGGAAGACAGCCCGCCTATGGCCCGCTGGCTGACTCTGGCCGAGAGCGGGTCGCTGTTCGACATCGAGGTCAACGCCAGTCCGATCCTGGCGGCCGAAACCTTACGGCGCAGCCTGTGGAACGTGGCGTACGGTTGTCTGGTGACTTCGGCAACGCTGACCGCGCTCGGCACTTTCGACCGCTTCCGCATGCGGGCCGGCCTGCCGAAAAAAGCTGTCACCGCCGTGGTGCCGAGCCCGTTCCACCATGCCGACGCTGGCGTGTTGCGGGTGCCGGATCTGAAGGCCGATCCGCGCGACGCCGCCGCCCACACCGCCGCGATTATTCGCGAGTTGCCGGATCTGGTGGAAGGCTCGCGGGGTACGCTGGTGTTGTTCTCTTCGCGCAAGCAGATGCAGGACGTATTCGACGGCCTCGACCGCGACTGGCGCAAGCAAGTGTTCATTCAAGGCAACCTGTCGAAACAGGAAACCCTGAACAAGCACAAGGCGCGTGTCGATGGCGGCGATTCCAGCGTGCTCTTCGGTCTGGCCAGTTTCGCCGAAGGCGTTGACTTGCCGGGCGCGTATTGCGAACACGTGGTGATCGCCAAGATCCCGTTCTCGGTGCCCGATGATCCGGTCGAGGCTGCGCTGTCTGAGTGGATCGAGGCGCGGGGCGGCAATCCGTTCATGGAAATCTCCGTGCCCGATGCGTCGCTGAAACTGGTCCAGGCCTGCGGCCGTTTGCTGCGTACCGAAGAAGACCGCGGCACCATCACTTTGCTGGATCGGCGCCTGGTCACCCAGCGCTACGGCAAGGCGATCCTCAATGCGTTGCCACCATTCCGTCGTGAAATATCCTGAGACAACAGTGGGCAGTTTTGCCCACTGTGTTGTCTATCTCTCTGCCATCGCTTTTCCATTGGCCATTGTTGGTCGTTAGGGAGAACTCCGTTCTTATGATCCGCCGTTCGTTGCCTGCCGTGTTTGCCTTGATCTTCGCTGCCCCGTTGCTGGCGGCGCCTGCTGCCCAGCAAACGCTGTTCAACTTTGTCCGTCCCGCCGACGTGGTGAAAATCGCCACTGAAAACGCCGACTTGCCGCAAGCCAACGCCGAGCAAACTCCTGAAGGTGAAGTGCTGCGACGCGTGACCTTCAACCCGGTGGCCCGCCCGACCTTGCGCCTGACCCCGCAAACCGGCGCCTGGGACTGGTCGCAGTCCGGCATGATGAGCCTGCGCATTCAAAGCGCGATGAACTGGGCCGTGACGGTCTACGTGCAGATCCAGAGCAACAATGGCCAGACATTGACCAGCCGCGTCGACCTGCCGGCCGGCCCGGCGCAGACCTTGCTGGTGCCGTTGGTGGCGACCACGCCGCTTAGCAAGGGCATGAAAGCCGGGCCACCGATGCCAATGACCGTTGATGGCCAGCGGATTCTGCTCGCCAGCAGCGCCGGTGAAATCGATCGCAGCCAAGTGGTGTCGGTGAGCCTGTCGATGGATCAGCCGAAAGTCGCTCAGAGCCTGTTGCTTGAGCGCTTCGGCGTGCAGGATGGCGATACGGTCACGCAAGCGGTGTACGGCAATCTGGTCGACGCTTACGGGCAATCGACCCGCAGCAAATGGCCGGAAAAAATTGCCAGTGACGAACAGCTCAAATCCGCCGCAGCCAAAGAGCAGCAACAGCTGAAAACCTGGCTGGCCGAGCGCGAGAAGTCCTCGCTGGACAAGTTCGGCGGCTGGAGCAAAGGCCCGGCGTTCAAGGCCAGCGGTTTCTTCCGCACCGAAAAACGTGATGGCCGCTGGTACCTGGTGACGCCAGAAGGGCATCCGTTCTATTCCCTGGGCGTCAACACCATCAGTCCCGAGGTCAACCAGACCTACGTGGCCGGGCGCGAGTGGATGTTCGAGTCTCTGCCAAAACCCGACGAACCGCTCGCCATTCACTTTGGCGAGGGCGACAACCGTGGCGGCAACGGCGCCGATCAGGGCCGAGGCTACGGCAGCGGACGCTGGTATGACTTCTATGGCGCTAACCTGCAGCGGGTTTACGGCGAACCCTGCAAACCGGACAGCGACACCAAGGCCGGAATCGCTGAAGCGGCCAAGGCGGGTGCGGTTGAACAGACCGCAGTGAAAGCGGCCGAGCCTGCGCCAGAGTCGAACGAGGCGAAGTCCGGTGTCGCCGAAGCGGCGAAAACCGACGCCGTGGCGACGACGGCTGAAAAAGCTGCTGATCAACCCGTCACTACTCCGTGCACCGCCACGGTCGATGAGCAGAAGTGGGCCAGCCACGCCCTGGATCGGCTGCAAGGCTGGGGCTTCAACACGGTCGGCAACTGGAGTGCTGACTCGCTGAGCGACGCGGAACGCGTGCCCTACACCCTGCCGTTGGCGATCGTCGGCGATTACGCCAGCATCAGTACAGGCAACGACTGGTGGGGCGCCATGCCTGACCCGTTCGACCCGCGTTTCGCGATGGCCACCGAGCGCGCCGTGGCCATCGCCGCTCGCGATCACCGCGACGATCCCTGGCTGATCGGTTACTTCGCCGACAACGAATTGGCCTGGGCGGGTGCGGGCAACGATCCGCAATCGCGCTACGCACTGGCTTACGGCACCTTGAAAATGACCACTGACGTGCCGGCCAAGCGCGCGTTTCTCAAGCAACTGCGCGACAAATACCGCAATCAGGCGGGGTTGTCGAAAGCCTGGGGCATTGACCTGCCGGCGTGGGAATTGATGGAAGATCCGGGCTTCGTGCCGCCGCTGCCGAATCCGGAGCACCCGGAAATCGAGGCTGACTTCAAATACTTCCAGAAGGTCTTCGCCGATACCTACTTCAAGACCATCTCCGACTCGCTGAAATGGCACGCGCCGAATCAACTGCTGCTCGGCGGCCGTTTTGCCATCAGCACCCCGGAAGCCGTGGCCTCCTGCGCGCAGTATTGCGACGTGCTGAGCTTCAACATGTACACCCTCAAGCCGCAAGACGGCTATGACTTCGCCGCGCTGAACGCTCTGGACAAACCGGTACTGATTACCGAGTTCAACTTCGGCTCTGCTGATCGCGGCCCGTTCTGGGGCGGCGTGACGCAACTGGCCAAGGAAGAAGATCGCGGCGCGGCCTACGCCAACTTCCTCAAACAGGCGTTGAGCGAACCGTCGATTGTCGGCGTGCACTGGTTCCAGTATCTGGATCAACCGGTGACCGGGCGTCTACTGGATGGCGAGAACGGCCACTTCGGTCTGGTCGGCGTGACGGATCTGCCGTATCAGGGCTTTGTCGAAGCGGTGCGCAAGAGCAATTTGCAGGCGGTTGATCAGCTTGGCAAACAGGCGGAGAAAGCCGCGGCGGTCCATGAAGCCGAAGGCGGCAGGAAAGGTGAGGCCGGCAAAGGCCCGGGGCAGGGTGCTGGCCATGCCGGTGGGCATTCGGGCAATGGTCATTAAGGCGTGATGCGCTAAAGATCGCAGCCTTCGGCGGCTCTTGCATGGGACGCGTTGTTCTTGGGAGTTGCTGCAGGCTGCGATCTTTTGATCTTGCTTTTGATCCGACCGCCCAGCCCACAGCGGTTCCCAAAACCCTCAAGGGCTGGAACAATGCGGGCCACTTTGTAGAGCGTTTTCGCGGGGGAGTTGCGGGTGCAGATTCAGGGACATTACGAGCTTCAATTCGAAGCAGTGCGCGAGGCATTCGCCGCACTGTTCGACGATCCCCAGGAACGCGGCGCAGCTTTGTGCATCAAGGTCGGCGGAGAAACCGTCCTCGACCTCTGGTCCGGCACCGCCGACAAGGACGGCGCCGAGGCCTGGCACAGCGATACCATCGCCAACCTGTTCTCCTGCACCAAAACCTTCACCGCCGTCACGGCGCTGCAGTTGGTCGGCGAAGGCAAGTTGCAACTGGACGTTCCCGTTGCCCGCTACTGGCCCGAATTTGCCGCCGCCGGCAAAGAATCCGTTACCCTGCGTCAATTGCTCTGCCATCAGGCCGGTCTGCCGGCCCTGCGCGAACTGCTGGCGCCCGAAGCCCTTTATGAATGGCAAACCATGGTCGACGCCCTCGCGGCCGAAGCACCCTGGTGGTCGCCGGGCACTGGCCACGGCTATGCCGCGATCACTTACGGCTGGTTGATCGGCGAATTGCTCCGTCGTGCTGATGGTCGCGGGCCGGGGGAATCCATCGTTGCCCGTGTCGCCAAACCATTGGGTCTGGATTTCCACGTCGGTCTCGCCGACGAAGAATTCCATCGTGTGGCGCACATTGCTCGCGGCAAAGGCAATGCCGGCGACGCCGCCGCTCAGCGTCTGCTGCAAGTGACGATGCGCGAACCGACCGCCATGACCACCCGCGCCTTCACCAATCCACCGTCGGTGCTGACCAGCACCAACAAACCGGAATGGCGGCGCATGCAGCAGCCGGCGGCCAACGGTCACGGCAATGCACGCAGCCTGGCCGGGTTCTACGCCGGTTTGCTCGACGGCAGCCTGCTCGAAAGCGACATGCTTGAAGAGCTGACCCGCGAACACAGCCTCGGCGAAGACAAGACCTTGCTGACTCGCACCCGTTTTGGTCTGGGCTGCATGCTCGATCAACCGGACGTGCCGAACGCTACCTACGGCCTTGGCCCACGAGCATTCGGCCATCCGGGGGCGGGCGGCTCGATCGGTTTTGCTGACCCTGAGCATGATGTCGCATTTGGTTTTGTGACAAATACCCTTGGGCCGTACGTCTTGATGGACCCGCGCGCGCAGAAGCTCGCGCGGGTGCTTGCCACTTGTCTGTAAAGCGTCACCAGAGGTTCCAGGGCCGGAACCTCGACGGGTTTTTCGATTCAAAGCGACAGTTTATCCGGGCGAAAGTGCTCTGATTTTTCATTACTTCATTTTGTGGATTTTCAATGTCATCTAAAAAGACACTCGCCCTGGCCCTGTGTGTTGCGATCACAGGTTGTGCACAGACTCCTAAAAACGATGCGGACGGCGGCAGTTGGTGGCCGTTCGGTTCCTCCGACAAAGTGGCAGCCAAAGAGTCGGCTCCCGCGCCTTTGAAACCTGCTGCTACCGCGCCGGTTGTCAACGCTGAAAGCAGCAACCCATGGTATTGGCCGTTCGGCTCCAGCGATTCGGCTGCCAAGGCAGATGTAAAGCCTGAGGTAAAACCTGTAGCCAAACCGGTTGAAGTGGCCAAAGCCGAGGCAGACAAGGGTGGCAAGTGGTGGTGGCCGTTCGGCGGCAAGGATCAGGACACCGCCAAAGTCGTACCGATGCCGGATCCGAAAGTCACTCAAGCTTGGCTGGATGATTACGAGCCGCGCCTGCGCACCGCTATCCAGGACAGCAATCTGCAACTCGAACGCCGCGACAACGTGCTGGTCGTGACCGCGCCGGTGGAAGGCTCGTTCAACCCTGATCGTCCGGCGATGCTGCTGCCCGTCACTCTCGGTCCGTTCACCCGTGTGGCTAAAATTCTTGAAGCCGACCCGAAAACCGCCGTGCTGGTACTCGGTCACAGCGACTCCAGTGGCGCTGCTCCGGCCAATATCAAATTGAGTCAGGAACGTGCCCAGGCCATTGCGGCGATCTTCCGTCTCAGCGGCTTGCAGCGCGATCGCCTGATGCTGCGTGGCATGGGTTCTGAAGCCCCGCGTGCCGCCAATGACAGCGTTGAAGGTCGTGCCCTCAACCGTCGCGTTGAAATGCTGGTGACTCCGCAGAACACCATGGTTGCGCTGCTGAGCAAATACAACATGCCAGCGCCGAAGCCAGTGACCCTGGTTGCTGCGCAGGACGTCAAGCCAGTGGCCAAACCGGTAACCCCGGCGCCAGCCGCGAAAAAAGCTGCTGTGCCGGCCACCAAGAAAGCCCCGGCGAAGAAAGCCGCCGCCAAGGCTCCAGCCAAGAAGGCACCGGCGAAGGCTCCCGCGAAGAAAACCGCTCCAGCCAAAGCCGCCGCGACCGACAAGAAAGTCGCCGCGACCGATGCCACCAAGAAGTAATCCGCTAACGAAAAGGAATGCGCCATGACCCAGGCTCTGGCAGATATGCGTCGTGATTACACCCGGGATGGCTTGACCGAGGCGCAAGCCCCGGCCGAGCCGTTTGCGCTGTTCCACCAATGGTTCGCCGACGCGGTGAAAACCGAGCAGGCGCCGGTGGAAGCCAACGCCTTGACCCTGGCCACGGTTGATGCAGACGGTCGTCCGCATTGCCGCATTCTGCTGCTCAAGGGCCTGGACGAGCAGGGTTTCACTTTCTTCACCAACTACGACAGCGCCAAGGGCCAGCATCTGGCGGCCAATCCGTTTGCCGCCATGACCTTCTTCTGGCCGACCCTTGAGCGCCAGGTGCGCATCGAAGGTCGGGTGGTGAAAGTCACCCCGCAAGAATCCGATGCGTATTACCAGGTGCGTCCACTGGGCAGCCGACTCGGTGCCTGGGCATCACCGCAGAGCCGGGTGATCAACGGGCGTGGGGAGCTGGAAGATTTGCTCAAGGCCACCGAGCAACGCTTCAGCGACACCCAGCCTGACTGCCCGGAACACTGGGGTGGTTATCGCTTGCTGCCCGAGCGCATCGAATTCTGGCAGGGCCGTCCGAGCCGTCTGCACGATCGCCTCAACTACCGTTTGCAGGGCGCCGACTGGATTCTTGAACGTCTGGCACCTTAAGCAGTCTACCGAGCGGGATAGCCTGCCGCAGCGGCCTCAAGCCACTTCGGCAGGTCCCGACGCTTGATCTTCTGCTCTTGTGCATGGGCCAATTGTTCGAGCATAAAAACGCGTTTGCCTTCATCCTTGCCGGCCAGCGACAACGCCAGATCGCGATCCATCCAGCGTTTGATCCGTACGTATAGCCACCAGTGGAAGTACAGACCGGCGACGGTGGTGACGATAATGATGAAGTAATCCATGAAAATCCTTGGGTCGGCGGCGCAAGAAATGGAATTTGGCGCTAATGTTGGGTGAGTTCGCAGGGCACCTGTACCGGGCCTGAATGAAAGCAATTTTATCCGGGCGGCGCCGTGACAGGCGTCAAGCTGCGGAGTTTAATGAATACCTGTCCTTTGGAGTTGATGCTATGCGTAAGTCTGTTCTGCTGGTTGCTTCCTTTTCCACGATGGCGATGTTGCTTACCGGTTGCCAATCGAGCCTGACCGGTGACTCCTACTCCCGTGACGAAGCGCGTCGCGTGCAGACGATTCGCATGGGCACCATCGAATCCCTGCGTCCGGTGAAAATCGAAGGCACCAAGACCCCGATCGGCGGCGCTGCTGGCGCAGTGGTTGGCGGTGTCGGCGGCAGCGCCATCGGCGGCGGCAAGGGCAGCATCGTTGCTGCGGTCATCGGTGCGGTGGCTGGTGGTCTGATCGGTTCGGCAACCGAAGAAGGCCTGACGCGCACCCAAGGTGTTGAAATCACTGTGCGCGAAGACGACGGCAGCATGCGCGCCTACGTGCAGCAGGTTCAGGAGAATGAAGTGTTCCGTGTTGGCGAGCGCGTACGCATCTCCACCGTTGGCGGAACCAGCCGCGTTTCGCACTAAGCGGGAACGAGCGGCAAAAGAAAACCCCGATCAGGTGACTGGTCGGGGTTTTTTATTTTTTCTTCCAATTCGGTAAGTTAGTAATCAGCACAGGTGCCCATGAAGAACTCCAAACCCTTCGGGAGGCTAACTTTGAGAAGAGTTTCCAGCGCATTGACTTGATCTGTAGTCAATAACAGCTCTCCGGGTTCCAATTCATTCAGGGGCTTAGACTCAATGAGCTGTGCAACTTTTTCGTTCATCTCGTTATCTTTGATATACAACTCGAATTGCAAAGAGTCATCTTGAGCGTCATCAGGGTAAAAGCCGGTTATCGAAAGGTAACGCATGTTTCAATCCTTAATTTCTAGAAGTTCTTCTGTTCGGCTCTGCAGGCCCGGTTTGTTCACCCGTCAGGTGATTGAACTCGCCCAAATGAGTCGTTCCCAATTTGTCGTATTTTTCCACAGCGTTACTTTTGTAATCCCATTCATAGATTCGACCTTTGCGGTCTACCCACCGTGCTCGCTGCTTTCCGCCACCTTTCACCGATGATTTCGACTTTACTCTAACTGCGTCAGGGAAGGCCGGTAGTGTCTCTGGGTGGCCGTAGTAAATATGGTCGCGAGCCCGGCTTAAAACGATGTATACCGGCCGAATCCCCGAATGCGCCGGAAAAACCAAAATGAAATCCCGGTACTCCGGCGGATAAACCGGATTCACCAGAATTCCATCCGCCGCTTTCGTCGGTGGATAAACCCAGATATGCGGTGCTTGCGGTGCAGCCTCAAGCGCTGGAATACCGAGGATGTCTGAGCCATCCATTGCAGGCGTCCAGAGCAGTTCGGTGCCTTCACCCAAGTCAGCCATGAACTGGCTGCCGCGCGCAGTGAACTGCACGACATCCACCATTTCCCAATCACGATTCTTGCCAGTGTAGAAACCGTAACCCTTGAGGCTGCCGTCTGCCTGTTGCTCGACCCGCAGACGAACGCGGGTGCGGGCCTGTTTCAGGGCGCGCAGTTGATCGTCGGTGTAGAGGGCGCTATCGCCAAGGCTCGAGGGCATGAACAGCGCAACCAGTCCAGCCAACGTGGCAGCAGCAGTGCTGGCGGCAACGGCAGGCAACGCTTCGAATGCAGATCCGGCCAGAGCAAAATTGCCGAGTCCTGTCGGGATGGCCGTAGTGCTGATTTTCTTCAGCGCTACGGTACCGTTGGCATCGGCTTCGCGGGCACCGAGAAGGATCAGGTCGCCGTAGTCTTTCAAACTATCGGTCGGCACCATCCCTGAAGGATTGGAGTAATCAATGATCGCGTCCGGCAACTTGCAGGACTTGGCAAACACGCATCCGGCGCGCACGGGATCAGGCTTTTTGGCTGCAACCTCACGATTGCGCTCAAAAGCTTCCTGCCGCGCCAGCATGGCGCCGTAAGCGTTTTGTCTGGCGTCGCGCGCAGCCAGTTCAGTGGCCGTCATGTAGCGGTAAGTGACGTGATGCCCGTCGCCTTGCGGTGGGTTGGGAACCCGGGGAATGTCCTTGTTGCGAGCCACTGATCGTCCTTTCGTTCATCCATCGGCAGCCCTTTGCAAAGGGCTGCGCAACGTTAACGAAGCAGGAAAATGGTGGCTGTAGGACGCGTCGCTAAAGACGTGGGGATTGTTCGCTGTGTCGCGGGAGAATGGCTTGAACGTTAATTTGTGGTGAGGGGATTTATCCCCGATGGGGCGCGAAGCGACCCCGCTCTTTACCTCAAAGCGGGGGACTGCTACGCAGTCCATCGGGGATAAATCCCCTCGCCACGCGTGATCTATGCACTAGGCAAAGTTTTGTTCCGGCGGCTTGCCGCCGCCGTCACCGCATACCCGATCAACGCCGCCAGAATCGACCCCGTCAGAATGCCCATCCGGTCCATGCCCGCGTATTCACTTGCACCCGGAACAAAGGCCAGAGAGCCGACAAACAGGCTCATGGTGAATCCGATGCCACAGAGAATCGCCACGCCCAGCACCTGACCCCAGTTGGCGCCTTGGGGCAGGGCGGCGATACCGATCTTCACGGCCAGCCATGTCAGGCCGAACACACCAACGGTCTTGCCGAGCAGCAGGCCGACTGCGATGCCCATCGGCACATGGTGGGTGAAACTCTCGACGGTGACGCCGCTCAGTGACAGGCCGGCGTTGGCGAAGGCGAACAGCGGCAGAATGCCGTAGGCGACCCACGGATGCAGCGCGTGTTCCAGCGTCAGCAACGGCGAAGGCTCGGCGTTTTTCGTCCGTAGCGGGATGCAGAACGCCAGGGTCACACCGGCCAGCGTCGCATGCACGCCGCTCTTCAGTACACAAACCCACAGGATCAAGCCGATGATCATGTACGGCCCGAGCTTGACCACGCCGAGCCGGTTCATCGCCACCAGTGCGGCAATACACGCTGCTGCCAGCCCCAGCGACAGGGTCGAGAGTTCGCCGGAGTAGAAAATCGCAATGATCACGATAGCGCCAAGGTCATCAATGATCGCCAAGGTCATCAGGAACAGCTTCAGCGATACCGGCACGCGCTTGCCGAGCAGGGCAAGCACGCCGAGGGCGAAGGCGATGTCGGTGGCGGTGGGGATTGCCCAGCCGCTCAGGGCGGCCGGGTTGTCGCGATTGAGGAACCAGTAGATCAACGCCGGTACCAGCATGCCGCCGACAGCTGCCGCGCCGGGCAGAACGATCTGCGAAGGCTTGGACAATTGGCCATCGAGCACTTCGCGCTTCACTTCCAGGCCGATCAGCAGGAAGAACAGCGCCATCAGGCCGTCATTGATCCACAGCAACAGGGGTTTGGCGATTTTCAACGCGCCAATTTGCGCTACCACCGGGGTGTCGAGCAAACCGGTGTACAGCCACGACAATGGCGAGTTGTTGATAATCAAAGCCAGGATGGCCGCTGCGATCAATAACAGACCGCTGGCAGCTTCCAACTGAAAGAAACGCGTGAAAGTGCTACGCAGAGGCAAGGTCGCTCTCCATCGAAAAGTCAAAAGGTGGAACACCCTAACCCGTACCGTTAGTTGTTAAAACAAAAGTTATATTCTTTTTTGTTATATGTCGTTACAACGCCTTTACCCTCAACCACGCTGAGCCTAGCAGTTGCCGGACATATTGAGACTCAGCTGTATCTTTGCGGGATGTAGGTTTTTTCCTAAGCTGACGGATGAGCCTTTCCAGGAGGCCGATCTCCTGCCCGATTCAACGAGAACCATGACCATGAGCGACACCCGACAGTGGGCCCGCGAAGCCATCCGCATCATCGAAGCGGATTTCCAGCGCAGCGCCGACACCCATCTGATCCCCTTGCCGCTGCCGGGTTTTGCGGGCATCGAGTTGTATTTCAAGGACGAATCCAGTCATCCGACCGGCAGCCTCAAGCATCGACTGGCCCGTTCGCTGTTTTTGTATGCGCTGTGTAATGGCTGGCTCAAGCCCGGTGCGCCAGTGATCGAAGCGTCCAGCGGTTCGACGGCGATTTCCGAAGCGTATTTCGCGCGGATGCTGGGGCTGCCGTTTATTGCGGTGATGCCGGCGACGACGTCGAAAGAGAAGATTGCCCAGATTGCCTTCTACGGTGGCCAGAGCCATCTGGTAAAAGATCCGACGCAGATTTATGCCGAATCCGAGCGCCTGGCTCGAGAGCATGGCGGCCATTTCATCGACCAGTTCACCTATGCCGAACGGGCGACCGACTGGCGGGCGAACAACAACATCGCCGAGTCGATCTTCCAGCAGATGCGCTACGAGAAACACCCAGAACCGAGCTGGTTGATTTCCAGCCCAGGCACCGGCGGCACCACCGCGACCCTCGGTCGTTACGTGCGCTATCGCCAGCACTGCACCCGCGTGCTGTGCGCCGATGCCGAGCGTTCGGTGTTCTTCGATTATTACCAGAGCGGCGACGCCAGTTTGCGTCTGGATTGCGGTTCGCGGATCGAAGGCATTGGCCGGCCAAGAGTGGAAGCGTCGTTCTTGCCGAAGGTGATCGACGCGATGGTCAAGGTGCCGGACGCCTTGTCGCTGGCGGCCATGCATTACCTGGCGCAACGGCTGGGGCGGCATGTCGGCGGTTCGAGCGGCACCAACCTGATTGGCGCATTGATGGCGGCGCAGCAAATGAAAGCGGCGGGGGAGTCGGGGTCGATCGTGGCGATCCTGTGCGATGGCGGCGAGCGTTATGCCGACACCTATTACGATCAGGACTGGCTCAAGGCGCAGGGGTATGAGCTGAGTGGGTTGATTGAGGCGGTGGCGGCGAGTGCCGAGCGGGGAGAGGCGCTGCCGACTTCAGTGTTGCGCGCAAATATCTGACAAACCGAAATCAAATGTGGGAGCTGGCAGGCCAGCTCCCACAGGGTTTTGCGTTGTTGCAGATTTAGCTGATCAGGCTTCGAGGCCAAGAATGTCGCGCGCCACGGCTTCTGCGATGCGAATGCCATCAACCCCCGCCGACAGAATCCCGCCCGCATAACCCGCACCTTCACCGGCCGGGAACAAGCCCTTCACGTTCATGCTCTGCAGCGTTTCGTTACGAGTGATGCGCAGCGGTGACGAAGTACGCGTTTCGATCCCGGTCAACACGGCATCATGCAGCGAGTAGCCGCGAATCTGCTTCTCGAACGCCGGCAGCGCTTCACGAATCGCTTCAATCGCAAAATCCGGTAACGCCAAGGCCAGATCGCCCAGCGCCACACCCGGTTTGTAGGACGGCTCGACTTCACCCAGTTCGGTCGAAGGAATGTCGTTGATGAAGTCGCCAACCAGTTGCGCCGGGGCCTTGTAGTCGCTGCCGCCGAGGATAAAGGCGTGGGATTCCAGACGCTCCTGCAACTCGATCCCGGCCAGCGGGCCGCCCGGATAATCGACTTCCGGGGTGATGCCGACGACGATGCCGGAGTTGGCATTGCGCTCGTTACGCGAGTACTGGCTCATGCCATTGGTGACCACACGGTTCGGCTCGGACGTCGCGGCGACAACGGTGCCGCCCGGGCACATGCAGAAGCTGTAGACCGAACGGCCGTTCTTGGCGTGGTGCACCAGTTTGTAGTCGGCGGCTCCCAACTTGGGGTGGCCGGCGTATTTGCCCAGACGCGCACGGTCGATCAGCGACTGTGGGTGCTCGATGCGAAAACCCACCGAGAACGGCTTGGCTTCCATGAACACGCCACGGCTGTGGAGCATGCGGAAGGTGTCGCGGGCGCTGTGGCCTAGGGCCAGAACCACGTGCTTCGAATGCAGGGTTTCGCCGCTGGCCAGTTGCACGCCGACCAGTTGGCCGTCGTCGATCAGCACGTCGGTGACGCGCTCCTGGAAGCGTACTTCGCCGCCCAGATCACGGATCTGTTCGCGCATGTTTTCAACCATGCCGGTCAGACGGAACGTACCGATGTGCGGCTTGCTGACGTAGAGGATTTCTTCCGGTGCGCCGGCCTTGACGAACTCGTGCAGGACTTTTCGGCCAAGGAACTTCGGATCCTTGATCTGGCTGTACAGTTTGCCGTCAGAGAACGTCCCCGCACCGCCTTCGCCGAACTGCACGTTGGACTCGGGGTTGAGCACGCTTTTACGCCACAGGCCCCAGGTGTCCTTGGTGCGCTGACGCACTTCGGTGCCACGTTCGAGGACGATCGGCTTGAAGCCCATCTGTGCCAGTAACAGGCCGGCAAAGATCCCGCACGGGCCGAATCCGACGACGATAGGGCGCTGGCTCAGGTCGCTTGGTGCTTCGCCTACGAATTTGTAGCTGACATCCGGCGCCACGTTGACGTTACGGTCGTCGGCGAACTTGCCCAACACTTTGGCCTCGTCGCGTACGTTGAGGTCGATGGTGTAGATGAAGCACAGTTCGGAGGACTTTTTGCGCGCATCGTAGCTGCGCTTGAACAAGGTGAAATCGAGCAAGTCATCGCTGGCGATGCCCAGACGTTGCACGATGGCAACGCGCAGGTCTTCTTCGGGATGGTCGATTGGCAGCTTCAGTTCAGTGATTCGTAACATGGCGAGGATCCGGGTTCGCGGGGCGCACAACTGCGCCAGGGCGTTTGAAGGCCGCGATTATAAGCCGCAAAGGCCGGATCCGGTGAGGCTAAAACGCTCAGTCGTTGCGCGATCCGCCGAAATACCCGCAGCCACGTTGCACCTGGCCGTCGATGCGCAACTCGGCACTCATGTGCTGCACGCTGCCGGTGCTGCTGTCGACGCAACGTTGCGGTGCCACCCACAGTTCGATGCGCTGGTTGTTGGCTTCGCTGCTGAGATTGAAGCGACCGTCGCCCAATTGCTCTTCAACGTAAGGGACGGCGAGCGGGGGCTGGCCGTCGCGGTCGATGACCATGCCTTTGCCGCTGACCTTGACGTTCCACTCAGGGCTATGGCCGGCGGCGCGCAGAATCAGCAGCTTGAAATTCGGATCGTCACACGCGGTGCCCGAACGTTCGACCCGATACAGCTGGGCAAGATCGAGGCGGTCACCGGCGATCTTGCCGCGCACATCGGCGAACAACTTGCCCTGTTCATCGGCGAGGGTCGCGGCCTCTTGCAAGACGCTGGTGCCGCCGATGTCGTTGACCACGTATTGGCGTTGATCCTGACACGGCTGGAACACCAGTTTGCCGTCGGCAGCGGTCAGTTGCCCCTGCATCCGCGTCTGCCCCACGTGCGAGGCACTTTCTCGCTGGCCATCGAACAACTGGCAGGCGGCAAACAACGGCAGCAGGGCAACAAGGACTAACGAACGGGCAACACGCATCTTCGGCTCTCCAGACAAGTGCCGTCACGTTACGCAGGCTGACCGTTCATCACAAGGGTTTAGCCGACGTGAAAAGTCTGACCGGTTTGCAGGCCTTCGACACTTTTGGCGTAGGCCAACGCCACATCTGCCGCAGGAACCGGCTTGTAGCCACGGAAATACGGGGCGTAGCTGCCCATGGCTTCGAGCAAAACGGTCGGGCTGATCGAGTTCACGCGCAAACCGCGTGGCAGCTCGATGGCGGCCGCGCGAACAAAACTGTCGAGGGCGCCGTTGACCAGTGCAGCCGAGGCGCCGCTGCGGATCGGATCATGGCTGAGCACGCCGGTAGTGAAGGTGAACGAAGCACCGTCGTTGGCAAACTCGCGACCGATCAGCAACAGGTTGACCTGGCCCATCAGCTTGTCTTTCAAGCCCAGGGCGAAACTGTCTTCGTTCATCTCACCCAGCGGGGCGAAGGTCACGTTGCCGGCGGCGCAGACCAGCGCATCGAATTTGCCGGTTTGTTCGAAGAGTTTGCGGATCGACGCGCTGTCGCTGATATCCACCTGCAAATCGCCACTTTTGCGGCCGATACGAATGACTTCGTGGCGTTGCGACAGCTCCTTGTCCACAGCCGAACCAATGGTGCCGCCCGCGCCTATCAACAGAATTTTCATCGTGTGGTGTCTCAAGTGATTGAACGAGGTTTCAGTCTAGAGTGGTTTTTTCTGTGGATAAGCGCGCTAATGGGCAACCTTTGGTTTTCAAATGGAAACAATCCATGAGCGAGATGGATGATCTGGCCGCGTTCGCGGTGTTGATCGAGGCCGGGAGTTTCACCCTGGCGGCGCAGCAGCTCGGGTGCAGCAAGGGCCAGTTGTCCAAGCGGATCAGCCAACTCGAAGCGCGCTTTTGCGTGGTGCTGCTGCAACGCACGACCCGGCGTTTGAGCCTGACTGCGGCCGGCGCGGCATTGTTGCCGCAGGCCCAGGCCCTTGTAGTCCAAGTGGAAAGAGCGCGTCAGGCATTGGCGCGGTTGAAGGACGATATGGCCGGGCCGGTACGTATGACCGTTCCGGTTTCGCTGGGAGAAACCTTCTTCGATGGTCTGCTGCTGGAGTTTTCGCAAAAGTATCCCGAGGTGCAGATCGAGCTTGAGCTGAACAACAGCTATCGCGATCTGTCCCGGGATGGCTTTGATCTGGCGATCCGCAGCGAGGTGGCCAACGATGAGCGACTGGTGGCCAAACCGCTGCTGGCCTGGCAGGAAATGACCTGCGCCAGCCCGGCCTATCTCGAGCGCTTCGGCGAGCCGCTGACGCCGCAGGCGTTGACCGAGCACCGTTGTTTGCTCAACAGCCACTACAGCGGTCGCGAGGAATGGCTGTATCACCAGCAGCACGAATTGTTGCGGGTACGCGTCTCGGGGCCGTTCGCCAGCAATCATTACAACCTGCTCAAGAAAGCGGCGCTGACCGGTGCCGGTATCGCTCGATTGCCTTCGTACCTGCTGCAAGCGGAATTGGCTGACGGGCGCTTGCGCTGGCTCTTGCGCGATTACCAGACCCGGCGCATGCCGATGTATCTGGTGCATCCGTATCAGGGCGGATTACCGAAACGCACGCAGGTATTGGCGGACTATCTGATTGGTTGGTTCAGACGCAGCGGCGAGGCGCTGGATCGCCTATCCCGATAACACCGATTACCTGTGTAGGAGCTGCCGCAGGCTGCGATCTTTTGATCTTCAAAATCAACAGATCGCAGCCTGCGGCAGCTCCTACAGGAATCTCAGCGACGGGTTGATTTCAGCGGTTGTAGTGTCTGGCGATCAAATGATCGATCGAGAGTTTGCCCGGTCCGGTCGCCATCAGATACAGCAACACCGCCGCCCACGTGCCATGAGTCGGATACGCATCCGGATACACAAACAACTGAATAGTCATTGTCATCCCCAGCAACGCCAGCGCCGAAAACCGCGTCGCGAATCCGATCAGGATCAGAATCGGGAAAAAGTGCTCGGCAAACGCGGCCGTATGCGCGGCGATTTCCGGCGACAGCAGCGGCACGTGGTATTCGCTGGTGAACAGCGGAATCGTCGAGTCCGCCAGACGCGGCCAGCCCAACTCGAAGGTACCGTCGAACAGATCGATGGCCAGACCCTCAACCTTGGTCTGCCCGGACTTCCAGAACACCGCGGCAATCGAGAAACGCGCAATGAACGCGATCAGGCTGCGGGGGATTCTTTCCAGTAGTTTGATGGCGCGGGTGATGAGGCAGTTCATGGCGATTCCTTGTTGTTCAGGTGGGTGATGGCGTTGCGCGCAATCAACAGACCCAGGGTCTGGCCGAGATCAAATGCCGGACTGTTTTCCGCCGCTTCCAGCAGTGGCTGGCCAGCGAGCAAATTCCGGATAAAAACGCTGGCGCCGTGATCAATGGCAAACACCTCGACGTCGAGATCGTTGCGCAACACCAGTGCGTGTTGTCCGTGGTTGAGGTCGATGCCTTCAAGCGTGGCCTCGCGCTGATGCGCAGCCCAGATCGCAACCACTGGCCAAGTTGAATCGAGCAGGTACAGGGAAGGATGGAACTCGAAGCCAAGCTCGTTCAGGGCTTGCGGGTCATTCAGCGCAGCGGCGAGCTGTTCCGATCGGATCGGGCTTGCGTCGGCAGCGTGATAGGCGAGTGTGCGCAACTGCTCAAGGCGTGCCACGTCCGCCAGATACGGCACGCTGGAGGCCGGTTCAAACACTGCAATGAAGTCCGCAAAACCTTCGCCGTAGCGGCTCATCAACGGACTTTGTGGTGGCTGATGTTGTGCAAATACAGCCGCCATGGCGCGGAAAAAATCTTCGCCCACCAACTGCGCAACCACCGGGTAACTGTCGCGCAGTGCGTTGATCAGTGAACTCTGCACATTGTTGCGGTACACCGAGAAACGACTGGCGGGATCGGCCCCGTTGGCGCTGCACAGGCCTTCGGGGCAGGTCAATTGCACATTGAGCAGGGCTGCCGTGAAGTCGGCTTGAGTGCTCATGATCGATCCCCCGCACACACCAACAGCGCCTCGGCCTGTTGCGCCTCGGCCAGTAAAACGTTGAACGCGGGCACCTGATTGTCACGCTCGATCAACGTCGCCACCGGGCCGATGCGTTCCAGCACTTGCCGGTACAAATGCCAGACCGCTTGATCAATCGGTGCGCCGTGATCGTCGATCAGCAAACGGTCGCCAAGGCTGTCGGAGTCTTCTGCAAAACCGGCCAGATGAATCTCACCGACGGCGTGTAATGGCAGGGCATCGAGATAGGCCAATGGATCGCGCTGATGATTGATGCACGAGACGTAGACGTTATTAACGTCCAGCAGCAAGCCGCAGCCGCTGCGACGGATGACTTCGGCAATGAAGTCTGCTTCGTCGAGGGGCGAGCGTTGAAAGGCCAGATAGGTCGCCGGATTTTCCAGCAACATGGACCGCTTGAGCGTGTTCTGCACCTGATCGATGTGCGCGCAAACGCGGTTCAGCGTCGGCGCGTCATAGGCCAGTGGCAGCAGGTCATTGAGGAACACCGGGCCGTGGCTGGACCAGGCCAGGTGTTCGGAAAAGGAGTGGGGTTGATAACGCTCGATCAGATCCTTCAGGCGTTGCAGGTGTTGAACGTCCAGCGGCCCTTCAGCCCCGATGGACAATCCGACGCCATGCAGCGACAGAGGATACTGCTCGCGAATCAATCCCAGAAAATGATGAAACGGGCCGCCGGCCACCATGTAGTTTTCGGCGTGGACTTCGAAGAAGCCGATGTCCGGTGATGAGCCGAGCACTTCACGAAAGTGCCCGGTCTTGAGCCCCAGCCCGGCACGGGGCGGGAGCCCTGAGCGGGCTGCCTGAGTGCAGGACTGGGCATGGTCGTTGGGTGTGAGCATGATCGTCACTCAGGCAGCCGACTGATCAGGACTTGGCTTTGAACGCTTCCATTTGACCGAAACCGGTCGGCGAGGTTTTGCTTTCGGTGGTGGCGCAGGTGCCTTTCGGAACGAGTTTCCAGGCGTTGGCCTGATAGTCCATTTTTGCGGTGCCGGCACAGGTAGTGCCTGCACCTGCGGCGCAATCGTTCTTGCCTTTCATGGCCACACCGAAGCATTTTTCCATGTTGGCGTCGGCAGCGTGGACGGTGGAAACAGCGGCGATACTCAGGGCAGAACCCAGGGCCAGAACCAGGGCGGTAGCGGACAGGGTGCGGGTGGTAGCAGTCATGATGTTTCTCCGATTTGAGCTTGGGTTTTACAAGCGAAGTGCGCTTGCTTGTCCCTCTAGAGAAACGACATGGCGATGCGTTACAGCCGGGCTGAAAGTTTTTTCAAAAATATCCTCCCGCGTAGGAGCTGCCGAAGGCTGCGATCTTTTGATCCTGTTTTTTACAATCAAAAGATCGCAGCCTTCGGCAGCTCTTACAGGGGGCTTTTTCGGGCACAAAAAAACGGCCCGAAGGCCGTTTTTCATTTATCGCAAACACTCAACCGCCGAGATACGCCTCGCGCACTTTCGGATCGGTCAGCAGCGCTTCACCGGTGCCTTGCATCACCACGCGGCCGTTCTCCAGAACGTAGGCGCGGTCGGCGATTTTCAGCGCCTGGTTGGCGTTTTGCTCGACCAGGAACACGGTCACACCGTCCTTGCGCAGTTGTTCGATGATGTCGAAGATCTGCTGGATGATGATCGGTGCCAGACCCAGAGACGGCTCGTCGAGCAGCAGCAGTTTCGGCTTGCTCATCAGCGCACGGCCGATGGCGAGCATTTGCTGTTCGCCGCCGGACATGGTGCCGCCGCGCTGGCTGAAGCGTTCTTTCAGGCGTGGGAAAAGGCCGAGAACCTTGTCCATTTGTTCCTGATAGTCGCCCTTGTCGGTGAAGAAGCCGCCCATGGACAGGTTTTCTTCGACGGTCAGACGGGCAAACACCCGACGGCCTTCCGGCACCACAGCGATGCTTTTGCGCATGATCTGCGACGAGTCCTGGCCGACCAGTTCTTCACCCATGTAACGGATGCTGCCGCTGTGCGCTTGCGGCGAACCGCAGAGCGTCATCAGCAGCGTGGACTTGCCGGCACCGTTGGCGCCGATCAGGGTCACGATTTCGCCCTGGCGGACTTCGACGTTGACGCTGTGAAGGGCCTGGATCTTGCCGTAGAAGGTGGAAACGTTTTCGAACTGCAGCATTTACGCTTCCCCCAGGTAGGCTTTGATCACTTCAGGATTGTCGCGGATCTGTTCCGGCGTGCCGTCAGCCAGAGGCGTGCCCTGGTTGATCACGACGATGTGGTCGGAAATGCTCATGACCAGTTTCATGTCGTGTTCGATCAGCAGCACGGTGACGTTGTGCTCTTCACGCAGCATGCCGATCAGCGCCTTAAGGTCTTCGGTTTCCTTCGGATTGAGGCCGGCGGCCGGTTCGTCGAGCATGAGGATCCGCGGACGGGTCATCATGCAGCGGGCGATTTCCAGACGACGTTGCTGACCGTATGCCAGGGTGCCGGCGGTACGGTTGGCGAACTCCTTGAGGTTGACCTTTTCCAGCCAGTACTCGGCAAATTCCATCGCCTCGCGCTCGCTTTTGCGGAACGCCGGGGTTTTGAACAGGCCGGACAGGAAGTTGGTGTTCAGGTGACGGTGCTGGGCGATCAACAGGTTCTCCACCGCCGTCATGTCCTTGAACAACCGCACGTTCTGAAAGGTGCGCACTACGCCTTTGAGCGCGATCTTGTGGCCCGGCAGGCCCTGAATCGGCTCGCCGTCCAAAAGGATGCTGCCGCCGGTTGGCTGATAGAAACCGGTCAGGCAGTTGAACACGGTGGTCTTGCCCGCGCCGTTCGGCCCGATCAGCGCAACCACCTGTTTTTCCTTCACGGTCAGGGCCACGCCATTGACCGCCAGCAAGCCGCCGAAGCGCATGCTCAGGTTTTCGACTTTAAGGATCTCGCGGCTCATTTTCGCAACTCCATGTGTGGGCGTTGCATCGGCAGCAGACCTTGTGGACGCCAGATCATCATCAACACCATCAGGGCACCGAACATCAACATGCGGTACTCACTGAATTCACGCATCATTTCCGGCAACAGGATCATCACCACGGCCGCGAGAATCACGCCGAGCTGCGAGCCCATGCCACCCAATACGACGATGGCGAGGATGATCGCCGATTCGATGAAGGTGAAGGATTCCGGCGTCACCAGACCCTGACGGGCAGCGAAGAAGCTACCGGCGAAACCGGCGAAGGCAGCGCCGAGGGTGAACGCGGACAGCTTGATGATCGTCGGATTGAGACCGAGCGCACGGCAGGCGATTTCGTCTTCACGCAGCGCTTCCCACGCACGGCCGATCGGCATGCGCAGCAGGCGGTTGATGACGAACAGTGCCGCCAGCGCCAGCAACAAGGCAACGAGGTAGAGGAAGATCACCTTGTTGATCGAGTTGTACTGCAGGCCGAAGTACTCGTGGAAGGTTTGCATCCCTTCCGCGGCTTTACGTTCGAAGGTCAGGCCGAAGAACGTCGGTTTCTCGATGTTGCTGATGCCGTTCGGGCCACCGGTGATGTCCGTCAGGTTACGCAGGAACAGACGGATGATCTCGCCGAAGCCGAGGGTCACGATCGCCAGATAGTCACCGCGCAAACGCAAGACCGGGAAGCCCAGCAGGAAGCCGAACGTCGCCGCCATCAGGCCGGCAATCGGCAGGCAGATCCAGAAGCTCAGGCCGTAGTAGTGCGACAGCAACGCATAGCTGTAGGCGCCGACGGCATAGAAGCCGACATAACCCAGGTCGAGCAGACCGGCCAGACCGACGACGATGTTCAGGCCCAGGCCGAGCATCACGTAGATCAGGATCAGCGTGGCGATGTCCACCGCGCCACGGGAGCCGAAGAACGGCCACACCAGGGCAACAATGATCAGCGCAATGATGAAATAGCGCTGGGTGGTCGGCAGGGTCAGGAAGTTGCTGGCCTTGGCCGGGATCAGCGGCATGCCCGGCGAGGAGCGCCAGGCCTTGCTGATCTGCTGATTGAACAGCACGCGCAGGAACATCAGTACCGAACAGATGGCGATAGTCGCCAGCACGGCCGGGCTGGTGTTGTGCACTTCCAGGTTGATGCCGACGATGGTCAGTTTCAGACCCAGTACCGGGTAGGCCACGGCCCACACCAGCAAGGCACTGAACAGTGCCTGTTTAAGATTCCTAGTCATACTTTCTCAACCTCCGGACGGCCCAGAATGCCGGTCGGACGGAACAACAGCACCAGAACCAACAAGCCGAATGCCACGACGTCCTTGTACTGGTCGCCGAAGATATCGGCGCCAAAGGCTTCCGCCACCCCTAGCACCAGCCCGCCGAGCATGGCGCCGGGGATGCTGCCGATGCCGCCCAGTACCGCGGCGGTGAAGGCTTTGAGGCCGACGAGGAAACCGGCGTTCGGGTTGATCACCCCGTATTGCATGCTCAGCAGCACAGCAGCGACCGCCGCCAGCGCAGCACCAATGACGAAGGTCAGGGCGATGATGTTGTTGGTGTTGATACCCAGCAGGTTGGCCATCTTGATGTCTTCGGCACAGGCGCGGCAGGCGCGGCCCAGACGAGAGCGGGAGATGAACAATGTCAGGCCGAGCATGGCGATCAGGGTCACCACGAACACCACGATTTGCATGTAGGAAATCAGCACTTCTTGTGCGCCACCTGGGCCGAAGGCAATGTTGCCCGGAATCAGGTTGGGGATAGCTTTGTCCTTGGAGTCTTGCGCCAGCAGAACCGTGTTCTGCAGGAAGATCGACATACCGATGGCGGAAATCAGCGGGATCAGACGGTTGCTGCCGCGCAAGGGGCGGTAGGCAATGCGTTCGATGCTGTAACCGTAAGAGCTGGTGACGACGATGCTGGCGATGAACGCCGCCGTCATCAACAGCGGGACACTGTCGAGTCCCATCATGGTCAGCCCGGCGATGGCGATGAACGCCACGTAGGAGCCGATCATGTACACCTCGCCGTGGGCGAAGTTGATCATTCCAATGATGCCGTAAACCATCGTGTAGCCGATGGCGATCAGGGCATACATGCTGCCAACGTTCAGGCCGTTAACCAGCTGTTGGAAGAAGTGATAGATGTCAGGCATTACAGCGCTCCTAAAAACCTGATACGCATTTCACTGGTGGAGTCATTTTCCCGCCCGGCCCCGTGGATCTTTATCCACTTCGAATCCGGGTTTTGCCAGCGAACCGCTGATGACGGTTTTGAGATTTTCAGGTGGGGAGACTGGCGGATCACGCCAGCGCGGCCCTATACATTCGTAAAACAAAGCCCACGGCACGCCGTGGGCTTTATTGGCAGTCAGTTCGGCAATGCCTTACTGAGGCGAAACTTCAGTTTTAGGTTTGCCGTTGTGCCACTCGTAGACTACGAATTTGAAGTCTTTCAAGTCGCCCTTGGCGTCGTAGCTCAGGTCGCCAGTCGGGGTCTTGAAGGTGCCGGCGTGAATGGCTTCTGCCACTTTTGTCGGGTCTTCGGACTTGGCAGCCTTGATGCCTTCGGCGATCAGGGTCACGGCCGAGTAGGCCGGGAACACGAACGGGCCGCTCGGATCTTCTTTCTTCGCCTTGAATGCATCAGCCAGAGCAACGTTGGCCGGATCCTGGTCGAAGGATTTCGGCAGGGTCACCAGCAGGCCTTCGGCAGCGTCTTTGGCGATCTGAGTGATCGAGTCGTTACCCACGCCTTCTGGCCCCATGAACTTGGCTTTCAGGCCTTTTTCCTGGGCTTGACGCAGGATCAGACCCAGCTCTGGGTGGTAGCCGCCGTAGTAAACGAAGTCGACGTTGGCTTGCTTGAGTTTGGCAATGATCGCCGAGAAGTCTTTATCGCCGGCGTTAACGCCTTCGAACACGGCAACTTTGGTGCCTTTCTTCTCAAGGGTCGATTTGACGGCGGTGGCGATGCCTTCACCGTACTGCTGCTTGTCGTGCAGGACGCCGACGATTTTCGGTTTGACGTGATCGGCAATGTAGTTACCGGCGGCAGGGCCCTGGGCGCTGTCCAGACCGATAGTACGGAAGATCATTTTGTAACCACGGGCGGTGATGTCCGGGCTGGTGGCAGCCGGGGTGATCATGATCACGCCTTCGTCTTCGTAGATGTCCGAAGCAGGTTGGGTAGAGCTGGAGCACAGGTGACCGACCACGAACTTGACGCCGTCGTTGACGACCTTGTTCGCAACCGCTACCGCTTGTTTCGGATCGCAGGCATCGTCGTATTCAACGGCTTCGAGTTTCTTGCCGTCGACGCCGCCCTTGGCGTTGATTTGTTCGATGGCCATTTTTGCGCCACTGAACTGCATGTCGCCGTATTGGGCTACTGGACCGGTTTTAGGACCGGCGATACCGATTTTGATGGTGTCAGCTGCGAACGAATGGCTGGCAACCCCGGCCAGAACCATAGCGGCAAACAGTTTGGAAATCTGCTTAGTAGCCTTAGTCATAGTGCTCCACTCTTACTGTTGTAATTTTTTTGAGTTCTGGCGCCGTAGCAGCAGAACCGGGTCAGATATCTTTGCGATACCCTCCGGAAATGCCCCCGGCAACTGTACCGGTACAGTGTAGAGCGCCGGTTGTCAGCCTGGGAAGCGGGCGCCGAGGGGCAAAACTTGGAGGTGTCGCATTTTTGAATGAAAAAGACAGAATTGCGGCGGGGCGTTCGTGGGCATATATCCCAATCAACAGCATTCCCTGGCGTTCCTGCTCTTTTCGTTCGGTACAGCCATTTGCAACCGGGTTTTTCTGGCGGATCACCGACGTTATCATTCGCGTCGATTTCTTTTCCGGACAGTTCCCATGAATCAAGAACCTAGCACCCTCTATGCCAAGCTGCTTGGTGAAACCGCATCTATTACCTGGAAAGAGCTAGAGCCGTTCTTCGCCAAGGGTGCCCTATTGTGGGTCGACCCTGACCTTGATTTGATCGCCGCTGCTGAGGCTGTGGCGTCGGATGAAGGCGAGAAAGTCGCTGCCTGGCTGGCCGAAGACAAGGTCGCCAAGCTGTCTGAAACGCGGGCGCTGGATCTTTTTGAACGTGATCCGCAGCTGTGGGCGGTGGTGGTTTCGCCGTGGATTCTGATCCAGGAAAGGGCGCAGGCCTGATGGCTTGCGCCTTTTTGGTGCGCGGCGTCATCGTTGAAAAGTGTGTAGCCGAGTAGCGTGATGGCACGTTGCCGTAGAGAAACACCACAAGCGAGGGTGGCTCACGGTGACGTAAACGTAACGGGAACAGTTTAGTAAGCAGCCTAACGGCTGCTTAATTGTTTCTGGATGTTGGAAAGGCTGAAATCTTCAGTGAATTTCAGGGCCCCATCGCTGGCAAGCCAGCTCCCACAGGTTTTGTGGCGTTCACAATATTCGTGTTCACACGGACCCTGTGGGAGCTGGCTTGCCAGCGATTGCGGCGACTCGGTCCTGGATCAGACCGAGAACGACTTGCCGGTATGGTTATTGAGAGAAATAACCTTGGTCTTGCCAATCCGGTGACGATAGATCTCGCGCAGGTACTTGATCGACTTCTTCACGCAATCGCGCGACAGGCGAATGTCGTTGATCGAGACAAACTTTTCTTTGTCGTTGATCAGCTCGCGGTACTTCTTCTCGTACATCGGCTTGATTGCGTACCAGTTGGTGTCGAGGATCTTCGCCGGGTTCTCGAACTCGTTGAGCAGGTCATCGATGCGGTCTTCATCAAACTCTTCGTTGATGATGAAGTCGAGGATCGAGTTGTCCAGGGTCTCGTCGAAACGGTACGGGGTCTTCGCGAAGCAGCGCTTGATGAACGCGACGATTAACGTCAGGAAGTCATCCGAAAGGCACGGGCTTTTGGCAATCAACGTAGTCAACGACAGGTTGGCCGAGGCACCGATCACCAGCGCGTAACGCTTGAGCGTGGTATTCGGGAACAGGCTGTTGAGGTGCGTCTTCAACCGGTTCAAATCCATGTACGACAGCTTGTAGTCTTTCGGCAGCGAAACGATTGAGACCACCGACGAGCAGTTCTTGAAGAAGTGCAGGTCATGCAGTGCCGCCGCGTCGTAGCCGGAATTCTTGTACTGCTCAAGCGAAGCGCGATAACGCTTGGACTCGATCGGCAGCAGGCTGATGCCTTCGATGGCCTGGGTGACCTTGTTGAAGTGCGGCAGGTCGATCGAGCGGAAAAACAGATCGTCGATGTTCAGGCGCTGTGGCTCTTTATCGAACACCTTGAACTTGTCGCTGCTCGGCGGCGGCGTTTCCGGCACCACCGATTCGGCGTAGGCAATCGCTACCGGGCCGGCCAGGCTCATGAACAGGTCGTTGGCGTCGAGGCGAATGGTTTCGCCGATGTCGATGCCGGCGCGGCGGAAATAGTTCTGGTCGTAGTCAGTCGTGACTGCCTGCGCCGTCAGAATGTTGAAGATCTGCTGCGAGATGTACTGGTTGGCGTGCTTCTCCATCGCATTGACATCAATGTTCTGGATGTTGCCGTCGTCGCTCTCTTCGGCGTAACGCATGATGTCGTTGGAGATCAGCATCATCGCGTTCCACGGGCGGATACGGCCCATGACGCTGGCTTCGCTGCTGTCTTCGTTGGCGAAGTTGTAAGAGAAATCCCATTCTTCCGAGAGGTATTTGCACAGCAGGCGCCCGGCGTTGATGTGCAGCGCCTCGGACATTTCGCTGCGGTGGTCGGAAATGTTCGGCAGCACGCAGATGCCGCTGGTGAAGATCGGTTCGAACACAAACGAATGACCGCTCTTGCCGTCATGTTCGTCCATCGGCTTGGTGTCGAATGTCTTGTTCATGTACGAGTGCTGCTGGGCCAGGCCGAATTCCGAGGCCATGCCCGAACCGGTACCGCCGCCGGCACTGAAGATCGAGAAGTACAGGCGCGACTGGTTGGCCTTGATCCCGCAGCTGTCGATCAGGTACGAGTGGATCATTTTCCAGTCGGGGCTGGAGAAGCGTTGGGTGTCCTTGTTGAGGATGATCTTCGCCAGGTATTGGCCGAGGATCGGCGCATTACCGGCGCCACCGGCGTGGACTTCGGACAAGTCCATGATCTTCATTTTGCTGTAGTCGCGCAGGAAGCCGCTTTTCTCGCCCTTGCGCGAGAAGCGGATACGCCCGGCGATGTCCTTGTCGAGGTCGCCGAGCATCACCAGCGGCTCAACCAGGAACACCGGTTTAGTGGACTTGTTCGGGCCGATCCGCAGGTTGTTTTTGATCCACTGGGCCGGGCTGTAGCCCTTGTCGGCCAGACGGCGGTCGGCTGCGCGATCGTCGTTATTGAATTCGTTGAGGTAGAACTTGCGCGCGTTGTACACCAACTCCGCCACGTCGAGGGCGATGTTGGAACCACAGCGACCGAGTCCGATCAGGCATACCGACGGGAATTCCTGGTCGTTGTGCTGCTCGTTGTCGCCTTCCAGATGCGGTGGGCGCGGGAACACCAGGTCACGCAGGCCGTCGAGGTTGTCGAGGATGCGGTCGGTGTTGGTTTCGGTGTAGTAAAGGTATTGCTGGGTGCCCAGCGGACGCGAGGGGTGCAATGGCTTCGACGGTGACGGGCTGTTCGCGGCGGGGCTCAGGGTCAGATCGGATACCGCAGTGGCGGGATTATTTTTAGAAGTCATTGTGCGCCATATACCTGACTGGGTTGGCCCGAGACCTGTGTCATCGAGCCTCACGGAATAAGATCTCGCGTCTTTTTTGCGCGAATTGGGCCCGAGCGTCAGGGACTTGGCCAGACTGTCGCTTGGGGGAATCCTTTCCTGATCGTTGATGAATCGGCCATTATTCGGCGATCTTTAATCGAAAAGAGGCAAAATGATGTCAACGCTACCTTCGTTGGGATTCGCCGGAATCGGACTGATGGGTCTGCCGATGTGTCGGCGCCTGTTGGCGGCGGGTTACCCGTTGACCGTGTGGAATCGCAACCCGGCCAAGTGCGCGCCACTGGTCGAGGCCGGTGCCCGGCAGGTGGCGAGCCCCTCCGAACTGTGCGAGCACGCCGACGTGGTGATGGTGTGTCTGGCCGATACGGCGGTGGTGCGCGAAGTGGTGTTCGGCCCGGCCGGTGTTGCCGAAGGTGCGAAGGGCGGTCAGTTACTGGTGGATTTTTCCAGTCTTGAACCGACGGCTACTCGTGAGATGGCGGCGCAGCTAAAAAGTGAAACCGGCATGAGCTGGATGGATTCACCGGTGTCCGGCGGCGTGGTCGGTGCCGAGGCCGGCAGTCTGGCGATCATGGTCGGTGGCGATGCAGCCGACCTTGAGCGCGTGCGCCCGGTGTTGCTCAATCTCGGTCAACGCGTTACGCACATGGGCGGCATCGGCGCCGGGCAAGTGACCAAGGCCTGCAACCAGATGATCGTTGCCTGCAATGCGTTGGTGATTGCCGAAGTGGTGGCGCTGGCCGAGCAGGCCGGGGTCGATGCGAGCCTGATTGCCGAAGCGCTGGCCGGTGGTTTCGCCGATTCAAAACCGTTGCAGATCCTCGCCCCGCAAATGGCCGAGAGCCGTTTCGAACCGATCAAATGGCACGTGCGCACGCTGCTCAAAGATCTCGACACTGCAGTGAAATTCTCCCGCGAGCAGGGTACGGCGACGCCGATCAGCGGATTGGCCGCACAACTGATGCGCCTGCATGGGGCTCAGGGCTTTTTGGCGAAGGATCCAGCGACGCTGGTGCAAATGTACCGCGCGCCAGAATCAACGGATTGACCGCCTGTGAATGCTTGCGCTGGTTGATTTCTTCCAGCACCGGGCGCAATTCGTCCAGCGGCACTGGACGGCTGAGCAGGTAACCCTGAATGAAATCGCAGCCGGAGCGTTCGAGAAATTCGTACTGCTCCAGGCTTTCGACGCCTTCGGTGACCACCTGCAAATGCAGGGTGTGGGCCATGACGATGATCGCCTGAACGATCTCCATGTCCGCCGTGGCTTTTGGGATGTCGAGGATGAACGAGCGGTCGATCTTCAGCGTGTTCAGCGGCAAACGCTTGAGGTACGCCAGCGACGAATAACCGGTGCCGAAGTCGTCGATCGACAGCGACACGCCGAGGGCGCGGATCTGCCGCAACAGCACCAGGGTGTTGGCGATGTTGCCCATCAGGGCGTTCTCGGTGACTTCCAGTTCCAGACGTTCCGGCGCGACGCCTGCGGTGCGCAGCGCACTTTCGATTTCATCGGCCAGCTCTTCGCGGGTCAGGTTCAGCGGCGAGCAGTTCCAGGCGATTTTCAGCTCTTCGCAGCCATGCTTGGACAACTCGCCAAGATCCTTGCAGGCGCGGCGCAGCACCCAATTGTCCAGTTCGGCGATGAGGCCATTGTTTTCGGCGATGCTGATAAAGCGATCAGGGGTCAGCAAACCGTGGACCGGATGCTGCCAGCGGATCAGCGCTTCGAGCTTGGTGACCCGGCCGGTTTTCAGTTCGAAGATCGGTTGGTAATACAGCATCAGACCGTTTTCTTCGCGCAGTGCGTGGCGCAGTTCTTCTTCGAGTTGCAATTCCAGAGTCGCGCGGTTTTTCAGGCTGGAATTGAAAAAGTGCAGACCATTGCGCCCGGCGCCCTTGGATTGATACAGCGCCAGATCCGCGTGTTTGAGCAGTTCTTCACACGTCGTGCCGTCTTCTGGAAACAGGCTGATGCCGATGCTGGTAGTCATCACCATCCGGCGTCCGGCCAGTTCTATTGGCTCCTTCATCTTCAGCATGATGCGCTGGGCCATGGTGCGTGCCTCTTCACGGTCGCGCAGGCCGATCAGGATGCAGAACTCGTCGCCGCCAAAACGCGCGACGACGTCTTCATGGCTGCGCACCGAGCCTTTGATGTGACTGGCAATCACCTTGAGCAGGGCGTCGCCGGCGTCGTGGCCGAGGCTGTCGTTGATGCGTTTGAAGTGATCGATGTCGAGAAACATCACCGCAAGCATGCCGCCTTCGGTGGTCTTCTGGCTGAGTTTCTCGGCGAAGATCTGATTGAAACCGCGGCGGTTGATCAGGTTAGTCAACGCGTCGTAGTTGGCCACTTGTTGCAGCGACATGCGTGCCTGATCGAGTTGGCTGAGCAGGGCATTGACCCGGCGCAGGTCATGTTCCTTGCTTTGCAGTTTCTTGTCGGCCAGTGCCGCGCTGATTGCGCTGCCGAGAATCAGCAGGATGATCAGCGCCACTGTCAGGCCCAGTTGCAAATGGCTGGTTTCGGCCGATAGTGCCGGGGCGCTGCCTTCCGGCAACACCAATTGCAGTGCGGCCATCCCGGTGAAGTGCATGCTGAAAATGCCCGCACCGAGAATCAGTGCGGCGCTGTACTTGAGCATCTGATGAGCCAGGCCACTGCCTTCGCGCAAGTAGCCTGCGACCCATAACGCGGTGAAACTGGCGCCGATGGCGATGGCGATCGACAGCGCAAACAAGGTCGGTTGGTAGTAGGCGGTGGCGCGCGACTCCATGGCGGCCATGCCGACGTAATGCATGCCGGCGATACCGAGGCCGATGACCACAGCGGTTTTCAGGTAAAGCACCAGACTCGGCTGTGCCTCGCTCAGCGTGTGCATCGCCAGCCACGAGGCGAGCAGGGCAATCAGCAGGGAGAACAGGGTGATCGGCAGGTCGTAGTGGATTTCGATTGGGGCCTGGAAGGCGAGCATGCCGATGAAGTGCATGGCCCAGATCCCGCCTGCCAGGCAGGTCGCGCCGATCCAGCGCCATAGGCGTTGCGAGCCAAGGTCTTCGGCGTGAGCGACTCGCTCGGCCATATCGAGGGTGGCGAAACTCGCAGCGCAGGCGACCAGATAGGCTGCCAGTACCAGTAAGGGATTGTGTGTGCAATCAAGAATGACCTGCCCGCTCTCCGGCAGCTCGGTAACAAACTGCAAACCAAGCCACTCCATAGCATGCCCCGTCTCTCTGAAGTCGTCCTAACCGTGCGGTTAACGCAGGCGAATGAGAGGAGTATAGAGGCCGTTTTCGGGGGGCGAGCGGTAGTGGCACATTGGCGCTAATGATTTCGGCATTAGCGTCATAGCGATTGGTGCTAAGCGTCAGGCGCTTTTATCGAAAGGGATTTCAGCCCAGTCCGATTGCAGGGGCGGCAAACCAAAACGGGCGCGAGCCTTATCGCAATCGACATTCTGTTCGCCGTTTTCCCAGGATGCTTCGAATTCCCGGCAGGGGCTGGAACGTTTTTCATAAATCGAGCAATGCACGGTACTGCCGACTTCGCCGACCAACGCCGTGCAACGCGGCGATTTGCAGTCGGTGCCGTTCATTGCCACCCGACTGGGGCTGATTTGTGTAACCAGTTCATCGGGCACCGTACCCCCGGAAGATGAGCACTCACCCCAAAAAAAAGACACGCGAAAATGGGAACAGCAGGCACCGCAATTCAGACACGGACTGACTTCGGACATGGGCGAGGGTATCAAAGGGATTGATCGGGAGATCCGGACGGATCCGGCCGCTATTCTAGGCTTCGCCACGGGCTTGGGAAGGGGGGCGCGCAACTATTTTTTTGTGGCAAGGTTTTGCCGCAAAAGCCCCGGTTTTCGGGGGATTACAGACTTATCAAGGGCTTACGTTTCGTTACAGTGCCATGGCCCGATATCAGGCAGACGAATGATCACAGACAGCCCCTGTCTGGCTGACTAGATTGCAGGTTCCGGGCTCGGATGCGTTGGCAGTGAAGCCCTATAACAATAAAGAGACGGACCCATGCAGAACTCGACCCAAGCGGCGAATGCCTGGCGCATTCTGTTCCTGCTGTTCCTCGCCAACCTGTTCAATTTTTTCGACCGCACCATCCCGGCGATCATCATCGAGCCGATCCGTATGGAATGGCACCTCAGCGACTTTCAACTGGGGATCGTCGGCACCGCATTCACCATTGTCTACGCGATTGCCGGTTTGCCCTTGGGGCGCATGGCCGACACCGGCTCGCGCAGCAAACTGATGGGTTGGGGCCTGGCGACCTGGAGCGCGCTGACTGCCGTCAACGGGCTGGTGGGCAGTTTCTGGAGTTTCCTTATCGTGCGCATGGGCATTGGCATCGGTGAGGCCAGTTATGCGCCGGCGGCCAACTCGCTGATTGGCGACTTGTTCCCGGCGCACCGTCGAGCGCGGGCCATGGGCATTTTCATGCTCGGTCTGCCGCTGGGGCTGTTGCTGGCGTTCTTCACCATCGGTTGGATGGTCAAGGCTTTCGACAGTTGGCGCGCACCGTTCTTCATCGCCGCCGTGCCGGGGCTGTTCCTCGCGATCTTCATGTTTTTCATCAAAGAGCCGAAGCGCGGTGCGGCGGAAACGGTGCAGGTTTCGCAGGAAAAGGTCGACAAACCGATCCGTCGCATCCTCGCCGTGCCGACCTTTCTGTGGCTAGTGATGGCCGGGTTGTGCTTCAACTTCGCGACTTATGCCTGCAATTCGTTTCTGGTGCCGATGCTGCAACGCTATTTCCTGATGCCATTGCAGGAAGCGGCGGTGGCGACCGGTGTGATTGTCGGCGTCACCGGGCTGGTCGGTTTGACTCTGGGTGGCTGGATCGCCGACAAGATCCACCAGCGTGTGGCCAATGGGCGGCTGCTGTTTGCCGCATTCAGCCTGATTATCTCGACGGTTTGCACGGCGTGGGCGCTGCATGCCGGGCGTATCGAGATCGGTGTGTTTGTCGCGGTGTTCAGCCTCGGCTGGCTGTTTGCCTATAACTTCTACACCTGCGTGTACACGGCGATTCAGGACGTGGTCGAGCCACGCTTGCGAGCGACGGCGATGGCCTTGTTCTTTGCCGGCTTGTATCTGCTGGGCGGTGGTCTTGGGCCGGTGGTGGTCGGTGGGCTGTCGGATCACTTTGCCAAGTCGGCGATGATTGCAGCGGGGGCGGAGCAGATGACCGAGGCGTTCAAGGCGGTCGGGCTGCATGACGCGATGTACCTGATTCCGGTGGCGCTGTTTCTGACCATGGTGTTTCTGTTTCTGGCGGCGCGGTGTTTTGTGCGCGATGCGCAGCGGATGAAGGAGGGCTTGGTGGCGGTGGTTGAGCCAGAGGTTGCAGCGGCAACTGCTTAAGATCAAAAGATCGCAGCCTTCGGCAGCTCCTACATTGGAATGTGGACACCCTGTAGGAGCTGCCGAAGGCTGCGATCTTTTGCTTTGCTTCTGAGATAACAAAAGGCCCGCATCACTGCGGGCCTTCTTGTTTTCAGCGGTGGAGCAGGGCGGTTTAACCTGCCACCAATACCCGGATCGCCTCCAGGCGCAACGCCGCTTTATCCAGCATCGCCAGACCCTGCTCACGCTGTTCACGCAAGGCAACCAGTTCGCTGTCACGCACGGTCGGGTTGACCGCTTGCAACGCGGTCAGGCGCGCCAGTTCTTCGTCGGTGTCGGCCGCCAGACGGCGACGGGCCTCGGCCACACGCTCGGCGTGACGCGGGGCGATCTTGTCTTCACCGGCGTTGATCCGTGGCGTCAGTTGATCGCGCTGGGCCTGAATAAACTTGTTGGCGCTGGCGCGCGGCACGCTTTCCAGTTGATCGTTGAGGGTTTCGAACGAGACGCGGGCCGACAGGTCGTTGCCGTTGGCATCGAGCAGGCAGCGCAGGGCTGCCGGCGGCAGGTAACGGCCCAGTTGCAGCGAGCGCGGGGCAACCACTTCGCTGACGTAGAGCAGCTCCAGCAGCACGGTGCCCGGTTTCAGCGCCTTGTTCTTGATCAGCGCGACAGCGGTGTTGCCCATCGAGCCGGACAGCACCAGATCCATGCCGCCTTGCACCATCGGGTGTTCCCAGGTGATGAACTGCATGTCTTCGCGCGACAGCGCCTGGTTGCGGTCGTAGGTGATGGTCACACCTTCGTCGTCGCCCAGCGGGAAGCTGGCGTCGAGCATTTTTTCGCTCGGCTTGAGGATCAGGGCGTTTTCCGAATGATCTTCGCTGTCGATGCCGAACGCGTCGAACAGGGTTTCCATG
The DNA here is from genome assembly GCF_030687715.1 of Pseudomonas sp. FP2196. GTDB lineage: Bacteria > Pseudomonadota > Gammaproteobacteria > Pseudomonadales > Pseudomonadaceae > Aquipseudomonas. The sequence continues at coordinate 1,442,186 of NZ_CP117445.1, forward strand.
TAGATCGGCAGGGCGAACTGATCGTCTTGCTCAAGGATGTCCTCGACCAGTTGATCGCCTTCGCCCGAACCGCCGGAGTTGAGTTCCAGCAGACGGTCGCGACCGGTGTGCAGCTCTTCTTCCAGACGTTCGCGCTCGGTGCGCGCTTCGTCAATCAGCGCTTGCCACTCGCTGTCGTCGGCCTCTTCGAGCAGCGGCAGCAGGCGCGGGCCGAACTGATGCTGCAAGGCGTTGCCGGTCGGGCAGGTGTTGAGGAAGGCGTTCAGCGCTTCGTGGTACCACTGGAACAGACGCTCTTGCGGGCTGGTTTCCAGGTACGGCACGTGCAGTTCGATGATGTGTTTCTGGCCGATCCGGTCGAGACGACCGATACGCTGCTCGAGCAGGTCCGGGTGCGACGGCAGATCGAACAGTACCAGGTGGTGAGCGAACTGGAAGTTGCGGCCTTCACTGCCGATTTCCGAGCAGATCAGTACTTGCGCGCCAAACTCTTCGTCGGCGAAGTAGGCGGCGGCGCGATCACGCTCAAGGATGTTCATGCCTTCGTGGAACACCGTGGCCGGGATGCCCGAGCGCACGCGCAGTGCGTCTTCCAGGTCCATCGCGGTTTCGGCGTGGGCGCAGATCACCAGCACTTTGGTGCGTTTGAGCATTTTCAGCTGATCGATCAGCCACTCGACGCGCGGATCGAATTTCCACCAGCGCTCTTCTTCGCTGGCGTCCGGCTGGGCCTGGAAGCTGACTTCCGGGTACAGCTCGGCGTGGTCGCCCAGTGGCAGTTCCAGATATTCGTCCGGGCACGGCAGCGGGTAGGGGTGCAGTTTGCGCTCCGGGAAACCCTGCACGGCGGCGCGGGTGTTACGGAACAGCACGCGGCCGGTGCCGTGGCGGTCAAGCAGCTCGCGCACAAGGCGGGCGCTGGCTTCGGTGTCGCCATCGTTGACCGCGGTCAACAGGGCTTCGCCTTCGTTGCCGAGGAAACCGTGAATGGTCTTGTGCGCTTCAGGTGACAGGCGCCCTTTATCCAGCAGCTCCTGAACGGCTTCGGCCACCGGGCGATAGTTTTCGCTCTCGGCGCGGAACGCGGCCAGGTCATGGAAACGGTTTGGATCGAGCAGGCGCAGACGCGCAAAGTGGCTGTCCTGACCGAGTTGTTCCGGGGTCGCGGTGAGCAGCAGCACGCCCGGGATCACTTCAGCCAATTGCTCGACCAGCGAATACTCGGGGCTGGCCTTTTCTTCGTGCCAGACCAGGTGGTGCGCTTCGTCGACCACCAGCAGATCCCAACCGGCGGCGAACAATGCGTCCTGCGCCTTTTCGTCGTCGACCAGCCATTCCAAGGCTACCAGGGCAAGCTGGGTGTCTTCGAACGGGTTGGTGGCATCGCTTTCGATGAAGCGCTCTTCGTCGAACAGCGCGACCTGCAGGTTGAAGCGGCGGCGCATTTCCACCAGCCACTGGTGCTGGAGGTTTTCCGGTACCAGGATCAGCACGCGGTTGGCGCGACCCGACAACAGTTGGCGATGGATGACCAGGCCGGCCTCGATGGTTTTACCCAGACCCACTTCGTCCGCGAGCAGAACCCGCGGCGCGATGCGGTCAGCGACTTCGCGGGCAATGTGCAGTTGGTGAGCGATCGGTTGCGCACGCACGCCACCCAGGCCCCAGAGCGAAGATTGCAACTGGCGGCTGGTGTGTTCGAGGGTGTTGTAGCGCAGGGAGAACCACGCCAGCGGGTCGATCTGACCGGCGAACAGACGGTCGCTGGCCAGACGGAACTGGATGAAGTTCGACAGCTGGGTTTCCGGCAGGGTGACGGCTTCGTTCTGCGCGTTGAGACCGTGATAGACCATCAGCCCGTCGACATCGTCGACTTGCTGCACGGTCATCTTCCAGCCTTCGAAGTGGGTAATGCTGTCGCCCGGCGAAAACCGCACGCGGGTCAGGGGCGCATTCCGTAGCGCGTACTGGCGGGTTTCGCCAGTGGCCGGGTAAAGCACGGTCAACAAGCGGCCGTCCTGTGCCAGAACGGTGCCTAAACCAAGCTCTGCTTCGCTGTCACTGATCCAGCGTTGCCCCGGTTGATACTGCTGCGCCATGCTGCCTGACTCCCACCTTGAAAAAGCGGGCTATCTTAACGGAATGAGGCCCCGAGGCCAAAGGATTAGGAGCCGTGGCCGGCTTTTAACTGCAAAGGGAAGATTAGGTCATGCGTCGGATTTGCGCGGGAGCAGGGCACCAGTGAGTGCCAACCCTGTCACAAGTTTGCGACCGGCGGCTCAAGCCGTCCACGTCCAAGCCGATAGCCTGCTGACAGGAGACCCTTTATATGCTGCCACCGATGCTCCCCCTGAGCGCCGTGCCGATCACTTCCCAGCAGGATCCGATCCGCCAGCGGCCGGACATTCCTCCGGTGGTGCCGGTGCAGGAAAGCTCCAATGAAAGCACGATCGATCTGCAAAAACGCGATCCGGAAGAGGACGGGCTGCTCCTGCGCGAAGAGCAGCGCCGTCAGCAGGAGCGTGATCGTCGGCGCCGCGAAGCCGATGAAGACCCTGAGGAACACCTCGCCGTGCCGGGTACGGCACTCAATGCAGACAACACGGTGCCGGTGGTGCCGCTGATGGAAGATCAGCCGCGTCAGGGCTTGTGGGTCGATATCGAGATTTGAGGCTGAACGGCCAGTTCAGCGAGGCGTTCCAGCAACACTTCAATCTCCTCTTCGGTATTCAGATAACTCACCGATATCCGCGCGATGCTGTCCAGCCCGCGTGCCTGCATGTCCAGCGGCGTATAGGCGACGCCATTGGCGCCGATATTGATACGCCGTGTACCCAACGCCTGCTTTAGCGCAACACAGTCCCAACCTTCGAGCGTGAAGGCGATCAGCCCTGATTGCTGCTGCGCCGTGCCGAGGTCGCGCAGGGTCAGCCCGGCAATTGTCTGCATGCGCTCGCGCAGCGACCGGCTTAATTGCTCAATGCGTCGCCGAATCGCTATTGCGCCGATTCGATTATGTTCTTCCAGCGCATTGGCCAATCCGGCCAGTAAAGCTAACGACACCTCACTGGTCTCGAAACGCCGGGCGTCATTGCGCAAAGTGAAGCGCTGGCCATCCCACGGAGCCGATAGCACATCGCGCTGCAGCGGCAGCAAACGTTGCAGAAATTTTGCGCGGGTATACAGCAGCGCCGTGCCGCGCGGGCCCCGCAGAAACTTGCGTCCGGCGCCTTTGAGCACGTCGCATTGCAAGGCTTCAACATCGCACGGCAGTTGCCCGAGAGCCTGCCCGGCGTCGATGAAATAAGGAATGCCGTGGCGCCCTGCTATGGCACCGATCTGCGCCGCCGGGTTGATCAGTCCGCCGTTCGCCGGCAGCCACGTCAAAGCGATCAAGCGCACGTTGCGGTCGATCATCTGCGCGAGTGCCTGCGGATCGACGGCGCCCTTAGCGTCGCAGGGGATCACCTCCAACTGCGCGCCAGCCTTCACTGCTTCGGCGATGCAGGCCAGATTGCCGGCCCATTCATGGCGCCCCACCAGAATCCGCTCGCCCGGTTGCCACGGGCCCAGCGCGTTGAACGCCTGACTCCAGGCCGCCGAGCCGCTGCTGGTGAAGGCGATGTCTTCGGGGTGAGCATTGAGTAGGGCGGCGGCGGCTGTGCGGGCCCTTTCCTGTACCTGACTGTCCGCCATTTCCATTGGCCCGCCCAGTGCTTCGCGTTGCAGCTGTTCGATCACTGCATCGAGGGTGGTTCGGCTCGGCAGTGAGGCGCCGGCGTGGTTGAAGTGGATAACGTAATCGCAACCAGGCGTGCTTGATCGCAGAAACGCGATGTCCTCAATATTCACGGCTTGAGCTCGAAGATCGCGTCGACTTCCACCGCAACGCCTGCCGGAAGACTGGAAACACCGACCGCCGTGCGCACATGGCGGCCCTTTTCGCCGAGGGCGTTGACCAGCAGATTCGACGCACCGTTGGCGACTGCGCCCTGGCGCTGGAAGTCCGGCGTAGCGGCGACAAACACGCCGAGGCGAAGAATGCGCACCAGTTTGTCGAGATCGTCACCAAGGGCATCGCCGAGTTGTGCGAGCAGGCCCAATGCGGCCAGTTCGGCGGCGTTCACCCCTTGTTCTTCACAGAAGGCTTCACCGAGTCTTCCGAGGAACGCAGGTTTGCCGTCCAGCATCGGAATCTGACCGGAGATGAATAGCTGGTTCTGGCTGACGACGTGATTGACGTAGTTGGCGATGGGCTGGCTCGGCGCGGGCAGGCACAGGCCGAGTTGCTGGACACGTTGGTTGAGTGAGTCGGTCATGGGAAGTCCTCTGGGTGAGGGCTTCAGCATGTTGATGGGCGGCATTGTCGACAAACGGATAGATCTAATCCGATGCATCCAAATAATTCATGTGTCGGCAATTTCTTCCAGCCACTGGCTGAAACTCTTTACTGCCTGGCTGGGTGGACCCCCGGGAGTGATCAGCCAATAACCGATTTCGCCCAGCATCGGGGGAGTGTCAAACGCTGGCACCAGCGCGCCTTCCTGTAGTCGGCGCTCGATCAGGCGCTGGCGTCCCATGGCAATGCCCTGACCCGCTACGGCCGCTTCGACCACGATGTTGTAATCGTGGAGCATGACGCTGGGCACATGAGCCAGATCTATACCGCTGTGCTGCTGCCAGTCGATCCACTCGAATGGCTGGTGCGATTTGGCCATCAGCAGCGGCCCGCTGCTTACGCCTTTCGCCCTGACGGCGGGGCTGCACACGGGTGTCAGGGTTTCGTCCATGAAACGCCGGGCGTGGACTTTCGGCCAGCCGCCCTTGCCATAGCGAATTGCCAGATCGACTTCGCCGCCCTCGACGTCCGCCAGTTGCACGGCGGGCAGCAGTTCGACGTGGATGTCTGGGTGTTTGACGGTGAAATCCGCCAGCCGCGGGACCAGCCATAATGTGGCGAAGGAGGCGAGCAGGCCGATGCGTAGGGTCGCGGGTTGTTCGCCGCGCAGTTGTCGGGTGGCTTGCGCGATGGCGGTGAGGGCGGGTTCGATTTGTCGGTAATACGTTTCGCCAGCAGGCGTCAGGTCGATGGCCCGTATGCGTCGCACGAACAGGCGCAGGTTGAGAAACTCTTCGAGTTTATGCACCTGATGGCTGATTGCACTTTGCGTTACCGACAACTCATTGGCGGCCTTGATGAAGCTCAAATGGCGGGCCACGGCTTCAAAGGCGCGCAGGGTCATCAGCGGCGGCAGGTCCTGATGCAAGGGCACGGCAAACATCCTTGGGGTGGGTGCAAAGCGCAGATTGTGCGTGGAAATCCGCTTATGGGTACATCGATTGTTGAACAGCCGTTTCGCCGATGGCTGTTCAGCGCCCGCGTCAGGCTGCATTATTGGCGCAGTCCTGCCGTGAAGCGGTAGTTGTGATTATTTGAAGCGATGCCTGTTGCCATGAGCCAAGACGACAAATTGATCGACCTCAATGCCGAGCGCGCCAAGCGCGTGCATGACATCAAAGAGAAGCGTCTGAATGAAGTGCGCAATGCCTTCGAGCAGGCGATGCCGTTGGGAAAAGCCAAGAAAAAGTCGAAAAACAAACCGAAAAAGCGTTGATCTCCCCCCTGCATCCTTTGATGCAGGTCATTTATTTACCCGCCTTTACTTACTGTATTGACCGGACTTGATCCTGGTCAATTTCTGCGCCTGCGTGATTGGTTAACTTAGTTCCATCGCAGCAAAGCAGGGGCCAGGGGGCCACAGTCATGTTTTTCGATAACGTGGTGTTTGCCGGGGTTCTGACGGTTGGGCTCATGGTTCTGTTTTTTGCAGGGTTTGGATTTTTTATCTGGAAGGATGCGAATAAGCGCAAGAAGTGATTCTTCTGGATTGATGAGCACGCAAGGCATTTTGGGGCGACTTCGGTTGCCCCTTTTTTTTGACTTGGCGGCCTGTGGGCCGACCATGCTTTGGGGGGGGGATGCCCCCAATCCCAAACCCCAAAAACAAAAAAGGCGCGATCCTGTCGAATCGCGCCTTTCTCATTTACCGCTATCTATCAGCTACCCAACGCCTTGGACGCCAGCCAGAACAACCCGGCCGACAGCGCCACGGTAGCCGGCAGGGTCAACACCCAAGCCAACAGGATGGTGCGCACCGTGCCGCCTTGCAGACCGCTTTTGTTGGCGACCATGGTGCCAGCCACGCCCGAGGACAGGACGTGAGTGGTGGACACCGGCAGGCTGAAGATGTTGGCCATGCCGATCAGGCTGGCGGTGGTGATCTGTGCCGACATGCCCTGGGAGTAGGTCATGCCTTGCTTGCCGATCTTCTCGCCGATGGTCAGTACCACGCGTTTCCAGCCAACCATGGTGCCCAGGCCCAAGGCCAGTGCAACCGCCAGAATCACCCAGAATGGCGCGTATTCGGTGGTGGTAGTCAGGTCTTTGCGCAGTTTGTCCAGGTCAGCCTTTTCGCGGGCTTGCAGGCCTGGCAGCTTGCCGACTTTCTTCGCGGTGTCGTCCAGGCACAGCAAGTAGCGACGCACTTCAATGCGGCTTTCCGACGACAGCGAATGGTAGTCCGCTACACCTTTGAGGGTGTGGAGCAGGGCGGTGATGGTCGGTTCAGTCTGCTGCGGGTTGCAGCGGAATTTCTCCGGCAGATCGCCTTCTACGCTCTTGCCCAGGGCCAGGAACTCACCGAGGGAATCGGAGTTGCGCTGGTAGAACTGGCTCAGATGCAGGGTCGCATCGCGGGTACGTTCGATCTGGTAGGTCGTGCTGTTCAGATCGAGTACGAACTGCGCAGGGACGATACCGATCAGCACCAGCATGATCAGGCCGATACCTTTCTGACCATCGTTGGAGCCGTGCACGAAGCTGACGGCCATGGCCGAGATCACCAGGACCAGACGGTTCCAGAACGGCGGGTGCTTCTTGTCGTCGATCTTGCGGCGCTGTTCAGGCGTCTTGTGCATCTTTGACAGCGGGCGCCACCATTTCAGGCCGATCAGTATCAGTGCGGCGATCAGGAAACCAGCCATCGGCGAGAACACCAGCGAGGCGCCGATGTCGATCGCTTTCTGCCAGTTCACGCCGTCGGCCAACGGGATATCGTTGATCAGGGCATTGGCCAGGCCAACACCGAGGATCGAACCGATCAGGGTATGGGAACTGGACGCCGGGATACCGAAGTACCAGGTGCCAAGGTTCCAGGCGATTGCCGCGGCGAGCAACGAGAACACCATCGCCAGGCCATGGCCGGTGTTCACATTGATCAGTAGCTCAACCGGCAGCAAGTGGACAATGGCATACGCCACGCCAACGCCACCCAGCAGCACGCCGAGGAAATTGAACACACCGGAGAAGAACACCGCCAGGTGAGGCGGCATGGCTTTGGTGTAGATAACAGTGGCTACCGCGTTAGCGGTGTCATGAAATCCATTGATGAACTCGAAGGCGAGGACAAACGTCAGGGCGAGCAAGAGGCTCACAAGCACCCAAGCATCCAGTCCGCTGAATAAATCGATCATGAAGGTTTTCTGACCCGGTCGTAAGGGGGCGCGATTATGCCAGAAAAGTCTCGAAATCGATGCCCTCCCTGCTCATCGGTAACATTCTTATTCGATTTAATTTGTTGCAGCGCGTTAAAACCCAGTGTCACGCAGGGTTTTTCAACCTGTTGATTTTCAATGGAAAAGTATTCGCAAGCGCACCTTTTTCCGCGGAGATCGCAGGCTCAAACGCTTGTCTGAAATATCTTTGAAACCTTTGTGAAGCTCCCCATTAGCGTTCAGTACGGGGAGATGGCCGCTGCCCGCGGGTAGCGGGCGCGCATGGCATCGTCGATACACCGCGTTTGTAACGGTGCGCACGCCTGCCTTCGAAATGATCAAAACCTGTGGCTTATGGCTCTTCGGCTTTGAGTTCCTTTTCGATCTTTTCAATTTCTTGCTTGAAGACCTGATCCTGAACGGTGGCGCGTTTACGCCAAGGCTTGCGCTCCGGTTCGGGTTGAGCGGCGTAGGTGGTGACTTCCCCGCCGTAAACTTCCTTGTAACGTTGTTCCTGGCGCTCAAGTTCCGCGCGCAGTTCGTCTTTCGTCACAGTGCTACCTGTTTGAGTTGAGTTAAATGTCTGGTGAAACGCACGGCAACAAATCGATTGAGCGGGTCCGTCGAGTGCCAATACCTGAACAGGCATTGATGTAATCGGCAGGGCGATCAAGACTTCCATGTTGCAGGCGGGCTACGGCACCAGATTAAAACTGACGTAGCATCAGCTTCCTGTTTCAGCGAGCGCTGGCGTTGGATGAGTCATTCGCGTCAGGCGCTGGCCGGGCTGTCGGCGATGGACATCGCGTCAGCGGGTGGCGACCACGGCAAGTAAAAAACGGCGGTCCCACTGAGGTGCATTATAGCGGTCGATTCGGGAATGACTATCTTTGCCAAGTTAAAAACGGTTCTGGATGTGTGATCGCTTTGTTACTGACAACTTTTATCGGTAGTTGCCTCACGGGCAAACCGTTATTGGCCAGGCGATCTGTTTTTGGCGCCATTAAGTCGAACAACTAAAAACGCTGATTCAGTGTGCGTTCAAAGTTGCGCAAACCGCTCACGCGGCCGAACGTGCGCTCTATGCTCGATTGCGATTATCGGTCGACGGTTCGATAATCGCCCAATGTTGTTGGCCTTGCCCTTGTGCATCTCCCTGTGAGCCGATTGTATAGCCCGTGATCCGAGCCGGATAAAGGACCTGAAATGAACGACCAAATGCGCAACTCCTTCACCTCCGTGGCGCCGCCGATCGTCGCTTCGCCGGCCAAACGGATCCAGGCGCTGACGGGCGATCCGGATTTCATGACCTCGCTGGCCCGTGGCCTGGCGGTGGTGCAGGCATTTCAGGAGCGCAAAAGGCATTTGACCATCGCCCAGATCAGCCACCGCACGGAAATTCCCCGCGCTGCGGTGCGCCGCTGCCTGCACACTTTGATCAAACTCGGCTATGCCACCACCGATGGCCGCACGTATTCGCTGCTGCCGAAAGTGCTGACCCTTGGCCATGCCTATTTATCCTCGACGCCGTTGGCCGTCTCCGCGCAGCCCTACCTCGACCGCATGAGTGAGCAACTGCACGAAGCCTGCAACATGGCCACGCTTGAGGGCGACGACATTCTCTATATCGCCCGATCGGCGACGACTCAGCGACTGATTTCCGTGGATCTCTCGGTGGGCGGACGTTTGCCGGCCTATTGCACGTCGATGGGGCGGATTCTGCTGGCCGCGCTGGACGACACGACCCTGCGCGAATACCTCGACCACGCCGAACTGGTCGCCAAGACCAGCCGCACGATTCACACCCCCGACGCACTGCTCGAATGCCTGCAAGAAGTGCGGCAGCAGGGGTGGTGCATTGTCGATCAGGAACTGGAGCAAGGCCTGCGCTCGATTGCCGTGCCGGTCTACGACGCCTCGGGGCAAGTGGTGGCCGCGCTCAACGTCAGCACCCACGCCGGTCGCGTCAGTCGTACCGAGCTGGAGCAACGCTTTCTGCCGGGCCTGCTCAGTGCCAGCCGCGACCTCAGCGCGCAGTTGTTTGCCTGATGAAGCTGTTCGATAAACGCACAGTGTTGCGTTTATCGAATTGACGCTAAAACCCTCGGATCATTAATGTCGCGGCAGCGTCATCCGGCGCTGAGCGAAAGCGTCAGCCGGACTGCCGACTCCCATAATAATGACAAGAGGCAACCCCCCATGCGCACGTTCCCCGACTGTCGCCGCCCTAGTTCCTGTTGCCGGGTTCCCCGCAACGCCTGATTGCAACCATCTATTCTTGTAACCGTGCCGCACTTTGGCCGGTCGCCGTTCGACTGCGTTTTTTGCGTGGAATAAAAATAATGAACCAGCCTCAGTCCGCTGTAGGTAACTGCCTCGACGTGCAGTCCTTTATCAACGCCCAACCGATCTCGCGCTATCAGTGGCGGGTGGTGATCCTGTGTTTCCTGATTGTGTTTCTTGATGGCCTCGACACCGCAGCGATGGGCTTCATTGCCCCGGCGCTGTCGCAGGATTGGGGTATCGACCGCGCCAGCCTTGGCCCGGTGATGAGTGCCGCGCTGATCGGCATGGTCTTCGGCGCACTCGGCTCCGGGCCTTTGGCTGACCGCTTCGGGCGCAAAGTCGTATTGGTTGGCGCGGTTGTGCTGTTTGGCGCCTTCAGCCTGGCATCGGCGTATAGCACCAACGTTGAACAATTGCTGGTGCTGCGCTTTTTGACCGGCCTCGGTCTGGGCGCGGGGATGCCGAACGCGACGACGCTGCTGTCGGAATACACTCCGGAGCGCAAAAAGTCGCTTCTGGTGACCAGCATGTTCTGTGGTTTCAACCTTGGCATGGCCGGTGGCGGGTTCATTTCCGCCAAGTTGATCCCGGCGTTCGGCTGGCACAGCCTGTTGCTGATCGGCGGCATTTTACCGTTGATCCTCGCCGTGGTGCTGCTGTTCTGGCTGCCGGAATCGGCGCGCTACCTTGTCGTCCGTAACCGTGGCACTGACAAAGTCCGCAAGACACTGGCGCCGATTGATCCGGTGATGGTCGCGCAGGCTTCGAGTTTCAGCGTCCCTGAACAGAAAACCGTCAAGGCGCGTAACGTGTTCGCAGTGATCTTTTCCGGCACCTACAGCGCTGGCACGCTGCTGCTGTGGCTGACGTACTTCATGGGCCTGGTGATTGTGTACCTGCTGACCAGTTGGCTGCCGACGCTGATGCGTGACAGCGGCGCGAGCATGGAGCAGGCCGCGTTTATCGGCGCATTGTTCCAGTTCGGCGGGGTATTGAGTGCGGTCGGTGTGGGGTGGGCGATGGATCGCTTCAATCCGCACAAGGTCATCGGCATTTTCTACCTGCTGGCCGGGGTTTTTGCCTACGCGGTGGGGCAGAGCCTGGGCAACATCACATTGCTGGCGACCTTGGTGTTGGTGGCGGGGATGTGCGTGAACGGTGCGCAATCGGCGATGCCTTCGTTGGCGGCGCGGTTCTATCCGACGCAGGGCCGGGCAACCGGCGTCTCATGGATGCTGGGGATTGGCCGTTTCGGCGCGATTCTCGGCGCGTGGATGGGCGCGACGCTGCTGGGGTTGGGCTGGAATTTCGAGCAGGTGTTGACGGCGCTGGTGATTCCGGCGGCGTTGGCGACCACGGCGGTGGTGATCAAAGGCATGGTGAGTCATGCGGATGCGACCTGAGTTTTAAGGTCAGAATTTTCTGTGAATGTTCTTGCCTCATCGCGAGCAGGCGAAGGCCTGCATTTGGAATGCGTTCCCTTGTAGGAGTGAGCCTGCTCGCGATGCCTTTGATTCGATTGTTAGGAGAGCAACAATCCGTTCGATAAACGAACACTCAGTCGATTATCGGATTGTTTGGCACATTTCCCAGGCTTAATCTTCTGTGACTCCGGCGCTGAACCTCGCGCCTTTTTTATCACTGGCGATCCACTACAAAAACGGGAGCCCGCTCCATGGCTGAGATCCTTTCGCTGCACGACGCGGTGAAGCAAATCGTCAACGATGGTGACACCGTCGCGCTCGAAGGCTTCACTCACCTGATCCCTACGGCAGCGGGTCATGAAATCATTCGTCAGGGCAAGAAAGATCTGACCCTGGTGCGGATGACGCCTGACCTGATCTACGACCAACTGATCGGCGCCGGTTGTGCGCGCAAGCTGATCTTTTCTTGGGGTGGCAATCCGGGTGTGGGTTCGCTGCATCGCCTGCGCGATGCCGTCGAGAAACAATGGCCGCACCCGCTGGAAATCGAAGAGCACAGCCACGCCGACCTGGCCAATGCCTACGTCGCCGGCGCTTCCGGCCTGCCGTTCGCGGTGCTGCGCGCCTACGCCGGCTCCGACCTGCCGAAGGTCAACCCGCTGATCAAATCCGTCACCTGCCCGTTCACCGGAGAAGTGCTGGCGGCGGTGCCTTCGGTGCGCCCGGACGTCACTGTGATCCACGCGCAAAAGGCAGACCGCCAAGGCAACGTGTTGCTGTGGGGCATTCTCGGCGTGCAGAAAGAAGCCGCACTCGCCGCCAAACGCTGCATCGTTACCGTTGAGGAAATCGTCGACAACCTCAACGCACCGATGAACGCCTGCGTGCTGCCGACCTGGGCCTTGAGTGCCGTCTGCCACGTCCCGGGCGGCGCGCATCCGTCCTACGCCCACGGTTACACCGAGCGTGACAATCGTTTCTATCAGGCGTGGGACCCGATTGCCCGCGACCGTGAGACGTTTTCCGCGTGGATCAACGAATACATCCATGGCTGCGCTGATTTCAGCGAGTTTCAGGCCAAACTGGCCGCTGCTTCGGAGGCCAAGTAATGACTTACACCACCAATGAAATGATGACCGTCGCCGCGGCCCGTCGCCTGAAGAACGGCTCGGTATGCTTCGTCGGCATCGGCCTGCCGTCGAAAGCCGCCAACCTCGCGCGCCTGACTTCGTCGCCGGACGTGGTGCTGATCTACGAATCCGGCCCGATTGGCGCCAAGCCAAGCGTACTGCCACTGTCCATCGGTGACGGCGAGTTGGCGGAAACCGCCGACACCGTGGTCCCGACTGGTGAGATTTTTCGCTACTGGTTACAGGGCGGACGCATCGACGTCGGTTTTCTCGGCGCGGCGCAGGTCGACCGTTTCGGCAACATCAACACCACTGTGGTCGGCGATTACCATTCGCCGAAAGTGCGGCTGCCGGGAGCCGGCGGCGCGCCGGAGATTGCCGGCTCGGCGAAAAGTGTACTGATCATCCTTAAACAGTCGGCGCGCTCGTTTGTCGACAAGCTCGATTTCATCACGTCGGTTGGTCACGGCGAGGGCGGCGATTCGCGCAAGCGTCTGGGCCTGCCGGGCGCCGGTCCGGTCGGCATCATCACCGACCTGTGCATCATGGAACCGGAGGAGGGCACTCACGAATTCGTGGTGACTGCACTGCATCCCGGCGTGACTCGCGAACAAGTGATCGCCGCCACCGGTTGGGCGATCCGTTTCGCCGCCGACGTTGCCACTACCGCCGAACCTAGCGAAGTCGAGCTGACTGCACTGCGCGATCTCGAAGCGCGCACTGCGGCCGCTCATGGTCAAGCACCGGGAGAAGCATGATGCGTGACGTTTATATCTGCGACGCGATTCGTACCCCCATTGGCCGTTTCGGCGGTGGTTTGTCCGCCGTGCGTGCCGACGATCTGGCCGCTGTGCCGATCAAGGCGCTGATGGAACGCAATCCGTCGGTGGACTGGAGCGCCATCGACGAGGTGTTCCTCGGCTGCGCCAACCAGGCTGGCGAAGACAACCGCAACGTCGCACGCATGGCGCTGCTGCTGGCAGGCCTGCCGGAAACCGTGCCCGGCGTAACCCTCAATCGACTTTGCGCTTCGGGCATGGACGCGATCGGCACGGCATTCCGCGCCATCGCCAGCGGCGAGATGGAACTGGCGATTGCCGGCGGCGTCGAGTCGATGTCCCGCGCGCCGTTCGTAATGGGCAAGGCTGACGCAGCGTTCTCGCGCAACATGAAACTGGAAGACACCACCATCGGTTGGCGCTTTATCAACCCGTTGATGAAAGCCCAGTACGGCGTCGACGCCATGCCGCAGACCGCCGACAACGTCGCCGACGACTATGAAGTCTCGCGCGCCGATCAAGACGCTTTTGCCCTGCGCAGCCAGCAACGTACCGCCGCTGCGCAGGCTGCCGGCTACTTCGCTGAAGAAATCGTCGAAGTGCGGATCGCCCACAAGAAGGGTGAAACGGTGGTCAGCCAGGATGAACACCCGCGCGCCGACACCACAATCGAAGCCCTGACCAAACTGAAACCGGTCAACGGCCCGGACAAGACCGTCACCGCCGGCAATGCCTCGGGCGTGAACGACGGCGCCGCCGCGCTGATTCTGGCCTCGGCTGAAGCGGTGAAAAAACACGGTTTGACCGCCCGCGCCAAAGTGCTCGGCATGGCCAGTGCCGGTGTCGCGCCACGGGTAATGGGCATCGGCCCGGTGCCAGCGGTGCGCAAACTGATCGAGCGCCTGGGTGTAGCCGTCAACGATTTCGACGTTATCGAACTCAACGAAGCGTTTGCCAGCCAGGGTTTGGCGGTGCTGCGTGAACTGGGCTTGGCGGATGACGCTGCTCAGGTCAACCCGAATGGCGGCGCGATTGCCTTGGGTCACCCGTTGGGCATGAGCGGTGCGCGTCTGGTGCTGACCGCGCTGCATCAGCTGGAAAAGACCGGTGGCAAGAAAGGTCTGGCGACCATGTGCGTCGGTGTCGGCCAAGGTCTGGCCCTGGCCATCGAACGCGTCTGACGCAAGCCGTGACGAAAAAGAACAGAGGAAAGCGAAATGACTGACAAGCCTGGCTACCGTCGTCCGCAGGAAGGCACCCAGCCTGAGTACCTGCACCCGACGTATCAATCCACCAATTTGCGCTCGCCTTCCAAGCCGTTGGTGTTTCTGCCCCACTCGCTGTCGGAAATCACCGGCCCGACCATCGGCGCCGAGCGTGTGGCCGAAAAGGACAACGACCTGACCGCCCAACATGACGGCGAACCGCAGGGCGAGCGGATCATCATCCACGGCCGTGTGCTCGACGAAAACGGTCTGCCGGTGCCGGGGATTCTTGTAGAGATCTGGCAGGCCAACGCCGCCGGCCGCTACAACCACCCGCGCGACCTGCACGACGCGCCGCTGGACCCGAACTTCACCGGCACCGGTCGCACCGTGACCGACGCCGATGGCTGGTATCAGTTCCAGACCATCAAGCCTGGCGCCTATCCGTGGGGTAACCACCACAACGCCTGGCGCCCGGCGCACATCCATTTCTCGCTGTTCGGGCCGAGCATCCTGACCCGCTTGGTGACGCAGATGTATTTCCCCGGCGACCCGTTGCTGGCCTACGACCCGATCTACAACTGCGTACCGGATACGTCCGCCAAGGAACGCCTGATCGCTGCTTTCGATCTGGAAAAAACCATTCCGTCCTACGCCCTCGGTTACCGTTGGGACATCGTGCTGCGCGGCCGTGATGCCACGCCGATGGAGAAATAAGATGACCCTGAATGCGACCACGTCCCACACCGTCGGGCCTTACTACCACATCGGTCTGACCTGGCTGAACCGCGAAAACCTGACTGTCGAGCAAACCCTCGGCGAGCGCGTGGCGATCACCGGACAAGTGGTGGATGGCAACGGCGATGTGGTTAACGACGCCATGCTTGAAGTCTGGCAAGCCAATGCTGCGGGCAAGTACGACCATCCGGAAGACGAGCAGGACAAACCGCTGGACCCGCACTTCGAAGGTTTTGGCCGGGTGCCTGTGGATGCCGAAGGGCGTTTTCGGTTCACCACGATCAAACCGGGTACGGTTGCAGGTTTGAAAGGTTCAACCCAGGCGCCGCACTTGGTGGTGTTGGTGTTTGCCCGTGGGCTGGTGAAGCACTTGCTGACGCGGATTTACTTTGAAGATGATCCGGCGAACGTGAATGATCCGTTGCTCGAATGCGTACCGGCCGAGCGCCGCACGACCTTGCTGGCGAAAAAGGATGCGTCGGGCGTTTACCAGTGGAATGTGATTCTGCAGGGCACTGACGCCGAGACGGTTTTCTTCGATTACTGAAGAACACCGCCGTCCCTGTAGGAGTGAGCCTGCTCGCGATGGCGGTGTGTCAGATTTAAATTGTCTGAATGACACACCGCCATCGCGAGCAGGCTCACTCCTACAAGGAACTGTGTTGCAGATGTATCTGTGGAACGGGACTGTTGCAAAGTATGTCTAGACTCTCACTGTCCCTATCGAGTGAAAAAAAATGACAACCACCACAGCCCATTACACCGGTGAGGAGCGCAGCAAGCGTATCTTTGCCATTGTCGGCGCCTCGTCCGGCAACCTCGTCGAATGGTTCGACTTCTACGTCTACGCCTTCTGCGCGATCTATTTCGCCCCGGCGTTTTTCCCCTCTGACAACCCGACGGTGCAACTGGTCAACACGGCCGGTGTGTTCGCTGCCGGGTTTCTGATGCGGCCGATTGGTGGCTGGATTTTCGGGCGGGTGGCCGACAAGCACGGGCGCAAGAACTCGATGCTGATCTCGATTCTGATGATGTGCTTCGGCTCTTTGCTCATCGCCTGTCTGCCGACCTACAAGGACATCGGCGTCTGGGCACCGGTGCTGTTGCTGTTCGCGCGTTTGCTGCAAGGCTTGTCGGTGGGCGGCGAATACGGCACCACCGCGACCTACATGAGTGAAGTGGCGCTCAAGGGCCAGCGCGGGTTCTTCGCCTCGTTCCAGTACGTGACTTTGATTGGCGGGCAATTGCTGGCGGTGTCCTTGGTGGTGGTGCTTCAGCAGTTCCTCACCGAAGAAGACCTGCGTGCCTACGGCTGGCGGATTCCGTTTGTGGTCGGTGCGGTGGCGGCGTTGATTTCGCTGTTCCTGCGTCGTTCGCTGAAAGAAACCACCAGCAAGGAAATGCGCGAGAACAAGGACGCCGGCAGCATCCGTGCGCTGTTCCGTGATCACAAGGCCGCGTTCATCACCGTGCTGGGTTACACCGCCGGTGGCTCGCTGATTTTCTACACCTTCACCACCTACATGCAGAAATACCTGGTGAACACTGCCGGCATGCACGCCAAGACCGCCAGCTACATCATGACCGGCGCGCTGTTCTTGTATATGTGCATGCAACCGCTGTTCGGCATGCTCGCCGACAAGATTGGCCGGCGTAATTCGATGCTCTGGTTCGGCGCGCTCGGTACGCTGTTCACCGTGCCGATCCTGCTCGGCCTGAAAGGCGTCAGCAGCCCGTTCCTGGCCTTTGTGCTGATCACCGTGGCGTTGGCGATTGTCAGTTTCTACACCTCGATCAGCGGCCTGGTGAAAGCCGAAATGTTCCCGCCTGAAGTCCGCGCCCTTGGCGTGGGCCTGGCTTATGCGGTGGCTAACGCGATATTCGGCGGGTCGGCGGAATTCGTTGCCCTGAGCCTGAAGGCTGGCGGCATGGAAAACGCTTTCTACTGGTATGTCACGGCGATGATGGCGGTGGCCTTCCTGTTCAGTCTGCGTCTGCCCAAGCAGGCGAAATATTTGCACCACGATCTGTAACCCAATGTGCGCGGGCCGACGTGGCCCGCGCCGGCAAGGACTGTCTATGACTCAGCGACCGGGCAATCAATTGTTCGATGCCTATTTCACTGCCCGCGATATGCGTGAGGTGTTCTGCGATCAGGGTCGCGTGCAGGCGATGCTCGACTTCGAAGCGGCGCTGGCCCGGGCCGAGGCGCGCGTGGGTGTGATTCCGGCGTCTGCCGTGGCACCGATCGCAGCGGCGTGCAATGCCGGCCTGTATGACTTTGCGGCGTTGGGTGAGGCGATTGCCACGGCCGGCAATTCGGCGATTCCGCTGGTCAAGGCGTTGGGCAAGCAGATTGCTGCCAGCGATGCCGAAGCCGAGCGTTATGTGCATCTGGGGGCGACCAGTCAGGATGTGATGGATTCCGGGCTGGTGCTGCAATTGCGTCAGGCGCTGGACTTGATCGAAGGGGAATTGGCGCAACTCGCCGATTCACTCGCCACTCAAGCGCAGCGTCATGCGGCGACGCCGCTGGCCGGGCGCACCTGGTTGCAACACGCGACACCGGTGACCCTCGGCATGAAAATCGCCGGTTGGCTGGGAGCCGTGACTCGCAGCCGTCAGCGTCTGCGCGAACTCAAGCCGCGTCTGCTGGTGCTGCAATTCGGCGGCGCGTCGGGCACCCTCGCGGCGCTGGGCGAGCAGGCGTTGCCGATCGCTGAAGCCTTGGCTGAGGAACTGCAACTGACCCTGCCGGAACAGCCATGGCACACCCAGCGTGATCGCATCGTCGAGTTTGGTGCGGCACTCGGCTTGATTGCCGGCAGCCTGGGCAAGCTCGGGCGCGACATCAGTTTGTTGATGCAGACCGAAGCGGCGGAAGTGTTCGAGCCGGCGGCACCGGGCAAGGGCGGTTCCTCGACCATGCCGCACAAGCGCAATCCGGTCGGTGCAGCGGTACTGATTGGCGCGGCGACACGAGTGCCGGGCCTGGTGTCGACGCTGTTCAGCGCGATGCCGCAGGAACACGAGCGCAGCCTCGGTCTGTGGCATGCCGAATGGGAAACCCTGCCGGAAATCTGCTGCCTCGTTTCCGGATCGCTGCAACAGGCGCGATTGCTTGCCGATGGCCTCGAAGTCGACGCCGCACGCATGGGCCGCAACCTCGAATTGACCCAAGGGCTGGTGCTGGCCGAAGCGGTGAGCATCGTCCTCGCGCAACGGGTCGGTCGCGACACCGCGCATCACTTGCTCGAACAATGCTGTAAACGTGCGGTGGCCGAGCAACGGCACTTGCGTGCGGTGCTCGGTGACGAGCCGAAAGTCACCGCCGAACTGAACACCGCTGAACTGGATCATCTTTTGAACCCCGCCCATTACCTCGGTCAGGCACAAGTCTGGGTCGAGCGTGCGGTGGCCGAACACAACGCTTTGACTGTCTGAAGGAGAGGGCTGTGGCTTTCGTTCAACTCGCCGATGGCGAACTGCACTATCAAATTGAAGGTCCGGTCGATGCGCCGGTGCTGGTGCTGTCCAACTCTCTGGGCACTGATCTGCACATGTGGGACGCGCAGATGCCGGCATTTACCGAGCACTTTCGCGTGCTGCGTTTCGACACGCGCGGCCACGGCCAATCGCTGGTGACGCCGGGACCGTACAGCATTGAGCAATTGGGTCACGACGTGCTTGGCTTGCTGGATGCGCTGCACATCGAGCGTGCGCATTTCTGCGGACTGTCGATGGGGGGCCTGATTGGCCAGTGGCTGGGGATCAATGCTGGTCATCGTCTGAACAAGCTGATCGTCTGCAACACGGCGGCAAAAATCGGCGATCCGTCGGTGTGGAATCCACGCATCGAAACCGTGCTGCGCGACGGCGCGGCAGCGATGGTGGCCCTGCGTGACGCGTCGATTGCGCGTTGGTTTACTCCGGACTTTTCTGCGGCCCATCCAGCAGCGGCCAAGCAGATCACCGACATGCTCGCGGCCACTCATCCTGAAGGCTACGCGGCCAATTGCGCGGCAGTGCGTGATGCGGATTTCCGCGATCAGTTAGGCGCGATCAACGTGCCGCTGCTGGTGATCGCCGGCACTGAAGACGCTGTGACACCGCCGTCCGGCGGGCATTTCATTCAGGAGCATGTGCGCGGCGCCGAGTACGCCGAGTTCTATGCGGCGCATTTGTCCAACGTGCAGGCCGGCGCTGATTTCAGTGATCGCGTGTTGGCGTTTTTGCAGGCTAAGTGAGGAAGTTTTTGTGGACGAGAAACAACGTTACGACGATGGCATGCAGGTACGCCGCGCGGTATTGGGCGATGCTCATGTCGATCGCAGCCTGACCACACTGACCGAGTTCAACTCGGAATTCCAAGAGATGATCACCCGTCACGCCTGGGGCGATATCTGGACACGTCCGGGTTTGCCTCGGCACACCCGCAGCCTGATCACCATCGCCATGCTGATTGGCATGAACCGCGAGGGTGAGCTGAAACTGCACCTGCGTGCGGCAGCCAATAACGGCGTGAGCCGTGGTGAGATCAAGGAAGTGATCATGCAGAGCGCGATCTATTGCGGGATTCCGGCGGCGAATGCCACTTTTCACTTGGCGGAATCGGTGTGGGATGAGCTGGGTGTTGAGTCCCGGGATTGATGGTGCCTGAGCTGACGTCTTCGCGAGCAGGCTCGCTCCCACATTGGATTGCATTCCCTGTGGGAGCGAGCCTGCTCGCGAAAGCGGTATTAGGCGTAACGAATCAAACCGTGGCGACAATGAAGATCCGCTTGAACGGGAACAACGTAGACCCGTTCGCCTCCTGCGGATAATGTTTATGCACACGCATCAGGTAGCGATAAATGAAACGCGCCTGTTCCTCTGAGTTCAGTGCCTGCATCACTGGCCGCAATGCCGACACTTTCACCCAGTCATACACCGGCGATTTACCGCCAACCACCTGCAATTGCTCGGTCTCCCAGATATCCAGCGCTTGGGTCATTGGCGCGAGCAAGCGGTAGTAATCCTCCAGCGCCAGCAACGGCCGCGCCGCCATGCGCTCACGCAGTTGTGCGCTGCCCAGCGGTGTTCCGCCGGGGCCTGCGTCATTGAGGGTTTCGAGCATCAGCCGATACCACAACGCATCGCGCCAGTCGGGCATATGCGCCGCCAGGCAACCCCCTGGGTTGAGTTGGCCGAGCAGGCGCGGCAGCAAGGTGTCGTGGCCATCAATGAAGTGCAGAACAGCGGCGGCGAGGAGCAGGTCGGCCGGTTGTTCGGGCCGCCAGTCGAGCAAGTCACAGTGTTTCCATGAGGCTTTGATCGGCAGGCAGCGGGCCTCGTTGAGCATTTGCGCAGAGCTGTCGACACCGTGCAATTGCGCGCTGGGCCAGCGCTGGGCCAACAGTTGTGTAGCGATGCCGGTGCCGCAACCGAGGTCATAAATACGTTTGGGATTATCCAGGTCGACACGGTCAAGCAGTTCGTTGACCGGCCGTTGCCTGAGACGGGAAAATTGCTGGTACGCCTGGGCGTCCCAGTCAGGTGTTGCGTTGAGTCGGGTGATCATGAGGGGGCCCTCCGGTGATCAACAGTGTCTTCCGATGACAGCCTGGCTCAAGTCTTGGGGACCAACATCAACAGATAACGGAAGCGGGAAGGGGAAAACACCTGAGTCCTTCAGGTGTTTTCTACTCTAATCGACGGCCAGCGGAGTGCCAGCCTGGATGACGGATGGCGCGCTGATACGCACTTTTTTGTAGGAGCTGCCGCAGGCTGCGATCTTTTGATCTTGAAAAATCAAAAGATCGCAGCCTGCGGCAACTCCTACAGATGAACCGGTTCATTCAGGAGAACCGTATGGATGAGGTTTACAGCAGGCTGATCGGATAGCTGACGATCAAACGGTTCTCATCGAACTCGTTGTTGCTGAAATCGCGGCGCATGGTCGAGTTGCGCCATCTGACGTTCAGATCCTTGAGCGTGCCGCTTTGCACGGTGTAGCCCAGTTCCGATTCGCGGCCCCATTCCTTGCCGTCGGTGATGGTCCCGGTGTGCACGTTGTCGCCGCTGATGTAGCGGTTCATCAGGGTCAGGCCGGGAATGCCGAGGGCGACAAAGTTGTAGTCGTGACGCACCTGCCATGAGCGTTCCTGCGCATTGTCGTAACTGGCGTTGTAGCTGTCGTTGGCCAGCGTCCCGCCGCTGGTGCCGTTGACGCGCATCCACGCGCTGTCGCCGGTGAGTTTTTGCAGGCCGACGTAGAAGGTGTTGCCGCCGTATCTGGCCGAGAACAGGCCGGACCAGGTCTTGTTGTCCAGATCACCGGCGCGGGCACTGCCGTCATCCTTCCCGTAGAAAAAGCCGAGGTTGGCGCCTAGCGTCCAGTCGCCGAGTGGCTGGCTGTGGATCAGGTTGACGTATTGCTGGCTGTAGATGTCCTTGAGTTCGGCGTTCCATAGGCCGATCTGTGTGCGTTTTTCGTTGAACACATATTCGCCACCCTGGAAGTTGAAGCGATCGGAAGTGAACGCGGCTTTGCCGGTCATCGACATGTCGCTCATGCTGCTGTCGTCGCGCGGGCTGTTGGCGCGGAACTGGCCGCCGTAGAGGGTCAGACCGTCGATTTCCTTCGAGGTGATCTGGCCGCCACGGAAGGTTTGCGGCAGCGAGCGACCATCGTCCGAACGCAGGATCGGCAGCACTGGCATCCATTCGCCGACCTTCACTTCGGTCTGCGACAGTTTGGCTTTGAAGGCGACGTTAGTGCGGCCGAAATTGTCCGCCGGGCGGCCGTCATGATCCAGCGGCAGCAACTGGGTGCCGCCGGTGCCTTTGCCGCCGTCGAGCTTCACCGAATACAAACCGAGTACGTCCATGCCGAAACCGACGGTGCCTTGGGTGAAACCGGATTTGGCGTCGAGAATGAAACTCTGCGTCCACTCCTCAGCCTTGCCCTGAGCCTTGGTCGGGTTGGTGAAGTTGCGGTTGATGTAGAAGTTGCGCAGGTTCAGGTTGACCTTGGCGCCTTCGACAAAACCGGCTTCCTCGGCTGCGGCGGGCAGGGCGGCGCCGGCCAGTGCAAGCGCGATCAGGCTGGGTAATGCGTACGGCGCAGTGGGATGTGTCATCGCAGAGTCTCTTTTTGTTTTTTTTGAGTCGAACGGGATCCGTTGCCGCCGCTTTCGGGGGCAAACATGAAGTTGCAGATTCGGGGATGAAACGGCGGCGATCAGCCGGACAGGGTAGGGCGCGGGGGCATAGTCTCGAACCTGTTGTTATTGGTTTTGTGAAGCGAATGGTGCGGGGCGCGGAGGCGGGGTTTCAATCGAGGAAAGCGGGTTTTGGGCGATTATCGAACGCAAGATTGAGCCGGGTTTTGTGGTGAAGGTGAGGGCCTCATCGCTGGCAAGCCAGCTCCCACAGGTTTTTGTGTCGTTCACAATTTTGGGTACACCACAGAACATTGTGGGAGCTGGCTTGCCAGCGATGGGGCCAGTCCAGACACCACAACTTTCTCAGACACAACAAAAAGCCCACCAATCGGTGGGCTTGATGTGTTCACCAGATGATCAGAACAACTTCATCTTCGGTGCTTCTTCTTTCAGCGGTTCGTTCTGCGCGGTCTGCGCATTCCAGCCACCACCCAGGGCCTTGTACAGGTTGACCGCACTGGTCAGCTGCGCGAGGCGGTCGGTGATCAGTGCTTGTTGCGCGCTGAACAACTGACGCTGAGCATCGAGGAAGGTCAGGTTGCTGTCGACACCGATGCGATAGCGACGCTCGGCCAGGCGGTAGTAATCCTGGTTGGCCTGCACGAAGTCACGCTGCGCCTGCAACTGCTCGGTGTAGGTCTGGCGCGCGGCCAGGCCGTCGGCAACTTCCTGGAAGCCGGTTTGAATCGCCTTCTCGTAGTTCGCCACGCCGATGTCCTTCTGGATCTTGGCGTAGTCGAGGCTGGCGCGCAGGCTGCCGGCGTTGAAGATCGGCAGGTTGATCTGCGGCTGGAACAACCACGTCCCCGAACCACCCTTGAACAGGCCGGACAGGTCCGGGCTCAGGCTGCCCGCGTTGGCGGTCAGGCTGATGCTCGGGAAAAACGCTGCACGTGCCGCGCCGATGTTGGCGTTGGCGGCCTTCAGGTTGTATTCGGCCTGAAGGATGTCCGGACGACGTTGCAGCAGATCCGATGGCAGACCGGCCGGCACGTCGCTGAGCAGGTCATCGGCCAACGGTTTGGCCGTTTGCAGATTGGCCGGGATACCGGTGCCGAGCAGCAGGGTCAGGCTGTTTTCGTCCTGCGCGACCTGGCGGGTGTAACGCGCCAGTTGTGCACGAGCGTTTTCCACCGATGTACGCGACTGCGCCAGATCCAGCGCCGAGGCGACACCGACTTCGTTGCTGCGACTGGTCAGCTTGTAGCTTTCTTCGAAGGCACCGAGGGTGTCTTGCGTCAGCTTCAGCAGTTCCTTGTCGGCTTGCCAGGTCAGGTAGGCGTTGGCGACGCTGGCAACCAGACTGATCTGGGTGCTGCGGCGTGCCTCTTCAGTGGCGAAGTATTGTTGCAGCGCTTGTTCGCTCAGGCTGCGAACCCGACCGAACAGGTCGAGTTCGTAGGCACTGATGCCGACAGTGGCGGAGTAGGAACTGGTGATGCCCGCTTCACCGGTTTGCGAGGCACGCGCCGGCACCCGCTGACGGCTGCCGCTGGCATTGGCCGAAACCGCCGGGAACAGGTCGGCACGCTGGATGCGGTATTGAGCCGCGTAGGCGTCGATGTTCAGCGCCGCGACACGCAGGTCGCGGTTGTTTTCCAGCGAAACCTGGATCAGCTGTTGCAGGGCAGGGTCGTGGAAAAACTGCTTCCAGCCCTGCTCGGCAGCGGCCTGCGCCGGTGCCTGGGCCGGCGAATACGCCGGGCCCTGTGGGTACTGGCCTGCGACCGGAGCCTCAGGCTGCTGATAATCAGGTATCAGCGAGCAACCGCTCAGCACGAAGGCGGCGACTGCGAGGGAGAGTAGCGACTTGCTCATTGGCCAGCCTCTTTAGGAGTTTCTTTAGTTTCATCCTGGTCGGCGTTTTTGCGCTGGCCTATGGACGAAACCGTGACGAAGAACAGTGGGACCCAGAAGATCGCCAGGATCGTGGCCGTGAGCATACCGCCAATTACGCCAGTACCGATCGCATGTTGACTGCCTGAACCGGCGCCCGTGGAGATCGCCAACGGTACAACACCGAGCACGAAGGCCAGCGACGTCATGATGATCGGTCGCAGACGCATGCGGCACGCTTCAATCGCGGCATCGCGCAGACTGCGCCCTTGCTCGTGCAGCTCTTTGGCGAATTCGACGATCAGAATGGCGTTTTTAGCCGCAAGACCGATGGTCGTCAACAGGCCCACCTGGAAGTACACGTCGTTGGACAGACCGCGCAGGCTGGTGGCCATCAGCGCACCGATGATCCCCAACGGCACCACGAGCATGACCGCGATCGGAATCGACCAGCTTTCATACAGCGCCGCCAGACACAGGAACACCATCAGCAGCGACAGGGCGTACAGCGCTGGCGCTTGCGAGCCGGACAGGCGTTCCTCATAGGACAGACCAGTCCAGGAGATACCGACACCGGCCGGCAACTTCTTGGCAATCGCTTCGACTTCGGCCATCGCATCACCGGTGGAATAACCCGGTGCCGGAGAACCGAGCACCTCCATCGCTTCCACGCCGTTATATCGGGCCAGTTTCGGCGAACCGTAGATCCACTCGCCCTTGGCGAAAGCGGAGAACGGCACCATGGTTCCGGCGCTGTTGCGCACGTACCATTTCTTCAAGTCTTCAGGGCTCATGCGAGCACCGGCCTGACCCTGCACGTAGACCTTCTTCACCCGACCACGGTCGATGAAGTCGTTGACGTAGCTACTACCGAAGGAGATCGACAGAGTGCTGTTGATGTCGGAGAGGCTCAAGCCAAGGGCCTGGGCTTTCTCGTCGTCGATTTCCAGATGGTATTGCGGTTCGTCGTTCAGGCCGTTCGGACGCACTTGGTAGAGCACCTTGCTCTGTGCCGCGAGGCCGAGGAACTGGTTACGCGCTTCCATCAGTTTTTCGTGACCGATACCGGCACGGTCTTGCAAGAACACGTCGAAACCGGTGGCGTTACCCAACTCCAGTACCGCGGGCGGGGCGAAAGCAAACACCATCGCGTCGCGGAAGCTGAAGAAGTGTTGCTGGGCACGCTGTGCGAGAGCGAACACGCTGTTGCCAGCGTCACGCTCGTCCCACGGTTTGAGCATGATGAACGCCAGACCGGAGCTCTGACCACGACCGGCAAAGTTGAAGCCGTTCACGGTAAACACCGAGGACACCGCGCCCGCTTCTTTATCCAGCAGGTAGGTACGCATCTCGTCGATCACGACTTGGGTACGTTCGGCACTGGAACCGGCCGGGGTTTGCACCTGAGCGAACAATACGCCCTGATCTTCTTCCGGCAGGAACGCGGTTGGAATGCGGGTGAACAGCCAGATCATGCCGACGACGATCAGCAAGTACGCCAGCAGATACGGAGCCTTGCGCTGCAGCATGTTGCCGACACCGCGCTCATAGCTTCTGACGCCGCGGTCGAAATTGCGGTTGAACCAGCCGAAGAAGCCTTTTTTCGGCGTGCCGTGCTCACCTTTCGCAATGGGCTTGAGCATGGTGGCGCACAGCGCCGGGGTGAAGATCAGTGCAACCAGTACCGACAGGGCCATGGCCGAGACGATGGTGATCGAGAACTGCTTATAAATCACACCGGTGGAACCGCTGAAGAACGCCATCGGCAGCAGTACCGCCGACAGAACAAGGGCGATACCCACCAGGGCGCCCTGGATCTGGCCCATGGACTTCTTGGTCGCTTCCTTCGGTGACAGGCCTTCTTCGGCCATCACCCGCTCGACGTTTTCCACCACAACAATGGCGTCGTCCACCAGCAAGCCGATGGCCAGCACCATACCGAACATGGTCAGGGTGTTGATGCTGAAGCCTGCGGCGGCAAGGATGCCGAACGTACCCAGCAATACCACCGGCACGGTCATCGTGGTGATGACGGTGGCGCGGAAGTTCTGCAGGAACAGGAACATCACCAGGAACACCAGCACGATCGCTTCGACCAGGGTTTCAACCACACCCTTGATCGACTCGGTCACTACCGGAGTGGTGTCATATGGGAACACCACTTCCATGCCTTGCGGGAAGAATGGCTTGAGGTCATCAATCGTCTTGCGCAGCGCTTTGGCGGTGTCGAGGGCGTTGGCGCCGTTGGCCAGTTTTACCGCCAGACCGGAAGCCGGACTGCCGTTGAACTGAGCAGAGATGCTGGAGTTTTCACCACCCAGGCCCACGTCAGCGACGTCGCCGACACGGACTTGCGAACCGTCCTGGTTGACCTTCAGCAGAATCGCCTTGAACTGCTCGGCAGTTTGCAGACGGGTCTTGCCGATGATCGTGGCGTTCAGTTGCTGGCCAGGCAGCGCTGGCAAACCGCCGAGCTGACCGGAAGACACCTGAACGTTCTGCGCCGAGATCGCGGTGCTGACGTCAGACGGGGTCAGGTTGTACTTGTTCAACTTGGCCGGGTCGAGCCAGATGCGCATCGCGTACTGGGCACCGAAGACCTGGAAGTCACCGACACCGGCGGTGCGCGAGATCGGATCCTGCATGTTCGACACGATGTAGTTGGACAGGTCGTCCTTGGTCATGCTGCCGTCACGCGACACCACGCCGATCACCAGCAGGAAGTTTTTCACTGCCTTGGTCACGCGGATACCTTGTTGCTGCACTTCCTGCGGCAACAGCGGGGTGGCCAGGTTCAGCTTGTTCTGAACCTGAACCTGCGCGGTGTCGGAGTTGGTGCCTTGCTCGAAGGTCGCGGTGATGGTCATGCTGCCGTCGGAGTTACTTTCCGACGACACATAACGCAGATTGTCGATACCGTTGAGTTGTTGCTCGATCACCTGAACCACGGTGTCCTGCACGGTTTGCGCCGAAGCACCCGGGTAGGTCACGGAGATCGCAATGGCCGGTGGCGCAATGCTCGGGTACTGGTTGATCGGCAACTTGAGGATCGATAGTGCCCCGACCAGCATGATCACCAGGGCTATTACCCAGGCGAAAATCGGACGGTCGATAAAGAATTTCGACATGAGTTACTCCCCTTTGCCGCCAGCGGCTTTATCAGCTGCTTGAGCGGGGGCCGGGTTCTTGGTGCCTACGTTAGTCGCTTCGCTCGGGTTCACCTGCACACCAGGACGGACATATTGCAGCCCTTCGGTGATCAGACGATCGCCGGCCTTGAGGCCGTCTTCGATCAGCCACTGGCTGCCGACGGTGCGGCTGGCCTTGAGCTGACGCAGTTCAACCTTGTTGTCGGCGCCGACGACCAGTGCGGTCGGGGTGCCTTTGAGGTCGCGGGTCACGCCCTGTTGCGGCGCCAGAATGGCGGCGGCGTTGACGCCGGCCTGCAACTGGGCGCGGACGAACATGCCCGGCAGCAGGGTGTGATCCGGGTTCGGGAATACCGCACGCAGGGTCACGGAGCCGGTAGTCGGGTCGACCGTGACTTCGGAGAATTCCAGCTTACCGTCGAGCTTGTACTGGCTGCCGTCCTCCAAAGTCAGTTTGACCGCCGCCGAGTTGTCGCCGGCCTTCTGCAGACGACCGCTTTCCAGCTCGCGGCGCAGTTCCAGCAATTCCACCGAGGACTGGGTGACGTCGACGTAGATCGGGTCCAGCTGCTGGATCACGGCCATGGCGTCGGTCTGGCCATTGCTGACCAGCGCACCTTCAGTCACAGAAGAACGGCCGATACGCCCGGAGATCGGCGCGTAGACCTTGGTGTAACGCACGTTGATCTGCGCGCTCTGCAAGGACGCTTCCGATTCCATCCGGTTGGATACGGCGGTGTCGTATTCCTGACGGCTGACAGCCTGCTCATCGACCAGTTGCTTGTAGCGGTCGGAGATCGACTTGGTCGAACGCAGGTTGGCTTCGGCGCTTTTCAGGGTCGCTTCATAGACCGACGGATCGATCTGATACAGCTGCTGGCCGGCTTTGACGTCGCCGCCTTCCTTGAACAGACGCTTGAGAATGATGCCGTTGACCTGCGGTCGAACTTCCGCGATGCGGAACGCACTGGTGCGGCCCGGCAGTTCGGACGTGAGGGTAAACGCTTGTGGTTGCAGGGTGACGACGCCGACCTGAGGAGGCGGAGCGGCTGGGGCCGCTTCTTCCTTTTTACATCCGCTGAGCAGCGATGCCAGGGCGACGGCAGTGACCAGAGCGGTAACAGCTGGCTTGAATTGCATGAAGATCCTCGGGTCAGGCGCGCGAGAAGCGCACAAGAAGTGTGTAAGGGTAAAAAAAGTCTGCTGGGTGGATAAGTAGCTTGCTAAGTAATATACTTACGTTCATGGTTGTTTGTAAACACCTTGGCTTCGTACCCACCCTGTTACAAAAGTCGTCGCAAGGTTTGAAATTGTAGGCCGGGGAGCCGATTCATGAGAGATCGCCCCCACTTTATTCAGCGGATATTCAGACATCCCTGAAACATCCTGTTTGAGGTTTTACTGCCATGGTCCGTCGTACCAAAGAGGAAGCTCAAGAAACCCGCAGCCAGATTCTGGAAGCGGCGGAGAAAGCCTTCTATGAAAGAGGCGTGGCCCGCACGACCCTGGCGGATATCGCGACAATGGCCGGTGTCACTCGCGGCGCCATCTATTGGCATTTCAGCAACAAGGCCGATCTGGTCCAGGCCATGCTCGACAGCTTGCATGAGCCGCTGGATGAACTGGCCAAAGCCAGTGAAAGCGAAGACGAACTCGACCCGCTGGGCTGCATGCGCAAATTGCTGATTCATTTGTTTCATCAAGTTGCGCTGGATCCGAAGACCCGACGCATCAACGAAATTCTGTTTCATAAGTGCGAGTTCACCGATGAAATGTGCGATTTGCGCCAGCAGCGCCGGGCGGCCAGTCTCGATTGCAATCTGCGTATCGGGCTGACCCTGCGTAATGCGGTGAATCGCGGTCAGTTGCCGGACGATCTCGACACTGCCCGCGCAGCCATCAGCATTCATGCTTATATCGATGGCCTTCTGTATGGATGGCTGTTGGCGCCGGACAGCTTTGAGCTGCATGCCGAAGCCGAGCGTTGGGTCGATACAGGGCTGGACATGCTGCGCCTGAGCCCCAGCCTGCGCAAATGAAAGAAAATGCGTAATTGGCACAGCGTATGTCAATTGGCTTTCTTTTAAATACGTTTGCGGCGCGAAGTTTATAGGTAGCGAGCCGCTCATTTTGTAGGGATTTTGTGTCGTGTGTGTGAACGAGTGTTGGCCGCTTGCCCTCACCCTGACCCTCTCCCGGAGGGAGAAGGGACTGACCCAGGTGATTTCAGGATCTGCACCGACCTGACAATCTGCCGTCGGACTCAGGCTTCAGACAGCATGAAGATCAGCGCCCTTTCTCCCGCGCCCCATGGGGGAGAGGGCTGGGGTGAGGGGGATCGATTTCAGCCTCAACCATTTCCTCAAACCGAAAAACAAAAAGCCCCCGACTCTCACAAGTCGGGGGCTTTCGCGTTTCTGCGGTATGCCTTACAGCGTCGGATAGTCGATATAACCCACCGGGCCTTTCGCATAGAACAGCTCTGGACGCGCATCATTCAACGGCGCATCCGCTTTCAAGCGAGCCGGCAGATCCGGGTTGGCAATGAACGGCACACCGAACGCCACGGCGTCAGCCTTGCCGCTGGCCAGCCATTCGTTGGCGCTGTCCTTGGTGAAGCGCTCGTTGGCGATGTACGGGCCGCCAAAAGCTTCTTTGAGTTGCGGGCCGAGGCTGTCGGTGCCTTCTTTCTCGCGGGAGCAGATGAAGGCGATGCCACGTTTGCCCAGCTCGCGAGCCACGTAAGTGAAGGTTTCAGCCAGATTGTCGTCGCCCATGTCATGGGAGTCGGCGCGTGGTGCCAGGTGCACACCGACACGCCCGGCGCCCCAGACTTCGATGGCCGCGTCAGTCACTTCCAGCAGCAGGCGGGCACGGTTTTCCAGGGAGCCGCCGTAGTTGTCGGTGCGCTGGTTGGTGCTGCTTTGCAGGAACTGGTCGAGCAGGTAGCCGTTGGCACCGTGGATTTCCACGCCGTCGAAACCGGCGGCTTTGGCGTTTTCGGCACCGGTGCGGTAGGCGTCGACGATGTCGGCGATCTCAGCGGTTTCCAGTGCACGCGGGGTTGGGTAGTCGGCCAATGGGCGCACCAGGCTGACGTGGCCCTTAGGCTGGATGGCGCTTGGCGCGACCGGCGCATCGCCGTTCAGGTACGACGGGTGGGAGACCCGGCCGACGTGCCACAGTTGCAGGAAGATCTTGCCGCCAGCGCCGTGAATGGCTTTGGTCACGTTGGCCCACCCGCGCACTTGATCGTTGGACCAGATGCCCGGGGTGTCCGGGTAGCCGACGCCCATCGGCGTCACCGAAGTCGCTTCGCTGAGGATCAGGCCGGCGGAGGCGCGCTGCACGTAGTACTCGGCCATCAGCGCGTTCGGCACGCGGCCTTCGTCGGCGCGGCAGCGGGTCAGCGGTGCCATGATGATGCGATTGGACAGCTCAACGTCGCCCAGTTTGATCGGATCGAAAATAGTTGCCATGTCTACAACCCTCGTCAGTGAAGTGGTTAATCAGTGGGTAGCGGGGGCCAGATCGGCATTGCCGTTCTGACGGAAAGTAATCAGGGTCACCAGCAGGGCGAGTACCGCCAAGACTGCTGCTGCCAGAGGCACGCTGGTCAGGCCGAAACCGTGGGCGATAACGCTGCCGCCGACCCAGGCGCCGAGGGCGTTGCCGACGTTGAACGCGCCGATGTTCAGGGTCGACACCAGGTTCGGTGCCGCCTTGCCGAAGGTCACCACGTTGATTTGCAGCGCCGGTACGGCAGCGAACGAAGCGGTGGCCCAGAGGAACAGGGTGATTTCCGTCGGGATCAGCGCGACGCTGGTCCAGCTCAGCACGGTGGAGACCACGGCCATCGACACGAACACGCCGATCAGGGTGGCACCCAGGCGTTTGTCCGCCAGCTTGCCGCCGATGATGTTGCCGACAGTCAGACCGAGGCCGATCAACAGCAGGGTCCAGGTCACGCCTTTTGGCGAGACGCCGGTGACATCGCCGAGCAGCGGGGCGACGTAAGTGAAGAGGGTGAACATCGAGGCGGCGAACAGCGCGGTCATGCTCAGCGACAGCCAGATGCCGGCGCCTTTGAGGGCGGCGAGTTCGGCGCGCATGTCGAGTTTTTCTTCGTCACGCTTGGCCGGCAGGAAGCGGATCAGACCGATCAGCGCGATCACGCCAATCACCGTCACTGCCCAGAAGGTCGAACGCCAGCCGGCTTCCTGACCCAACGCGGTGCCCAGCGGCACGCCCAGAACGTTGGCAAGGGTCAGGCCGGTGAACATCAAAGCGACTGCCGAAGCGCGTTTGTTCGGCGCCACCAAACCTGCCGCCACGACCGAGCCGATACCGAAGAACGCACCGTGGCACAACGCGGTGACGACACGGGCAAACATCAGCACGTTGTAGTCACTGGCGATGGCGCAGAGCAGGTTGCCGACAATGAAGATGCCCATCAACGCTACCAGTGCAGCCTTGCGCGGCAGTTTGGCGGTGGCCAGTGCCATGAACGGCGCACCGATGGCCACGCCCAGGGCGTAACCGGTCACCAGCCAGCCGGCGCCGGGGATCGACACACCGAGGTCGGCCGCCACATCGGGCAGCAGGCCCATGATGACGAACTCGGTGGTGCCGATGGCGAAGGCGCTCAAGGCCAGGATGAGTAGCGAGAGGGGCATTTGAATCAATTCCTTGTGGGAGCGCTGAGCTCTTTGACGATGGCGTCGAGGAACGCCTGAATCACGTCCTCGTTGCGTTTGAAGAAGTGCCACTGCCCGGCCTTTTGGCTGCTGATCAGCCCGGCGCGTTGCAGGGTGGCGAGGTGGGCAGACACGGTCGACTGCGACAGGCCGCAGCGTTGATCGATCTGCCCGGCGCAGATGCCGTACTCGTGGTTGTGAATCTGTTCCGGAAACTGGGCTTTGGGGTCTTTCAGCCAGATGAGGATGTCTCGCCGTACTGGGTGTGCCAGGGCTTTTATTATTTCGTCGAGGTCGATGTTCATGGCTTGGGCTCGTGATGTCTGTAGCGCTATATCGCGATGAGGCGAACTTTAAATCGGTACTTCGCGATATACCAATATGAATTTGATCTTACGACCGCGTAAATCGGTATATCGGGTTATAACGATGCGTTGAGTGTATTGAAACGAAGGTGCAGTGCTAAGCTGCGCCCATGAACTATCTCGCACATTTGCATCTCGGTGGCCAGCGCCCCGAGCAATTACTCGGCAGCCTGTACGGCGATTTCGTCAAAGGTCGGCTGCAGGGGCAGTTTGCTCCGGAGCTCGAGGCGGCGATTCAACTGCACCGACGGATTGACGTTTTTACCGATCGCCATCCTCTAGTGGACATCGCGCTGGGGCGATTTTCCGAGACCCGGCGACGTTACGCCGGGATCGTCCTTGATGTGTTTTTCGATCATTGCCTGGCGCGGGACTGGAGGTTGTACGCCGATCAGCCGTTGGAGCAGTTCACCGCTGATGTTTATCGCGTGTTGTCTGGCGAGCAGCAACTGCCCGAGCGACTGGCGAAGATCGTCCCGCACATGGTCGCCAATGACTGGTTGGGGTCGTATCAGGAGTTTGAAGTGCTGGAGCAGGTGTTGCGCGGGATCTCGCGGCGCCTGACAAGGCCTGAAGAATTGGCCGGCGCGATGCAGGAGTTGCGGCGGTTGTATGAGCCGCTCAGTGAAGACTTCGCGCTGTTCTATCCGCAGCTTCAGGATTTTGCCCAGAACCCCTAGACACCGCAGATCAATGTAGGAGTGAGCCTGCTCGCGAAAGCGGTGGGTCAGTCACATCAATGTTGCCTGACGTACCGCTATCGCGAGCAGGCCCACTCCTACAGGGGATTTGTGTGTTCAGGCGGCGATCAGCTCGCCGGTACGACGCGGTTCCGCCGGTTTGGCGACTTCACCAAACAACACCTTCTGCACCGCCTGCTGCGCTTCGAACGCCAGCGCCGCACGCTCCCTGCCCTGGCAGGCAATCGGCTTGAGCAGATGCACCTCGACATCGCCGCAATCATTGCTGAACAAGCGCATCAGGTGCGACAGCAAATCATCGTCACCAATGAACGGCGCCAGCGCATCGATTTCGCCGTCACGCAGATAACGGATTGCCACCGGTTGCAGCATCACCTCGGAATCAATCGCCGCCGACAGCAAGCGACCGTGAAAGGTACGCAGCGAACGGCCGTCGGTGGTGGTGCCTTCCGGGAACATCAGCAGTGAGTGATCGGTTTGCAGGTGACGGGTCATCTGCTTGCGGATCAACTGGCTGTCGCCCGAGCCACGACGGATGAACAGGCTGCCAGCCTTGGCCGCCAGCCAACCGGCCACCGGCCAGGTGCGCACTTCGGCCTTGGACAGAAACGACAGCGGCGTGAGCATGCCGAGCAGTGGAATGTCCGTCCAGGAAACGTGGTTGCTGACCCACAGCATCGGTTGCTTTGGCAGTTCACCGTGTACGGTCACGCGAAAGGGCAGGGCATTGCTCAAGCGCGCCATGAAAAACCGCGACCAGCGCTGCCGACGCTCCATCGAGTGCGCCAGACCAATTCGTTCGAACACGCCGAAGACAGTGGCCATGCTCAAGCCCAGCGAGACCACCAATAGCACTCGCGCGATCCGCGCGTACACCCGCAGGCGACTCATTACACAGCCGCCTTGAAGTGTTTGGCGTAGCGTGGGCAGAGCTCGTCGCGCTTGAGCAGGATGAACACGTCGGCGACCTGGAAATCTTCATCCCAGCATGGCTCGCCGCAGATTTTCGCGCCCAGGCGCATATAGGCCTTGAGCAGTGGCGGCATTTCGGCGATCACGTTCGACGGGATATCCAGACTTGGCAGCGGATTTTTCGGCTCGGCGCGCAGGTGTTCGGTGCACAGATAACGTTCGCGCAGACGCTGCATGATCGCGTGGGCCTGCACGCCGCCATCCTGCATCGGAATGCTCGCGCAACCCATCAGGTAGCTGTAGCCGCCCTGATTCAACACTTCGGCGAGTTCGCCCCAGAGCACCGCGATGGTGCCGCCGTTGCGGTAGGCCGGGTCGACGCAAGTACGGCCGATTTCGAGGATCGGTCCTTTAAGATGCGCGAGGCCATGCAGGCTGAATTCTTCTTCGCTGTAGAACTTGCCCAAGGTGCTGGCGGCGGTGTGATCGAGCAACCGCGTGGTCGCCACCAGACGCCCGGTGTTCAGGTCACGCACGCCGATGTGGCTGCAGTGAACATCATAATCATCCATGTCCAGACCCAGTTCTGCGCCTTTCAGTTTGGCGTTGAATTCGCCGCTGAATACGCTGAATCGCAGGGCCTGGGCTTGCTGCAAGGCCTCGGCGCCGATCAGGCGTTCGGCTTGCAGGCGGCGTTCATTGCCGGTGTCGCTGATGCGGGCGATCTGAGTCATGTGAATCTCCGTACGGGCCTTTAACCCGTCGTGGGTTGCAGCCGATCGACTTTCTTTATGCAGCCGTGTTGTGCAAAGTCAGGCTATGTAGCCCCGGTGTCATCGCCATGAACCTTTGGTGATGCTTATATGACAGCCCACAAGGAGCCTCTTATGCCCTGGTCAGATCTGCTCGAAAGCCGTGAACGATTGCCCACCGTGGCTGACTTGGCGGAGGGGTTTGCGACGTTGTTGCATCATCTGGGCAACGTCACTCCGTTCGAATTGGCGGTGGCGGGTGGGCGGCGGATGGCGACGCCGGGGCTGGCGTTTCTGGTCGGTTATCAAGCGGCGTTGCGCATGCTCTGGCCGAGCGCGCCGCTGAGCCTTGGAGCGTTGTGTGCGACAGAGCAGCGCAGCTTGCGCCCGGCCGACATGCAGACACGGCTGACCGATTTGCGCCTGAGCGGTCGCAAGGATTTCGTCACCGCCGGCGATGCGGCGGACTGGCTGCTGATCGCCGCGCGCAGCGAAGAACCCGGTCAAACGCCGCGCCTGAGTCTGGCGGTGGTGTATCCGGGAGAACCCGGCGTGGCGGTGGAAAAACTGCCGGCACTGCCGCTGATGCCGGACATCAGCCATGGTCGGCTGCAGCTTGATAGCGCGCATTGCGAGTTGCTCGCCGGCGATGGTTGGGACGCCTACGTCAAACCGTTTCGCACTTTGGAAGATGTGTACGTGTTGAGCGCGATGACCGCGTGGTTGTTCGGCGTCGGGCAGGACAGCGACTGGCCGCAGACGCTGCAACTGCGTTTGCTGGCGTTGTTGGCCGGGTGCGCGGAAGCCAGTCGGCAGCCGCCGAACAATTCGGCCGGGCATGTGTTGCTGGGTGGGTTGTTTGCGCAGTTTGATTCGTTGAAACCGGAGATCGATCAGGCGTTGGCTGGCGGCAATCCGGAATGGGCGGCGATGTGGCAGCGGGATCAGTCGGTGATGCAATTGGCTTCGGGGGCCAGAGCCAAGCGGCTGGCCAAGGCTTTGTTGTTGAACTGACTGGCCTCATCGCGAGCAGGCTCACTCCTACAGGTGATCGAGTTCCTTCAGTTGGAGTTCTATCAAAATGTGGGAGTGAGCCTGCTCGCGATAGCGCCCGCGAATACACCACACATCTGTCATAAACCCCGACTACCCTCAGCAGGTTCTCCCCAAGAGCCCTCACCATGTTCAAAGGCCTGTCCCTGCTTCTGCTGCTGATCAGCTTCACGGTTCAGGCCGAACAATGGCCCGGTGAGCAATGGCCGAGCGGCGCGCCAATCACCAATGTCGAAGCACTGGAAAGTTACGCCTTCCCACCCCGCGACGACACCACCCGCCAAGGCATCCGCACCGACGCCTTGCTGATCATCCGCGACGGCCAGGTCATCTATGAACGCTACGCCGGCCCGACCACTGCCGAGACCCCGCACCTGACCTGGTCGATCAGCAAAAGCCTGATGGCCACCGTGCTTGGCGTAGCTTACGGCGAGGGCCTGTTCAAGCTCCAGGATCCGGCGGTGAAGTTCTACCCGGCGCTGGAGAAACACCCGGCCATCACCCTCGCGGATCTGCTGCACTGGGCCTCGGGGATCGACTGGCAGGAAGACTACGAATACGCCCCGCTGAAGTCCTCGGTGGTGGCGATGCTCTATACCCGTGGCCATCGTGACATGGCCGCGTTCACCGCCAATCACGATGCTTACGCGCCGCCGGGGCAGGCCTTCCGTTATTCCAGTGGCGACAGCAATCTGCTGGCGGCCGCGTTGAAATCCATCGTCGGCCCGCAGCGTTATCCCGACTATCCGTGGACAGCCCTGTTCGAGCCTTTGGGCATTCGCAGCGCGGTGTGGGAGACGGATGCGAGCGGCACGTTTGTCGCTTCGTCTTACGCCTATCTCACCGCGCGGGAGCTGGCGCGAATCGGTCTGTTGATGGCTCGCGACGGACGCTGGAATGATCGGCAATTGCTGCCCAAGGACTGGGTCGCGTTCAACCTCAAGCCTTTCGCCGGTTACAAGGCCCATCAGGACGAAGCCGTGCCCGGCGGCCAGTGGTGGCTCAACCGCCCGGCGGATGGCGCGCCATCGCCCTGGCCCGACGCACCGCCCGATACCTTCGCCGCGCTCGGCCATTGGGGCCAGGCTTTGTACGTGATCCCCAGCGAAAAACTGGTCGTCGTGCGCTACGCCGATGATCGTGACGGCAGCTACCGGCACAACGAATTGCTCAAGCGTGTACTCAAGGCGGTGCAGCCATGAAGCGGTTGTTGCTGGTGTTGCTTGTGCTGTTGCTCGGCTGGATCGGGTACGAGCGCGAAAATGTGTGGGCCTTCCCCGACATCATCAGTGCCTATACCGCCAAGGAATATTGTTCGTGTCGATACGTGATGAACAACGAGGCCGAGTATTGCCGGGGCTATGTGAAACAGTGGCTGCCGACCAGTCGTTTTGCCGATGACTCTGCCAGCAAAACCATCACCGTCAGCGGCATGGACCGCAGCAACAGTGCGCAATGGTTGAGCGAGCGCCAAGGCTGTCGTCTCAACCCCTGAAAATACCCGATCTCCCTGCAAATAAAGACACCTGTGGGAGCTGGCTTGCCAGCGATGGCGGTGTGTCAGTCACCGTCAAATTCGCCTGTGCCGACCCTATCGCTGGCAAGCCAGCTCCCACAGGGTATGGGTAGACCACAAGACCTGGTGTGAACCTTTGAAGCTCAGGTTCCACCCTGCGGAACCACATTCGATTGTCCTCGCGCGCATCTCGCGGTTATCTGGCGGTGAGCACGACCTGCCTTTTACGTGTCGTGAAATCTGACCGAACAAAAAGACCGGGAACACCCGCGCGAGGAGAACCGTCATGCCCCGACATCAGCACATCCAGGCCTGGCTCAACGATGTGGCGAGCGACCTGCACGCCACCCGCCAGGACATTCACGCTCACCCCGAACTCGGCTTCGAGGAAAGCCGCACCTCGGCGCTGGTCGCCCAATCACTTGAAGACTGGGGTTATGAAGTCCATACGGGCATCGGCAAGACCGGCGTGGTCGGCGTGCTGCGCAATGGCAGCAGCTCGCGCAGACTCGGCCTGCGCGCCGACATGGACGCCTTGCCGATCATCGAAAACACCGGCGTCGCCTACAGCAGCCAGCATCAGGGCTGCATGCACGCCTGCGGTCACGACGGCCACACCGCGATGCTCCTCGGCGCCGCGCGGTATCTGGCCGCGACCCGCCAGTTCGACGGCACCCTCACGCTGATTTTCCAGCCCGCCGAAGAAGGCCAGGGCGGCGCCGAAGCGATGCTCGCCGATGGCCTGCTCGAACGCTTCCCCTGCGATGCGCTGTTCGGCATGCACAACATGCCGGGCCTGCCTGCCGGGCATCTGGGCTTTCGCGAAGGGCCGATGATGGCGTCGCAGGATCTGCTCACCGTGACTATTGAAGGTGTCGGCGGCCACGGTTCGATGCCGCACTTGGCGGTCGATCCGCTGGTCGCGGCGGCGAGCGCCGTCATGGCGCTGCAAACCGTTGTTTCACGCAACATCGATGCGCAACAGGCCGCCGTGGTAACGGTCGGTGCGCTGCAAGCGGGGGAGGCGGCCAACGTCATTCCGCAACAGGCAATCCTTCGCCTTAGCCTGCGTGCGCTCAACGCTGAAGTGCGGGTACAGACCCTCGACCGCGTGCGCTCGATCATCGAAACCCAGGCTGAGAGTTTCGGCTGCACCTCACACATCGAACACCGCCCGGCCTACCCGGTGCTGGTCAACCACGCCGCCGAAACCGAATTCGCCCGGCAGGTTGGCGTCGAGTTGGTCGGCGCCAACGCCGTCGATGGCAACACACCGAAATTGATGGGCAGCGAAGACTTCGCCTGGATGCTCCAGCGTTGCCCCGGCGCTTATCTGTTTATCGGCAACGGCGTGTCGCGGCCGATGGTGCACAACCCCGCGTATGACTTTAATGACGACATCCTGCTGACCGGCGCGGCGTATTGGGGCGCGCTGACCGAGAGCTGGCTCAAGCCAGCCTGATTTCTTCACTTTCTGCTGCCGCTGAACCCCGGGCGCTCTGGTGCGCGGGCCGTCACCCAACAGTTCTGGAGAATCCCCATGCAGGCTTCGAGCACAGGCGTTTCGCGTACCCGACAAGTGGTCGCCGCCGTTATTGGCAATGCGTTGGAATGGTATGACTTCATCGTTTACGGCTTTCTGGCGAGCATCATCGCCCGGCAATTTTTCCCCTCCGAAGACGGCTACGCCTCGCTGTTGATGGCGCTGGCCACCTTCGGCGTCGGCTTCTTCATGCGCCCGGTGGGCGGCATCCTGCTTGGTATGTATGCCGACCGTAAGGGGCGCAAAGCGGCAATGCAGATGATCATCCGGCTGATGACCGTGTCCATTGCGCTGATCGCTTTTGCGCCGAACTACGCCGCCATCGGCATGGGCGCGCCGTTGCTGATCGTCGTCGCGCGGATGCTCCAGGGCTTCGCCACCGGCGGTGAATACGCCAGCGCCACGGCGTTTCTGGTGGAAAGTGCGCCGGCCCATCGCAAGGGGTTGTACGGTTCGTGGCAACTGGTCGGGCAATGTCTGGCGGTGTTTGCTGGCGCGGCGATGGTGGCGTTGGTCACCCACCTGTTTACGCCTGAGGCGCTGGACATCTGGGGCTGGCGTATTCCGTTCGTACTGGGTCTGTTGATCGGGCCGGTCGGCTTGTGGATTCGCAAGCACATGGAAGAGCCGGAAGAATTCCTTGAAGCGCGCAAGCAGGCCAAAGGTGCGGCGCCGGGCTTGTGGCAGGTAATCCGCGAGCACCGCCGCAGTCTGTTGGTGTCGATGGGCCTGGCGTGCGGGGCCACGGTGTCGTTCTACGTGGTGCTGGTGAACATGCCGACCTTCGCTCACACCAATCTCGGTCTGCCACTGGATCAGGTGTTGCTGGTGCAGATGTTCGCGGTGGCGCTGATGACCATGGTGATTCCTCTGTCCGGTGCGTTGTCGGATCGCGTGGGGCGGCGGCCCGTGTTGATGGCCTTCACCCTGGCGTTTTTCGTGATGGTCTATCCGCTGTACGTGTGGGTGGCGGCTGCGCCGTCGATCGAGCGTCTGCTGGTGATGCAACTGTTGTTGTGCAGTGCCATTGGCGGCTTCTTCGGCCCGGCCCCGACGGCGCTGGCCGAGCAGTTTCCCATCGAAGTGCGCTCCACCGGTGTCTCGGTGGCCTACAACGTGGCGGTGATGCTGTTCGGTGGTTTCGCGCCGCTGATCGTCACTTGGCTGAGTAAAGTCTTGAACACGCCGGTGGCGCCTGCCTTCTATGTGTTGTTCGCTTGCCTGCTGACCTTGCTCGGTACTTACTGCTTGCAGGAGGCACCGCGTGCGAAGAAACCCGTCGCGCTCAATGTGGGAGTGAAACCGTGAGTCCGTTAGCCATCCACCCGATTGTCGCCCTCGACGCCGAGGCGCTGTCCCGGGCGATCCATGCCTGCAAGGTCTCGTGCCGCGAAGTGATGCAGGCGTATCTGGCGCATATCGAGCGCTTCAATCCGCCGGTCAATGCGCTGGTCTCGCTGCGCGCCGAGGACGATCTGCTGCGCGAGGCCGATGAGTGCGACCGCCAACTGGGTCGCGGCCAGTCCCGTGGCTGGATGCACGGCATGCCGCAAGCGATCAAGGATCTGGCGGCCACCGCCGGTCTGCGCACGACGATGGGCTCGCCGCTGTTCGCCGAGCAAGTGCCGCAACACGATGCGATCAGCGTGGCGCGAGTGCGTGACAGCGGCGCGATCATTATCGGCAAGAGCAACGTGCCGGAGTTCGGCCTCGGTTCGCAGACGTACAACAACGTGTTCGGCACCACCACCAATGCCTACGACCCGAGCCTGATTGCCGGTGGCAGCAGCGGCGGGGCGGCGGTGGCGCTGGCCTTGCGTTTGCTGCCGGTGGCCGATGGCAGCGACATGATGGGCTCGCTGCGCAACCCGGCGGCGTTCAATAACGTGTTCGGCTTGCGCCCGTCCCAGGGCCGCGTGCCCCACGGGCCGGGGCCGGAAGTGTTCGTCCAGCAACTGGCCACCGAAGGGCCGATGGGCCGCAGCGTTACCGACGTCGCGCGGCTGCTCTCGACTCAGGCAGGTTACGATCCACGCGTGCCGTTGTCGCTGAAGGATCAGTTGAAGGATTTTGCCGAAGGCCTGCAACAGGATTTCACCGACGTGCGTATCGGCTGGCTCGGCGATTACAACGGCTATCTACCGATGGACGACGGCGTGCTGAGCCTGTGCGAATCAGCACTGGCGGATTTCGCGGTATTGGGTTGTCAGGTCGAAGTCTGCCAGCCGGAATTTTCCATGGAGCGCTTGTGGCAGACCTGGCTGACCCATCGGCATTTTCTGGTGCAAGGCAGCCTCGGCGCGGCCTACGCCGATCCGCAAAAACGCGCGTTGCTCAAACCCGAAGCGCAGTGGGAAGTGGAGGGTGGATTGCGTTTGAGCGCCGCCGATGTTTATCAGGCATCAGTCGCGCGCAGCGAGTGGTATTGCGCGCTAAGCAAACTGTTCGAACGTTACGATTTCCTGCTGCTGCCGACCGCCCAAGTGTTCCCTTTTGATGCACAACAGCCGTGGCCGCGCGTCGTTGGTGGGCGCGCCATGGACACCTATCACCGCTGGATGGAGGTGGTCATCGGCCCGACATTGGCGGGACTGCCGAGCATGAGTGTGCCGGTCGGTTTCAACCCGGCAGGGTTGCCGATGGGCCTGCAAATCATTGGCCCGGCCCAGGCGGATCGTGCGGTTTTGCAACTGGCCTACGCCCATGAACAATTGACCCGCTGGGTTGAACGGCGCCCGCCGCCATGCCTGCAACTGGCCTGAGCGGCCCGCATCTTGCTGCAAAAATTGATCATCCATTCGTAACCATGGAGGTCGATCCTATGGGCAGCAAGGCAGACACCGGCAGCGTGCGCTCAGTCGAACGGGCCCTGGCGATCGTCGAGTTGCTCGGCGAGCATCAGGCACTGGGGCTTGAGGAGTTGCACTATCTGACGACGCTGCCCAAGGCCACAGTGTCGCGGATGCTCGCGACCTTGCAAGAGCAGGGCTGGATCTACCGCGGCCTCAGCGACCGGCGATATCGCTTGTGCGCCAAGCGCCTGTTCGGTGATCGTCAGCAGCGTTTCAAACGGCATCTGGTGGAGAGTGCGGCGCCGATGTTGCTTGAGTTGAGCGAACGCACCGGGCTGGTGGCGGATCTGTCGTGCTTCGACGGTGAGCGGGTTGAAGTCATGGAAAGTGCGATCCCGCAGGTGCTGCGCAAACGCTATCCGAACAACTGCCAGATCGTCGGGCACAACGCCAGTCTGTTTCATTCGGCGATGGGCCGGGCGTGTCTGGGTGAACTCGACAGCCATGAGGTCGAACGCCTCGCCGAACGCGAGCAGTTGAACGATGAAGGTCTGTTACAGGCCACCGAGTCGGCGTTGCAGCAAGGCTTTGGCCAGCGCACCGAAGGTTACTGGGAATACCCGGTGCGCTTGCCGTTTCTGATTCGTGCGGTGGCGTTGCCGATCCGTGCGCAAGGGCGACTGGTCGGCAGCATGGCGCTGCACTGGCCGATGGATCAGGCGCCGGTGGAGCGGGTGTTGAGCCTGCACCTCAATAGCCTGGCGGCGACCATTGGAGATGTGCAGCAGGCATTGGCCTGATCTCCACAGGAAATGCGTCAACTTTCCCCTGTAGGAGCTGCCGAAGGCTGCGATCTTTTGATCTTCGATTTGCAATAACGCCGTAGGCGGTTAATGTTCGGCTCAGGTTTATCGACCCCACGAGTCTTCAATGTTCAACCGCTCCCTCTGTAAAGCCCTCGCCAGTCTGTTGCTGGCCGCCGCCGCGCTGCCGGCGCAAGCCAATTGGTATCTGGACGGCGAGTCATCGCGGCTGTCGTTCGTCAGCACGAAAAACACCCATATTTCCGAAGTGCAGCGCTTTCTGGTGCTGCACGGCAAGGTCGATCCCAACGGCCGCGCCGAGGTCGAAGTCGAACTGGACTCGATCAACAGTGGCATCCCGCTGCGCGATGAGCGTATGCGCAAGGAGCTGTTCCAGATCGAGCAGTTTCCCGACGCGACCATTACCACTCAGATCGACCTGCGCCCGATCAACGACCTGGCCCCCGGCGCGCAGCTTGAATTGCGCCTGCCGTTGACCGTCAACCTGCACGGCAAGCAGCACGAATACCCGGCCGAACTGCTCGCGACGCGTCTCGATGACCGGCGTTTTCAAGTGGTGACGCTGGAGCCGCTGGTGATCAACGCCGAGGATTTCGATCTCGTGCCGGGGCTTGAGAGCTTGCGCAAACTGGCTGATCTGTCGGCCATCAGTTTCTCGGTGCCGGTGGGTGCGGTGCTGATCTTCACGGCGCGCTGACATGCGCGGCGCGATCTTCCCTTGGCGTGACGGCAATCGCTTCGAACTGTTGATCGACGGCCCGCAATTTTTCCCGCGCATGCTCGTGGAGATTGCCCGTGCCGAAGAGCAAGTCGAACTGGAGTTGTATCTGGTCGAGGCGGGTGCCTGTGCTGAAGCCGTGGTGCAAGCACTGGTGCAAGCCGCCGAGCGTGGCGTGCGTGTGCGTTGCCTGTTTGATGATTACGGCAGCCTCGCGTTCACCCTCAACCTGCGCCAGCGTCTGACTCACGCCGGGGTTGAATTGCGTTTCTACAATCGCCTGCACTGGCGGCGCTGGCTCGGCAACTTCTATCGTGATCACCGCAAATTGCTGCTGGTCGATCAGCGCCTGGCCGTGGTCGGCGGCACCGGTGTCACCGATGAGTTCTGGACGCCCGATAAAGACACCAGCGAATGGCACGAAGTGATGGTGGAAATCACCGGCCCGCTGGTACTCGACTGGCAGGTGCTGTTCGACCGCCAATGGATTGCCAACCGCCATCGCCGAGCGTGGAAACCCTCCGCGCATGTCGGCCTGCCACGCTTGCCCAAGGTGCCGGACACGGGCGAGGGTATGGGCCGCGTGGCCTACGCCGACGCGCGCCAGCACCGCGACATTCTGCAATCGCTGTTTCGTGCCTTGAACAGTGGGCAGAAACGCATCTGGATGGCCACGCCGTACTTCCTGCCCACCTGGAATATCCGCCGCTCCCTGCGCAAAGCCGCCGCTCGCGGTGTCGACGTGCGGCTGCTGTTGACCGGGCCGCGCACCGATCACCCGTCTGTGCGCTATGCCGGGCACCGCTACTACCCGCGCCTGCTCAAGGCCGGGGTACAGATCTTCGAATATCAGCCATGTTTCCTGCACCTGAAAATGGTGCTGGTGGATGACTGGGTGAGCATTGGTTCGTGCAACTTCGATCACTGGAATCTGCGTTTCAATCTGGAGGCGAACCTTGAGGCGCTGGACCCGTCGTTGACGGCAGCAGTAGTGGCAAGTTTCGAGAAAGACTTCGGCTTGAGTCAGCGGGTAAGTCTGGAGGAGTGGCGGAAGCGGCCATTGTGGCGGCGGGTGAAGCAGAGGGTTTGGGGCTGGGTGGATCGGTTGGTGGTCAACATTCTCGACAGACGCGGCTAGCAGCCATGCCCAAAAACCACTGTGGGAGCGAGCCTGCTCGCGAAGTCGGTATGTCAGTCAGCATTGTTTTATCTGAATGACCGCTTTCGCGAGCAGGCTCGCTCCCACAAGTTATTGCGGTGTTCTGATGATTACAGCAGTTCGAAACTCTGCTGCTTCACGTCCTGAGAATCCAGGCCGATCTGCACGTTGAACTTGCCAGGCTCTGCCGCGTACTTGAGCTGGGCGTTGTAGAACTTAAGGTCATCCTCGGTGATGGTGAAGTGCACGACTTTCTGTTCGCCGGCCTTGAGCATGATTTTCTGGAAGTTCTTCAATTCCTTCACCGGGCGGATCATCGAGCCGGTGACGTCCTGAATGTACAACTGCACCACGGTTTCGCCGTCACGTTTGCCGGTGTTCTTCACCATGACGCTGGCGTCGAGTTTGCCGGTGGCGTTCAGGGTGGTCGACGACAGCGCCATGTCGTTCAGGCTGAAATCGGTGTAGCTCAAGCCATAGCCGAACGGGAACAGCGGGCCGGTCGTGTCATCGAAATACTGCGAGGTGTAGTTGCCCGGTTTGCCCGGCGTGAATGGCCGGCCAATGCTCAGGTGGTTGTAGTAGGTCGGAATCTGGCCCACGGAA
The DNA here is from genome assembly GCF_030687715.1 of Pseudomonas sp. FP2196. GTDB lineage: Bacteria > Pseudomonadota > Gammaproteobacteria > Pseudomonadales > Pseudomonadaceae > Aquipseudomonas. The sequence goes on from NZ_CP117445.1 coordinate 1,487,130, forward strand.
CGCGGGAAGGTCACCGGCAGTTTGCCCGACGGGTTGTAGTCGCCGAACAGCACGTCAGCGATGGCGTTGCCGCCCTCGGTGCCGCTGAACCAGGTTTCCAGAATCGCGTCGGCCGACTGGTTCTCTTCGAGAAGGGTCAGCGGGCGGCCGTTCATCAGCACCAGCACCAGCGGTTTTCCGGTGGCTTTGAGGGCACGGATCAGCTCGCGCTGACTTTCCGGGATGTTCAGGTCGGTACGGCTGGACGACTCGTGGGACATGCCACGGGACTCACCCACGGCTGCAACGATCACGTCAGCATCCTTGGCGGCTTTTACCGCTTCGTCGATCAGCACGTTGGCCGGACGCGGATCATCCACCACTTCCGGCGCATCGAAGTTGAGGAAGTTCAGGTAGTCGAGCACCTTCTTGTCGCTGGTGATGTTGGCGCCACGGGCGTAGATCAGGTTCGCCTTGTCGCCGATCACTGCGCTCATGCCATCGAACAGCGTCACCGATTGCGCCGGACGGCCGGCGGCGGCCCAACTGCCCATCATGTCGATTGGCGCTTTGGCCAACGGACCGACCAGTGCGACTTTCGCGGTTTTCTTCAGCGGCAGGGTTTCGTTCTGGTTCTTCAGCAGCACCAGACTGCGGCGTGCCACTTCGCGAGCCTCGGCGCGGTGCAGACGGCTTTCGGCGTAGGTGTCCGCCGGATCGTCTTCAGCCTTGCCGATGCGCAGGTACGGGTCCTTGAACAGGCCCATGTCGTACTTGGCCGCGAGGACTTCGCGCACCGCGTTGTCGATGTCTTTCTGTTCGATTTCGCCGGACTTGAGCAGCCCCGGCAGTTCTTTGCCGTAGAGGGTGTCGTTCATGCTCATGTCGATGCCGGCCTTGATCGCCAGCTTCGCCGCTTCCCGACCGTCGCGGGCAACGCCGTGCTTGATCAGCTCGAAGATCGCGCCGTGGTCGCTGACCGCAAGACCCTTGAAGCCCCAGTCCCTGCGCAGCAAATCGTTCATCAGCCAAGTGTCGGCGGTGGCCGGGATACCGTTGATCGAGTTCAACGCCACCATCACACCGCCCGCGCCGGCGTCGATCGCCGCGCGGTACGGTGGCAGGTAGTCCTGGTACATCTTCACCGGGCTCATGTCCACGGTGTTGTAGTCGCGACCGCCCTCGACCGCGCCATACAGGGCGAAGTGCTTGACGCTGGCCATGATGCTGTCGGCCGCGCTCGGGGTTTCGCCCTGGTAGGCCTTGACCATGACTCTGGCGATGCGCGAAGTCAGGTAGGTGTCTTCACCGAAGCCTTCAGAGCTGCGGCCCCAGCGCGGGTCGCGGGAGATGTCGACCATCGGCGCGAAAGTGATATCGAGGCTGTCGGCGGCGGCTTCTTTGGCAGCAACACGGCCGGACTGGCCGATGGCGTCCATGTCCCAGCTCGAAGCGAGGGCCAGTGGAATCGGGAATATCGTACGGTGACCGTGGATCACGTCGTACGCGAAAAACATCGGAATCTTCAGGCGACTGCGCATGGCGGCGTCCTGCATCGGACGGTTTTCCGCGCGGGTGATCGAGTTGAACGTGCCGCCGATGTTGCCGCCGGCAATCTCCTTGCGGATCAGCTCACGGGGCATTTCCGGGCCGATGCTGATCAGGCGCAACTGGCCGATCTTCTCGTCGAGGGTCATTTGCTTCATCAGGTTGCTGATGAAGGCGTCCTTGTTTTCCAGAGGGACCGGGGTCTCAGCGGCCAATACTTGATGACTGGCCAGGCTGATGAACAGGCCCAGCAAACACAGCTTCTTCATGAATGTTTTTCTCAAGGGCGCAAACGGCAATGCAATGCCGGCCAGCCAAAATTTAGGGAGCGACTATTGTTGTTTGGGTGCAGGCGCAAAAACGCAGAGCCAAAAAACGACACCGGACAGTTGGCCGCGACTGCGCAGGGCCTCTTTTTAGCCCATCGGCCCGCAGCAATCCAGTAGCGCGGCCGATTATGCCCCAAGAGCCGGCCCCGAGTATTTCGCGGGCGGTTTTTAAAATGAAATGTGCCAGGGAGCATCACTGCCATGAATGTAAGTCCTACCACTCGCTCACGTTTGCAGGTCGCCTCGTTACTGGTGCTGGCGATGTTGCTGACCGCGTGCGGCATCAACAACATCCCGACCCTCGACGAGCAGGCCAAGGCTGCGTGGGGCCAGGTGCAGAACCAGTACCAGCGCCGCGCCGACCTGATTCCCAATCTGGTGGAAACGGTGAAGGGCTATGCCGCCCACGAGAAGGAAACCCTGACCGCGGTGATTGAGGCTCGGGCCAAGGCGACGTCGATCCAGGTCGACGCCAGCACCCTCGACGATCCGGTAAAACTCAAGCAGTTCCAGCAGGCACAGGATCAACTGACCGGCGCGTTGAGCCGGTTGATGGTGGTCTCCGAACGTTATCCGGACCTGAAGGCCAACCAGAACTTCCTCGCGTTGCAATCGCAGCTTGAAGGCACGGAAAACCGTATTGCGGTGGCGCGGCGTGATTTCATTCTGGCGGTGCAGAAATACAACACCGAAATCCGCACCTTCCCCGGTCGCCTCTGGCACAGCGTGATGTACAGCGATTTGCCGATCCGCGAGACCTTCGAAGCCACTACGCCCGGCGCGGAAAAGGCCCCGGAAGTGAAGTTCTGATCCGAGGTTATCCATGCGTGTGTTGAAGATGGGCCTGGTGCTGATGCTGTGGCTGTTCGCCGTCAGCGCCCGGGCCGAGTTGACGTTCCCGGCGCTGAGCGGGCGGGTGGTGGACGAGGCGCAGATGCTCGAGCCCTCGGTGCGTGCGCAACTGAGCCAACAGTTGCAGGCTCACGAACAGGCGACGGGCGAGCAATTGGTCGTGGTCACGCTGCCGGATCTGCAGGGCACCACCATCGAGGATTTTGGCGTACAACTGGGCCGACATTGGGGCATCGGCCAGAAGGACAAAAACAATGGCGCGCTGCTGATCGTCGCCCGGGACGAGCGCAAACTGCGCATCGAAGTCGGTTATGGCCTGGAGGATCGGCTGACCGATGCGCAAACTTCGGTGATCATTCATCAGGTCATCACCCCCTCGTTCAAGGCGGGCAACTTCAGCAAAGGCATCAGCGACGGCGTGGCGGCGATGCTGGTGGTGTTGGGCGGCAATCCGCTGGACGAGCCGTCGACGGTGTATGAATCGAGCGGTGATCCGCAGAGCGATTTTGTTTCCCGGCACCCGGTTTTGTTCGTGTTTCTGGTGATGTTGTTCATCCTGACGGTGTTTGTCTGCCAGATGCTCGGTATCCTTCCCGCCGGCCGTGGCGGCTCCGGTGGATCGGGCGGCGGCTTCGGCGGTGGTGGTGGATTTGGCGGCAGCGGTGGAGGCGGGGGCTTCAGCGGTGGCGGGGGCAGTTTCGGCGGCGGTGGTTCGTCTGGCGGCTGGTGAGCACACAACAATAATGAGCAGGCACTCTTTGACATGGCATTACTGACTGAACACGAACAACGCAAAGTCGCCGAGGCAATCGCCCGGGTCGAGCGCGACACCGACGCCGAGCTGGTGACAGTGCTGGCCGCCCGCGCCGACGATTACGCGTACATCCCGTTGCTGTGGGCCAGTTTGCTGGCGCTGGTGGTGCCGGGCGTCGTGCATTACCTGACCGGGTGGCTGACCCTGCGCAGCCTGCTGTTGGTGCAGTGGGGCCTGTTCATTGTGCTGTGCCTGCTGTTTCGTCTGCCGAAGATCACCACCCATCTGGTGCCACGCCGCGTGCGCCACTGGCGTGCCTCGAACCTGGCACGGCGACAGTTTCTCGAACAGAACCTGCATCACACGGTGGGCAGCACCGGCATGCTGATTTTTGTTTGCGAGGCCGAGCGCTACGTGGAGATTCTGGTGGACGAGGGGATCTCCAGTCGGCTGGACAATAAAAACTGGGATGCGATTGTCGCGGCGTTTACCGAACAAGTGCGGCAGGGGCGCACGCTGGAGGGGTTTGTGACATGTGTCGAGGCGTGTGGGGAGTTGTTGAAAGTGCATGTGCCGGTGACGCAGGTACGCAATGAATTGCCCAATCGGTTGGTCGTCCTCGGCTGATTTTCCCGGACTCAGCAATTCCTTGTGGCGAGGGGATAAATCCCTTCGCCACAGGGGTCGGTGTCGTGGATTGTGCCGTTGGGTAAATAAGAGCGTGTCCCCAACCCCCATCCCCCCTAAAATACCCGCCATTCCCGATTCGCCCCGTCCGAGGCCGCTTGTTCATGTCCGTCACCGCCCCATCCGCGAAACCCGATCCGGATCACCACGCCCAGTTCATCGAGCTGCTGCAAACCAGCCTTGAGCAGAACGGTTTCATCAAACTGGTGCTGGCCAAGTACGTCGGTGAAGAAACGGATCTTCAGCGGGTCATCATCAAACCGGTGACGGTCAAGGCGCAGCCGAACCTGTCGTTCGTCTATCGCTACAAGACCCGCGACATCACCAAAAACCTGCCGCTGGCTGAGGGCGTGGCGATGATTGCCGAGCTATTGCCGGCCTCGTTCAAAAATGCGCATTTGCTGACCCTGACTGATGAAGCGCAGCTCGAATACAGCAAAAAGGGCAAGAGTTCGCTGTTCAAGAGCAAACCTCAGCAATTGCGTGAAGCACCATCCGCTGAACACAACCGCGAGAAAAACCGCTTTCTGGAGTTGAGCCGACCGTTCCTCAAGGATCTGGGCGTGACCAATGCGCAACAAGAGCTGATCCCGGCGATGTCGCGCAAGTGGAAGCAGATCAACAAATTCATCGAAGTCTTCAGCCATGCCCTGACGTCGTCGCCGCTGGCGCTGGACAAACCGGTGCGGGTGGCGGATTTCGGTTCGGGCAAGGGTTACCTGACCTTCGCGATTCACGATTACCTGCGCAATACCTTGAAGGCCGAGGGTGAAGTCACCGGCGTCGAGTTGCGTGAGGAAATGGTCAACCTGTGCAACGCCGCTGCGGCGAAGCTTGATCATCCGGGGCTGGTGTTCAAGTGCGGTGACGTGCGCAGCGTAGCGCCGAGCGAGCTGGACGTGATGATAGCCCTGCATGCCTGCGACATTGCCACCGATTACGCGATCCACACCGGCATCCGTTCGGGGGCGTCGATCATCATGTGCTCGCCGTGCTGCCACAAACAGATCCGCCTGCAAATCCAGAGCCCGGCGCTGCTCAAGCCGATGCTGCAATACGGTCTGCACCTTGGCCAACAAGCGGAAATGGTCACCGACAGTTTGCGTGCGCTGTTCCTCGAGGCCTGTGGTTACGAGACCAAGGTGTTCGAGTTCATTTCACTGGACCACACCAACAAGAACAAGATGATTCTGGCGGTCAAACGCGCCGAACCGGTGGACCCGGCTCAGCTGTTGGTGAAGATTGAGGAATTAAAGGCGTTCTACAACATCAGCGAGCACTGTCTGGAAACCTTGCTGCGCGCGGATGGTTATCTGGCCTGACCCAAATCCCTTTAGGCGCTGCGGCACGCTGCGATCTTTTGATTTTGTTTTTTAAGATCAAAAGATCGCAGCGTGCCGCAGCTCCTACAGGGGTAGCGTTTATGCAGTTGCAGCCTTTGCTGGCTGCACGGCGGTCTTGCGACCGAGCATGACGGTCGCAATCACCCCGCAGGCAAACACCCAGGTGATCGGCTCGACATGTTCACCAAAGAACAGCGCCGAAAACGCGATGGTGAAGAAGATCTGCAGCAACTGGATCTGACTGACCCGCGCGATGCCACCCATGGCCAGCCCGGCGTACCAGGCGAAGAAGCCGAGAAACTGCGAGAACAACGACACGTAACCAAACGCCCACCAAGCCTTGGCCGACACCGCGCCCTGATGTTGCAGCGCCAGGTACCACACCGGGCCGATCAACAGCGGCGTCGACAGCACCAGCGCCCAGCAGATCACCTGCCAGCCGCCCATCTCTCTGGCCAGTCGGCCGCCCTCGGCATAGCCCAGGCCTCCCACGGCAATCGCGCCGAGCATCAATAAGTCACCCGCCTGAATGCTGCCGGCTCCGGTAAACAACGCATAACCGAGCACCAGCGCACTGCCCAGCGCGGCGCAGGCCCAGAAGGCTTTTGACGGACGCTCGTGGGATAACCACGCGGCATACAACGCCACGCACAAGGGTTGTAAACCGTTGACCAGCGCACCGTGGGACGCCGGCAACGTCTGCATGGCCCACGCCGACAGCACCGGAAAACCGAGAATCACCCCGGCGATCACCAGACTCAGGCCTTTGACCTGTGCCCACGTCGGCCACTTCTCCCGTCGCCACAACAACAGCAACGCCGCCGGAATCGCCGCGAACAAGGCGCGACCCAGGCCATTGAGCAAGGGGTGAAGCTCCTGCACGACAATGCGGGTGAAGGGCAGGGTAAGACTGAAAATCACAACACCGAGCAGGCCGAGGGCCATGCCGGTGTTTTCGCGCGTGGACATGATGAGAACCAGAATCGAAGGTGGCAGGGGATTGCCTTCATCAAGCCATAAACCGCGCCGCTCGGGCTGGTACAGCCAGGCACAGACTTAGGCGTACAGTTTGCGGACGCCATCGCGAGCAGGCTCACTCCTACAGAGGGAACTCATTTCAACTGTAGGAGTGAGCCTGCTCGCGATGAACGATAACTCGGTAGTACTCGGTTATTACCTGCCGGCCAGGAATGGGTCTACCTTGAACACTCCCAGGCAATTTCCAGAGGAGTGCTCCCCATGGCCGCGAAAAAAATCCTGATGCTGGTCGGCGATTACGTCGAAGACTACGAAGTCATGGTGCCGTTCCAGGCCCTGCAAATGGTCGGCCACACCGTCCACGCCGTGTGCCCGGACAAGGCCGCCGGCAAAACCGTGCGCACCGCGATCCATGACTTCGAAGGCGACCAGACTTACAGCGAAAAACCCGGACACCTGTTTGCCCTCAATTTCGATTTCGCCAAGGTCAGCGAAGCGGATTACGACGCACTGGTGATCCCCGGTGGTCGTGCGCCGGAATACCTGCGGCTGAATGAAAAAGCCCTCGAGCTGGTGCGTGCCTTCGACAAGGCCGGCAAGCCGATCGCGGCGGTTTGCCATGGCGCGCAACTGCTGGCGGCGGCGGGCATTCTTGAAGGACGCGAATGCAGCGCCTACCCGGCCTGCGCACCTGAGGTGCGACTGGCGGGCGGTACGTTCATCGACATCCCCGTGACCGACGGCCACGTTCAGGGCAATCTGGCCACCGCCCCGGCATGGCCGGCGCATCCGAACTGGCTGGCCGGGTTCCTTGGCTTGCTCGGCACTAAAATCACCCTGTAACGAGGTTCCGCCCATGTGCGAGCTCTACGTCAAGGCTGACCCGATCCTCTACGAATCGCGCTCGCGTTCGCTGCGCATCTGCGGGGTGGTGACGACGTTGCGCCTGGAAAACCAGTTCTGGGACATCCTCCGCGAAATCGCCGAGGTCGACGGCATGACCACCAATCAACTGATCGCCAAGCTGTATGAAGAGGTGATGGATTATCGCGGGGAAGTGGTGAACTTTGCGTCGTTCCTGCGGGTGAGTTGTACGCGGTATCTGTCGCAACGGCGTAGTGCTGCGCCGGAGTTGTCAGTGGTGCGGGCGGTGGTGAAATAGCCGAGACCGGACAGACGCCATCGCCAGCAGGCTGGCTCCCACAGGGAAATGCATTCCAATGTGGGAGCCAGCCTGCTGGCGAAGGGGGCGGTTCAGGCGACAGATGTTCTGGACTGGTCTTTACTCTGAGGCGCGAAACCTCTTAATCGCCAAGGAGAATCGAGCATGTCCGGATGGTACGAAATCAGCAAAAGCAGCAACGGCCAGTTCAGGTTTGTGCTGAAAGCGGCCAACGCCGAAACCATTCTCACCAGTGAGCTCTACACCACTCGCGCGGCAGTCGACGGCGGCATCGCCTCGGTGCAGACCAACAGCCCGCTGGATGAGCGTTACGAGAAGAAAACCACCAAGGACGGCCATCCGTACTTCAACCTCAAAGCCGCCAATCACCAGGTCATCGGCAGCAGCGAGGCGTATTCCTCGGATGCGGCGTGCGACAAAGGCATTGCCAGCGTGAAGGCCAACGGTCCGACCCAAACCATCAAGGACAAGACCCTGCCGGTGCTCTGACGCCACTTTCAAATCCAACACCAATCCCTGTGGGAGCGGGCTTGCCCGCGATGAGGGCGTGTCATTCTGCATTGATCTTGACTGATGCACCGCCATCGCTGGCAAGCCAGCTCCCACAGGTGTTTTTGTGTTGCCATAAGGATCAGCGCAGGGTTTTCAGGATTGCCTGCAGTTGACCACGACCTGTTTCACTCAGCGCAAACACCGGCAACCGCGGCTCCCCAACCTCCAGCCCCGTCTCGCGTAACCCGGCCTTGATCGTCGCCGGCAAACCACCCTTGAGGATGAAATCCAGCAACGGCAACTGGCGGTAGAACAGTTCGCGCGCCTTGCCCAGATCGCCCGCCAGCGTCGCTGCATACAGATCCAGGTTCAACTGCGGGATCAAATTCGGCGCCGCGGTGCACCAGCCCTTCGCCCCGGCGGCAAAGGCTTCCAGCGCCAGCGGATTGCAGCCGTTGTAAAACGGCACCTGACCTTCGCCGAGCAATTGCAGTTTGTGCATACGCTGGATGTCGCCGGTGCTCTCCTTGACCATGGTCACGTTTTCCACCGCGCCGACGATGCGCAGAATCAGGTCGACCGACATGTCGGTGCCACTGGTGGCCGGGTTGTTGTAGAGCATGATCGGCACGCCGATGCTGTCGCCGATGGCGCGGTAGTGGGCAAGGATTTCCGCTTCGCTGAGCTTCCAGTAAGACGCCGGCAACACCATCACCACATCCGCGCCGTGAGCTTCGGCAAAACGCGCGCGGCGCACGGCTTTGGCGGTGGTCAGGTCAGACACGCTGACGATGGTCGGCACACGTCTGGCCACGTGCTTGATGCTGAACTCGGCAACCTGATCCCACTCGGCGTCGCTCAGGTACGCGCCTTCGCCGGTGCTGCCCAGTGGCGCGATGGCGTGGACGCCGCTGTCGATCATCCGATCAATCGATTGGCCCAGCGCGGGCAGGTCCAGCCCCTCGCCGTTGGCGCCGAACGGGGTGATGGTATAGCCGATGATGCCGTGAATGTTGGACATGGGAGAGTCTCCGTACAAAGGTTTCAGTTCAGGCAATCGGCGTGTTGGCGCAGGTTCTGCCGAGCGTAATAGTTGAAAGCGGCGGCGTGGCGTTTCGGTTTCGACACCCAGTCATGCGCCTCGCGGCCCAGCGCCGCAATGATCGGCTTGATCGTGCCGGCTGCCATCGCCAGCAGTTGCAGCTTGGCCGCGCGCTCGATCAATTGGGCGATGACACACGCCTCTTCAATCGTGCTGCCGGTGGACAACTGACCGTGGTGCGAAAGCACAATCGCCCGCTTTTCGCCCAGTGCGCCGGCAATCAGTTCGCCTTCTTCATTGCCCACCGGAACCCCCGGCCAGCCTTCGAGAAACGCGCAGTCGTCGTACAGCGGGCACAGGTCCATGTGGGAAATCTCCAGCGGCACTTCCAGCATCGACAGCGCGGCAATGTGCGTCGGGTGGGTGTGGATGATGCAGTTCACGTCCGGTCGGGCGCGGTAGACCCAGCTGTGGAAACGGTTGGCCGGGTTGGCCATGCCGTGACCTTCGAGGACTTCCAGATCCTCGTTGACCAGCAGCAGATTGCTCGCGGTGATTTCATCGAAACCCAGGCCCAGTTGCTGAGTGTAATAGGTACCGGGTTGTGGGCCACGAGCGGTAATCTGCCCGGCCAGACCAGAGTCATGACCGTTCTCGAACAGGATCCGGCAAGTCAGGGCCAGCTTTTGCCGGTCTGTCCACGTATTATCCGCCAGGGTGTTTTGCATCTGGGTCAGCGCTTGCTTGACCAGTTGCTCTTTGGGTAGTGCTAATGTCTTGGCCATGTCTGTGTCCTTTGAGTGAATGCAAATGACACGAAAGAGGCTATATGACACAAAGTGTCATTAGCAAGCACAAATCGTCGCTTCCTCAATGGAATAACCGCTGCACATGTCTATCCGTTTGAAATTATTGAGAAAAAAACTTGGCGTAACCCTTGAGGCTTTGGCCGAAAAATCCGGCATGACCAAGAGTTATCTGTCGAAAGTCGAGCGTGGGTTGAACACCCCGTCGATTGCTGCCGCGTTGAAACTGGCGAAAGCGCTGAACGTGAAAGTCGAGGAATTGTTCTCCGAAGACAACGTCAGTCTCGACAGCTACAGCCTGGTGCGCAGTCACGAGCGTCAGTCATTGGCTGCCAATGACCAGAGCCCGGGTTATGCGGTGCTGGCGCATCAGGTCAGCGAGCGCAATCTGCTGCCGTTCATCATCTACCCGCCGAGCGAATTCACCGACAAGACCTTCAAAGAGCATCTGGGCGAAGAGTTTCTGTTCGTCCACGAAGGGCAGGTGGAAGTGGATTTCATGAACGAAAAAGTGCTGCTTGAGCGCGGCGATGCGCTGCACTTCAATGCGCAGAAGCCGCATCGGATTCGATCGGTGGGGGAGGTCCAGGCGCAGTTGCTGGTGGTGGTGCACAGCTCTGAGGAATGAGCTGATTGGGCTAAAGCTATCGCGAGCAGGCTCACTCCCACAGTAGAAACGCGATCCCCTGTAGGAGTGAGCCTGCTCGCGATGACGTCGCTAGCCTCGCCGCTAAACCTCGACGGGCACTGACAACTTCGGATTGCCCAGTGCATGGCTTTTCGAGTCAAAAAACCGCAACTCCACCCCAGTCCCTTCAAACACCTTCGCGTAATGCCGCTTCTGATGCTGAATGAACGCCGCACTGCGCGGATAAATCGAGATCGCCACAACCTTCGGTTTCGCCAGGCGCAAGGCCCGTACGATGTGGCTGTCCTGCTCAGCCAGGGCATGGCCGAGGATGCACAGACTGTCGCCATGACCCAATAACTGCTCGTAACAGAACGACAGATAATCCGAGCTGCGAATGGTCCTGAGTTTCTCGGCACTCGGCCCCTCGTTGATGAACAGCGGCACGTCATCCAGCGTCTTCAGCGTGTTGTTGATCGCAAAACTGCCGAGCAGCGTGCCTTCGGTCGAGGTCAGTTTGCGCGCGGTGCCATCCTGGTTGCGTACCAGATGCAGACCACCGTGCAGGTACAGTAAACGCGGTTTTTTCGTGGCGCTTTCGCTCAGGTCGAAACTCGCATTCGGGCCATTGAACAGATCGTCGATGGCTTCGCTGCGGTGCTGGAGTGCCCAGTAGTTGAGCAAGTCGTAATTGGTGGTGAACACCGTGCGATAGCGCGCCAGTTCTTCATTGAGCGTCGCCAGCGTCGAGGCCTGCACCAGTCGCCACGGAATATGGATGGCGTGCACGCTGTTGATCAGCGCTTCCTTGATGGCGTAGTAGCGATTGCGCGGCGCTGCCGAGCTGACGGCCAGTGCCTTGTTGACCCGGCTGGTGGTTTTCAGCGCACCTAGCACTTGTTCGAAGCTGCGCGTCTGCATCGCGTCGAACACCGCCAGTTCCGACGGGCTCAGCGGTTTGTCTTCCACGGTACGGGCGTTTTCGAACAGCGAGTCATAACCGAAGTCGTCCCACACCGCGCGGCTGGCGCCGTTGCCTACCAGCAAGCCTGTGAAGTCGGTCGCGGCACGCAGGGTGTTCCAGTCTTCCAGGGTGGCGTCGACATCCAGAAAATCGCTCATTGCTTGGCACATCTCAAAACATAGGGGCTGATGGGCGGCGACTTTATCACGAGCGGGCATTGAGCCAGATCAACATCCGCCGTGACCGATCGGTCGATGCTGTGTGTACCCGTCGGATCGCAGCTGTCGATTTGGCCCCAGTCAGGAGATACACAATGAGCAGCACCTTTTTCATTCCGGCGGTCAACATCATGGGCAGCGGCTGCCTCGACGAAGCCATGGTCGCGATCCGCAACTACGGGTTTCGCAAGGCGCTGATCGTCACCGACGCGGGGCTGGCCAAGACCGGCGTGGCGACCATGGTCGCCGAGAAACTGGCCATGCAGGACATCGACTCGGTGATCTTCGATGGCGCCAAACCGAACCCGAGCATCGCCAACGTCGAGTCCGGCCTGGGGCTGCTCAAGGAAAGTCGCTGTGATTTCGTCGTGTCGCTGGGCGGCGGTTCGCCCCATGACTGCGCCAAGGGCATTGCGCTGTGCGCGACCAACGGCGGGCAGATTCGCGATTACGAAGGCGTCGATCAATCAACCAAGCCGCAATTGCCGCTGATTGCGATCAACACCACCGCCGGCACCGCCAGCGAGATGACCCGGTTCTGCATCATCACCGATGAATCGCGCCACGTGAAAATGGCCATCGTCGACCGCAACGTCACGCCGCTGCTGTCGGTCAACGACCCGGCACTTATGGTCGGCATGCCGAAAAGCCTGACCGCCGCCACCGGCATGGACGCACTGACCCACGCCATCGAAGCCTATGTGTCGACTGCCGCCAACCCGATCACCGACGCCTGTGCGCTGAAGGCCATGACCCTGATCAGCAACAACCTTCGCCTGGCTGTGCGCGACGGCAGTGACCTCGCGGCGCGGGAGAACATGGCTTACGCGCAGTTCCTTGCCGGCATGGCGTTCAACAATGCATCCCTTGGTTATGTGCATGCGATGGCGCATCAGTTGGGCGGTTTCTACGACTTGCCCCACGGAGTGTGCAACGCCGTATTGCTGCCACATGTGCAGACGTTCAATGCGTTGGTGTGTGCCGATCGCCTGACCGATGTGGCACATGCGATGGGTGCAGATGTTCATGGTTTCAGCGCTGAAGAGGGCGCACAAACGGCGATCAACGCGATCCGTAGCCTGGCCAGTGACGTCGAGATTCCGGGCGGTTTGCGCGACCTTGGAGCCAAACTCACCGATATCCCGATGCTCGCCGCCAATGCCCTCAAAGACGCCTGCGGCCTGACTAACCCAAGGGCGGCGGATCAACGGCAGATCGAGGAGATTTTCCGCAACGCGTTTTGAGAGCAGCGTTTGCGGGAAAGATTTCGGTGACCGGGCCGGCCCCTTCGCGGGCAAGCCCGCTCCCTCAGTGTCCGCGGTGACATACAAATGTTATGTCCAATGCCAATCCCTGTGGGAGCAACTGTCTTACCCCGCCATCCGTCACCGCCATTCGGTGCCGTCTCGCAGCATGGCATTCAGTCTGATCAGCAGTATTCGCATGCAGGCGATGAGCACGAATTAATCGTCTTGCCTCCGCCGTTCGAGATACCGCCGTTTTCGTTTGTGCTGGCTTGGCATAAGCGCCGGGGCGGGGATCAGGCGTTGAATGGGTTGAATCAGAAGATTGAGGAGGGGATAGTGCGCGGCTGAAAAGTCATCAAGGAGCGGGACGTGACAGTGAAGTCTGGATGGGTCGGGTGTGTGGCGCTGTGCGCAGGGTTGATGGCAGGGCAGGTGTTTGCCGAGTGCACGCCGGCGCCGGTTGCGGGTGAGGAGGATGTGTCTGTCTGCAAGGACTGGCCGGCTTACCCGGGGCTGACCCTCAGCGCCAAGACGCAGTTTGTGCGTGGCACCGCTGAAGCGCTCGGTGCTCATGATCTGGATTTGTCCGTTTTGCAGGATGGTCAAGCGAATCCGGTTGCCACTTATCACCAGGCCGCTGCCTTCGTCATGGATGGCGTCCACTTGCGAGAACTGGCCCTCGATACGGCGCGCTACAAACTCACTCCCGACCTTCGAGCCTTTGGTGTACGCGCACGTCTCACTAACGGTTCGCGCCTCAATCCCAGAGATGAAAGCCAACTGACGCTCTACGTGAGAGAGGGCGAAAAGTTGCGTCCGGTCCTGCGTCAGTTGTTGGTTTATGAGTACGGCGGCGAGTGGGATGACATCTGCACCGGCGAGCGTTTCGAGATTTCAAGAACCGTCGAAATTGCTAAAACCAGCTCCCACGGTTACGCCGACTTGATCGTCAAAACCCAGCAAACAGACACGACAAGTGTGGGTGACGACAACGCTTGTGACGATAAATCCAAGGTCTACAAACCGGTTTTGACAACCTTGCACTACGACGGAAAAACTTACGTCCTGCCACCCGGTTTCAAAGGTCTCTGACTGATCTGCCAAACACGACTTTTATCAAGGAAGAACCATGCTCAGCCCCACCAGACTCCTTATCGCCCTCGGTTTTCTGGCTCTCACCGCCCAAGCCCAGGCCGCTTGCACTACAAAGGCCTTCGACGGCCAATCCTTGTCACGCTGCATCGTCTGGCCAGCCTTCCCGTCGCAGGCGATTGCGGTCAAATCCACGTACCTGGCCGACCCCGGCGACGACGATGCCGGGGTGTTCGATCTGGATCTGGCGCTCGTCAATGCCAGCAACGCAAACCCCATCGCCACTTACCGTAAACCGGGCGCCTACAACTCCGATGCCGTGCGGTTTGATGATCTTCGCGTCGACACGGGCCGCTACCGACTGGCGTCGGACGTTCGGGCTTTTGGCCTGCGTTCGAAGTTCACCCACAGTTCCCACGCCATTCCCTACGAGAAAACCGATCTGGCGCTGTATGTCCGTGAAGGCGACAAGCTGCGCCCGGTGCTGGAAGGGTTGGTGGTCTACAAGAACAACGGTGAGTTCATGAATGACTGCGAAGGCTACATGAAGAAAATTCGCCGGACAGTCGACATCGGCACCACGAGTCACAACGGTCTCGCCGATTTGATCATCACCACCAGCGGCAGCAAGATGAAAAACACCCAGTCGGGTAAACAGTGCGTTTCGAAAGACACCGTGCTGAAAAAGACCCAAATCACCCTGACCTACGACGGCCAGCAATACACCGTCCCAGAAGACTTCAGAGGTTACTGATCCGATGCTCACCGGCCTCAACCACCTGACCCTCGCCGTCAGCGATCTCACCCGCAGCCTCGCGTTCTATCGCGATGTGTTGGGTCTGCGCGTCGAAGCCACGTGGGACGCCGGCGCCTATCTGTCGCTGCCGGGGCTGTGGTTGTGCCTGTCGTTTGATTCGCAGCGCACGGCCGAGCCGTGCGCCGACTACACCCATTACGCCTTCAGCCTCGGCGCGGCGGATTTTCCGCTGTTCGTCGAACAGCTGAAAGCGGCCAGCGTGCGGGAATGGCGGGACAATCGCAGCGAAGGTGCGTCGTTCTACTTTCTCGACCCCGACGGCCACAAGCTCGAAGCCCACGTCGGCGATCTCGCCTCGCGGCTGGCGGCATGTCGGCTGAAACCGTATGCCGGCATGCGTTTTTACGACGAGCCGTGAACACGCACAATCGGCTGATATAGACTGGCCGCCACGTATTCTGGCGCTTGCAGGTTTTCCATGACTCCATCGTTGCTAATGGCCGTGCTGGCCTCGGGTTTCATTTACGGCATCACTCCCGGGCCGGGCGTGCTGGCGGTGTTCGGCATTGGCGCGGCGCACGGGCGGCGCGCCGGGGCGGGGTTTCTCTGCGGGCATCTGCTCGGCGATGTGGTCTGGTGCAGCACCGCGTTGATCGCGATTGTCGGCGCGCGGGAAATCGGCAGCACCGCGTTTGATGTACTCGGTGTGCTCAGCGGCTTGTACCTGTTCTGGCTCGGCTGGCGTGCGGTACGTGCCCAGCGTCGCAGCGATGATCAGCCGCAGGGCGCAGCGCGCAATCCGTTCTGGCACGGCATCCTGTTCGGCCTGACCAACCCCAAGGCCTATCCGGTGGCGGTGGCGACGTTTACCGCGCTGTTGTCGAGCCGCGCCGAACTGCTCAACTGGTCGATGCTGCCGGCGCTGATCGCCCTGAGTTTCCTCGGCGGGTTGCTGGCTTACGCGATTCTCATCGGCGTGGTCGGCGCGCAGCGGGTGCGCACGGTCTATCAGCGTCACGAACTGCTGATCACCCGCTTGTGTGGCGTGATGTTTATCGGTTTCGCCATCAATGCGCTGATGCATGCGCTGCCGGGGCTGCTGCCGAACAAGGCTTGATGTTCGTGGTTCGGTTTTCACCGTTCGTCGCGCAGCCGGCAACTTTTCTAAACCTTTGCCGGGCAGAAAATTCTCAATCTAGGCGGGCACCTGCTCGCCGCGATCAATACCAAGAGGTAGAGAATCATGCCTAATTCAAGAAACTCGAACTCGGGAAACTTCGCCAACGATCGAACGAAGGCGTCTGAAGCCGGTCGCAAGGGTGGGAAAACCACCACAACGACGGTCGATAAAGAGCCTGCGAAAACAGAAACGGGCCGCAAGCCTGCTCAGAAATCGAAGTAGTCGGTGAAGGTAGTTTTGATTGAGAGGCGGGGGCGCAAGCTCCCGCTTGAATTCAGCAAGAAGGAGGGCGCGACCATGAGCCGGATGGCCACCCACGTACGTCGTTTAAGTTTTGTCATCGTTTTAGGGTTATTCGCCAGCAGCGCCTTTGCCCAGTCGCCTGCCGAATTCATCAACGATGCGTCAGCCAAAGGCATGGCCGACATCGAAGCCAGCCGCCTGGCGCACCAGAAGTCCGAATCCAAAGAGGTCAAGGACTACACCATCGTCGTCATCAACGACCGCACCACGGCCAATCAGCACTTGGCGAAAATCGCCAAGAAGCTCGACTTGCCCGTCGCGCCGCGTGACCAAATGGCCGACAAGGCCAAGGAAATGATTCCTGAAGTCAAAGACGGCGCGACCTTCGATCAGGCCTATGCGGCCAGTCAGGTCAAAGCCACGGAAGAAGCCATCCAGCAGATCCAGCAGCAAGCGCAGACCACCGACGTGCCGGAGATCAAAGCCTTCGCCGATGAGACCTTGCCCAAACTGCAAAACCATCTGCAGATGGCTCGGTCGCTGCAAGCCAGCCGCTGATTTGAGTTAAAGATCAAAAGATCGCAGCCTTCGACAACTCCTACCGGGCTTTGTGTAGGCGCTGCCGAAGGCTGCGATCTTTTGCTTTTAAATCAGCACTCGTTCAAATCCTGCTTCGGCTTGCTCTTCTCACCCAACCCCTCAAGATTGAAAACCTCACTTTCGCCCAACGTCCGGTAGTGCTTGCGCAAGGCTTCCAGCTGCTTCAGATCCAGCGCCTCCAGCCCCAGCATCGCGTTCTGCGCCTCTTTGTTCACCCGCAGCAATTCATCAATCTTCAGATGCAGGATGTCGGTGTCGCGGTTCTGCGTGTTCTGGATCAGGAACACCATCAGGAACGTGATGATCGTCGTCGAGGTGTTGATGATCAGTTGCCAGGTGTCGTTGTAGCTGAAAATCGGCCCGCTCATCCCCCACAGACCGATCAGGATCAACGCCCCCATAAAGGTCTTGGGGCTACCGGCCCACAGGGCGAGCTTCTGCGAGATCTTGGCGAATTTCATGGCTGTATTCCTTATTGGGGAGTGCGTGAAATTCAGACATCTGCTGGCCCTTGAAAATTCTAATTACAAATTCAGCCAAGTTGCTCGACGTTGGTAGGGAGGCCCGCTCTGGCGGTTAGCTGTATCGTGGCGCCACGCGGTTTTTTTGCCCCGACAGGAGAACGCAATGAGTTGGTCCGCCAAACAATACGTCGCTTTCGAAGATGAACGCACCCGACCAGCCCGCGATCTGCTCGCGGCGATTCCCACGGCAGAGGCCCGGACAGTGGTGGATATCGGTTGTGGGCCCGGTAACTCGACGGAGTTGCTGGTGCAGCGTTTTCCGGGGGCAAAAGTCAGTGGCCTGGACAGCTCGCCCGACATGATCGACGCCGCCCGCAAACGACTTCCGCAGTTGCAGTTCGATGTCGCCGAGATTGATCAGTGGGCCGATCAAGGCCCGTTCGATGTGATCTTTGCCAATGCTGTTTTGCAGTGGGTGCCGGATCACGCTTCGCTACTGCCAGCGCTGGCGGGCAAGTTGTCTGCGGGGGGCAGCCTGGCGATCCAGATGCCGGACAATCTCAATGAGCCGTCCCATCGGCTGATGCGCGAAGTCGCCGCGAATGGCCCGTGGGCCGCAAAACTCGCTGGTGCGGCGGGGCAGCGCACCGATATGGCCAGTGCCAGCGAATACTTCTCGATGCTGCGACCACATTGCGCGCGGGTCGATGTGTGGCGCACCACCTATCATCATCAGTTGCCCGGCGGGGCGGCGGGGGTGGTGGAGTGGTTCAAGGGTAGCGGGTTGATTCCGTTTCTGAGTCCGCTGACTGAAGGCGAGCGGGCGCAGTATCTGGAGCAGTATCTGGCTGAGGTTGCGCGAGCCTATCCGGCGTTGGCCGATGGGTCGGTGCTGTTGCCGTTTCCGCGATTGTTTATCGTTGCGACACGTTGAAGGAAATCCTTCCGGCGCAGTGAATTTGTGGCGAGGGGATTTATCCCCGATGGACTGCGCAGCAGGCCCTCTTTTTGGGGGCGCTACGCACCCCATCGGGTAAATCCCCTCGCCACAGTTGTGATTGATCGTTCCTAGCGCTGCACCGCCACCAACATCATCATCGGCCGCTCCCGCTCTTCAGCCAGCGCCGGTTGCGCGGCCACTTCCGCATCGCTCGGCCCCCACTCGTTAACATGGCGAATGTTGAAGCCGGCAGCGATCAGCGAATTGAGCAATGTCCCCACCGTGCGATGTTGCTTGATCACACCCTCGGCCAGCCAATGGGTCACCCGCTCACCCTCCATCTGGTAGCTGTCCAGCGGCCAGCGCTTGCGACCTTCGCTGTCGATCAGCCAACCGGGATTGCGCGGCGCCATGAAGATCGGGTGTTCGATGGAAAACACAAAGTGTGACCCCGGTTTCAGCGCCGCGTAGAGGTGAGCAAACAGCCCCGGCAGATCCTTGATGTAGTGCAGCGCCAGAGCGCTATAGGCCAGGTCGAAACTGCAGGCGGGCAAGTCGAGTTGTTCCAGGTCGGCGCGTTCATAACGGATGTTCGCCGCCGTAGTGGTTTCGTGTGCCCGTTCCAGCATCTTTTCCGAAACGTCCAGAGCCAGGACGCTCGCGGCGCCGTGTTCACTGGCCCAGCGGCTGAACCAGCCATATCCGCAACCCAGGTCCACCACGTTCAGACCGTGCATGGAGGGCAATAGCGCCTTGAGCGCCGGCCATTCCGGCGCTGCATCGAGGCCGCCGATGGAGCGGTTCATTTGGCTGTAGCCCTGGAAGAATTCGGGATCGTCGTAGATGTTTTGAGTCATGAGGGAGTGCTCTTTTGAGTTCGGTCGTCAGCGGCAAAGTGGCCGCGATTGGGATTCCCTCGAAAGTGATGACGCGTATTCGTCGATGGCCGCGCAGGGGGAGGGTGGTGGTCGATGGAGAAAGGCTAGCGGGTCGTGGGGAAAGTGAGAACCGGAGGAGTGTTGTGGATCTGTAATGTCGGACGATTCTCCGTTTTTTCATGGTGTGTAAACGCTTTCTGCTGGCTGCGTTTAAAGGCGTTCGATGTTACGTCCTGAAGCCTACAAATCCTTGCGTCGTTGCCTACCGCTACGCCAGAATCCGCCGGCTTGTGCGCCTCGGGGGCGGTCGGTAACTTGGTTCGCGTCACTGATTTCCAGTGATCGGGTTTAGCAGCCCGGCTAGGTTTGACCAACGGTTGCACGTGCATCTTCCAGTCAGGTATTCGCCTGCGCTTGATGGTGGCTGTGCGCATGGCATCTTCGGATGCGCCGGGTTTTTGGTCTTCCTACCGGTCTGCTAACTTGCGTACAGCTGCCACCCTTTCGTATAGCAGCGGGATGGTTGCGGTTACCGATAGAGGAAGATTCCATGTTCAAAATTACGCCAAACCCGCCAGACACCGATCCGGCATCCCCCTACGAATCGCCCGGTTCGAAGAAATTTCACGAAGCCGCCGAACGCGCCCTCGACCACTACCTCAGCCCCGCCGCCCAAATCATGGGCTCAACCAACGAACCCGAACCGATGTTCCTCGCCAACCCTAAGTACGACACCGAATCCCTGCTGGCCAACGCCAGCGAAACCCTCGGCTCGGCCACCACCCTGCTCAACAACTTTGCCGCGATGCTCGACACCTCACACCGCAAGACCGCGCTTGGCATTGCGCAGATTGTGATGTTGAGTGAGTTGGCGGTGAATAAGGCGCTGGATAACGTGGTGCCGGACCAGTAAGCGATAGATAACCTGTGGCGAGGCAGCTTGCTCCCTCGCCACAGGTCAGTGGTGGGTCAACCCTGCTGCAAAACCTTCAAAGCCGCCGAAGCCAGAAACCCCGAACGACTCTTCTCTTCCGGGTGATGCAACACGTACTCATCGATGCGATTAAGCAAATGCCCCGGCAGGGTGATGTTGAGTTTCTGGGCTTTGCCCAGGTACTTCACGACATCAATATCCACCACCGCCCATGCACATCCCGCGTACTTGGGATTGGCCACGTTCACGCCAAGTTTGCTGGCAACCGGGATCGGCGCACCGTCCTCAGCCAAAATCTCGAAATGCCCCTCAATGGCTTCACGAGCCATAGCGACGGCATCATCCAGATCATCGCCCGCCGAAAAACAGCCGGGAATGTCCGGCACTTCCACGCCCCAGGCGTGTTCCTCATCACCTATTGAAATCGCAATCGGGTAGAGCATGTTCGTGTCCTCTATGGCGCCGCTGACTAAGCCAGTCAAAGCAGCGCCTGTTGCAAAATACTGATGGCCGTTTTCTTCAGCAGATCTTTCTTCGGATGCGGCACCGTGACCAGTCCAGGCTTGGTGGGATGCTTGAAGTGATGGTGACTGCCTCTGACTCGTACTAAATACCAACCGTCTGCGACGAGTTGGCCGATTAAAAAACGGCTATTCACAACACCTCCTTGTGGTGTGCTTGGTGGGTACTATACCTACTGATTCTTCATGATCAACACTATAACCACCGAGCGGTCATCGTCCGTTACTCAGCTCCGTGGTTTGAAGCAGTCTAGATAGGGATACAGCGAAGGAATGGAGGGTGTGTTGCAGGCTTTTTCGTTGTTTGGACAGGCTGGAATGAAGCGAATTTTCAGACACAAAAAAACCGGCGCTAGAGCCGGTTTTTTCTGTTTCTGCATCCTCCGTCAAAAAACAACGTGAGACAAAAATTCGATTGGAGCGGGTGAAGGAATCAACAGTAAACATCCAACCCATTTGCTAGTAATGGATTTCTCTGTCCTCGGTCGGAGGGCAGGGCTGCGTTGGGTATCAAGCTAGCTATGTAAACCCTCCACGTTGTTCACGGCTGCTGTCGGCCAGAAGCGGACGCTGAGTTAAGCATTAGACGATGCATTGGCGTGATTATGGTAGTTAGAAGGGGGTGCAAAAATGGGAGATGTAACGCAGATTCAAGTCCGGTCACGGTGGGCAGCCTGTGACTAGACGGGTTGCTAATGCGAGTGAACCCAGCTATCACTAACCGATTGTCAGACGTAGAACGGAAATGTGCCTTGACCCACACACCGCAAAATCCCTCCCCCAGTGACCGAATAGGTGGTGGTGGCGCTGCGACCAGCGCCGGGATACGTTTCGAACAACAGCTCGGGGCGCTCTTCTCATCATGGATTCTCGCGGGCGACAGGCTAGACGACAGCTTTCGCCTTGGAGCCGCTACTCCTGAATGGGTACGTTTCGAAACAGAGGCACCCGTCGACGATCTTCTGATCAAGACCAGCGTCGGCGGTTACATCGCCGTTCAGGCTAAGACAACTGCAAATCTTAGTGACGACCCTAGCTCACCGTTGGGGAAGACAATCTCGCAGTTCGTTCGCCATTGGCTCGTCGCTCAGCAAGGTGATGGCACTATGGGGTGGAATCGCCCCCTCGATCCGCTCCTAGACCGATTGGTGCTGGCTGTAAGCCCTCAAGCCTCAGCCCAGATTAAAAACGATTTACCGACCGCGCTACGCCTCATTTCACAGCCAGGCGGAGGCGCACTCAACCAGGCACAACAACGCGCTTATCAAGTGTTCTCAAGCTTGGTCGAGCGTGCTTGGGCGAGCGTCACCAAAAGTCCATTTAACGATGATCTGCTGCTGGAGCTAGCGAAACTTGTAGACATATTCACCTTTGACGGAGACCAAGGGTACGCGTTAGCGAGCGGCTCCCTTATCAAAGTCTTTGGACCAGAAGTAGATGCCACGGCAGCATTCGCGTCCTTGTCCGATTTAAGCGGTCAGTTGATGAAGGAGCGTGGCGGCGGAGACCTGCACGTTTGGCGACAACTACTCGCCAGCCGTGGTATCGCGCTCAACGCACCTCCCGAGTATCTCAGTGATATCCAGGCGCTTAAGCGACACTCCAAGCAAATCGCAGAAGCGCTCGCCAGCTATGAAAAGATCGACGTAGGCAACGGCGAATCATTGTCCGTGCGTCGCGACTGCCAAACCGCGATTGAGGCGGCGGTGCGTAGCGGTCCCCTGCTCATTATCGGTGAGCCCGGAGCTGGCAAGAGCGGTGTTCTGAATGCTCTTGCGCAGAAGCTGGACGAGGACGGTTTAGATGTTCTTCAACTTGCCGTTGATCGCTACTCAATTGAAAGCCTCGAAGGCTTATCCCGTGAAGTCGGATTAAAGCATCCGATCCTTGATGTCCTTGAAGCTTGGGATGGACCGGGGAAGGCCTATCTAATTGTGGATGCATTGGACGCAACGCGCGGCGGTCATGGCGAAAACATCTTTCGAACTCTTATCGAGCGAGTTCTTGAGCGGAAGGGGCGCTGGAACGTTGTGGCATCGATTCGTAATTTCGACCTGCGCATGGGTCAACAGCTACGTGCTCTTTTCAGAGGAACACCGCCGCAGACGTCGCTCGCAGATCCATCCTTCTCAAACGTTTCACATATTCAGGTGCCCTCGTGGTCAGAAGCGGAGTTTGAGCAACTCCTCCAACAGTCACCTGCCTTGGCTACTTGTCTTACAAACTCGCCGCCGCGTCTGCGTGACTTGGCCATGGTGCCGTTCAATACCCGACTTCTGAGCGAATTGATTTCGGGTAACGCGGTAAAGAAACTACACGCAGTCGCTTCCCAAGCCGACTTATTACGCCTTTATTGGGAGCACCGTGTGGAAGGCCACGGTTCACCAGCAACGAGTAGCCTCATGCGCGTGGTGCAATTCATGGTAAAGGCGCGGGCGCTTCGCGCACCAAAATGTGAGGTGGCATTTGACGCCCCGGCGATGATCGACACCCTCTGTAGAGAGGGTGTACTCGTGGTCGTTGATAATGAACGGTGGGTACAGTTCCGACATCATCTCCTCTTCGATTATGCAGCCGCGCGGCTCTACCTAGACCCAGGCGCTATAAGTAACAGGACTTATCGATTCAGTAAGATTGACGCGCTGGGACTGATGCTATCACCAGCACTTGGATTCGTACTCCGCGAAATTTGGGAGTCTGACCCTGACCACGAACGTTTTTGGGGGGCTTTGGGCAACCTCATCAATGAAAAAGATGCCGACCCAATCATCCGCAGCACTGCTGGCCGATTGGGTGCAGAGTTTCCAACTTCGGCCAATGATTGCCTTCAACTCGGGAATCTAGCCATCGCGGGTAACAAGGGGGCTCTAGAGACCCTGTCACATGTCACAGGTGCTTTGGCTGTGCGGCTGGAAGACGAAAAAGAGGTAGTTCTGGGGCCATGGGTTTGTCTCGCCGATCGATTGGCGGCTGCTCCGAGCAACGTCGCTAATACTCTTCGCTTTCTGCTCCACAATCTTATTGGAAGAACCGAAGATGACGCGTTCCAACCAATGCTTGGCCAAGCCGCACGCGCACTATTGACGTACGGGCTTATCCAGCTCGAGCCGGGGTTCATTGTCAGAAGCGCCATTGATTTCGTCATTGCCACCTACGGAAGTGACATCGCTGCGTCTCGAGGCTTGATAGCCCAGTTGTTCGACCGCGATCGACTAGACCGTTTCGGGCATGCCGAGGTACCAGCGGTCTGTTACAAGATTGCAGCAATCGGAGAAGTCGACCCAGAGTTCGTCGCTACAGTTGTCTACCGGACGGTATTTGATTACGAAGTGACGGACGATCACCAGACCAGGATCAACCATAGCCAAATCCTCAACCTAACCTCCAATGCCCGGCAGGATTACGGGATGGCACGATGGTCACTGGGCGAGTACCTGCCAAAATTTCTACAACTGCATCCAAGAGCTGCAATTAGGGCTGTCGTCAATGCGATCGAAGGATACGTCGCACGTGAGCATGCAATCTCCGACGAAGCTCTAAACATAGAGTTTCAGGCTGGAGGAAGATCAATCCATCTGCGAGAAGACCGCAGCTACGTGTGGGCGCATGATCCCGACAGCACTCACGACCGTGATGCAGAGCGCCTAGTGACCAAGTTGCGCGAGCGCCTCAAAGCCGCAACCGAGCCTGAGGCTGTGGTTTTGATCGATATCCTAATCGATGAGGCTTCTTTAGCGATCTTCTGGTCTCGGATGTTCCTCTGCGCTGTCGAGCGCTCCGATGGTCTAGTCGACCTGCTCTGGCCCATAGCAGTGACAGAGCCCTTTCTCGTTCTCCCCGATACTCGAAAGGACGCAATTGATCTCGTTGCGAAAGGCTATGTTCGACGTTCAAAGGAAGAACGGCAGGCATTCGAAGAGAGTGTGCTTCACTTCGAGTTTTCGCAGTTTTCACATCACGACGAAGCTCGCAGGGCCTTCTTAGAGCGCCTTTTCGGTGCGCTCGGCAGGGAAAATTTGATCACTGGCGAAGCTAGCCGAATCTGCGATGCGTCTGCCCAAGGTCAGACCGCAACAAATGACAGGCTATTCACAATCCGTTCCGGCTGGAGCACTCCGGAGGACTTTTTCTGGATGCGAGGTCTAGACAAAGATGCGCCTGAGAACTCGCCTGTCATAAACGCGATCAAAGCCGCGGAGATACTGCTTGGGCTTGAATCGAAGTCTGACGATGCCGCAGTGACCTCCCTTAAAGACTCGCTCGCAGCGCTCAAATCCATACAAACCCTACTAGATGACGATGTAGCACACGTCGGTCTTAAGCGGCATGCGGAGGGGATCATTGGTCAAGGCTGCGAAGCCATCGTATCGCGACAGTTGCTGGTATCGAAGGAGGTGCCTCCTACGCTTAAACAAGATGCAGAATTTAAAGCACTGTTGGAAATAGCTGCTAGATCCGAAAGTCCTGAGCTTGAGGCTGACACGGAGACCGAGTTCGAAAAGTCTGCTGCTTGGGGGAGCCCCGCAGCGCGGGTTGAAGCAGCACAAGCTTATTGGGATCTCTTTGCCCAACGAGCAGATCTCTACCCCCAACTGGGTGCGCAGGCGGAGGATCTGCTTTCGGATTCCCATCCAGCCGTCCGGCTGAGCGCATCGATCCGTCTTGTCCGAATTTGGGACCTAGATCGTGATCGTTTCTGGCATCTTCTGAATGGACACCTTACGAAAGAACCTAATCTAAGTGTCATCGAGCATCTTCTTGGTGGGGTTGTCTCTCGCTTGATACATTCAGATCAGCATCGAAGTCTAGAGTTGTTGTTGATGCTGTCACAGCGGGAGACATCGGGGTCAGATCGAGAACGGCGTCTGCATAAAGCTATCGCAGATAACCTCACAATTCTTTGGGTCACCTATAACTCGACAGGGGCAAAGGCTGTTATCGATCAATGGGTAGGAGAGCCGTGGAAGCACTCCGAAGCAACAAATACAATCTTAGCCGCATTGCGCGACGCCATTGTTGCCGGGATCGCTGATACCCCCGACAAGTATGTCAGCATCCGCCAGCGCTCCCAAACGCTTATCTCTGACATTGTAAATGCTGCAAATACCCGCCTCGCCAGGTATGTCATGACTCCAGATTTGGATGGGACAGCAAGCGAAGAGGTTCGGGAGTGCGCGCGGTTGATCGACACGGCAGGTATGCAGATGTTTTTTGCGACTGACGAGAACAGCAATCGGTCGGCTGACAACGACTCAGATTTCCGCTCAGGTCTGCGGGTGTTCCTACAAGAAAACGCAGATCTCCTAAAGCGGATCGGCGAGTATGCTCAACCGCACACCACATACTATCTGCTTCAGCTCGTCGAGCGCTTAGTCGATGTAGACGCGGGGGCTACCTTCGATTTAGCAATTAGCATTCTTCAATCGAGTACTCGATTAGGCTATCAAAACGATACTTTGGGCGTGGACCTACTTGTCAAACTCGTAGGTGTCTTCCTTGCTGACCACAAGGAAATCTTTGAGGACTCAGCCAGGCGCGCAGAGCTTATTGACTGCCTAGAAATCTTCATGGACGCCGGATGGCCGGCGGCACGGCGCTTGCTTTATCGTCTGCCGGAATTTATCCAGTGAATCGGGCTGCGCTACAAAACCTCTTTAAGCGGGGGCTCAGCGACCTCCTCATTACGTTAGAGCAGGAGCTAGCAAGACCGCAGCGAGACCCTTACGCAGAGCTCGACCCGAATCGCCGTCCCCACGAACATGATACGCGTCTGTTATTCGTGGATGAATTGCTTACACACCTTGGGTGGCGACTTGGCGCATTGGGCAATGTCCTTGAAGAGGCACGCCTACAAGCGAACACCACGAGGTTCATGGACTATGTAGGTGTCGCCGACATCAGTGGGACACCACTCTTGCTGATAGAAGCCAAAGCTTGGGACAAACCTGCGATCTCGGCTCGAGGGGACGGTCAACACAATAGTGAGGCCGCACTACTTGTCGCTGCGATCCAACATATACGGGGAGGAAAGGCCGAGGATACTTCGCCGATCATTGGAGAGTGGGACAGCTATCTGCGGCAAGTCAGCGGTTATGTCCAAACACTCAAGGAGCGTTACAGCCACTACTTACCCAGAGCCGTCATCATCAGCGGCGAGTGGATGGTGGTGTTCAAGACGCCAGTTGAAACTTTCCTAGGCGCTGCTCGGCCAGACGATATCGCGACCTTCACACGCGCACAGCTTAAGGAGCGAGCGGAGGAGATCTTCGACCTTCTCCATCGTTCGACGTTGACCATGGACGCACCGGTGCCTTTGCGTCCGGCACAACTGAGGCGATACTTGGAGCTAGGCGAAGTCTCCGGCGCCTTTCAGGGTGTGCATGTCCACTATGAGCGAACCGGCAGTAAGCTGTTCACCCCCAGACCGCGCATCCTGATCTACCCAGCACTATTCGTTACCCGCAAAGATGGTGCTCTATTCACAGTGATCCACAACGAGACCCCGGTCGAACTCGACTATCGACGGAATGATGATGACATCGAGACGCTTGCGCCGCATCTGGATGAAGTTCGTGCCCATGGCGCCACGCTGGTTGCAGCATGCGCTATGGAACTTGGTGGCGAACTGACCCTAGCTGAGCTTTCAGCCTTTCCGGGCTTCCGTAACGATCGTTTGTCGAAAGCGCCGGTTGATGCACTACCAGAAGCGGACGAATGGCTCGTCGCCACTGGTAGTGCGACGCACTTTCTCCTCGCAGAACCCCGCGTGCAAGAATGCCGATATCATAGCTGGGCCGAATGCGGAGCTGATGCCACAATGCACTCCGCAATCAGTGCTCGTACAGTCAATCCTCCAGCGTTTTTTGTTGATACTCAGCGCCACCACTGTGCACACCAAGTCGTTCAGGACCGTCGCGAAGCGCGGTGCCTCATCCAAGCTATCGACAGCCGGACCTGCTGCCAAGCATGTATATTTCTGGAGCGGTGCTGGACAGAGGAGGAGCGAGCAGCTTTGCCTTGTGGTCGATAGCATTATCTCAGCCTCTCTGCAGTATTGAATGCCCGCGATAGTTCGAAATTAGCCCTTGTGAAGGACAGCTCTAGGCCGATAGCAGACCTTCACGAATGGCAGCTAATAGGTTGATGTCGATGGCCGTGAGGCGCACTCCGACAACACATAAAGGTGATTGGGCGGTTGCGCCCTCTAATCTAGAAAATTGTCCTAATGACGTTTTACGCCATTAAATAGGTCATCGACCTCTTCAACTGTAGGTCTGAGCTTGAGGAAAGGCGGCCTTGCCGATCTCCCCAGAGCAGCATCAATTTCGGACTCTAGGGCTGGCTGATTTCTGCGGACTTTGAAAAGCAAAGGAAACCCGTTCGGATTTGTTGAAGTGATGATCAAGAAACTCCCGCAGAGGGAATTCGCAAGCGTGAGATTTTCCAGGATCAGATAATCGGTACGTACGAGATTTGGAAGATCGGCTTTTGACGGGAATGAAAAAGCCCGGCACTCGGCCGGGCTTTTTGGGCATCCAGTAACGTAGTCAGGCTTGCTTTTCACGCGCCGCCCGCACCACTTCATTCTGCTTCTTGGTAGCTTCGATCAGCACTTCACTGTAAACACGCTTTTTTTCTTCCGATTTCGCATTACGAATGAAGTCTGCGAATGGACTCGCGGACTCCTTTGTGGATCCGAATTTCATGGGGTTGCTCCGTCATTGATCCCAAGCATGGCCATCAGGTCGTGTCTCGTATGCTTCTCGGGGATATGGTAGTCGACCTTGTCGACGCCGGACCTGTGAAGGAGTCCAGAACCCCAATGCGTCTTATCGTTGTAGGGACCGAAGCATCAAAGGGAACTGGCGAATCTGCAATCAACGGTTTGTTTCCTGATTGTTCTGCGCTGGCTAAGTGGCTGACCTCAAATCCCAGCCACAAAAAAACCGGCCATCAAGGCCGGTTTTTTCTGTTCCTGCATCCCCCGTCAAAAAACAACGTGAGACAAAAATTCGATTGGAGCGGGTGAAGGGAATCGAACCCTCGTTATCAGCTTGGGAAGCTGGAGTAATGCCATTATACGACACCCGCTCAGAGCGGCTGACTTTGTACCAGACTCGGCCACGGATTTGAAGTTTTCTTTTGCTCGCATGGCGTTACAACGTTGAAAACGGTCAATCGCGGGCAAGCCCGACGAGTGCACATAAGCACACATCTCATACCGGCAGACTTGCTCGCGACGACGCTTTTTCAAATGGCCAGTGCATGGTGATCCTGAACAAACGAGTAACGCGTTCGGCTAGCCTGCGGCGCCGGTTTCAGAAAGCCGAGCAGGGCGTTCTGGCTGTCCCGGCAAGCTGCCTTGTGTTCCATGTCGAGAAAGTGCCCGGTGGCTTGCAGTGTGGTGAAAGTGCTTTGCGCCACATGGTTGCCGAACAGGCGCGCATCGTCGGCGGCGGTGTATTCGTCCCATTCGCCGTTGAGAAACAGCACTGGCACGTTGATCTTTTGCGCCGCGTTCAGGTAGCACTGACGATCGCTGTGCAGCACGTCGCTGATGTGGAAGTGCATTTGCCCGTATTCGTGCTCGGCCAGGCTGCTGACGTGGCGGTAGTTGAAGCGCTTGAACAGCGATGGCAGGTGTTTGCCGATGGTGCTGTTGACCAGTTCGCCGACCCGGTCGCCGTCGCGTTGGCCTAGGTAGTCGACGCCGCGCTCCAGGTAATCGAGCATGTGCGCGTTGATTACCGGTGAGAACGAGCTGATCACGGCTTTTTCGATGCGCCGTGGCTGGTGCGCGAGGGCAACCAGGGTTGCGGCGCCGCCCCAGGAGAACGACAGCACGTGCTCGGCGGCGAAGTGGTCGATCAGCTCCAGCAGAATCTGGCCTTCGACGTCCTTCGTCAGATGTTTCTCATGGCGGTTGTGGGCTTTTGACCGGCCCGCGTAGGGCTGGTCGTAGCAGACCACGTTGAATTGCGGGTGCAGATTTTTCACGGTTTGTGCAAACGACGCAGTCGTGGCCATCGAGCCGTTGACCAGGATGATGGTCTTTTCTGCGGCGTCTGCGCGATAGAACTCCGTGTAAACCCGATACTGACCCTGTATATCCAGCACAGCGATTTCTGGCCTCATGTCATAAGACTCCTGGCAAGCAAGCGGGTATGCGCGCAAATAGAGATTGCACGAGCTTTGTGACAGGTAGGCATACGCCTGGAATTTGCAGGCCCATGTCGATCCATGACAACGGTCGACGGGTATTGTTATTGGCGGGCAGTTTGCCGGGGGGAAGGCGGAACCTGAGGGTTCTCTACCGGCAAAAAGTTTCTTGGATGTATGTTGTGACTCATCGGTCACAATCTGGCCGACGTCCTGATTCAAGCAGGGGCGGGGGGATCGCGCAAGTGCCGTTGGTAAATTGTTCGACAACTTCTGCTGAGCGGTCGCCGGCTTAGAACAAATGAATCTCTTCGGTGCGCAAAGCGCGGTACTCGCCCGGTTTTAGCGCGTTATCGAGCAGCAGTGGGCCCATGGATTCGCGGTGCAGGCGCAGCACTTTGTTGTTGAAGTAACCAAACATGCGCTTCACCTGATGGTAGCGACCCTCGACGATGCTCAGGCGCGCCGACCTCGGGCCGAGCAGCTCCAGTTGCGCGGGCTGCGTGGTCAGATCCTCGAAAGCGAAGTAGATCCCTTCGGCAAACTTGAGCGCATATTCCGCAGTGATGTCCTGCTCGGTTTCGACGTAATAAACCTTCGGCAGTTTGGTTTGCGGCTGGGTCAGACGCCGCGACCAGGTGCCGTCGTTGGTGATCAACATCAATCCGGTGGTGTTGAAATCCAGGCGTCCGGCGATGTGCAGGTCGTCCTTGTCCGGCTCATCCATCAGGTCAAGCACGGTTGGGTGTTGTGGGTCGCGGGTGGCGCTGACGCAGCCCGGCGGTTTGTGCAGCATGAAGTAGCGCGCCGGTTTGCCGAGTTGCAGTACTTCTTCATCGACTTCAACACGGCTGAATTCCAGCACTTCGCTGTGCGGGTCGCTGACGACTTTTCCGTCAATCCGCACGCGCTTTTCCACCAGCAACAGGCGAACCTGCTGGCGGTTGTAGCGGGGCAGGTTGCTGAGGAAACGGTCGACGCGCATGTTCAGAATTCGAGGAGTGAAGGGGCGCGCATCTTACGGGATTGCCGTTTTGGCCGCTTGCAGTTGCGCCTCGACCTGCGCGCAACGCGGGCACAGGCAGGATTTGTCGCGCAGTGCTGGCGGCAAGGCCTCGAGCACCGCCGGGTCGATGCTCACGCCGTAGCACCAGCAGGCGCGGTCGGCGGTGCGCGGGTCGGCCAGTGTGCAGTCGTTGCGGGCGCCGCAGGCCGGGCAGAGGTCGGGTTTAAGGTCGGATTCAGGCATAAGTCGAGTGAGGCATTTCCACGCAGGTGCGGTTACGGCCGGATTGTTTGGCCCGGTACACCGCATGATCGGCCCGTGACAGCGGAGTGTGCAAGGCTTCATCGCCGGATCACCGGCCAAATGGCATCCTTGCAGGAGTGAGCCTGCTCGCAATAGCGGTGCGCCATTCACGGACGATGTGTCTGAAACAAAGCTATCGCGAGCAGGCTCACTCCCACAGGATCAGTTCAGGGTTTTCAGGTACGCCCGCCACCCGCCCAGATGACTGATATCCACGGCGCCTTCCAAACCATAGGGCTCGCAGATAAACCCGCTCTCCCAACGGCCATCCGCCAGTTGCACCTTGCCCAGCCCGAGCGGGGCCGGAATACCGGTGAGGAACGATCCCAACTCGCTGCTCGGCAACTCCCAGACTTCCACGGCGATCGCCACGCCGCCGTCCTTGACGCGAACCATGCCCGGACGCAACGGCGGGCCGCCAGCCAAGGCATGCAGCTGGTAATCCGGTGAGCTGTGGGTCGCCTCAATCAACTGTCCGCCGCGTTGTGTCAGTTGCCAGTTCAACGCCAGCCCTTGCAGATGTGCGCCGCACACCACGATTCGCGCCCGGTCATGGCGCGCCACGCCCGCAGGTTGCGGCAGATCGGCGTTTTGCTGGCGCTGCAATGCGTCCGCCACGCTCAACAGATACTGATCGGTAAACGCTCGGCCAAACAACGTCACCCCCCAGGGCAAACCGTTGGCCATAAACGCGCTCGGCACCGCGACGGCGGCGTAATCGAGCAGGTTCATGAAATTGGTGTAGTAACCCAATTCTGAGTTGCGCAGGACCGGTTCGGCGTCCAGTTCCGCACGTGTCACGGGGCGGCCGATGGTCGGGGTCAGTACGCAAGCGAGGCCTTCGAGTGCCTGATCACACAGGGCTTTGAGGGCTTGCAGTCGATACTGCGCACGGAACGTCTGCACGCCGCTTACCGCCGGGGCCTTGGCCAGCACCGCACGGATCACCGGCAACACCGCTTCGGGATTTTCCTCCATCAGTTCCCCGGCCACGCTGTAACGCTCGGCGACCCACGGCCCGTCATACAGCAAACGCGCGGCTTCGAGGAACGGTGACAAGTCCAGTTCGACCGCTTCACCCCCCAACGCTTTCAGCCGATCGATGGCATCGCCGAACAGCAGCGGGCCTTCGACGCAGCCGAAAAATTCAAGGTCCTGCGCGCGCGGTACGCCAAAACGAAAGTGCCGTGGTGTGCCGAACGCCGAGCCGTCGTTCCACGCCGGGTTGCGGCGGCTGTATTCGTCGCGCGGATCGAGTTTCGCCGTCAACGCCAGCAACTGACTGGCCTCGCGCGCGGTCGCGGTAAACGTGGTGACGCAATCCTGCGTGCGACACGCCGGCAGCACACCTGCCGTGGAAATGAGGCCTTTGCTGGCCTTCAATCCGACGAGATTATTCAGCGCCGCCGGCACCCGGCCGGAACCGGCGGTGTCGGTGCCCAAGGCGAAACTCGCGACGCCCAACGCCACTGCCAGTGATGAACCGGCGCTGGAGCCGCCGGATGGATACTCCGGCAACACGCTGTTGGGGCACGCGCCATACGGCGAGCGGCTGCCATTGAGGCCGGTGGCGAACTGGTCGAGGTTGGTCTTGCCCAGCGGAATCGCCCCCAGCGCCAGCAACTGCTCGACGATGGACGCCGAGCGCTCCGGTACATAGGCGAACGCCGGGCACGCGGCGGTGGTGGCAATGCCCGCCAGATCGATGTTGTCCTTGATCGCAAACGGCACGCCGTACAGCGGCAGGCTATCCGGTTCGCGACCGTCGAGTGCGGCGAGGTAGGGTTCCAGTTCTTCGACGCTGAGCAGGTGGATGAACAGGTGATAGTCAGGGTTCAGCGCGGCGGCTTTGTCGCGCAGCATCGCCAGCAGTTGGCGCGGTGTGGTGTCGCCGTTGCGGTAGGCCTGGCGCAGCGCATCGAGTTGCAGATTCATCAGTTGATCCTTTTTCAAATGGGTTCAGTCGAGTTCCAGCACCACGACCCGTTGTCCGGCCCGTACCGCCGAACCCGGTTGCACGCGAATCTCGCGCACCACGCCGGCCATCGGTGCGAGCAGCGGGATTTCCATCTTCATCGACTCCAGAATCACCAGCACATCGCCGGCCGCGACACGGCGGCCAGCCTCGACCTGCACCTGCCAGAGGTTGCCGGCGATGTGGCTGTCGACGCTCTGCTGACCGTCGGCCAAAGGTGCGTCTTCGGTTGATTCGGGCACGGCTTCTTCACTGTCGAAATGGGCCTGGCCGCTGGCGATCCAGCGTTCGCGCTCAGCGTTGAATGCGCTCTGTTGTTGGCTACGAAACGCGCTGATACCTTCGGCCTCACGATTGAGAAATGCCTGGTAATCGGCGAGGTTGAGCTGGCTGTTTTCGATGTTCAGATCGAAGCGGCCGAGGGGGAAATCCCGGCGGATGCGCAGCAGTTCTTCGGCGCTGACCGGGTAAAAACGGATCTGATCAAAAAAGCGCAGCAGCCACGGTTTTCCGTCGAAGGCAGCGACGTCGCGATAGCGATTCCACATCTGCAAGGTGCGCCCGACAAACTGATAGCCACCGGGGCCTTCCATGCCGTACACGCACATGTAAGCACCGCCGATGCCCACCGAGTTCTCGGCGGTCCAGGTGCGCGCCGGGTTGTATTTGGTAGTGACCAATCGGTGACGTGGATCAAGCGGCGTGGCCACTGGCGCACCGAGGTAGACATCGCCGAGGCCCATCACCAGATAACTGGCGTCGAACACGGTGCGCTGGACTTCGTCGAGGTTGGGCAGGTCGTTGATACGGCGGATGAACTCCAGATTGCTCGGGCACCAGGGTGCGTCCTTGCGCACGGTGGTCATGTATTTTTCGATGGCCAACTGGCAGGCCGGGTCGTCCCAGGACAACGGCAAGTGGACAATCCGTGACGGCACTTGCAAGTCTTTGGCGGCGCACACCGCGTCCCATTCCCCGGCGACGATGCCGAGCAGATCCGCCAGCGGCAGTTGTTCGGGCTGGTAGTGCACTTGCAGCGAGCGGATGCCCGGCGTGAGGTCGATCACGCCGTGCAGGGCTTTGCTTTCCAGGGCTTGCATAAGGGCGTGGGCGCGGAAGCGCAGAACCAGATCGAGTTCGGGTGCGCCGATTTCCAGCAGTAGATGGGTATCGCCGGATACGCGCCCAACGAGGCGCATATCCCCCTGACCCAGCTCCAGAACCACAGGCGACACAAGACTCTGTGGGAGCTGGCTTGCCAGCGATGAAGTTGATGCGGTGTCTGGTCGCCAGCTCCCACAGGTATCCCAATTGCAGGCGAGATCGCGTGCGGTTTTGAGGTCTACGGGGATGAACTGGATCTTGTCTCCCGCCTTCAGTTGCCCGAGCTGCCACAGGTCGGCTTCGATCACCGTCACCGGGCAGACGAAACCACCGAGGCTCGGCCCGTCCGGGCCGAGGATCACGGGCATGTCGCCGGTGAAATCCACCGCGCCGATGGCATACGGGTTGTCGTGGATATTCGACGGGTGCAGGCCGGCCTCGCCGCCGTCGGCACGAACCCACTCGGGTTTGGGACCGATCAGGCGCACGCCGGTGCGGCTGGAATTGAAATGCACCTCCCACTGAGTGGCGAAGAAGGTGCCGATGTAGTTTTCGGTGAAGTATTCAGGCGCCGCGTGCGGGCCGTAGATCACACGAATCTGCCGCACTGTCGGCAATGCAGTGACATGTTGTTCGGCCAATTGCTGCCCGGCGCTGTGATCGATCAACGCAGGCACATGCAATATATCCCCGGCGCGCAATGCGCGACCGCCATGCCCGCCAAACTGGCCTAGGGTGAAGGTGCTTTTACTGCCCAGGTAATCCGGCACCTGCAAGCCGCCGCGCAGGCACAGATAACTGCGCGCTCCGGCGCCGCTGATGCTGCCAAGGTTCAACGTCGCGCCGGCCGGGATCAGCAGCGCGGTGTTCATCGGCACGGCTTCACCGTCGAGGGTCAGGGCAATCGGCGCGCCCGTCACCGCCACCACCGCCGCGCAATTGAAACGCAGCAGCGGGCCACTCATGGTGATCTCCAGCGCCGCCGCACCGTCGGCATTGCCGAGCAAGCGATTGCCCAGACGCAGCGCGCGGCTGTCCATCGGCCCCGAGGGTGGCACGCCGACGGCCCAGTAACCGAGCCGGCCGGGATAGTCCTGCACGCTGGTTTGCGTGCCGGCGCTGAGCACTTCGAAAGTATTGGCGCGGTACACCAGCGCTTCCAGGCAACGGGTCCATGGCTGACCGCTGGCGAATGGTGCGTCGAGCAGAATCTGGCGCAGGTAATCACGGTTGGTTTCGACGCCGTACAACACGCTGTCACCGAGTGCCTGATGCAATTCGGCACGGGCCTGCTCACGGCTGGGTGCCCATGTGATGACTTTGGCGATCATCGGGTCGAAGTACGGCGGGATCTCGCAGCCCGCCTCGACCCAGGTGTCGATGCGCAACTGAATGCCGTTGGCCGGTGGAAATTCCACGGCAGTCAGCAGGCCTGGGCTCGGCTGAAAATCACGCCCCGGATCTTCCGCATACAGGCGCGCCTGGATCGCATGGCCTTCTGGTTTCAGCCCCTGATACAACACGCTCAGCGCAGGCAAATCACCCGCCGCCAGTTCAACCATCCAGCGCACCAGATCCACGCCCCACACCTGTTCGGTGACGCCGTGTTCGACCTGCAAACGGGTATTCACTTCGAGAAAGTAGAATCGCTGCGCAGCGCTGTCGAAGACGAACTCAACGGTGCCGGCGCTGCGGTAATTCACGGCTTTGGCCAGTTTGATCGCCGCCGCGCACAACGCGTCTGCCATGCCGTCCGGCAGGTTTGGGGCCGGGGTTTCTTCGAGGACTTTCTGGTTGCGCCGCTGGACCGAGCAGTCGCGCACGCCGAGGGCGATCACTTCACCCAGGCCGTCGCCGAACACCTGCACCTCCAGATGCCGGGCGCGCTGAATGTACTTCTCGATGAACACTCCGGCGTCACTGAAGTTGTTCTGGCCGAGACGTTTCACCGCTTCGAACGATTCGCTCAGTTCGCTCGCGCTGCGGCACACGCGCATGCCGATGCCGCCACCGCCGGCGGTGCTCTTGAGCATCACCGGGTACCCGACCTGTTCGCCGGCGATCAGTGCGGCGTCGAGGCTGTCGAGCAGGTCGGTGCCTTCGAGCATCGGTACGCCGTGTTGTTTGGCCAGCGCGCGGGCGGTGTGTTTGAGGCCGAACACCCGCAGTTGCTCGGGTGTCGGGCCGATGAAGGCGATGCCCTGAGCTTCACAGGCTTCGGCGAATGCGGCGTTTTCCGAGAGGAAGCCGTAGCCGGGATGAATTGCCGTGACGCCACTGGTTTTGGCAATCGCGAGGATTTTATCGACCGCCAGATAAGTGCCGGCGGCGGCACCCTCGCCGAGGCTGTGGGCTTCATCGGCCTGCATCAAGTGCAGGCTGGCGGCGTCGGCCTCGGAGTACACGGCCACGCCTTTGACCTGCAACTCGCGCAGTGTGCGCAGAATCCGACAGGCAATGGCACCACGGTTGGCGATGAGGATTTTTTCGAACATGGCATAACCCCTGAAGGGGATGCGGGCCGTCCCGCAGTTTTTCGAAAGGCATCCGGGCCGTCCCGGATGAAAAAACACGTCTAAACCACCTCAGATCCCTTGTGGGCGCTGGCTTGCCAGCGATGACGTCGGCACCTCCAACATTAATGGTGACTGACACACCGCCATCGCTGGCAAGCCAGCTCCCACAGGTTTAGGGGTGTTTGGGAGATTTCAGGCACTGACCGGAGCGCGCCTGGCACAGGGCGAAAAGCCAACGGCGCAAACGGCGGAGGGTCAGTTCCATACCAGCAGCTCCGCAGGGGTCGGGTTGTAGGCGTTGCACGGGTTGTTCAGTTGCGGGCAGTTGGAGATCAATACGATCACGTCCATCTCGGCACGCAGGTCGACGTACTTGCCCGGTGCGGATATTCCGTCCTCGAACGTCAGCCCACCGTCAGCCGTGACCGGCACGTTCATGAAGAAATTGATGTTCGGGCCGATGTCGCTTTTGCCCAGTCGTCCGTCGTGGACGCAGGCGCGCAGGTAGTTGTCGCGGCAGCTGTGCATGTAGCGTTTTTCCAGGGCGTAACGCACGGTGTTGCTCTCTTGCGCACAGGCGCCGCCGAGGGTGTCGTGGCGGCCGCAGGTGTCGGCAACGATGGTCAGCATCGGTTTGCCGAGGTTGGAATAGAGCACGCTGCCGGTGCTCAGGTAGACGCTGTTCTGTCGGCGTAAAGTGCGCTGCACGTCGTAGCGTTCCTTGGGGTTGGCAACGCTGTAGAACAGGGTATCGACGGCTTGATTGCCTTCCAGATCGAGAATGCGCAGGGTCTGGCCGGCCTTCACCTCCATCAGCCAGGGTTCGCCGGCGGGGATGGTCGCGCGGTAGACCGCATGCTCGGGCAGTCTGTCGGGGGTTGCAGCAGTAGCGATGGCGAGTGACATGGCAGCGATCCTCAGGCGAACAGACGGTCGGTGTTGATGAAGCCGCGCTCGTTTTCCGGGCGCGAGGTACGGCAGTGTTCGGCAACACTTGGGTCGGCGTTCATCCAGCTCAGCTTCAGGGGTTTCGGGGCGTATTCGGTGGACGGGTCCATCGGGTGTTGCAGGGCGGTGAGGACGACGAGGGTGTCCATCGGCGCGTACAACTCGATGTAGTCGCCAGCCTTGGAATTGCCCTCGACGAAATGAAAACGCCCGGCCTCATCGACGTTGACCCGGCTGAACAGATTGAGGGTCATCAGCAGGTCGGACAGGCCCAAGCCCCACTTGCCCAGCTCCACCAGCAGGTTGTCGGTGCCGTTGCGGAAGAAGCCGTTACGCAGTTCCTGGTAGCGGCCCTGGCCGTATTTCTGTGCGACCTCCTCGGCGCAGAGCACGCCGCCGAGGCTGTCGCTCCAGCCGCAGGTGTCGGCCGTGATGGCGGCCAGCACGCGGCCCATGTCCGAGTACAGGCAATGGCCAGTAGTGAGTTTGGCGGTGTGTTGGCATTTGAGGCTGTCAGGCAGGTTCAACCGTTCGGTTTTTTCGTTGGCATTGAGCAGAGTCAGGCTGACGTTGGCACTGCCGCGCAGATCGGTCAGGCGCAGCAATTGGCCGCGCTTGAGAACGAAGGAACGGTGGCCGCCGCCGGGCAGCATTTCTTCGGCGAAGGGTGGAAACAGTTGGGTCGAATCAGTCATCGGAGCAATCCTCTCAAGCGGTTCGAAGTACGCCTGCCAGTGGCACCGGCATGGCTTCGACGGCGGCGCGCTGGGCGCGGCGGTCGGTGTTCAAAGGGATGTCGTAGGTGATGCGCGCGCCATAGGCGCCGGGGGCGTGCGGGTCGAGACGGACCTTGTCGAACACCAGCAATCGCGTGCCGAGGCTGAAGCCTTCGGAAAGGTCATGAGTGACCATGAACACCGTTAGCTGTGTCTCGCGCCACAGCTCCAGCAGCAGGGCATGCATGTCTTTGCGGATGCCGGGATCAAGCGCGCCGAACGGTTCGTCGAGCAGCAACACGCGCGGTTTCATGATCAGCGCCTGGGCAATCGCCAATCGCTGTTGCATGCCGCCGGAAAGCTGCGCCGGGTACTTGTCCAACGCATGGCCGAGGCCGACTTTGTGCAGCAGTGCCGAGGCCTGTTCGCGGGCGTCTTTTTTGGCCGTGCCGAACAACCGTCCCAGCAGCGGCGCGCGTGGCAATTCGAGACCGATCGCAACGTTGTCCAGAACGCTCAAGTGCGGGAATACCGAGTAGCGCTGGAACACCACGCCACGGCTGGCGTCCGGCTCGCCGGCCAGCGGCTGACCGTCGAGCAGGATCTCGCCTCGGCTGGCGGTTTCCTGGCCGAGCAACAGGCGCAGAAAGGTCGATTTGCCACAACCGGACGCGCCGACCAGCGTGCAGAATTCGCCCTCGTTGACCTGCAGATTCAAGCCTTCGAGCACCACTTGATCGGCGTATTGCTGCCAGACGTTTTTTACCGTGATGAAGCTCATTTGGCGGCCCCTTCATACCAAGGGAAGGCCCGGCGGGTCAGGGATTTCAACCCCCAATCCATCAGCCAGGCGAGGAGGGTGATCCACACCACGTAGGGCAGGATCACGTCCATCGCCAGATAGCGGCGCACCAGGAAAATCCGGTAGCCGAGGCCGTCGGTGGCGGCGATGGCTTCGGCGGCGATCAGGAACAGCCACGCCGAACCGAGCATCAGGCGCAGCGAAATCAGCAGGCGCGGCAACAGTTGTGGCAACACCACGCGCAACATCAGCGTCCAGGTGGAGGCGCCGAGTGTCTGGGCCTTGATCAGCAATTCGACGGGAATGTCCCGCGCACGCTGTTCCAGATCCCGGGCCAGTGCCGGGGTGATGCCGATCACGATCAGCATCACTTTCGACAATTCACCGAGGCCGAAGACGATGAACAGAATCGGCAGAATCGCCAGCGGTGGCACCATCGACAGCACCGTCAGCAGTGGCGACAACGGCGCGCCGAACAACGGCAGGGTGCCGGCGGCGATCCCTAGACAAAGCCCGGCCAACGCGGCGATGCCAAGGCCGATGGCCAGACGCCGCAGACTCGAAACGGTGTCTTGCCACAGCAGGTATTCGCCGGTGCGGCTGTCGGCATTGAAGGCCAGGCGTTTTACCGCGTCGGTCATCTGCACGGCGCTGGGCAGCAGTTTGTCGTTGGGGTTTTCCGCCAGGCGTTCAGCCGAGCCCATGAAGTAGGCGAACAGCAGCAGCGCGAACGGCAGGATCACCAACAGCAGGCGACTCGGGCGATCCGGGTGGCGATTGATCAGGCGCATGGCCAAATCCTCCGTGGCTTACAGCTTGGCGTCGGCGGCCATCTGCACGTAAGTCGGATCGAAACGCAGCTTGAGGTTGCCGGTATCGCCGCTGGTCACGCCGTTGGCGAAGGCCATGCCGACCGCACTGGTGTCTTTGGCGCCTTCACCGAGCAAGCCGTGCTGGAACGAGAACTCGGCGACTTTGCGCATGGTTTCCGGTAGTTGCTTGCTGGTGGCGAAGCTCAGCGCTTCACTCGGTGTGGCGAACAGTTTGGTCGTGGCCAGTTGCGCCTGGAATCCGGCCAGATCGGTGCCCGAGGCCTTGGCCATGTGTTCCAGCGCGGCTTTGCTCGCGGCGTTTTTCGCGTTCATCAATTCGACGACTTCGAACCAGGCGCCGGTCAGTGCTTTTCCCAGCGCCGGGTTGTCTTTGAGGGTGGCGCTGTTGACCACCATCATGTCCATGATCTCGCCGGGAATCTGGCTGGAGTTGAACACTTCGGTGACGCCGGGTTTGGCCTTGATGTCCGAGAGCATCGGGTTCCAGGTGGTCACCGCGTTGACCTGATCGGTATTGAAGGCGGCGGAGATGTCGGCATCGGAGGTGTTGACCACTTTCAGGTCTTTCTCGCTCAAGTCGACCGAGTCCAGCGCCCGCGCCAGCAGGTAGTGGGACACCGACAGTTCGACCAGATTGACGTCCATGCCCTTGAGGTCGGCAACCTTCTTGCCGTCGCCCTTGAGGACGACGCCGTCGTTGCCGTTGGAGAAGTCGCTGACGATCAGCGCGGTGCTGTCGACGCCGCCGGCGGCCGGGATGGTCAGCGCATCCATATTGGTCATGGTGCAGCCGTCAAACTGGCCGGCGGTGTACTGGTTGATCGATTCGACGTAGTCATTGAGTTGCACGACGTCGATCTTGATGCCGTACTTCTTCGCCCATTTGTCGACGATGCCTTGGCTGCCGGCGTATTCCCATGGCATCCAGCCGGCGTAAATCGTCCAGCAGACACTGAAGTGGTCTTTCTGCGCGGCGGGGGATTGGGTGCTGACCAGTGCGGCGAACGCGGCGGCGAGCAGGGCGGGCAAACGTAGTCGGGACATGGTGGGTTCTCCAGTTGATCAAGGGCGGACAGGAAGGCAACGCGGCACCGCGAACGGTGGCTTGTCTCCCGGGCTTTTGTCCCGCCGTGTAACCTCAACTGGAGGTCGCCAACTCTCGGACCAGCCACTCGCGATTGCGAGCCGGAACCCTAGTCAGCCATTGCAAATTGTGGTGCCGCGAACCTGTGATGACTCCTGCACGGGTTTGCTAAAGCGAGAGGCGTGCCAAGTCGCGTCGAACCCTCTGGCTCGGGCCTGCCGGTTGAGTAGGGTTGTGTTTTAAAGCGGCGCGGCGCTTTGTGTTGGTGCGCGGCTGCACCGTGATGCAGCGTGTCGGGCATCCGTGGCCATGGCCGTCACGGGTTACGGATATCACTGCGGCGGATATTACGGTGGCCACCCTTAATCAGCGGCTGAATACCGCATCAAGGGATGAACAAGGTTTCATAAATCACTTGTTTCAACTTGTTGCAGGAACGCACCAGATTCCGAAAACGCTGTCAGATAATTCGTCAGTCACCGAATAAACGACTGACGCCTGCCAGCGTCGCTGGTGTGGCTACCCGCGGTCCAGGAGGCCGCCATGTATCGCCGAATCCTACTGCTTGCCGTGATGTTTTTTTCCATTGGCGGATGTGTCCCTTATTCATACGGAGACAGCTATTACAGGTCAGAGGTCTACTCATCACCCGCGCCGGCGTACTACAGCGGCGGCACGTACTACACGCAGCCGCGCTACTACCAACCAGCACCGCGTTACTATCAGCAGCCGCGCTATTATCAGGCAGCGCCACGCCATTACCAGCCGGCTCCGCGTTACTACGAAAGCCGTCGCTGGCACGGCAATGACCGCGGACGCTGGGATGGTCACCGCCGCGGCGGTTGGGACAACGATCACCGCGGTCGCGGCAACTACGACCGCCACAGCGGCCGGGGCGACCACAACGGACGTGGCAACCGCTGGTAAATCCACGCAAATGAAAGCGGCGCAATTAGCGCCGCTTTTTTATGCCCGTCGAAAAGTCGTCCCATTAGCCATCTCCTAGGGCATTCCCAGACGCTTCCTACAGTTTCATTTCCTTGCATTTGTTAGCGTTTGTTCGTGCCGAACGAGGTGAGCAAAACTCAGTTCAATAGCGGCGAATAAAAGGACGATGCCGCTATGAAGCTTCTTGTGATTCACCAAAATTTTCCGGGCCAGTTTCGTCATGTGGTGCTGTCGGCGATTGACAGGCGTCATGAGGTTTTGGCGATAGGTCGGGATACGGCGCCGGGTATCGCAGGGGTGAAAATATATCGATACCGCGCGGCCAGCAGAGCACCGGGCGATATTCACCCCTATCTGACCCGTTACGAACAAGCGGTGACTGATGGACAGAAGGTTTTTGAAATTCTGAGCAGGCTGAAACATTCGGGTTATCGACCGGACGTGATTCTCGCTCATCCCGGATGGGGGGAAACGCTCTTCGTCAAGGATGTCTATCCAGACACGCCGCTTATTCACTATTGCGAATATTACTATCGAGCGCAGGGCGCGGACTCCGGGTTCGACCCTGAATTCCCGCGAGCCACGAGGGAGTCATCAAGGCTGCGAGTGCTCAATTCGCTGCATCTGCTGAATCTCGAGCAATGTGACATTGCCATTGCGCCTACGCAGTGGCAGCGCAGTCTGTTTCCTGCAGCTTATCAGTCGGCCATTCGAGTTATTCACGAGGGCGTCATTCAAAGTTCTTGCTTGGCAAAAATTGGGGCAGTCAGGTTGCCCAATGGCGTCGAGTTGAGCGCTGGGCAGCCGATCGTTACTTATGTCGCGAGAAATCTTGAGCCTTATCGCGGGTTTCACAGTTTTATGCGAGCGATCCCGCGTATTCAGGCTGAGTGTCCCGATGCGCAGGTAATCATAGTGGGCGGCGATGAGGTCAGTTACGGGTGTAAGCCGGTGGGCTATGCAAATTGGCGCAGCAGGATGGAGGCAGAGGTAAGTTTCAATCATTCCACCGTTCATTTCACCGGGAAGCTTCCTTATCAGACTTACCGGGCAGTTCTGAACTGTTCAAAGGTTCATGTTTATTTGACGTATCCGTTTGTTATGTCGTGGTCGTTACTGGAGGCGATGGCGGCAGGGTGTGTGGTAGTAGCGTCAGATACGGCCCCGGTAAGGGAGGTGATCGTCGATGGTCACAATGGAATGCTGGTGGATTTCTTCGATCATCACGGTATCGCCAAACGTATTGCCAAGGTTCTTGATTCCGCTGATGAGTACGACTGCCTTCGCAGCGCTGCGAAGTTGACGGCGAGCAGATTTGATATGGAGTACGGCACGAAACAATACTTTGAAGTATTTGAAAGCGCGACGTCCGGGTACCTCAAGAAACAGCCTGCACCTCAGTTTGATCGTGAGATTTGAAATGCTCCGGATGTCGCGTAAGCAATGGGTTAAATGGTTTAAGAAGTTTTTGACATACGGCTTGTTTATTTATGTCTGTTATTGCGTGGCAGATTTTTATATCCGTGAAGAAGAAGTCGCCGAGGCGATGGCAATCTATTACGCGGATCAGGAGGCCTGTCAAAAGAAGCTGGCGAGCATGAAGCAGGTGCCCATACTGGGCGGCAGCTATGTGGATAAGACTCTGGTTCCGGAGTTTTATGTTGGCATGCCTGAACTGGCGAATAAAAAAGCGTGCCTTGCCAATACCCTCAAGGGGCATGTCTGGTGGACCGGGACGGGTTTCCGCCGGTACCAGGATCAGAGCCTGAAGTCGATTCCTGAAAGTTGGCGTCTTTATAAAGTGACCGCCGGGCTTTATACAAGAAAAGAGACTGCCAAACCCCATGAGCGGGGCTATCGACACGTCAACTGGCCGGATGAGTTGATTGTGAAGTTGAAAAACTATCCTGGGCTGGAGATTTGGCTTAATGCACCTCCGCCGCATTTCAAGAATGAGGCTTCCGTTCGAAAGTTTGTCATTACTGACTGGCCGCGGCGTGATGGAACCCCTCGATTGATAAGCTGTAACGGCTTGATTCGCCCAGCTGCAGAGGAAGAATTGACTGACGAGAAACTGTCAAAGCTCAGCAGAACTGAATTGGAAAATCTGGATTTTGGTAGGTTGAACTTTTTTTGCACTGTGGAGTTACACAGTTTTGACTTTGCCGGGGGGCACGGTCGGGTAAGTCTTGGACTGTCGTCATTACGCGAAGCACCTGAGATGCTCAAGTTTCTCAGTGAATATCTTTCACGCTCTGTTATTACAAGGAAGTAACGATGAGTTATGTTTTTAACGATCTGGAAAAATCGGAAATTTTAAATGCAGCAAATGTCTGCAAGGGTCTGACGTTCGATTCTGAAGATATCGAATATCTTGCGCTGAAATTAGCAGGGGCTAGCTGCGCGCCCTTGTATCAAAAGCTATTCGATATTATTGGCAGAAGAGTTTCTGAGGTTACCGCTGTCGATAAAGAAGCGGGAAAAATTCTGAAAAGCGCCAGGCTCTGGCTTGCCGTGGCCATTGATGCCAACGGGGGGGCCGGTGCCTACTCCGCCCTGATTCGCGGCTACACCTCGCGCCAAGGCGAACTGAGACTGAATAAAATCTTCAGTGAAGAGCTGATGCAGCTGTCATCCAATCAGGTCGCCGCCAACTTCATCAATACCTTGATCGACGGATCCCTCGCGGGTCGACTGGCCCCCTGGACGGTTCCATCCATCAGCCAGATTGCAGAGATT
This sequence comes from Pseudomonas sp. FP2196, assembly GCF_030687715.1. Lineage (GTDB taxonomy): Bacteria > Pseudomonadota > Gammaproteobacteria > Pseudomonadales > Pseudomonadaceae > Aquipseudomonas. The sequence goes on from NZ_CP117445.1 coordinate 1,531,922, forward strand.
GATGCCAGTGCGATTGGCGAGGCTCTGTTTAGTGAGGCTTGCGGAGAGAAGGATACAGCCGTGAGCCATAACGCCGGTTGGTCCGGGACAGTGGGGTTCAGCCTGTTGGGTGGCAAACCTCCGTATGAAACCTGGAGGCTGATTTGCGCAGGTGATCCAAAGTCGGAAGATGACAGCCCTCCTATTCACGCAAAAGCCAACAGGCTCGATGACTATAAAAATATTCTGTTCGCCATCGATTCATACAGTGTCGGATTGCGGGCGGCGATCAGCAATTTCGGCGTCAATCCATTGCAAAGTCTGCTTTCCGTTGTGCCAGAGCAAATCAATATCGCGCTCGCCAGTGGCAGTGTGAATCCGCTGATTCAGCATGTCGTAAAAGGCACGCCGGTTGCCGTCGTGGTCGACCTGATACTGCGCTATGGCCAGAACGAATTCCTGGACATGTTCAAGCGCACCTACGACGGCGATTCAGCAGCGCCATCTACCACCGATGAAACCTTCGCCACCAACGCTTACGCATTCTTCTCGGCATTTTCACCGGAGCAGTCCCAAAGCATCGTCACCCAATCAATAGGTGAATACGGAAACGCGAATTCATGGGCAAAACTGGCTGGCGAGTCGACACTCATCGGCCTCGCGCTGCGCAATTCCCTGAAGCAACTCAGTGAAGTCGTCATAGAACGAGCTGACGGTTACCCCGGACGCGGACTGGAACTTTACGATCCGTTGACCGGCGAAGGTTTCATCACCGCGCAATGGCTCGCCGATCGTGCGCAGATGTTGGCCCGGTTGATTGCCCGAAATCAGGGCTCGTTTGGAGAACATTCGCTGCAGAAGTTTTCCTACTCCGATCTCGCCTCAGCCAAACAGGTGTCGATGACGACCGGTGTGTTGAACCCGCTGGTCATGTTCGGTGATGACGGCGCGCGGTTTTTCGAGGGCGGTGCGAACACGGATCATCTGTATGGCGGCGCGGGCAATGACACGATCAACGGGCTGGCCGGCCACGATTCCATCGAGGGTGGACGCGGCAACGACTTGCTTGCCGGAGGCGACGGCAATGATGCGCTGCACGGAATGGCCGGTGATGATGTTCTGGTCGGAGGAAAGGGTAACGACTCTTTGATCGGTGGCGAAGGCAGCGACCGCTATGAGTTTTCCAACGGTGACGGAATCGACGAGATTATCGATGCAAATGCAAACGGGCAGTTATTGATCAATGGCACGCTAATTCCTCCGCTCAAACGCAGTGCTCCGTTGAGCAATACCTGGTCTACAGAGAATCAGGCGATCACGTTAAATCTCATCGAAGAACTCGGTGACAGTACGCTGAATATCAAATATGGCCTGAACGATCTTATCGTTATCAAGAATTTTCAGCGCGGGATGCTTGGGATCCGACTCCCTGAATACCAAGGCCATTCGATCTCTGCGCCCGACTTGGTTCTCCAGGGCGACTGGAAAGCGAAAGATATAGACCCCAATGTTCCCGGGGATCAGTTCTCATACGATGATCTGGGCAACGCCTTGCTATTGGCCAACGTAAAGCAGAGAAACAAGGCCGATGTGCTTTACGGCTCTGCCAAGGACGACGTCATTCTCGGGCTTGGCGGTTCTGATCGATTATTCGGCAAGGCAGGAAACGATCGTTTGTTTGGGGATAAACAGACGACGCTCGAAAAAGCCATGGCTGCTGGCGACTCTAAAGGGAAAGCCGCTCGAGGCGATTGGCTTGATGGAGGTGCTGGCCACGATCTGCTGGTCGGTACGGCATCCCAGGACGTGCTTCTGGGAGGTAACGATCGGGATACGCTGATTGGAGGTGCGGGAGATGACGTTTTATCAGGGGATGAAACGACCGGCGCGCTGGAACATAAATGGGGATTCAAACGCGTCGAAGTTCTTATAGACGGTGGTGTCACCAGCCATCGAACTGTCTTTTCAAAGGCCTCCTTTAACCGTTCGACGCAGGGCGATAACGATGTTCTCTACGGCCAGGGTGGTCGAGATGTTCTCAACGGTGGATGGGGCCAGGATTTGCTTGATGGCGGAACTGAAGATGATCTTCTTTCGGGGGATGGCGGAAATGACACGCTGGCCGGAGGAAGCGGTAACGACACATTAATGGGAGACAACCTCGATTGGGGCGGTGGACTGCAAAGCAAACACCATGGCAACGATGTATTGGACGGTGGAAGTGGTGATGATTGGCTCGCAGGTAATGGCGGAAACGATGCAATTTATGGTGGTCCAGGCAATGACAATCTCAAGGGCGACGACGATGTACTGAACGGCGTTGCCGGTGACGCCGCCCACTTTTTTGGAAATGACCTGCTGGACGGTGGCGCGGGAGACGACAAACTTTGGGGCGGTGGGGCGGATGATCTGCTGTTCGGAGGTGAAGGTAACGACGTGCTGGCCGGGGATTTTGCTGAGCATCCGGTTCGTTATCACGGTAATGATTTACTTGATGGTGGAGCGGGCGATGACACACTTCAGGGAATGGGTGGCTCCGATACCCTGATCGGTGGGGCAGGAGCTGACGCGCTGGATGGTGATGTGTCCAACCTGCAATCAGGTGGAATCAACAATGATTACCTTCAAGGCGATGAAGGAAACGATACCCTTTTGGGCGGCTTGGGCGCCGACACGCTTTATGGCGGCGCTGATGATGACATTTTATCCGGCGATTACGAGCAGACGGCCGAGGCCCAACACGGCGCAGATTATCTGGACGGTGGTTCAGGCAACGATACCTTGCTGGGCGGTGGTGGGAACGACACGTTATTGGGCGGGGAGGGTGTAGACCACCTTCGTGGCGATTCAGGCAATAACGTTTTTGATGGCGGTGCCGGTAACGACGTGCTGGAAGGCCATGACGGCGCTGATGTTTACTATTTCGGCGCTGGTGATGGTCTTGACGTTATCACCGATTCCGGTGGCAGCAATATCATTAGGTTCGGCGCTGGGTTTTCTGCGGAAAGTCTAAAAGCGGACATCATTGATGTTTCCGTAGGCCGGGTATTGCGGCTGTTCAATGGCGAGGGTGACGCCATCCTTATCAGGAATTATGAAGAGTGGAAGAACTCAACGTTCACGTTTAGCGATGGTGTCATTCTCGGCTATCAAGAGGTCATGAAAAAAACGCTGCCAGCTGTAGAGATCATCGAGCCGTCAGCAGGGGATGGAGTGCTGGCCAAAGAAGAAAATAAAGACATCATTGCAGACGAAGATCAGGTTGCTGTTGCGGACCAATCAGCGATCGTTGTTCCTGGTGAGGAACGAAGTAATGCCATCGATCATAATGTTGTCTGGACAGACAGGTTCCTGGCGGAGCTCAAAGCAAAGCGCTCCGCAAGCCGGCATGCGGCAGGCTTTACGTTGGGCAACCCAGGTGTCTGGGTTCGTAACCATATAACCAGCAACGATACTGGTTATATCACCCACACTGATGTGATCAAGGAAAGCATCGAAACGGGGGCATTGTCTGAAACGCCTCAATGGATGGGTTCTGCAACTGGCGATGCCGTATTTAGTGACAGACAGTCAGACTCTACATCCCAATCCAGTTTTCGAGAGGTAAAGAAAGAGGGCATTACGTCGCCGTCATCGCTGAAGCCACGTTATTTTCGATCTGGCACTGCCAGCGGTTTTTCATTCAAAATCGGCGACGCAATTGTCGCGGATAGAAATGATTCAGGCGCTATCGAAGGGTGGTACATCTATCCCGCTGAAAGTTTTGCTGCGGGCGAAACTGTCCGCAAGGAATTTCGGAGTGATGCCACAACTCAAACGATCAAACATAAAGTTGTCCACGGCGACGATGCCGGTGGGCGAGTTAATGTCGAAGTCGGCAATCTTTTCCATGGTGGTGCGGGCGATGACCTGATCGTCGCCTATTCTGGTTTTCTACTTGATTATGGCTCTGTTAACGACAGGATACCGGGTGCCTTTTTGTCCGCCGGGGCAGGCAACGATACCCTGCTCGGTTCTGAAGGCACTGATTATTTAGTGAGCGGCGCGGGGGATGACTACCTGTACGGTGAAAACGGTGCCGATACATACATCGTGCAGGCACATGCTGGAGCAACGACCATTATCGCGGATGTGCTGAATCCGGTTTTTCTCCGACCTGAAGTAGGTGTTGCCGGATGGAAGGACGAGTATGGACTGGTCGATCAAGATACTGTCGTGCTTCCAGAGGACGCGACGAAGGAGAATTTGCAGCTAAGTTGGGGCGCAACGCTCATTGAAACAGTGAATGTTGAGTTGGCACCCGATCCGCATCGTGATGCCTATCGCCATCCGCCTCGGGCGAAAATGCTCTATTCGACACTCGATATTAAATGGGGTGGGTCTCAGAAAGTTCGTATTGTTTTACCCAATGCCGGAGATATCGAGGGTTCCGGCATTGAGATTATAAAATTTGCAGATGGCTCAAGCGTTAGTCTCAAAGAGCTGTTTGACTCCAGTCAGCCAGGTCCTGCCCCGGATACTTATCACCATGGTCTCCTTGTCGATAATGCGGCTAATACCAAATCTATGAGAGATGGCCACGCGCTTCCACTGGTGGGAAGTCATGGTAATGACACTTTAAGCGGCGCGGGTGAAATCAGAGGTATGCAGGGAAATGATGTGCTGACGGGTAGTGTCGGTGATGACCTGCTGGCAGGCGGCCCAGGTCATGACACATTGTCCGGTGGCGCAGGCAATGACCTTTATAAATATGATGGTCTCGGAAGAGACGTGATCGATAACGCTGGGGGCGGCATTGATGGAATTGATTTTTCTGAAGTGGGCCTGCCTATTGAACAGTTGAGGTTTCACCGCGAACGGGATGATCTCGTGATAGTGGTCAGTTATGGCATGGCTCCCAAAATACGAGTTTCCCATCACTTTTCTGGAGGCGAAAGCGCTATTGGGTTCATAAGAGTTAGCGGCGAAGGAAAAACGGTCAAAGACTACACCTCGATGCAAATTGCCGAACGTTTACATCCTCTTCCGCCATTGCGGGATGTGGAGGATATTCTTGTAAAAGAAAACGAAGAGTCGCAACTCGCGTTGGCCGAGATAATCAAGTTCTACGAACTGATTTAACCATAACAGTGTCAGTTTGAGGGTGCCCGCGATTAAGGGCAAAGGTGACCATCGCGGGCAATCAGCACTTCAATACTGCGTCAGATCCGCCAATGGATGTCGCCCCTCCCAAACCTTATGAAAATGCGCCTCCACCACGGCATCCGGCACGCTGTTGACGTCCGGCCAATGCCAGTGTGGCTTCTGGTCCTTGTCGATCAACCGGGCACGAACCCCCTCGCTGAACTCCGGATGCCGGCAGCAGTTGAGGCTCAGTGTGTATTCCATCTGAAAGACTTCGGCCAGTGACATATAGCGCGCGCGGAGAATCTGTTCCCAGACCAGATGCGCGGTCACCGGTGAGCCTTCACTCAGGGTCTTGGCGGCGCGGGCGAGCAAGGGGTCGCTGCTGTCGCGTTGCAGACTGATAGCTTTCCAGGCGCACGCCACATCGCTGACGTCGAGCAGTTCGTCGATCTGCTGACGACGCGGTAGCCACTGCGCCTCAGGCATTTTCGCGACCGCTTCTTGCTGCAAAGCCTTGAGCAGGCTGTTGAGTTGCATCGGGGTTTGTTCCTGCCAGTTCAGTTGCAGCAGGCCTTCGATCAGATCCGGTTGCTGTTCGTCGAGCAGGAAGCGGTCGGCCAGACCCAGATCGATCGCATCACGCCCGTTCATGTGGGCGCCGGTCAGGCCCAGAAACAAACCGAGCTTGCCGGGCAGGCGTGACAGGAACCAGCTGGCGCCGACGTCCGGATACAGGCCAATAGTGATTTCCGGCATGGCCAGACGGCTGCTCGGTGTGACGATGCGTGTGCTCGCGCCTTGCAACAGACCCATGCCTCCGCCCAGCACATAACCGTGGCCCCAGCAGATCAACGGTTTCGGGTAGGTGTGCAGGCTGTAGTCCAAGCGATATTCCGCGGCGAAAAACTGCGCGGCCAGTGGCGGTACTTCGCCGGGGTGGGCGCGACAGGCTTCCACCAGGCTGCGCACTTCGCCGCCAGCGCAAAATGCCTTGGCGCCGTTGCCGCGCAGTAAGACGCAGACGATTTGCGGGTCTTTTGCCCAGGCATTCAGTTTGTCGCTCAGCGCATTGATCATCGGCAAGGACAGCGCATTGAGCGATTTTTCAGCGTCCAGGCTGGCGATACCGAGGCGGGCGCCATCGGTGCCGGTGAGTTCTTCGAAGTGCAGATTCATCGTGACCTCGATCGGGAATTTGAACGATCAGTATGATCGCTGTGTGGGAAAGTGCCGTATCTGCGTCAGATCAATTGACAAGCGTGGTCGGCTTTCCTAGGGTTCGCCCCATTGTTTTTGCCGGGTATGACCATGACTGCTGACGACCGTATCAAACTCGAACCGAGCTGGAAGGAGGCACTGCGTGCTGAATTCGACCAGCCTTACATGGCAGAGTTGCGCAATTTTCTGCAGCAGGAGCGGGCGGCCGGCAAGGAGATCTATCCGCCGGGGCCGCTGATTTTCAATGCGCTGAATTCGACGCCGCTGGATAAAGTCAAAGTGGTGATCCTCGGCCAGGACCCGTATCACGGCCCGGGCCAGGCCCATGGCTTGTGCTTCTCGGTGCAACCGGGCGTGCCGGCGCCGCCGTCGCTGGTCAACATCTATAAAGAGTTGAAACGCGATCTGAACATCGACATCCCCAACCACGGTTACTTGCAGAGCTGGGCCGATCAGGGCGTGCTGATGCTCAACACCACCATGACGGTGGAACGCGCCAACGCTAATGCGCACAAGGACAAGGGCTGGCAGTTCTTCACTGACCGGATCATTGAACTGGTCAGCGAACAGCAGCCGCATCTGGTGTTCATGCTGTGGGGTGCCCATGCGCAGAGCAAACAGAAGCTGATCGATGCGACCAAGCATCTGGTGCTGACCTCGGTGCATCCTTCACCGTTGTCGGCGTATCGGGGGTTCTTGGGATGCGGGCATTTCAGCCGGACCAACAAGTTTCTTGAGCAGAACGGCGAGACGCCGATCGAGTGGCGGTTGCCGCCGGTTTGATGGCTTGAGAAAAACCTGTGGCGAGGGAGCAAGCTCCCTCGCCACAAGAGTTACTCGGGATTACGATTCCAGTACTTGAACAAAGGCTCCGCCAGAAACAGCACAAACAGCAGCCGCATCACCTGCATCGCCGTCACCAGCGGCACCGACAATTGCAGCGTCTCCGCCGTCAGGCTCATTTCGGCAATCCCGCCGGGCATCATGCCCAAGGTCAGCGAGCGCAGATCCAGATGGGTCAGCGCACTCAACCCCAATGCCGCCAGTGTGGCGATCAACATGGTCAGCGCCGTGCCGATCAGTGTTCGGCCCATGAACGACGGCGCACGCCGGAAGAACTGTCGGTTGAAGTGGCAGCCCAAACCGCTGCCGATCAGCCACTGGCCAATCTGACTGCCGCCATTGGGCAAACCGATGTGCAGATCCCAACCGATGCTCACCGCCGCACTCACCAGCAACGGTCCGAACAGCCACGGATTGGGCTGGCGCAGTCGCTCCCAGATCCATGCGGCCAAGGCACCGGCCGGAAACAAAATTGCCAGCCAACGCCAATCGACGCTACCGGCATGAGAAATCGGTGTGCCGTCGCCGAGCAGATACTTGAACGCCGCCGGCACACACAAAACCACTACCAACACCCGCAAACTCTGCCCCGCCGCGACATGGCTGAGCAGCGCGCCATTGCGCGCACCGAGGTTGACCATCTCGCCGGAGCCACCGGGCATGCTGGAGAAAAACGCCGTGGCGCGATCCTCACCGGTGCGGCGCATCAACCACACGCCCACCACCGCCGACAGGCTGGTGACCAGCGCGCCGAAGAAGATCAGACCGAAATGACTGAGCACCTGCTCCATCACTACCGGGGTGAAGTGCAGGCCGATGCCGATCCCGACAATCCACTGGCCGCATTTGCGGCCGCCAGGGATTTCGGCTAATTGCCACGGCGTCAGGCAGCGCACGAGGATGATCGCCAGCAACGAGCCGACCATCCACGGCAGCGGCCAGCCGATCTGACTGGCGACAAAGCCGCCAAGCAGACCGACCAGCGGGGTTCCCCACCAGCTTCTGAGGGATGACCAATCAGACATCGGCGATGGCGCGCCGGGCAGCGGAGCGTTTACGCCAGATACGGATGATCGGCATCGTCAGCATGACCACCGTCAATACCCAGCAACCGACCGTGATCGGACTTGACCAGAGAATTTCCAGCGCGCCGTTAGAGATCGACAGCGCACGACGCAGGTTTTGCTCCATCAGACCACCGAGGATGAAGCCCAGCAGCAGCGGCGACAACGGGAAGTCCAGCTTGCGCAGGATGTAGCCGAAGATGCCTATACCGATCATCAGGAACAGGTCAAACGTGGTTGCGTGCACCGCGTAGACGCCGATCCCTGTAATGATCGCTATCACCGGCACCAGTGCCCAGTTCGGCACGGCGAGGATGCGGGTGAAGATGCGGATCATCGGGATATTGAGGATCACCAGCATCACGTTGGCGATAAACAGCGACGCGATCAGGCCCCAGACGATGTCCGGTTGTTGCTGGAACAGCAGCGGACCCGGGGTGATGTTGTACAGCGACAGTGCGCCGATCATCACTGCGGTGGTGCCTGAACCTGGAACACCGAGAGTCAGCATCGGTACCAGAGCGCCGCACGCCGCACCGCCAATGGCGGTTTCCGGAGCCGCAAGACCACGCTTGTCGCCCTGGCCGAATGTGCCGCTGTTACCGGCAATGCGCTTCTCGGTCATGTACGCCACGGCGCTGGCGAGGGTAGCGCCAGCACCCGGTAGCACGCCCATGATGAAGCCCAGTACACCGCACCGCAGGTTCACCGTGAATACCGAGGCCGCTTCTTTGAAGTTGAACATCATGCGGCCGGTGGCCTTCACGGCTTCCTGGCCGTGGTGGGTTTTCTCCAGCAGCAGAAGGATTTCGCTGATGGAAAACAGGCCGAGTACCAGCACGACGAATTGGATGCCGTCGGTCAGATGGATGTTGTCGCCGGTGAAGCGGTACACGCCACTGTTGGCGTCAATGCCGACGGTCGACAGGAACAGGCCGATCAGCGCGGCGATAAAGGTTTTCAGCGGGCGGTCACCGGCCATGCCGCCGAGACAGACAATCGCGAAGACCATCAACACGAAGTATTCCGCCGGACCAAAGGCAATCGCCCATTTCGCCAGGAGCGGGGCGAACAGCACCATGCCGCAAGTGGCGATAAAAGCGCCGATGAACGAACTCCACGCCGACAGCGACAACGCTACGCCGGCCAGGCCTTTGCGGGCCATCGGGTAGCCGTCGAGGGTGGTCATCACGGTGGACGCTTCGCCCGGAATGTTCAGCAGGATCGAACTGATCCGACCGCCGTATTCGCAGCCCAGATACACCGCTGCCAACAGGATCAGCGCCGACTCCGGCGGCAGGCCGAGGGCAAATGCGATCGGAATCAGCAACGCCACGCCGTTGATCGGGCCGAGACCCGGCAACAGACCAACGACAGTGCCGATCAGGGTGCCGCACAGTGCAGTTACCAGGTTGTAGGGGCTCAGCGCGACGCCGAAACCCTGACCCAAATAGCCAAGAGTATCCATATCAGTTCTCCAGAACGTCGAGCAGGCCGAGGGGCAGCGGAACGTCCATCAAACGGTCGAACAGCAGGTAAAGACCGACGGCCATCAGGCTGATGATGACAACGCTGGGGAGCCAGCGGCCACCATACAGGCGCGCCATCGGAATACCGGTGACGATGCTGGCGACGATGAAGCCAAGCGGTTCGAACGTGCCCGCGAACACCAGCAGCAGGACGACGCAAATGCCGATCTTGGTCAGGGTTTCGCGATCCAGTGGTGGCTCGTCTTCACTGTGTTTGATAGGGGCCGGGCGGAACACCATGTACAGCAGCGCCGCGCCCATCAGGCCGAGCATCAGCAGGGGAAAGGCGCGCGGGCCGACCGGTTCGTAGGAAAAAGCCGCTTGATACGGCCACGCCATCAGGGCCAGGCCAGCGCAAACCAGCAACAGCACTGAAGCAAAAATGCGTTGTAAGAGCATGGGAAACTCCTGTGCCGCCGCCCCGCGAACTGGGGGCGGCGGCCGCTAGACAGAGACGATCACTGGATCAGGCCGAACTCTTTGGCCAGCACTTTGTAGTCCGCGACCTGCTTCTTCACGTAGGTGTCCAGTTCCGGGCCAGTCATGGCGAACGGGAACAGTTCACGCTGATCGCGCAGCTTGGCGAACTCTTCGGAGGCCAGCAGTTTGTCGAACGCGTCTTTCCACCAGGCGTAGTCTTCATCGCTGACTTTTGGCCCGAGGTAGAAGCCGCGCACCACCGGCCAGACGATGTCGTAGCCTTGCTCCTTGGCGGTCGGAATGCCCTTCATTTCCGGCTCGTCTAGACGCTTCTCGGAGAACACCGCCAACAAGCGCATATCACCGCTCTGAATGTGCGGCATGGAGTCGGAGATGTCGGTGCTGCCGACCTGGATGTGACCGCCGAGCAGGGCGGTGGCGATCTCGCCGCCACCTTCGAGGGCGACGTAACGCAGGTCACGCGGGTTGATCCCGGCAGCCTTGGCGATCAGCGCGGTCTGCATCCAGTCCTGGCTGCCGACTGTGCCGCCGGAACCGATCACCACAGAGCCTGGATCTTTCTTCAATGCCTGAACGAGATCGTCGAGGGTCTTGTAGGGCGAATCGCTTTTCACCGCGATGGCGCCGTAGCTGGTGCCGACCGCTGCGAGCCAGCGCACATTGGTTTCATCGAAACGCCCGAACTTGCCCTGGGCCAGGTTCAGCAACGAACCGCTGGACCACGCCACCAACGTGCCGGCATCCGCCGGGCGTTGTGCGACCACGGCGTTGTACGCCACCGCGCCGACGCCGCCGGGCATGTAGGTGACGCGCATCGGTTTGCTCAGCAGTTTTTCGTTGACCAGCGCGCTCTGCGCCAGTTTGCAGGTCAGGTCGAAACCGCCGCCCGGCGAGGCCGGGGCGATGCATTCAGGACGTTTCGGTTCGGCCATGAGTTGGCCGGCGAACAGGACACAACTGGCAGCGAGTGCCACTTTACGCAGTGATAGGTTCATTCAAGTCTCCACGGGCATTGTTGTTATTCGACGTGTTTTTCAGCAACGGGTATTTACCAAAGAGCAACGCTGTAGCTCACCAGCAAACGCACTTCGTCTGCATCGCGAGCGGAGTAATTGGAGCGGTAGGTGGCATTACGCAGGCGCACGGCGACGTCCTTCAAAGCGCCGCTTTGTACTACATATTTGATCTCGGTGTTGCGCTCCCACTCTTTGCCTTCTTCGCCGTTCTTGAGCTTGATGTTGTCACCGCTCAAGTAGCGGCTCATGAAGCTCAGGCCAGGGATGCCGAGCTTGGCGAAGTCGAAGTCGTAGCGTGCTTGCCACGAACGTTCTTCGGCGCCGGCAAAGTCGTTGATCTGCACGAAGTTGACCAGATACGGGTCGCTGCCATCGACATACGGAAAGGCGCTGTCGCCGGACATGTGCTGATAACCGGCGCTGAACTTGTGGCCGCTCAAGGCATAGCTGACCAGACCGTTGAGCGAGCGGTTGTCGATCTCGCCGCCACGGGCCGCGCCCTGATCGTCACTGACGGCGAAACGCAGGTCGGTGGCCAAAGTGCCCGGGCCCATCGGCCGCGAGGCGACCAGTCCGAAGAAGTGTTGGTTGTAGACTTCGTCGAGTTGGGCGAAGTGATAACTGCCGGTGATCTTGTCGGTGAACTTGTACTCCACGCCGCCAAAATCGAAATGCTTGCCGGCAGCGGTGCCGGCAAAACGGCTGTTCTTGTTGTTGAGGGCAATGTCCTCGAAATCGGTGCTGTCGCGATCCTTGGCTTTCTCCAGGCGGCCGCCGGTGAAGGTCAGGTTTTTGATTTCTTTGGAGGTCAACAGTCCGCCTTCAAAGGTCTGCGGCAGGATGCGTCCGTCGTTGGGCTTAAGGATTGGCAGTTCGGGAATCAGGCTGCCGATTTTCAGTTCCGTGGCGGAGATTTTCACTTTGCCGGTCAGGCCGACTTTCGAATATTCATCCGCTGCGCGACCGTCGTCGTGGGTCGGCAGCAGGCCGGTGCCGGTGCGATCGGGACTTGAATCGAGTTTCACGCCGAGCATGCCCAACGCATCGACACCGAACCCCACGGTGCCGTCGGTGTAACCCGATTGCAGATTGAGCATGAAGCCCTGGGCCCATTCATCGCGCTTGGATTGCTGGGCACTGGTGCCATCGCGAAAGTCGCGGTTGAAATACATGTTGCGGGTTTCGAAGGTTGCGCTGCTGTCTTCAATAAAGTCGGCAAAACTCAGCTGCGAAAAACCGGCGAGGGCGGCGGCACTGACGAGGGTAGCGTGGCTGAAGCGGGAAGGTCGAACAGGCGTTGTAGCCTTGGTCTGCAAGGACGGCATGCGCGGGGTGCTCCGTTTATTGTTCTTATTGGTCGAAAACGCTTCGTGGCGTTTTTCGTAACGCTGTGTGGCAGCAGCGACGGCAGTCGGAACTGTCCGTGGATCGACTCTAACCAGCTAACCTTTCGCTAACCTTTCAACTGACTTTCACGGTTTTCAGGCTTCACAGCGGCGGTTGCGGCTGTAAACTCCGCGGCAAAGAGTGGCGTCGGCCATCCCTGAACGAGGTAAGAATCCATGCGTGTGCTGCTTGTCGAAGACCATCTGCAACTGGCCGAAAGTGTCGCCCAGGCGCTCAAGAGCACCGGTCTGACCGTGGATGTGTTGCACGATGGCGTGGCCGCCGACCTGGCGCTTGGCAGTGAGGAATACGCCGTGGCGATCCTTGATGTCGGCCTGCCGCGCATGGATGGTTTTGAAGTACTGGCGCGGTTGCGTGCGCGCGGAAAAAACTTGCCGGTGCTGATGCTGACCGCGCGCAGTGACGTGAAAGATCGGGTGCATGGCCTCAATCTCGGCGCCGACGATTATCTGGCCAAGCCTTTCGAGCTGACTGAACTGGAAGCGCGGGTCAAAGCCCTGTTGCGCCGTAGTGTGCTCGGCGGCGAACGCCAACAGCGCTGCGGCGTGCTGGCCTATGACCTCGACACCCGGCGCTTCACCCTCGGTGAGGAATTGCTGACCTTGACCTCTCGTGAGCAAGCTGTGCTCGAAGCGCTGATCGCCCGGCCGGGGCGGGTGATGAGCAAGGAGCAATTGGCATCGCAAGTGTTCGGCCTCGACGAAGAGGCCAGCCCCGACGCGATCGAAATCTACGTGCACCGTTTGCGCAAGAAACTCGACGGTCACCCGGTGGCGATCGTGACCTTCCGTGGCCTCGGCTATCTGCTGGAAAGCCGCGATGCATAAGCCCAGCAGCCTGCGCTGGCGGTTGCTGTGGAACCTTGCGCTGCTGCTGGTGGTGCTGATGCTCGCCAGTGGCTTGAGTGCTTACTGGAATGGTCGCGAAGCGGCCGATACCGCGTATGACCGCACCTTGCTGGCCTCGGCGCGAACCATCGCCGCCGGCCTGTCGCAACGAGATGGCACCCTCAGTGCCGACGTGCCTTACGTGGCACTCGATACGTTCGCTTACGACAGTGCCGGGCGGATTTATTATCAGGTCAACGACATCCATCAGAAGCTGATTTCCGGCTACGAAAACCTCCCCGGGCCGCCGTCCGGCACGCCAAGAACTGACGACTATCCGGCGCTGGCGCGTTTCTACAACGCCACCTACAAGGGCCAGAATGTTCGGGTGGTCAGTCTGCTTAAAGCGGTAACCGAGCCGAACATGAACGGCATGGCGGAAATCCGTGTCGCCGAAACTGATGAAGCCCGGGTCAGCATGGCCCGCAGTCTGGCCGCCGACACCTTATTGCGTTTGGGCATGCTGGCGATTGGCGCGTTGCTGTTGGTGTGGTTCGCGGTCAGCGCGGCGTTGCGACCGCTGGAGCGTTTGCGCACGGCAGTGGAGGAACGCCAGCCCGACGACTTGCGGCCCTTGCCGTTGGTGGAAGTGCAGCATGAACTTTGGCCGCTGGTGCGTGGGCTTAACCATTTCACCGAGCGCCTGCGTGGCCAGTTCGAGCGGCAAGCGCAGTTCATCGCCGATGCGGCGCATGAGTTGCGTACGCCATTGGCAGCGTTGAAGGCGCGGCTGGAATTGGGCCTGCGCTCGAATGAACCTGAAACCTGGCGCACAACCCTGGAATCGTCAGCGCAAAGCACGGATCGCCTGACCCATTTGGCCAATCAGTTGCTGTCGCTGGCGCGGGTTGAAAACGGCGCCCGGGCTATTGCGGAGGGCGGCGCACAGTTGCTCGATCTGAGCCAATTGGCGCGGGAACTGGGCATGGCCATGGCGCCGCTGGCGCACAAACGCGGCGTGGCGCTGGCGCTTGAGGCGGATGAGCCGGTGTGGCTGCGGGGTGAGCCGACGCTGCTCAATGAGTTACTGAGCAATCTGGTGGATAACGCGCTGGCGCATACGCCGCCAGGCGGCAATGTGATTTTGCGTGTGACGGCGCCAGCGGTGCTTGAAGTTGAAGACGACGGGCCGGGGATTCCGCTGGAGGAGCGTGAGCGGGTGTTTGAGCGGTTCTACCGGCGTAATCAGCAGGTGGCGGGTTCAGGGTTGGGGTTGGCGATTGTTGGCGAGATTTGCCGGGCGCATCTGGCGCAGATCAGCTTGCATGATGGTGAGCAGGCGGGGTTGAAGGTGCGGGTGAGTTTTATCGCTGGCTAAATCGGCGAGCGCCTTTGTGGCGAGAGGATTTATCCCCGATCGGCTGTGTAGCAGTCGCAGTTCGGAAAGCACGGTCTGTCGGTAAAAATCGGATTGCATGTTTTGGGGTCGCTCCGCGACCCATCGGGGATAAATCTCCTCGCCACAGCGATCAGTAAAACATCGTCCGCGATTCTTCCAGATCTTCGCACAGCGCCTTGTTTTCCGGATCGATTCCAAGCTTTCTGAACGCGGGCACACTGAGCGGGTCAATGCGCCCGAATGGATGATCGGTGTCCTTGTGGCAATACAGACTCGCTACCTGCACCAGATCGACGTAATCGATCTCTTTCGAGTCGCGTTTGAAGTCCTGATAGCGCCCCGGCAACTCCACCAACCGCTCCGGAAACTCCCAGACCCGCAACAGTTTGTCGCCCAGCAGCGGATGAATATGGTCGATCACATGGTTGAGGCTGACCGGATCGGACAGTAGTTCGTAGTGGTCTTCGGCGTAGGTCAGAATCGGCAGCACGCCGATCTGATGCACCAGCCCGCCCAATGCCGCCTGATCAGGCTTGAGCTGTGTGTAGCGGCGGCACAACGCATAACTGACCCCGGCGATTTCCAGGCTCTTGCGCCAGACTTCGCGCATTTTCTGTTCCACCACTTCGGAACGGGCGTGGAAAATCTGTTCCATCACCAGGCCGATCGCCAGATTGCTGCTGTAATTGATGCCCAGGCGGGTGATGGCGGTGTGCAGGTCGGTGACTTCCTGGGCTGCACGCAGCAGGGGGCTGTTGACCACTTTGATCAGGCGCGCTGAAAGCGCCGTGTCGCGGCCGATCACTTTGCTCAGGTCGCTGACGCTGATTTCCGGATCTTCAGCGGCCTTGCGAATTTGCAGGGCCACCTCCGGCAACGTGGGCAGAACCAGGTCATCGTTATCGATGGCCTCAACCAAATCCTGTTGGACCTTATCCGCCAGTTCGCTCATTTAGACTCTCTAGGGTGTTGCAACAAAGGCTGCGATCAGCGCTGGATTTCGCGGTCGCGATCCAGTTCGTAGGGCAAATCGAGCAAATGCAGCGAGGGCCCTTCAAGGGTGCCCAGATGCAGATCGCCCGCTTCGGCAGCTTCGGCCTGCAACACCGCCAGCAGTTCAATATTTTGCCCGGCGTTGGCGGCCAGTACGACTTCGCCGATGGAACTGTTGTGGCTCGGCGCGAACAACTGGGTGCCCGGCTCCGGCAATTCCCCTGCCTCCAGGCTCAAGCGATACAGACGGCGCTTGAGTTTGCCCAGGTACTGCATGCGCGCGACGATTTCCTGGCCGGTGTAGCAGCCTTTCTTGAAGCTCACGCCGCCCACGGCCTGCAGATTGAGCATCTGCGGGATGAACAGCTCGCGGGTGCTTGGCATGACCTGGCCGATACCGGCGCGGATCTGCCCCAGCAGCCATTGATTCAACTCACCTTCAGGCAGGGCTGCGGACAACGTGCCTTTGATGGTTTCGGCTTGATCGGCCGGCACCCAGAGTTCGGCGCGATCCGGCGAGACGCGAATCGCGATCAGACCTTCGTTGCGTACAACACTGTCGGTTTCGGCCGGCAGATCCAGGCCGAGACTGGCCAGGCTTGCATCACCATGCGCCAGACCGAAGCGCACCCAGGCGGCGCTTTCGTCGGTAAGTTTGGATTTGGAGAACACGGCGTACTTTTTCAGATCCGCCAATTGTGGCTCCAGCAGCTCGCTGGCCATCGCCAGCAGCACGCCGTCACTTTCCAGCAGAATGCGGAAACTCGACTGCATCCGGCCTTTCTGCGTGCAGCGCGCGCCGAGGCTGGCCTGGGTGTCGCTCAGATAATTGATATTGCAGGTCAGCTGGCCTTGCAGGAATTTTCCGGCATCCGCGCCGCGAACCGCGAGAACGCCTTCATGAGACAGGGTGCAGAAAAAAGCAGAATCGGCCATGGGTCATCGCAGGGTAAATAGACTGGGGCACATCATAAGGGCGCGTTGTTGAAATGGGTAGTTGATAAAGGATCGGTGGTGCCCGACCAAAGCCGACTGTGCGAGCCGCGTCTGGCCTGTATACTTGCCGCCAAATTTGAGGAGGGCTCCATGGTCGAACAAGTTGAACTCAATCGCCTCTTTTGGCACAGCCGTCGCGGCATGCTTGAACTTGACGTGTTGCTGGTGCCGTTCGTGAAAGAGGTTTATGCAGGCCTGAATCAGGTGGATCGCGATTTGTACGTGCGCCTGCTGGAGTGCGAGGATCAAGACATGTTCGGCTGGTTCATGGAGCGCAGCGAATCCGAAGATCCCGAGCTGCAGCGCATGGTTCGCATGATTCTGGATCGTGTCCAGCCCAAGTAATACGTTCGAATGCCGCTGGCATGCCTCACGGCAGCTGCTGGCGGCGTATCTGTTGGCCCAGTCGTTCGCGCTGGGCTCTTTGTTTCTGCTTTCAATTCCACTCTGGGCCAGTCTGACAGGGGCTTTCGCTTGCCTGCTTCACGGTTTTTACGTGATCCCACGGCAGATTCTATTGAGTCATCCCAAAGCATTTCGTGGCTTGCGTCGAGATGCCGATGGTTGGCAGTTGTGGAGTCGGGCGGATGGCTGGCGGGCGGTGCAACTACGACCGGACAGCCTGGCGCTGCCATTGATCGTGGTGCTGCGCTTTCGTTTGCGCGGGGAATGGCGGGTCAGATCGATCTGCGTACCACGCGACTCGCAAGCGGCGGATTTGCACCGACGCCTGCGTGTGCGGCTCAAGTTCAGCCGGCGTAGGTGGGCGGCACCAGAATAGTGTCGAGTGCCTCGGGCAGCAGGTCCGGATAGTCGAGGGTGTAATGCAGGCCGCGACTTTCCTTGCGCTCCATGGCTGAGCAAATCATTAGCTCGGCGACCTGGGCGAGATTGCGCAGCTCGATCAGGTCGCGACTGACTTTATAGTTGCTGTAGAACTCGTCGATCTCGTCCAGCAACAGGCGCACGCGGTGCTGGGCCCGTTGCAGGCGCTTGTTGGTGCGCACGATGCCAACGTAGTCCCACATGAACCGGCGCAGTTCATCCCAGTTGTGCGCAATGATCACGTCTTCGTCGGAGTCGGTCACCTGGCTGGCGTCCCAGACGGGCAGGGCGTTCGGCGTTGTCACATCATCCAGTTGCGCCAGAATGTCCGCCGCCGCCGAGCGGGCGTAGACGAAACATTCCAGCAACGAGTTGCTGGCCATGCGGTTGGCGCCGTGCAGGCCGGTGAAACTGGTTTCGCCAATGGCGTACAAGCCTGGCACATCGGTGCGGCCGTTTTGGTCGACCATCACGCCACCACAGGTGTAATGGGCTGCGGGTACGACCGGGATCGGTTGTTGAGTGATGTCGATGCCGAAACCGAGGCAGCGCTCATAAACAGTCGGGAAGTGACTTTTAATGAAGGCCTCGGGTTTGTGGCTGATGTCGAGATAAACGCAATCGACGCCCAGACGCTTCATTTCATGGTCGATGGCTCGGGCAACGATGTCGCGTGGTGCCAGTTCGGCGCGCTTGTCGAAGCGATACATGAAGCGTTCGCCATTCGGCAGCTTCAAATGCGCGCCTTCGCCACGCAGGGCTTCGGTGATGAGGAAGCTTTTGGCCTGTGGGTGATACAGGCAGGTGGGATGGAACTGGTTGAACTCCAGATTCGCCACCCGGCAGCCCGAGCGCCAGGCCATGGCGATGCCATCACCACAAGCGCCGTCGGGGTTACTGGTATAGAGGTAGACCTTGGCCGCGCCACCCGAGGCCAGAATCACGAAGCGTGCGCCGTAGGTATCGACTTCGCCGGTGGCGCGGTTCAGCACGTAGGCACCGAGGCAGCGCTCGCCGTCCAGGCCCAGACGTCGCTCGGTAATCAGATCAACGGCTACTCGCTGTTCCAACAATTCGATGTTTGAACGCTCTTTCGCTTGGGCCAGCAGGGTTTTGAAGATCGCGGCGCCGGTAGCATCGGCGGCATGAATGATTCGGCGATGACTGTGGCCGCCTTCGCGGGTCAGGTGAAATTCGAAGCCGCCGTCTTCAGTGCCGGATTGTTCATCACGGGTGAACGGAACGCCTTGGTCGATCAGCCACTGGATGGCTTCACGGCTGTGCTCGACGGTGAAGCGAACGGCGTCTTCATGGCACAGACCGCCGCCGGCGTTCAGGGTGTCATTAACGTGGGATTCGACAGTGTCGGTATCGTCCAGCACGGCAGCGACGCCGCCCTGAGCCCAGAACGTCGAACCATTGGCGAGATCGCCCTTACTCAAAACGGCAATGCGCAAGTGACCTGGCAGGGTCAGCGCGAGACTCAAACCGGCAGCACCGCTGCCAATGACCAGAACATCGTGTTGGAACTGTTGGCTCATTTCAGGATTCCGCTCAAAGCGACCCGGGTCGGGGTTGGCGCAAGACAGCTGGATCGGCGAGTCAAGACAGCCACACAGCCCACTAGTATATAGAGGGGTGGGGCGGCACAATAGCCGGGCCTATATGGCATTGTGAAACTACTGGGATGGGGAATCCGTGCGCTTCGTCGGAAGAATTTTCCGCAGGTTTTGGGAAAAGGCGACTGTATCGGCGCTGAAACAGGTTTTTTCCTCCCCGTGTTGCTCAATGTCGGGTGGGGCCGGCTATAAATAATTGGAACTTTTGCCAAAGGCTCAAGATCAATAGTCGGTGCCAGGTACAAGGGACAGTGTCGGCTTCAGTGCGGAACCTGCGATTGGGTTTCTGCCGGCGAGACCGATGACAAGATTATTCGCGCAGCCGGTTTATCCCGCGCTGCGTTTTTCGTGCGTGCCAAATCAGAGCCCGCAGGAAACTTGCTTGGAGGGGGAGAACTTTTGCGAAAAGCCCGAGTCTATGTTTGCAAGTCTGGTCGTTTAGTTGTGCAAGTCTCCTCCGGGCTTATCGAGGAGTGTTCATGCTAACCCAGGAAGAGGATCAGCAGCTGGTCGAGCGCGTTCAGCGTGGCGACAAGCGAGCTTTCGATCTGCTGGTGCTGAAATATCAGCACAAAATTCTCGGGTTGATCGTGCGTTTTGTGCACGACACCCATGAAGCCCAGGACGTGGCTCAGGAAGCCTTTATCAAGGCGTATCGAGCACTTGGAAACTTTCGCGGTGACAGTGCGTTTTATACGTGGCTGTACCGTATTGCCATTAACACGGCAAAGAATTATCTGGTTTCACGCGGCCGTCGGCCGCCGGATAGCGATGTAAGTTCCGAAGATGCAGAGTTCTACGACGGCGATCACGGCCTCAAGGACCTCGAGTCACCAGAACGGGCATTGCTGCGGGATGAGATCGAAGGCACCGTCCATCGAACCATTCAGCAACTGCCAGAGGATTTGCGTACGGCTTTAACTTTACGTGAATTCGATGGTCTGAGTTACGAGGACATTGCGAGCGTCATGCAATGTCCGGTGGGTACCGTGCGCTCCCGGATTTTCCGCGCTCGGGAGGCCATCGATAAAGCCCTGCAACCGTTGTTGCAGGAAAACTGAGACAGCGGCGACAGCCAAGAGAGGAACGCCATGAGTCGTGAAGCCCTGCAGGAATCGCTGTCCGCAGTGATGGATAACGAAGCGGACGAACTGGAATTGCGTCGAGTGATCAATGCACTGGACGACGTAGAAACCCGTGAGACCTGGGCTCGTTACCAGATCGCTCGGGCAGCCATGCACAAGGATTTGCTGCTGCCACGTCTGGATATCGCTGCGGCAGTGTCTGCTGCGCTGGAAGACGAATCGGCTCCGGCCAAAGTATCCCGTAGCCCGTGGCGAAACCTTGGCCGTCTGGCTGTTGCAGCCTCGGTCACGGTTGCCGTTCTGGCCGGTGTGCGCCTGTACAACCAGGACGAGATTGCTGGCGTCGAACTGGCGCAGCAATCCAACCAGCCAACCCTGGCCACTCCACAGGTCAAAGGTCCGGCTGTTCTGGCAGGCTATAGTGAGAGTTCGGAAGCCACTGGCCCTATGGCCAACGGCGTACTGCAAGGTCAACCAGGCTGGCATGATCAGCGTCTGCCAGGCTATCTGCGTCAGCACGCTCAACAGGCTGCGCTGAAGGGTACTGAAAGCGCGCTGCCATATGCACGTGCAGCAAGCTTGGAAAACCGTTAAGGAGGATCATGCGCGCCATACCTCTACTTTCGCTTCTGCTGAGTGGCTGGTTCATTGTTCCAGCCCACGCTGACGAGGCCCAGGACTGGTTGACCCGTCTGGGCCAGGCCGAGCAGCAGCAAAGCTTCCACGGTACTTTCGTTTACGAGCGTAATGGTAGTTTTTCTACCCACAACATCTGGCATCGCGTCCAGAATGGCCAGGTCCGCGAGCGTTTACTCCAGCTCGACGGTTCGGCACAGGAAGTCGTGCGCATTGATGGACATACTCAATGCGTAAGCGGCACCCTGATTGCCGGGTTGGGAGATTCTCCCAGCTCTGCCGCTCGTCCTCTCGATCCGCAAAAGCTGAAAAACTGGTATGACCTTGCTGTCATCGGCAAGTCGCGCGTAGCTGGAAGAGACGCAGTGATCGTATCGCTGACGCCTCGGGACCAGCATCGTTACGGTTTTGAGTTGCATCTGGACAAGAAGACCGGTCTGCCGCTGAAGTCGCTGCTGTTGAACGACAAAGGGCAGTTGCTCGAACGATTCCAGTTCACCAGTCTTGATACGGATGATGTTCCGTCGGACAAAGATTTATTGGCTGATGCCGACTGCAAGCCGATTACTATCGATAGTGACAAGGCTTCTGCGGTGAAGACGGCTCAGACTTGGCACTCTGACTGGCTACCGCCAGGTTTCGAGCTGACCAGCAGCACCTCGCACAAAGACCCGGAAACCAAAATTCAGGTCAACAGCCTGCTTTATGACGACGGTCTCGCGCGCTTTTCGGTATTCCTTGAGCCTTTGAACGGCGCGACCGTTACCGACACGCGGACGCAATTGGGTCCGACCGTCGCTGTTTCACGTCGACTCACGACGCCTGATGGCGAAATGATGGTCACGGTGGTCGGTGAGATTCCGATTGGTACTGCCGAACGAATTGCTCTGTCGATGCGCAACACCGATGGCGCTGCAACCAGCAAGCAGTGAGCTGATTTCAGTCATACCCACTTCGTCGTCGAGACGTAGAAATGTTTGCTGAGCATTTTCATTTGCAAATCACCTGAAAGTTTTTTATAGGTCAGAGCCTCACGGCTCTGGCCTTGTTTGTTGTTCCTGGAATAAAACGGCCCGCCTGTGGTTTCCGGTGTCCCTTGTTCCATATCGCTTAAACCTGCTCGTCGTAACGGGAGCTGTATGTCGATACCTAGCTTGAAATCTTATCTCTCCATCTTCGCTACTGTGCTGCTGCTCGGTCAGGCTGTTCCTGCCGCCCAAGCGGCCGATCTGCCGGATTTCACCCAACTGGTCGAACAAGCTTCGCCTGCCGTGGTGAACATCAGTACCACGCAGAAACTGCCTGATCGCAAAGTGAACCAGCAGATGCCTGATCTCGAAGGCCTGCCGCCTATGCTGCGCGAGTTCTTCGAGCGCGGCATGCCGCCTCAACAGCGTTCGCCGGGCGGTGGTCGCCAGCGTGAAGCGCAATCACTGGGTTCGGGCTTCATCATTTCTTCCGATGGCTACATTCTGACCAACAACCATGTGATTGCCGATGCCGACGAAATCCTCGTTCGGCTGGCTGATCGCAGCGAAATGAAAGCCAAACTGATTGGTACTGACCCGCGTTCCGACGTGGCCCTGCTGAAAATCGAAGGCAAGGATCTGCCGGTGCTCAAACTCGGCAAATCCCAGGATCTGAAGGCCGGCCAATGGGTGGTGGCAATCGGTTCGCCTTTCGGCTTTGACCACACCGTGACCCAAGGCATCGTCAGCGCCGTTGGCCGTAGCCTGCCGAACGAAAACTATGTGCCGTTCATCCAGACCGACGTGCCGATCAACCCGGGCAACTCCGGCGGCCCGCTGTTCAACCTGAATGGGGAGGTGGTCGGGATCAACTCGCAGATCTACACCCGTTCCGGTGGCTTCATGGGCGTGTCGTTCGCTATTCCTATCGATGTGGCGATGGATGTTTCCAACCAGCTGAAGAGTGGCGGCAAAGTCAGCCGTGGCTGGCTGGGCGTGGTTATTCAGGAAGTGAACAAGGATCTGGCCGAGTCGTTCGGTCTTGAGAAACCGGCCGGTGCGCTGGTTGCTCAGATCCAGGACGACGGTCCTGCGGCCAAGGGCGGCCTGCAAGTCGGCGACGTGATCCTGAGCATGAACGGCCAGCCGATCGTTATGTCTGCTGATCTGCCACATCTGGTCGGCGCACTGAAGGCCGGTGCGAAAGCCAATCTGGAAGTGATTCGTGAAGGCAAACGCAAAAACGTCGAGTTGACTGTTGGCGCGATTCCGGACGAAGACAAAGAGCTGGGTGCGTTGCCGAAGTCCGGTGCCGAAACCAACAGCAACCGTCTCGGTGTTTCGGTGGGCGAGCTGACCGCCGAGCAAAAGAAAGCCTACGACCTTAAAGGTGGCGTGGTCATCAAGGAAGTGCAGGACGGTCCTGCGGCCCTGATCGGTCTGCAGCCGGGTGATGTCATCACCCACCTGAACAACCAGGCCATCGGTTCCTCCAAGGAGTTCGCCGAGATCGCCAAGGCACTGCCGAAGAACCGTTCGGTGTCGATGCGGGTTCTGCGTCAAGGTCGTGCGAGTTTCATCACCTTCAAACTGGCCGAATAAAAGCCAGTGATAAAAAGAAGCCGCCTCGGAAGAGGCGGCTTTTTTATGTCTGGAGTTTTTATGTCGCGAACATAGATGCTCAGCCCATCATGTCCTTGACCATGCGCTCCTGCTCCATCAACTCGCGCTGGCGGGCGTCAATCCGCGAGGAGAGCGGGAAGTTGCTACCGGCCTTGCGCTTGGCAAAGTCGAGTTGCTGGATCGCCTGACGATAATCGCCAACCAGGGCAAAATATTCGGCGCGCGCCTGGTGCAGGCCAATGATGTTGCCCGACAGGCCACGGGTTTCGGCAACCTGATACCAGACGTCCGGATCATCCGGACGTGATTTGAGCAGGCTTTCCAGTGCCTTCTCGGCATCAGCGGCACGGTTCTGCTTGAGCAGAAGATCGACCCGAACCTGATTCAGCGGATAGTTGCCGGGATATTGCGTGAGCATCCGGTCAACCCGCGACTGCGCATCAGGCAGGCGATTGTTGGTGATGTCCAGATCAACCTGGGCGAGGTTGTAGATGATCTCGTTCGGCGCGCTGACCAACAGTTGTTTGAGGTTCTCTCGCGCTTCATTCAACTGACCGCCCTTGATCTGCGCGATGGCCAGACCATAGCGCGCGACATCGTTTTTCGGATTCTCGTCCAGCTGTGCACGAAAGCGCTTGGCGCCCAGCCCGGGAGTTTCTTCGTAGATCAGTTGCACGCGTGCGCGAATCAGTTGATAGCGCTTGGTGTCTTCGATGCCGCCCGATTTGGCCTGTTCGGCGCGGTTGCGAGTGTCGGCGATACGCGATTCCGTGACCGGGTGAGTCAGGAGGAATTCCGGTGGCTTGGCGTCGAAGCGGTACTGGCGCATCAACCGTTCGAACATGGTTGGCATCGAGCGCGGGTCGTACCCGGCTTTTTCCAGATTGAGGATGCCGATACGGTCGGCTTCCTGTTCGTTCTGGCGGGAGAAGGTCCGTTGCGCCTGAATCGCTGCGGCCTGAGTGCCAGCAATGGTCGCGATGCCGGCGTCACCGCCACCGGCTGCAGCAATCACGATCCCGGCCAGCAGGGCTGCCATCATCGGGACTTGCATGCGCTGCGAAGCTTCGACCCCGCGGGCAAAGTGGCGTTGCGACAAGTGCGCCAGTTCGTGTGCCAGTACCGACGCGTATTCGCCCTCGGTCTGCGCATTCAGAAACAGACCACCATTGACCCCGACCACGCCGCCCGGTGCCGCGAAAGCGTTGAGCTGCGGGCTGTTGATCAGAATGAATTCGAGGCGTCGGTCAGTGACCTGACTGGTTTCCACCAGCTTGTAAACGCTGGATTCGACGTAGTCCTTGAGTTGCGGATCGTTGAGCTGTGAAACCTGGCTGCGCAACATGGCCAGCCACGCCCGGCCGAGCTGGTATTCCTGTTGCGGCGAGACAATGGCAGAACTGGCGTCGCCGAGTGACGGCAGATCGTCGGCAAAGCCCGGTGAGGCGAGCAGGCAAGCGAGCGTCAGCAGGGTAGGGCGCAGAAAAGTCATGCACAAAGCCTTAGAAGACAAAGACCTTACTGTAGCCGGACACCAAGCCTGCGACCAGATATTCTAGGCAGCTCGATGACTTGAACCGGAGTGACGCAATGACTGACGCTGTAGCCCATGAGGTAGAACTGGACGCCAGTGGTCTTAACTGTCCGTTGCCGTTACTCAAGGCAAAAATGGAGCTCAACAAGCTTCAAAGCGGCGACGTGCTCAAGGTGATCGCCACGGATGCAGGCTCGCAGCGCGACTTCCGCACCTTTGCCAAGTTGGCCGGTCATACGCTGCTGCGCGAAGAAGACGACGCGGGCGTCTACCGTTACTGGTTGAAAAAAGCCTGAAACCGACAGCGTAAAAGACCTAAGGATTATTGATGTTCAAAGTGTTACGCGACTGGATTCAGCGCTACTTCTCCGACGAAGAAGCCGTGGTGCTGGCCGTACTGCTGGTGCTGGCTTTTACTGCAGTGCTGACCCTCGGCGGCATGCTGGCCCCTGTGTTGGCCGGGATGGTGCTGGCGTACCTGATGCAGGGGCTGGTGGTCACGCTTGAGCGTCTGCGCGTGCCGGGTGGTGTGGCGGTGGGGCTAGTGTTCGCGCTGTTCATGGGCGTGCTGATGCTCTTTATCGTCGTGGTGTTGCCGCTGCTCTGGCATCAGCTGATCACGCTGTTCAACGAACTGCCGGGCATGCTCGCAAAATGGCAGTCGCTGCTGTTGCTGCTGCCGGAGCGCTATCCGCATCTGGTCTCTGACGAGCAGGTGTTGCAGGCAATCGAGGCCGCGCGCGGCGAGATCGGCAAGTTCGGCCAATGGGCACTGACCTTTTCGCTGTCGAGTCTGCCATTGTTGGTCAATATCATGATCTATCTGGTGTTGGTGCCGATCCTGGTGTTCTTCTTCCTCAAGGATCGGGCAATGATCGGCGAGTGGGTGCGTGGCTATTTACCGCGTGAACGGGCGCTGATCACGCGGGTAGCGCAGGAAATGAACCGGCAGATCGCCAACTACATTCGCGGTAAGGTCATCGAGATCGTGATTTGCGGCGGCGTGACCTACATCGCCTTCGTCGCACTAGGCCTCAACTATGCAGCGCTGCTGGCGTTGCTGGTCGGTGTTTCGGTGGTGGTGCCATATGTCGGCGCGGTCGTAGTGACGGTGCCAGTGCTGCTGATTGCGCTGTTCCAGTGGGGTTGGAGCGACCAGTTCATCTATCTGATGGCGGTCTACGGGATCATCCAGACGCTGGACGGCAACGTGCTGGTGCCGCTGCTGTTTTCCGAGGCGGTCAACCTGCACCCTGTGGCAATTATCTGCGCGGTGCTGTTATTTGGCGGGCTGTGGGGGTTCTGGGGCGTGTTCTTTGCGATTCCCCTGGCGACGCTATTCAAGGCTGTGCTGGACGCGTGGCCGCGCAAGGAACCGGCGGTAGCGCCACTTCTTTAACGGCCTTCGGCAGCTCCTACAGAAACGTATTCCAAATGCAGGAACTGCCGAAAGCTGCGATCTTTTGATCTTAGGCTTTGTACAGAGCCTGAGCCGCAGCCAGCACTGCATCCACATGCCCCGGCACTTTCACACCGCGCCATTCGTGACGCAGCACACCGTCCTTGTCGATCAGGAAAGTGCTGCGATCAACACCCAGGTATTCCTTGCCGTACAGCTTCTTCAGCTTGATCACGTCGAACAGTTGGCAGACCGCTTCGTCCTTGTCGCTGATCAGCTCGAACGGAAACTCCTGCTTGCACTTGAAGTTCTCGTGGGACTTCAGGCTGTCGCGCGAGATGCCGAAGATTTCAGTGTTGGCAGCCTTGAACGCCGCGTACTGATCACGAAAGCCCTGGCCTTCGGTGGTGCATCCGGGGGTGCTGTCCTTCGGATAGAAGTAAATCACCACTTGCTTGCCCTTCAGGGCTGACAGGCTGACGGTTTGCCCGCTGGTGGCAGGTGCTTCGAAATCCGCAACCGGTTGGTCGATGACAACGGCCATGAAAGCTTCCTTACATTGGGTTTTGTGGGCGCCACGGCTCGATCAGGGCGTCGAGGTTCATCGCGTCGGCGAAATCCAGGAACTGATCACGTAGCCAACTGATCTGGGTGCCTGCCGGCAGGGTCACGGTGAACGTGGCGTTGAGCATGGTGCCGCCGGTCTGTGGTGCCTGATAGGTGTCGCAGGTCAGGTTTTCCAGCTCGACGTTATGATCCATGAAGAACTGGCACAGCTCATTGATGATGTCCGGGCGATACGCCGAGCTGACGTAAGCCACGTAAGGCAACGCCTGCGGACGATTTTCCAACGGCGCGCTGCGCACCACATTGACGGTGAAGGCGTGCTTCTTGGCGAGACCCGACAGGCTGCCTTCCAGACGCGCGAGGGCGTCCCAACTGCCAGAGATCTCGAGGATCAGCGCACTGCACTCGCCGTGGCGGGTCAGGCGGGAAGTAACCACGGCGCAGCGATTTTCATGGCTGGCGCGGCACAGGACGTTAGTCAGCTCCATGGGGTTGGCGCCGAGGGCACTGATAACAAGGAATTGTTCGCGAACTGTGGGGGTGGACATGCAGCATTCCTAAAGCGATGAGCGGTCGGTAGGTTGACGGGCGTTGGTCGCCGGGGGAGGGCCTCTGCCCATTCAGGCTGCCCGTTCAGAGAACCCCGACAAGCGCTCGAGGCTCGCTCCACAGAAGCGGGAGCGCGTCGATGCGACGCAGGAACGGGGTCTGGGAGGCCGAAAAGGAGGGCTGGAACCCGGCATACAAGCTGATCAGTACCGATCAAAGTCTGAAGGGTAGCGAAAAGCGACGCCAAGGGGAATGGCGGCTGCGCAGTACTTTGCTTGTGCAAGCATCTTGGCGCCAGTACCATTACCGCTCTCTTTTTCCGGCAGGAGCGGTTTCATGATTGCGGGCAGTATGGTGGCACTGGTCACTCCCATGGATGCACAAGGGCGTCTTGACTGGGACAGCCTCAGCAAACTCGTGGACTTCCATCTCAAGAACGGCACCCATGCCATTGTCGCGGTCGGCACCACCGGCGAGTCGGCAACCCTTGATGTAGAAGAACATATCGCCGTCATCAAAGCCGTGGTCAAACAGGTTGCCGGGCGCATTCCGGTCATCGCCGGCACTGGCGCCAACTCGACCCGCGAAGCCGTCGAATTGACCCGCAATGCCAAAGAAGCCGGTGCCGATGCCTGCCTGCTGGTGGTTCCGTATTACAACAAGCCGACTCAGGAAGGCCTGTACCAGCACTTCAAACACATCGCCGAAGCGGTCGATATCCCACAGATTCTCTACAACGTTCCTGGCCGCACCTCTTGCGACATGCAGGCCGAGACTGTGATTCGGCTATCCACCGTGCCGAACATCATCGGCATCAAGGAAGCCACTGGCGACCTGAAGCGTGCCAAAGCGATTATCGACGGCGTGAGCAAAGACTTCATCGTGCTGTCCGGCGATGATCCGACCGCGGTCGAGCTGATCCTGCTGGGCGGCAAAGGCAATATCTCTGTTACCGCCAACGTCGCTCCGCGCGAAATGGCTGATCTGTGCGAGGCCGCGCTCAAGGGCGACGCCGACACCGCACGGGCGATCAACGAAAAACTGATGCCGCTGCACAAGGACCTGTTCATCGAAGCCAACCCGATTCCGGTGAAATGGGCTTTGGTTGAAATGGGCCTGATGCACGAAGGCATCCGCCTGCCGCTGACCTGGCTGAGCGCACCTTGTCATGAAACGCTTCGCTCGGCCCTGCGCCAGTGCAGCGTCCTGGTTTAATTGAGGAAGTACAACGCATGAAGCGAATGGCCGGACTTTCCGCACTTGCCTTGATTATCTCCAGCACCAGTGGCTGCGGATGGGTCTGGGGCCCGGAAGGTTATTTCCGTGACCGTGGTAGCGATTACCTGGAAGCGCAACAGACTGCACCGATGCAACTGCCACCGGATGTCAGCACCTCCAAGCGTCTGGATCCGCTGCTGCCGATCCCGCGCAACGTTGCTGACGATACCGCCAAGGGCGAGTACGTGGTTCCACGTCCTCAACCGCTGTCGGCGATCGCCGATGCCACCGACTACTCGCTGCAGAAGAGTGGCGATTCTCGTTGGGTAATGGCTCAGCACCCACCGGCCGAAGTCTGGCCAGTGGCTGTGCAGTTTTTCCAGGACAACGGTTTCCGTCTGGATGAGCAGCGTCCGCAAACTGGCGAGTTCACCACCACCTGGCAGCATTCCGACGAACTGTCCGCCGCCATGGCCAAGCGCCTGAGCGCGGCCGGTATCGCCAGCGACAGCGAAACCCGCGTTCGCGTGCGTATCGAGCCGGGCGTGCAGCGCAATACCAGTGAAATTTACGTGGTCAGCGCCGAGCGGCCTGCCGGCAGCACTGCCGACGTGGCCTTTACCAATCGTTCGGTCAACACTGGCCTGGACGCAGCGTTGGTCGACGATATGCTCGCGAGCATGAGCCGTATCGCCGAGAAGGGCGGTTCGGTGTCGATGCTGGCTTCGCGTGATTTCGATACCCCGAGCCGTGTCAGCCTCAGCGAAGACGGCAGCGGTAACCCGGTGTTGAACGTCGGTACCGATCTGGATCGCGCCTGGTCGAGCGTCGGCCGTGCGCTGGAGCAGGGCGAATGGCGCGTTGAAGACATCAACCGCAGTCTGGGCCTGTACTACATCAACCTGGCCGAAAAAGCCGAGAAGAAAGACGACAAGCCTGGTTTCTTCAGCAGCCTGTTCGGCAGTGCGCCGAGCAAGGAAGAAGTTGAAGCCCGTGCCGAGCGTTATCAGGTTCGCCTGAGCAAGGTTGGCGAGAACATTCAGGTGACCGTCGAGAAAAACATCAACACCGTCGCGCCGGCTGAAGTGGCGCGCAAAGTGTTGAGCGTCATTCAGGACAACCTGGGCTGATCCAATGCGTTTTGCCGTTCTCGGCAGCGGTAGCCAAGGGAACGGCACGCTGATCGCCAGTGCTGATACGTATGTGCTGGTGGATTGTGGTTTTTCCCTGCGGGAAACCGAAAAACGCTTGTTGCGTCTGGGTGTGAACCCGGCGCAACTGAGCGCGATACTCGTAACCCACGAACATGCCGACCACGTGCATGGCGTGGGTTTGCTGTCTCGGCGCTACAATCTGCCGGTCTACCTCAGTCGCGGCACACTGCGCGGGATGCGCAAACCGATTGAACCCGCAGGCTTTCTGGCTGGCGGCGAGCAACTGCAGATCGGTGCACTGAACATCGGGGTCATTGCCGTGGCCCATGATGCGCAGGAGCCGACCCAGTATGTATTCAGTGACAACGAACAGCGGCGCTTCGGCCTGCTGACCGACCTGGGTTCCTACTGCGAGCGGGTGCTGGACGGTTACCGGGATCTCGATGCGTTGATGATCGAATCCAACCATTGTCGTGACATGCTGGCCCGTGGTCACTACCCGTACTTTCTCAAGCAGCGGGTGGGCGGCGAGCTGGGACATTTGAACAACCATCAGGCGGCATTCCTGGTGTCCGAGTTGGGCTGGCAGGGTCTCCAACACCTGGTCCTGGCCCATCTGAGCAGCAAGAACAACATGCCGCAGCTGGCCCGGCAATGTTTTGTCGACACCCTCGGGTGCGACCCGGACTGGCTGCAACTGGCCGATCAAGATTCAGGGCTCGACTGGCGCCACATCGCCTAGCCCACCTACTTAGCAAGCGGAGCCCATCATGGAAAAACGTGAAGAACTCTACCGCGGCAAAGCCAAATCGGTTTACAAGACCGACGACGCTGACCGCTTGATCCTGCTGTTTCGCAACGACACCTCGGCGTTCGACGGCAAGCGCATCGAGCAGCTCGACCGCAAAGGCATGGTGAACAACAAGTTCAACGCCTTCATCATGCAGAAACTCGAAGCGGCCGGCATTCCGACCCAATTCGACAAGCTTCTGGGCGACAACGAGTGCCTGGTGAAGAAGCTCGACATGATCCCGGTCGAGTGCGTCGTGCGTAACTACGCCGCCGGCAGCCTGGTAAAACGCCTGGGCGTCGAAGAAGGCATGAAGCTCAACCCGTACACCTTCGAGTTGTTCCTGAAGGACGACGCCAAGGGCGACCCGTTCATCAACGAATCCCACGTTGTGGCATTCGGCTGGGGCACCGCCGAGCAACTGGCTCGCATGAAGGAACTGTCGCTCAAGGTCAACGAAGTGTTGACCAAGCTGTTCGATGACGCCGGCCTGCTGCTGGTCGACTTCAAGCTTGAATTCGGCGTGTTCAGCGACGGCTCCATCGTCCTGGGTGACGAATTCAGCCCGGACGGCTGCCGTCTGTGGGACAAGGACACCAAGAAGAAGATGGACAAAGACCGCTTCCGCCAAGGCCTCGGTGACGTTATCGAAGCTTACGAAGAAGTCGCCAATCGTCTGGGCGTACCGCTTTAATCGACGCAAGCATCTGATAGCACGGAAAAAATTTGCGAAAGGGGGTTCGCTTTCGGCAAAAGTGTTGTTATGATGCGCGCCGTTGGAGAGATGCCAGAGTGGCCGAATGGGACGGATTCGAAATCCGTTGTACCTTCACCGGTACCTAGGGTTCGAATCCCTATCTCTCCGCCATTACATAGAAAAAGCCCTGTAGCTGAGAAGTTACGGGGCTTTTTCGTATTTGGGCGAATAGCAAAGTCGGCCAACCGCTATTTTTCGGTTTTTGATCGTCCACTTCTTGGGTCTTGGTGAAACAGCCTTAACTGCGTCATCAATCCAATACAGAAAAGCCCCGTGGATGAAGATCCACGGGGCTTTTTCATTTGCGGGTTTTATCTGTCTCAGTCAAATCTCCCTAACCGGCGTCTCCCCCGTAGCACCCTTGATCAACTCGATCACGTGCAAACAATCCGCCTTGTTCACGTACGACTCGCCGCTGGCGATGGTTTCGTGATTGCCTGCGCGCAGCCTCCAGCGCCATTGGCCTTTGCCGGTGCTTGGGGTGCCTCTGGATTGCCTGTAAATCTCGAAATACATTCAGTTCGCTCCATGCGATTTGTTCGTGCGACAACCTGTGTGGCGCATCGACGCAAGCCTAGCGCAGGCGGTTATTTTGGCTATCGGACATTTGTTTCCAATCGTTCGCGGATGTTTCTGTGCTCCTCTAAATCTCACCTGCTGCGCATGTTGATGGACGGCAGCCCAGTAGACTTTCTACACTGCGGGCAGTCTGGGGATGGGGGCAATGGATGAACCGCAATGAACTACGCAAGGCCGATATCAACCTGATGGTGGTGTTCGAGACGTTGATGCTCGAACGCAACGTGACCCGGGCGGCAGAGAAGCTGTTTCTCGGCCAGCCAACCATCAGTTCGGCGCTCAACCGTTTACGCACGATGCTCAACGATCCGTTGTTTATCCGAGTCGGCCACCGCATGGAGCCGACGGCCCGCGCCGAAGATATCTTTCGCCACCTCAAGCCTGCGCTGGATTCGCTGTCAGTGGCGCTGAGCCTGACCCGCGATTTCGATCCGGCGGTGAGCACCATGACGTTCCGCATCGGTCTGTCCGATGACGTCGAGTTCGGCCTGTTGCCGCCGCTGTTGCGTGCGCTGCGCCAGGAGGCGCCGAATGTGGTGTTTGTGGTGCAACACGTCGACTACTGGCGGATTCCCGATCTGCTGGCCGCCGGCGACATCACCGTCGGTATCAGCCAGACCCGCGGTCTGCCGGCCAATGCCAAGCGCAAACTGCTGCGGCATATCCAGCCAAGCATCCTGCGTGCCGACGCTTCGCCGACACCGCTGACCCTTGATGAATATTGCGCGCGCCCGCACGTGCTGGTGTCCCACACGGCCAACGTCAGCGGTTTCGCCGATGAGTGGCTGGCAGAGCTAGGACGTACCCGCCAGGTCGTGCTGTCGGTGCCGCAATACAGCGCATTGCCGGCGCTGTTGGCCGGCACGGACCTGATCGCCAGCCTGCCGGATTACACGGCCGCAGCCATGGCTACCTCCGGATTGCTGTTCAAGGAGCCGTTCCCATTCAAGACGCCGACGCTGGACCTGTCGATGGTCTGGCTCAGCCACGTCGACAGCGACCCGGCCGAGCGCTGGTTACGTTCACGGCTTGAAGCGTTCATGAGCGAGCGGCCGATCACACCGCCCTGAGCCGGCGCTGTGTTATATGTACGCCCTTTCTGCCGACTGACTGGAGCAACCCAATGCCACACCTGCACATGGAATACACCGCCAACCTGCCGCAGTTGAACGCCGACGTTGCGTTGATCCGGCTCAACAACACGTTGGTGGGGTCCGGTCAGTTCGCGGCAGAGTTCGATATCAAGAGCCGCGCGATCAAGGTGGAAAGCTTCAAGGTCGGTACCGCCATGGGCGAGCGCGCTTTCGTGCATGTGAAGCTGGCGCTGCTCAGCGGCCGTTCGCCGGAGATCAAGAAGCAGCTTTCGCAAAGCCTGCTGGCAGTGTTGCAGGATCTTTGCGAATGGCCCGCGGGCGTCGAAGTGCAATTGTGTGTCGAGTTGCTCGATATTGATCGTGAGTCCTACAGCAAAACTGCCATCGGCGTGTAAGGCTCAGGCTGCTTCCAATTCGCTGCACACCTTGATCACCTGCTCGCGCAGCCAGACGTTGGCGCTGTCCTGATCAGCGCTCTGGCTCCATTGCATGTCGAGGGTGAACCCCGGCAAGCCATTGGGCGCCTCGCAGTGATTAAACACCGCTTCGCTGGTCAGTAAACGCTGAATGCGCCGGGGCAGGGTGAGGATGAAGTCGGTGCCGGTGATCATCTTCAACGCAGCGCTGTAGCTGTTCGATCGCGCCACGATCTGACGCTTCTGCGCCTGCCGTGCCAGCCAGCCATCGACCATGTTGGTGGTGGATGTCCACGGGGTCGGAAACACATGCCGACGCTCGGTGAAGGCTTGCAGGCTCAGGCGTGGTTCCAGTGGCGTGGCGCGCTTGTCGAAGACGCAGACCAGATCATCTTCGAGCAGCATCCGCGACTTAAGGTCAGTGTGGTTGCGGTGAAAATGGGGGCCGAAACTGATCACCAGGTCGAGGCTGCCGTCGCGTAACTCGTCGGCCGGCACGTCGGTTTCGAACTTGTGCATGTTGACTACCACCGGCAAGTCATCGAAGTCGAAGCGCTTCAACAGACGCGGCAGGATCAGTTGCTCGAAGTATTCCGGGGCGCAGATGTTGAATGTGACGGCTTGTCGCGTCGGATCAAACACCGGGGCGCCGGCGTGGCACAGGTTGATGCATTCGAGAATTTTCTGCACATGGCCGTACATGCTGCTGGCCTTGTAGGTCGGGCGCATGCCGGTACGGGTGTTGATGAACAGTTCGTCTTCGAAACTGGTGCGCAGTTTTTTCAGGCAGTAACTGACGGTGGACTGGCTGACAAACAGCGTTTCCGAAACATCGGTGACGCTGCTCTGCTCATACACGGCGATAAACACCATGAGATCCTGCATGTCGAGCTTTCGAAGCAAGTTACTGTTCAGCATCCGTTCTGTCTCACTGTGCTCCTTGCGCTGAGATCCGCGCAAACGTGTGCGAATGATCCTAACGGAACGATGGTGCCAGGAGAACGCCCTGTAGGACATTTCACGGATACATGTGGGACAGAAAGTTTTAGGAACACGACGTCATTGATCAATGTGCGCAAAGATGGCCAGAGGCCTCTAGCTCGCGCGCCTCTGCAATCATTGAATATGCCGCGCGTACTGCCGGGGATCGAAGCGCAACACCATCAGGAGCATGGCCACCATCACTGCGGTCAGTGCCCACCAAGCCCATTCGAAGCTGCCCAGTTGATCGCGAACCATCCCGGCGAGCAGTGGCGAGAGACCGGCAATCAGATACCCAATGCCCTGGACGAATGCAGTCAGGTGCCCGGCGCGCTGAGGATTGTCTAGGTGGTCGAGCGAGACGATCAGGCTCATCGGGAATAACCCGCCGATGCCCAGGCCCAGCAAGCAGGGCCACAGTAGCCAGAGGTGTTGGGGGCTGAGAGTCAGGCCGCAGAAACCGGCAATGATCAGGCCGAGCAGAGCCATCAGCACCGCGCGCCGGTCGCGGTTACGGTTGGCGATGGCCGGCACTATCAGTCCGGAAATAACCTCCATGGCTGTCAGAAAACCCAGCAACAGACCGGCGCTTTCTTCGCTCCATCCTTTCTCGATGTAGTACGGCGCCAACCAGGCGAGCACACAGGTGTAGGACGCTGTCCCCAGGCCGAAGAAGATTGCGAGTAACCAGGCGCGGGAATTGGCGAAAAACGATTCTTTCTTCGGCATGGCACTCACGGCATTCGACAGTGAGGAGCGTTGCGCCCCCCAGAACAGCAACGCCAGCAGTGCCAGCGCCGCCCAAATCGCCAGCCCCACCCGCCAGTGACCGGTTTGCCCCATCATCAGCGGGGCGAACGAGGCTGCAAGCGCCGCGCCGCCCATGATCGACGTCACGTACAAGCCCATGCACAGCGCCACGTTATTGGGGAAATGCGACTTGATCAGCGCCGGCATCAACGCCTGAATCAAGGCAATGCCGATCCCCGCCAACACAGCGCTGACAATCAACTCTGCCGCAGAATCGACAAACAGCCGCGACAGTGTCGCCAATGCAATGATCAGCAGCGACAGCAGCACCGTGCGCTGTTCACCCAGTCGCTGACTGATGCCGATGCCGAAGAACATCGCCAGACCCATGGCCATCACCGGCAGCATGGTCAGCAAAGACGCTAGGCTGAAGCTCAACGCAATGTCGCCGCGAATTGCCGACAGCAGCGGCCCGATTGCCGCCATCGACGGGCGCAGATTGAGCGCGACTAGAATGATGGCGATCATCAGCCAGACGGCAGGGCGGGCGGTGGCGCGAACGTTTTCCATCTTCAGGCCTTGGATTGCGGGGCTGAGGATTAGGCGCTCGATGCCGTCCAAGGGGCAAACCAGAAAATCCATGGCCCCACCCAAAAATCAAATACCCCCGATTCCCTGTAGGAGCTGCCGCAGGCTGCCATCTTTTGATTCTTTAAAAACAAGATCAAAAGGTCGCAGCCTGCGGTAGCTCCTACAGGGGAGCGTAGTGTTCGCTGAACGAGAACTGAATCATTCTCAAATACTTCACAAGTCTGGATGTAATACCCGGAGCCAACTAATTGTTGGCGTCTTTTTCACAAAAAATTGATGGTTGCGCGCCTAAAGTTTGTCATGCCCTGGTTAATGAATTTTTCACAGTTAGCCACCGCTCTTCTTTTCAGGAATTGCCAACCTCTATGTTGAAGTTAAAAGTCGTGCGCCCGGAATGGGTGACGTTGATTGCCAGCGCCTTTCTTTTGCTCGGCTTCAACTTTGTGCTCTGGCAGCACCTCTTCGAGATTACCGCCGCAGACGGCAAGGGCATCGCCATGCGCGTGGCTTTCGGGGTGATGATCTTCGCGGCGTTCAACATCGTGCTGACGTTTCTGGCCTTTCGTCCGCTGCTTAAACCGGTGCTGACGTTGATGTTTTTGATCAGCGCCGGTGTGGCTTATTTCATGAGCCAATATGGCGTGATGATTGACGCGGGCATGTTGCGCAATTTTGCCGAAACCAATGTCACGGAAGTGCGTGATCTGCTGTCTTTGAAGTTGTTTGCTTATATATTCTTGCTTGGAGTTTTACCGTCCTGGTTGTTATGGAAAGTTCCGGTCAGCTATCGTCGCTGGCATCAGGAGTTGTTCAGCAAAGTTATCGTCAGCGTGGCCTCGGTTGCGGTCATCGGTGGTGTGGCGCTGGCGAACTATCAAGGCCTGTCGTCGCTGTTTCGCAATCACCATGAATTGCGTTTGATGCTGGTGCCGAGCAACTACATCGGCGCCTCGGCCGGCTACCTGCGTGAGCAGGTTGTCTCAGCGCAGCAACCCTTCGTCAAGATCGGCGAAGACGCGCAGCGCAACCCGGATCTGCATCTTCAGCCGCGCAAATCCCTGACCGTGCTGGTGGTGGGTGAAAGCGCGCGTGCCGAGAACTTCGGCATTCTCGGCTACGACCGAGACACCACGCCGCAGCTGGACAAGGAAGCGGGGCTGATCGCTTTCACCGACGTGCATTCCTGCGGCACTGAAACGGCCGTCTCGGTGCCATGCATGTTCTCCAACATGGGCCGCAAGGATTACGACGCCAGTAAAGCGAAGAACGAAGAAGGCCTGCTCGATGTGCTCAAGCGTGCCGGCATCGACGTGATCTGGCGCGATAACCAGTCCGGCTGCAAGGGCACTTGTGATCGTGTCACCTTGCAGGATGTCAGCAATTTGAAAGACCCGACGCTGTGCGCCAACAGTGAATGCCGCGACGAAATCCTGCTGCAAGGTCTGCAAAGCTTTATCGATCATCTGGACAAGGACACCGTGTTGGTCCTGCACCAGATGGGCAGCCACGGTCCGGAGTACTTCAAGCGATATCCAAAGGAGTACGAGCACTTCACGCCTGTCTGTGAAAGCAATGCACTGAACAATTGCAGCCGCGAAAGTATCGTCAACGGTTACGACAATACGCTGGTCTACACCGACCATGTGCTGTCGAGCCTGATTGATGTGTTGCGTAACAATCAGGACAAAGTTGATACCGCGATGTTGTACCTGTCCGATCACGGCGAGTCGCTGGGCGAGTACAACCTGTTCCTGCACGGCACGCCTTACATGCTCGCGCCGGAGCAACAGAAACATGTCGCGATGCTGGCCTGGTTCTCCGACAACTATCAGAAAGCCTATTCGGTCGACACCCATTGTCTGCAAATGAGCCGCGACAAACCGCTGAGCCAGGACAACCTGTTCCATTCGATGCTTGGCCTGCTGGAAGTGCGCAGCAAGGTGTATCAGCCGGGGCTGGATATGTTCGCCGGTTGCCGTGGTGCAGTGATCGACGGCGTGCTGGCCAAGGACTGAGCGGGTTTTCACCGGTCAGCTCTGTAGGCGCAGCCTGCGGCAGCTCCTACACGTTACGGGCCTGTCTGTTTTCTCTGTCAGACTATTCTTTCTCTCTGGCAGGACATTTCGTTACAGCTCTTGCCCTTCGCAGGCGCGTAAATCGCCAGTGGCGATATATACTGCGCGCCATTCTTCAAGGGAGAGCCGTGTGGCCATCGATATTCACTGGATTCGCGACAACGAAAGCCTCGCGCAATTTTGCGCCGAGTGGCAGCAGCTGCCTTTCGTGGCCCTCGACACCGAATTCATGCGGGTCGACACCTTCTACCCGATTGCCGGCCTGTTGCAGGTTGGTGACGGCAAACGCGCTTACCTGATTGATCCGCTGACCATCAATGCCTGGCAACCGCTGGCCGCACTGCTGGAAAACCCGGCGGTGCTCAAAGTCTTGCACGCGTGCAGCGAAGATCTCGAAGTCCTGCTGCGCCTGACCGGCAGCCTGCCGTCACCGATGTTCGACACCCAACTGGGCGCCGCTTATCTGAACCTCGGGTTCTCGATGGGCTATTCGCGGTTGGTGCAGGCCGTGCTCGGCATCGAATTGCCAAAAGGCGAAACCCGCTCCGACTGGCTGCAGCGTCCGTTGTCCGACACGCAAATCAGCTACGCCGCCGAAGATGCCGTGCATCTGGCAGAGGTTTTCGTACAACTGCGGCCGAAACTGTCTGACGAAAAATTTGCCTGGGTGCTGGAGGACGGCGCCGAACTGGTCGCCAACCTGCGCCGGGAAACCGACCCGTACGAGGTTTATCGCGAGGCCAAACTGGCGTGGAAACTGTCCCGTGCGCAACTGGCCGTGTTGCGCGAGCTGTGCGCCTGGCGCGAGCGCGAAGCCCGCGCCCGCGACCTGCCGCGCAACCGTATCGTCCGTGAGCACTCGCTGTGGCCGCTGGCCCGCACGCAACCGGACTCCCTCAGTGCGCTGGGCAAGATTGAAGACATGCACCCGCGTACCGTGCGTCAGGACGGCGAATTTCTGCTTGATCTGATCAAGCGCTCTGGCAGTGTGGGGCCTGATCAATGGCCGCCCGCCGTGCCGGAGCCGTTGCCGATCGAAGCGGCTGCGCTGATCAAGCAGCTGCGCGCCCTGGGGCAGGCCGAGGCCGAGCGCCTGGATATCGCGCCAGAACTGATGCTGCGCAAGAAAACCCTCGAAGCGCTGGTCAAAAGCGGCTTTCCCGAGGGTCCTTACCAATTGCCTGAGTCGCTGCGTGGCTGGCGCCGCGAACTCATGGGCCAGAAGCTGCTCGACAGCCTGGCCACCGCCGGAGAACAGCCTTGAAACGTATTTGCTCCATTTACCAAAGCTCGAAACGCAGCGGCATGTACCTTTACGTGCTCAAAAGCGATGCGCTTGAGCGCGTGCCAGAAGCACTGATGCTGGCCTTCGGCAAACCGAAACACTCGTTCGATCTGGTGTTGTCGCCGGAGCGCAAGCTGGCCAGTGAAGACATCGTCTTGGTCCTGGAAAACCTCGACAAGCAGGGCTATCACCTGCAAATGCCACCGGCCGAGGACGAGTACATCGAGCACTTGCCCGAAGAGTTGCTGCGACGCAACGACCCGGTTTGATCGACGAGGCCCTGTTCTGGGCCTCTGCTAACCCTGGAACTGTTTTTACCGCGATGGCCGCCCTGAATCCGGCGGCCATCTGCACGGTTTGCGAAAGGTTTGAAGATGCGCGTTCTGATTGCTGAACACGACCACGCGATATACGCCCGGCTGCTGCAACACGCAGCGCCGGAACTCGAAGTGCTGACCAGCGGCGACTCCGCTGAACTGGCCCGCAAGGCCGCCGATTGCCCGGTGTGGCTGGGGCAGCCGGATCTGCTCGCGACCCTGTTGCGTCAGGGCCATCAACCGCAATGGCTGCAATCGACTTGGGCCGGCATCACGCCGCTGCTCGCCGACGGCCTGCGCCGGGATTACCGCTTGACCCGCGCGGTGGGGATTTTTGGCCAGGTGATGGCCGAATACGTGCTGACTTACATGCTCGGCCACGAACGGGAAGTGCTGGCGCGACTGGTCAGCCAGGTCGAGCGCAAGTGGGACAACCGCACCGGCCAGAGCCTGGTCGGGCGCAAGGTGCTGATTGTCGGCACCGGTGATATTGGCCAAAGCGTAGCGCAGTTTCTGTTGCCGTTCGGCGTCGAACTGTACGGCATCGCCAGCAGCGCACGCGAGCAGGCACCGTTTGTTGAAATCGGCTCGATGGCTGATCTGCCACGGCTGGTGGGCGAAGTGGATTACGTGGTCAATCTGCTGCCGAACACGGCGCATACCCACGACATCTACGACGCAGCGCTGTTCAAACAATTCAAGCCGACCGGGTTGTTCATCAACGTCGGGCGCGGCGTGGCGGTGGTTGATGCGGATCTGGTGGAAGCCCTGAAGGAAGGGCATCTGGCGGGCGCGGTGATCGACGTTTGCCGTCAGGAACCGTTGCCGCAACGTCATCCGTTCTGGACGGCGTGGGGCCTGCTGCTGACGGGTCACAGCTCGGCACCGACGTCACCGGCGTTGATGGTGCAGTTGTTTGTCGAGAACCTGAAGGCGTATCAGGCGGGCGAAGCGTTGCGCGGGGAAGTGGATTTCAACCGCGGGTATTGAGTTGTTATGAAAAGATCGCAGCCTTCGGCAGCTCCTACAGAGATCAATGTAGGAGCTGCCGAAGGCTGCGATCTTTTGCTTTTAGAGGGTGAAATCGCCTTCAGCCGCCAGTTCGCTCAGTGGACGACGGGGGCTCGGCTCTTCGCGCGCTTGCAGGTACTCGGCCAGTGTCGACTTGTCGCCGAGTTTGCCGACGGCGACCGCCGCATGCAGTGCATAGCCTTCAGGAATATTCAGCTCTTTGCGCGTCAGCTCCTGATCGAAGCCGGCCATGCCGTGGGTGTGCCAGCCGCTGATGCTCGCTTGCAGCGCCAGATGGCCCCATGCCGAACCGGTGTCGAACGTGCTCCACAGCGCCGGAGTTTCTTCAGTGGCACCCGGCACGGCGAACGTGGTTTTCGAGATCACGATCACCAGCGCCGAAGCGTGTTGCGCCCAGCCGCGGTTGAACTCGTTGAGCAGGCCCAGATAACGTTCCCAGTTCGGCGTATCGCGACGCGCGTAGAGAAAGCGCCACGGCTGCGAGTTGTAGGCCGAAGGTGCCCAGCGTGCGGCTTCGAAGAAGCTCAGCAGGGTTTCTTCCGGGATCGCTTCGCCGGTAAAGGCGCGGGGCGACCAGCGATCAGTGAACTGCGGGTGAATGGCGTAATCGGCGACGCGAGGGTTGGCACTCATCAAGAGATTCCTTGCTACGTTTGAGTAATAAAACCGTGGCAAAACCCTACTTGGCGGCGATTGGGCTGACAAGCACGATTTACCGACAGTCGCCAGCGCTTGGCCCACAAGGCCTTGGGCACTAGACTGGCGGCCTTTTCACCACCTGATGTTGATGCTTGAGCCATGGCCGCCAAAGTCGAACCGTTCTGGATACGAAAAACCCTCGATCAACTGGATCACGAGGAGTGGGAATCGCTGTGCGACGGCTGCGGTCTGTGCTGCCTGCAAAAGCTCGAAGATGAAGAAGACAACAGCGTCTATTACACGCGTATCGCCTGCAAACTGCTGGATCTGAAAACCTGCCAGTGCAGCGATTACCCGAATCGCATCAAGTTTGTCCCAGACTGCATCCAGCTCACTCCAGGTCAGGCCGAAGAATTCAAATGGCTGCCGCCGACCTGCGGTTATCGATTGGTCA
This sequence comes from Pseudomonas sp. FP2196, assembly GCF_030687715.1. Taxonomy (GTDB): domain Bacteria; phylum Pseudomonadota; class Gammaproteobacteria; order Pseudomonadales; family Pseudomonadaceae; genus Aquipseudomonas. The sequence continues at coordinate 1,573,698 of NZ_CP117445.1, forward strand.
GCGAAGGCAAGGATCTGCCACTGTGGCATCACCTGGTGTGCGGTGACCGCGATGCGGTGCACCACGAGCGGATTTCCCAGTCCGGGCGCATGCTCGCCGAAGGCAGCGTGCCGGAGGATGACTGGGAAGATCACCTGATTTTCCGGGCTGGCTAGACGCCCACCGATTCCAGTTTCAACAAGGAGTGTGTATGGCTGTGGGACTGCGGCGAGGGGTGATCGCCGGGCTGCTGGTGCTGAGTGGGCCGGTGTGGGCGGCGAAGAAAGTCGATCTGGATTATCACGTGCGCCTGTTACCGCAGAGTGATCAGGCCGAAGTGCGCCTGACCCTGGCCAAAGGCGAAGCGGTGCGCAGCCTCGATTTCGACCTCGGCGACGGCAGTCACTACAGCGACTTCAAGGCCGACGGTCAATGGCTGCTGACACCGGGCAAGCAGGCACGCGGCGTCTGGCGTCCGGCCAGCAACCAGTCCAGCCTGACCTACCGCGTGCGCATCAGCCACGGCCGCAAGAACGGCAGCTTCGACACGCGCATGACCCCGACTTGGGCTTTGATGCGCGGCGACGAACTGGTGCCGCCGGCCAGGCTTGATCAGCAGGACGGCACCGAGCTGGTCTCGCGCCTGCAATTCGAATTGCCTGACGGCTGGAAAAGCATCGAAACCGCTTGGCCACGCGTTGGCAACAATAAATTCCGCATCGACAATCCTTCGCGCCTGTTCGACCGTCCGACCGGGTGGATGCTCGCAGGGCATCTCGGCAGTCGTCGCACTCGCCTGGGCGAAACCGAAGTCACCGTGGCCTCGCCGCAAGGGCAGGGCATGCGCCGGATGGATGTGCTGACCTTGCTGACGTTTGTCTGGCCGCAAGTGCAGGCGCTCTATCCACGGCATCCGACGAAACTGTTGATCGTCGGTGCCAGCGACCCGATGTGGCGCGGCAGCCTCGGCGCGCACGAGTCGATCTACCTCAACACGCGGTTGCCGCTGGTCAGCGAAAACGGCAGCAGTGCGCTGGTTCGCGAGTTGGCGCAGGTGTTCGGGCGGATCAATGACGAGCAGCGCAGTGACTGGATCAGTGAGGGTTTTGCCGAGTATTACGCGATCGAACTGGTGCGCCGGGCGGGTGGCATGAGTGATGAGCGTTATCAGAGTTTGCAGGCGAAGCTCGCCAGGGATGGCGAGAAGGTCAAAACGCTGCGCGGCGAGCAGATCAGCCCGGCGCAAATCTCAAAAGCGGTGGTGGTGTTGCAGGAGCTGGATCGCGAGATTCGCCTGAAGACCCGCAACAAGCGTTCGCTGGATGATGTGTTGCGCGGGGCGATGCATTTGGGGACGGTGAGTACCAAGGCGTTTGTGCAACTGGCCGAGAGTGTTCTGGGCGAGTCCTCCAAGGTTCTGGATACTGCTTTACTGCAGTAACACCGCTATCGCGAGCAGGCTCACTCCTACAGGGGAACGCATTCCAAGTGTAGGTGAGCCTGCTCGCGATAGGGCCAAAAGCCTCACCGCAAATTCAGGATCAAACCCCGGCTTTCGGCGATTTCACCGAATCATTGCCAGTCACGGTGGCGGTGCTGGTCGCAGCCTCGGCATTGGCCTTGAGCTTGCTCAGTTCTTCGCCAGCCCGCTCGATCTTGGCCCGCACGTTATTCATGTCCTGACGGCTTTTCTCAAACAGGCTTTTCACCGAACTGTGCCCGGTGATCCCGCGAGCCATGGCCACGCCGCCAATCGCCACCTGAATCAAACCGAACACCCCGCCACGGCGCAGGCCCTTGCCGACCATGATCACGCCACCGGCCAGCGAGCCTATGCGCTCCCAGCCTTCGACGTTCTGCTCGGAACGGCTCTGAAACGGTGTGGATTCGATACGCTCGACGCGTTTGAGCTCGGTCATGATCTTTCTCCAGGCATTGAGTAATGGATAAACAAGCTGACTCCCGGAGCGGTCAGCTTGTTCCATCGGATGTGCGACGCGTCAGCGGAATTTTGGTCCGGAGCGAGTATTCAGCCCCTTGGCCATGCGGTCGTAGAGCACGACGTTGACCGTGGCGGCGAGGTTCATGCAACCGGTAGTCGGGATGTACACGACGTCTTCGCACCAGTCGCGGATCTCTTTATCCAGCGAGCCGTCTTCCGGGCCGAAAATGTAAAGGGCGCGATCCGGGTGGGTGTATTCCGGCAGCGGACGGGCGCCTTCGACCAGTTCCACGGCGACCGGTACACAATTGAGCGGGAGGATCTTTTTCAGATCGTCGATGCCGATCAGCGGGATGTCGTAGTGCACGCGCTTGGTATCGGTAACGAAATCGGCGGCGCGTTCATAACGCTTGCCGGTGTAGAACACCGACGCCACGCCGTAACAGCCTGCGGCGCGCATCACCGAACCGACGTTCTCTGGTGATTTGGGGTTGTACAAACCAATGCAGCTGTAACGTTTGTCTGCCACGAGCGGGGAGCCTTCGGGAAAAAGAGCGCGATTATACGGGGATTGGGAGAGGGCGGGCAGTTTCAAGATCTGCGGTGTCTGGGCTGGCCTCGTCGCTGACAAGCCAGCTCCCACAGATATTTCGGATTTACACAAAATTGTGATCAACCCAAATCACTGTGGGAGCTGGCTTGCCAGCGATGGGGCCGGTTCAGGCGAGGAAGATATTCAGTCTTCTTTTTTCATCAAGCCGGCCAGTGCAGCAAACGGGTTATGCGTCGCCTTGGCGATTTTCGGCGTGCTCAGCGAGCCTTCGCTGAAGTACTGCTGGTCGGTGTAGCGCGAGTGTTCGTTGTCGTGGCAGTACAGGCACAACAGCTCCCAGTTCGAGCCGTCCTGCGGATTGTTGTCGTGGTTGTGGTCACGGTGGTGCACGGTCAGTTCGCTCAGACGCTTGCCGGAAAACTCACGGGTGCAGCGGCCACAGACGTGCGGGTACATCTTCAGGGCCTTGTCGCGATAGCCCATTTCCTTGTCGCGCTGGTTGTCGGCAAGGATGCGATCCAGCTTCGACGTATTGGTTGGGGTGGACGAACTCATGGGTTCACCTTTGTAGAAGACTAAAGACGGTTATGTTCGCAGTTTAGCTCAGCCCTTGAGCTTCTCGGCAATCCAGATGGTGTGGCGCGTGCCTTTGTTGCCGTGGGCGAAGACCTGCACTTCCTCGGCCTTGAAACCGGCCTTCTTCAATTTGTCGGAAAACTGCCGGTCGGCGCTGGCTGACCACACGGCCAGCACGCCTTTGGGGCGCAGGGCCTTGGCGCAGGCATTCAGACCGGCGGCGGAGTACAGCCAGCTATTGGCTTTCTGAGTCAGGCCTTCGGGGCCGTTGTCGACGTCGAGCATGATCGCGTCGAAACCGTTCGGCTCGCTTTGCAGGACGTTGGCCACGTCTTCCTGACGGATCACCGTACGCGGATCGAGCAACGGCCGGCCGGACTTTTCACCGAGCGGGCCACGGTTCCACTCGACCACGCCCGGCACCAGTTCGGCGACCACCACTTCAGCGGTTTTACCCAAATGCTTGAGCGCCGAGGCGAGGGTGAAACCCATGCCCAGCCCGCCGATCAGCACCCGCGAATCCGGACGCCCGGCGACCTTGCGGCAAGGGATCTCGGCCAAGGCATCTTCAGAGCCGTGCATGCGTGTGTTCATCAATTGCCCGCCGTCGCCGCCCTGGATCTTGATGACGAAATCCTCGCCATACTCGAACAGGCACAGGGCACCGCCACTTTCAGGGATCGGGGTGGTGTCGAGCAGAACGAAACGTTTCATGGAAATCTCTACAAGGGGGAAGGCAAGCAGGCGCGTTGGGAGTAGCCTGAGCACAGACTAAGGCCAACGGAGCCCTTGATGAAGCGCACCATTCTAACGGTCATTGCCCTGGCCGCGCTCTCGATTACTGCAGTGCAGGCCCAGCAGACCATTCCGGTCAGCCCGGCGCCGCAGCCCGGCTCGCCCGGCACCGCAACGCCAACCCCGTATCCGCAGATCACGCCGATCAACATCCCCAAGTCCGGAGCCGGCAGTGGCAGCCCGCCGCTGGTGCCGATCGAAATGCCCAGCCCGCCAATCAAGGATCAACCGGTGCCGGGTATTGAACAGACCGGCACCAAGATCAAATCCCCCGGCGGTTAAACCTGTTGCGCCGCCAGTTGGCCGTCGGCCATGCGCAAGCGTTTTGACAGGGACACGGCGAGGGCGCGGATGATCTTGGCGGCGATTTTTGGCGCGTCGTTGAGCATTTTTTCCAGCGAGTCCTTGCCCAGATTGAGCAATTGGCAATTACTCGCCGCCACGCAAGTGGCCGAACGCCGTTCACCGTCGAGCACAGCCATTTCCCCGAACGCCCGACCGCTGCGCAGGGTGGCCATGGTGATAACTTGGCCGTCGGCACCGGTTTTTTGCACGGCGACCTGGCCGGTGTGAAGGATGCACATGAAGCTGCCGGCATCGCCCTCACGGAAAATCGCTTCGCCTTCAGCCACGGTGCTGATGCTGAAGTAGCCGGAGGCGGCGGCGAAGTCGGCCAGTTGCAATTGGTCGAACAGGCCGCAGTCCATCAGCCAGTCGCGGATTTCGTTATTCAGTAAGGTCGGTTCTGACATGTCGTTGCGGTCTTATTTTATGTTCACTGATTCCAGGCGCTACACGGTTCCAGTGTAGGAGCTGCCGAAGGCTGCGATCTTTTGATCTTGCCTGTCTGAAAATCAAAATCAAAAGATCGCAGCCTTCGGCAGCTCCTACATGGAACTGTAGGTATCGGCCTCTTGGGTCTTGAGTTAAGACCCAAGTGACCGACGGAGTTCCTCAGGCCAGGCCCAAAACCTTGAACACAAATGCATATTCGAGCGCTACGTCACGTAATCCCTGATAACGCCCGCTCATCCCGCCATGCCCGGCGCCCAGTTCAGTCTTGAGCAGCAGCACGTTGTCGTCGGTTTTCGCCGCCCGCAACTTCGCAACCCATTTGGCTGCTTCCCAGTACTGCACGCGGCTGTCGTTGTAGCCGGCGATCACCAGCGTCGCGGGATACGCCTGCGCTGTTACGTTTTCGTAAGGCGCATAGGCCTTGATCCGCTCGTAGACGTCCGGCTCCTGAGGGTTGCCCCACTCGTCGTATTCGGTGATGGTCAGCGGCAGTTCCGGGTCGAGCATGGTGTTGAGCACATCGACGAACGGCACTTCAGCAATCGCCACGCCAAACAGATCCGGGCGCTGGTTGAGCACTGCACCAATCAACAAACCACCGGCGCTGCCGCCGCTGATCGCCAGTTTTTCAGCCGTGGTGATGCCGTTGAGGATCAAAAACTCAGCGCAGGCGATAAAGTCGCTGAAGGTGTTGTGCTTGTGTTCCTGTTTGCCGGCGCGATACCAGGCTTCGCCCAGCTCACCGCCGCCGCGCACGTGGGCGATGGCGAAGGCCATGCCGCGATCGAGCAAGCTCAGGCGTGCATGGGAAAACCATGGGTCGAGGCTCGAACCGTAAGCACCGTAACCGTACAGGTACAGCGGCACCGGTTTGCCGACCATTTCGCGTTTCATCACCAGGCTGATGGGCACCTGCGTGCCGTCCGGCGCTGTCGCCCACAAGCGCTGACTGACGTAAGCGTCAGCATCGAACGGGCCGAGCACCGGGGTTTCTTTCAGCACGGTTTGCTCGCCGCTGGCGAGGATCAGCTGGCGTACCTGCGCCGGGCGATTGAGTGCCTCGTAGCGCAGGCGAATGCGATCGCTTTCAAACTCAAGGCTGTTTTGCACATAGAGGCTGTAGGCCGCGTCCGGCAATTGCACGCGATAAGGCGCCAGACCGTGTGGGTGAACTTCAATAATCGGCAGGCCACCTTCGCGCAGGCTCAGGGTCATGGCCTCGGTGTTGAGGCTCACGCCATCGAGCATCACGGTGTCGCTGTGAGGGATCAGGTTCTGCCAATCGGCCTCAGTCGGCGCGACGCCAGTGTCCGGCACCTGATACAGGGCGTAGTTGATACCGTCGCGATTGGTGCGGATGAACCACGTCCACGCGCCATCAAGCAAGCCGTGATCGACATCGTATTCGTGATCTTCTCTGCGCGCCGCCAGGCAGGTGAAGGGCAGATGCGGCTGGTTGGCGTCCAGTGCCCAGACTTCGCTGGTGGTCTTGCTGCCCAGCGACAGCAGCAATTGCTGTTCCGAGCTGGAGCGGTAGCAATGCAGGAAGAAACGCCCATCCGGCTCGTGGAAGACTTCTTCGGCAGCCGTGCCGTCTAGGCGATAACGGAACAATTTGTGCGGGCGGTGGGTGTCGTCGAGCACGCCGAAGAACAGGGTCAGGCTGTCGTTGGCCCAGGTCATGCTGCCGTCGCAGTCCTCGAATTCCAGTTCGCTGACCTTGTCGTTGGACAGCTCCTTGACGAACAGCGTGTAAATCTCATCGCCCGAGGCATCGACGCTGTAGGCCAGGCGCTGGTGATCGGGGCTGATGCTGAAGGCGCCCAGCGAGAAGAAGCCGCCATTGGCCAGCACATTCGGGTCGAGCAGCAGTTGTTCGCGGCTTTCGTCGAGGGTCAGGCTGTCGTCCGCCGGACGCGGGCAGCGGTAATGCCGGGCATATTCGTCGCCCGCCGTGGTGCGCGTGTAGTACAGGTACGGCCCCCACGGCGAGGGCAGCGACAGGTCGGTTTCGAGGATGCGGCCCTTGATCTCTTCAAAGAGGGTTTCGCGCAACTCGGCTTGATCGGCGGTGTACGCTTGCTGGTAAGCGTTTTCGGCTTTGAGGTAGTCGAGCACCGCATCGGTGTCGCGCTCTTGCAGCCAGGCATACGGGTCGGCGCCGGCCGCCTTGTGGGCAATCGGGGCACTGATGACGTTGGCGGATTCGGGCATGAAAGGCTCTCGGACAATGTTTTGAATAAGGTTTTCGCGGTTCTCGATGTCGCTGCAGATCCTGTGGGAGCCAGCCTGCTGGCGATGGCGGACGGTCAGACAAATTGAATGTCGAATGTGCCGGCCTCATCGCCAGCAGGCTGGCTCCCACAGATTGGGACAAGCCTGGCGGGCGAAAAGTCGTTACTATAAGCGCCTCTTTGCCTGCCTTGCCATGGACACCATGACCGAGAACGACTATCTGATCGCCTGGGGCCTCTACGCCTTTGCCGCTGTAGGCTGCCTGTTGGTATGGATGCGCATGACCACCTGGATGTGGCGCTGGCTGCGCGAGCCGCTGCGCGTGTTGATGGTGGTGTTGCTGTTCAGTCCGACCATCGTTGACCCAGTGAAGGAAAAAGTCGCTCCGGCCATTGCCATCACCGCACTGGATCTGGCGTTCAAGGTCGGCAACAACGCCTGGCGCGCGGTCTCCGATCTGTTCATGTACGGCATGATCGCCTTTGGCATCTACCTGATTTACGTGCTGATCCGTTTCCCGATCGAACGTGCCTCCAAGGCTCGCCGTGAACAGGCCGAGGCTGCCAAAGCCGCGGCCCGCGCCGATGAACGCGACGATGATCAGCCGTTCGGTGGTGCTGGTGATGACCGTTATGGCCGCCCGCCAGTGCCGAACAATCCGCAGCGCATGCGGGTCGAGCCGCGTCTGTAATCCCGAGAGTCCGCACATGTGTGAATTACTGGGCATGAGTGCCAACGTGCCGACCGATATTGTGTTCAGCTTCACCGGGCTGATGCAGCGCGGCGGCCGCACCGGCCCGCACCGTGACGGATGGGGCATCGCCTTTTATGAGGGCCGTGGCCTGCGGCTGTTTCAGGATCCGGCGGCGAGCAGCGAGTCGGAAGTCGCCAATCTGGTGCAGCGTTACCCGATCAAGAGCGAAGTGGTCATTGGCCACATCCGCCAGGCCAACGTCGGCAAGGTCTGCCTGTCCAATACCCACCCGTTCGTGCGCGAACTGTGGGGGCGCAACTGGTGCTTCGCGCACAACGGTCAACTCGCCGACTTCACGCCGATCAAAAGTTTCTACCGCCCGGTCGGCGATACTGACAGCGAAGCGGCGTTCTGCGATTTGCTCAACCGCGTACGTGCAGCCTTTCCGGAACCGGTCGATATAGAAGCGCTGCTGCCGGATCTGGTCGACGCGTGCGCCGAATACCGCAGCAAAGGCGTGTTCAACTGCCTTCTAAGCGATGGTGACTGGCTGTTCTGCTATTGCTCGACCAAACTGGCGCAGATCACCCGGCGCGCACCGTTCGGCCCGGCGCGGCTCAAGGATGTCGATGTGATCGTCGATTTCCAGGCCGAAACCACGCCCAACGACGTGGTGACAGTGATTGCCACCGAACCGTTGACCGAAAACGAAACCTGGACCCGCTACGAACCGGGCCAATGGAGCCTGTGGCGACGCGGCGAATGCGTCAGTCAGGGCAAGACCGAATAAGGATTGCACCCCATGTTGCTCAGTTATCTACGGCTGGTGTTGTTTGCGGCGGGCCTGTTGATCGGTGTCCAGGTGCCGGGGTTCATCAATGATTACGCGAAACGCGTCGAGGCGCATCTGATCGAGGCGCAGACGGGTCTGCGTGGTTTCCAGGGCACCGCCGAGCAGTTTTTCAAGGGCGATATGCAGGCCTTGGTCGCGCATTATCGCGCCAGTGAAGACCCGGTGTTTCGCAGCGATGCCGATAGCCTGAGCACGATGCTCAATCGTCAGTTGGCCCTGGATAAACAGTTCCAGGCCATGCAGGGGCCGTGGTACATCCGCTTCCTGCAAGTGGTGCTGGCCGCCGACCCGGACATCCGCAAGGAAACCTGGAACGGCTACAGCTATCAGATCCTGCTGACTCCGGAAGCGATGATCTGGGGCATGAGCGGCGCACTGTTGCTGTCGTTCGGCATCGAGTGCCTGTTCCGTCTGATCGACTGGGTAGTGCTGGGCGGCAAGCGGTTGCGCCAGAGCCGGCCGATCGAAGACCGCGACGTCCGCGGCTTGTAAGGCCACGCGATCACCTGTGGCGAGGGGATTTATCCCCGATGGGGCGCGAAGCGGCCCCCAATGGTGTGTCAGATAAACCTGGTTCTGCAGGTTCCGGGGCGGCTGCGCAGCCCATCGGGGATAAATCCCCTCGCCATCCGGCGTCAGTCAGTGAGGGTGATGTAATCCATGCCCACCTTGCCCGCATACCCCTCCAGCACCTGCTGACACAACGTCACAATCTCCTCGACCCACTCCACACCCACCCGCCACGACACCACCACTTGCAGATTCGGTGGCCGCTGATCAATGGCGAGCAGGGTCAGTTCACCCCGCGCCAGTTCCTCGGCCACCAGCACTGGCGGCAGCACACCAATGCCAAATCCATCACGCAATAACCGGGTAATCGCCGACACTGAATTCACGCAATTCAAACGCGGCGCCAACACGCCGTTGGCCTGCATCAGGGCCAATAGGTCCTGGTGCGGCCGGGAGTTTTTCGAGTAGGTGACGATGCGTTCCTGCGCCAGTTCGGCGAGGTCGGCGTAGTCGCGGTTGTAGATCGAGTTGCTGGCGACGATCCAGCCCAGTGGATGGCTGGCCAGTTCCAGGCTGCGCACGCTTTCATGGCGCACCAGATCGGTTTGCAAAATCAGATCGAGAAAGCCTTTTTGCAGCTGATCGCAGAGGTTCAGCGAGGTATCCGCCACCAGCTCTATTTCAACCCGCGGATACAGGTCGGTCATTTGCGCCACCAACGGGCTGAGCCAGGTGTGAATCACCGTGTCCATGACCCCGATACGCACCCGGCCCACCTTGCTTGAACGGGTCTCGATCGATTGCTTGAGCGCGCTCATGGTGTCGAGCATCTGCTCGGCATAGTCCAGCACTTTCAAGCCTTCTGGTGTCAGGCTGACACCGCGTGAATCACGCAGAAACAGCTTCACCCCAAGCTCGCCTTCAAGCACCGCAATACGGCTGGAGATTGACGCCTGGGTGGTGAACAGCTTGTCGGCGGTCAGGCGAAAACTCTTCAGCCGGGCGACCCAGACAAAGGTCTCGAGAAACTTCAGGTTCATGGGCAAGGCTCGGGTGACAAATTTTTCTTATGCCTAAGGCGGGTTTTTATTCGTTGGACGCAGCAGGGCGGGGCGCCCAAAAATCGGCGCATCCGGTTCCCACGATAGGCGTCGTCGGGACTACGAACAAGACCAATAAAAGCCTGCGGAGACTTGCCATGAGTGCGCCCGACACCCTCGACCTCGCCAAGACCACGGCCCGCCCCGGACCGTTCGACTGGTATCGCAACATCAACAAGCAGGAGCGTCGCACGTTCTGGAGCTGCAAGATCGGCTACGGTCTGGACGGCATGGACACGCAGATGCTCAGTTTTGTGGTGCCGACCCTGATTGCGATGTGGGGCATCACCACGGGCGAAGCCGGGCTGATTCACACCAGCACGCTGATCGCCTCGGCCATTGGCGGTTGGGTCGCCGGAATACTCTCCGATCGCATCGGCCGTGTGCGCACTTTGCAACTGACGGTGTTGTGGTTCGCCTTCTTCACCTTCCTCTGCGGTTTCGCGCAAAACTACGAGCAGTTGTTGATCGCCCGCACCCTGATGGGCTTCGGTTTCGGTGGCGAATGGACTGCCGGCGCAGTGCTGATCGGCGAAGTGATCCGGGCGAAGGATCGCGGCAAAGCGGTCGGCATGGTGCAATCCGGTTGGGCTCTGGGCTGGGGGCTGACGGCGATTCTGTATGCGCTGCTGTTCTCGATCATGCCGCCGGAAGACGCCTGGCGAGCGCTGTTCATCCTCGGCATCGTGCCGGCGATTTTTGTGATCTTCGTGCGTCGACTGGTGAAAGACCCGGAGATCTATCGCGAAGCCAAGGCTGCGCAAACCCCGGAAAATGCGGCGAAGTTCTATGAGATTTTCGCGCCCGGCATGCTCTTCACCACTTTTCGCGCCTCGCTGCTGACCACCGGCGCGCTCGGCGGCTACTACGCGATCACCTCGTGGCTGCCGACCTTCCTGAAAAACGAACGGGGCTTGAGCGTGCTCGGCACCGGCGGTTACCTGGCGATGGTGATTGTCGGTTCCTATGTCGGTTACGTGATCAGTGCCTATCTCACCGACCTGTTGGGCCGCAAAAAGAACTTCATCCTGTTCGCGGTCGGCTCGTTCACCATCGTTCTGCTCTACACCCAATTGCCGGTCAGTAATGGCGTGATGCTCTGGCTGGGCTTTCCGTTAGGCTTCTTCGCCTCGGGGATTTTCAGCGGTATGGGCGCGTTTCTCACCGAGTTGTTCCCAACGCGGATTCGCGGCTCCGGCCAAGGCTTCTGCTACAACATCGGTCGGGCGCTGGCGGCGCTGTTTCCGCTGTTGATCGGCCTGCTCAGCCAGAAAGTACCGTTGAGCGTGGGCATTGGTGCATTTGCTGCGGTGTCTTACGGCGTGGTGATTATCGCGGCGTTGAGCCTGCCGGAAACCCGTGGCAAGCAACTCGACGCGCAGTAACTGATAACCTGCGGAGGCATTGCCCAAGGGGCGATGTCCTACGGATAGAAAGATAAAAAGCTACAGGAGTGTTTACCGTGAGCCGCCTGTTATTGAATTGCGACATTGGCGAGAGTTTCGGCAGTTGGACCATGGGTCTGGATGCCGAGGTCATGCCCTTCATCGATTGCGCCAACGTGGCCTGCGGCTTCCACGCCGGCGACCCGGGCATCATGCGCAAAACCGTCAGTCTGGCCCTGAGCCACGGCGTGCAGATCGGCGCGCACCCGGCCTATCAGGATCTTGTCGGATTCGGCCGGCGCTCAATGGCGTATTCCGCACAAGAGCTGCAAGACATCTTGCATTACCAGATCGGCGCCCTCGATGGCATCTGTCGCGCTCAAGGTGCAAGAGTCAGCTACGTCAAACCCCACGGCGCGATGTACAACGACATGATGGCCACCCCGGCGCAGTTGCGCGCAGTGATTCAGGCAGTGGCTGTTTACGACCGTACGTTGCCGTTGATGTTGATGGCCACCCGCGACAACTCGGCGGCGCAGCAACTAGGGGACGAGTACGGTATAACCCTGTGGTTTGAAGCCTTCGCCGACCGTGCCTACGACAGCGCCGGCCGCCTGGTCTCGCGGCAACTGCCGGGCGCGGTGCATCACGAGCCGGAAAAAATCATCGAGCAAGCGCTGACCATTGCCCGTGGCGACAGCCTCATCGCCAGCGATGGCAGCGCCTTGCACCTGCAAGCCAACACCCTTTGCGTCCACGGCGACAATGCCAGCTCGGTAGCCGCTGTGCAGCGCATCCGTGAGGCCCTCGATCAGCAGCGCGCGTCATGAATCCACGGATTGAAGTCGTGGCGCTGGACTGTCTGATGCTGCGTCTGTTCGACGAAATCGCCGAGGCCAACATGCCGTGGATGCTCGCTGCCAGTGAGCGGTTACGCGCGGTGTTCGGCGCGCAACTGATTGATCTGGTGCCGTCCTATACAACGTTGATGGTGCATTACGACTTGACCGTTTTGAGCCCGAATCAGGCCCGGGAATTGATCGCTGAGGCGTTGATTGATCTTTCGCCAAATGCGCAGGCTGGCGGTCAATGCCATGTGCTGCCGGTCTGGTACGACCTGAGCGTTGGCCCCGAATTGAGCCTGTTGGCCCAACGCAGTGGATTGGCGGTAGAAGAGGTCATCCGCCGTCACAGTGCCCGCGAGTATCAGGTATTCGCCCTCGGTTTTGCCCCGGGTTTTGCCTTCATGGGACTGGTCGAAGAAGTCTTGGCCGCGCCACGCCTGAACACCCCGCGCAAGAAAGTCGCCGCCGGCAGCGTCGGCATTGCCGAACGGCAAACCGCCGCGTATCCCGTGGTCTCCCCGGGCGGCTGGAACCTGATCGGGCGCACCCCGGCGAAACTGTTTGATCGCCATCGCGACGGCTACAGCCTGATGCAACCTGGCGACACTGTGCGCTTCGAAGCGGTGAGCCACGCCGAGTTCATTCATCTGGGTGGCGACGACACACCGCTGGAGGCGCTGGCATGAGCCGACTGACGATTGAAGCGAGTACGCCGCTGTGCCTGTTGCAGGACGCCGGGCGGTTTGGCGTGCGGCATCTGGGCGTGACCCAGGGCGGCGCGGCGGACTGGCGTTCGATGAGCTGGGCCAATTGGCTACTGGGCAACGGTCTGGATCTGCCGGTGATCGAAATTACCCTCGGCGGCTTTGCTGTGGTGGCCGAAGAAGATTGCCTGCTGGCGCTGGGCGGGGCAGATCTCGGCGCGCACATTGATGACCAGCCATTGGCGCCGTGGCGCAGTTTCAAATTGCTCAAAGGGCAGACGTTGAAATTCACTCAACCACTGCTTGGCGCCCGTGCTTATCTGGCAGCGCCCGGTGGTTTTGTCGCACCGAAGGTTCTGGGCAGCAGCGCAACCGTCGTGCGCGAGGAACTCGGAGGGCTCTATGGCATGGGCCTGCCGTTGGCCAAAGGCGCGACGTTGAGCTATCAGGGTGAAACCTTTCTGGTTCGGGAAGTGCCAATGGAGCATCGCCCGAATCTTCGACTGAATGCGCCGCTGGATCTGGTGCTCGGGGCGCAGATTGGCCAGTTCAGCGGGCAGAGTCTGTTTGATGTGTTCAACAGCGCCTGGACGCTGGACAGTCGAGCTGATCGCATGGGCATTCGCTTGCTGGGCAAGCCTTTGCAATACCAGGGGCAGCCGATGATTTCCGAGGGTATTCCGCTCGGCGCGGTACAGGTGCCACCGGACGGGCAGCCGATTGTGTTGCTCAATGATCGGCAAACGATTGGTGGGTATCCACGGTTGGGGGCGTTAACGCCGTTGGCGTTGGCCAGCCTGGCGCAGTATCTGCCGGGTGCAAAGGTGCAATTCACTCCAGTAATGCAAGAGGCTGGCTGGAGAAAACACATCAACTATCTGAAATCCTACTTATGACTTTGATTGTTTCGGACTGAAGCTCGAGATACTTCCTTGCGTTTAAGTACATTGCCCTACATCACTTCCCTGGAGCGTGTGGAACTATTGGTCCTCATCTCACACAAGGAAGTTACAGATGCGTTATATGAAAGTCGTTGCTCAGGAGGGCGTCGAAGGTGGAATCAGTGTCGAAAACCGTATTATCGGATTTTATGAATCTGCCGAAGTTGACGCTGTTTATGAGGCAAAAATAGATCGCTTTGGAAGTGTGCAGAAGCTGAGCACAGACAACGGCGAAGAGCTCGTTGGTCGGATCGAACGATTCATGTCCAGTGCCAAAGTCGATGTGAAGCGTATGTTTGACTGGAACCATCGCGGCAATCAGAACGGCAAATCCATGGAGCTTATTGCCGAGGAGCACACCACGGAGGGTGTCGCAACAAAGGTGAGGTTCCGTTTTTTGACAGAAGATGGCCAAGTTAAAAACGAGGTAACCCTAAGTCCTGAAACAGACGTTGAAAGGGCGAGTAGGGCGGAGCTGGAGCTACGCGGGGCCGAAGCAATTACGCAGGGCAAAAAAAGGCGAAGCAAGGAAAATCCAGGTTCTGCACACCCAGAGGTACAGGACACCGGTTTTATGAACAGGCTTTGCAAAGCCTATATCGCGTTGAACTGGTAAAAGAGTCCTGGCTTGATGCAATAAAAGGCGACAGTGTTGAGGCTGTCGCCTTTCAGGGCGTCGAATATTGTTACTTCGACAAAAACCGCATGCCTTCTTCCAAGCCACGCAACGTCAGTGGATACATCTGATCTTCGATCAAGTCCCGCACGATGTTGGTCGACGAGGTATAGCCCCACGTATCTTTCGGGTACGGATTGATCCAGATGAGCTTTTTGTATTTCTCCATGAAGCGTTGCATCCACAGATAACCCGGCTCTTCGTTCCAGTGTTCGACGCTGCCGCCGGCCTGGGTGATTTCATAAGGCGCCATGGCGGCGTCGCCGATAAAGATCACTTTGTAGTCGGCGCCGTACTTGTGCAGCAGATCCTGAGTGGAGAAGCGCTCGGAGGTGCGGCGCATGTTGTTCTTCCACACCGATTCATAAATGAAGTTGTGGAAGTAGAAGTACTCCAGATGCTTGAACTCGGTCTTGCAGGCCGAGAACAATTCTTCGCAGATCTTCACATGCGCATCCATCGAGCCGCCGATGTCGAACAGCAACAACAGCTTCACCGTGTTGCGCCGTTCCGGGCGCATCTGGATGTTCAGCAGTCCGGCATCTTTGGCGGTGTGGTCGATGGTGCCGTCGATATCCAGCTCTTCCGCGGCGCCCTGACGGGCGAATTTACGCAAACGACGCAGGGCAACCTTGATGTTCCGCGTGCCCAGTTCGACGGAATCGTCGAGGTTCTTGTACTCGCGCTGATCCCAGACTTTTACCGCTTTACCCTGACGCTTGCCGGCATCGCCGACCCGAATGCCTTCCGGGTTGAAGCCGCCGGAACCGAACGGACTGGTGCCGCCGGTGCCGATCCATTTATTGCCGCCGGCGTGGCGTTCCTTCTGTTCTTCCAGACGCTTCTTGAACTCTTCGATCAGCTTGTCCAGACCGCCGAGGGACTGGATCTGCGCGCGTTCTTCGTCGCTCAACGAGCGTTCGAACTCCTTGCGCAGCCAGTCTTCGGGAATCAGCGCCTGAAGATGATCGTCGAGTTTTTCCAGACCATTGAAGTACGCGCCGAACGCACGGTCAAACTTGTCGAAATGCCGTTCGTCCTTCACCAGAATCGCCCGCGACAAGTAGTAGAACTCGTCCATGTCGGCGAAGGTCACCCGCTGTTTCAGCGCGTTGATCAGGTCAAGCAGTTCGCGCACGGACACGGGTACCTTGGCTGCACGCATTTCATTGAACAGGTTGAGCAACATGGCATCAGCCTCTTAGCGGGTGCCGCGACGGCTCATGAACGCCAGGCGCTCAAGCAATTGCACGTCCTGTTCGTTCTTCACCAACGCACCGGCCAGCGGCGGAATCGCTTTGGTCGGATCGCGTTCGCGTAGCACCGCTTCGCCAATGTTGTCGGCCATCAGCAGCTTCAGCCAATCGACCAGTTCCGAGGTCGACGGCTTCTTTTTCAAACCAGGTACTTTGCGTACGTCGAAGAACACGTCCAGCGCTTCGCTGACCAGATCTTTCTTGATGTCCGGATAGTGAACATCGACGATTTTTTGCAGAGTGTTGCGGTCTGGGAAGGCGATGTAGTGGAAGAAGCAGCGGCGCAGGAAGGCGTCCGGCAGCTCTTTCTCGTTGTTGGAGGTAATGATGATGATCGGACGCTTCTTGGCCTTGATGGTCTCGTCGATTTCGTAAACGTAGAACTCCATCTTGTCGAGTTCTTGCAGCAGGTCATTAGGGAACTCGATGTCGGCCTTGTCGATTTCGTCGATCAGCAGAATGACCCGCTCTTCGGACTCGAAAGCCTCCCAGAGTTTGCCCTTTTTAAGGTAGTTGCGAACGTCGTGAACCTTTTCCGTACCCAGTTGCGAGTCACGCAGACGGCTGACAGCGTCGTACTCATACAGACCCTGATGCGCCTTGGTGGTGGACTTGATGTGCCAGGTGATCAACTTGGCGTTGAACGATTCGGCCAGTTGCTCGGCGAGCATGGTCTTGCCGGTGCCCGGTTCGCCCTTGACCAGCAGCGGTCGCTCCAGAGTGATGGCGGCGTTGACCGCCAGCTTCAGGTCATCGGTGGCAACGTAGGCCTGGGTGCCTTCGAACTTCATCTGCTAATCCTCGAACGGTAACGCCGACCTGAACGGGCAGGGCGGGGGCGAAATAATCGGATGCCCCGACTATAACGCGCGGCCCGGTCGACTGTGAACGCAGACGGCTTATTCAGTCTCTGAATGGAGCGTCACATGTTGACTCAGTCTCGGCGCTTGGACAGCATTCAGGCATCGCCGATTTGGCGATAGCCTTCAGGATGTCCACTGAATCTGTGGCGAGGGAGCTTGCTCCCGCTGGGCTGCGAAGCAGTCCCCATCTGCCCGGAGGCGCTGAATTGATGCTATCCATGAAACGACCACGCTTGGCGGCAGTTACTGCGCTCTCTGATAGCCGGCTTGCACTCTGCTTTGTTGATGGTCGAGCGCTGACACTCGATTTGAGTCGAGATATTCAAACGTATAAACAGTTGCAGGCCTTGCTTGATCCCCAAGTCTTTGCGACTGCCATCTTGGGCGATAAAGGTTGGACTGTTGAATGGCCCGCCCCGGATATTCAGATTGGCGCCGATACTCAATATCTGGACGCTTTTCCAGAAATGAACCCTAACCCGCATCCGGCTTCGGCCGCTCATACCGCGCATTGAATGCCTGTACGAATCCATTGCGCAAAATCTGCAAAAACGCTTCGAACGCGCTGATATTTTGCTGATGCACGTTGCCGCTGAGCTCGACTTTGGTGGCGAACTGGTTTTTGGCCTGATTCTTCAGCACGGTTTCCGTGCCGCCCACCAGTGCTTCCCAGACAGAGCGGAAGATGCTCTTGTTCTGGTTTTCCACGTCTTGCTGCCAGTTGAATACTTCGACATCGCGCAGCAGCGGCTTGATGTAGCCGCTGACCTGGGCTTTTTTCGCTTGGGCTTCGATCACTACATCGCCGTGGCCGGCGTTGAAGTCGAACTTGCCGTAGGCCGAGGCAAAGTCGTTCATGCGCTTGAGTTCGATATCGCGGGCGCGGAGGCGGAACTGGAAGTCTTCGAAGTTACTCAGCGGATCGAATGTGGCACTGGTTTCCAGCGGTGCGTGGCCGAGCAGCAGGGCCTTGCCTTCGAAGCGAGCGTCGCGTTTGCCTTCCTTGTCGACAACGTTGGTCAGGTTGTAAATGCTCGCGTCGACGTTAGTGGCGTTCATGTTTACGGGTGGTTTGGAATTGAAGTTGCGAAAGCTTATTTTGCCGTCGTGAATCTGTACTTCGTCGAGGGTGATCGGTAGCAATTTGCCCAATTGCTCACGCCAGTTGGTGCCTTTACCTGTCTGGGAGTTCTGTTTATTGCCACCATCGACGAAGTTCACTTCGGGGTTGATGAACTGCACCTCCGCCACCACGGCATGGTCGTACCAGAGCGAATGCCAGCTCACAGACAGATCAATCAGCGGCGCATTGACGAAAGGCACAGGCACTTTGCCGTCGACCTTGACGATTTTCAGGCCGTTGATCTTGTAAGCACCGCGCCACCACGCCAGGTCGACATCGGTGATCTGTCCACGGTAATCACCCATGTTCGCCAGTTTGCCGTTCAGATAGTCGCGCACCATGTACGGCAGGGCGATGTGCAGTGCAATCAACAGCACGACAATCCCCGCGAAGATCCCTAACGGCCAGCTGTAACGACGCTTCATGGCGACAATTCCCGAACGATGTAACCGGTTGACTGCCTGCCGCCGCAGACGTTCGACTCGACTGGACTGTGATGGGCAACAGGCATACCTTGGGCGCTGAATTCAATGCTGCATAAGGACCCAGCCATGAGCCGTATTTTTGCTGACAACGCCCATTCCATCGGCAACACGCCGCTGGTGCAGATCAACCGCATCGCGCCGCGTGGCGTGACCATTCTGGCCAAGATCGAAGGGCGCAACCCCGGTTATTCGGTCAAGTGCCGTATCGGCGCCAACATGATCTGGGACGCCGAAAGCAGCGGCAAACTCAAGCCGGGCATGACCATCGTCGAGCCGACTTCGGGCAATACCGGCATCGGCCTGGCCTTCGTGGCGGCCGCTCGTGGCTACAAATTGATGCTGACCATGCCCGCGTCGATGAGTATCGAACGCCGTAAAGTGCTCAAGGCACTGGGCGCCGAACTGGTGCTGACCGAGCCGGCCAAGGGCATGAAAGGCGCGATCGAGAAGGCCGCCGAGATTGTTGCCAGCGATGCGGACAAATACTTCATGCCGGCGCAGTTCGATAACCCGGCCAACCCGGCCATTCACGAAAAAACCACCGGCCCGGAAATCTGGAATGACACCGATGGCGCCGTGGATGTGTTGGTCGCAGGGGTCGGCACCGGCGGAACCATCACTGGCGTTTCGCGGTATATCAAGAATACCCAGGGTAAACCGATTCTTTCGGTGGCCGTGGAGCCGGCCTCGTCGCCAGTGATTACCCAGGCACGGGCCGGCGAAGAGATCAAACCGAGCCCGCACAAGATTCAGGGCATCGGCGCAGGTTTCGTGCCGAAAAACCTTGATATGTCGATGGTCGACCGGGTAGAGCAAGTGACCGACGAGGAGTCTAAAGCCATGGCCCTGCGCCTGATGCAGGAAGAAGGCATCTTGTGCGGCATTTCCTGCGGGGCGGCAATGGCAGTCGCGGTGCGTTTGGCCGAAACGCCTGAGATGCAGGGCAAGACCATCGTGGTGATTCTGCCGGACTCCGGTGAGCGTTATCTGTCGAGCATGCTGTTCAGCGATCTCTTCACCGAGCAGGAGAACCAGCAGTAATCGAGTTGATTCAGGTCAGCCCAAGTTTAGGATGCTTATGTTAATAAATGCTTTGTTGCGCAATTCTTAACACTGAATCTTGGGTTGAACGGGTTTTGCCCCGGGCCAGGAGTGTTTATCATGGCCGGCTGCCATGCCGGGTAAAGGGCGTTGCGCAGCGTTGTCTTTATTCCAAGGAGTTGTTGATGACCTTTTCGTTTGCCGCCAAGGCTTCGGTGTTGCTGCTGTTTCTGGGCAGCACGCTCTATGTGCATTTGCGCGGCAAGGCGCGTTTGCCGGTATTGCGTCAGTTCGTCAACCACTCGGCGCTGTTCGCCCCCTACAACGCCTTGATGTACCTGTTCTCCGCTGTACCGTCCAAGCCGTACCTGGATCGCAGCAAATTCCCGGAGCTGGATGTGCTGCGCGATAACTGGGAAACCATCCGCGACGAAGCCATGCACCTGTTCGACGAGGGTTACATCCGCGCCGCCGAGAAGAACAACGACGCGGGTTTCGGTTCCTTCTTCAAGAAGGGCTGGAAGCGTTTCTATCTCAAGTGGTACGACAAACCGCTACCGTCGGCCGAAACCCTGTGCCCGAAAACCGTGGCGCTGGTCAGTGCCATTCCGAATGTCAAAGGCGCGATGTTCGCGCTGCTGCCGGGCGGCAGCCACCTCAATCCGCACCGCGATCCGTTTGCCGGTTCCCTGCGCTATCACCTCGGTCTGTCGACACCGAACTCCGACGACTGCCGGATCTTCGTCGATGGTCAGGTCTACGCCTGGCGCGACGGTGAAGACGTGATGTTCGACGAGACCTATGTGCATTGGGTCAAGAACGAAACCGACAAGACCCGTGTCATCCTGTTCTGCGACATCGAACGTCCGCTGAGCAACCCTTTGATGACCCGCATCAACCGTTTCATCAGTGGCTGGCTCGGTCGCGCGACTGCGCCACAGAATCTTGACGATGAACGCGTCGGCGGGATCAACCAGGCCTACGCCTGGAGCAAGAACTTCAGTGACAAGTTCAGCGGTGTGGTCAAACAGTGGAAACGCCGTCATCCGAAAGCCTACCGTGTGCTGCGGCCGGTGTTGGCGGTGGTGGTCTTGACGTTGCTCGGGTATTGGCTGTTTGGTTGAGGTCTAACCAGAAATGAAAAACCGCTCCTTGTGAGCGGTTTTTTCATGATGGGAATGCGAAAGAGGCGCCCGCGAGAATACCACCTGGCTCCTCAACGGCTGGATTTGCCAATGCCTCCCTGATTCGCTGCAACTCCTTTTCAGACAACTCTCCAGAAGACCGCTTTCTATTGGCCTTTGTTGATTTGGCGTCTGAGGCCTTGTTTTCAACGACAGCTTTCATGGTGTCTCCGGCGTTGATCATTAAATGAGCAGTTGCCCGATACTAGTCTTAGTCAATAAGCTTCACAAGCCGACCCTCTGAATCGAACTCAAAGCCCAGTTGCTGGTAAAGAGAGATGACCCCCGGTAGAGGCTCCTGAATTTCAATTTGTTTGCTGCCTATGATTCGCGCGAAGTGAGTAACGGCGGTCAATGCAAACGTCGCGACGCGGCTCTTGAGCGGGTGATCGTTTCCTGCCTTGCCCTCCAGACGCACAATCTTCACTCTCAATCGACTCTGATCAGGGTTCGCAAAGCAGAGTCCGCACAGTTCCTGATCAAACCAGATGGCCAAATCGAAGCCCAATGGCTCTCTGGTCTTCCACCTGACAACTTCCTGCCAGGAGAAATGAGGATCAAGCCACTTTTCATAGGCGCTCAACGCCCGTGCATCGATTGCTTCGAAACGAACTCTGGAATGATCGACATCTGCGATGCCTTTCTGCGCCAAATCATCTTTTAGTCTTGCAAACGTAGTACTCGCCAGTTTCCTGGCTTGCGACCTGTATAACTGATACCGCAAATACGTCCGTTCCCTTGGCATGTGATCTCTTGCATTCCATGTCTCCGTCGTTGGGCATTGCTCTTGCCGATCAGCCTATCCACCGCCCTTCAGCCTGTCGCTACCGGCCCTTTGCCCAAGTCGTTGCAATCCATGTCCCACGCTGGTTATAGTCGGCGCTCGTGAGCCAGACGACTCACGTTCAAAATCCTTCAAAAAAGATCAGCCCAAATGCCTGCATCCCTCATCAACGCGGTAGTCGATTCAGCGGTCAGCGCTGGCGTCGTGCCGTGCGGGAATCAGCAGCCCGGGCAGATCAGTCATTACCCCCCACCTGTCAGTAGCACGCCGGTGTGCGCAGTCGTATCACCGCCGGGCGTTGGCGTTTCGGGCTGATCGGCAGTTTCTGCTGACCCCTGTGCCCGCCGGAAAAACCTACTGAATTTCAGCTTCGGCTGAGTTGGCTATTTGCCTGACTACAGGTGGTATTCATGTTTGTCCTTTCGAAAAAGTCTGCGCTCGCGGCGACGTCCACGAGCCTGTTCGTTCTACTGTGGAGCAGTGGGGCGATTTTCTCCAAATGGGGCTTGGCCCACGCGTCACCGTTTGCCTTTCTGCTGATTCGCTTTGCCATTGCCCTGTGCGGGTTGGTGCTGCTGATTCCGTTGCTCAAGCTGAAGTTGCCCAAGGGCGGCAGGCCGATGCTGTTTGCGATTGCCACGGGTGTGGTGTTGTTGGGGGCGTATCAGATTTTCTATCTGCTGGCCCTCAACACCAAAGTCACCCCGGGGGTGATGGCGACCATCATGGGCGTGCAACCGATTCTCACGGTGGTGTTGATGGAGCGGCAGCGCTCGGCCAGCCGGATGTTCGGGCTGGCACTAGGGTTGGCCGGTCTGATCATGGTGGTGTATCAGGGGATCGGTCTGGCCGGGATGTCGTGGGCGGGGATGCTGTTCGGTTTGCTGGCGCTGGCGAGCATGACCCTTGGTTCAATCATGCAGAAGCGCATCACCGACAATCCTCTCGGCACGCTGCCGGTGCAGTATCTGGCCGGACTGTTGTTGTGTGGGATCTTCGTGCCGTTCCAGCCGTTTTATTTCGAGCACAGCGCGGGTTTCATCGTGCCGGTGTTGTGGATGGGGCTGGTGGTCTCGGTGCTGGCGACGCTGTTGCTGTATCGGCTGATCGCGCGGGGCAATCTGGTGAATGTCACCAGCCTGTTTTATCTGGTGCCGGCGGTGACGGCGGTGATGGACTACCTGATTTTCGGTAATCGTCTCGCCGCTCTCAGCGTCTTGGGCATGCTGCTGATCATCGTCGGTCTGGCATTCGTCTTCCGTAAAACAGTGTAAACCGCAAAAGGCCCGGAGCCTGTCTCCGGGCCTTTTTCATTTGCTCAACGCATGCTCGGCCCGCACCGAATTCATGAACGCCTGCATCGCCGAGGACTGAATACGGTGGCGTCGGGTAATCAGACCGAACGGTGGCAATCGCGCTTCAAACTTGATCGGCAGCACCGCCAGCAGGTCTCGACCGGGATAGTCCTCGACCACCGACACCGGCGTTACGCCGAGCATGTCGGTCTGCTGGATCAATGACAGCAAGGTCATGATCGAGGTGGTTTCGACGATGCTGCTGGGGATGTCGACCCGGGCGTTGTGGAACACCTGATTGATGATCGCGCGCATCGGACTCGGTTGCTGTTGCAGCACCCAGGTCATGTTTTGCAATTCTGCCCAGCTGAGGTTTTTCTCTTTCGCCAGCGGGTTCTGCGCGCCGGCAATCACGCACAAGGCTTCTTCGCCGAGACTGTCGAAGAGCAATTCTTCGGCCCGCGCTCCGGCGGGAATTCGCCCCAGCACGATGTCCAGTTGATCCTGTAGCAGCGCTTGCACGAGCACGTCGCTGGTGTCGACCTGAATGCTCATTGATAACCGTGGATGGCTTTGCTTCAAGGTCGCGATAGTCCGCGTCAGCAACCCCGAGGCCAGCGCCGGAATCGCCCCGACCGCAACCCGTCCGAGATTGCCCGACTCCAGCGCCACCAATTCTTCACGCATGCCGCTGAGTTCGGCGAAGACCATGCGCGCGTAATAGATCACCGTCTCGCCGAAGGGCGTCGAGCGCATGCCTCGGGGCAGGCGCTCGAACAGTTCGACGCCGAGCAAATCTTCGGCCTCGTGCAGCATTTTGGTCGCCGCCGGTTGAGTCATGCCGATGTGGTCGGCGGCGCGGCGCAGCGAGCCGAATTCCTGCAACGCCAGCATCAGCCGCAACTGGCGCAGACGCAGGCGGCTGTGGATCACGTTGGCATCAGGAATTCGGGTCATGGGCCGTGCTCGCGAAAAAGACAGGTGGCCAGCCTGACAACAAATGTCAGGCAGTGCCAGTCCTGTGTCACAGCACCGATTTTGGCTTGGCCGCAGAAGGCTTGCGCAAACCGACCATGACTTGCAGCGCCTTGGAGATCAACGGCCAGAACAGCATCAGCAACGCCGCCGTGGTCAGGCAGCCCACCAACGGGTTGGACCAGAAGATCCCCAAGTGTCCGTCGGAGAACAGCATCGATTGGCGGAACGCATCTTCAGCCTTGTCGCCCAGCACTGCCGCAAGCACCAGCGGCGCGATCGGGTAGCCGAGTTTCTTGAACAGATAACCCAGGGCGCCGAAGCCGAGCATCAGCACCACATCGACGAACGAGTTGTGCACCGAGTAGGCACCGATGGCACAGACCATGATGATGATCGGCGCGATGATCGAGAACGGAATGCGCAGGATCGAGGCGAACAACGGCACGGTGGCCAACACCACGATCAGGCTCACCACGTTGCCCAGGTACATGCTGGCGATCAGGCCCCAGACAAAATCGTGCTGCTCGACGAACAGGGTAGGGCCAGGGTGCAGACCCCAGATCATCAAGCCGCCGAGCATCACCGCTGCGGTGGCCGAACCGGGAATGCCCAGGGTCAGCATCGGCAGCAATGCGCTGGTGCCGGCGGAGTGGTCGGCGGTTTCCGGAGCGATCACGCCTTCCAGTTCACCTTTACCGAAGTTGTCGCGATTCTTCGAAAAACGCCGCGCCAGGCTGTAGCTCATGAACGAAGCCGCCGTCGGCCCACCGGGAGTGATGCCCATCCAGCAACCGACCAACGTGCTGCGCACAATGGTCAGCCAGTAACGCGGCAGTTTTGCCCAGGTACGCAGGATTACCATCGGTGTGATGCGCGCATGTTCGCCGCGAAACACCAGACCTTCTTCCACCGTGCAGAGGATTTCACCGATGCCGAACAGTCCGATCACCGCCACTTCGAAGCTGATCCCGGTCATCAACGCGGGTTGGTCGAAGGTCAGGCGCAGGTTGCCGGACACGGTGTCCATGCCGACGGCCGCCATGGCGAAACCGATCATCATCGCCACCACGGTTTTCAGTGGTGGGTTCTTGCTCATGCCAATGAACGTGCAGAAGGCCAACAGGTATACCGCAAAGAATTCCGGTGAGCTGAAGGACATGGCGAACGCGGCGATCTTGGTCGACAGGAACGTCAGCAACAACACGCCGGCCAGTGCGCCGATCAGCGCCGAACTGAACGCGGCGGTGAGGGCTTCGGCGGCGCGGCCTTCACGGGCCATCGGGTAGCCGTCGAAGGTGGTCGCCACCGATGACGGCTCACCGGGGATGTTGAACAGAATCGAGGTGATCGACCCGCCGAACAACGCCCCCCAATACATGCACGACAACAGGATAATCGCCGACACCGGCGACATGGTGAAGGTCAGAGGCAGCAGCAACGCAACGCCGTTGGGGGCGCCGAGGCCGGGCAACACACCGACCAGAATGCCCAGCAGCACGCCGATCACCATCAGACCGATGTGGCCCGGGGTCATGATCAGGTTCATGCCTTGCATCAGGGAATCGAATTCGCTCATTTGAAGTTTCTCCCGGCGAGGGCGATCCAGTCGCCCATCGGGCCGGCATCCAGCGGCACCTTGAACCACAGCGCGAAGATCAGATAACTGGCGAGCACCGCGCCGAGCGAGACGCTGCCGATCATCCATTTGCCATAGGGTTTTACGCGTACTTTGTCGCGCCACATGAACCAGGCAATGAACGCCGCCGAGGCCACGTAAATACCGGTGAATGGCATGGCCGCGACGAACAGGGCGATCGGCAGGAACACCGAAAACACTTGCCGAAACGCGCTGCGGCTGACGAACGCAATGCTCATGGCCTGCCAGCGCACCACGGTCAGAATGCCGTTGGCCACGCTCGCGCCACTGAGCATCAGGCCGATGTAGAAGGGGAAGTAACCCGGCTCAGGGCCGGCGTCACCCCAGCCGATGCCTTGTTCAAGGCTGCCGTACATCACCACTGCGCCAATCAGCGTGGTGAACAGGGTCAGGCCGAGTTCGACCCAACGGGTGCTGACCAGCGCCGGTAAATCCGAAGAATGGGACATGAAACACCTCCAGCAGGTGACGGCCGCACCTTATCGGGCGGCCGTGGACGACCTCAGTTTTTCAGCCAGCCGGCTTCCTTGAACACCGGCGTGACACGAGCGGTGTCTTGCTCGATGTACGCGGTCAGCGGCTCGCCTTCGAGGAAGGTCGGCACCAGCGCGTTCTGTTTCACGTAGGCCTGAAACTCGGGGGTCTGGGTGACTTTGCGCATCAGCTCGACATAGAACCCGCGCTGTTCGGCGGTGACATCGCCCGGCATGAAGACGGTGCGCGGGAAGCGATATTGATCGATACCCAGGCCCTGCTCGTGGCAGGTCGGTACATCCGCCCAGGATTTGTCGCCAGCGACTTTTTCGGTGTAGGCCATGCGCTCTTTACTGAACACGCACAGCGGCTCGATCTGATCGCCACGCCATTGGCTGATGCTTTCGCTGGGATTGTTGACGTTGGCGGCGATGTGCTTGCCGGCCAGTTGCGTGGCGGCTTCGCTGCCGCTCTTGAACGGGATGTACACCAGTTTGCTGTTGTTGGTCTGATTGAGCAGCAGGGTCAGGGTCTGGTCGACGTCCTTGGACTGGCTGCCGCCCATGCGCAGTTTCGACGGGTCAGTTTTCACCGCCTCATAGAAGCCCTTGGCGTCTTTCCAGGGTGCGTCTTTGTAGCTCCAGAGAATGAAGTCATCCTCGGCAACGGCGGCCACCGGGGTCAGTTCCTGCCATTGATAGCCGAGCTTGGACACCAGCGGCAGCAGGTAGATGTTGTTGGTGCCGATCACCAGTTTTTCCGGATCGCCCTTGTTCATTTTCAGGTCGAGGAACGCTTCGGCGCCGTTGCCGCCGCCCTTGTTGAGGACGATGGTGTTGACCTCAAGAAACTTGTGGGTGGTGATGATCGACTGGATCAGGCGACCGAGCTGGTCGGTGCCGCCACCGGGGCCGCCGGCAACAACGATCTCGACGTTCTTGTCCGGTTGCCAGGCGTAGGCGAGGGAGGGGATGACACCGGCCGCGAGCAGGGCAGAACCCAGCAGCAGACGGGAGGTGCGACGGACGAATGCAGTACGCATGGGAGGCCTCATTCTTGTAGTTGTTATGAGTGACTTGTCTGCGCTCGAAAGCCGCAAGCCTGGCCTGAGTGTGGGAAGGTATGACGGCGGCGTCTACTCAAAACAAAACATACACCGATAGCCTGGGGTTATCGCTCGGGCGCCGATCAATCACCCAAACGTGGGGCAGACTTTGAAGCAGAGCGTTTTAGGCGCACATTCATCGTCATGGCTGGCGTTGTAAGCCTGATGAAAGATCGGCATGGCATAACCCGA
Organism: Pseudomonas sp. FP2196; assembly: GCF_030687715.1. Taxonomy (GTDB): domain Bacteria; phylum Pseudomonadota; class Gammaproteobacteria; order Pseudomonadales; family Pseudomonadaceae; genus Aquipseudomonas. The sequence continues at coordinate 1,600,718 of NZ_CP117445.1, forward strand.
GGCTATCGCCTGATTTCAAGTTTTGATTAGACGGTTATCGCACGGCCTTCGATAGTGCCCACCGGATGCCGCGAAACAGCGGCGTGGCAACACCCACAAAAATAATAAAACGAGGTACGCACCATGGCTCGTCCCAGTGCTTCCCTGCACCTGCCTGTCGCAGGTGCCCTCCCGACGGCAGCGGCGGCTGCGCTGACCGCCAGCAACAAGGCTAGCAACGTGCGCTGGCGGATCTTTGCGATTGTCTTTGCCCTGACCATGGTCAACCTGATCGACCGCGTGTCGTTGTCGATTGCGATGCCGACCATCGCTACCGAATTTTCCCTGTCGCCGAGTCTGCAAGGCTTGATCCTCAGCAGTTTCTTCTGGGCCTATGCGTTGTTGCAGATCCCCGGCGGCTGGCTGATCGACCGTTACGGGCCGCGCCGGGTCATCACCTGGTCAACCGGTTTGTGGGGCACCTTTCAGGTGTTGGCGGCATTCGCCACCGGTGGCCTGTCGCTGCTGTTTGCGCGGGTCGCGCTCGGTGCGGCGGAAGCGCCATTGTTCCCGTCCGGCGGCAAACTGATTTCCCTGTGGCTGGCCCCCGGGGAGCGCAGTCGCGGCGCGGTGTTGATGGACAGTGGCAGCCCGTTGGGCGTGGCGCTGGGCGGTTTGATCATCGCTTACCTGATTGCTTCGCTGAACTCCTGGCGCCTGGCGTTCGTGATCGCCGGTATCGCCACTTTGGTGTTGGCGTGGCTGGCCTGGCGTTATCTGCGCGACGATCCAGCCTGCCACCCGCAAGTGAATGCGGCGGAGCTGGAAAAGATCAACGCCGGCCGCGCCACGCCTGCTGCCGAAGCGGCGCGGGCACCGGTCAAGGGCCTGGGCATTGCCGCACGTTCCCTCAGTGGTTTGCTGCTCGGGCGGGCCAGTTGGGCGATGGTCTATTTCGGTCTGCTGACTTGGGGGCCGACCTATTTGTCCCAGGCGCGCGGCTTCGATATCAAGGGCATTGGTTTCGCCACGTTTGTGATTTTTGTCTGCGGCGCGCTCGGCTCGCTGACCGGTGGTTTTCTCTGCGACGGGCTGATCCGCAAAGGCGTCAGCCGTGGTGTGGCAGTCAAGAGTCTGTTGGCGTTTTCCGGGCTGATCGCGCTCGGCGCGTTCCTGCTGCTGCCGACCTTGAGCAACCCTGTTGCGGCGGTGGCGCTGTTGGCCATGACCGCGTTTTTCCTGATGTGGGGCAGCCTCTACTGGAGCTTCCCGGCGCTGCTCGCGGCACCGGCGCGGGTCGGCTTGATCGGCGGGGTGATGAACATGGCCGGCAGCGTCGGCGGGATTACTGTGCCGATTCTGGTCGGCGTGATCCTGCAAATGACCGGCGGGTTCGCCCCGGTACTCGGTTTCTTCGCAGTGTGTTCGGCGGTGTTTGTGCTGGCCACGCTGTTCATTGCACTGGACGAGGTGCGCCATGACTGAGCAGAACCGCCCGCTGTGGGACGGCCCGATCATCGATGCCCATCAGCACTTCTGGGATCCGGCAATCAACGATCACCCGTGGCTTGCGCCCGAGGCCAACGTCCCGTTTCGCTATGGCGATTACAGCGCGATCAAGCGCCGCTATTTTCCCGAGGATTACTTCGCCGACGCGGCGCAGCACCAAGTGGTGCAGACCGTCTACATCGAGACCGAATGGAACCCGCAGGACCCGATCGGCGAGACCCGTTTCATCGAACAACTGGCCGCCCGTTATGGTGTGCCGAACGCGGTGGTGGCTCAGGCGTGGCTCGATCATCCGGACGCCATTGACGTGCTCACCGAGCAGGCGCGCTTCAAGCATGTGCGCAGCGTGCGGCACAAACCCGGCGGGCCGACGTCGCCTGCGCAAGTCGGGCGTTCGCGCAGCCTGATGAGCGACGAGCACTGGCGGCGCAGTTACGCCGCGCTGCAAGGTTTGGGGTTGCACTTCGATTTGCAGACACCGTGGTGGAACCTGCCGGAAGCCGAGCGACTGGCCCGGGATTTCCCCGGCACCACGCTGATCCTCAACCACGCCGGCCTGCCCAGTGACCGCAGCGCCGAAGGTCTGGCCGGTTGGCGCACAGCCATGGCGCGACTGGCCGAGTACCCGAACGTACAGGTGAAGATTTCCGGCCTCGGTCAGGCTGGCCGCGCGTGGCGGGCCATCGACAACGCATGGATCGTGCGCGAGATCATCGCCATGTTCGGCAGCACGCGGGCGATGTTCGCCAGCAACTTCCCGGTCGACAGCCTGTGCGGCTCGTTCGACAGCATTTACAGCGGTTTCAAACACATCGTCGCCGATCTGCCGCAGGCCGATCAGCAATGTCTGTTCTACAGCAACGCGCAGCGGGTTTATCGCTGCGAACCTGGTGTCCTTGAGCGGGCCGGGTCTGAGCCTTTGAGGAGTCAAGCATGAACAAAACCACGATCGCCATGGTACTCGGTGACCCGGCGGGCATCGGCCCGGAACTGATTGCGCGGTTGCTCGGCGAGCCGGCGGTGCGCAGTCAGGCGCAGGTGATTCTGATCGCCGATGAAGCCGAGATGCAGCGCGGCATGCGCATCGCCGGCGTGGAGTTTCCCTATCGCCGGATCGAGTCGCTGGAACAACTGGACTTTGCCGATGACACGCCACTGTTCTACAACATGCGCGGCGATACGGTAGGCGAGTTTCCCCGCAGCGAAGCCAGCGCCATCGGCGGCCGTTACAGCCTCGATACGCTGGAAATCGCCCTGCGTCTGACCCAGGCGGGCAAAACCGACGCGGTGCTGTTTGGGCCGCTGAACAAAACTTCGCTGCACATGGCCGGCATGGCCCACAGCGACGAGCTGCACTGGTTCGCCGAACTATTGGATTTCCACGGGCCGTTCTGCGAGTTCAACGTGCTCGACAACCTGTGGACGTCGCGAGTGACCTCTCACGTGGCGCTGGCCGATGTGCCGGGGCTGCTCAGCCAGGAGCGGGTGGGTGAGGCGATCCGCCTGATCGACACCGCGCTCAAACGCAACGGCCTGGAGAAACCGCGCATTGGTGTGTGTGGCCTCAACCCGCACAACGGCGACAACGGCTCGTTCGGTCGCGAAGAGCTGGACATTATCGGCCCGGCGGTGCGCACCGCTCAGGCTCAGGGCATCGCGGCGGAAGGGCCTTATCCGGGCGACACGATTTTCCTCAAGGTGCAGGGCGACGCCAGCGCATTTGATGCCGTGGTCACCATGTATCACGACCAGGGCCAGATCGCGATCAAACTGATGGGCTTCTCCCGTGGGGTGACGGTGCAGGGTGGTCTGCCGATCCCGATCACCACCCCGGCCCATGGCACCGCGTTTGATATTGCGGGGCAGGGCAAGGCCAACGTCGGCGCGATTCGCCAGGCGTTCGAGATTGCCTGCCGGATGGGTGCCAACAGCTACTGATCTGCGATCTTCAGAACAACATCACATCTCCTGTGGGAGCGAGCCTGCTCGCGAAAGCGGTGTGTCAGACAGCATCAATGTCGACTGACACACTCTCTTCGCGAGCAGGCTCGCTCCTGTTTTTTTGTGTGCAGCCCTGATAACCCTATCTGGACATAAACCGCGTTCAGCGATCACCGCAGGTTATCGCCGGATACGCATAAGTGATTATCCGCAGTCCCCGGGCGCTGGCTAAAGTCGGTCCATCGAATGCCCGGTACCGGCCACACGAACGGTTCTGCGCAGCGACTCTAACAACTACAAGAAACCGGCAGCGCAAGGAAACCGTATTCATGAAAATCAAAGCGATCCGTACCCGCGTCTTCGAATGGAAAGGCAAAGTCGTGCCACCGCAGGCGCACTTTTGCACCAACGCTAGCGATATCCTTTTTGAGCGTGGTGATGCCATGGGCTCGTTCCGTTTCCACGGTTGGCTGGTGGTGGAAATCGAAACCGACACCGGTCTGGTCGGCATCGGCAACTGCGCCCTGGCACCCCGTGTGGCCAAGGAAATCATCGACACCTATCTCGCCCCGATCGCCATCGGCGAGGACCCGTTCGACAACGAATACATCTGGCAGAAGATGTACCGCCAAAGCCATGCCTGGGGCCGCAAAGGCATCGGCATGGCGGCGATCTCGGCCATCGATATCGCCATCTGGGACATCATGGGCAAAGCGGTGAACAAACCGGTGTTCAAACTGCTCGGCGGGCGCACCAAGGAAAAGATCTGGACCTACGCCTCCAAGCTCTACGCCAATGACAACCTCGACCTGTTCCTTGAAGAGGCGCAGGGCTATCTGAACCAGGGGTTTACCGCGCTGAAAATGCGTTTCGGCTACGGCCCGAAAGACGGCCCGGCCGGCATGCGCAAGAACATCGAACAAGTGCGCGCCCTGCGTGAACTGGCCGGCCCGGACATCGACATCATGCTCGAGTGCTATATGGGCTGGACCCTTGAATACGCCCGCCGGATGCTGCCCAAACTGGCCGAGTTCGAACCGCGCTGGCTGGAAGAGCCGGTGATTGCCGACGACATCGAAGGCTACATCGAGCTGAAAAAGATGGGCATCATGCCGATCTCCGGCGGCGAGCACGAATTCACCTCCTACGGCTTCAAAGACCTGCTGGAGCGCCGTGCCGTCGACGTGATCCAGTACGACACCAACCGCGTCGGCGGCATCACCGCCGCGCGCAAGATCAACGCCATGGCCGAGGCCTGGTCGGTGCCGGTGATCCCCCACGCCGGGCAGATGCACAACTACCACCTGACCATGTCCACTACTGCCTCGCCGATGGCCGAGTTCTTCCCGGTATTCGACGTCGAAGTCGGCAACGAACTCTTCTACTACGTCTTCAAGGGCGAGCCACAACCGGTCAACGGCTATATCCAGCTGGACGACAACACGCCGGGCCTGGGCCTGGAAATCTCCGATGAATACTTGAGCGACTTCAACATCATCGAGTGATCCGACGGGCGTCGCCTGCGGGCGGCGCCCTCCATGCATTTCCGGAGGCCGCACATGCGCCTGATTCAATTTGAAAACACCGCCGGCCAGCGCCACGTCGGGCTCGTCGAGGGCACGCAGGTTCACGTCGTGCGCAACACCGTCAGCACCCGCGAACTGGCGCTGGCGGCGATTCGTGCCAGCCACGGTCTGCAAGAGCAAGTCGCCCTGCGCGGCACTGAGCGTGGCCCCGAATACGCCGAGCTGATGCAACAGGGTCGCGTCCTGCCGCCGCTGGATCATGAAGATCCGGCGCATTGCCTGATCAGTGGCACCGGCCTGACCCATCTGGGCAGCGCCTCGGCCCGGGACAAAATGCACCAGCAGGACGGCGCCGTCGAAGCGGGCATGACCGACACCATGCGCATCTTCAAGTGGGGCATCGAGGGCGGCAAACCGGCGGCCGGTGAAGTCGGCGCGCAGCCGGAATGGTTCTACAAGGGCGACGGCAATATCGTCGTACGCCCCGGCGCGGACTTCCCGGTACCGCCGTTTGCCGAAGACGCGGGCGAGGAGCCAGAGCTGGCCGGCCTCTACGTGATCGGCGATGACGGTCTGCCGTATCGCCTCGGTTATGCACTGGGCAACGAGTTTTCCGACCACGTCATGGAACGGCGCAACTACCTGTATCTGGCCCATTCCAAATTGCGCTTCTGCGCCTACGGCCCGGAGTTGCGGGTCGGCGCGTTGCCCACCGATCTGTCTGGCACCAGCCGCATCCTGCGCGACGGTGAAGTGCTGTGGGAGAAGCCGTTCCTCAGTGGCGAAGACAATATGTGCCACAGCCTCGCCAACCTCGAATTCCATCACTTCAAATACGCGCAGTTTCTGCGTCCCGGCGATGTCCATGTGCATTACTTCGGCACCGCCACGCTGTCGTTTGCCGACGCTATCAAGACCCGCCCCGGCGACCGTTTCCAGATCAGCCTCGACGCGTTCGGCGCGCCGCTGGAAAACGGCATCGGCGAAAGCGCCCAGCCGCTGGCCATCGGTCAGGTACGTGCGCTGTAACGCCCAATTGTTTGAGGAATTGCCATGACATCGCTACTGGGTCACAACTACATCGGCGGCCGCCGCAGCGCCCAAGGCAGTGTGCCGTTGCAAAGTCTCGACGCCACAACGGGTGAGGCGCTGCCGGGGCATTTCGTCCAGGCCACCGAAGCCGAGGTGGACGCTGCTGCCAAAGCCGCCGCCGCTGCCTACCCGATTTACCGCAACCTCAGCGCGGAAAAACGCGCGTCATTCCTCGACGCGATTGCTGATGAAATCGATGATCTCGGCGATGAGTTCGTCGCCACCGTTTGCCGCGAAACTGCTTTGCCCGCCGCGCGTATTCAAGGCGAGCGCGGGCGCACCAGCGGCCAGTTGCGGCTGTTTGCCAACGTCCTGCGGCGGGGGGATTTCTATGGGGCACGGATTGATCGGGCGTTGCCTGAGCGTCAACCGTTGCCACGTCCGGATCTGCGCCAATACCGCATTGCCCTCGGCCCGGTGGCGGTGTTCGGCGCGAGCAACTTTCCGCTGGCGTTTTCCACTGCCGGTGGCGACACCGCCTCTGCGCTGGCCGCTGGTTGCCCGGTGGTGTTCAAGGCCCACAGCGGCCACATGGCCACTGCCGAATGGGTGGCGGACGCGATCATCCGTGCCGCCGAACGCTGCGCAATGCCTGCCGGTGTATTCAACATGGTGTACGGCGGCGGAGTCGGCGAATGGCTGGTCAAACATCCGGCGATTCAGGCCGTGGGTTTCACCGGTTCGCTCAAGGGCGGCAATGCCCTGAGCCAGATGGCCGCGAGCCGCGCGCAACCGATCCCGGTGTTCGCCGAGATGTCGAGCATCAATCCGGTGTTTTTGCTGCCCGAGGCGCTGGACGTGCGCGGCGAGCAGATTGCTGCGCAACTGGCCGGTTCGGTGACGCTGGGTTGCGGGCAGTTCTGCACCAATCCCGGTCTGGTGATCGGTTTGCGTTCGCCGCAGTTCAGCACGTTTGTCCGGCGCTTCTGCGCCAACATGAATGGCCAACCGGCGCAGACCATGCTCAATGCCGGCGCCTTGGCCAGTTACAGCAAAGGCCTTGGCGAATTGCACGAGCATCCGGGGTTGTCGCACCTGGCCGGTCATCCGCAGCAAGGCAATCAGGCTCAGCCGCAGGTGTTTCAGGCACACGTCAGCCTGTTGCTCAACGGCGATGCGTTGTTGCAGGAAGAAGTCTTCGGCCCGACCACCATCATCATTGAAGTGGAGGATCAGGCGCAGTTGGCGCAAGCGCTGCAAGGTTTGCGCGGGCAACTGACGGCGACGTTGATCGGTGAGGCGGGGGAGTTGCTGGAGTACCGCTGGCTGGCTGAACAGTTGCAGGAAAAGGTCGGGCGGATTCTGTTTAACGGTTACCCGACCGGAGTCGAAGTGTGCGAGGCGATGGTGCATGGCGGGCCGTATCCGGCGACCTCGGATGCGCGCGGGACGTCGGTGGGGACGCTGGCGATTGATCGGTTCCTGCGGCCGGTGTGTTTCCAGAATTACCCGGATGCAATGCTTCCCGAGGCGTTGCAGGACGCTAATCCGCTGGGGATCCGGCGGTTGGTGGATGGGGAGGTGAGTGCGGCTGCGTTGTGATTGGCGTTGTTTGAACTGACGCCATCGCGAGCGGGCTCGTTCCTACAGTTGGAACGCATTTCCCTGTAGGAGTGAGCCTGCTCGCGATGGCAATTTCAGTTGCACGCTGTGCTAACGGGCCGCCACCTCAGCTGACTTCACCACCGCCGGCTTCAACACCAGCCACAACGCCAGTGCGATCAACACCCCGCCATACAGATGCGCCATCGACAACGGCTCATCGAGCAACAGCGCCCCCCACAACACACCGAACGCCGGGATCATGAAGGTCACGGTCATCGACTTCACCGGGCCGATGGAGCTGAGCAGACGGAAGTAAATGATGTAGGCGAACGCCGTACAACCCAGGCCCAGCCCAAGCAGCGACAGCCAGACATTCCAGCCGCCCCAGCTGGCCGGTGGCGAGGTGATCACGCTGTAACCGAACAGCGGCAACAGGAACACAGTCGCCCCGAGCATGCTGCCCAGTGCCGACAAGCGGCTGTCCAGCCCGCCGGCCTGATCCAGCCAGCGTCGCGCGAGGAATCCTGCGAAGCCGTAACAGGTGGTCGCCAGCAGGCAGGCGAAGGCGCCCATCAGCAGTTCGAGATCGAAGGCCACAGGACCTGCGCGCGTCAGCACGCCGACGCCGAACAACCCCAGAAACACGCCCGTCAGCTTGGCGACGGTGAGTTTTTCGCTGAAGAACAACCCGCCAATCAGCACGCCCATCAATGGCGTGGTGGCGTTGAAAATCGCCGAGTAACCCGCCGGCAGCACTTGCGCCGCCACCGAATAGAACGTCGCCGGAATGCCTGAGTTGATCACGCCCAGCAACATCACGGTTTTCAGCTTGCCCTTGAAATCCCAGCTGATCCGCATCAGCCCAAGGATCACCAGCAGACCGACGGCCGCAATCGACACACGGAAGAACGCCGTCGGAATGGTGCCGATCACCGGCGCAATAATGCGCATGAACAGGAAGCTCGCGCCCCAGATGGCTGCCAGCGACAGCATGCGGAAAATATCGACGGGGCTCACGGTGGTGCTCCTTGCTTGATCGGGACGAGAGTGTTGCCGAGCGCCTTAACGATGGCAACCGCTAATCGGGCATTTAATTTGGGTCTGACCGGTCCATTGTTTACGCCGGCAACCAATAATCCCAGCCGTGTGCAACCACGACGCGGTTTTGGCAGAAATTGCACTTCTCCTCAGGCCGGTTCCGTGGCTAAGCTCAAGCATTCCGAATGCACGCAGAGGTTTCATCTATGCCGCAGCCATGGCCAGCCACCGACATCGCCCGCATGATCCTCGCTGGCTTCGACGACTATCGCGAGCATTTCCGCCGGATTACCGACGGCGCCCGGGAGCGATTCGAGCAGGCGCGCTGGCAGGAGATTCAGACGGCGTCGGCGGCGCGGATCAACCTCTATGAAGAAAAGGTCGGCGAAACCATCGCCCGGCTGCGTGAGTATTTCGACGACGAAACGCTGATGGACGTCAGTTGCTGGCCGTTGGTGAAAAGCGCCTACATCAGTGTTATCGACCTGCGCTTCGACGATGAGCTGTCCGAGACCTGGTACAACTCGATTTTCTGTGGGCTGTTCAGCCATGACCTGATCAGCGACGGCTGCATGTTCATCCACACCACCCGGCCGAGCCTGCGCCGCGCCCGGGCCGCGCAAACCCGTACGTACAAGCCGCAAGGCCAATTGTCCGGGATGCTTGCAAGCATTTTCGCCGACTACCGCTTCAGCGAGGATTACGCCGATTTGCCGGGCGACTTGCTCAGGCTCGAAGCACAACTGCGCGAGAACCTGCCGGACTGGGTGTGCAAGGATCCGGAACTGAGTGTCGAGCTGTTTTCTTCGGTGCTGTACCGCAACAAGGGCGCGTATCTGGTCGGGCGCATCTACACCCGTGACGAACAGTGGCCGCTGGTGATTCCGCTGCTGCACCGCGAAGGTCGCGGGATTCAGATCGACGCGCTGATCACCGACGAAGCCGATGTGTCGATCATCTTCTCCTTCACCCGCTCGTATTTCATGGTGGATGTGCCGGTGCCGGCGGAGTTCATCGGCTTCCTGCGGCGGATCCTTCCGGGCAAGCACATTGCCGAGCTGTACACCTCGATCGGCTTCTATAAACACGGCAAGTCCGAGTTCTACCGGGCGCTGATCAATCACCTGGCTAACACCGACGACCAGTTCATCATGGCCCCCGGCGTGCGCGGCATGGTCATGAGCGTGTTCACCCTGCCGGGTTTCAACACCGTTTTCAAAATCATCAAGGACCGCTTCTCGCCGTCGAAAAACGTCGACCGTGCCACGGTGATCGAGAAGTATCGCCTGGTGAAAAGTGTCGACCGGGTAGGGCGCATGGCCGATACCCAGGAGTTCGCTGACTTCCGCTTTCCGCTGAGCAAGTTCGACCCGGCGTGCCTTAAAGAATTGCTTGAAGTCGCGCCGTCCACGGTGGCGGTGGAAGGCGACACCGTGCTGATCCGCCACTGCTGGACCGAGCGACGGATGACCCCGCTGAACCTGTACCTGGAAAACGCCAACGATGCGCAGGTGCGCGAGGCGCTGGAGGATTACGGGCTGGCGATCAAGCAACTGGCGGCAGCGAACATCTTTCCCGGCGACATGCTGCTGAAGAACTTCGGCGTCACCCGGCACGGGCGTGTGGTGTTTTATGACTATGACGAGATCTGCTTTCTGACCGAGGCCAACTTCCGCCACATCCCGCAGCCGCGTACGCCGGAGGATGAAATGGCGTCCGAGCCGTGGTATTCGATCGGGCCGCTGGATGTATTCCCCGAGGAGTTTCCGCCATTTCTGTTTGCCGATTCGGGGCAGCGCAAGTTGTTCGATCAGTTGCATGGCGAGTTGTACAACGCCGATTACTGGAAGAGCTTGCAGGAGGCGATTCGGGCGGGGAAAGTCATTGATGTCTTCCCTTATCGGCGCAAAGGCCTGGATAACGAATAACCCCCTGTAGGAGCTGCCGAAGGCTGCGATCTTTTGATTTTGCTTTTGAAAAACAAGATCAAAAGATCGCAGCCTTCGGCAGCTCCTGCAGGGGAGGCAGGTCAATTGAGGGTAAATCTGCGACAATCGCCCCCCTGCGCCACTAGACGACCGAATTGCGTACCTGATGACCGACGAATCGCCCTCCATCGACAAACTGCTGAAAAACCTCGACCACGCCATGCTCGCCGACCGTCACCGGCTGCGGCGGCAGTTGCTTGAGCTGCGCAAGAAACCCGACGAGGCCAAACTGGCCCAGTGGGTGGCGCGCATGCAGGCGTCCTGCGACCAAGTGCTGGCGCGCAAGGCCAGTCTGCCGGTGATTCGTTACGACGACAGCCTGCCGATTGCGGCCAAGCGTGACGAAATCAAAAAGGCCCTGGAACAGCATCAGGTGCTGATCATTGCCGGCGAGACCGGCTCGGGTAAAACCACGCAGTTGCCGAAAATCTGTCTGGAAATCGGTCGCGGCCAGCACGGTTTGATCGGCCACACCCAGCCACGGCGGATCGCGGCGCGCAGCGTAGCCAGCCGGGTTGCCGAAGAACTCGGCACGCCGCTGGGGTCCTTGGTCGGCTATCAGGTGCGTTTCGAAGACCAGAGTGATTCCAACACCCTGATCAAACTGATGACCGACGGCATCCTGCTGGCGGAAACCCAGAACGACCGCTATCTGGAACGCTACGACACGATCATCGTCGACGAAGCCCACGAACGCAGCCTCAACATCGATTTCCTGCTCGGTTACCTGAAAACCCTGCTGCCGCGTCGCCCGGATCTGAAAGTCATCATCACTTCGGCGACCATCGATCTGGAGCGTTTCTCCAAGCACTTCGATGACGCGCCGATTGTCGAGGTCTCCGGCCGCACCTTCCCGGTGGACACCTGGTATCGCCCGCTGACCCTGGAACAGGACGAAGAAGGCAACCGCGTCGAAGACGACCTGACCGTGGATCAGGCGATTCTCGCCACCCTCGACGAAATCGCCGCATACGAGCGCAGCGAACGCCGCAGCCCCGGCGATGTGCTGGTGTTCCTGCCCGGCGAGCGCGAGATTCGCGACGCCGCGGATATGCTGCGCAAAGCCCAGATCAAACACACCGAGATTCTGCCGCTGTACGCGCGCCTGTCACCGGCCGAACAGCAGCGGATTTTCCAGTCGCACCCGGGGCGTCGCGTGGTGCTGGCGACCAACGTGGCCGAAACGTCGCTGACCGTGCCGGGCATCCGTTACGTGATCGACAGCGGCACCGCGCGCATCAGCCGTTACAGCTATCGCGCCAAGGTGCAGCGCTTGCCGATCGAAGCGATTTCCCAGGCCAGCGCCAACCAGCGCAAGGGTCGCTGCGGCCGGGTCGAGCCGGGTATCTGCATACGTTTGTACAGCGAAGAGGATTTTCTCGGCCGCCCGGAATTTACCGATCCGGAGATTCTGCGCACCAACCTCGCCGCCGTTATCTTGCAGATGCTCCATTTGCGCCTCGGCGAGATCACCGCGTTCCCGTTCATCGAGCCGCCGGACGGCAAGGCGATCAGCGACGGTTTCAACCTGCTGCAAGAGCTGTCGGCGGTAGACCGCAACAGCCAGTTGACCCCGTTGGGTCGCCAGTTGGCGCGCCTGCCGGTCGACCCGCGCATGGGCCGCATGCTGCTTGAAGCGGCGAAACTCGGCAGCTTGCAGGAAGTGCTGATCGTCGCCAGTGCCATGTCGATTCAGGACCCGCGCGAGCGTCCGCCGGAGCGCCAGCAAGCGGCGGATCAGGCCCACGCGCAATGGAAGGACGTCGATTCCGACTTCGCCGGGCTGGTCAATCTGTGGCGCGGTTTTGAAGAACAGCGCCAAGCGTTGACCGCCAGCCCGTTGCGCAACTGGTGCCGCAAGAATTTCCTCAATTACCTGCGTCTGCGCGAGTGGCGCGATTCCCATCGACAATTGAGCCTGATCTGCCGCGACATGCAGTTGAGCCTCAATAAAGAGCCGGCGGATTACCCGAAACTGCACAAAGCCGTGCTGGTGGGTCTGCTCAGCCAGATCGGCCAGAAAACCGAGGACGGCGATTACCTCGGCGCCCGTCAGCGGCGCTTCTGGATTCACCCGTCATCGGGCATCGGCAAGAAGCGCCCGCAATGGCTGATGACCGCCGAACTGGTGGAAACCACCAAGCTTTACGCGCGCATGGTCGCCAAGATTGACGCCGACTGGATCGAGCCACTGGCCGGGCATCTGATCAAGAAAAACCACTTCGAACCGCACTGGGAGAAGAAGCGCGGGCAGGTCGTGGCGTTTGAGCAGATCACTCTGTTCGGCCTGATCGTGGTCGGTCGCCGGCCAGTGCATTACGGCCCAGTGGACCCGGTGGTCTCGCGCGAGTTGTTTATCCGCGAAGGTCTGGTGCGTGGCGAGATTCAGTCGCGGGCCAAATGCCTGAGCGCTAACAAACAGCTGCTGGAACAGCTCGACGAACTCGAAGCCAAGGCCCGACGTCGCGACATTCTGGCCGACGAAGAAACCCTGTACGCCTTCTACGATGCGCGGCTGCCGGCGGAGATTCATCAGACCGCGACCTTCGACAGCTGGTATCGCGTTAACAGCCAAAAAGATCCGCAGCTGTTGATCATGCGCGAAGAAGACGTGCTGGCCCGCGAAGCCAGTGAAGTCACCGCGCGGGACTATCCGGACACGCTGCACATCGGCGATCTGGAACTGGCCCTGACTTATCACTTCGAACCCAATCACCCACGCGACGGCGTAACCCTGCGCGTGCCGGCGCCGCTGTTGCCGATGCTGCCGCCGGAGCGTCTGGAATGGCTGGTGCCTGGGCTGATCGAGGCCAAGTGCATCGCCCTCGTGCGTAACCTTCCGAAAGCCCTGCGCAAGAACTTCGTGCCGGTGCCGGACTTCATCAAGGCTGCGTTGCAACGGATGACCTTCGCCGAGGGTTCGCTACCGCAGGCGCTGGGCCGTGAGCTGTTGCGCATGACTGGCGCACGGGTCAGCGATGAGGCGTGGGCAGAAGCCGCGCAGCAAGTCGAAGGGCACCTGCGCATGAACCTGGAAATCGTCGACGGCCAGGGCAAGTTCCTTGGCGAAGGGCGGGATCTGGCCGAGCTGACTGCACGCTTCGCTGAGGCGAGTCAGGCCGCGCTGGCGGTGCCGCAGAGCGCGAAAAGTCAGCAACCGGTGGAAGCCAATGTTTTCGCACCGGTAGCGGAAAAGACTCAGCAGAAAATCGCCGGGCTGTCGATGACGGTCTATCCGGCGCTGGTGGAAGAGGGCGGTACGGTCAAGGAAGGGCGGTTCTCGACCCCGGCCGAAGCCGAGTTCCAGCACCGTCGCGCCTTGCAGCGTCTGTTGATGCAGCAATTGGCCGAGCCGGCCAAATTCCTGCGTGGCAAGTTGCCGGGGCAGACCGAACTTGGCTTGCTCTATCGTGAATTGGGCCGTGTCGATGCGTTGGTCGAAGACATTCTGTTGGCCAGTCTCGACAGCTGCATTCTCGACGGCGAAGACCCGCTGCCGCGTGACGGTGCCGGGTTGGCGGCACTGGCCGAGCGTAAACGCGGCCACTGGACCGAGCACGCCGAGCGCGTGGCGCGCTTGACGCTGGAGATCCTCAAGCTCTGGCACGGTCTGCAAAAACGCTTCAAGGGCAAGATCGACTTGGCGCAAGCCGTGGCGCTGAACGACATCAAGCAGCAGATCAATAATCTGGTCTATCCGGGGTTTGTCCGGGAAACGCCGATGCAGTGGCTCAAAGAGCTGCCGCGTTATCTGAAAGCGGTCGAGCAGCGTTTCGAAAAACTCGGTGCGCAGGTGCAGAAGGATCGGGTCTGGAGCGGCGAACTCGCCGGCCTGTGGGCGCAATACCAGACCCGTGCGGCCAAACACGCGCAGGAAGGCAAACGCGATCCGCAGCTTGAGCTGTACCGCTGGTGGCTGGAGGAATATCGGGTTTCGCTGTTCGCCCAGCAGTTGGGGACAAAAGTGCCGATCTCCGACAAACGCCTGAATAAACAGTGGAGCCAGGTCGAGGCCTAAAGCCTCCTAGGCACGGAGGTATACCTGTGGCGAGGGGATTTATCCCCGATGGGTGGCGAAGCCGCCCCGAAAATCGTGACCTCAGCTCACCCGTTTGACCGAGCGGGAGGGTTGGGCGACTGCTGCGCAGCCGATCGGGGGATAAATCCCCTCGCCACATAAGCCAGCGCCCACATTGGGATCTGCTGTGTGCTTGAGAAAGGCGCCAAAACCCCACGTTTATGGCAAACTTCGCGACCATAAACGCCAGTTTCGCGACCCAGAGCCTTCGGCGCGGTCGCGGATCGGAATAAAGCGATGCCAGGTTTGCGTCCCCCGGATGGGAATAGACCCTTTGTGTGTTGGTACGACGGTTCCAGCACTTTCTGCCTGAACAGATTAGAGAAACGAGCATGCATAACGTCGTCATCAGCGGCACCGGCCTGTACACCCCGGCCAACAGCATCTCCAACGAAGAGCTGGTGCAGTCTTTCAATACCTACGTCGCCCAGTTCAATGCCGACAACGCCGATGCCATCGCCAGCGGCGAAGTCCAGGCCCTCACCGAATCCAGCGCCGCGTTCATCGAAAAAGCGTCGGGCATCAAAAGCCGCTTTGTCATGGACAAGGACGGCATCCTTGATCCGCAACGCATGGCCCCGCGCCTGCCGGAGCGCTCCAACGACGAGTGGTCGGTACTTTGCCAAATGGCCATCGGCGCTGCCGAGCAAGCCTTGCAGCGTGCCGGCAAGACCGCTGCTGACATCGACGGCGTCATCGTCGCCTGTTCCAACCTGCAACGCGCCTACCCGGCCATCGCCATTGAAGTCCAGGAAGCGCTGGGCATTCAGGGTTTCGGTTTCGACATGAACGTCGCGTGCTCCTCGGCGACCTTCGGCATCCAGGCCGCGGCCAACAGCGTGCAACTGGGCCAGGCCCGGGCGATCCTGATGGTCAACCCGGAAGTCTGCACCGGTCACCTGAACTTCCGCGACCGCGACAGTCACTTCATCTTCGGCGACGCCGCGACTGCGGTGATCATTGAGCGCGCTGACCTTGCAACATCCAAGCATCAGTTCGATGTGGTCAGCACCAAACTGCTGACCAAGTTTTCCAACAATATCCGCAACAACTTCGGCTTCCTCAACCGCGCGGCGGAAGAGGGCGTCGGCACCCGCGACAAGCTGTTCGTGCAGGAAGGCCGCAAGGTGTTTAAAGATGTTTGCCCGATGGTCGCAGAACTGATCGGCGAGCATCTGCAGGAAAACCAGCTCAACGTCGGCGATGTGAAGCGATTCTGGCTGCATCAGGCCAACCTCAGCATGAATCACCTGATCGTGCGCAAACTGCTGGGCCGTGAGGCCACCGAAGAAGAAGCGCCGGTGATCCTCGACACCTACGCCAACACCAGCTCTGCCGGGTCCGTGATTGCTTTCCACAAGTATCAGGATGATCTGGCCAGCGGTTCGCTGGCGGTACTGAGTTCGTTCGGTGCGGGTTACTCGATCGGTAGCGTGATTCTGCGCAAGCGTTGAAAAACGGTTTAATTTCCGCTTAATCACGCTGACCTTTCCTACATCCGAAACAGCTCGAACGCTGTAATTTTCGGAGATGACGGCAGGCGAGATCCTGCCGTTCTCATTTTCGAAGTTGGGACAAGGGGATCGATGGATGGCTGCTGACAACACCCAATTGCTGGCGCGCCTGCTGGCAGGCGAGCAACAGGCCTTCAAGGAACTGGTCACGACCTATCAAAGCGCAATGCGCGCCGTCGCGTATGCGATTGTCGGCCAGCGTCACGTCGAAGAAGTGGTGCAGGATGCATGGCTTTCCGTGGTGCGCCATATCGGCAGCTTCGAAGGCCGCTCCAGCCTCAAGACCTGGTTGCTGACCATTACCGCCAACTCGGCGAAAAGTCGTTACAAACTCAATCGCCGCGAAGTGCTGATGGATGATCTGCCATCGCCCCACGGCACACTCGATGACGACCGCTTCTCTCCCGGCGACGGCCACTGGCTGGTCGCACCGTTTGCCTGGCACCAGGACACTCCCGAAGCGTTGCTGACCGAAAGCGAACTGCGCGAATGCCTGGAGCACACGTTGTTGAGCCTGTCGGAACTGCAAAGCAGTGTGCTGTTGTTGCGCGAACGTCAGGGGCTGGAGCTGGAAGAGATCTGTAATCTTCTGGAGATATCGCTCTCCAATGTCCGCGTGCTGCTGCATCGGGCACGTTTAAAGGTCTTCGCGACCGTGGAGCATTTTGAGGAGACAGGAGAATGTTGACCTGCAAGGAGCAAGTGGCACGATCCAGCGATTATCTCGATGGCCAACTCAGCTTTCGAGAAAAACTGATGGTGCGTCATCACCTGATGTTCTGCCGCAATTGCCGGCGTTTCATTCGCCAGATGCGCCTGATGCAAGCGACGCTGAAAGCGATGCCGGAAAAACCCGAAGAGGGTGTCGATGCGCTGGCCGAGCGTCTGGCCAAGCAGCGGCGGGACGACAGTCCCTGAGGGAAATGCAGGCTGGCACGGTTAAGGCACACGGATGATGGGGATCGCCATAACCGCACCAGACTGTTGAAACACCTCAAACATTGCGCCCGGATGAGAAGCGCAACGCCTGAGATCTGTTGCTCTGTGGCTTAAAACTTCGCTTCCGCATCCAGCTGCAGAGTGTTGGTGTCTGCGTCACGCTGTGTACGGCTGGAGAAGTCGGCCTTGGTCAGGTAGTACGTCGCGCCAAGGGCGAAGTTCTTGTCGATGTCGTAACCGACCTTGAACTTGTGACCACGCGAACCGGTAGTGCCGTTGGCGAAGTCGGAGTCGGTGAAGGCGCCGACTACAGCGTTGCGTTGCACGTCACGATAGTTGTAGTCGAGGTTGAAACCGAAGACCTTCGACTTGGCACCGAGCAGCCACGCAGTGTCCTGATCGGTCACGGCATCGTTGTTCTTCACGTACTGGCCGTAGAACGACAGAGGCATTGGCAGACCGCCGATGTCGACCTGGCTGAAGCCTTCGTACAGGCGGAACTCGTTGTTCGCCGAGTTGCCGTTGACGGCCAGGGCGCACGGCGTGGAAGTGCCGGTGCAACGGCTGTCTTCGTCGTTCTGGTAGGCGTAGACACTGCCACCCACCGTCAGCTTCAGGTTATCGGTGATGGTGAAGCGGCTACCCAGTTGACCGGCGGTCATGCGCAAATCGTGACGGAATTGCACGCCGTCGCCATCGACGTTGTCCTTGAGGTTGTAGTTACCCAGGCTGCCGAACAGTTCGGCGCTGCTGCCCAATGGGTATTTGTAAGTAACGGCCAGACCTTCGGGGTTGATGTCGCCGTCCCAGATCACATCGCCCATGCTGACCCACGGCTGCAGCATCTTGCCGCCGATCACGTGCAGGTTCTTGATTTGATCGGGGTGGTAATCGATGTAACCCAGGTCGAGCCAGATCTGCTTCTTGTCGAAGTAGTTGTCCTGATCCTGGTTGGTCGAACGGGCGTCATCGCCGCCGCCGGTGGCGATACGGATGCCAGTGTCGACTTGCGGGTTGATTTCGGTGTAGGCACCCAGACGGGCACGGATGCGCTGACGATCCTTGTCGCGGCCGCCGTTGTTCGGCTCGCCGTCGATCTTGATGGTTTCCTGACGGATACGCACGTCGCCCTTGAACTGAGTCTTGGCAGCCCAGGCCAGCTTCTGGTCGAAGGCACTTTGTTCGTTGGTTTTCTTCGCGACAGCCGCGACTTGTTCGTTGGTCTCTTGCTGCGCCTGCTGGGCGATTTGCTGAGCTTTCTGATCCTTGGCCAGTTCAGTTTGCAGCTCGATGTACTGCGACTGGGAAATCGAACCGTTAGCCTTGAGCATGTCGAGCAGTTTGGCGTCGACTGCGGCACTGGCCGGAACGCTCATGGCCAGCAACAGGCCACCGCACAGGGCCGCCGCAGTTTTCGTGGAAGCAAGACGCATAGCAATCTCCGAAGATGAGAGGGATGGCTGAACCATCCTGGGCACAACCGACGGTTGAAGGTCGGAAAACAGTGTCCGGGTAGAACCCGGCGCTCTAAAAACAGGCGCCAGTATCGCGATGGTTTATGACAGAGCAGTGGCACGGTGATGGCAGGTTGATGACGGTGCACAATGTCCGTGAACTATTGATCTAGAGCGCTGTCGCTCGATGGCGGGTGTGCAATGCAACGCAATCGGCGATACTCGCCGGGCGCTGAAACCCAGATGTGGAGAGTTGTTGATGCCGTTGCAACGCCTGCAAGACCTGTCAGAAATCGCCCCATCGGAATGGGACGCTCTGGTGCCCGAGAGTCAGCCATTTCTGCGTCATGCCTTTCTCAGTGCACTGGAAGACAGCGGCAGCGTCGGGCCTCATACCGGTTGGCAGCCCGAGCACTTGCTGCACATCGAAGATGGCCAACTGATCGCGGCGCTACCCAGTTACCGCAAGTGGCATTCTTACGGCGAGTACGTGTTCGATCACGGCTGGGCCGATGCCTGCGCTCGCGCGGGCATCGATTACTACCCCAAGCTGTTGACAGCGGTGCCATTCAGTCCGGTCAGCGGCCCACGGCTGTTGGCAGCGAACGTCGAAGATGGTTACGAGCTGCTCAAAAGCCTGCCGGGTTATCTGGAAATTGAAGAGCTTTCCAGCGCCCACATCAACTTCACCGACCCTTTCACTGATGCCGCCATGGCCGAGCAACCGGGCTGGTTGCAGCGCATCGGCTGTCAGTATCACTGGCAGAATCGTGGCTACCGCGACTTCCAGGATTTTCTCGACGTACTCAGTTCGCGTAAGCGCAAACAGATGCGCAAAGAGCGCGAGCAAGTGGCGGGGCAGGGCTTCGAGTTTGAATGGCTGGAAGGGCGCGAGCTGAACGAGGCGCAGTGGGATTTCGTTTATGCCTGTTACGCCAATACCTATGCGGTGCGGCGTCAGGCACCTTACCTGACTCGCGAGTTTTTCAGTCTGCTGGCCGAACGCATGCCTGAGGCGATCCGCGTAGTGCTGGCCAAACAAGGCTCACGGCCGGTGGCCATGGCGTTCAGTCTGGTCGGTGGCGACAGTTTCTACGGGCGCTATTGGGGCTGTCTGGCCGAGTTTGATCGACTGCACTTCGAGACGTGTTTTTATCAGGGCATGGATTATGCGATCGCGCAGGGTTATCAGCGTTTTGACGCCGGAGCGCAGGGCGAGCACAAGTTGATTCGTGGTTTCGAACCGGTGATCACCCATTCGTGGCACTACTTGCGGCATCCGGGGTTGAAAGCGGCGGTGAAAGACTTCCTGCACCAGGAGCGCGCTGGTGTGCTGGCCTATGCCGAAGAGGCGCGGACAGCCTTGCCCTACCGCCAAACCTGAATATTTACAGGGATCAAAAGCAAAAGATCGCAGCCTTCGGCAGCTCCTGCAAGTGGATATAAAACCCTGGGTAGGAGCTGCCGAAGGCTGCGATCTTTTGATCTTTTTTGGCGATCAATCGATCCCGACAAACCCTCCGGTCTGGTGTGCCCACAACCGTGCATACAGTCCGCGATGGGCTAGCAGTTCGGCGTGGGTGCCGCTCTCGGCGATCTTGCCGTTTTCCAGCACCACCAGCCGATCCATGCGCGCGATGGTCGAGAGACGGTGGGCAATCGCGATCACGGTTTTGCCCTGCATCAGGGTTTCCAGGCTTTCCTGAATCGCTGCTTCGACTTCCGAGTCCAGGGCGGAGGTCGCTTCGTCCATGATCAGGATCGGCGCGTCCTTGAGCAGTACCCGCGCGATGGCGATGCGCTGACGCTGGCCACCGGACAGCTTCACACCGCGCTCACCGACATGCGCGTCGAACCCGGTGCGGCCTTCAGCGTCCGACAACAACGGAATGAACTCATCGGCGCGGGCCTTGCGCACCGCGTCCCACAGCTCTGCGTCAGTAGCGTCAGGCTTGCCGTACAGCAAGTTGTCGCGGATCGAGCGGTGCAGCAGCGAAGTGTCCTGAGTGATCATGCCAATGCGCGCACGCAGGCTTTCCTGGCCGACTTCGGCGATGTTCTGCCCGTCAATCATGATCCGCCCGCCTTCAACGTCGTACAGGCGCAAGAGCAAGTTGACCAAGGTCGATTTGCCGGCGCCGGACGGCCCGATCAGACCGATTTTCTCGCCCGGCTTAATGTTCAGGTTGAGGTCGCCGATGATGCCTTTCTTCTTGCCGTAGTGAAAATCCACGTGCTCGAAACGCACTTCGCCATGGGCCACTGCCAGCGGTTTGGCCTGTTCGTGATCGGTGACGCTGACCGGTTGCGAGATGGTGCGCAAACCGTCCTGAACCATGCCGATGTTTTCGAAAATGCCGGTGACCACCCACATGATCCAGCCGGACATGTTGACGATGCGGATTACCAGACCGGTCGCCAGGGCAATCGCGCCGACGGTGATCAGCGATTGCGTCCACAGCCAAAGGGCCAGCGCCGTGGTGCCGACGATCAGCAAGCCGTTCATGGCGGTGATCGCCACGTCCATACTGGTGACCACGCGGCCGGCCATTTGCGCTTTGACGGTCTGCTCTTCGATGGCTTCCTTGGCGTAGTGCTGTTCGAAATTGGTGTGGGCAAACAGCTTCAGGGTGGCGATGTTGGTGTAGCCGTCGACGATGCGGCCCATCAGTTTCGAGCGTGCGTCGGAGGCTTCCACCGAGCGGTCTTTTACCCGTGGCACGAAGTAATACAGCGCGCCGATATACGCGGCGATCCATATCAGCAACGGGATCATCAGGCGCCAGTCGGCCTCGGCGAACAGCACCAGCGCGCTGATCGCGTAGATCACCACATGCCACAGCGCATCCACCGCCTGCACCGCCGAATCACGCAGCGAGTTGCCGGTTTGCATGATGCGCTGGGCGATACGACCGGCGAAGTCGTTCTGGAAGAAGTTCAGGCTCTGCTTGAGCACGTAGCTGTGGTTCTGCCAACGAATCATGCTGGTCATGCCCGGGCTCAGGGTCTGATGCACCAGCAAATCATGCAGAGCAAAGAAGATAGGGCGCAGCACAAGCGCAACCACCAGCATCCAGGACAGTTCGAGGGCGTGGTCGCTGAAGAAATTCGGGTTCGGCGTGCCTTGGGCCAGGTCGATGATGCGGCTCAGATAACTGAACAGCGCCACTTCGATCAGCGCAGCAAACAGACCGACCACCAGCAGAGCGGCAAAACTAGGCCAGACCTGCTTGAGGTAATAGGTATAGAAGGGGAGCACACGGTCCGGCGGGGAGGCCGTCGGGGCGTCGCGGAATATGTCGATCAGTTGTTCAAAACGGCGATAGAGCATCAGATAACCGCCCGGAGTACGGGCTCTCCTTTTATCGGTGTGAGCGGCGCGGGATCAGGCCGACGCCGCTCGATACGCCCTGTACAGCTTAGTCGATGACTTTGGCCGACTTGATGATCACAGGGTCGACAGGCACGTTTTGCATGCCGTTTTTGGTGGTGGTTTGCGAGTTGACGATGACGTCGACCACGTCCATGCCCTTGACCACTTTGGCGAATACCGCGTAACCGGCGTCACGGCCCGGATCGAGGAAAGCATTGTCAGCGACGTTGATGAAGAATTGGCTGGTGGCCGAATCCGGGTTGGAGGTGCGCGCCATCGACAAGGTGCCGCGAACGTTATGCAGACCATTGCTGGCCTCGTTCTTGATCGGTGCCTTGGTATCTTTTTGCTGCATTTGCTGGGTGAAACCGCCGCCCTGAGCCATGAAACCCGGGATCACACGGTGGAAAATCGTGTTGTTGTAGAAGCCGCTGTTGACGTATTCCAGAAAGTTCTTGGTGCTGATCGGTGCCTTGACCGGGTCCAGTTCGATTTCGATCTGGCCGTTGGTGGTGTCCAGCAGCACGTGCGGTGCTTTTGCAGGCGTGGCAGCCATCAGGTTGGCAGCGAACAGCACGGTGCCGGCGGCGAGGGCGAGTTTTTTCAGCATGGGTCAGTGATCCTGAGATTGAATATCGGCTGCGGCGAGAAACTCCAGCAGCGTTTGGTTGAAGCGTTCGGGTTGATCGAGCGGGGTGGCGTGGCGTGAATCGGCGATCACCACCAGTCGCGCATCGGGCAGCAGTTTTACATAGGTTTCTTTCAGCGCGACGGGTGTGTAGTCATGGTCGGCGCTGACGATGAGGGTTGGACAGGTCACTCGGGAAAGTCGTTCCTGAACCCCCCAGCCCACAATCGCATCGAAGCTGGCGAGATAAGCACGTTTGTCGTTTTTTGCCCAGCGTTCGGCCATTTTCTGTCGCAGATCGGCCTGTTCCGGCTTGGGAAAAAGTTTACCGCCCAACGCCTTGCCAATAGTCGCGAGACTCAGCACCCGCATCAGACTCCAGCGCTTGAACCACTGCCAATAGTCGTCGCGGCTGCGCAGTTTGACCTCGGGGGCGCTGTTGACGATGGTCAGGCTCTTGAGCATCTGCGGCTGATCGACGGCCAGTTGAAAACCGGTCATGCCGCCCATGGATAAACCAACATAGTGCACCGGGCCGAGTTGCAAGTGCTCGATCAGTGCGACCAGATCGGCGCTGAACCCGGCGATGCTGTAGCGCTCACGGGGTTTGTCCGAGCGGCCGTGGCCGCGAATGTCCGGGACGATCACCCGGTAATGCGCGGCCAGTGCCGGGATCTGCATTTCCCAGTCCAGCGTGCTTGAGCCGAGCCCGTGGACCAGCAGCAACGGCGTGCCGTGGCCATATTCCTCATAGTGCAGGTTGCAACCTTCGTGCTCGAAATACGCCATCGGTTAACTCCGTGTCAGGCTTGTTCTGGGGCGGCGAACGGTGCGTCCAGCGGCAGGGTATCGAAGGTGCGCAGCAGTTCGATAAGGATTTGCGTGGCCGGCCCTAGCGGTTTGTCCTTGTTCGAATACAGATAGAAGCTGGAGTTGCGGTTGCCGCCCCTGTCCAACGGTAGCAGCTTGAGCGAGCCATCTTTCAGTTCCCGCTCGATCATATGCCGTGGCAACCACGCAAAGCCCAGGCCGCTGCTGACAAATGTGGCGGCGGTGGCGAGGCTGCCGACAGTCCAGCGTTGCTCGGCGCCGAGCCAGCCGACGTCCCGTGGTTGTTGGCGGCCGGAGTCGCGGATGACCACTTGCATCTGGGTTTCCAGATCCTGGAAGCTCAGCTCGCGGTTGAGCCGATGCAGGGCATGATCGGGGTGGGCGACGGCCACAAACTCGACGTCGCTCAGTTCCGCACCGAGGTAGCCGGGAATGCTCAGGCCGGTGATGGCCAGATCGGCCACACCTTCAAGCAACACTTCCTCGACACCCGACAACACTTCCTCACGCAGACGCACGCGGCAGCCACGACTCTGCGGCATGAACGCCGTCAGCGCCCTCACGATGCGTGCGCTCGGATAGGCCGCGTCGACCACCAGTCGCACCTCGGCCTCCCAGCCTTGCTCCATATGATGGGCAAGATCTTCCAGTTGGCTGGCCTGTTTCACCAGTTGCCGCGAGCGGCGCAGCAACACGCCACCGGCTTCGGTCAGCACGGCTTTACGCCCGTCGATGCGCAGCAACGGCACGCCGAGCTGGTCCTGCATGCGGGCGACGGTGTAGCTCACCGACGATTGCGAACGGTGCAGGGCCTCGGCGGCCTGGGCGAATCCGCCGTGGTCGACCACGGCCTGCAACGTTCGCCATTGATCCAGGGTCACGCGGGGCGCTTTCATCAATAGCTCCTCTTGTCCTAAGCTGGCCGTCCCTCATGGAGACTGCCGAATGAAAAAATTCTGTTGTGTGTTGCTGGCGCTGCTGCCGCTGACGGCGTTTGCGTATCCGATCGATGTGGAAAAGGATCTCAACGGCCTGAAGATCGATTACGAGACCTTCGCCACCGACAATGACATCGGCTCGATTCGGGTGGCCAACTATGGCGACGTCGATGCAGTCTGCAAGGCCGTGTTCAGCAACGGCCCGGAAGCACCGCGCACCCGCACCATCGAAGTGCCGGCCGGCAAACATAAAAACGCCACGGCCAAGTTCACCCGAGAAATCATCAAGCTGCGGATCAAGCTGACTTGCACCCCCAAATAAGCGCAGATTCCGGGTAGGAGTGAGCCTGCTCGCGATAGCGGTGGTTCAGACAAAACGTTGCTGACTGATACGCCTCTATCACGAGCAGGCTCACTCCTACAGGGTTATAGCTTGCATCTAAACGAATTTTTCGATGTTTTGCAGCAATTATTTGCGCTTTTTCATCGAATCGACTCTGTTTAATCTTCACTCCATCGACCTACAACATTCTCGGATGGAGGCTACACAACATGTCCCGCGTTCTGATCATCGAAAGCAGCGCCCGCCAGCAAGACTCGGTGTCCCGCCAGTTGACCCAGACCTTCATCAAACAGTGGAAAGCTGCACACCCTGCCGATCAGATCACGGTCCGTGACCTCGCCGTGAACCCGGTGCCGCACTTGGACATCAACCTGTTGGGTGGCTGGATGAAACCCGCCGAACAGCGCAACGACAGCGAACAGGCGTCGCTGGATCGCTCCAATGAATTGACTGACGAACTGCTGGCCGCGGACGTATTGGTGATGGCCGCACCGATGTACAACTTCGCGATCCCGAGCACCCTCAAGGCCTGGCTCGACCATGTGCTGCGTGCCGGCGTGACCTTCAAATACACCGAAACCGGCCCGCAAGGCCTGCTCAGCGGCAAGCGTGCCTACGTGCTGACGGCCCGCGGAGGCATCTACGCCGGCGGCCCGGCGGACCATCAGGAGCCGTACTTGCGCCAAGTGATGGGTTTCATCGGCATCCACGACGTGACTTTCATTCACGCCGAAGGCATGAACCTGGGGGGCGACTTCCAGGAAAAAGGCTTGAACCAGGCCAACGCCAAGCTGGCCTCGGTCGCTTGATATGTTAATCGCCAGATAATCGCTGGATGGTCTAGTGACCTGGCGCAACCCCTTCAAGGCTCTACGCGCATCGAACCTCCCTTTGCACTTTTTGCTCCTGAGTGCTGTAGCCCGATTGAACGCATTAGCGAGATCGGGCTTTTTTTTGCCTGCGATTTTTCTGGTTAAAACAATCCCTCTGTAGGAGCTGCCGCAGGCTGCGATCTTTTGATCTTGTTTTTTAAAATCAAAAGATCGCAGCCTGCGGCAGCTCCTACATGGGGATTTTGTATTGGTTGCAGAAAGTAAAACCGGCTATCGTCGCCGCCATTCGAAACAGAGGCGACCATGGGCTATCTACTTTTTGTCACGCTGATCCAGGCGTTTTCCTTCAGTCTGATCGGCGAATACCTGGCCGGTCATGTCGACAGCTACTTCGCGGTGCTGGTGCGTGTTGTGCTGGCCGGGCTGGTGTTTATCCCGCTGACCCGCTGGCGCTCGGTGGAACCGGCGTTCATGCGCGGCATGTTGCTGATCGGCGCGCTGCAGTTCGGCGTGACCTACGTCTGCCTGTACCTGAGCTTCCGCGTGCTGACGGTGCCGGAGGTGTTGCTGTTCACCATCCTCACGCCGTTGCATGTAACCCTGATCGAAGATGCGTTGAACCGCCGCTTCAACCCGTGGGCACTGGTCGCCGCATTGGTGGCGGTAGGCGGCGCGGCGGTGATTCGCTTCGACCGGATCAACCCGGATTTCTTCATGGGTTTCCTGCTGCTACAACTGGCCAACTTCACCTACGCCGCCGGGCAGGTGCTGTACAAACATCTGGTGGCGAAACACCCGAGCGACCTGCCTCATTACCGCCGCTTCGGCTTCTTCTACCTCGGTGCACTGGCGGTGGTGTTGCCGGCGTTCCTGCTGTTCGGCAAAGCCAACTTCCTGCCCGAAGCTGCGCTGCAATGGGGCGTGTTGTTGTTCCTCGGCCTGGTCTCGACGGCGCTGGGCCTGTACTGGTGGAACAAAGGCGCGTGCATGGTCAACGGTGGCACGCTGGCGGTGATGAACAATCTGCACGTGCCGGTGGGGTTGCTGCTGAATCTGCTGATCTGGAATCAGCATGAGGAACTGGGAAGGCTGTTCCTCGGCGGGAGTGTGATTCTGGCGGCGGTTTGGATCAGCCGTTTGGGTATCCGCAAATCTCAAGCCACCGCCTGACCCCCCTGTAGGAGCTGCCGCAGGCTGCGATCTTTTGATCTTGTCTTTTGAAGAAAAAGTCAAAAGATCGCAGCCTGCGGCAGCTCCTACAGGTGTTTGTGGGTTACATGAGGTGTTTCTGGGGTTCTGGAATATGCGCCGAACCGAGCACCGCCGGCAGCATTCCCGCACGCAAATCCCCGCCACTCGGCTGCTGATACAGGCTCAAACCAAACTCTGGCAGCACCGCCAGCAGATAATCGAAAATATCCCCCTGAATCCGCTCGTAATCGGCCCACACCGTGGTGCTGGTGAAGCAGTAGATTTCCAGCGGAATGCCCTGCGCCGTGGTTTGCATCTGGCGCACCATGCAGGTCATGTTCGGTTGCACCTCCGGGTGGCTCTTCAGATACGCCAGTGCGTACGCGCGAAAGGTGCCGATGTTGGTCATCCGCCGACGGTTGGCCGACATCGCCGCCACATTGCCTTGTGCTTCGTTCCAGGCCTTGAGTTCGGCTTTCTTGCGGCTCATGTAGCCGGTCAGCAGATGCACCTGGCTCAGTTTCTCTTCTTCATCGTCACGGATGAAGCGCACGCCGCTGGCGTCGATGAACAGGCTGCGTTTGATCCGCCGGCCGCCTGACTGCTGCATGCCGCGCCAGTTTCGGAACGACTCGGACATCAGGCGCCAGGTCGGGATCGACACAATGGTTTTATCGAAATTCTGCACCTTGACCGTGTGCAGCGTGATGTCGACCACGTCACCGTCAGCGCCGACTTGCGGCATCTCGATCCAGTCGCCGACCCGCAGCATGTCGTTGCTGGTCAGTTGCACACTGGCGACGAACGACAGCAGGGTGTCCTTGTACACCAACAGAATCACCGCCGACATCGCACCCAGACCCGACAGCAGCAACAGAGGAGAACGGTCGATCAACGTGGCGACGATGATGATGGCGCCAAACACATACAAAACCATCTTCGCCAGTTGCACGTAACCCTTGATCGAGCGGGTCCGGGCGTGTTCGGTGCGGGCGTAGATGTCGAGCAAGGCATTGAGCAGGGCGCTGATCGTCAGCAGCATGAACAAGATGGTGAACGACAGCGCGACGTTGCCCAAAAAGGTCATCGCGGTTTTGCTCAGTTCCGGCACCAGATGCAGGCCGAACTGGATCACCAGCGACGGCGTCATCTGCGCCAGGCGCTGAAACACCTTGTTGTGGCGAAAGTCGTTGAGCCAGTGCAGGGCTGGCTGACGACCAAGCATGCGGCTGGCGTGCAGGATCAGATAACGTGCCACTCGTCCGAGCACCAGAGCGATTACCAAAAGCAGGATCAGCGACAAGCCTGATTGCAGAAACGGGTGCTGTTCGAGGGTGCCCCAGAGGTCTTGGGCTTTGAGCCAGAGCTGTTTGAAATCCATATGAGCAACGATTCTTCTGTAAGACGCGATGGGCGATTAGAGCATTGAACCGTCTGGAACGTGTATTGCGAAGGAAATTCTGCTGCATTTTCGAGCACGAAGCTCTGAATGAGTGCGTGTAAAGAAAATGGACAATTTTCCGTTACGAACGTGAGCCGAAGCAGAAGCCGGAAAAAATGTCAGTTAATTCAGGGCAGTAACTGTTCTTCAAAATGGCGCATTTGAGTTGGCATGGCTAATGCTGAGGAGATCGCGCAAGTGATTGTAGCTTGCAAACTAACTCAAGGAGAAAGTTATGATCAAATACGAAAGCACGGAGTTTGCGAAAGTGTCGGCCTACTTTCGTTCGGCACTGATTACCCAATTGTTCGAAGAACCAGTGGATGAAGATCTTCTTTTAAATATTGAGGAAGAAATCTGTATCGATGCTGAACTTGAAGCGCTGTTGGCAGAAGTCGCTTAACTAGCAGGTTTGGAATCAGGCGAAGGAGGCGCCTCCCTCCGCTTTAATGGACAAGGATGGCTAGGATGCTGGTATTCGCCTACACAACTGTTAGCGAATCGGCCGTGCAACTTTTGAAGTGCATGGACGTTTTCTCGAGTCACCTGCGATTGGCGGGCAAAGACAAGCCTGTCGTGCATGCACAGCGTTCACTGCCTATTTATCTTGCGCTCAGAGCTAGCTATAACCTGCATGCGTGGTTGACGGGGAGCCTGTCTTCAACCGCTGATCTCGTTAGAGCTAGGACACTGCTTGAAACTGCTGAAGAAATATTGCCGGCGCTTGATGGTGGGTCTTCACGATTGTGCAATTCGGAGTTGGCCATGACCACCCGTTTGCAGGGCGTGCATGGGGCGAAGTTTCCTGCTCTAAGAGCCTTCGAAGATCAAACGTTGAATTCATTTGCTCATGCGACCAACAAGGAAAAACTGCGACTGCTGGTCCAGCTGAAAAAGATACGAGACCAACAGGCCAAGCTGGCAGGTTTCGAAAACTATATAGAAGTTCGGCAACGCTTTGACCTTTCCATTGATACGCCCGGTGCTATTTCATTTTTGACCCATTTGAATGACGGGGCAACTTCGTTATGCACCAATGCCCGAGATGAAAGAGATCGGTGCGACCCTTCAACAAAAAATCGATCGATAGTGTTTGATAATATTTTGCCAATCACCGGTGTCCGGCGATTATTGGAAATTATCGTGCGTGATGAATTTGGTCTGGACCTGGTATCACTGAACGCCGATTGCGATTCTACCCGCGAACTTATGCTTTTCGAGTTGTGCAGTACTTGCGAAGTAATAGGTTATGTACTGTTCGATTTAAGAGTAAAGGAGCCAGGTTTTTCAGGAAATCGTACGCTCCCCATTACACAGCGGGCATCTGTCGAAGATTCAATTCAGTTGCCCATTGTCTTGTGTTCGTGTGAGGTAAATAGTGCAGGAGGAAAAATTTCTTACGGTGCGCTTCTGTCCATTTTTCACGAGTTTGGTCATGCCCTGGATCACGTGCTGGATAAAAAAGAAGGGCTGAGCGCTAGGCCTGTAGATGAGCTCGAAGTCGCCAGTCGCTATGTGGAACATATATTGCGAAAGAGTATGAGTAATGGTGCATTTGAGTCTGTTTTTCCGAAAGTGATGAACGAATCACTGAAGGCATCGATAAAACTTATGTTGCGCAATCAGTTTCTGATTCAGACACCTGTCGAGTTGTTGTTTTCATTGTTCGAATTGAAGCTGTATCAATCAAATGATGTGAGTCGTGTAGAGGATGTTGCGTCGTTATTCAACAAGGCTCAAGCAAAAATAACATGTGCCCATGATGTCTCTTTTGAAACGATGCTCGGACGCTTCAGTGTGGCGAGCGTGGCAAAATATCAATGTGCGAATTATGCCTATCTATGGTCGCATTCTTTTATTGCAGAGTCATCGAGCCTCGCCGCCGCTGAGTGCCGAGACGGTGGACTTCACGGCAGGCTTACCGAATATCAATGCCGCGACTCAAGAACGCGCTCTGCGAGGCTCATAAAAACACTATCGACTCTTTAGTTAGAGTCTCGGATTTATCCATTTTCAAAAGGAGTCTGGTATGGATGAAGATAATCTTGTTGTCCAATCTTTTCGTGAGAATTCTTTTTATAAGATGATGACTGGAGTCGCCCTTCCAGACGCGCTGGACAAGTCGGAAAGCATATTGAACCGGGCTTGCAGTCGGTCCTACACCACTGCGAATTTTGATGAGTCAGGCTATCGGTATGTTCAGATATTCGAACCCGGCGTTTTGAGCGAAGTTAAGGCTATCAAGCAATGTATGAAACAAGACTCCACTACCGCGGCGCTGGAACGGTCTGGAGTCTGTCATATTGCAACGCTCGATTGGTTGAAAGAAAATCTACAGCATGCCTCGTCCATTCAAAGGTTGAATCTCGCTACAGCCTATGCAAGTTTTTGCCGGGTAAGCGAAGCGGCGAACGTAATTGAAACCTTGCAGGACATGCCCAGGACCAGTGACGGAGATCTGCAGTTCGAATATTTAATGCTGAAGTTTGTTGTCAGCAATCGCCTGCAGGATCGCGCGAGTGTTCGTATCGTCATGCAACAGTTATTGGCCATGGCCAACAGCGGGAAAATGACACCTGTGCAGATAATCGAGGTGTCCTCTCAGACCACTGTCTGGTTTCATAAAACCGGTGAGATCGAGAAGGACGTCTATGAGTGGTTTTTCAAAAAAAGCAATGACATTGTAAGAAATCCAAAGTCGCAAATTCCTGATGGGATCAAGTCCTCCTGGTACCGTGCCGTTGCAATGATCCCTGCCGAAAAAGGCAATCTGGATGCTACGCGGGAACTCATGGGGCGCGCGAAGGACTATGCGCGAAAAGCAAACGCTGAGATAACCAATCCGTATTTGTTGAATGAGCTTAAAACTTATTATGAGTCCTCGGTTAAGGAGCATCTCTACGTTTCAAAAGATTTTGAGAAAGCAGAGGCAGCGGGATTGGCGCTGTTAAAACTGGATCCCGCATGGTCTCCAAACTGGGCGGAAGTCGCTCAGGTTTACATGGAACTAAAGCACTATGATATGGCTCGACAGTTATTGAACAAAGCCATCCAGTTAGGTCCGCCCTATGTTCTTTACTTTCACTACTTGCTGGCTGAGTGTGAGTGTCAGTCGGGGGATATTGATGGAGGACTGCAACGCTACAGAAATATAGTGGAGGTTGACGGTTCAAACCGTTCTTCGGCACTTTCTGGTTTGTACTGGGCGACAAAACACAAGCATGCACAAGTCGGCTTTTTTAATTCGTTGCGTCGGGCTTGAATAAAAGGAGTTGGAATACATGAACATGGTGGGGATAGATCATGTACAAATTGAGGCCAAGGATCTCGAGGAAACCATCAGCTTCTGGAAGAGTGTTCTTGGGTTCGAGACGATCGACCTGGGCCTTCGGCTAGGTATGCGTTGGGTAATCCTGAAGAATCCCGGGAATCACTATATCAGTATTCATGAGAGTCGCTCCGTAGATAACAAACCAGGACCCAGAATTACGCATTTTGGTATTGTTGTAGACGATTTCGAAGGCTTCAGAGACTTACTCAAAACCAAGGGTGTCAGGGTAGATGCCATCAACGTCTATGACAAATCCCGCTCCTATTATTTTTACGATCCCAACAACCATAAGGTAGAAGTTTCCGAAGTGTGGGGGGGAGGGCTTTGACCACTCGAATGCACACGGTGTTTTCTGCGCAGGAATTCTACGGCTATGCCTTGATCATTGGCATCGCCAGTTCCATGCAAATGATCTGGAGTGTCTCTGATCTCTGGGTTGTAGGTGGAAAATCGACTACCTACGTAGCTGCGTTGGGACTCGTAGATGTCATCTTTGCGATAGTAACCGCGTTCGCCTACGGCATTATCGATATACATGCTTCTCAAGTGTCAAAGGCCGAAGGCCGAAACCAGTTTGTTCAGGACTATCCAGGACTTATGTTATCAGCGGTGCTGGCTGTTCTAATCAGCTGGGTTCCTGTTCAGGCGGGGGGGCTTTTTTTTGTAGACGTGTTGACTGCACTAGGTCAGTCGGCTGAAGTTCTAGCATTGGGCGAGTCAAATTATCATGCACGTACCGATGTTTATGTGCTCTCAATATTATATGTACTTATTCCGCTGGCATTAAGAATACGTGGCTATCGCAAACTATCGCTAATGCTTCTGTTTGCAAGTTTTGTAATTAAGCTGGTTCTTAATGCAAATATTTACAGCGTATTTGGTGAGTTGGCTGATAACTATCTGGAGAAAGCGGTTGTTTATACTTCCGCATGGGCGCAACTGTTTACTATCGTTGTAGGTGGTGCCTGTCTGGTGGCGATGGTGGTGAGCAACGCGGATAGACAGTTTGAGTTTAAGGTCTTCAGGCACTCGTTGATTGATATGCTGATCCATACACCGAAAATTGCCGCCTGGAATGTCAATGATTTCGTCTCCAGCGCGGTCGTTACACTGGTGTTCGGTCGACTGGGGGTCGATTATCTGGCAGCGGCAAATGTGGCAGCGAAAATCACGGGACTGTTTTATAGGGTACCTCAAGCACTGTCTGAGTCAGCACTTGTTTTCTATGGTTATGTTTTGGATAAAACAGTGGAAGACCGGAAGCACACCGCTGGATACAGTTTGCTATGTAGCGTCGCGCCAGTTCTGCCAATCAGTATAGTGTTGTTTCTTTGTGCGGATTATATTATCGATTTGTTATCGCCTGGTTTAGCGGGGGAGGTTAAATCAATAGCTGATTTCTTGATTAAAGTTCACATGGTTGTTGCATTGTTTTATGTATTGCAACACGTATGCTCGCAGTTTCTCGTGGGCGAGAGGCAAACGGGTTTTCTATTGGTGTCATCGTTGATAAGTACTTGGTTTCTGGTTGTTCCAGGCGTTATGTTGATTGCGCACGCCGGGATGGCCGGAGAGAAGATTATCATCTTCGAAAGACTTTCGATCGTACTCTTGGGGATGATAAACATGATTTTCTTTGCTCGCTTGCTTAATTCATCACGCAGGTTTCGTATTTCATTAACCTGAAAGGTAGATATGAATGGCCGCTTTCCGACATGATCCTTCCATTAGAGTTTGCCGCTCCAGCATTATCAATAACGTGGATTGGTCAGTCGAACCAGTGATTACAGCCTATCGGGAGTTTTCTTATAATAACAAGCGGTTGGGCCAGGTGATTCGCGTTGCCTTGCATTCGACACCGGTGCTAATTGAAGGCGTAGGGCTGATTGCATGCAGTGATGATGGTTTTATCAGATTCATCAAACTGTCGTTGGATGAAGTATTCTGGGAGCTCAGGGTCGCCGCTTCAATTTATTCCTCCCCTATCTACTTGAACGATAAAAAAGCGATTCTGGTCTGCACCACCGGAGGGTCCGTACTGGCCATTTCGTTAATGGGAAAGTTGTTGTGGAAGACCTCGGTGGAGTTTCCGATTTACGCGGGAGCGATTCGGTCGGGAAGCAGTATTTTTGTCGGCGTTTTCAATTACAGTCTTTATTGCCTGGATGTCGATACGGGAAGAATTCAGTTTCAATACCAACTTCCAGCACCCAGAGGTGCGCGCGTCGGGGGTATCGCTGCTTTCCGTGATCCCTATGCGACACCTTGTGTTGCCAACGACCTTGTCATTGCGGTGTGCGGTGAATCTGTGGTCTGTGTCTCTCCTGAGGGGACGCTGGTTTGGTCAGTTCGATTTCAAGGGAGTATCAGGTCCTCTCCAGCTTTCTGCAATGAATTCAATACACTCGTTATTGCTTCAGTGGATGGCAGGATTACATTGCTTGATGGCGGTAGCGGCAAGCTGCTCAAGGAATTCAACTGCTCGGCCAAGATCGTAAACAGTCCTGCGATTTCCAAGGGAATAGCGTGTGTAGGCGATGAGTCCGGAAAAGTCTATGCAATCGACATCAGGATGAAAGAAGTCAAGTGGGTTTATGAAGTTGGCGCTGCTCTGGGGTACGCATCTGTCACATTAACCCCCGCCGATGATTTTGTATTTTTGAGTGAGCGGGGAAATGCCGTTTGTGTTTCTCGTGACGAAGGTCGGTTTCTTTGGGAGACGAGTCAGAATCTCCAACTAACAGATCATGAACGATGTATGCATGTAACACCCATAATTTCCCAGCAGGGACAAATGTATTGTGCGTCGTACTCAGGATATCTATATCGCTTTGATTTTGTTGCCATGGAATGATTATGACGAACAGGACTATCAAGCTTGACCAGAATCTTGGCAGATTCTTCGCTGAACAGAAAATGCGAAGAAAGGTAGTGGGGTTGGCGTTAACTGGAGAATTGGTACTCGACGGTGTTGATGTCAATACATTGAAGCGTATAGTCCAGGAACTGCGTCGGGGGGATACAGATGAATCTCGCAGGCAGTGAGTTATCCGTGCCAGGCGTGCGATTGTCGAGATACGTTGATCCGATAAGCAGTGTCGAGGATGGGATATGGGTTAACCGTTTTGATCATGTCAGTATTGGTCTCGGACCTCTAACGATTTCAATAATCGATGATATTCTGGGAAGTTCCAGTTTTGTCTTTGATAGCATTGCTCACTACTTTGTTTACTATGAACTTGTGGATGTCGGTTTTTTTATACCATTGACTGTCGTGGATGAAGACGCTTACCTGTCTCGCTTGCGTCCGTTAAAAAAATCAATTTCTTTCTTCAATTTTCCATTCTGTTTTCATCACGATATACCGCTTGATGCACAGGGGGTGGTGCTGGGTTTGCCGTGTCACGCAGGATCCTACACCGCAGGGGCTGCCAATGGCCCGGCACTGTTGAGAAAAGCTTCCAGGCGACACTTTTGGCGCACCGGAAATATCGACGACGCATTCACCCTGGACGGCGCTGCTCATCCTGCTGCTGAACTCCGTTGGTATGACGTTGGCGATATGAATTTAAAGGGAGTGACGCTGGCGACCTGGCTCGAATATGTAGAATCCATTGTTGGTGGTTTTCCTCCAAATGTCATTCCTCTAATCCTCGGTGGTGATCACTCGCTCAGTTTTGCGAGTATCAAGGCGACGAAGAATAAACTTCAAAAGCCACTGTGCGTCATTCAGTTTGATCATCATTTGGATATTGATTTGCAAGGATTCTCTTCTGGATATAATGCTCGATATTCAAAGTCGATTGATCACAGCAATTTTGTATCGCATCTGCATGAATTTGATCCCGATATCCACTTTGTGCATATAGGCGTCAATCATTATCAGTGTGCTGGTAAAGGCGGGAGAGACGTGGCTTTAAAGTATTTGAAAGGGCTCGGTACGCAAGTTTCCAATCTTCAAATGTTAAATCTGAGCAACGAAAGAATTCTAAAGTTGATTCCTCCAGATCATGATGTCTATATCAGCTTTGATGTCGATGTCATTTCCATGCTGGAGTTGCGAACCACGGGCAATCCTGCGCCTCTGGGTATTTCTTTCGGTCGTGCCATTTCTCTGCTCGTTGAAGTGCTTGATAGATATCGTGTAGTGGGTGTGGATATTATGGAGTTTGGTTACCCAGACCCATTCATTGATGCGAATTCCGAACTGGAAGCAGATCGGGTTGCTTATGTTATTGCGGAAATTCTAAAACACATCCTGCCACTTGATCAGAAAAGGAATTTGTATGAGTGAGGATTTTGCTTTCCCGGCAGCGGATAAAAAATTTTCTCTGGAAAGGGCGCGTATTTCTGCTTATGTAGAGCAGTTGTTGTCTCCGGTACCAGCCGACCTACAGGGCATCCTGGCGAATGCAATGAATGATGAATCAATTCCGCCGCTTCAAGTATCCCCCATGGATGCACGGCATCTTCAATTGCTCAGTACGATAGTTCAGCCACAGAAAATTCTTGAAATCGGTACCTTGTTTGGATTTTCAGCCTATTTTCTTTCGCTTGGACTTGCGCCAGGTGGGCGTCTTTACACAATTGAAATCGATGAGCGGCTTGCGGGTATTGCCAAAGATAATCTGAGATCGCTGGGAAAAGCCGGCGTGGTGGAAGTCATCACAGGGGACGCATGTGAACGTTTGGTTCAGCTAGAAGCCAACGGACCATTCGATATTGTTTTCATTGATGGAGACAAGGTTTCATACCCTCATTATTTGAAGTGGGCAGCGAAAAATCTAAGAAGTGGCGGTCTGTTGATCGCTGATAATACATTCGCGTGGGGCTATATTGCTGATCCCGAATGTCCAGAGGAAATCAGGGCGGAAGTGGTTGCGCTGCGAAAATTCAATTACGTTATCGCTCATTCGCCGATGTTTCTCACTACAGTACTTCCTACTGCAGAAGGTCTGACTGTCGCCGTGCGTCGGTAATGAATCTGGAGCATTGTATGCAGGATATTTCCCGTCTCGTTTCGCCTTCCCTGGAAGAGTTTTATTTTTCATGTGTGATCAAGAATAACCCGGCTCTGATGTCGGGACTTGGAGAGACATGTGGTGCATTGAATCATTGGAGCTTCGATTTTTTTTCACGCAAATACGGTGAACGCATCGTCAGTGCGACGGACTCTGCGGGTGTTACGCATCGGATCTCAATGTCTGATTTGATTCAAGGTCTCAAGGGTGAGCATAGTGCCGGGTTGTATTTGCGCAGTCTTAAAATAACCTCACTGGACAGTGGCTTGCTCAGTGATATACCGCTGCTGCCGCACTTCTCGTTCGATCTTCTGCAAGGTGCTGAAAGTACCCGGGATTTTCTCAAGGAAATATTCATCGGTCCCGTCGGGTCGGGTACCCGTTTGCATGCCGATCTTTGGCACAGTCATTCATGGATGCTTTTGGTGGCCGGTTTGAAGGAATGGACACTTGTCAGGCCTTCGGAGTTACTCAAGGCAGGACTTGAAAAAAAAGTTAGGCTGAAGAGTTTCGTGGATAACCTGGACAGTGAGTTGAAGGAAGTCGAGTACTTCAAGTTTCTGCAAAAGCCTGGCGAATTTGTTTATGTTCCATCAGGCTGGTGGCACTCCGTGAGGAATGTCGAATGTTCAATTGGTGTTTCTTTTAATTTTGTCGATGCTAATTCATTGCCAGCGGCGTACGCGGGTACGCAGGAAAGAGCCTCGATGTTTGACGAGTTATTGGAGAAAGCTGTTGGGGCACTGGAACAGAAGAAAGCGCAGACGGAATTATCCAGAGTTGAACTTCATATGCGTTCAAAATACCTCTCTTTTGTAAATTCGAGAATTGAAGCTCTGGAAAATAAGCGTGTAGAGCTTTACGGGTTGCGAGAGATTTTGGCGCGCTGACACCTTCTGGGCGGCGCATCGGCGGTGAAAAAAATGCTAAATGCGACCGTTCGCACAAAGAAACTCGGCCTGAGCGCTCGAAACCGGTAACCTATGCAGCTGTTTTTTTGCATATCTTCGAGGTAGCACCCGTGTTTTCCCAATTCGCCCTGCACGAACGCCTGCTTAAAGCTGTGGCCGAGCTGAAATTTGTCGAGCCAACGCCTGTGCAAGCCGCGGCCATCCCGCTGGCGCTCCAAGGGCGTGATTTGCGGGTGACGGCGCAAACCGGTAGTGGCAAAACCGCCGCTTTCGTTCTGCCAATCCTCAACCGCCTGATCGGCCCGGCCAAGGTCCGCGTCAGCATCAAGACGCTGATCCTGCTGCCGACCCGTGAACTGGCCCAGCAGACGCTAAAGGAAGTTGAACGCTTTTCGCAGTTCACTTTCATCAAGTCCGGCCTGATCACCGGCGGTGAAGACTTCAAGGTCCAGGCTGCAATGCTGCGCAAAGTGCCGGACATCCTCATCGGCACCCCGGGCCGGATGATCGAGCAACTCAACGCCGGCAACCTCGACCTGAAAGAAGTCGAAGTGCTGGTGCTCGACGAAGCCGACCGCATGCTCGACATGGGCTTTGCCGAAGACGTGCAGCGTCTGGTCGACGAATGCCCGAACCGTCAGCAGACCATGCTGTTCTCCGCCACCACCGGCGGTTCCGGCCTGCGCGAGATGATCGCCAAGGTGCTGAACAATCCTGAGCACTTGCAGCTCAACGCGGTCAGCCAGCTGAACTCGACGACCCGTCAACAGATCATCACCGCCGACCACAATCAGCACAAAGAGCAGATCGTCAACTGGTTGCTGGCCAACGAGACCTACCAGAAGGCCATCGTGTTCACCAACACCCGCGCCATGGCTGACCGCATCTACGGCCGCCTCGTGGCTCAGGAATACAAAGCATTCGTGCTGCACGGTGAGAAAGACCAGAAGGATCGCAAACTGGCGATCGACCGTCTGAAGCAGGGCGGCGTGAAGATTCTGGTCGCTACCGACGTCGCCGCCCGTGGTCTGGACGTTGATGGCCTGGATCTGGTGATCAACTTCGACATGCCACGCAGCGGCGACGAGTACGTGCACCGCATCGGTCGTACCGGTCGTGCCGGTAACGACGGTCTGGCGATCTCGCTGATCTGCCACGGCGACTGGAACCTGATGTCGAGCATCGAGCGTTATCTGAAGCAGAGCTTCGAGCGCCGCACCATCAAGGAAGTCAAAGGCACCTACGGCGGGCCGAAAAAGGTCAAGGCCTCGGGTAAAGCCGTCGGCGTGAAGAAGAAAAAGACCGACGCCAAGGGCGACAAGAAGAAAACCGCCGCCAAGACGCCGACCAAGCGCAAGAGCGTCAACCGTCCGAAGCCGGATTCTCTGGTGAGCAGCGACGGTATGGCCCCGCTCAAGCGCCGCAAGCCGGCAGAACCTGCGGCTGAGTAAGTCGTTTCAGGCGCACAGAAAAAACCCGGACAGTGTCCGGGTTTTTTTATGGCCAGGGTTTGTCAGCTCCCGAGCAGACCGCTGGTGTCGGCGTCAAAGCGCTGTTTGGCCTTGTCAGCCGCCGGTTTCAGTAGAGCGAGCAGCGCAGCCTCGCTGTACAACCTTGTGGCCGCCAATTCCTTCGGCGTTGGCTCGATTGGAATCAGCACATCTTCACCATCGGCGTGCAGCCAGATCGCCACAACGTGCAGTGCCGAAACAAACAACAATCGCGGTTCCACGGTTTTACCCTGCAATTGCGGCGATTGCTCGGCCAGTTTCAGCGCACCGACCGTGGCGGCCGCCAGACCACCATGGTTCAACGAAGCGAACTCGACATGGCCGCGAACGTCGGCCAATTGCGCATCGGCAATGGTCACGCCATCGGCGAACACCAGGTAATGCCAATCGCCGACTCGGGCATCTTTCAGACCTTTGCCGTTGCTCAAGTCCTCCAGGCTCAGCGAGTAACCACGCCAGGCTTCACTGAGTCTGATCTTTGCCGCAGTCGCGTTGGCAAACTGCCGGTTGGCGCCGAAGCCCTGGGTTTGCAGGGCGGCTTGTAGTGCCGGACGCAAAGTCTGTACGCCGTTGGAAGGCGCCTTTGGATAAGTCAGTTGCATGATGTCGCCCTCCTAGTTTTTCGCGGTGAAATAAGTGTTGGTCCAGTTGCCGCCACCGTTGTACGAACCGGGGAATGCGTTCAAGGCTCGGGTTGAATAGCCGTAGATCGAGTCCGCGACCAGCACGTAGTTGCCGTTGGTGCCGTAGATCGTCAGGAAGTGCGCACCGCCGCCGTACCAGGCACAGCGCAGGCCGACGGGGCGGCCCATGTTGATCTGGTTCTGAATGGCCGACATCTGCAGCGAACCCTGATTCATACCGTTATAACTGCGCGTGGTGCGCAGGGCGGTGTCCAGATAGCCGTAGACGTTGCATGGCCCCGGCTGATTGCAGCAGTTGCGGTTCAGTTCCGAACTGGCAACACCGCACTGGGTCCACGACCCGGTGCCGTAATAGTTGCCGACCGAGGCAGAAACTGCCGCCCAGCACCAGTTGCTCTGGGTTTGTTGCTGCATGCTGAAGTTGAGGCTGCTGGCAGCCAGGGCATTGGCGTGTTCAGCGGTTTCGATTTCGACCAGTTGCGGGTCGAGCAGATGGCCGGTCAAGCACCTTGGCAGGGTTTCGCAGGTGAATCGGGTTGCTTCATTGGTTAACATTTTTTCAATCCTCCATGAGTGAAAACAAGCGTCCAGCTTGTGTGGGTGCAGCGGTGTTGCCGAGCGATCGGTGTTTAAGGTTGACCATGTTCCATGGCGGGTGCCGATCTCCTTGCTCGAGGTAACCTTAGTCTGGATATGCATTTTTGCAATAAATAAAATGCACTGATGCATAATTAGGGTCAAAAGATCGTCCGATCGCGGCCCGAGCCTACGGACGATTTTTTGACTTTGCTTTTAACCCTCAGCTTTCTTCTCGGCCGAATTGAGCTCTTTCAACCGCTGATCAATCAACTGGCATTTGTCCGGCAAATCCGCACTGGCGGTGCCCAGATCCATCTTCTGCAACTCGGCGTTGATCTCTTTGGCCTTGTCCGGATTCTGCTCGGTGAGCTTTGAGACTTCCTTGGCCAGTTGTTCGCGTTTGGCGGTGGCTTCTTCCGGCGTGCAGGCCCAGACGGGCAGGGCGCAGGCGAGGGTTGCAGCCAGGGTGAGCTTGATCAGGGTTTTCATCGGGGCAGGCCTCAGTTCCGGTTAAGGCGGGTTATCCGGTTGAGGCCTTGAAGCCGAGAAAAGTTCAGTAATGTGGCGCCCTTCAGCCGCTATGGCAGCAGATGGATTTGGTCGTCCCTTCATACCGATCATGATGCCGCACCCACTCCATGATCTCGCCTTCATTCCTGCCCTTGGGCGTGAGGTCGAGGTAGTTGTAGGCGCCAACCAGCATGTCCAGACCTCGGGCATAGGTGGAATAGGTATGGAAAATCTCCCCGGCCTCATTGCGATAAAACACGCTCAGCCCAGGCATTTCCTCCTCGGCGCTGTCGGTTTTTTCGTAGTTGTATGTAGCCTTTCCGGCATCGGCGTCTTCCGCGTGGGTACAAACGCCAAAGTCGTAGTTGAAATCGGAACCGTCTGACGACACCCAGTCAAACTTCCAGCCCATGCGCTGTTTAAAGTCTTGGAATTCGTTGAACGGCGCGTGGGAAACCGCTACCACCGAAATATCGTGATGCGCCAGATGCTGATTGGCGCCATCAATGTGATCGCTCAGAAACGAGCATCCCGGGCAGCCTTCCTCCCAGTCCTTGGCGAACATGAAGTGGTAAACCACCAATTGGCTGTTCTTGCCGAACAAGTCAGCCAGTTTCAATTCGCCGTCCGGGCCTTGAAAGTGGTAGTCCTTGTCGACCTTCACCCACGGCAATGCGCGGCGTTCGGCGCTCAGGCGGTCGCGCTCCCGGGTGAAGGCTTTTTCGTTGGCGAGATGCTGCTTACGGGCGGCGAGCCATTCTTCGCGCGACACCACCGGATGATTCTCAATGTTCATGATGATTTCTCCTGGGGGTTGAAACCGTCTGTTTCAGACTAGTCGTTTAACCCTCAGGTAATTCGACAGACCGCCGGTCGGTCTGCTCGGCAAACGCGGCTGAACGGCTGCGGCACGCTCGGGTCACAACCTTTGACAGCGCCATTAATTACGCGCACCGGAGGTTGAATCAGGATGACGACTTATAACTGGGATTTGATTGAGCGTTTGCTGCACGAAGCGCAGAACAGTGCTGGCGAAAGTTTCGCTCCTCGAAAATACGCCGAAGACTATGCGGCGGCGAAAGCCAGCGCGGGCGAGCCGATCGAGAATCTGGATCATTTGAAAACGGTGGCCTGCGAATATGAAAGGTTGCTGCTCTTGCGTGGCTACATCGCACCGCGTCCAGATGACGAGGGCGCCACAGGAA
This sequence comes from Pseudomonas sp. FP2196, assembly GCF_030687715.1. GTDB lineage: Bacteria > Pseudomonadota > Gammaproteobacteria > Pseudomonadales > Pseudomonadaceae > Aquipseudomonas. The sequence continues at coordinate 1,642,611 of NZ_CP117445.1, forward strand.
GCAATTTCGTGCTGACGCCACGCGGTTCCAGCCTGCTGAGCCTGATCGACAGCAGCATTCCCGGCAACGATCATCCACGCCAAGTGCTGGATGAGCAGGAGGACGCGCTGGCCGAGGCGACGTTTGATGAGGTGGCTTCAAAGGCGCAGATTGCCTGAAAGCAAAAGATCGCAGCCTTCGGCAGCTCCTACAGGGTTATGTCCAGGAGCTGCCGAAGGCTGCGATCTTTTGATCTTCTATCCCTGTTTTGCTGCCCTCAAACACTTCAAATCATTGAAGTCCTTGCGCACCCCCTCAATCTTCTTCAACAACCGCTGTCGTTGTGAAGGCGTACTCTCAGCCATCAGATCAACCGCCAGCGAGCGCCCCTGCGCCTCGGTGTCAGCAAATGCCTTGCGGTAATCCGCCGTCCATAAACGCTCGCGGTTGACCAGAAGCGTCTCGATCCGTTGTGGGAATTCGGGACTCTTGCGCTGAGCGACGGCTGCGCTGAACTGCTGCTGCCAATGGGCACGATTAGCGATCCATTGGGTGTTCTGGTCGCCCAGCGTCGTCGACCAGGCCATGACCCGCTGCTCTTGCGTGGCGCTCAACGGTCCCAGCCAATCGTTGAGGCGTTTGACCATGCGCGCACCGCGTTCGGCGATCTGCTGGGCCAGGGGCGGTTTCAGGTATTCCTGCTGGCGCTTGCGCAGATCCTTGGCAAATGCGTCGTTCATCTCGGCGACTTGTTTGTCATCCAGCCCTTGCAGCAACTCGATAGCGGACGGGGTGATCTCCCGCGCAGTTTCAGCAATGGCTTGTTTGGCTTCCTCGGTGCGCTCCGCTAGCGCAGCGTCGGTCACCCGGTTGGTCTCGACCATCGTCTGTAAGCGGTCGAGCCAGTCGAGATAGCCCGGCAATTGCGTGGTGCAGTGCCAACTCAAGTGTTCCTGAAGGCGTTCGTTGAACCAGCCTTTCTGCTCGCCGTTCATGTCCAGGTAGTCGCTGAGCGTCCACGGAATGATCACGTCGAGATTGCGATAGGCCAGGCCTACGCGGCTACAGGCGCCGAGAGCGAGGGTAAATATCAGCAGAGCAACTATGTGTTTGAACCAGCGAGACATGGGCGAATCCTTGCGATGGCCAGCCTTGGGGTCTGATTCTTATGTGAACGCAGAATGAACCCGGCAGTTCAGCCGATCAATAGAACGTGCGCTCGGCTTTGAGTGTGACGAGGCCGTCGCACTCGCTGTTGTGCCCGGAGTAGGCCGAGCAATCGCTGCCACTGAGACTGGAATTGCTGTAGATCAGATCGAGATTGACGCCCATGACTGGCCGGGAAAATTTCACCGACCAATCGGTGAAATTGCTGACATAACCACCGTCCACCGCCACCGGCGTGTTCAGTTGATGGGTGGTGTATTTCATGCTGACGCCGATGCCGAACGGCTGATTGCCACCAAGGTCGGCAAACAAGGTGTTGTTCTGTTTATCCGGGTCGTTGCTCAAGGCTATGCCGAATCGACTGCCGAGCAGGGTCAGGCCGCCGAACAGCTCCTGACTGTCGAGGGTGTCCACCTTGGGATAGCTGTAGTGAATCATCCCGACTTCGTAGCCGAGGGTTTCATCGAAGGGTTGTTTAAAACCGAAGTAGGAGTCGATTTCGAGGTTCTTGCCCGGTGTAATGCCCATGCTCGGCGCGTACTGGCCGAAATACAGGCCACTGTCGTGGCTGAGGTCGAGTCCGCCATGAAACGAGCCGGTGGACGCCGGTTTGACCAGTCCTTGCGCCATGCTGCGGCTGGGCGTGGTGCCGAGTTTGAGGTCGAAGTCGCCCAGTTCACGCTGGAAAATCTGCGCGTGCGCAGTCGCACAAGCCAGCAGGCCTACGAGCGATAAACAGGATGATTTGCGCATGCGTCACTCCATGAACAGCGAGCGCAGGGCGGCAAGCCTGCTGAAACGCTTGATCTAGACGCGTGCAAGGATACCGGCGAATGCGCGGCATTGATGGCCGTTCGTCGATTTGCAAGAAATTGATGATTGATTTGTTTAAAACGGAGGGGGATTTTGCGGTGCCAGTCCAGGCGCTTCGAAGCTCAAAGCGCCTCTGGACGGGTGTAAAACCGGTGTTACTTCTTGCCCAGGCTGATCTGCTTGGACGGGCCGAACGTCTGGCCACTGACGCCTTTGGCAATTTGCTGAATCTCGCCGCCGGACTTGAGGAACGCGGCGATCTGATCGTTGATCGATTCGCTGGTTTCAACGGCTGGAGCTGGCTTTGCTTTGCTGGTGGATGCTTTTACACGCATGGCGGCCATTAACCTGTAGAAAAGTAACTCGGCCAGGCATCGTACAGTAATAACTTGACAATTGCTTGGTAAATATCTCCCGGAATAACCAACCCCAAAGGTGGATTATTCTCGATTCAATATTCGAAATATTCGGCTAACTCGCTGTTTTAAATAAGATCGTTTGGGTTTTGCGATGCTGTGGCGGGCTGCCGCGACCCGTTGTTTCGGACTGACGAGCGGCAACACGCGCGTCTGTATCCATGGAAAATCAAGGCCTTGCACAGATTTTGCGCAAACCCGGGATCTGCCAGCCAACGTCCGGAGCAAAAACGGGTAGAATGCCGCCCACGCAATGAGGGTTCTGGAAAATGGCTTTAGTCGGGCGTTACAACAGTTTGCAAGTGGTTAAACACACTAACTTCGGTTTATATCTGGACGGCGGTGCTGACGGCGAGATTCTTTTGCCCAACCGTTATATCCCCAAAGATATTCCCAGCGAAGATGAAGACTGGCTCAATGTTTTTATTTATCTGGACAGCGAAGACAAACTTCTCGCCACCACTGAAAAGCCGAAAGTTCAGGTCGGTGAATTTGCCAGCCTGAAAGTGGTTGAAGTCAACAGCATCGGCGTGTTCCTCGATTGGGGCCTGCCGAAGGATCTGTTGCTGCCGTATTCCGAAGAAAAACGTCAGATGACCGCCGGCGAGTACTGCGTGGTGCACGTCTACCTCGACAAGCACACCCGCCGCATCACTGCCACCGCACGTCTGGATCGATACCTCGACAAAACCCCGGCCAACTACAGCCAGGGCCAGGAAGTTGACCTGCTGGTTGCCGAAGCTACCGACATGGGCTTCAAGGCGATCATCAACAATAAGCACTGGGGTTTGATTCACAAGAACGAAATCTTCAAGTTCATGCGCGCCGGCATGATCGAGAAAGGCTTCATCAAGGAAGTGCGCGCCGACGGCAAGATCAGCCTGAGCCTGCAACCGGTCGGTCAGGAAGCGGCCAGCAGCCTGAACTCGAAGATTCTCGCCAAGCTGCGCGAGAACGATGGCACGCTTCCTGTCAGCGACAAGAGTGATCCGGCGTTGATCAGCAGCCTGTTCGGCGTCAGCAAAGGCAACTTCAAGAAGGCCATCGGCTCGCTGTACAAGGACGGCAAGATCGTCATTCACGCCGATCGCATTGAACTAACCTGAGCCTGGCGTGGCCCATGTTGCATGGGCTCACTTGAGGTCGGGTAGATGAAAAAATCGCTGATTGCCTATGTCGCCACCCTGGCGACGTTTCTTTTGCTCGACGGCATCTGGCTCGGCCTGTTGATGGCGCCGACCTATCGCGAACTGCTTGGACCGCTGATGCTTGAAAAACCGCTGCTGATTCCCGCAGCGGTTTTTTATTGTCTGTACGTTTTCGGGTGTGTGCTGTTGGTGGTGTTGCCAGCGTTGAGTTGGCAGCGCGCGGCGAAGACGGGCGCGTTGTTGGGGCTGGTGGCGTATGGCACCTATGACCTGACCAATTGGGCGACGTTGCGTGGGTGGTCGATGCAGGTGTCGTTGATGGATTGGGCGTGGGGGACATTTGCCACCGCTGTGGCTTGTACGGTCGGGTTTCTGGTTGCGAAACGGTTTTGTGTTTCGAATCGGTGATTTGTGTTGCCCTGTCTGGCCGCATCGCTGGCAAGCCAGCTCCCACAGTGATTGATGTGGTTCACAAATCCTGTGTTCGACACAAGACTCTGTGGGAGCTGGCTTGCCAGCGAATGACAGCGCAGCCGACAACCATTCACCGCTGACGCCACCGATGAACTAAATGTCTTTTCCAGACGGCTTTTTCTGTTTGACTGATTGATAATCCCCTGCACTGTTTTTGACCATTGGATGGCTGCCATGTTGTGTGTGTTCGAGGTGTTGCGGTGAGTGTCGAGCGGCGCAATGCCGACCGTTTTGCCTTGCAGGTGATGATCGGCCTGTGCCTGATCTGGGGCGTGCAGCAAGTGATGATCAAGTGGGCGGCGCCGGACATTGCGCCAGTGATGCAGGCAGCAGGGCGGTCAGGGATTTCCGCGTTGCTTGTCGGATTGCTGATTTGCTGGAAGGGCGGTTGGAATCAGGTCGGCAACACCTGGCGCGGCGGCTTGCTGGCCGGTGCACTGTTCGGTCTGGAGTTCTTCTTTATCTCTGAAGGTTTGCAGCTGACCACCGCTGCGCACATGTCCGTGTTCCTCTATACCGCTCCGATATTCACCGCCTTGGGCGTGCATTTTCTGTTGGCCAGCGAGCGTCTGCGACCGTTGCAGTGGCTGGGGATTCTGCTCGCGTTTATCGGCATCGCGATTGCCTTTGCCGGCGGTGTGTCGTGGGACAACCTTGACCGGCGCATGCTGCTGGGCGATGCCTTTGGTGTGTTGGCTGGCGCCTGTTGGGGCGCGACCACCGTGGTGGTGCGCGCCTCGCGACTGTCGGAAGCGCCAGTGACGTTGACGCTGTTCTATCAGTTGATCGTCGGCTTCATCGGCCTGCTGTTGATCGCGCTGTTCAGCGGCCAGATCAGCCATGTAAATCTGACTACCGTGGCGGTGGCCAGTGTGCTGTTCCAAGGGTTGGTGGTGTCGTTCTTCAGTTATCTGGTTTGGTTCTGGCTGCTGCGCCGTTATCTGGCAGCCAACTTGGCGGTGTTCTCGTTCATGACGCCGCTGTTCGGCGTCACTTTCGGCGTGTTGCTGCTCGGCGAGCAACTGAGCCTGAACTTCGTCATCGGTGCCGTGCTGGTGTTGCTCGGCATCACGTTTGTCAGCGCTGAACAGTGGGTGCGTCGGCGTTTGCGCAAAGCGCTGGGCCAGTAACAGTCGATTGCATCGCCAGCCCGCCGGCAATCAGCAAACCGCTGCCGGCGATCACCAGCGCGGGCTGCAAGCCCCCGCTGAAATGGCTGCTCAGCGCAGCTAGCAAGGGGCCGCTGAGCTGGCCGACGGCGAAGCAGGCGGTGAGCATGCCGGCGTTTCGCTGGGTGGCGTGGGGCGCCAGTTCCCGCGAGCGCTGCATGACCAGTTGCATGCAAGCAAGGAACGGTGTGCCGCAGAGGATTACGCCCAGCGCCAACCCCCAACCGCTGCCCAACAGGCAGGCAAAAACGCCGGCTGCTTGCAGCCACAGCGTCGCCATCAACCAGTGGCGCGTGGTCTGCGGATCGTGACGGCGTAGACTCACCAGCAACACGCCGATAGCCGCGCACAGGCCGAAGCTCGGCCAGAAAAGGTCCGCCTGCCATTGCCCGTGAAATTGCGCGTTGGCCATCTGCGACAGGAACGTCGCCGGAATGATGTAGCCGATGCCGTACAGAGCGTAAATCACCGCCAGACGCCCGATGCCTCGACTCGATGGATTGACGGCCGCCACAGCCGTCTTCGCTGCGACTGGTTGCGGCAGGAGTCGCCAGACCCCCAGCATCATCACCAACGCCGCCGCTGCATAAATCAGCCACAACGTCGCAGAAGTCTGGTTCAGCAGATGTGAGACCAGCGCCAACACGCCTGTCAGAAAAATCCCCAAGCCGGGTCCGGCAAATACCAGTGCCCCAAGCCGTGGACGACCCGCCGCGGCAGCCAGTGGCTGACTGAGCGTCGTAATCATCACCATCACCCAGGCACTTGCCACCCCGGTGCCAAAGCGCAGCAGCAGATGCGACCAGAAGCCATTGGCCCAAAACGATGCCAGCGTCAGCAGCACACTCAGCCACAGGCCACCGTGCAATCGGCGCTGAACCTGCTGTGGACGGTGGGCGAACATCGCATCCAGTGCACCGAGCAGGTAACCAAGGTAGTTGGCCGCGGCAATCAGACCGGCGGCAGTCAGGTCGATCTGTCCTTCACTGAGCATATGCGGCATTTGTGGTGTGAGGGCGAAACGCCCGATGCCCACGGCCATCATCAGGGCGATGAAGCAGGCGGATAAGCGAATCAGTGGTGACATGGTCTGGATTCCGTTGGAAAAGCAATGACCGTCAGGCTAAGACTGATTGACTTTCTTTAAAATTGAATAATAGTGAGAAACTTGTTCTGTTATGGAGAAAGGTTGTGGAGTTCAGCCAACTGCGGATCTTTCAGGCAGTCGCCGAGGAAGGTTCGATCACCCGCGCCGCCGAGCGCCTGCATCGGGTGCCTTCGAATCTTTCGACCCGCCTGAAACAGCTGGAAGAGCAAATGGGCGTCGAGTTGTTCGTCCGCGAGCGCCAGCGATTGCAGCTGTCACCTGCGGGAAAAGTCCTGCTGGACTACACCGGCAAACTGTTTGCCTTGCGCGATCAGGCCAGCGCGGCGGTGATGGGCGGGCAACCGGCGGGGGACTTTGTGTTGGGCACCATGTACAGCACGGCGGCGATCCATTTGCCGGCGCTGCTGGCGCGGTATCACAAGCAATACCCGGCGGTGAACCTGCAAGTGCAGTCGGCGCCGAGCGGTGAGTTGCTCGAAGGTTTGCTCACCGGACGCCTCGATGCGGCACTGGTGGACGGGCCGCTGGAGCTGGCCGGTCTTGACGGTGTGCCGTTGTGTGAGGAAAGGCTGGTGCTGATCACGGAAGCCGATCATCCGCCGGTAAGCAGTGCCAGAGATGTCGAAGGGCGCTCGGTTTTCACCTTTCGCCAGGGTTGCTCCTACCGCATGCGACTGGAAGCATGGTTTGCGCACGATCACGCGGCGATGGGCCGGGCGATGGAGATCGAGTCGTATCAAGGCATGCTTGCCTGCGTGATTGCCGGCAGTGGCGTGGCGTTGATGTCGGAGTCGATGCTGGCCAGTCTGCCGGGACGCGAGAGCGTCGCGGTGCACCCTTTGGCGGAGCCATTTGCGGGTGCGACAACGTGGCTCATGTGGCGCCGGGGCATGGTTGGTGCCAATCTCAATGCGTGGATCGAAGTGCAGCGGGCTGTCTATCCCGCGCCTTTGACTGAAAGTCGGGCAACAGCTTGAACCCGTGGCGAGGAACTCTGTTCAATTCAGTAACAGATCATTGCGGATTTGGCCGAGCATTGCGTAGGACTTCGGACTATTATCAGTGCGAAGCGGCCTCAGAATTCCGGTCGCTCGGCACCACCCTGAAGGGGGCATGACGATGAAAGAGAAAATTCAAAACTGGCTGCATGATTTGGGTGTTGCCCTCGGCTTGATCGAACCGCCTCTGCAACCGGTACCGATTCGTACGGACGACGAACAGCGCCGGCGTCAGCCTCGTCGGCGATAAGCCCCCAGGATTAACGCCAAGAGATCGCAGTCTTCGACAGCTCCTATAGAAATTTGTATAGGCGCTGCCGGAGGCTGCGATCTTTTGCTTTCAGTGACGCGCAATCATCAGCAAAAACCGGCTCAAGTCATTCGCGGTCTTCGCTTTCTTGAGCATTTGATCTTCCTCTCTAGTAAACGCCGTCAGCCCGAATTCATCTTCCAGATGGAAGATCAGATCCTCGATATCCGCCTTCTCCAGGCCCAATTGCACCAGACTGGTGTCGTCATCGAATTCGCGGTTTTCCAACAGGCGGCGGATGAACCGGTGCACGGCGGCACGCACGGCAGCTCTTCTCATGACAGATTTTTCTGATGGTTGTTCTGCTTGAGTACAGCAGGGGTCAGGCGTGTGCGCGTAACCATTCGTCAATCATCGAACGCAAATGCTCACCGGAAAAACTGCCGAAATGCCCGCCATGCACGGTGCGGACGGGCAGGGCGTGCAGCCTGCGCAGACTGGCGGCGTAGTCATCCAGATTGGAATGGTAGGCGTCTTCGATCAACGGCCCGTCGTAGATGATGTCGCCGCTGAACAGCGTTTCGGTGGCCGCTTCGTACAGGCTGATGCCGCCCGGCGAATGCCCCGGTGTGTGCAGCACCTGCAACGTGCGGTTGCCCAGATCCAGCACATCACCATCCTCGACAAACCCGGTGGCCGGTGCCGCTTTGACTTGGTATTCGGCATAGCACAGCGGGCAGTCCGGGTGCGCTTCGAACATGTCGTCGCCGACGAAAGCACGGCTCAAATCATTCTCGCCGTCCGGCGCTGCCAGAATGTCCGCCTCGGCAGGATGCACCAGGCGTTCGGCAAATTCGTGATGTCCGGCGATGTGGTCGAAATGGCAGTGGCTGGCAACTGCCACCAGCGGCCGCTCGGTGATCCACGGCAACTGCTCGCGCAGGCTGACCAGACCTGAACCGCTGTCGAGCAGCAGATCCTTGTCGCGACCCTGCACGTGCCACAGATTACAGCGGTAAAACGGGCGGATGTATGGCTCGTGAATCAGGCGGATGCCATCGCTCAGGGTTTGCACTTCGAACCACTGATCGCGGGGAACAATCTTCATCGGCACATTCCTCAAGACGAAAAAAAACGAGTGTGGCAACCGACGCCACACCCGTCGAAGAAAGCATCAAGTCGTAATGTTTCAGCTTAGATCGCGCTGGCGACCGTCGCAGGGCGACGTGACGCCAGACTGACCACCACGAAACTCACCAGACCCACCGCCAGGCTGTAGTAGATCGGCGTGTTGGCGTCCAGACCGTCCTTGAACATGAACACCAGCGCCGTGGCGAAACCCAGGCCCATGCTGGCGATAGCGCCGGCGGTGGTTGCACGTTTCCAGAAGATCGCACCCATCAGCGGGATCAGCATGCCCCCCACCAACAGGTTGTACGCCAGGGTCAGGGCGCTGATCACGTCGTTCACCACCAGCGCGATGCCCAGCACGACGATGCCGGTCAGCAGGGTGAACAGGCGGTTAACGCCCAGACTCGACTGTTTTCCGCCGCGCAGTTTCGGCAGCAGGTCTTCGGTCAGCGTAGTGGCAGCGGCGAGCAGGCCAGCGCTGGCGGTGGACATCATCGCGGCCAGAGCTGCGGCGATCACCAGACCACGGATACCGTCCGGCAGCGACAGTTTGACGATGGCGGCGAAAGCGTTGTTGACGTTGTCCAGATCCGGGATCAGTACGTGAGCGGCCATGCCGATCAGCGCACAGGCCAGACCGTAGAGGATGCAGTAGATGCCCGCGATGCTGCCGGCGTACTGGGCGACTTTGGCGGTCTTGACGGTGAACACCCGTTGCCAGATGTCTTGACCGATCAGGATGCCAAAGAAGTAGATCATGAAGTAGGTGATGATCGTGTCCCAGCCGATGGTGGTGAAGCTGAATGCAGTAGCAGGCAGTTTCAGCACCAGCTCATCCCAACCGCCAACGCGGTACAGGCAGATCGGCAACAGGATGAACATCAGGCCAACGGTCTTGATGATGAACTGGACGATGTCGGTCAGGGTCAGCGACCACATGCCGCCGATGGCCGAATACACCACTACGACGCCACCGCCGAGCAGTACCGAGATCCAGAACGGCAGACCGAACAGCACTTGCAGCACGGTGCCGATGGCCAGGATCGAAGTCACCCCGATCATCAACGCGTAAGCCAGCATGATCGCCGCACTCGCCGAGCGGGCCATCGGGTTGTAGCGTTTTTCCAGGACCTGAGTAACGGTGTAGATCTTCAGTTTCAGCAGCGGTTTGGCGAGGAACAGGTTCAGCGCAACGATGCCGCAACCGAGTGCCGCGCACAGCCAGAAACCGGAGATGCCGTGCACGTAGCCCAGACGCACCGTGCCGACGGTGGACGCACCACCCAGCACGGTTGCGGCCATGGTGCCCATGTACAGGCTCGGGCCGAGGTTGCGACCGGCGACCAGAAAGTCTTCGTTGGTCTTGGCTTTGCGCATGCCGAAGTAGCCGAGCAAAAGCATGCCGGCGGCGTAGATGAGGACGACGAATAAATCCAAAGCCATGATGGCGTGTCTCCGATTGTCTTTTTTATGGTGAAACAAATTTGGTTCTGTGCGGCTGCCCTTTGCGGGAGCGAGCCTGCTCCGGGCGGCGATCCGACGAAGGCGTCAGCACATTCCACAAAGACGTGACTGACAGATTGCTTTCGCGAGCAGGCTCGCTCCCACAGGGTTTTGGGGTTAATCAGGCGGCCTGGCTCAGTTCAGGTTTTTCTTCGGCTTGGCTGCGAGCATCCTTCGGACCGAACACTTCGCGCGGTTCCGGGAACAGGCTCAGCAGCGTCAGATACACCACCGAAGCCAGACCCAACGTCACCGGCAAGCTGACGTCGATCCCGCCCGCCAGCTCGCCCAGCGGGCCAACAAACTGTCCCGGCAAGTTGACGAAGCAAAGGCCGACCGCCGCGCTCGGGATCCACGCGCCCAGACCACGCCAGTTCCAGCCATGGCTGAACCAATAGCGTCCGCCCTGTTCGCCGCGAGTGAACACTTGCAGATCATCCGGGCAGTAGAAGCCGCGGCGCACGAGCAGGCCGATGATCATGATCACCATCCATGGGGTGGTGCAGGTGATGATCAGCACGGCGAAGGTCGACACGCTCTGCACCAGATTCGCCGCAAAGCGCCCGATGAAGATGAAGGCAATCGACAGCACGCCGATCAGCAGCGTCGCTTTCACGCGTGACAGCACGCGAGGGAACACGCTGGACATGTCCAGCCCGGTGCCATACAGCGAGGTGGTGCCGGTGGACATGCCGCCGATCACCGCAATCAGGCACACCGGCAGGAAGAACCAGCTCGGCGACACCGCCAGCAAGCCGCCCACATAGTTGTTGGCCGCGATGTAGTCCGGCGCCTTGATCGCGACGATGGTCGCGGTGGTCAGGCCGAACAGGAACGGGATGAACGTGGCGATCTGCGACAGCACCACAGCGGCCATGATCCGCTGCTTGGAGGTTTCACGCGGGATGTAGCGCGACCAGTCGCCGAGGAACGCACCGAAGGAAATCGGGTTGCTCATGGCCACCAGCGCCGCGCCGATGAAGGCTGCCCAGAAACCCGGCTGACCGAGGTTCACGGTGCCGGCGTAGTTCACGTCGAAAGGACCGGCGAAGGCAAAGATGCCCAGCAGGAACAACAGGCTGGCGCTCCACACCGCGATCTTGTTCACCCACAGCAAAAAGCGGAAGCCGTAGATGCACACGGTCAGCACCAGAATCGCGAACAGACCGTAGGCCAGGCCCAGGGTCAGGTCGGTTTCCGGCAGGCCGATCAGGCGTTTCGCACCACCGATCAACGCATCCCCCGAACTCCACACCGAGAGCGAGAAGAAGGCGATGGCGGTCAACAGCGACAGGAACGAACCGACGATCCGCCCGTGCACGCCGAAATGCGCACCGGACGACACGGCATTGTTGGTGCCGTTGAGCGGGCCGAACAGGCCCATCGGTGCAAGGATCAGCGAGCCGAGCAGCACGCCCGACACAATCGCCCAGACGCCGGCCTGAAACGACAGACCGAACAGCACCGGGAAACTGCCGAGCACGGCGGTGGCAAAGGTATTGGAACCACCGAAGATCATCCGGAACAAATCCGTCGGGCCTGCGGTGCGTTCGTTGTCCGGGATCTGTTCGACCCCGTGGGTTTCAATCTGCGTAAGGCTTTGGTCGTTGTTGTTGTTATTCATGATCTGCTCCGATCATAAAGGCGCGCTTCATCGTGCGTGAGGCGTCACCTGTTTGGCTAAGGGGATGGCAGCCCTTCCGGCATTGCGGACAAATGTTCGTGGCAGGCCAGCCAATGGCCTTGTTGTTCTAGGCTCGACGCTTGTTTCTTGAAAACAATCGTCTCGCGCTCCTGGCTGAAGTGTTGCTCCCCTTGCATGCGCAGCTCGGTGGCCACGTCATGGATGAAAATCGCCACGTCACCTTGCAGGCTGACAAAGGCGTTGCTCGAGGTGCAGGAAAGCACCTCGAAGCCGTCCTCGGCGCGCCAGTTGTCCCACAACGCCTGATAGGCATCGCGCGACAGCAGCGGCTGGTCGAGGGTGTAGAACACGAAGCTGGCATCGGCGCTGAACGCGCCGAAGTAGGCTTCGCGATCGTTACGGGCGAAGGCGGACACCAGATCGGCGGCCGCTTTCAGAACCTGATCACGTTCGTTCATGACCCAACCCTCAGCGGTGAACCACGCCTGGCAGTACGCAGAGCATTTCGTACAGCAGGTTGGCGGCCAGCAGCGAGGTGTTGCCGGTGGTGTCATAAGCGGGCGAGACTTCTACCAGATCGCAACCGATCAGGTCGAGGCCCTGGCAGCCACGCACGATCTCAATCGCCTGAATGGTCGTCAGACCACCGATTTCCGGGGTGCCGGTGCCAGGCGCCCAGGCCGGGTCGATGCCGTCGATGTCGAAACTCAGGTACACCGGGCCGCCGCCGACTTTCTCGCGCACTTCGGCCATCAGCGGGGCCAGCGACTTGTGCCAGCACTCTTCGGCCTGCACCACGCGGAAGCCCTGATCGCGGCTCCAGTTGAAGTCGTCAGCGGTGTAGCCCTGCGCACGCAGACCGATCTGCACCACGCGGTCACAGTCCAGCAGGCCTTCTTCGACAGCGCGACGGAAGGTCGTGCCGTGGGCGATTTTCTCGCCAAACATGTGATCGTTGACGTCAGCGTGGGCGTCGATGTGTACCAGACCGACCTTGCCATGCTTTTTATGGATGGCGCGCAGGATCGGCAGGGTGATGGTGTGGTCGCCACCCAGGGTCATCGGGATGACGTTGTGCTCGAGGATGTTGTCGTAGGCTTCTTCGATGATGCGCACGGCGTCGAGCAGGTTGAAGGTGTTGATCGCCACGTCACCGATGTCGGCAACCGACAGCGAGTCGAACGGCGCCGCGCCGGTGGCCATGTTGTACGGGCGGATCATCACCGATTCGGCGCGGATGTCGCGTGGCCCGAAGCGGGTGCCGGGGCGCAGCGAAGTACCGATGTCCAGTGGCACGCCAACGAAGGCAGCGTCCAGACCGGCAGCGGTCGGTACATGGGGGAGTCGGAGCATGGTGGCGATGCCGCCGAAGCGCGGCATTTCGTTGCCGCCCAGTGGTTGGTGAAGAATCTTGTCCACGGGAAAGGCCTCATCGTCTTTGTTTTATTTATGTCGGCGCACCGTTCAGCAAAGGGGCCGGGCGCCGCTGTGGGGCCGATGATGCGAAATGTAGTCAGGCGGAAGAATCGCTACGGGCAAATACTTAGTTCAGATTTTTCTAAACTAATGCCGAGGCCCGGGATAGACTCGTTGCCATCGATGAACCCCCTGTAGGAGCTGCCGAAGGCTGCGATCTTTTGATCTTTTTCAAGATCAGGATCAAAAGATCGCAGCCTTCGGCAGCTCCTCCATTGGATGATGTGTGGACTTCTTATGGCCAACGCTTTACCCGACCTGAAACTATTGCGCATCTTCGTCAGCGTCGTACGTCATCAGGGTTTCGCCAACGCGCAACAGGAACTCAACCTGTCGACTTCGGCGATCAGCACCTACATGAGCCAGCTCGAAGCCGCGCTCGGTCTGGTGCTGTGTCATCGCGGCCGTGGCGGGTTCAGCCTGACCAGCAAGGGGGAGTTGTTCCATCAGGAAACCCTGCGCCTATTGGCCGAACTCGAAGGCTTCGAGCAATACGCCGCCGCGCTCAAAGGCGAACTGCGCGGCACGCTCAACCTCGGGGTGATCGACTCGACCGTCAGCGACAAGGCCTTGCCGTTCGCCGAAGCCATCGGCGCCTATAGCCAGGAACACCCGGCGGTGCATTTGCATTTGTCGGTGATGAGCCCGTACGAACTGCAACTCGGTGTGCAAGACAACCGTCTCGACCTGGCCATCGGTGCGTTTTCCACGCGCATGAGCGGTCTGGTCTATATGCCTCTGTACCGCGAGCAGCACTGGCTCTATTGCAGCAGCCGTCACCCGTTGTTCAACGAGCGGCGCATTCCCGAACAAGTCATCACCCAGCAGCGCATGGTCGGGCGCGGTTATTGGAGTCAGGCGGAACTCGCCCGCCACGGTTTCAAGCACAGCGCCGCGACCGTGGAAAGTATGGAAGCGCAGCTGATTCTGGTGCTGTCCGGCGCCTACATCGGTTATTTGCCGGAACACTACGCGCAAGCCTGGGCCGACAAGGGGGATCTGCGCGTGCTGTTGCCGGCGACCTTCGGTTATCAGGCGCCGTTCTCGATGATCATGCGCCGGGGCCGTAGCCGTGAGCCGCTGATCCAGACGTTCCGCGATTTGCTCAAAGCCCAGCTCAATCAGGCCTAAGAATAATGTCCAGACCCCAATGCCCGCGCTGCCTGCGCCCACAAACCCATTGCCTGTGCGCGCTGATCCCCAGTCTCGACAGCCGCACCCGGGTGTTGCTGTTGCAGCATCCAAGTGAGGTCAGTCATGCACTCAATACCGCGCGGCTGGCGGCGCTCGGTTTGACCAATGCCGAACTGATCGTCGGTGAGGTGTTCGAGGATTTGCCGACGCTGTTGAACCGGCCGGGGTATCAGGCGCGTTTGCTGTTTCCCGCCGACGATGCGCAGCCGATGCAGGCCTACGGCGAGTCTGAGCAACCGCTGTTGCTGGTGGTGCCGGACGGCACCTGGCGCAAGGCGCGCAAGATGCTGCACCTCAATCCGCTGTTGGCGGCGTTGCCACGGGTGACGCTGGCCGAGGGTGGCGTGTCGCGGTATCGGTTGCGCAAGGCGCCGGGGCCGGGGGCGCTGTCGACGGTTGAGGCGATTGTGCAGGCGTTGCAGACGCTTGAGCCGTCGGCGTCATTCGAGCCGTTGCTCAAACCGTTCGAGGCGTTGATCGAGGGGCAGATTGCGGCGATGGGTGCAGAGACGTTTCAGCGTAATCATGCTGAAAAATAGTCGGTGTTCTTTCTGGCCTCATCGCTGGCAAGCCAGCTCCCACAGGTTCAGAGGTGTTCACAGGTTTTGTGGTCGACACGGACACTGTGGGAGCTGGCTTGCCAGCGATGGGGCCAGTCAATTCACCACAAAATCCGGATATCTCTAGCGTTCGCGCATCGCCTCTGTCCGGGCTTTCAGCACGGGTTTGAGCAAGTAATCCAGCACACTTTTCTCCCCGGTAATGATGTCCACCGTCGCCACCATCCCCGGAATGATCAGCAACGGTTTTGCATCCCCGCCCAAGTGGTTTTTATCGGTGCGTACCTGAATCAGGTAAAAGCTGTTGCCCTTGTCATCGGTAATCGTGTCGGCACCGATCAACTCAAGCTTGGCGCTCAACCCGCCGTAGATCGTGTAGTCGTACGCACTGAACTTGACCATGGCTTTCTGGCCCGGATGCAGGAATGCCACGTCCTGCGGACGCACCTTGGCTTCGATCAGCAGGTTGTCTTCCAGCGGCACGATTTCGACCATGTCGCTACCCGGCTGGACCACGCCGCCGATGGTGTTGACCTTCATTTGCTTGATCACCCCGCGGACTGGCGAAGTCACGGTGGTGCGGCTGACGCGGTCGTCGATGGCGATGCTCGACGCGGTGATTTTCGACAGGTCGGTGCGTTTCTCGTTCAGCTCCTTGGCGGCCTCGGAGCGGAAGGTCTGCTCCGACTCGTCGATCTTGCTGCGGATCTCGGCAATCGCCGATTCAGCCCGGGGAATCGCCAGTGTGGTCGCATTCAGCGAACCACGGATTTCCACCGCACTGCGCTTGAGCCGCAGGATTTCCACCGGCGACACCGCGCCGGTTTTCACCAGTGGTTCGGACATGTTCATCTCTTGTTGCAACAGCGCCAGGCTTGAGCTGAACTGGCCCTGCTTGGAGCGAAACTCAGCCAGTTCCTGAGTCTTCTGCCGCAGCTGTTCGCTGAGGGTGCGTTGTTCGCTGGCCAGCCGCCGTTGGCGTTGTTCGTACAGCGAGCGTTCGTCTTCGGCGACTTGCGGTGCCTTGGCGATCACTTCATCGGAGAGCTTGAACGGCCGGCCTTCAGACTCCGCCGACAAGCGTTCGACCTGCGCGGTCAGCGCATAACGGTCGGCCTCGCTCTCACCCTTGTTCGAGCGAAACCGCGTGTCATCCAGGCGCAGCAGGGTGTCGCCCTTGTTCACCATCTGCCCTTCGCGGACAAAAAGCTCGGTGACGATCCCGCCCTCAAGGTTCTGGATCACTTGAACCTTGCTCGACGGAATCGCCTTGCCTTCGCCCATGGTCACCTCTTCAAGCACCGCGAACTTGGCCCAGACCAGTGCGCTGATCAGCAGGCCCGCCGCCAGCCACACGGTAATCCGCGACCAGCGCGGCGAATCCTGCAACGAGGCGCCGGCGGTTTCCGGCATGAACTCGGCCTCGGCGCTTTTGCCGAAGCTGTCGAAGTAGCCGCGTGATTTGCCATCGGATGCAGCAGACATGACTTACTCCTAGACTGCCGCCGAGCCGACACGGCCCTTGCGCAGTGCATCGATGACTGCTTCTTTCGGGCCGTCAGCGACGACCCGGCCGTTGTCCAGCACCAGCAAGCGATCCACCAGACTCAGCATCGAGGTGCGGTGGGTGACCAGCAGCAGGGTTTTGCCTTGTACCCAGCCATGCAGTTTCTGGCGCAGCAGGTCTTCGCTGCTGTTGTCCATGGCGCTGGTGGGTTCGTCGAGCAGCATGATCGGTGGATCGAGCAGCAACGCCCGGGCCAGCAACACCGCTTGACGTTGGCCGCCGGAGAGCAACTGTCCGCGCTCGCCCACCGGCCGGTCGAAACCTTGCGGATGCTGGCGTGCGAGTTCAGTGACGCCGGTCAGTTCGGCGACTTCCAGCATGCGTGAATCGCTGATGTAGCGCGCGCCGAGGGTCAGGTTGTCGCGCAGGCTACCGGCCAGCAGTGGCAGGTCATGGGCTACGTAACCGATTTGTTGGCGCAGGTCGGCGACATCCAGTTGCCGCAGGTCGAGGCCGTCGAGCAGCAACTGACCTTCCTCGGGTTCGTAAAAACCCATCACCAGCCGCGCCAGGGTGCTTTTACCCGAACCGCTGCGGCCGATGATGCCGACCCGTTCACCAGGTTTCAGGCTGAAACTGACGTTGCTCAGGGCCGGTGCATTCTGGCCGTTGTAGTGGAACGTCACGCCGTTGACGTCGAGGGCGCCTTGCAGTTGTGTGCGCTCCAGTGGCCGCTGTTTGCCGTCACGCTCCTGGGGCAGGGCCATCAGCGCATCGGTGCTTTTCATGGTCAGTTGCGCTTGCTGGTAGCGGGTGATCAGCCCGGCGATCTGCCCCAGTGGCGCCAGCACGCGACTGCCGAGCATGTACGTCGCGACCAGCGCGCCGACGCTGAGGTTGCCGGCAATGATGCTGTAGACCCCGGCGACAATCGTCGCCATTCCCGAGAACTGCTGAATGAACAGCGTGCCGTTGGTGGCCAGCGCCGAGAGGTTGCGCGCGTGGCTGTCGAGACGGGTGAGGGCGCCGTGGGTGCTTTCCCATTTGTGCTGGCGCTCGCTTTCGGCACTGCACGCCTTGAGTGTTTCCAGGCCGCCGAGGGTTTCGATCAGCAGCGCCTGGCGTTCAGCGCCGAGGCTCAGACTCTTCTGCACCGTGTCGCGAAGGCGCACCTGAATGATCATCGCGAAGATGATGGTCAGTGGAAACGCCAGCAGCGGAATCACCACCAGCCAGCCGCCGAGCAGGCCGATCACCACCAGCATCAACACCACGAAGGGCAGGTCGATCAGGCTGGTCAGGGTTACCGCTGTGAGGAATTCACGCAGGCCCTGAAAGTCGTGAATGCTCTGGGCGAAACCGCCGATGGTCGCCGGCCGCGCCTTCATCGACATGCCGGTGATGCGCTCAAATAAAGTCGCGGAAAGGATCACATCGGTTTTCTTGCCGGCGGTGTCGAGCAAGTGCGCGCGCACTACCCGCAGCACCAGTTCGAAACCGGTGCCGATCAGCAGCCCGATCGACAGCACCCATAAGGTCGACGTGGCCTGATTGGGCACCACGCGGTCGTAGGTCTGCATGACGAACAGCGGCACCATCAGGCCTAACAGGTTGATCAGAAAACTGGCGAGGATCGCGTCGCTGTAGAGCCATTTCGACAGCTTCAGGGTGTCGCGAAACCACGCATGCACTCGCGGTACCAGCGGTGAGCGCAGGTCTTCGAGTTCGTGGCGTGGCCGGGCGAACAAGGCCTGGCCGCTGTAGTGTTCGGCAAGTTCTTCGCGGCTTACCCATTGTTCGCCGCCATCGGCTTCACTGGGCAGAATCAGTGCTTTGCCGTCATCGCCAAACCGTCGCAACACAGCTGTGCGACCGTCGTTAAGCAAGAGCAAAATCGGCAGGTTCAGTGGCGAGATGTCTTTCAACTCACGGCGCAACAGTCGCGCCTGCAAACCGGCCCGGGCGGCGGCGCGGGGCAGCAGATCCAGGCTCAGGCGTTGTTTGTTAAGGGGCAGCCCGGCACTCAGGCTGGCACGACTGACTGTCGCACCATGGAGTTTGCAGAGGATCAACAGACCGTCGAGTAACGGATCATCGAAGCTCAGCCGCGGATCGACCCCTACGTTACCGGGTTCCATGCTGGTCATATTGATCGCTCCCGTGAAACGGTGGCACTGGCTACACAAAACCTGAACGGAACGTTTGATCGTCTATCACCCCAATCGCGTGTAGGAGCTGCCGCAGGCTGCGATCTTTTGATCTTGATCATAAAAAACAACGTCAAAAGATCGCAGCCTGCGGCAGCTCCTACAGAGAGTTGGTTATTTCAATTCCGGCAGACGTGCTTCGTTCTTCACCTCGGTTGTGGCGATCGCATCGGCCGGCAGCACCACACGTTGCTTGCTCAGCAACTGACCCATGTTCGCCAGCACGCGGTACATCGAATATTCCTCGGTGTAGCGGATCTCGGTGTAGCGGCGGTTGGCGTTGTAGAGCTCGTTTTCACTGTCGAGCAGGTCGAGCAGGGTGCGTTGGCCGAGGCCGAACTGATCCTGATAGGCGGCGCGCACACGCTTGGTGGTCTCGGCGTATTCGCGGGCGGTCGGAGTCTGCTTCTTGGCGTTTTCCATGGCGTTCCAGGCCAGGCGAATGTTTTCGTTGAGCTGGCGCAGGGCGTTGTTGCGGATGTCCATCGCCTGATTGATATCGTGCGCGTTCGCCGCCAGACGCGCCTTGTCGCTGCCGCCACGGAACAGGTTGTAGTTCATCACCACACCCACACGCCATTCGTTGTCGTGGCCTTCGTCGCCCTGCACGTTGTTGTTCGCGCCGACTGCCGCTTCAGCATCAAAGCGTGGGTAGAACGGCGACTTGGCGACTTCGTACTGGCTCTCGGCCGACTGCACGTCAGCCTGGGCGGATTTCAGGTACGGGTTGTTGTCGACCATGCTTTGCTGTGCATCGCGCAGCCCTGGCGGCATTTCACCACGCGTCGAAGCGGGCGTTTCCAGCTCATCGGGCATGCGCCCGACCACGCTGTAGAAGTTCGATTCGGCGTCGGCCAGATCGACTTCAGCCGTGTCGAGGTTGTTCTGCGCGAGCGCTTTACGAGCGACCGATTGATCGGAGTCGGCCGTGCTGCCGACGCCACGCTCGGTGCGCAGGCCGATCTGATCGTTGACGCGCAAGTGTGCTTGCAGGTTATTGGTAGCCAGGGTCACCAGTTCGCGGCGCTTGAGCACCTCGAGATAGACCTCGATGGTGCGCAGGGCCAGATCCTGCGCGGTGCCTTGCGCATAGTAGGCGCGCGAATTGGACACGCCTTTGGTGCGCTCGACTTCGTTGGCGGTGTTGAAACCGTCGAAGAGCATCTGCCGCAGGCGCAGCTCGGACTGGGTGTAATTGAGGATTTCGGTGTTGTGATTGCCGAAGGCCCGAGTGTTGGTGTTGTCGCTGTAGCCGCGACCGTAGGCGGCGTTCAGATCGACCGACGGATAGAAGCCGCCCTTGGCGACTTTGACTTGTTCATCCGCTGACAGGCGCGCGTCCACGCGCGAAGCCAGTTCAGGGTGGGTGGCAAGGGTGCTTTGGATCGCCTCGGTGAGGTTCATGGCCTGGGCTTGAGAAGTGCAAGCCATGGCCAGCAAAACCGCGCTGCAGAGGGGGGTTAGAACGCGCATGGGGTGCATCTCCCTGAGTCCTGATGGTGTGTTACTGTCGCCAAATATTTGACGATATTTTTAGGTGTAAGCGTTTCACTCTTGTAACAACAGAGCTAAGAACATCCTGAAGCGTAGCTAAGAAAAAATTTTCATAAGGCTTATGCCGAAAAAAACTTATGCGCTTTGTAAAAAGCAGCACATTGTTCAGCACGAAAGCCTTTGTTTTATGCGCTTTAGGGAGCTCAAAAAGGCTTGAGGAAAGTTCCATTCACTTTGCGACATACGGCGAAGTACTGCTGAAGGGGAGGGACGCGTAGCGGTCGATGAGTGACAGTTTTTTGTCACTCGAGTGATTCACCACCGTTACGTAGCGTTAGTCGGTTTGCTGCCTTGTTCAGGGTTCGGAAGTGCTTGATAGCACTGAGGTTTCCAGATCAGGCGTGACCTGCGAAACGAACTGTCGAGGGTGCGAGCGTCGCCCCGACAACCCGATTGAGCCATGGGCTGCTTCGCGAACCAGTGCCGACGGTGGTCGGCAGCGGAGGATTTCACATGGCAACGCTCATCGGCACCGTTACTAAAGTCATTGGTCAGGTTTTCGCGCAGGGCACCGACGGCACTCGTCGCGTCTTGGTCGAGGGCGACAAATTGTTTGCCGGCGATCAACTGATCACCGGAGCCGAAGGCGCCGTCGCCGTTCATCTGCAAAATGGCCAGGAGTTGACTCTGGGCCGCGGCAGCAACCTGACCATGACCAGCGAGCTGCTCGCCGGGCAGGCCGCTCATGTGAATGCCGCAGAGGCCGTGACCCCGAGCGACGCGCAACTCACCGATGTCGAGCAGATCCAGAAAGCCATCGCCGCCGGTGACGACCCGACCCAATCCGCCGAAGCCACCGCCGCCGGCCCCAACGCCCCCGGCAACCCCAGTGGCGAATTGGGCGGCGGTCACAGTTTTGTTCTGCTGACGGAAGTCGGCGGGCGGGTCGACCCGATCATCGGGTTCCCCACGGCCGGTTTCAACGGCATTCCCGAGTTTCCCGAAGAGCGGCGTAACGCGGTCATCGACAATGGCGACGGCACGGTCGCGCCGGTTGTTCCACCGCCGCCAGTCAATAATCCGGTGACCCTCACCGGGCTTGGGGCGGCCGGTGGCGAGCTGACCCTCAACGAAGCCAATCTGCCTGACGGTTCGGCCGCCAATCCTGGCGCCCTGACCCAGAGCGGCAGCTTCACCGTGTCGGCCCCCGACGGGCTGAGCAGCCTGAGCATCGGCGGCATCAATGTGATCAACGGCGGCGTGCCTGTCGGGTTCCCGCAATCGATCACCACGCAACTGGGCAACACCCTGACCATCACCGGTTACAACCCGGCGACGGGCGTGGTCACTTACAGCTACACGCTCAATGGCAATGAAACCCACGCGGTGGGTGACGGCAGCAATAGTCTCAGTGAACAATTCACCGTGATTGCTGGCGACAGCAATGGCGACACCGCGACCGGTACGCTGGACGTCAACATCACTGACGACGTGCCCAGAGCGTTCGATGACAGCAACGGGATCGCCTCGGAAACCTTGCTGACACTTACCGGCAACGTGCTGACCAACGACGTGCAAGGCGCCGACCGTGTGCCGACCGGCCCCATTACGCCCGGCACATTCACCGGGACTTACGGCACGCTGGTGCTCAACGCCAACGGCACTTACACCTACACGCTGAACATCAGCGATGCCGACTTCAAAGCCTTGAACGGTGGCGGCAACGGCACAGAGACTTTCACCTACACCCTCACCGATGCCGACGGCGATACCAGCACCGCAAACCTCGTTCTGCAGATCCACAACAACGACGATCCGGTGGTGATCAACGGTTTGAACGTTGAAGGTGGCGAACTGACGGTTTACGAGCAAAACCTCAGCGATGGCAGCACACCGGACTCGTCCGCGTTGACCCAAAGCGGCACCTTCACCATCACTGCACTCGACGGCGTTACGACCCTGACCATCGGCGGCATCGCAGTCGTCACCAACGGCGTGGCCGCCGGTTTCCCGCAATCGATCACCACGCCGCTGGGCAGCACGCTTACGATCACCGGATTCAACGCCGCCACTGGTGTGGTCAGTTACAGCTACACCCTGGTCGATAACGAAGCGCACCCGACCGCCAACGGCGCCAACAACTTGCCTGAGCAATTCGCCGTCACCGTGGTCGACGACAACGGCACCACCGCCAACGCGACCCTCGACGTGAACATCGTCGACGACTTGCCAAAAGCCGTGGACGACAGCAACCCAACCACCGCCTCGGAAAGCCAGCTGACCCTGACCGGCAACGTGCTGACCAACGATGTGCAAGGCGCCGACCGCGTCTCTACGGGGCCGATCACCCCCGGCACTTTCACAGGGACGTACGGCACGTTACAGCTCAACGCCAACGGCACTTACACCTACACCCTGAACATCAGCGATGCCGACTTCAAAGCCTTGAACGGTGGCGGCAACGGCACAGAGACTTTCACCTACACCCTCACCGATGCCGACGGCGACACCAGCACTGCGAATCTGGTTTTGCAGATCCACAACAACGACGATCCAGTGATCATCAACGGCCTCGACGTCAACGGTGGCGAGCTCACCGTCTACGAGCAAAACCTCAGCGACGGCAGTGCGCCGGATTCCACCGCGCTGACGCAAAGCGGCACCTTCACCATCACCGCACTCGACGGCGTTACGACCCTGACCATCGGCGGCATCGCCGTCGTCACCAACGGCGTGGCCGCCGGTTTCCCGCAATCGATCACCACGCCGCTGGGCAGCACGCTCACCATCACCGGGTTCAACGCCGTCACTGGTGTGGTCAGTTACAGCTACACCCTGGTCGATAACGAAGCGCACCCGACCGCCAACGGCGCCAACAACTTGCCCGAGCAATTCGCCGTCACCGTGGTCGACGACAACGGCACCACCGCCAACGCGACCCTCGACGTGAACATCGTCGACGACTTGCCAAAAGCCGTGGACGACAGCAACACAACCACCGCTTCGGAAAGCCAGCTGACCCTGACCGGCAACGTGCTGACCAACGATGTGCAAGGCGCCGACCGCGTAACAACCGGCCCGGTCACCGCTGGCACCTTCACCGGGACTTACGGCACGCTGGTGCTCAACGCCAACGGCACTTACACCTATACGCTGAACATCAGCGATGCCGACTTCAAAGCCTTGAACGGTGGCGGTAACGGCACGGAAACCTTCATCTACACCCTCACCGATGCCGACGGCGATACCAGCACTGCGAATCTGGTTTTGCAGATCCACAACAATGACGATCCGGTGATCATCAACGGCCTCGACGTCAACGGCGGCGAACTCACCGTCTACGAGCAAAACCTCAGCGACGGCAGTGCGCCGGATTCCACCGCGCTGACCCAAAGCGGCACCTTCACCATCACCGCACTCGACGGCGTTACGACCCTGACCATCGGCGGCATCGCAGTCGTCACCAACGGCGTGGCCGCCGGTTTCCCGCAATCGATCACCACGCCGCTGGGCAGCACGCTCACCATCACCGGGTTCAACGCCACGACCGGCGTGGTCAGTTACAGCTACACCCTGGTCGATAACGAAGCGCACCCGACCGCCAACGGCGCCAACAACTTGCCCGAGCAATTCGCCGTCACCGTGGTCGACGACAACGGCACCACCGCCAACGCGACCCTCGACGTGAACATCGTCGACGACTTGCCAAAAGCCGTGGACGACAGCAACACAACCACCGCTTCGGAAAGCCAGCTCACGCTGACCGGCAACGTGCTGACCAACGACGTGCAAGGCGCCGACCGCGTAACAACCGGCCCGGTCACCGCTGGCACTTTCACCGGCACGTACGGCACGTTGCAGCTCAACGCCAACGGCACTTACACCTACACCCTGAACATCAGCGATGCCGACTTCAAAGCCTTGAACGGTGGCGGCAACGGCACAGAGACTTTCACCTACACCCTCACCGATGCCGACGGCGATACCAGCACTGCGAATCTGGTTTTGCAGATCCACAACAATGACGATCCGGTGATCATCAACGGCCTCGACGTCAACGGTGGCGAGCTCACCGTCTACGAGCAAAACCTCAGCGACGGCACCAGCCCCAACACTCCGGCGCTGACCCAGAGCGGCACCTTCACCATCACCGCGCTCGACGGTCTGCAAACCCTGACGGTGGGCGGCATCAACGTCGTGACCGGCGGCGTGGCCGCAGGCTTCCCGCAATCGATCGTTACGCCGCTCGGCAGCACGCTGACCATCACCGGTTACAACCCGACGACCGGCGTGGTCAGCTACAGCTACACCCTGGTCGACAACGAAACCCATCCGAACGCCAACGGCGCCAACAGCATCACCGAGAACTTCAACGTCGTCGCCACAGACACCGACGGCAGCACTGCCAGCGGCCAGATCAACGTCAACATCGTCGATGACCTGCCGAGCGCCCATCCCGATGCGGCGTCGGTGGCAGAGGGCGGCACCGTCAGCGGCAATGTGCTGAATAACGACATCGGCGGCGCCGACGGCCCGGCGGTTACCGGTGCAGTGGTCGGCGTGCGTGCAGGTTCCGACACGTCCTCCTCGGCCATCGGTGGTTTGAACTCGCAAATCAACGGCACCTACGGCTATCTGACCCTGGATGCCAACGGCAACGCGGTCTACCACAGCAATCCGAATGGAGTGAGCGGCCCCGGTGCGGTGGATGTGTTCACCTACACCGTGCGCGATGCCGACGGCGACGAAAGCACCACAACCATCACCATTGATGTCGCCAACAGCAAGCTGTATGCGGTCAGTGACACTGACGTCACCGTTTACGAAAAAGCCCTCGACCTGACCAAGGACGGCGCCGATCTGGCGCCAGGCACCGTCATCGGCAGCGACCCGACCAACACTGGCGAAACCGCGTCCGGCACGCTGGTCGGCTCGGTCACTGGCGCCGTCGGCGCGATCAGCTATGCGCTGGTCGGCAGTGCTACCGGCAACTACGGGCAGATCGTGCTCAACTCTAACGGCACTTACACCTACACCCTGACCTCGCCGGCGACCACCTCGCCGAATGCCGACGACGGCGCCAACACCCTGACCGAATCCTTCACCTATCAGGCCACCGATTCGCTGGGCAATATCGTCACCAGCACCATCGTTGTCAGCATCGTCGATGACGTGCCAAAAGCGCTGAACGACAGCAACGCGAACACCGCTTCGGAATCGTTGCTGACCCTCAACGGCAACGTGTTGACCAACGACGTGCAAGGCGCGGATGTGGTCGCGACCGGGCCGATCACTGCCGGCACGTTCGTCGGGACCTACGGCACGCTGGTTCTCAACGCCAACGGCACTTACACCTACACGCTGAATACCAGCGACGCCGATTTCAAAGCCCTGAACGGTGGCGGCAACGGCACGGAAACCTTCACCTACACCCTCACCGATGCCGACGGCGACACCAGCACCGCCAACCTGGTGCTGAACATCCACAACAACAACGATCCGGTGGTGCTCAACGGCCTCGACGTCTACGGCGGCGAACTCACCGTCTACGAGAAAAACCTCAGCGACGGCACCAGCCCCAACACCCCGGCGCTGACCCAAAGCGGCACCTTCACCGTCACCGCGCTTGATGGTCTGCAAACCCTCACTGTCGGCGGCATTGCCGTGGTCACCAATGGCGTGGCCGCAGGTTTCCCGCAATCGACTGTTTCGCCACTGGGCAGCACGTTCACCATCACCGGTTACAACCCGGCGACCGGCGTCATCAGCTACAGCTACACCCTGGTGGATAACGAAACCCATCCAAATGCCAACGGTGCCAACAGCCTCACCGAGAACTTCAACGTGGTGGCGACCGACACCGATGGCAGCACCGCCAGCGGCCAGATCAACGTCAACATCATCGATGACCTGCCGACCGCCAAACCTGACACCGGCTCGGTGGCGGAGGGCGGCACGGTCAATGTCAGCGTTTTGGGTAATGACGTCAGCGGTGCCGATGGCACGGCGACGGTGGTCGGCGTGCGTGCCGGCAGCAACACCGGCACCTCGGCGGTCGGTGGCCTCAACAGCAACATCAACGGGGCTTACGGCTACCTGACTCTGGATGCGGAGGGCAACGCCGTTTACCACAGCAACCCGAACTCGGTGAGCCCACCGGGCGCCACCGACACTTTCACCTACACCATCCGTGACAGTGACGGCGATGAAAGCACCACGACCATCACCATCAACGTCGCTGACTGCAAGCTCGTGGCCTCGGTCGATCAGGACGTGACGGTTTACGAAAAAGCCCTCGACCTGACCCAGAACGGCCAGGATCTGGCCCCTGGCACGGTCACCGGCAGCGATCCGGCCAACACCGGCGAAACCGCAACTGGCACGTTGGTTGGCGCCGTCACCGGCGGCAGTGGCGCGATCACTTACACACTGGTCGGCAGCGCCACCGGCACCTACGGGCAGATTCAGCTCAACGCCGACGGCACCTACACCTACACGCTGACTTCGGCGCCGAAAACCTCGCCGAACGCCAACGACGGGCCGAACACGCTGAGCGAAAGCTTCACCTACAAAGCCACCGACGCGCTGGGCAACAGCACCACCAGCACCCTCGTCGTCAACATCGTCGATGACGTGCCAAAAGCCGTAGCGTCGGAGCGTTCGGTTACGGCAGTGGAGATCGATTCCAACCTGCTGATCGTTCTCGACATCTCCGGCAGTATGGCCGACGCGTCCGGTGTACCGGGCCTGTCGAGGCTGGCGCTGGCCAAACAGGCCATCAGCGCCTTGCTCGACAAGTACGATGATCTGGGCGACGTGAAAGTGCAGCTCGTCACCTTCAGCAGCAACGCCACCGACCAGACCTCGGTGTGGGTGGATGTGGCCACGGCAAAAACCATTCTCGCCGGCCTCACTGCAGGCGGCGGCACCAACTATGATGCTGCCGTGGCAACCATGTACAACGCGTTCAACACCTCGGGCAAACTCACCGGGGCACAAAACGTCGGCTACTTCTTCTCCGACGGCAAACCCAACGAGGGCGATATCGGCACCGCCGACGAAGCAACGTTGAAAACCTTCCTCGATGCCAACAACATCAAGAACTACGCAATCGGTCTGGGCAGTGGCGTGAGCAACGCCAACCTCGATCCG
The DNA here is from genome assembly GCF_030687715.1 of Pseudomonas sp. FP2196. Lineage (GTDB taxonomy): Bacteria > Pseudomonadota > Gammaproteobacteria > Pseudomonadales > Pseudomonadaceae > Aquipseudomonas. Next base: position 1,670,002 of record NZ_CP117445.1, read on the forward strand.
CTGGCGTACGACGGCATCAACCACACCAACACCAACGCGGTGGTGGTCACCGACCTCAACCAGCTCAACTCGGTGCTGTCGGGCACTGTCGAAGGCGCGCCGGTCACCGGTTCGTTGCTGGGTGAGGGCGGTACGTTCGGCGCCGATGGCGGGTTCATCAAGTCCATCGTGGTCGACGGCACCACTTACACCTACGATCCGAAAGCCAACGGCGGCCAGGGTTCGCTGACCCCAAGCGGCGGCACCAATCACGGTACCTTCAACACCGCAAACAACACGTTGAGCATTGCTACCAACAACAGCGGCACGCTGCTGATCAACCTCGACACCGGCGAATACACCTACACCTCGCAGAAAACCACCACCACGGTGATCACCGAGAACATCGGCTTCACCGTCAGCGACAACGACGGCGACCTCGCCAGTTCCACGCTGACCGTGAAGGTGATCCCCAACGCGCCACCAGTGGCGATGGACGACCACATCATCACCAACGTGCTGTCGGGCAACATCGTCGTGCCGGGCGAACTGTTGCTGGCCAACGACACCGATCCGAACGGTGACACCCTCAATGCCACACCAACCAGCTTCAACACCGGCTGGGTCTCGAAAGCGGCGGACTTCACCGGTACCGGTGCCATCAGCTTCACCGGCACCAATGCCAACAACGCCGCCAACCAGAACCTGGCCAACGTGCGCAATGCGTTCTCGGCCAACGCGGCAACCATGACCGCCGTGCTGGTGGTCAGCGGCTACCTCGGTGGGGTGAGCAACAGCAACGCCAACGATGAAGATCGCATCACCGTCAACCTGCGCCAGGGCGAAACCCTCAATCTGGATCACAACCTGGCGGCCGGTCAAATCAGCATGGAGTACTCGATCAACGGTGGCGCCTACGTTGCGCTGGCGGACGGGCAAACCCTCACCGCGACGTCGGACGGCGTTTACCAGATCCACATCACCAACATCACCAACCCCACAGGTGGTAACGCCAACGGGTCGGAAAACTACCAACTGACCATGACCCTCAACTACGCCGGGGCGCATGACATCACCCCGGACTACCACGGCACCTACACCGCCAACGACAACCACGGCGGCAGCGACACCGCTGCCGTTACCATCAGCTATCAGGATGGTCATACCCTCACCGGCACTGCGGGCGATGACGTGCTGGTGGCCGGCACCGGCAACAACATCGTCAACGCGGGCGACGGCAACGACGTGCTCACCGCAGGTTCGGGCAACAACGAACTGCACGGCGGCGCTGGCAACGACTTGCTTTACAGCGGCCCGGGCAATGACCTGCTCGACGGCGGCAGCGGTATCGACACCGCGAGCTACGCCCATGCCACCACCGGGGTAACGGTCAACCTGGGGCTGCTCGGTGCGCAAAACACCCTTGGCGCCGGGACCGACACCCTGACCGGCATCGAAAACCTCGTCGGCTCGAACTTCAATGACAGCCTGACGGGCGACAACAATAACAACGTGATCAATGGCGGTTTGGGCAACGACAACCTCAACGGCGGCGGCGGTGATGACCTGCTGATCGGCGGTCTGGGCAATAACACCATGACCGGCGGCGCAGGGGCCGACACCTTCCAGTGGCTCAAAGGCAACAGCGGCCACGACCTGATCACCGACTTCACCCCCGGCACCGACAAGCTCGACCTGTCGCAACTGCTGCAAGGTGAAAACGGCAGCACGTCGTCACTCGATGACTACCTGCACTTCACTGTTACTGGCAGTGGCGCCTCGGTGCTTACCAGCATCGATGTGAGTGCCATGGCTGGTGCTACGCCGAATCAGACCATCGACCTGGCCGGCGTCAACCTGGCTAGCCACTACGGCGTAACGCCCGGGGCGGGCGGGGTGATTGCCAGCGGGCATGACACGGCGACGATCATCAGCGGCATGCTCAATGATCATTCGTTGAAGGTGGATACGGTGTGATCGGCCTTTGATTCAGGCCTGAAACGACAAAACCCGCCGTCCCGGTTGAACGGGACGACGGGTTTTTTCTGCCTGAAGCGATGTATCGCCTGTGAGTCAGCCTTCGCGGGCAAGCCCCCGGACGGCGATCCGACGAAGACGTCAGCAATCACAACATCTCACTCAAGGCTTGTCACTGAGGCCTGCTACTGCGGCAATTCCAGATTATTCAGCACCCGATTCACCGCCAGTTCCCCGAGCATGATCAATTGCGCAAGGCCCAGCACTGTTCTGCGTTGCGGCGCGGGCAACAGGCGGGCGAAGTCATGGGCGATGGTCTTGGCCGAAGCGAGTGTTTCGCAGGCATCGAGCAGCAATTCCTCGTTTTTGGTGTCGGCAGTCGCGGCATACATTCCGCGGGTTTTACGGGGCGGCGTGGATCCAGGCGGGCAGAGGTAATGATCGAGGGCGCGGTCGGCGGCTTCGTTGAGCTTTTTCGAGTCGAGGGATTCGTAGGGGGAGGAGGGGGCGGTTTCAGGCGGGTTGGGCGTGGGTTTGATCATGGGTAAAGCCTCTAGAGTAGTGAAGCTGCCACCGTTCGCTGCTAACGAAGGAGGTGGCGGCTGTACGCGGGTTAGCAGACCAGGACTCTAGAACCCGGCGCACCGAAGTGCCCCACGCAAAGCCGCCATAACGGCGACGGACTTTGTGCGTCTAGAGAAAACCCGGGCTGCTAAACCCGATCACTGAAAAGTCAGCGACCGAACCACAATAGAAGCCGCTCCCAAGGCGCACAAGCCGGCGGATTCTGGCGTAGCTGTAGGCAATTACGCAAGGTCGTGTAGCTTCGGAGAGTGTCTGCCAGTCTGGTTTAAACGTGGGTGTTTAAAGTCAAAAGATCGCAGCCTGCGGCAGCTCCTACAGACGATCTTCATGTAGGCGCTGCCGCAGGCTGCGATCTTTTAGCGTTTCAGGATTTGCGCAGGGTCTTCTGCCGCAAGATGTAAACCGTCACCAGCACCGCACTGGTCAGCATGAACCCCCGCGCCCACGGCAGTGGCACCAGGTAGCACGAGAACAAAATGCTCGCCCACATCAGCCCGATCGCGTAGACCTTGCCTTTGAGCGGAATGCCGTTGCCATTGAGGTAATCGCGAATCCACGGCCCAAGGCGCGGGTGCTCGACCAGCCAGCGATAAAAACGCGGAGAGCTGCGGGCGAAACACGCGGCCGCGAGCAATAGAAAAGGGGTAGTGGGCAGGACAGGCAGGAAAATCCCGATCACCCCCAATGCGACGCTTAGCCAGCCGATGGCCAGCAGGATGTAGCGCAACATCAGGGGGCGGTTGCCTATGGGGTTGTCCATAGGCCCGATCTTAGTGGTGACGGGGCTTGAGGATCGCCGGTTTTTCGTCTGGTGCCTGGCACAGCAGGTACAGCGCGGTCAGGGCTTCCGGGATCTGTACGATCATGTCGTCCATCAGGTTGGCGTCCTTGGCGATGTCTTCGAACTCTGGCTGTTCGTCGAACAGGCCCGAACCGACCATGATCGGCAGGAGCATTTCGCTGACTTCTTCTTCGGCGGTTTCGAACCAGGCCGCTTCACGCAGGAACACGCCCTCCATGAAGCCGATGCACCAGCCACGCAGTTCCGAATCGTCCGGCTCTTCGCCCAGATCCAGTTCGCATGGCAGTTCGAATTCTTCGTCGGACGCCAGTTGGCGGGCGATGTGCGCCTTGAGGCCGATCAGGGTGGCTTCGATCTCTTCACGCTGTGCCTCGCTGCTGTAATGCGGCTCTTCGGCGAACAGGGCGTCGATCCACTCACGCTCCGGTACGTCTTCTGCGCAGATCGACAGCGCGGTCAGGTAGCCGTGAGCGGCCACGTAATCCAGCGCCTCGTCATGCAGCTCGTCGGCGTCGAGGAAAACTTGCAGGCGGGTCAGTTGCTCAGCGAAGGACATTACGGGGCTACCTTGGGGAATAAACAATGCGGGAATTCTAGGCCTTCTTGCGCGCTCAAGCCAGCCGCATGGCAGATTTGCCGCAATTGCCGGGCTGCATACAAATCCTGTGGGAGCGAGCCTGCTCGCGAAAGCGGCGTATCAGGCACCTTTGTATCGACTGATCCACCGTATTCGCGAGCAGGCTCGCTCCCACAGGGGATTTATGTGTGGCAGGTTCATCTGTGTCTTATCAGCGGCACCCTGTGCAGGGGAGGGCTCGGGTATACTGCCGCGTTTTGCGATCCCTGCCCGTATCGCGGCCGCCATGCAACGCGCCCTTACGTTTTGTTTAAGCAGCTCAGGCTGTCTTGAACCAGCCTGAGCAGGGATGTTTCGGTAGATTTTTGGAGTTTTTATGCTCGAACAGGCTCAACGCGTCCTCAAGGACATCTTCGGCTACGACAGTTTCCGTGGCCGGCAGGGTGCAATCATTGAGCGCGTGGCCAGCGGCGGTGATGCGCTGGTGCTGATGCCTACCGGTGGCGGCAAGTCCCTGTGCTTCCAGGTGCCCGCGTTATTGCGCGATGGTCTGGCGGTGGTGGTCTCGCCGTTGATCGCCTTGATGGACGATCAGGTCGCTACCCTTGAAGAGCTGGGCGTGGCTGCCGCCGCGCTGAACTCCACTTTGAGCGCCGAGCAGCAGCGTGATCTGGCGGCGCGGATCAAGCGCGGTGAGGTGAAGATGTTGTATCTGGCGCCCGAGCGTCTGGTGCAGCCGCGCATGTTGTCGTTCCTGCAAGGGTTGAACATTGCCCTGTTCGCCATCGACGAAGCCCACTGCGTATCGCAATGGGGCCACGACTTCCGTCCGGAATACCTGCAACTAGGCCAATTGGCCGAGATGTTCCCCGATGTGCCGCGCATCGCCCTGACGGCCACCGCCGACAAGCGAACTCGCGAAGAAATCGTGACACGCCTGCATCTGCAGAACGCCGAGCGCTTCCTGTCGAGTTTCGACCGGCCGAATATCTTCTATCGCATCGTGCCCAAGGAGCAGCCGCGCAAGCAGTTGCTGGCGTTTCTCGCCGAACGACGCAGCGATGCCGGCATCGTCTACTGCCTGTCGCGCAAGAAGGTCGAAGAGGTCGCGGCGTTCCTCAGCGAACAGGGCTTCCCGGCGCTGCCGTATCACGCCGGCCTGCCCAACGATCTGCGTGCCTTCAACCAGAAACGCTTCCTCAACGAGGAAGGCCTGATCATGGTCGCCACCGTGGCGTTCGGCATGGGCATCGATAAACCCAACGTGCGCTTCGTCGCTCACCTCGACTTGCCGAAATCCCTTGAGGCGTATTACCAGGAAACCGGGCGCGGCGGCCGCGATGGTCTGCCGGCGGATGCGTGGATGGCCTACGGTCTGCAAGACGTGGTGATGCTCAAGCAGATGTTGCAGAACTCCGAAGGTGACGAGCGTCACAAGCGTCTGGAGCAGCACAAGCTCGATGCCATGCTCTCGCTCTGCGAGGAGACCCGTTGCCGTCGTCAGACCCTGCTGGCCTATTTCGATGAGGAGATGGCCGAACCTTGCGGGCATTGCGACAACTGCGTCGATGGTGTGCAGACCTGGGACGCTACCGAGCCGGCGCGTCAGGCACTGTCGGCGATCTATCGCACCGGTCAGCGTTATGGCGTCGGCCATCTGGTCGATGTGCTGCTGGGCAAGGACAACGAAAAGGTCCGCAGCTTCGGCCATCAGCATCTCTCTGTGTACGGCGTCGGCAAGGCGCTGAGCGAGAGCGAATGGCGCTCGCTGTTCCGCCAGTTGGTGGCGCGTGGCCTGGCCGATGTCGATCACGAAGGTTACGGCGGCCTGCGTCTGAGCGACACTTGCCGGCCTCTGCTCAAGGGCGAGGTTACGCTGGAACTGCGCCGCGATCTCAAACCGCAGGTCACCGCCAAAAGCGGCAGCAAGAGTCCGGCCAGCCAACTGGTGCGCGGCGAAGAGCGCGAACAATGGGAAGCCCTGCGTGCGCTGCGGCGCAAACTCGCCGAAGAGCATGGTGTGCCGCCGTACGTCATCTTCCCCGATTCGACCTTGCTGGAAATGCTCCGCAGCCAACCGACCTCGTTGGCGGACATAGCTCGGGTCAGCGGTGTCGGCGCGCGCAAGCTGGAACGTTATGGCGATGCCTTCCTCGAAGTGCTCGGCGGCGAAGCGGAGGCGCCGAAAGTGGTGGCCGACGTGCGTCACGAACTGATCACCCTGGCTCGCGCCGGCATGACGCCGATGCAGATCGCCGGTCAGTTGCAATGCTCGGAAAAGAACGTCTACACCATGCTCGCCGAAGCTATTGGCAAGCAGCAGTTATCGCTGGAGCAGGCGCTCGACCTGCCGGAAGAACTGATGGGTGAAGTGCAGGACGCATTCCTTGATGGCGAGGGCGAACTGCCGCCGGTCGCCGAAGTGGCTGAGCTGTTTGCTGGTCGTGTTCCAGAAGGTGTTCTTTATTGCGTGCGGGCTGCGCTGCAATCCGAATTTGAAATGTAAGGCGGCGTTTGCGCCAAGCCCCATACAGTTGTAACGATTCAGTACAGAGCGCCACTTGCCTATAGCTGCAGCTCATGCTTAGCTGACTAATAATTAGTTTTTCTCTATTACTTCAGTTTAATCACGAGAGTTTTATGCCGTTAACCGATCAACACCGCTTTGGCATGCAACTGGCCCAGATGTCACGCGGCTGGCGTGCCGAGCTGGACCGCCGACTGGCCGGGCTGGGGCTGTCCCAGGCTCGCTGGCTGGTGCTGCTGCACCTGGCGCGTTTTGAAGACGCCCCGACCCAGCGAGAGCTGGCGCAAAGCGTCGGCGTTGAAGGCCCGACGCTGGCACGCTTGCTCGATAGTCTGGAAAGCCAGGGTCTGGTGCAACGCCAGTCCGTGATGGAAGACCGCCGGGCGAAAAAAATTGTCCTCTGTGCCCCGGCCCTGCCACTGATTGAGCAGATTGAAACCATTGCCACCCAGTTGCGTCACGAATTGTTCGAAGGCGTCGACGAGGCGGATTTGAAGGTGTGCATGCGAGTTCACGGGCACATTCTGGGCAACCTGGAAAAATCTTGAGGCATAACCACGTGCCGGTTTTTTGAGGGATCGCGTTGAGCAAGCTATAAGAACTACTAGGCAATATCGTGTTCGTACCGGATGTGCGAACGCATAGAAGTCGGTTTTGCTTATTTAAGGGATGCTCATGCTCGTAAGTTGGCACGTGGTACTGCGCGTTTGCGCCAAAGGGCTGTTGGTCGCTGGCGCAGTCGGCTATTCAACCTTGTCGTTGGCTCTGGGGCTGGGTGACATCACGATTCATTCTGGCCTTAATCAGCCGCTCAAGGCCGATATTGCGCTGATCGATGTCGGCGCTTTGACGCAAAGTGACCTGTCGGTGAGCCTGGCCACGGCAGACGAATTCGGCAGTGCCGGGGTCGAACGGGTGTTCTTTCTCAACGACCTCAAGTTCACGCCGATTCTGCATGGCAATCGCCAAATGATCCGGGTCACCTCCAGCAAACCGGTCAACGAACCCTTTCTGAATTTCCTCGTGCAGCTCAATCAGCCCAATGGCCGCTTGTTGCGCGAATACACCGTACTGATCGATCCGCCGGGCTCGCCGGGTATCGTGCCAGCCACCGATGAACCGGATCCGCGCGCGCAGTCCTCGGCGTTTCCCACGGTCGAACCGGTCACCGCGCCGCCCCAGGCAACGCAGGGCAAGCGCGAAAAACCTGCGGTGTCACCACCGCCGACAGCGCCGGTCAACGAGGCGCTGGCCGAGCAATTGGCCGCCAGCGTGCTGCAGAGCCAACAATTGCAAAAGTCCCTGGACGAGCTGAATGCGAAACTGCAGGCACAGGATGTGCAGATTGCCGACGGCAAGAAGCAGGTCAGTGATCTGCAGACACGCTTGGCCGAATCTCAGAAGGCACCGCCAGCGCCGGTGGTAACTCCGGCACCTGCTGCGGTTGTTGTACCGGTCGAGTCCACGGACGATGGGTTGAACTGGCCACTGCTTGGAGGTCTGTTGTTATTGCTGGGGGCATTGGCTGCGTTGTTCGTTCACCGTCGACGCCAACAACAGGGGCCGAGTGACGCACCCGTTCCGTTGTTGCCGCTGCGCAATGACGTCGATGTGGATGAACCCGAGAGCGCCGAACCGGTCAGGACTCACGCCTCAGCCGAGCATCGTGAAGAGCCGGCGGCGGGTGATGTCCTCGAAGCCGTGGGCATTTACCTGGCATACGGGCGACTTGGCGAAGCAGCCGGGTTGTTGCGCGATGCGCAGCACAAGGAGCCGGAGCGCCTCGATCTCGGTCTGCAATTGCTCGAGGTGCTGGGGCGTCAGGGCGATAGTGCTGCTTACGAGCAGCAGGAAAGTCATTTGCGTGCGCGTGGAGTGGAGGCTCACCAGTTGCATGAAATTCGCGCCCGGCATCCAAAACTGACGAGCACTGAGCCGCTGGCGGTAAAGGCGCCATTGGTCGCCAGCATGACGCCTGTCATTGTCGCCGCTCCCGAATCAACTGCGGCTGAGCATGATTTCGAGTTGAACCTGGATGAGTTGTCGATGGATTCCAGTTGGGATCTGGAGGACAGCCTTGCGGCGCCGGTTCAGCCACCAGCCGAAGTGTCCGCTTTGGGGGCCAGCCTGCAAGTGTTGCCGCAGGATTTTGAATTGCCGGAAACCGCGACCAGCGAGGAAGCCGAGCTTGAGTGGATCCCCGAGCCGGACTCGCAGCCGCTGGACGATGACTTTCTCAATGAATTTTCTGATCCGGAGCCATCGCTCGCGCAGGAGCCGTTAGAGTTGCAAATATCGGAGCCCGAAGAGGCGGCAGGTTCCGGGAAGCTCGAACAGGCCCAGACCTGCATCGATGACGGCGATATCGACAGCGCGATTGCGTTGCTCAATGAATTGCTCAAGGAAGGGGATGAGCCTTTAAAGCAAACGGCGCGGACCCTTCTGGCAGGCATCCGCTGATCCCCGGTAGGAGCTGCCGAAGGCTCGGGCCGCGATCGGACGACCTTTCAAAGCAAGATCAAAAGATCGCAGCCTCGTTTCACTCGACAGCTCCTGCAGGGGTATTCAAAAGGTTTGGCCCAGATTCAAATACACAGCCTGCTCATTCGCATCATTCAACCCATAACTGAAATTCAACGGCCCCAGTGGTGTATCGAAGCCAATAAACACGCTGGCCGCATTGATGTAGCCACTGTCGAATTCATTGTCGTTGTTCCAAGCTCGCCCACGTTCCAGCGAGGCGCCAGCGTAAAGCGGGAAATCCAGCGGCAGATATGAACGCGGTGTCAGCCGACGGTAATACACCGCCCGCATCAAACTGACGTTCTGCCCGGAAATCGCGTCCTCACGAAAGCCTGACAACTGCCGAGCGCCGCCGAGCAGGAAGCTCGACGTCACCACATTGGTGTCGTCGAGTGTGCGGCCATAGCGTCCCCCCAGAATCAGCGTGTCCGGGCCGTGGCTCATGGCTTTGTCGAGTTTGAATTCCCATTGTCGGTAGCGTGTGTCTGAACCCAGGCTCGGTTCAAATTGCAGTAAGGTCAGGCTGACGTCCTTGCCTTCGTGCGGGTAGTAAACGTTGTCCAGCGAGTCGTAGGAATATTTCAACGAATAGAAGCCTTCGTTGAAGTTTTCGCTGGGCAGATCCTGATCGCCAATACGCACGTCGGCCTTGCCCCAGGCTTCACCGACACCGAAACGCACTTCGCCGTTGTTGCCGATCTGCCGACCGACATTCAAGGCCATTCCGTAGCGCTCGACCCGGTATTGGGCGATCGGATCATTGTCGAGCACTGCATCGACGTTCTGTGCCTCAAACACTACCGAGGGCGCGATGAAGTAGCGAGAGCCGACGTCCAGTGGCTGATAGAACTCGCTGTACAGCTCCTGTTTTTCGCCGATCTGCGCGCGGGTCAGCCATTCCGCCCCAAGGCGGTTGATGCCGTTGATACGGTAGCTGGCGCCAAGGTTGAAGGCGCTGGCGCCGCGCATGTCGTCCGACAGGTTGAGGCCGACCCGCAGGTAGTCGGTGCCGCTGCGCTTGCCCCGGGCGCTGATCACCAACGTGTGATCCTGACCTTTGTGCACTACTCGGTATTGCACTTGTTCGAAGTAATCGAGGCCGTACAAGGTGCCCATGTCGGAATGCAGTCGGCCCAGATCCAGCGGCTCGCCGATGTGCTGACGGATGTAGTAACGGATCACATCGTCGTCGACTTTCGAGTCATTCTCGACCTTGATCGCGGTGATGATCGGCGTGCGTTGGCCGGGTGCGCGCGCGGCGTTGAGTTGGGCATCCTGAGAAACCACCGGTTTGAGCCGTGCCAGGCGGGCATCGAGGATTTTGGTGGCGCGGTAACCGGCATCTATCATTTCTTGGGCACGGCCGAAATCAGTGACGCCGAAACTCGCCAGCGCCGGTTGGATCAGCACGTCTGTCGGTTTCAGCGCGGCCAGTTGCTCCTCGGAGTTGCGCCGGGTCATCAGGGTGATCGACTGGTTAAGTACATCAACCACGGTGGTCAGTTGCTTGCGGTTGCGCAGCGGTGTGCCGATGTCGACGACAATGGCGATATCGACGCCCATTTGCCGCGCGACATCGAGTGGGATGTTGTCAGTCATGCCGCCGTCCACCAGCAGCCGGCCATCGAGTTCGACCGGGGCGAACACCGCCGGGATCGACATGCTGGCGCGGATCACCTGGGGCAGGTGGCCTTTGCGGAACACCACTTTTTCGCCGTTGGCGATGTCGGTGGCCACGGCGCGGAACGGGATCGGCAGTTTGTCGAAATCCCGGGTGTCGCTGGTGTGCGCCAGAAGGCTTTCGAGCAGCAGCGCCAGATTCTGACCCTGAATCACCCCCAGCGGCAGGCCGAGGCTGCCGTCGTCGCGAAAGCTCAGTTTCTGTTTCACCAGAAAATCGCGGTCATCCTGCTTGCGCCGGAACGGCACGTCTTCCCGAGGCGGCGCATCGGACAACGCCTGTTGCCAGTCGATGCTCAGGGCGAGTTTTTCCAGTTCGTCGATCTTGTAGCCCGAGGCATACAGGCCGCCAACCACTGCGCCCATGCTGGTACCGGCAATCGCGTCGATCTTGACGCCTTGCTCCTCCAGCGCCTTGAGCACGCCGATGTGCGCCAACCCGCGAGCGGCACCACCGGACAGCACCAGGCCGACTTTCGGTCGCGGCGTTTCGCTGGCGAAAACGAACAGGGGAAGCAAACCAAGCAGCAGGCAGAACAGCAGACGGCGCATTGTGAGTCTCGGGGCAAGCGGTAAAGCCGGCTATTATAGCGGCGCCCTCTGTCTCAGGAGTTTCCGCGAACATGAACGTCGCAAAAGCAGAAGTTGTCATCACTTATTGCACCCAATGCCAGTGGCTCTTGCGCGCCGCGTGGCTGGCGCAGGAACTGCTCAGCACATTTGGCGATGATCTGGGCAAAGTGTCATTGGTGCCGGGTACCGGCGGGGTTTTCCACATTACGTGTGATGACGTGCAGATCTGGGAGCGCAAGGCCGATGGCGGTTTTCCCGAAGCCAAGGTGCTGAAACAACGAGTGCGCGATCAGATCGATCCTGACCGCGACCTCGGCCACAACGACCGTACTCAGTGAGAGGTTGCCTCGGCGGCGACGGTTTTTTTGTCGGTATGGCCGGACATCCGCGCTGACACCACGATGGCCACGATGATCAACGCGCCGCCGAGCAGCATGCGCAGCGTCGGGTTCTCGTCGAACAGCAGCCAGGCGACGGTGATGCCGTAGACCGGCTCCATGGCGAACACCACCGCGGCGGTGCGCGCCTTGATCACCGCCAGGCTGGCGACGAACAGGCTGTGGGCGACGCCGGTGCAGAACACCCCGAGCAGGGCGATCCACAACCAGTCCAGCGCGCGCACTTCGCTCAGTTGCGGCGCCGCGACTGGCAGCAGACACAGCGCCACCACCACGTTTTGACACAACGCCGCCTGCACCGCCGGGATGCGTCCGGAGCTGGCGCGGTTGGTCAGCGACAGCAGGGAAAACAACAGCCCGGACAGCACCGCCCAGAGCAGACCGACCGTCGAGCCGCTGGCCAGGTCGAACGCCGGGGTCACCAGCACCAGACCGACGCTCACCAACACCACCAGCACGATTTCATTGGCGCGGATCCGTTCGCGGAAGATCAGCCCTTCCAGAATCACCGTGAAGGCGGGGAAACTGGCGAAACCCAAGGTCGCGATCGCCACACCCGCGACCTTCACTGCAATGAAAAAACTCACCCAGTGCCCGGCCAGCAGCACGCCGCTTAGGGCGAGGCGGCGCCAGTCCAAGGCCTGAAGTTTTTGCCAGCCGCTCTGGCTGGCGAAACGGGCGAAAAATGCCAAAGCGAGCACGGCGAAGGCGGCACGTCCGAAGACGATCACGGCGGGCGATGCTGCGGCGAGTTTGCCGAATACACCGGTCAGTCCGAACATCAGAGCGCCGATATGCAGGGCGCCAAGGGCGGTACGCGGAGTCATTGCAATCCTTTTTTCAAACGCCAATTCAAATGTAGGAGCTGCCGCAGGCTGCGATCTTTTGATTTTTTACGATCAAGATCAAAAGATCGCAGTCTGCGGCAACTCCTACACATTGAACCGTGTAACGACGGACTTGTCTGTCGGCGGACTATCCGGTTTTGTTGTAGGAATCGCGCCGCAGTTTGCCGGGTGATGAACCAAACTCGCGTAGGACAGCGGCCGAGAAAGCGCTTTGCGAACTGTAGCCGACCCGACTGGCGATTTCGCCGATGGGCAGCGCGGTTTCACGCAGCAGGCACACAGCCTTGTGCAGCCGCCGACTGCGGATGTAATCCATCGGCGTCTGCCCGCATTCGGCCATGAAACGCGCATGCAGGCGAGCGCTGGACAACCCGGCCACACGTGCCAGATCGGCGACTTGTAGCGGATACGCAGCGTATTGCTCGATGTGCGCATCCAGCGCCGCGTAGGGCAGGCGCCGGGCGGCCAGTTCGACCGGTTGTACATGATTCAGGCTCGCCAGCAACAGTACTGCTCCTTGCTGAGCAATCAACGGATCGTTGACCTGACTGTTCGCCAGCCAACTGACCAATTGGCTTTGCCCCGAATCCAGCGACAAGCGAGCAGGATTGTCGAGCAAGCGCCGGCTGGCCTCGGCATGGTCACCGAGTGAATCCGCGACCCATTGCCCATCGGGAATATCGAGCACCAGACAACGACTGCCTTGTGGACTGCCGCAGGCATGATGGGCGCCGGACGGGACGACCACGAAGCTCTGCTGGCGCACCTGACTGCCGCAACCCTCGACCTCGAAATCCAGCGCGCCGGACAAACCGAACACCAGTTGAGCATGCTCGTGGCTGTGGACGATCAGGTCGTGGGTGTACTGACGCAGGGTGAGGATCGGTCGCATAGCAAGTCTCCGGGCAGGCGGCCAGTCTACACCGACGCAGCCGGGATGCGCTGTCACAGGACTGACTTGTGACTGTCATGGTCGATTAACCGGACGGGCGCACTGTGGCGAAAACATCGCAGAGGGTTGCCCATGACCAGCGCCGAGCTCGCCAAACCCAGCCGCAAACAAAGGGTGCGCACCTTGTGGATCTCCGACGTGCATCTGGGCACTCGGGATTGCCAGGCCGAACACTTGTCGCAATTTCTCAAGGGCTATCACGCCGACAAGATTTATCTGGTCGGCGACATCATCGACGGCTGGAAACTGCGTGGCGGCATGTACTGGCCGCAAGCGCACACCAACGTGATTCGCCGCCTGCTGACCATGAGCAAGCGCGGCACCGAGGTTATCTACGTCACCGGCAACCACGATGAATTCCTGCGTCGTTATTCGAAGCTGATTCTGGGCAATATTCAGTTGGTCGATGAGGCGGTGCATGTCACGGCGGACGGCCGGCATCTGCTGGTGATTCACGGTGACCAGTTTGATGTGATCACTCGATACCACCGCTGGCTGGCGTTCCTCGGCGACTCGGCCTACGAATTCACGCTGACGCTCAATCGCTGGCTGAACCATTGGCGCGCGCGCTATGGCTACGGTTACTGGTCGTTGTCGGCGTACCTGAAACACAAGGTGAAAACCGCCGTCAGCTTCATCAGCGATTTTGAAGAAGCGATTGTCCATGAGTGTGTGAAGCGTGAATTGCATGGCGTGGTGTGCGGGCACATTCACCATGCCGAGATCCGCAAGGTCGGCGAGGTGGATTACCTCAATTGTGGCGATTGGGTGGAGTCGTGCACGGCGTTGATCGAGCATTGGGACGGCACGATCGAGTTGTATCGCCTGGCGGATGCGCAGGCGCGTGAGGCGGAGCTCAAAGCGGCCAAAGTCGCCGAACTCGCTTAGTTCTCGAGTGGTTGATAGGGCCTTGTCGCGAGCAGGCTCACTCCTACAGTGAGCGAATTTCTTCAGGTGGAATACGATCAACTGTAGGAGTGAGCCTGCTCGCGATGAACCGCGCAGCGTTTCCCTTCACGCCGGGGCGTGTTCTTCCATGGCTGCCTTGTAAATCGAGTTTTTAGGCTGGGCAAACAGACGCTGCATCATCGGCTCGAAAAAGCTCAGCGGCAGGGTGTCATAGGCCGGGTCAAACGCCGCTGCATCGTACTTGGCGCAAAACTCGGCAGTCGCCTGAAACTGCGGATGGTCCTTGAATTGATCGCGCAGGTGTCGATCCATGCCCAAGTGATGGAAGAAGTAATAGCCCTGGAAGATCCCGTGCTTTTCTACCATCCAAAGGTTTTCGGCGCTGACGAACGGCTTGAGAATCGCCGCCGCAATGTCCGGATGGTTATACGAGCCCAAGGTGTCGCCGATGTCGTGCAATAGCGCGCAAACCACGTATTCCTCGTCGCGCCCGTCACGCCAGGCGCGGGTCGCGGTTTGCAGGGAGTGGGTCAGGCGATCCACCGGGAAACCGCCGAAATCACCTTCAAGCAATTTCAGGTGGGTCATGATCCGCGACGGCAACTGTTTGGCGTAGGCACTGAAGTCCGCGGCGATGATCGCCCAGTCTTCCTGCGTACCGTCCTTCATGTGGGTGAAGCGGGCATTGGCGTTCATTGGCCATCCTCAATGTCGGTTTTCAGAAGGCCACGCGACCCAGAATCATGTCGCGGTACATGGCGAAATCTCCGAGCAAGCTGTACAGCGGATGCTGAAAAGTCGCCGGTCGATTCTTTTCAAAGAAGAAGTGCCCGACCCAGGCAAAGCTGTAACCGGCCAGCGGCAGGGCCAGCAACAGCAGCCAGGCACCCTTGGCGATGGTCAGCGCGAGAATAAAAATGACCAGTGTCGTGCCGATGAAATGCAGGCGACGACAAGTGCTATTGCTGTGTTCGCTGAGGTAATACGGGTAGAACTCAGCGAAGCTGTTGAAATGCTTGATGTTTTCCACGACCGCGTTCTCTGTGGTTGTTGTTCTGGCGACGAGTTGTTCTGCGGGTAGCTTATTTGAGTCTAGAGTGATCATTGGCGTGGGCCAGTGACAATCGGCGCCACTTTAGTATCCTTCGCAAATCAGGCCGTAGCATGCGGCCCCTCATGTAAAAGAAAAACACCATGAGCGAACGAACGACTTCTGCAAGCTGGGCGATGGGGATTGTCAAAGCATTGGAGATGGACGGCCTGGATTGCCGGGTTCTGTTCAAGCAGTTGGGGCTCGATTACGCGGCCCTGGATGATCCGGATGCGCGCTTCCCGCAAGACTCCATGACCCGACTCTGGCAACGGGCAGTCGAGCTGTCCGGCAACCCGGCAATCGGCCTGAACATGGGCAAAGTGGTGCGGCCAGCCTCGTTTCATGTTGCCGGTTACGCGCTGATGTCCAGCAATACCCTGGCCGAAGGCTTTCAGCGACTGGTGCGCTATCAGCGCATCATTGCCGAAAGTGCCGACCTGAGTTTTCGTCTGCTGGAGGAAGGCTATGCGCTGATCCTGACCGTGCACGGCGATCACCTGCCGCCGACCCGGCAAAGTGCCGAAGCCTCGCTGGCGTGTGCGTTGGCCCTGTGTGGCTGGCTGAGCGGGCGCACGCTGCACCCGGTCAAGGTTCTGGTGCAGGGCGATGAACCGGATGATCTGCAACCCTACAAACAAGCCTTCCATGCGCCCCTGGTGTTCAACGCGCCGTATGACGCGCTGATCTTCGAACGTGCCGACATGGAGGCGCCGCTGCCCACCGCCAACGAGGCGATGGCGCTGCTGCATGACCGGTTTGCCGGGGAATACCTGGCGCGGTTTTCCGAAAGTCGCGTGACCCACAAGGCCCGCCAGGTGCTCTGCCGTTTGCTGCCTCAGGGTGAACCCAAGCGCGATACCGTCGCACAGACCCTTCACTTGTCGCAGCGCACTTTGCAGCGTCGGTTACAGGAGGAGGGCACGAGTTTTCAGCAATTGCTCGACGACACCCGCCGCGAACTGGCCGAACAGTATCTGGCGCAACCGAGCATGACCCTGCTGGAAATCGCCTATCTATTGGGTTTTGCCGATCCGAGCAATTTCTTCCGCGCGTTCCGTCGCTGGTTCGACACCACGCCCGGCGATTACCGGGCGCGGCTGTTGCAGGCGCCGAATGCGATCAGTGACGCCAAAAGGCCGGAATACACAGCACAAACACCGTGATGATCTCCAGTCGGCCGAGCAGCATGCCGAACGACAAAATCCACTTCGCTGCATCCGGCAGGGTCGCGAAATTGCCCGCCGGGCCGATGGTTTCGCCAAGGCCTGGGCCGACACCGGAAACAGTGCTGGCGGCGCCGGTCAGCGCGGTCATCCAGTCCACGCCCAACAGTGACAGCAGCAGGGCGATCACGCAGATGGTGATGGCGAAGAAGAACGAGAAGGTCAAAATCGAGCGTACGATCTCCTCGTCGAGGCGGTGACCGTTGTACTTCTGCTTGATCACCGCGCGCGGGTGGATCAACTGGTTAAGGTTGGCCTTGAGCAGGATGTAGGCGACCTGGAACCGGAAGATCTTGATCCCGCCCGCCGTCGATCCAGAACAGCCACCGACAAAGCCCAGATAGAAAAACAGCATCAGCGAGAAGTTGCCCCACAGGCTGTAGTCCCCAAGGGCAAAACCGGTGGTGGTCAGCACCGAAGTCACGTTCAGCGCCACATGGCGCAGAGCTTCGAGCCAATGCAGGTTGGTCGTCCACCAGTACCAGGTTCCGAGCACCAGCCACGTCACCAGCAACATCGCCAGCATGCCCTGCACCTGCTGATCCTTGATCAACGCCTTGCGATTGCCACGCAATGTGGCCACGTACAGGGTAAACGGCAGGCTGCCGAGAATCATGACCACCACCGCCACCCAGTGCACTGCCGGTTGCGTCCACTTGGCCAGCGACTGGTCGGAGGTCGAAAAACCGCCTGTGGAAATGGCCGACATCGCGTGGTTGATCGCATCGAACAGGCTCATCCCGGCCCACCAGAACGCCAGGCTGCCGAGGATGGTGATGCCGACATAAGCCGCCACGATCAGGCGCGCCACCATGTGCGAGCGCGGCATGACCTTTTCCGAGCGATCGGAGGATTCGGTCTGGAACAGGCGCATGCCACCGATACGCAGTAGCGGCAGAATCGCCACCGCCATGCCGATAAAGCCGATACCGCCGATCCAGTGCAGCAACGAGCGCCACATCAAGATGCCGGGGGACATGTTATCCAGACCCGTGAGCACGGTCGAACCGGTGGCGGTGATGCCGGACATGCTTTCGAAGAACGAGTCGGTGTAGCTGATGTGCTGGGTCAGCAGAAACGGCAGCGCCGCGAAGATACACACCACCAGCCAACTGCTGACGGTCAGCAGGTACATGTCGCGGGGGCGCAGATGAATGTGTTCCGGGCGACCGGGAATCACCAGCGCGAGGCCGGCGACGAAGGTGATCATGCTCGCCCAGAGGAACGACGGCAGGTCGCTGGTGCGCTCGAAAATCACCAGCGTGGCCATGGGCACGACCATGGCAACCGCCAGGGTGATCAGGAAGATGCCGATGATGAAACCAATGATCCGTAAGGTCGGCAACGCCATGAAGTCCGCTCGGGCTGATGTGGGAAGGGCGCCATTCTACCTATGGGGTAGGGCATGTAAACCGGCATCCCTTTGACAGATACAGCTAGAATAGCCGCACATTTTTCTCAGGAGGTGGCCGATGCAGGCTCTCGACGCTTTGCTCAACCGTGTTTCCGTTCCCCGACTGGTCGAACCGGCCCCGACTGCCGAGCAGCGCGAAGCCTTGTTTGGCGCGGCGCTGCGTGCACCGGATCACGGGCATTTGCAGCCGTATCGCTTCCTGACTGTCGAAGGCGCGGCGCGTGAGCAGATGGGCGAGTTGCTGGCCGAGGCTGCGCAGAAGCAGGAAGGCGAAGTCACTGAAGCAATGATCGACAAAGCCCGCAACGGCCCGCTGCGTGCGCCGTTGGTGGTTGTGGTGATCGCCAAACTGCAGGAACACGTCAAGTACCCGAAGGCCGAGCAGTTGCTGGCGGCGGGCTGTGCAGCGCACGGGATTTTGCTGGCGGCGTATGCGCAGGGCATTGGTGCGGTTTGGCGTACCGGTGATCTGGCCTATTCGGCGCATGTGGCCAAAGGCCTGGGGCTGGCGGAAGGTGAAGAAGTGATTGCCTTCCTGTACCTCGGCACGCCGCAGAAGGAGCCACGTGTGGCGGAGAAGGTTGATCTGGCCGAGTTTGTCAGCGCCTGGCCCGCCAAGGCCTGACATCCTGAATCTACTGTAGGAGTGAGCCTGCGAGCAGGCTCACTCCTACAGGTTATGCCTAGGGTTGAACGATAGCTCCAGGTATTAGCGGTAATTCGAGACTCGCAACAAATCCACCCTGCGGATGATTGGCCAACGTCAAACTGCCGCCATGGCGCTCCGCCGCCCGCTTGGCAATCGCCAATCCCAGGCCATGTCCCGCCGCCGTTTGCCCCGGCGCCCGATAGAACGGCTCGCCTAACTGACTCAAATGCTCGGCCTGCACACCCGGCCCATGGTCACGCACACTGATCACGATCCGCTCGCCCTCCCGCGAAGCCTGCATTTCAATCGCCCGACCCTCAGGATTGAAACGCTGGGCATTGCGCAGCAGGTTATCGACAGCGCGCTCGATCATGGTCGGCCAACCCTTGAGATTCAGTTGCGGCTCGACGTCCAGCCGCACGTCTTGCTCCGGCGAGCTTAGTAGCGCGTCCTTTTGCAAAGTGCCCAGCAACGCATTCAAATCTACGTCTTCTGCACTGGCGTTGTCGGCATCGACTCGCGCCAATACCAGAATTTCACTGATCAGCGCTTCCAGCCGATCACATTCACGAGTCAACCGTGGCCAGAGCTTCTCGCGCTCTTCAGGATTGGCGCGTTCGGCCAGCGCCAAGGCAATCCGCAGCCGTGCCAACGGTGAGCGCAATTCGTGGGACACATCGCGCAGCAGTTGCCGCTGACTGCCAATCAGGCTTTGCAGGCGTGCGCCCATGCGGTTGAAGTCAGTGGCCAGGACGCCGAATTCATCACGACGATTGGCCAGTTTTGCCAGGCTGTTCTGTTGATAGGTGGTCTGCCCCAGATCATGCACCGCGCCGCGCAAACGGCTGAGCGGGCGGGTGATCGAGAAGGTCACCAACAGGCTGAACAGGGTCAGCACCACCAGCGCGATACCCAGCGCACTCAATGGCCAGAGCAGGCTTTCGCGGTGCCAGGAATCGAGTTCCGGGTGCGGGATGCGGTAGATGAACAGGTAGGTGTCACCGGTTTTGTTACTGGTGAATTCGTCAGTCAGACGGCGCCATGGCAAGCGGCGGTCATCGTTGTTCTGCCGGGCTTCGAAGGCGGCTGCGCGACGGGGGAAGGTGCCGCGCACCACTGGGTCGCCAGTTTCGTTGAGGACTTGAACGTCGATGTGGTATTGGCGTTTGCGTTGTTCGAGGATGTTCTGGGCGGCTTCTTCGCCTTGGGCTTCGTAGGTCTGCGTCCACTCGGCGGCCAGGGTGTTGAGGCCCGGATGGCGGCTGAGGATCCACGCGTCCTGGTTGAGCATGTGCCCTAGCAGAATGGAAAGGCCAGCCACCAATGCGATGGCCAGCCAGAAGCTCGCGAGAATACGCCAGAACAATGAACGCACAAAAAATCCTCAGAACAAACTAAACCCCTGCAGGAGCGAGCCTGCTCGCGATAGCGGTGTGTCAGACATGCATACGTTGGCTGACACATCGCTATCGCGAGCAGGCTCGCTCCCACATTCGATCTAAAGTAAGAAACCCGACGGCGTTAACCGTCGGGTCCGGGTCAGAACATTATTGCGCCTTTTGCGCCTGTTGCGCTTTCCAGGCCTTGAATTCGGCCCATTCTGCGCGACGCTCGGCCTGTTTCTTCTGGATCTCGTCGAATTTCTTCTGTTGATCCGGTTTCAGCAGGGCGCGGACATCGGACTCGGCTTTCTTGTGGTTGGCCGCTATCTCGTCCTTCATGGCTTTCTGATCGGCTGGCGAGAGTTTTTCCAGATATTTGTCGACCACTTGCTTACGCTCGTGCATCTGCTCGCCCATGATCTTGCGGATCTGCTCGCGTTGTTCGCGGGACAGGTCGAGTTGGCTGTACGGGCCTTTGCCGTGCATGCCGTGCATCTGACCGCCGTGGCGTGGGCCGTCGAGCGGGCCACCCATCGGGCCACCGTCTTGCGGCATGGCCATGGCGACGGTTGGCAGAGCGGCAGCGAACATCAGAGCGATAAGAGTCTTGCGCATGGTGTATCTCCTTGTCTCGTTCCCGGTACGTTCCGGATGAGTTCAGATTACGGAGATCAAGGTCAGCGGCGGTCAGCGCTACGTAAAGCTTGGGTAAAGACGCGTTGCCATCGACCTGACAAACAATCACGCAAATCGATTCGCAACCCAATGTAGGAGCTGCCGAAGGCTCGGGCAGCTCCTGCAGGGGGGCGATTTTTCGTCATCCCAATGCAGGAGGCCGTGCAGGATTACAGGCTGTAGTAGTAACCACGGCTACGCAGCGCAACGATTCGTGGGCGGCCGTCGGGGTGTGGGCCGATCTTTTTGCGCAGGTTGCTGACGTGCATGTCGAGACTGCGGTCGTACAGGGTCAACTTGCGGCCCAGGGCCAGTTGCGCCAGTTCCTGTTTGTCCAGCGGCTCGCCGGGCTGCTTGAGCAACGCTTCAAGCAAGCGACTCTCAGAGACGGTGAGGGTCAGTTCTTTCTCGTCGATGCTGACCACGCCGCGCACCGGACTGAAGCTCAGGTCACCCAGTTCCAACTGCGTCGACACGGCGGCCGGATGGCTGCGGCGCAACACGGCGCGCAAGCGAGCAGTCAGTTCACGCGGGTCGCAGGGTTTGGCCAGATAATCGTCGGCGCCCAGTTCCAGACCGAGGATGCGGTCCAGCGGCTCGCCACGGGCGGATAGCATCAGCACCGGCAGATCGGCGTGATCGTTGCGCAATTGTTTGAGCAGTTCCAGACCACTGCCATCGGGCAGCATCACGTCCAGCACCACTGCCGCCGGAGCGGTTTCGGCCAAGGCCTTGCGGGCGCTCTGACCGTCGTGGCAGGCGCGCACCTGGAAGCCTTCCTGGCTCAACCAACTGCTCAGGAGCTCACACAGCTCCACGTCATCATCAATAAGTAACAGCTCGCTCATGACTCACTCAATTTAGCCATTGCCGACGTTTTCGGCTTGCACCACTGGCAAAGATACCGCAGAGCAGCGCCAATAGCGCTACCCCGGCGCCGGTGACGAACCACTGCTGCTGATCGGTCAGCAGGCGCGGCAGCGGGCTGGCCTGGGCTTCCTTGAGTTGCAGCTTGAGGCGCTGGTTCTCTTGGCGCAACCGGGCGAGCTGGGCGCTCTCGCGGGTGTTGTCG
Source organism: Pseudomonas sp. FP2196 (assembly GCF_030687715.1). Lineage (GTDB taxonomy): Bacteria > Pseudomonadota > Gammaproteobacteria > Pseudomonadales > Pseudomonadaceae > Aquipseudomonas. The sequence continues at coordinate 1,691,840 of NZ_CP117445.1, forward strand.
GCATTTTGCAGTTGTTTGTTCAATTCTTCCCGTTGCTGCTCACTGGCCTTGAGACGCTGTTGCAGCTCGGTAATCTGGCTGCCGGCACTCAATGACAATGGCGTGGAGCTGCCGCTTTCGGTGGCTTCCTCACCATGGGCGGGCGCCATGATCGACAACGTGACCAACATCAGACACAACGGACCCTTGCGCATCGCGACACCTGCTTCCAAATGGATATTGGGCAGGTTGTCGGCAGGCAAACGAGAATAATGAGCGATTGAGAACGCGATGAACCGACAAGGTTCATCACGTGGGGACATTGGCGAGGGAAAGTTACGGCAGGACTTGCTTGAACGGCTTGACGATCACATTGGCGTAGACGCCGGCAGCGATGTAAGGATCGGCATCGGCCCAGGCTTGCGCGGCGCTAAGGGAATCGAATTCGGCGACGATCAGGCTGCCGGTGAAACCCGCTGCGCCCGGATCATTGCTGTCGACGGCCGGGTGGGGGCCGGCCAGGACGATGCGGCCTTCGCCCTTGAGCACTTGCAGGCGTTCCAGATGCGCAGGGCGCGCGGCCAGGCGAGCTTCCAGAGAGTTGGCGACGTCAGTGGCAATGATTGCGTAGAGCATGTCAGTCCTCGGTTTTTGGTGTTGTGGTATCGGTGTCGTGCAGGTGACGGGACAGGTAAATCCCCTGTGCGACCAGGAACAGCACGGTCATGCCCAGGCTGCCGAACACCTTGAAGTCCACCCAGATGCTCTGGAAGGTGAACGCGACGAACAGGTTGGCGGCCCCGCAGAACAGGAAAAAGGCGATCCAGGCGATGTTCAGGCGCGTCCAGACCGGATCCGGCAGGGTCAGCGCATGGCCCATGATGCGTTTGATCAACAGGCGATCACCAATGAAGTGGCTGCCGATGAAGGCGACAGCGAACAACCAGTTGACCACCGGTGCTTTCCATTTCAGGAAGGTCTCGCTGTGGAAGGCCAGTGTCAGGCTGCCGAACACGAGACAGGCGATCAGGGTCAGCCATTGGCTCTTTTCCAGCTTGCGCTGTTTGATGAAAAGCGCGCCGTACACCGCCAGAGAGCTGATGATCAGCATCGCGGTGGCGCTGTAAATACCGCCTACAGTGACTTCATGGCCCGCAATGTCGACGACCCGTGGATCAAGTTTGTAAACGATGAAAAACAGCAGAAGCGGGATGAAATCGATGAATTGTTTCACAGTGAGAGCCAGAAGCTGGATGTGGCGGCATAATAACAAACATATGGGCGCGCGATAGCGCCGGCTGATTTGAGGTTACAACTCCCCGTGAATGTTGATTTGCACTGCCATAGCACGGCCTCCGATGGCGCCCTGGCGCCTGCGGTTCTGGTTGCGCGTGCGTTCGAGAACGGCGTGCGAGTCCTTGCCCTGACCGACCATGACACCCTCGAAGGCCTCGCCGAAGCGCGCGCTGCTGCCAACGAGTTGGGCATGCAACTGGTCAATGGCGTCGAATTGTCCTGCACCTGGGGTGGGGCGACCATTCACGTGCTTGGCTACGGTTTCGACGTCAATGCCGCGCCGTTGGTCGAGGCGATCGCCAAATTGCACGATGGCCGCTGGCTGCGGTCGGAAGAAATAAGCCGCAAGCTCGCCCTCAAGGGCATGCCCGGCGCCCTTGAAGGCGCGCGGCAGGTCCAGCAGGAACTGGGCGACAGCGGCAACGCGCCGGCCCGTCCGCATTTCGCCGACTGGATGGTGCGTGAAGGTTATGTAAAGGATCGCGCCGAGGCATTCCGCAAATGGCTTGGCGCCGGCAAGCTGGGCGACGTCAAACTGCACTGGCCGACGCTGGAAGACACTGTCGGTACCCTGCGCGCCGCCGGCGCCTGGGTCAGTCTGGCGCATCCATGGCACTACGATTTCACCCGCAGCAAGCGCCGAAAGCTGATTGCCGACTATATTCAAGCGGGCGGGCATGCGATCGAAGTGGTCAATGGCCATCAGCCTGCGGAACAGGTGGGCAGCCTGGCAATCCTTGCCCGTGAGTTCGGTCTGCTGGTCAGCGCCGGCAGTGATTTTCATGGCCCTGGAGGCTGGTCCGAGATCGGCCAATACCGGCCGGTTCCCGAGGACCTTCCACCCCTGTGGTGTCGGTTCAAACATGACACAGTTATTGCCGCCGTCTGAACAGGTAGAGAATGTGAGTCAATTTTTCCAGATTCATCCGGAAAACCCGCAAGCGCGCCTGATCAAACAGGCGGTCGAGATCATTCGCAAGGGCGGGGTGGTGATTTATCCCACGGACTCTTCCTACGCCATCGGTTGCCAGATCGGCGACAAGACGGCCATTGAGCGCGTTCGACGCTTGCGTCAGCTCGATGAAAAACACAACTTCGCGCTGATCTGCAGCGATCTGTCGCAACTGGGTAACTACGCCAAGATCGACACCGGCACCTTCCGCATTCTCAAGGCTCACCTGCCAGGGCCGTACACCTTCATTCTCAATGCCACACGTGAAGTGCCGCGGCTGCTCCTGCATCCGAAGAAGCGCACCATCGGCCTGCGCGTGCCGAGCCACCCGATTGCGTTGGCGCTGTTGGCCGAACTCGGCGAGCCGCTGATGAGCGTGACCCTGATCATGCCCGGCGACGAAGATCCACTGAGCGATCCGTACGAAATGCGCCAGTTGCTCGAACACCAAGTGGACTTGATCATCGACGGCGGTTTTGGCGGCATCAAGGCCTCCACCGTGATCGACCTGACCGGCGACGATCCGGAAGTGATCCGCGTCGGTTGCGGCGATCCAGCCCCGTTCATGGTCGAGGCCTGAATGTCCGCAGTAGAAACCGTTGTCGATCCACAGGCCGGCGCCCAGCAGGAACTGCCGTTTGCCATGGTCTATGGTCAGGCAGTCATGGAAATGCCGCTTGACCTGTACATACCGCCGGATGCGCTCGAGGTCTTCCTTGAAGCCTTCGAAGGCCCGCTCGACCTGCTGCTGTACCTGATCCGCAAACAGAACATCAACATCCTCGACATCCCGGTGGCGGAAATCACCCGCCAGTACATGGGCTATGTCGAGTTGATGCAGTCGGTGCGTCTGGAGCTGGCCGCCGAGTACCTGGTGATGGCCGCGATGCTCGCCGAGATCAAATCGCGGATGCTTCTGCCAAGGGCCGAAACCGTCGAAGACGAAGAAGACGACCCGCGCGCCGAGCTGATCCGCCGCTTGCAGGAATACGAACGCTTCAAGGCCGCTGCCGAAGGCATCGACGGTTTGAGCCGGGTCGGTCGCGATGTGATCGTGCCCAAGCTCGACGCCCCGGAAGCCCGCGCGCGCAAGTTGTTGCCGGATGTCGCGCTGGAAGAGATTTTGATGTGCATGGCCGAAGTGCTGCGCCGTGGCGATATGTTTGAAAGCCACCAGGTCAGCCGCGAGGCACTGTCCACCCGCGAGCGCATGAGCGATGTGCTGGAACGGCTCAAGGGCGGCGGTTTTGTGCCGTTCGTCGAGCTGTTCACCGCCGAAGAAGGGCGGCTGGGTGTGGTGGTGACCTTTATGGCGATCCTTGAACTGGTCAAGGAATCCTTGGTCGAGCTGGTGCAGAATGAGCCGTTCGCCGCGATCCACGTGCGAGCCCGAGCCGAATAACGAGTCGAAACATGAACCTGACTGAACCCCGCGAGCTGGCATCCCTGCTTGAAGCCTTTCTGTTGGCCTCGGGAAAGCCGCAATCCCTTGAGCGCCTGTTTGAACTGTTCGAAGAAGGCGAGCGGCCCGAGCCTGCGGTCTTCAAGAAAGCCCTGACGTTGCTGGGCAAGTCCTGCGAGGGCCGCGCGTTTGAGCTCAAGGAAGTCTCGTCGGGCTATCGCTTGCAGATCCGCGAGAAGTTTTCGCCGTGGGTCGGCCGCTTGTGGGAAGAACGCCCGCAGCGTTATTCCCGCGCCTTGCTCGAAACCATTGCGCTGATCGCCTATCGCCAGCCGATTACTCGTGGCGAGATCGAAGACGTACGTGGTGTGGCGGTGAACAGCAACATCGTCAAAACCTTGCTGGAACGTGAGTGGATCCGCGTCGTCGGCTACCGCGACGTACCGGGCAAGCCGGCGATGTTTGCCACCACCAAGATGTTTCTCGATCACTTCAACCTGAAAAACCTCGAAGACCTGCCGCCGCTGGCCGAATTGCGCGAGATGGAAACCGACCCGGTGCTCGATTTCGACGACGCTCCGGTGCCGCAGGGCTTGCAAGAACTGGCCGATGCCAGCGCCGAGCCGGAGGAGGAGAAGGAAGAAACCAGTTTCCATTCCTTGCTGCTGGAACTGGACAGCATGGAGGAGGGGATCAAGACCGACTTCGACGATTTGCTGCGTGATGGCGCCGATGGCGACGCGCCGCCGACCGAGCCTGAGGTAGAAATTGTCGAGGCAGTCATTGAGATTGAACCTGAGACCGAGCCTGAAACCGAACCTGAAGAGGACAGTCTTGGAGTTGCCGAGGCCCGGGAAAAACTTCTCGCCGCCGTCGCCGCCCTGGAACAGTCTGCACCGGAACCCGAATTGAGCGAAGAAGAAGCCGAAGCCCGCGCGTTGGCCGAAGCCATCGAAGCCGAACGTCGCGAGTTCGAGGACTGAGGCGCGCCGAAAAGATCGCAGCCTGCGGCAGCTCTCACAGGATTGACTGTGCACATGGCCCCTGTAGGAACTGCCGAAGGCTGCGATCTTTTGATCTTCAAGGGAGACCCCATGAGTTCCACCAAAGACCCCTGCATCAGCCTCTGCAAATTCACCGACGACATCTGCCTCGGCTGCGGCCGCAGCAAGCGCGAAATCAAGGCCTGGAAGAAACTCGACAAGGACGACAAGCGCATCGTGCTGGCCGAAGCCGCGCTGCGCCTGATCAAGCTTGGCGGCGCCGGTCGGCGGAAAAAGAAATAACTGTCGATCGATCAGCTAGTCTCTGATGCGCGATGGTCCACATCCGCGTATGATTCGCGACCCTTCGCCGATCCCTTCGGCAAAGCAAACAGTTTTCAATGCTTCAGGCGCCGCCTGAACAGAACACACCGGGAGGTGCCCAGATGAGTGACATCAATCAGAAAGACGACCAGGAAATCGGCCCAGCAGGCGAAAAACTGCAGAAAGTCCTCGCCCGTATCGGCGTCGGCTCGCGCCGCGACGTAGAAGCCTGGATCAGCCAGGGCCGCATCAAGGTCAATGGCAAAGACGCCACCCTCGGCCTGCGCGTCGACATGCACGACGCCATCACCATTGATGGCAAGGTGATCAAGCGTGAAGAGGCTGCCGAATCGGTACGCCGCGTGATCATGTACAACAAACCCGATGGCGAGATCTGCACCCGTGACGACCCGGAAGGCCGTCCGACCGTGTTCGACAAGCTGCCGCGTCCGAAAGAAGGACGCTGGATCAACATCGGTCGCCTCGACATCAACACCACTGGTCTGTTGATGTTCACCACCGACGGTGAACTGGCCAACCGCCTGATGCACCCGTCCTACGAGATGGACCGTGAATACGCCGTGCGTGTACGCGGTGAAGTCGATGACGAAATGATCGAGCGTCTGAAGGCCGGCGTCGTGCTGGAAGACGGTCCGGCCAAGTTCACCGACATCAAGCAGGCACCGGGCGGCGAAGGTTTCAACCACTGGTATCACTGCGTGGTCATGGAAGGTCGTAACCGTGAGGTTCGTCGTCTGTGGGAGTCGCAAGGTCTCGTTGTCAGCCGTCTGAAGCGCGTGCGTTTCGGTCCGGTGTTCCTCAACTCCGACCTGCCGATGGGCCGCTGGCGCGAAATGAGCCAGTACGAAGTCGACATCCTCAGTGCTGAAGTGGGTCTGACGCCGGTAGCGATGCCGCAACTGAATGCCAAGAGCAAAGACAAGCTTGAGCGCATGCAGCGCAAATCGTCGCGGCCGATGGCCAAGACCGAGCGCGTGCGTACCCTGCGTCCAGCCGCTGGCGCGCCGACCGGCCCTCGTCCAGGCCGCGAGCCGCAGATCGAAGGTGAGCGTCCGGGTCGCAAGCCTGCCGCGCGTCCGGATGGCGAGCGCGCTCCACGCGGCCGTACCGAGCGTAGCGAAGGCCGTGCACCTGCCGGTCGCGGTACACCGGTAGCGGATCGACCTGCTGACACCACCAACAAGCGTCCGGCCAAACCGGCGCCGAAGCGTCCGGGCATCAAGCTTGTTGACGGTGACAAGCCGTCGGGCAATCGCCGTGGCGCACCGGCCGGTTCTGGCCAGCGTCCGGGGTTCGGTCGCAAGAAGCCTGAGTGATCGGATTTAGTGACTGAATGAAAAAACGCCAACCTCAGGGTTGGCGTTTTTTTTCGTCTGGCAAAAGTATTTCCGCGCGCCTGGAAACAAAACGCCCATCAGCCAGCGGATTGTCATCCAGCGCAAACCACCGCCAATGTGCAGACGTCTGACAGAGGATTCTGAAATGGAAATTTCACGTTACGCCTCGTAAAGAAATATTTACGAAAACCACGCGAAAACCCAATGAACGACAACCTGTGCCGAGCGTGTAAGGAAAAGCTGCCGAAGCACGCCCCTCCGGTAGCTGCGCAAGGCTCTGGCACGCTTGTTTCAGCAGTGCTGGAAGGGTGAGATGCGCCCCATGCCTGTCGTGCAGGTGCATAACAAGAAGGAGGCGCAATGAACGCCGTGACTGATCTTCACCTCTCACCGTGGGACGGTTTTCCCCTCGTCCGCGTCGATGACCTGCAAAGGTCTGACTCAATTTTTGCAGCCGCTCGAGCGTCTCGAGGCGGACACACGCAATCCCGGCAACCAACACGCTGATCCAGCGGAGTCTGGCAGCAGGGGGTTAGCGGTGTACAATGCGCCGCGTTTTAACTGTGACCCTCTGCGTAATCGCGCAAATCTCAAGGCTATCCGCCTTGTTCACTCCGCCGCGCCACAAGCGTGTCGGGTTCGATTTCGTCACAGATAAAAACAAACAGGTGACGCATGACCGTTGTAAAAAAGCTGAACTCCTGGTGCCTGCGCTGGGGTTTGATCGGGGCTGCTTGAAATCGCAACCTTGCAGCAACGTCTACTGAACATCATCAAACCTTGCGTGAGACCTTTTTCATGAGTGGACAACCCTCGCAATCAGGCGAGCTGAAACGCGGCCTGAAAAATCGCCATATTCAACTGATCGCCCTCGGTGGCGCGATCGGTACCGGATTGTTCCTCGGCTCGGCCGGGGTGCTGAAATCCGCTGGTCCGTCGATGATCCTCGGCTACGCCATCTGCGGCTTCATCGCCTTCATGATCATGCGCCAGCTCGGCGAAATGATTGTCGAAGAGCCGGTGGCCGGTTCCTTCAGTCATTTTGCGCACAAGTACTGGGGCGGCTTCGCCGGCTTTCTGTCGGGCTGGAACTGCTGGATTCTGTACATTCTGGTGGGCATGTCCGAGCTGACAGCCGTCGGCAAATACATTCATTACTGGGCGCCTGACATCCCTACCTGGGTTTCCGCTGCTGCATTCTTCGTGCTGATCAATGCGATCAACCTGGCCAACGTCAAAGTCTTCGGTGAAGCCGAATTCTGGTTCGCGATCATCAAGGTCGTGGCGATCGTCGGCATGATTGCCCTGGGCAGCTACCTGCTGGTCAGCGGCCATGGCGGCCCGCAAGCTTCGGTCAGCAACCTGTGGTCCCACGGCGGGTTCTTCCCCAATGGCGTCAGCGGACTGGTGATGGCCATGGCGATCATCATGTTCTCCTTCGGCGGCCTGGAAATGCTCGGTTTTACTGCCGCTGAAGCCGACAAACCGAAAACCGTGATCCCGAAAGCGATCAACCAGGTGATCTACCGGATCCTTATTTTCTACATCGGCGCCTTGGTTATCCTGCTGTCGCTGACCCCGTGGGACAGCCTGCTGGAAACCCTCAACGCGTCCGGCGATTCGTACAGCGGCAGCCCGTTCGTGCAAGTGTTCTCGATGCTCGGCAGCAACACCGCCGCACACATCCTCAATTTCGTGGTGCTGACCGCAGCCCTGTCGGTGTACAACAGCGGCACCTACTGCAACAGCCGCATGTTGCTGGGTATGGCCGAGCAGGGTGACGCGCCGAAAGGTCTGGCGAAGATCGACAAGCGCGGCGTGCCGGTGCGTTCGATCCTCGCTTCGGCGGCGGTGACGCTGGTGGCGGTGCTGCTTAACTATCTGATCCCGCAACACGCGCTGGAGTTACTGATGTCGCTGGTAGTGGCGACCCTGGTGATCAACTGGGCGATGATCAGCTTCTCGCACTTCAAGTTCCGCCAGCACATGAACAAGACCCAGCAGACGCCGCTGTTCAAGGCGCTGTGGTATCCGTACGGCAACTACGTCTGCCTGGCATTCGTCGCCTTCATCCTGGGTGTGATGCTGCTGATCCCGGGGATTCAGATCTCGGTGTATGCGATTCCGGTGTGGGTCGTGTTCATGTGGGTCTGCTACCTGATCAAGAACAAGCGCGGTGCGCAGCAGGCCGTGCACGCGGCAGGTGCTGCCAAGTAAGCGTTGACGCAGAAACACAAAACCCGGCCTGAGCGCCGGGTTTTTTATGGGTGTAAATGTTGGGGCGCTATTGATAGTCGGCGACAGGATAGTCCCTGCACAAGGTTTCGACCTCTGAACGAAACTGCGCGAGGAGCAGGGGTTCCAGTGTGTAGTCTTGTTCGCCGAGCGGCGCCACCGTGTTCAGAATCCGGACTATCAGATCGACGATCTGGCGGCTGCCGAGGACATCGACCCGGCGTTGTGCTAGCGCCCCCGTGCCGATACGCAGCCCGCTGGTAACAAGTGAGGAGCGGGGGTCGGCGGGTACGCGATGTCGGTTGACGATGATCCCGCAGTGCCCCAGCGCCGCTTCCGCAATGGCGCCGGTAATGCCGCCATGCAAGCGAACCAGCACCGTATGGTTTTCACTGCAGCCGCCGACCACCTCATAGTCCTTGGCCTGAAACGCTTTGGCCATTTCATCCGCAGTACTGCGGATCTGCGCCATGCAGGCATCGAATTCTGCCGACATGGCGTAACCCAGCGCGGCAGCCTTTGCTGCGATCATGTTGGCGGCGGGCGCGCCCTGCATTCGCGGGTAAACGGCTTGATCCAGCAAACGACTGAAAGTCGTGCGCAAACCGGGAATCTTGGTGTTCGCATCAGCACCGCTGAGGATCAAGCCACCCCGAGGCCCGGCGAGTTGCTTGTGCGTGCAGGTGACCGTGACGTGGGCGGCATCGATCGGACCTGGATGGCGCACGGTGGCGACCAGCCCGGCGATATGCGAAATGTCGGCGAGCAGGATGGCCCCGGCTTCATCGGCAATTTCACGAAACCGCTGGAAGTCCACGACGCGTGAATAGGCGGTGGCGCCGCAGAGGATGACGCGTGGGCGATGGGCGAGTGCCAGCAGGCGCACCTTGTCGTAATCAATAACACCGTCGGATGTCGTGCCGTACTGGATCGCCTTGTAGTAGGCGCCGGAAAACGCGGCGAGGCTGCCATGAGTCAGATGACCGCCGTGTTCCACCGCCATGCCCAGCAAGGTGTCGCCGGGCTCGAGTAAGGCTGTGAGCACCTGGTAAACGGCGTTCGACGCTGAGTGTGGCTGCACGTTGGCGTATTGTGCGCCGAACAGTTCTCGCGCCCGGCGGATGGCCAGCGATTCGACCAGCTCGACATTCTCGCACCCAGCGCTGTGACGCTTGCCGGACATGCCTTCTGCGGTCACGTTGACCAGCACGGAAGCGGAGGCCGCCAAGGTTCGCGGCTGAACTGCGCAGGAGGACGAGACCAGTGAAAGCGTGTGCTGTTGACGCGTGACTTCTGCGTCGAGAATTGCCGCCAGTTCGGCGTCTTCTGCGCGCAGATCTGCAAGGCCGCGTCGCAGCAAGTCAGCCTGGTTCTTGAGCGGTTCAGTAATGACTGCCATTGCTTGATTCCTTCCTTGGTTTTGCGTGATTTGCGCATGTCCTTGCTTGCCAGATCTGTACAGGCGAATCCGTGTTTTGACCGCTGTGCGCGCAAAACTAAACCCTGTCCAGGCCCCCCGTTTTTTTTGTTCTTTCACTTTCGAGAATGAGACGCGGGGTTGACGCATCATAAATTTTTCAGTGAGGAACGCCACAGAATTAATCAAAAAAATGAACATTCTTCAAAGAAAATGATTCTTTTTGTAGTCGCGTCGGGTGTAAAACAGGCATTGCCCGGAGCCGATTTTCAGGCCTTTGGTGGAAGTCGGCAGGAACTGACGAGTCGGTACGGAGGCTGAAATGACCCCGCACGTTGGCGGAAGCAGCCTGTGAAAGCTGACTTTTTATACCGAACCCAGGGAGGGAGAATGCTATGATCCGGCGCGGCACTGACAGGGATATAACTGCAATTTCCTACCTCACTTGTATGTCCGGAATGATCATTCGGGACGTGACATTGATTGCAGTTAAAAATGGATGATAAGCATGTGATGCATAGAAGAGAAAGATCGGAGAATCTGAAGAACAACATCAAGTACCTGATAAAGAGTCGCGGGGAGACGCAGTTGTCCTTGTGTCACTCCAGTGGTTTGACCCGCACGACCATCTACAACATTCTTGAAGGCAAAGTGGTCAATGTACAACAGTCCACTGTGCGCAAGATTTCTGATTTCTTCGGCGTGTCTTATGAAGAAATAGAGACAATTGATTTTGAAGAAAAGGAAATAATCGAAAGCAGTATTTCGCCACAGGGGAATATGAATCCGGCGGCGGTGCCTGTCATCAAGGAAAGTATGCTGCTGCAAAGTCTGGACAAAAGAATTGGCGAGTTGGCCACGATTTATCCACTGACTTACTATTTTGGCGCTTCTTTTAACCTGATTGGTGTGCTGCTGGAAAACGAAATCAGCGGTCTGCATGAACCCGGTGAACTGTTGATCGTGCAGAAAGGAGCCTCAACCAGCCACAGGGAAAAACTGGTATATGACAAAATCACAGCGAAGTTATCTATAAGCCATGAAGGCAGCTTTGATGCGGATCGTGTATGCGTGATCGGAGATGTAATCGAGGAACGATTTAATGGACTGCAGTGTTGAAATGGAAAACAGCAAGTACAAATTGCTGGGGTTCGAAAATGGAAAAAGCCTGGCCGTTATCATGGTCATTGCGACGGGCAAGATAATTAAAATAAAACTGAGTGAAGTGTTGAATAGTGAGATTATGGATAATCTGAATAAAATCGAAGTGAAAAACCTCTACAAGAAGTTTTACTCCCAGGGTGGTGCGCTAACCGCCTATGAAATAAATGACCGTCATGAGAGTTCCTGGATGATCTACATCATCCTGAACCTGATGCTGTTTACGCTGTATATCTTCACCAGTATTGCGGCGACAAAACCGATCTACCTGGATTACTTTGACATTGTCGTGACCCCGGGAACTTTTCTTTATCCGCTGACCTTTCTGATCGTTGACCTGTTGAACGAGACCTTTGGTCTGCGGCTGGCACGCAGAGCGATTCTCTTTGCGTTCATCAGCAATGCGGCGATTATCATTCTATTGGCGATTACCACGCATTTGCCGGGGCTGCCGGGGTGGAAGCTTGATGGACCTTACAATGACGTGATCAGTCAGTTGTCTTCTGTTCTGGTAGCGTCTTCGATTTCGTTTCTGGTGTCCGAAAACATAAATTCATATCTGTTGTGCAAGATCAAGGAACTGACTAACTCCAGATTCCTGTTCTTGCGCGTGTTCTTGAGTACGTTGTTTGCGGTGATCATCGACAGCTTTCTGTTCTGCTACATCGCATTCTATGGAACGATGGAGAACAGCGCGATTTTGAGCATGATCTATGTGCAGATCGCGATCAAAGTGGGTTTTGCTTTCTTTAATATCATGCCCGCCTATGGTGCGCGGTCATTGTTCAAGAAGTACCTGACGGGGAGTCAGGCTTGATTGAATAGCAGAAACGCTCGCTTGGGTATCCAGGCGAGCGTTTTTTGTGCCTTAACTTAGTTTTAGTTTCAATTTCAAACTGTTGGTCACCTGCTCTTTGTTATCCAGGAACTCGTTGAGTCCTTTTGCGCGAAGGTTGCACGCGTCGCAATTGGCGCAACCACTGCCGGCGATACCGTTGTAGCAAGTCAGGGTCTGATGGCGAATCAAGTTCAGTTGATTGTGGTAATCAGCCAGGGCCCAGGTTTCCGCTTTGTTCAGCCACATCAGTGGTGTTTCCAGGCGTAACTTGTAATCCATGCCCAGTTCAAGCGCGTTGTTCAATGCCTTGACGAACTCATCCCGGCAATCCGGGTAACCCGAGAAGTCGGTTTCGCAAACCCCGGTAATAACTGTTCTGGCTTGAACCTGATACGCATAGATAGACGCGAGGGTCAAAAACAGAATGTTTCTTCCCGGTACGAAAGTGCTCGGCAGGCTTTCTCCAGAGCTGTTGACCGTCGGCACGGGAATGTTGTCGCGGGTCAGGCTGCTGATCGCCAGTTCATTGAGCAGCGAAACATCCATTACCTTGTGTACGGTCACGCCAAGCTGTTTGCAAAGTTGCTGCGCAACTTCAATTTCCGCGTGGTGACGCTGGCCATAATCAAAGGTAATGCAGTGCACTTCATCGTAGTGGGTCAGCGCATGGATCAGGCAGGTCGTAGAGTCCTGGCCACCACTGAAAACGATAACTGCCTTGTTGCTCATAAGTCTGCTTCCTGCATTAAACGGGTAAATTCAAAGGTCAGAATGGTAACTCGAAATGACACTCGATATAAGTGCGCGGGAAGTTGCCCCTGCAGGCCACAGGTCGCTTTTCGGCTAATCGCGGTATCCTGTGCGCTCTGATTACGGACGCTTTTCCATGCTGGTGATTTCCAACAACGTGCATCTGCCGGATGCCGAGATCGAACTGACCGCCATCCGCGCACAAGGCGCCGGAGGGCAGAACGTCAACAAGGTCTCCAGCGCCATGCACTTGCGCTTCGACATTCCGGCCTCGTCGTTGCCCGAGTTCTACAAGGAGCGGCTGCTGGCGCTGCGCGACAGTCGCATCACCAGCGATGGCGTGTTGATCATCAAGGCCCAGCAATACCGCACGCAGGAAGCCAACCGCGCCGATGCGCTGGAGCGTCTGGTCGAGCTGATCCTCAGCGCGACCAAAGTCGAGAAGAAACGCCGCCCTACCAAGCCGACCCTCGGCTCGAAGAAGCGCCGTCTCGAATCGAAAACCAAGCGCGGCAGTATCAAGGCCGGGCGTGGCAAGGTGGATTTCTAGTCTTCGCGGTATTTTGCGGTGTGCTTGTACAGATAAACGCTCAGCGCCAATCCGCTTAGCGAGGCGAGGGCGGCGAAGAGGAAGATCGAGGCGAAGCCGAATCCGGCAGCAATTGCCCCGGCCAGTGGTCCGGTGATCCCCAGCGACAAGTCGATGAACAGCGAGTAAGCGCCAACGGCTGCGCCGCGACTGGAGGCCGGCACCAGATTCACCGCCTCCACACCCAGCGCCGGGAACACCAGCGAGAAACCAAACCCGCTCAGCGCCGCACCGGCCAGCGCCCAATGCGCGTCCGGCGCCAGCCACAACAGCAGCAGACCAAGGGTTTCCACCGACAGACAGGCAATCGCTACGCGAAAGCCGCCGAGGCGGTTGATCAGGTTGCCGAACAGCAGTCGCGCACCGATGAAACTGGCGCCGAACAGGCTCAGGCACAGCACGGCGTTGTCCCAATGCTGGGTCGCGTAATACAGGGTGATGAAGGTGGCAATGGTGCCGAAACCGATCGAGCCCAGCGCCAGGCCGCAGCCGTGGGGAAACACTTTACCGAGCACATGCATGAACGGCAGACGCTCGCCGGCGACAATCGGTGCCGGGGTTTTTGGCCAGGCGAGCAACAGGCCCAACGCGGCGAGCAGGATGATGCTGACGCCCATGCTCCACAATCCCAACTGGCTGACCAGCCACACGCCAAACGGTGCGCCGACCGCCAGTGCGCCATAACTGGCGATACCGTTCCAGGAAATCACTTTGGCGGTGTTCGCTGCACCGACTCGGCCGATGCCCCAGCCGATCGAGCCGGAGCCGACGAGGCTTTCCGCGCTGCCCAGCACCAGTCGACCGATCAACAGACTGATCAAACTGAGCATCGGCATGCTCGGTGTCCACGCCGAAATCAGCATGAACACACCGCTCAAGCCGCACCCGGCCAGGCCAATCATCACCGCGCGTTTGCTGCCCTGGTTGTCGATGATCTTGCCGGCGTACGGACGGCTGAGCAGGGTCGCGAGGTATTGCACGCTGATCACCAGGCCGGCGATTACCGCGCCGAAACCCAGATCGCTGTGGACATAGCCCGGCAATACAGCGAGCGGAATGCCGATGTTCAGGTAGCCGATGAAGGTGAAGAGGACGATGGAAACGACTTGCAGCGTGACCGCCAGGGGGCGCTGGGGCTCTGACTTGGAGAACGACATGGGTAAAGGTCCACGGGAGCAGCAGATTAGATAGGCTGCTTATGATACCGACGCGAACGGCTCTGGGGCGGGGAAAAGTAAAACTATTTGCCGGGCGGCAGTTTCAGGGTTTGGCGGGGGCAACCAGTTGCGTGGTGACCAGTGCGGCGAGGGCGTTTTCTTCGCTGCCAAAACGGGCGAGCAGGGCCGCTTGTTTCTCTGGGGAGAGCCGGCTCCAGATCTCGATCATTTTCTCGGTGGCGCCGATCAGGACGGCAGCTTGGCTTTCGGAGAATTCGTCGGTCATGGCGGGCTCGGGGTTCAGGCAGTGTGGAAAGCGCATGTTAGCGCTTTCCACACGGTCTGTACGGCGGGTTTTACTCTTCGCTGTCGGCCGGGCGGCCCTCAACGGCTTCTTTCGGTTCGGGCTGCCCCGCACCGGCTTGTTGCGTGGTCGTCTGCTCAGGTACGTGCAGGCTTGGGAAGGGGAGATTAGGAATCTCGTGCATGGTTGCGCTCCTCGCTAAGTCTGTTGATAGATCTGGTAGATCCGCGCTTTTAGAAAGCCTGCGCAGGATACAGCAGGAAAAATGACAATCAGACTTTTAATTCGAATTATTGCGACAAATGGCCGCAGGGAGGCAGGTCGCCGAAACAAATGTAGGAGCTGCCGGAGGCTGCGATCTTTTGATCCTGCTTTTAAAACAAGATCAAAAGATCGCAGCCTTCGGCAGCTCCTACAGGGGTATTGCGGTGTTATTTGCAGACGTTGGCGATGGCGTCGGCCAGCAGGGCGAGGCGCGTGGCGTCGATACCGGCGACATTCGCCCGGCCCGAGCTGACCATGTACACGCTGTGATGCTCGCGCAGTTGCTTCACTTGCTCCGGCGACAAGCCGGTGTAAGAAAACATCCCGCGCTGCACGCCAATGTGCGCAAAACGCTCGCGCAGACCATGCGGCTCCAGCGCTTCCACCAAACCACTACGCAGCTGCGCGATGCGCAAGCGCATGGCTTCCACCTCGTCGGCCCAGCGGCTTTTCAGTTCCGGGTCGGCAAGGATGGTTGCGACCACTGCTGCACCATGATCTGGCGGTGTCGACCACAGGTTGCGGGCGATGTTGGCCAGTTGGCTGCGGATGTCGATGAGCTTGTCGGCGGTCTTCGCGCAGACGATCAGCGCACCGGTACGGTCGCGATACAGGCCGAAGTTCTTCGAGCAGGAACTGGTGATCAGCAACTCCGGCACTTGCGCGGCGAACAAGCGGGTCGACCACGCATCCTGCTCCAGGCCGTCGCCAAAGCCTTGGTAGGCAAAGTCGATCAGTGGCAGCAGGTCGCGACGGCGCACCACGTCCAGCACGCGCTGCCAGTCGTCGTGGCTCAGATCGAAACCGGTCGGGTTGTGGCAGCACGCGTGCAGCAACACCACATCACCTTTCGGCACTTCGTTGAGTACGGCGAGCATGGCGTCGACGTCGAGACGGTTGTCACTGCCCACGTAAGGGTAGTGACTGACCTTGACGCCAGCCGTGGCGAAAATGGTTTCGTGGATCGGCCAGGTCGGGTTGCTCAACCACACGCCTTTGCCTGGCAGGCATTGGGCGATGAAGTCGGCAGCCAGACGCAGGGCACCGGTGCCACCCGGGGTCTGGGTGGCGCCGGCGCGCTGTTCGGCGATCAGTTTCGAGTCGGCACCGAGCACCAGCTCATTGATGACTTTGCCGAACAGCGGGTTGCCGTGGCCACCGATGTAGGTTTTGGTGTCCTGGCTCTCGACCAGCCGCGCTTCGGCGATTTTCACTGCCTCCGGGATGGGTGTCAGGCCCTGGGCATCCTTGTAGACGCCAACGCCGAGGTCGAATTTGCGCGGATTGGAATCCTGCGCATAAGCCTCCATCAATCCGAGGATCGGGTCGCCGGGCACCCGGCCGATGGCGTCGAAGTGCATTACTTGCGTCCTTCTGCGGTCTTGGCCACTTCGTCAGTGCGCGCGGCCATGATGAAGTCGTTGCGGTGCAAGCCTTTGATCGAGTGGCTCCACCAGGTCACGGTCACTTTGCCCCACTCGGTCAGCAGGCCCGGGTGGTGGCCTTCGGCCTCGGAGATTTCGCCGACGGCGTTGGTGAACGCCAGCGCGTGTTTGAAATTCTTGAACAGGAAGACTTTTTCCAGCTGCATGATGCTGTCGCGAACTTCGATGTTCCAGTCAGGGATCTGCTTGATCAGGATCGGCAGTTCTTCGTCGCTGACTTGTGGCGCATCGGCGCGGCAGGCTTCGCAGTGGGCTTGATTCAAAGTGGACATGGTGTGATTCCTGAAATCGAGTGTGTTTTTTTTATAGAAGCTATCGGGCCGTCAATGCCGTCACGCTAAACCAAAGCCGCGACGACTGACAGACTCAATTGTCAGCAAAAGTCGCGGATCACGCGGCTTTCGGTTTTGGCGGAAATTTCGGTGCGTGCAAACCCAACTGCATGCCCTGCTTGACCATGGCCATGATGTCTTCATGAGCAACGTCGAACAGACGCTTGAGGTTCGGCAGGACAAAGTACAGCGGTTGCAGGATGTCGATGCGGTACGGCGTGCGCATGGCTTCCAGCGGATCGAAGGTCTGATGCTCCGGCTCGTCCGACAGGCAATAAACAGTTTCTTTCGGTGAGGAGAGGATGCCGCCGCCGTAAATGCGTTTGCCTTGCGGGGTGTCGACCAGGCCGAATTCGATGGTCATCCAGTACAGGCGCGCCAGGTACACACGTTCTTCCTTGGTGGCCTGCAAGCCGAGTTTGCCGTAGGTGTGGGTGAACTCGGCGAACCACGGGTTGGTCAGCAGCGGGCAGTGGCCAAAGATCTCATGGAAAATGTCCGGCTCTTGCAGGTAGTCCAGTTCTTCGCGGGTTCGAATGAAGGTGGCGACCGGAAACTGCTTGCTGGCGAGCAATTCAAAGAAAGTCTGGAACGGAATCAGTGCCGGAACGCGCGCGACCTGCCAACCGGTAGTCTCGCCGAGTACCTTGTTGATCTCGCCCAGTTGCGGAATGCGGTCGTGGGGCAGACCGAGTTTTTCGATACCGTCCAGGTACTCCTGGCACGCACGCCCTTCGATCACTTTCAACTGGCGGGTGATCAGCGTGTTCCACACCGCGTGTTCTTCGGCGGGGTAGTCGATAAAACCTTGCGCATCGGGCTCGCGGGCCACGTATTGCGTCTGCTTCATACTGCTCTCCTGCTAGGGGAATTCGTTCTTGTTATGTCCAGCGATGGACTCAGAATTACCCGAGAGCGCGGTGATGTGCAGCAGCTCGAATCGCCTGTGCGTAGGAAATTTCTCTTAAATTCGTAAAGTAATCGTTACGCTTTGACGCATATCTAGCGTTTACGGTAATTCTCGGGTTTGAAAAGGACGGTAGCTGTCACATAATCTTGACAACTATCTGCGCGCCTCGACAGAAAAGTCTGGCGCGGTCCCCCTGTAGGAGTGAGCCTGCGATAGCGGTGTGTCATTCACCTCAGTGCAGCCTGATAAACCGCTATCGCGAGCAGGCTCGCTCCTACAGGTTCTTCATCGTTTATTCGGACGATTTTTATGCGCATCAAAGTCCACTGCCAGAACCGCATCGGCATTCTGCGCGACATTCTCAACCTGTTGGTGGCGTACGGGATCAACGTCGCGCGCGGCGAGGTTGGTGGTGAGCATGGCAACGCGATCTATCTGCATTGCCCGAACTTGATCAACATCCAGTTTCAGGCGTTGCGCCCGAAGTTCGAAGCGATTGCTGGGGTGTTCGGCGTCAAGCGGGTAGGGCTGATGCCCAGCGAGCGTCGGCATATGGAATTGAACGCGTTGCTCGGCGCGCTGGAGTTTCCGGTGCTGTCGATCGACATGGGCGGTTCGATCGTCGCCGCCAACCGTGCGGCGGCGCAGTTGCTGGGTGTGCGCGTCGATGAGGTGCCGGGGATTCCGCTGTCGCGCTACGCCGAGGATTTCGACTTGCCGGAGTTGGTGCGCGCCAATAAATCGCGAATCAATGGCATGCGGGTCAAGGTCAAGGGTGACGTCTTTCTTGCCGACATCGCCCCGCTGCAATCTGAGCACGACGACAGCGAAGCCATGGCCGGCGCAGTACTGACCTTGCATCGCGCCGACCGTGTCGGCGAGCGCATCTATAACGTGCGCAAGCAGGAGTTGCGCGGTTTCGACAGCATCTTTCAAAGCTCGAAAGTCATGGCGGCGGTGGTGCGCGAGGCGCGTCGCATGGCGCCCCTCGATGCGCCTCTATTGATAGAAGGCGAAACCGGCACCGGCAAGGAGTTGCTGGCACGCGCCTGTCACCTCGCCAGTCCGCGCGGACAATCGCCGCTGATGGCGCTCAACTGCGCCGGCCTGCCGGAGTCGATGGCCGAGACCGAGCTGTTCGGCTATGGCCCCGGTGCTTTCGAAGGCGCACGCGCTGAAGGCAAGCTCGGTCTGCTGGAGTTGACGGCGGGCGGCACGCTGTTTCTCGATGGCGTCGGCGAAATGAGCCCGCGCTTGCAGGTGAAATTGCTGCGCTTCTTACAGGACGGCTGTTTCCGTCGCGTCGGCAGCGATGAAGAGGTTTATCTGGATGTGCGGGTGATCTGCGCGACCCAGGTGGACTTGTCTGAGTTGTGCGCTCGCGGTGAATTTCGCCAGGATTTGTACCATCGCTTGAACGTGCTTTCGCTGCACATTCCACCCCTGCGCGAATGCCTCGACGGTTTGACGCCGCTGGTCGAGCACTTTCTTGATCAGGCCAGTCGACAGATCGGCTGTTCGCTACCAAAACTGGCGCCGGCGGCAATGGATCGGCTCAGTCATTACCACTGGCCGGGCAATGTGCGGCAGTTGGAGAACGTGCTGTTTCAGGCGGTGTCGCTGTGTGATGGCGGCACGGTCAAGTCCGAGCATATTCGTCTGCCGGATTATGGCGTGCGTCAGCCGCTTGGCGATTTTTCGCTTGAGGGTGGGCTGGACGAGATTGTCGGGCGGTTTGAGAAAGCGGTGCTGGAACGGCTCTATTCCGAGCATCCGAGCAGTCGGCAGTTGGGTAAGCGGCTGGGGGTTTCACACACCACGATTGCCAACAAACTGCGCGAATATGAGGTTGGCAAAGATAGCGAAGCTTAAGATCAAAGGATCGCAGCCTTCGGCAGCTCCTACAGGAGTACGCATTTCAAATGTAGGAGCTGCGGCACGCTGCGATCTTTTGATTCTTTGCCGCGAAGCGGCATAACACCGCCGGTTTTTCGACTTCGATACATTTCCCGATTCCCCGCAATACCCCTCAAGTCCTTTGTTTGCCGGGCTGCGAGCCGCCAGAAAAAAGTTGGTCTGCAAATTGCTTATGGCTCAGCAGTACAGCGGTGGGCGGCAAACGTCCGGCATGCAGAGGAAAGAGTGTGGACAAGTACCTTTATGTGGCAATGACCGGCGCCAGCCAGAACGCACTGGCGCAAAAGGCTCATGCCAACAACCTGGCGAACATCTCCACCAACGGTTTTCAGCGCGACCTGGAGCAGGCGCGTTCGATGCCGGTGTTCGGTGACAGCTTTCCGGCGCGCGCGTTTGCCCTGAGCGAACGGCCCGCCACAGATTTCACGCCAGGCTCGCTGGTGCAGACCGGCCGTGATCTCGACGTCGCCGTGACCGGCAATGGCTGGATCGCCGTGCAAAATCCAAACGGCGGCGAGAGCTACGTGCGTACCGGCAGCCTGAATGTCGACGCCCTCGGCGTCCTGCGTGCCGGCAACGGCATGCCGGTGATGGGCAATGGCGGTCCGATCGCCGTGCCACCCGAGCAGCAGATCGAAGTCGGCGAAGACGGCACGATCAGTATTCGTGCGATGGGTGAAGGCCCGCGCGTCATGGCGGAAGTCGACCGGATCAAACTGGTCAACCCGGACATCAAGAACATGAACAAGGGCCTCGACGGCTCGATCTACACCAAGGACGGCCAGCCTGCGCCGATCGATGCCAACGTCAAACTGGTGTCGGGTTTCCTGGAGTCGAGCAACGTCAATGCCGTGGAAGAAATGACTTCGGTGCTGGCCTTGGCCAAGCAGTTCGAGTTGCACGTCAAGATGATGAACACCGCCAAAGACGACGACCAGGCCATGGCTCGGGTCTTGCAGATCAGCTAATTATCAGAACGTCGCGCCGTAAAACAGGCGCACGAGGAGAATCGAATGCTTCCGGCTCTATGGGTTGCCAAAACCGGTCTGTCCGCCCAGGACACTAACCTGACCACCATTTCCAACAACCTGGCTAACGTCTCGACCACGGGTTTCAAGCGTGATCGTGCCGAGTTCCAGGACTTGTTGTATCAGATCAAGCGTCAGCCAGGCGCCCAGTCGACCCAGGACAGCGAACTGCCGTCGGGTCTGCAAGTGGGTACTGGTGTGCGCATTGTCGGCACGCAGAAAAACTTCACTGCCGGCAGCCTGCAAACCACCGAGCAGCCGCTGGACCTGGCCGTTGACGGTCGCGGTTTTTTCCAGATTCTGCAGCCGGACGGCACCACGTCCTACACCCGTGACGGTACTTTCCACCTTGATTCCAATGGCCAGGTCGTCAACGCCAGCGGTTTTGCTCTGGAACCAGCCATCGTCATTCCGAACGATGCCCAGACTTTCACCGTCGGCCGTGACGGTACCGTATCGATCACCGTTGCCGGCAACCCGGCGTCCCAAGTGATCGGCAACCTGCAAACCGCCGACTTCATCAACCCGGCCGGTCTGCAAGCGGTGGGCAACAACCTGTTCCTGGAAACCGCTGCTTCCGGCGCGCCGCAAGTCGGTACTCCGGGCCTGAACGGTTTCGGTACCACGCTGCAGAACACCCTGGAAACTTCCAACGTCAGCACCGTTGAAGAGATGGTCAACATGATCACCACTCAGCGCGCTTACGAGATGAACTCCAAGGTGATCTCCACCGCCGACCAGATGCTCTCGTTCGTAACGCAGAATCTGTAATCAAGTCTATGAGGCGGCCATGAGGTCGCCTGCAACACCGTGAGGTAGGGTCATGAATCGCTTCGTATCTGTTCTGGCATTGAGTGGGGTCGTCTCGCTCGCGGGCTGCGTCGCCCCGACGCCCAAGCCCAATGACCCTTACTACGCCCCGGTGTTGCCGCGCACGCCGCTGCCGGCGGCTGCCAATAACGGCTCGATCTACCAGGCCGGCTTCGAACAGAATCTGTACAGCGACCGCAAGGCGTTCCGCGTCGGTGACATCATCACCATCACCCTGAACGAGCGCACCCAGGCAAGCAAGAATGCCAACTCGCAGATGGACAAGAACAGCGACAACTCGGTCGGTCTGACCTCGTTGTTCGGTTCCAGCCTGACCACTAACAACCCGATTGGTGGCGGTGACCTGAGCCTGAACGCCGGCTACAGCGCCGACCGCTCGACCAAGGGCGATGCCAAGTCGGGGCAGAGCAACAGCCTGACCGGTTCGATCACCGTGACCGTCGCTGACGTGCTGCCCAACGGCATCATCGCCGTGCGTGGCGAAAAATGGCTGACGCTGAACACCGGTGACGAACTGGTGCGCATCGCCGGCCTGGTGCGCGCCGATGACATCGCCACGGACAACACGGTGTCGTCGACCCGGGTCGCCGATGCACGCATCACCTACTCGGGTACCGGCGCGTTTGCCGATACGAGTCAGCCAGGCTGGTTCGACCGTTTCTTCCTCAGCCCGCTGTTCCCTTTCTAGGTGGCTACGTTGAATTTCAAGAGCCTCATGCTGGCTGCGGCGCTGATGTCCGCAGCCTTTGGTGCCCACGCCGAGCGGCTGAAAGATATCGCCAGCATTTCCGGCGTGCGTTCCAACCAGTTGATCGGTTACGGCCTGGTGGTCGGGCTTAACGGCACCGGTGACCAGACAACGCAAACCCCGTTCACCCTGCAGACCTTCAACAACATGCTCTCGCAGTTCGGCATCAAGGTGCCGCCGGGATCGGGCAACGTGCAGTTGAAAAACGTCGCGGCGGTATCGATCAGTGCTGATCTGCCGGCGTTCGCCAAGCCGGGTCAACAAGTCGACATTACCGTTGCTTCGATCGGCAACTCCAAGAGCTTGCGCGGCGGCACGCTGTTGCTGACTCCGCTCAAGGGTATCGACGGCAACGTCTATGCCGTGGCCCAGGGCAACCTTGTGGTTGGCGGTTTTGACGCTGAAGGGCGAGACGGTTCCAAGATCACGGTCAACGTTCCGTCGGCCGGTCGCATCCCTGGCGGTGCGTCGGTGGAGCGCTCGGTGCCGAGCGGTTTCAATCAGGGCAATAGCCTGACGTTGAACCTCAACCGTTCCGACTTCACCACCGCCAAGCGCATTGTCGACAAGATCAACGACATGCTCGGCCCTGGCGTTGCGCAAGCCATTGATGGTGGATCGATACGTGTGACCGCGCCGCTCGATCCGAGCCAGCGCGTCGACTACTTGTCGATCCTGGAAAACCTCGAAGTCGATCCGGGTCAGGCCGTGGCGAAAGTCATCATCAATTCGCGTACCGGTACCATCGTCATCGGCCAGAACGTCAAGGTTTCGCCTGCTGCCGTGACCCATGGCAGTCTGACCGTGACCATCACCGAAGACCCGATTGTCAGCCAGCCGGGCCCTCTGTCCAATGGCCAGACCGCTGTCGTACCGCGCTCGCGGGTGAACGCCGAACAGGAAGCCAAACCGATGTTCAAGTTCGGCCCGGGCACCACCCTCGACGAGATCGTTCGTGCGGTGAACCAGGTCGGCGCGGCGCCGGGTGACTTGATGGCCATTCTCGAAGCACTGAAGCAGGCCGGCGCGTTGCAAGCCGACCTGATCGTGATCTGAGGCCGACGACCATGGATATGCGCAAGAGTGGTCTGGTCAGCAGCAGCGATTCGGGTTCTTACTCCGACCTCAATCGTCTGAACCAGCTCAAGGTCGGTGACAAGGACAGCGATGCGAACATGCGCAAAGTTGCGCAGGAATTCGAATCGCTGTTCCTTGGCGAGATGCTCAAGTCGATGCGCTCGGCGACCAATGCCCTGGGTGAGGACAATCCGCTCAACACACCGGCGGCCAAGCAGTATCAGGAAATGTACGACCAGCAACTGGCCGTTTCCATGTCCCGCGAGGGCGGTGGTATCGGTCTGGCCGACGTGCTGATGCGCCAGATGTCGAAGAACAAACCAATGGCACCGGGTGAGGCTGCGGCCGCGTCCGCCGCCAAGCAGGAAGAAGCCAAGGCCAAGGCTGCTGCCGTGGCGACGCCGATTGCCGCTGGCACCGTCGCCACCAACGGTCCGTTGTCGCGCCTCAATGGTGAGCGTCCATTGTGGGCCTCGCGTTCGGTCAATGCGCCGAACACGCAACTTGCCCATCGCAACGACATGGAAATGATCAACCAGCGTCGCCTGGCCTTGCCACCGAAACTGGCTGATCGTTTGCTCGCCGGTCTGGTGCCATCGGCCACTACCGCGAATGCCGCGACGCAATTGCCGCAGCGTGCCACGACTGTCGCCATCACTGGCGCAGGTCCGCTGTACAACGGCGACTGGCTGGCACGCGCCGAGGCTGACAAAGCTTCCGGTGGGCAGATGCAGGTTTACGGCCGTGCGATGGCGCAGATTCCATTGGCGCCGGCGAAAAAAGCTTTCAGTTCCGCCGACGAATTCGTCAACACCATGCTGCCGATGGCCGAGGAAGCCGCCGCTCGTATCGGCGTCGATCCGCGTTACCTGGTGGCGCAAGCCGCACTGGAAACCGGTTGGGGCAAGTCAGTCATGCGTGCTCAGGATGGCAGTAGCAGCCACAACCTGTTCGGTATCAAGGCGAGCAGCAACTGGAAGGGTGATTCAGCCCGCGCAATCACCAGCGAGTTCCGTAATGGCGCGATGGTCAAGGAGACGGCCGAGTTCCGTTCCTATGCCTCGTACAAGGACAGCTTCCACGATCTGGTGACTTTGCTGCAGAGCAATAATCGCTATCAAGATGTGCTGAAGTCGGCCGATAACCCAGAACAGTTTGTACGCGAGTTGCAAAAGGCCGGTTACGCCACCGACCCGAACTACGCAAGCAAGATTTCGCAGATTGCCAAGCAGATGAACGTTAACCAGAACTACGCTGCGGCGGGCGTTTCGACAACGCCTCTATAAAACATAAAGTAAGGTTTGAACCATGAGTTTGCTCAACATCGGGATGTCGGGTTTATCCGCTAGCCAATCTTCTTTGATGGTGACGGGCAACAACATTGCCAACGTCGATACGGCCGGCTACTCGCGCCAGCAAACCGTGCAGAATTCAAAAAGCTCGATCCAGAACGGCAACCTCTGGATCGGCACCGGTACGACCCTGGCCGACGTGCGCCGGGTGTACAACAGCTACATCGATGCGCAATTGCAGACCACCACTTCGCTCAACAGCGATGCGGCGGCTTACCTGGGGCAGGTCACTCCGCTCGACAAATTGCTGTCCGACAGCGGTACCGGCCTCAATGGCGCGCTGACCAAGTTTTTCGCCTCGGTGCAGAACGTCAACGCCAAACCCGGTGATGATGCTTCGCGCCAACTGCTGCTCAGTGATGCCCAAGCCTTGAGCGCGCGCTTCAACTCGGTTTCCAGCCAGTTGAACGCGCAGAATCAGGACATCAACGGCAACCTGACAAGCATGGCCGATCAGGTCAACAAGCTCGCAGCGACTGTCGCGCAACTGAACCAGAAGATCTCCGAAATCTCCAACGCCGGCGGCCAGCCCAACGAGCTGCTCGACGCGCGTAACGAGACCATTCGCCAACTGTCGACCTTCACCGGCGCACAGGTCGTCGAGCGCGACGGCAACATGGACATCTACCTTGGCAACGGTCAGCCGCTGGTGATGGGCAGCAATGTCAGCAAGCTGGAAGTCACCCCAAGCAAGACCGACCCGTCGCGTATGGCCCTGCAGCTCAATAACGGCTCCAGCACCATCGACATCACGTCGGGCATCACGGGTGGCGAGATCGGCGGCCTGCTGCGTTATCGCAGCACCGTGCTCGACCCGGCGATGAACGAGCTGGGCCGCGTGGCACTGGTCGTCGCCGATCAGATGAACACGATTCAGGCGCAAGGCATCGACAAGAACGGTGACTTTGGCGGCAGCCTGTTCAACAGCATCAATACTGCGGCCAACATGTCTTCGCGCAGCACTGCCACCGTCGGCAATAGCGCCGGCTCGGGTAAATTCGATGTGAGCATCGAAGACACCGGCAAGTTGACCATCAACGATTACAAAGTGACTTTCACCAGCGCCACGGACTACACCGTGCAGCGTCTGCCGGAAGGCACCGCCATGGGCGCGTTCAGCACCACCACCAACCCGCCACCGGTCATCGACGGCTTCTCGCTGAAACTCACTGGCGGCACAGCGGCGGCGGGCGACACGTTCAAGATCACCCCGACCCGCAACGCCGCGGCCAACATCAAAACCGAGATGACCGACTCCAAACGTCTGGCCATCGCAGCTCCATTGGGCGCCGCCATTGCACCGGGCGGCAGCGGTACGCTGACCATTCCGGCCAGCGGCCAGCCGACCCTGACGACCCAGTTCGACATCTACGACGCCACCACCACCACGGCGATGCAGAATGGCCTGAAGTACTCGACTCCGGTCAAAGTGGTGTTTGGTGATCCTTCGGCAGACGGTACCAGTCAGGGTTACCAGCTTCTGGACGCCCAGGGCGGCGTGCTGAGCAGCGGCACCATCAAGCCAGGTCAGAACAACACCCTGAACCTGAGCATTCCGCTCAAGGACTCGACCGGCGCTGCGATCCCGCCAGCTCCGGCCACCCAGTACACCGTCAGCTTCGACATGACCGTCGCCGGCTCGCCAGGCAAAGGCTCGACGATCAATGTCAGCCTCAGCCAGCCGGGCACACTGGACAACCGCAACGGCGGCGTACTGGCTGACTTGCAGACCAAGCAGACAGTGGACACCGGTTCGGCCAGCAAAGGTATTTCCCTGACCGACGCCTACGGCAAACTGGTCGAAGGTGTCGGCGCCAAAGCCGCCCAGGGCAAGCTCGACAGTGCGGCCACCGACGCCATTCTGGCCAACGCCAAGGGTGCGCGGGACTCGCTGTCCGGCGTCGACCTCGACGAAGAGACCGGCAACCTGGTCAAGTTTCAGCAGTACTACACCGCGTCCTCGCAGATCATCAAGGCTGCGCAGGAAATTTTCAGCACATTGATCAACAGTCTTTAAGGGAGTCGTAATCCATGCGCATTTCTACCGGCCAGTTTTACGAATCTTCGGCAGCCAACTATCAGAAAAACTTCGCCAACGTGGTCAAGAGCAGTGAAGAGGCCAGCAGCCTGATTCGCGTCAACACGGCGGCAGATGATCCGGTTGGCGCTTCGCGTCTGCTGCAGTTGGGCCAGCAAGCTTCGATGCTCGATCAGTACGAAGCCAATGCCACTACCATCAAAGGCACACTGGGTACCGCTGAAGCGGTGATGACCAGCATCAACAACGTGCTGCAGCGTGCCAAGGAATTGGCTGTGAGTGCCGGCAACGCCGGGTACACGGACGCCGACCGTCAGGCCACGGCGTCCGAGCTGGGTCAGATCGAAGAGCAACTGCTCAGCTTGATGAACAGCAAGGACGAGAACGGTAAATACATCTTCGCCGGCTCCAAGGGCGACACCGTGCCGTTCACTCGCAATGACGATGGCACCTACGCCTACAACGGCGACCAGGTGACCCTCGATCTGGCGATCGGTGACAACATGAAGATGGCCACCAACACCACCGGCTGGGAAGCCTTCCAGCAAGCGGTCAACACCAGCCGCAGCCAGGTCACCATGACGGCGCCTGCGGTCAATGACAATCGCGTGGTTCTGTCCAACGGTCAGGTGTCGTCGAACGTCAGCTACAACAGCAAGTTCCGTAGCGGCGAGCCGTACACTGTTGATTTTGTCAGCGGCACCCAGCTCAAAATCACTGACTCGGCCGGTAACGATGTGACGGCCGAAGCCAGTCAGGGCGGCGCGTTTGATCCAGCCAGCAAGACCGGTCAGACCGTCAGCTTCCGGGGCGTGGATTTGACGCTGAACATCAACCTGCAATCGGGCGATGTACCGGGTACTGTTCTGCCGGGTCACACCTTCACCCTGGAGGCCAAGCCTGACACTTTTACCGGCACCCGCAGCCCGGGCAACCCGTCGTCGGCCCAGATCACCGGCAGCAGCGTCACCAACTCGACCGACTACAAAGCCAGTTTCCCCACCGGTTCAGCGGTGATGAAATTCACCAGCGCGACCGCGTTCGATCTGTACGCTGCACCGTTGACGGCTGACAGCAAACCGGTGTCCAGCGGCACAGTGGTCGCAGGCGTCGCCACCGCTTCGGGTGTGAGCTTCAACATCAGCGGTACCCCGGCTGCCAACGATCAGTTCAGCGTGGCGGTCAATACTCACGAAACCCAGAACATTCTGGACAGCGTGAGTCAGTTGAAAAACGTGCTGAACACGCCAACCAATGGCAATGCGCTGGCGATCCAGCAATTGCAGGCCGGTCTGGCCTCCGGTCTGGGCAACCTCGCCAGTGGCACCGATCAGTTATCCAGTGCGATCAGTTCGGTCGGTGGTCGTGGCTCGTCGCTGATGACCCAGAGCGATACCAATCAGTCGCTGGTACTGGCCAACGCGCAGACACAATCGTCGATCCGCGATTCCGATCCGGCCGAAGTCATGACCCGTCTGACCCTGCAGCAAACCATGTTGCAGGCTTCGCAACTGGCCTTCAGCAAGATTGCGCAACTGGGCTTGTTCAACAAGATCTGAGTCTGTGCCTGTCGAGCTGCCAACCGTCTTTTCCTAAGCGGTTACGGGGTTCCTGCCTGAAGAGGGCAGGGGCCCGCCGCTCGAGAGTTTCCCGCCGTGAATCAACACCCCCTCGTCAGTATCGTCATACCCGCCTTCAACCCGCGCTTCTTCGATCAGGCGCTGATGAGTGCGCTCGCGCAGACGTACGAAAACGTCGAGATCGTCATATGCGATGACTCGGCCGATGAGCAGATTCGCCAGATTGTCGAGTCGTTTGCCGAGCCGGCTCATCCGATCCGCTATCTGCGTAACCCTCAGCGTCTGGGGTTACAGAACAACGTGCTGCGTTGCGTCGAAGAGGCTCGTGGCGAGTTCGTCAAAGTGTTGTGCGATGACGATAGACTGTTCGCGCCGAGCATTGCCCTGCAGGCGCAGGTGCTGATTGATCACGCTGATGCCAATCTGGTGGTTGCCTTGCGCATGCTCAGCGACGCCGGCAATTTCCTCTTGCCGCCGCGCGTTGACAATTGTCGGTTCAGCCCGAACGACGCCTTGTTCAAGGGCGACGACATGCTGGCGATCTTCGAATCCACGCCGTTGAATTTTGTCGGTAACTTCAGTGCCGCGTTGATGCGTCGCGCCGACGTGTTGGCGTTACTGCCTGCGCTGATTCAAGAGGGTGCAGGTTTTGTCGCCACGCTCGATTTCGCCTTGTTCGTGTGTCTGATGCGGCGCGGCAATCTGGTCTCGCTCAACACGGTGCTGAGTACCGAGCGTCTGTACCCGGAGCGTCTGAGCAAAACCCCGGAGATGCTCAAGGCCGCCAAGGTCGAGTGGGACTGGCTCAAGCAAATGCTCATCGCCCGTAGCGGTGAAGCGGCGCCCGCCGCCGGCTGGGTGCGTTACATCGATCTGGCCAATATCAGCGATCTGCCGCACGCCTGGCAGGAGCTGTGCGTGACGCGCATCCTTGGCAACCGCAACACGGTGGTCAGTGGTCGAGTCGGTGCCGAGAGCGAAAGTTATGCCGACTTCTATCGTGAGTGGCTGTCGATCCGCTGCTTCAGCGAGGTCGAGCAACGGCTGATGCCACAGCGTATCGCCAGTTGGTCGATGCGCCCGCAGATCGTGCCGATTGTGATCGACAGCGCCGGTGACAGTGAGGCGCTGGCCTCCACGTTGCAGAGCCTCAAGGCGCAACTTTATCCGGCGCAGGCCGTGGTGGTGCTGTCGGATGCGCAGTGCGAGGTAGAAGAGCGCACATTGCAGTTGCCGTTTCAGGCCGATTGGGCCCGACAGCTCAACGCGGTGATCCCGCAACTGGAAGGCGCGCACTGGTTTTACCTGCTGAATGCCGGCGACACCCTGCGTGAGTCGGCGCTGCTGATTCTGGCCGAGCGCATCGCCGGCACGTCGGGGTTGTTGTGTGCCTATAGCGACGAAGGCGCGCGGGTCGATGACGAGTCGACCGAGCCGGTGTTCAAGCCCGACTTCAACCTCGATCTGATGCGCGCCTATCCGTATGTGGGGCGAGCGCTGGCGTTCGAGCGCGAGCGCTTTATGACTGTCGGTGGTTTTGACCCTGTTCATGGCGAGCTCGCTGCGCATGATTTGCTCTGGCGTCTGGTGGAAGAGGCCGGTCCGCAAACCATCGAACACATTGCCGAAATTCAGGTGGAATCGTCGCTGACCTACGCGCAATGGCTGTCGCTGCCGCAAGTCATCGACTACAACGCCGCCGTGGTCGCGGCGCACCTGCAGCGCATCGGCGTCGATCACCTCATTCGTCATGAAGAACTGCCACTGATCAACCGCATCGACTATCGGCATGCGACACGCCCGCAGGTCTCGATCATCATTCAGGCCGGCGATTCGCTGCACGCCTTGCAGCGCTGCACCGAGAGCCTGATCGAGCGGACGGCTTATACCCAGTATGAAATTCTCATCGTCGACACAGGTGTCACTGATGCGCAGATGCTCGAATGGCTGAGCGCCATGGCACAGCTCGGTGCATCGATGTTGCGGGTGTTGCGTTATGCCGGAGACAACAACGCGGCCGCGATCCGCAATTTCGCCGCCGAACAGTCCCGTGGCGAATATTTGCTGCTGCTCGACGCGCAGGCGGTCATCTGTGAAAGCGACTGGCTCGATGAGTTGCTCAATCATGCCCAGCGTCCGGAAGTTGCCGTGGTCGGTGCACGGTTGCTCAGTCCTGAGGGGGCGATCGTCAGCGCTGGCTTGATTCTTGGGCTGGCCGGGCCGGTCGGTTCACCTTTTGCCGGCGAATCGGTCAGCAGCCGCGGTTACATGCAACGTTTGCATGTGACGCAAAACTGGAGCGCGGTCAGCAGCCAGTGCCTGATGCTGCGCAAGCAGGTTTTCGAAGAGCTTGGCCAGTTTGATGAGGTGACCTACACCCGTGGTTTGAGTGACGTCGACCTGTGTCTGCGTGCGGGCAAGCAAGGTTATCTGGTGGTCTGGACGCCATATGCCAGTGTGGTGATTGCGCCGCTGACCGATGTGCCGCCGGTGATCCTGCCCGAGCAAGAGGAAGAAGCTTTCCACCGTCAGTGGATGAGTAAAATCATCAAGGATCCGTCGTACAGTCCGTCGCTCAGTCTCGGCGTGTCCAGCTTCAGTCTGGAGCCGTCGTTGCGCAATAACTGGAATCCGTTCTGTTCCCGTCACTTGCCGTTGATTCTCGGGTTGCCGGTCAACAGTTCGGCAGTCGGTCATTACCGCGTGACCGGGCCGCTGACCGAGCTTGAAGCCTCTGGCCGGGCACTCGGCCGCTGGGCCTACGAGTCACCCTCGACCGTCGAAATCGAGCGCCTGGCGCCGGATTCGATCATTCTGCAATGCCGCTACAGCGACGGTGCTGTCAGCGATATTCAACGAATCAAGAAGTACTCCAGCGCGCTGCGAATCTTCGAACTCGACGACTACGTGATCAGTGCGCCGAAGAAAAATACCCACGCGCGCAACAAACCGGTCAACACCGAACAGATGCTGCGCGAAGGTATTGCGCTGTGTGATCGTGTGGTGGTCACCACCCAGGCACTTTCCGATGCGTTGTCGAGCATGCACAGCGATATTCGCATTGTGCCGAATATGCTTTCGCCGGAACCGTGGGCGACCCTGACCAGTCACCGTCGTACCTCGAGCAAGCCGCGTGTGGGTTGGGGCGGCGGCACCAGTCACTCGGGGGATCTTGAGATCATTGCCGACGTCGTGCGGGAACTGGCGAACGACGTCGAGTGGGTATTCTTCGGCATGTGCCCGGAGGAGTTGCGCCCCTACATCCATGAATTCCACTCGGCCATCAGCCTGCAGAGCTACCCGTTCAAACTGGCCAGTCTTAACCTCGACCTGGCACTGGCGCCGTTGGAATTCCATATTTTCAATGACTGCAAGAGCAACCTGCGTCTGCTGGAGTACGGTGCCTGCGGCTACCCGGTGATCTGCACCGACACCGAGGCCTATCGCGGTCACCTGCCATGCACCAAGGTCTACAGCAACAGCACCGCAGAATGGCTGCAGGCGATCCGCATGCATCTCGCCGACCCGGACGCCAGCTACCGCATGGGCGACGAACTGAAGGAAGCGGTACACCGTGATTTCATGTTGCGCGGTGACAGCCTTAATCACTGGTTGTGGGGCTGGTTGCCGGATTGATCTGAATTCGGCGGGCACAAAAAAACGCAGGTGACCTCACGGTTGCCGGCGTTTTTTTTTTGGAGGTCTTGATCTCAGTCTTTGGTGCTATCGGTCGATAGATTTCAAATACGTGCCCACTCAACGGAGGAGCGCCTCGCTCCTGGGACAGTATTTAACAACCACACAAGGAAGGAACACATGGCAGTGATAAATGGAACGAGTGAAGCAGACTACCTCATCGGTACTCCTGACAATGACGAACTCTACGGGCTGGAGTCCGGGGATTTGCTCTATGGGGGCGAAGGGGCTGATCTGCTGAATGGCGGTGAGGGCTTTGACTGGGTCGATTACCGTGGTTCTGCCGCAGCGATCAGTATCGAGTTTCAGGAGGGTTCGGTGATCGCTCATGGTGGTGAAGCTGAAGGCGATACGTTGATCGAAATTGAAGGCGTCATGGGCACTCAATTCGACGATACCTTCGTTGGCAATATTGCTGGAATGACTCTGGATGGTCAGGACGGCAATGACATCTACATCATTGGCAGCGATGACGTGAAAATCGTTGAAGGAGTTGGTGGTGGATATGACGAACTCCGCACGACGCTCAACAACATGCAGATGGACGCGTCCGTTGAAAAAATGACCTTCACCGGCACCGGCGATTTCACCGGTTATGGAAATGCCAGTGACAACCTGATTATTGGTGGTGTCGGCAATGACCTGCTGTTCGGGGGGGGCGGCGCGGATCACTTTATTGGTGGTGAGGGTTTTGACACGGTCAGCTACGCCGACAGTAGTGAAGGCGTGTTCATTGATCTGGCGCAAGGCTGGATGTCTACCGGTTTCGCCAACGGTGATACGTTCACCGGAATCGAAGCCATTCAGGGTTCAGGCTTTGACGATGTGCTGTTCGGCAAGGAAGCCGGACAAGCGTTCGATGGTGGAGATGGCTACGACGTTCTGAACTATTGGGATTCATTGGACGCTGTCAGTGTTGAGCTGCGCATCGGTGGTCTGGTCAGCAATGTGGAAAAAATCGTCGGCTCTGCGCTGGACGACCACTTCACGATCGACATCGGTGGCGTAACGGTTGACGGTGGTCAGGGCAATGATATCTACACCATCAACAGTGCCGGTGTGACCATTTCCGAAATAGAGAGTGGTGGTGTGGACGAGCTGTATACCAGTCTGTCAGTGATGACCATGGATCCGTTCATCGAACGCATGACTTATACCGGCACAGGTGACTTCACCGGCCATGGCAATGCCGGTGACAACATGCTGACCGGCGGCGCGGGCAATGACGTGTTGTCGGGTGGCGCGGGCAGTGATGCCTTTTATGGTAGTGCAGGGGTCGACATTGTCAGTTATGACGACAGTGATGCCGGGGTAAACATCAATCTGGCGTGGGGTTCACAAACCGGTATTGCCTCGGGTGACACGTTCTACGATATCGAAGGCCTGCGCGGCAGTCAGTTTGATGATTGGCTGGATGGGGATTCGAATGGCAATTATCTGGAAGGGGGTGCCGGCAACGATTTCATTCGCGGTGGCGAAGGGGCCGATCACATTTATGGCGGGTTGGCATCCGGTCTCGACGGCGCGGCCGCGCAGAGCGATACGCTTTGGGGGGGCGAGGGTGATGACGTTATCGTCAGCGCTGCCAACGACCTGGCTACTTTTGCCCGCGGCGATGAGGGAAATGACACTATCACGGTCAATCGGGGCAGTGCTGACGGCGGCGATGGCAATGATGTTCTGACCGGTACCGGCAGCTATTACACGTTGTCCGCAGGCAACGGTGATGACCTTCTGATCCTGAACCTCGTGGGCAGCCAGGGCACGGGTGGTCAGGCGCGTGGCGGTGCGGGTGATGACACCTATGTCGTGAACTCCACGGGTTTGGTGACCATTCAGGAATATGGCAGCAGTCTTAACGACACGCTGGTGTTGAACACCATTGCCAATGCCAGCCAGTTGAGTGTCACTCGGGTGGGCAAGGACGCCTATTTGCACAGTGCCAATGATGGCAGTAGCGGCGTTCCAGCCAGTGGCGTGAAGCTGGAAAACTGGTACGCGCAGGGCAACACCATCGAGCATATCCAGACGGCCGACGGCATGATCTACGATCTGCCGGCCACCGGTGATGCGTTCGCCCTATTTGGTTGATCCTTTGACGCCTTCAGCTTGAAGGTCGCGCGATGAAGGGATGAGTCCACTGTTGGATTCGTCCCTTTTTTATGCCCGTCGCACTGCCGACGCAGCGTCCATCGAGCTGGCGCGTTTCCTGCAAGTCCCCCTCAAATCGCCATAAAACGAGCGCTAGCGGTCATTGACCCGCGCCCGGATTGGCAAAGGTTTAGCCAAAAGGCCTGCAACAGCTTGGCCAAGCCCGGTGACGAACAAGAGGGGAGACGATGAAGGCAGTTATTTTGGCGGGTGGCCTCGGCACGCGCATCAGTGAAGAGTCGCACCTCAAGCCCAAACCGATGATCGAGATCGGCGGCAAGCCAATTCTCTGGCACATCATGAAGCAGTATTCCGCCCATGGAATCCACGACTTCGTGATCTGCCTTGGCTACAAGGGTTATGCGATCAAGGACTTCTTCGCCAACTACTTCCTGCACACCTCCGACGTCACCTTCAACATGCGTGAGAACCGCATGGACGTTCACCAGAACTACAGCGAGCCATGGAGCGTCACGCTGATCGACACCGGCGAGGAAACCATGACCGGTGGCCGTCTGCTGCGTGCCGCGCGTTATCTGAAGGACGAGGAGGCGTTCTGCTTCACCTACGGCGACGGCGTCTCCGACATCAACATTGCTCAGCTTGTGGATTATCACAAAGCTCACGGCCGTCTCGCGACCGTCACGGCCGTACAGCCGCCGGGTCGCTACGGTGCCCTTGAACGTCAAGGCGATCAGGTGCTTGGCTTTACCGAAAAACCTCGTGGCGACGGCGGCTGGATCAACGGCGGCTTCTTCGTGCTCTCACCCAAAGTGCTGCCGTATATCACCGATGACGCCACCACTTGGGAAGCCGAGCCGTTGGCCCGTCTGGCTCAGGATGAACAGTTGAAAGCCTTCGAACACGAAGGTTTCTGGCATCCGATGGACACCCTGCGCGACAAGAACCATCTCGAAGCGCTGTGGCAGAACGGGGAGGCCCCATGGAAGCAATGGGCCTGAGTGCGGATTTCTGGCGTGGCAAGCGTGTGCTGGTCACCGGCCACACCGGTTTCAAAGGCAGTTGGCTGACCCTGTGGCTGCAAAGCCTCGGCGCGCAAGTCAGCGGTTTCTCGCTTGATCCATCGACCGAGCCGAGCCTGTTCGAACTGGCGCGGGTCCACGAAGGCATCAACGATCAGCGCGGTGACCTGCGTGATCTCGGCGCCTTGCTGGAAATCATCGCCGACACCGAGCCAGAGATTGTTCTGCACCTGGCTGCGCAGCCACTGGTGCGCGAAGGTTATCGCGACCCGCTCGGCACCTATTCCAGCAACGTCATGGGCACGCTGAATCTGCTTGAAGCGATCCGTCAGGTCGGTTGCGTCCGCGCCTGCGTGCTGGTCACCACCGACAAGGTCTACGCCAACAAGGAATGGCTGTGGCCGTACCGCGAAGACGAAGCCTTGGGCGGTCACGATCCTTACAGCAGCAGCAAAGCCTGCTGTGAATTGTTGGCGCAGTCTTACGCGGCATCGTTCTTCCCGGCTGAAAAGCACGCCGAACATGGTCTGGCCCTGGCTACCGCGCGCGCCGGCAACGTTTTGGGCGGCGGTGATTTTGCCCCGGAGCGATTGATTCCAGATGTGCTCAAGGCCTGGACTGCGGACGAGCCGGTGACCCTGCGCTACCCGCAAGCCGTGCGCCCATGGCAGCACGCGCTGGAGCCACTGGCCGGGTATCTGCAACTGGCCGCAGGCCTCTACGAACAAGGCCCGGAATACGCCGGTGCGTGGAACTTTGGCCCCGGCGAGGCGGACATGTGCAGCGTCGGCGAAGTGGTTGAACTGCTCGCCAGCCGCTGGCCACAGGCCCGCGGTCTGCGCATTGAAAAAAGCGAACTGCACGAGGCCGGCCTGCTGCGTCTGGACAGCAGCCGCGCGCGCCAAGTGCTTGGCTGGCAACCGCGCTGGACCTTGCAGCAATGCCTGACCCAGACGCTCGACTGGCATCTGGCGTGGCAGAACGGCGACGACATGCGCGCCGTCACTCTCGGCCAACTGAATCTGTACCGAGGCGCGCTGTGAGCGAGTTCTCCTTGCTCGCATTGCCGCTGGCCGGATTGTTCAGTGTCCAGCACAAACGCTTCGAAGATCAGCGCGGGCACTTCGCACGACTGTTCTGCGAAGGCAGTTTGAGTGCGTTCGGCAGCGAATTTCATATCCGCCAGATCAACCATTCCTGCACCCGCGAGAAGGGCAGTGTGCGCGGTCTGCATTATCAAAACGCGAATGCGCCGGAAGCCAAACTCATCACCTGCTTGCGCGGTGAAGTCTGGGACGTGGCGGTTGATCTGCGTCCCGACTCCGAAACCTTTTTGCACTGGCACGCCGAGCACCTGAAGGCCGGTGACGGTCGCAGCCTGTTGATTCCGGCCGGGTTCGCCCACGGTTTCCAGACGCTGACCGAAGATGCTGAGTTGCTCTACCTGCACAGCGCCGATTACGCGCCGGAGCATGAGGGCGGTCTGTCGGTGAGCGATCCACGGCTGGCGATTACCTGGCCATTGCCTGTCAATAATTTGTCGTCGCGCGATTCCAGCCACCCCGCGCTCGATCAACACTTTGCTGGAGTGCGTCTATGAACTGCCGTGGGTGCGCCGCACCGCTGAGTCTGCCGCTGATCGACCTCGGCACCTCGCCACCGTCCAATGCCTACGTGCACGCCGATCGCCTGGAACAGGCCGAGCAATGGGTGCCGTTGAAGGTCGCCGTGTGTCAGCAATGCTGGCTGGTGCAGACCGAGGATTACACTCGCGCCGACAGCTTGTTCGACGCTGAATACGCCTACTTCAGTTCGTTTTCCAGCACCTGGCTGGCGCATGCCGAGCGCTATGTCGCCGAGATGGTCGAGCGTTTTGGTCTGACGGCTGACAGCCGTGTGGTTGAAGTCGCCGCCAACGACGGTTACCTGCTGCAGTACGTCGCCGGTCGCGGTATTCCGTGCCTGGGCGTAGAGCCGACCCGCAGCACCGCGCACGCGGCGCGGGAAAAAGGTCTGGAAATTCGTGAACTGTTTTTCGGTCGCGACACCGCTGCACAGCTGAAAAACGAGAGCTGGGGCGCCGATTTGATGGCGGCCAATAACGTGCTTGCGCATGTGCCGGACATCAACGATTTCCTCGGTGGTTTCGCAGTACTGCTCAAGCCTACTGGAGTGGCCACGTTCGAATTTCCGCAACTGCTGACGCTGATGGCTGGCGCGCAGTTCGACACGCTGTACCACGAGCACTATTCCTATCTGTCGCTGACTGCCGTGCAGACTCTGTGCGAGCGCAACGGTCTGGAAGTCTTCGACGTCAGCCAGTTGAACACTCACGGCGGATCGCTGCGCGTGTTCGTCCAGCGCAAGGACGGCGAGCGCCGCGCGGTACAACCGGCCGTGCAGCAACAGTTGCAGGCTGAACTCGATGCGGGTGTGAAAACGGCCGCGTACTACACGAGCCTCGCGCCTGCCGCCGAACGCATCAAGCATGAACTGCTGCGCTTCCTGTTGCAGGCCAAGGCCGATGGCAAGCGTGTGGTCGGCTACGGCGCAGCGGCCAAGGGCAACACCTTGCTCAATTACGCCGGGGTCAAACCGGACCTGCTCGCGTGGGTGGCCGATGCCAACCCGCACAAGCAAGGCAAGTTCATGCCGGGCAGTCGTATCCCGATTGTCGCGCCGGCGCAGATCGACATCGAGAAACCGGACTATGTGCTGGTGCTGCCGTGGAATCTGCTGCACGAAGTCAGTCAGCAACTGGCGCAGGTGCGTCAATGGGACGGCCGCTTCGTGATCGCCGTGCCTGAGTTGAGCGTGCTGTGAAGGTTCTGGTGACGGGCGCCACAGGCTTTGTAGGTCGGCATCTGGTCGCGGCCTTGCTGGCGCGTGGTTGCTCGGTACGGGCAGTGGCGCGCAATGCAGAAACCGCGCAGGGCATGCCGTGGATCAACGACGTCGAATTCGTCGCAGCGGATATTCACACCGCCGATCTCGACGTCGTTGCATTGACCGAGGATGTCGATGCGCTGGCGCATCTGGCCTGGCCGGGGTTGCCGAACTATCGCGCGCTGTTCCATATCGAGCACAACCTGATGGCCGATTATCGCTTTATCAAAAGCGCGGTCGAGGCGGGCGTGAAGCAGGTTCTGGTGACCGGTACCTGCTTTGAATATGGAATGCAGAGCGGGCCGCTAAGTGAAAGTACCGAGCCGCACCCAAGCAATCCCTACGGGTTAGCCAAGCATACGTTGCACCTGTTTTTGCAGAATCTGCAGCAGGAACATCCGTTCACCTTGCAATGGGCGCGGCTGTTTTACCTGCATGGAGAAGGGCAGAACCCTAACAGTCTGTTGGCGGCGCTGGACCGGGCGATCGATGAGGGTGAACCATCGTTCAACATGTCTGCCGGCGAACAACTGCGTGACTTCCTGCCGATCAAGACCGCTGCCGATAACCTTGCCGCGATCCTGCATCAGCGCGAATTCAACGGCGTTAT
Organism: Pseudomonas sp. FP2196; assembly: GCF_030687715.1. Classification (GTDB taxonomy): domain Bacteria; phylum Pseudomonadota; class Gammaproteobacteria; order Pseudomonadales; family Pseudomonadaceae; genus Aquipseudomonas. The sequence continues at coordinate 1,730,433 of NZ_CP117445.1, forward strand.
CAATTGCGCCAGCGGTCAGCCAGTGTCGGTACGCGCGCTGGTCGAACAACGCCTGCGTGAGCGCGGCAAGTCCATCGAACTGAACCTCGGCCACTACCCATACCCGACCCACGAACCGCTGGCGTTCTGGGCTGTCACCGAGCGTTTGCAACAGTTATTGGGAGAGTCGCAATGAGGCACGAGTTGTACCGCGTCACCGGTTTGCCGGTGCTGCAGAACCGCACCTTCGCCGATCCCGAGTCGGCGCAGGCATCGGCCAGTGCGGACATGCTGCTGGTGCAGGACGAGCGCAGCGGCTTGATCTTCAACGCCGCGTTTGACGCCGACAAGCTCAGCTACGATGCCGATTACCAGAACGAACAGGCGCATTCCGGGCAGTTCCAGAAGCACCTCAGCGACGTTGAAGGGATCATCGCCAAACACTTCAAGGGTCAGGAGCTGATCGAAGTAGGCTGTGGCAAAGGCTACTTCCTTGAGTTGCTCAAGGGCCTCGGCTACTCGATCACCGGCATCGATCCGGCTTACGAAGGCGAAAATGCCGACGTGATCAAGGCACCGTTCACTCGCGGTCTTGGTCTGGCGGCGGACGCTATTGTGCTGCGTCATGTGCTCGAACACATCGAAGACCCGCTGAGCTTCCTGTCGGTGATCGCTGACGCCAATCAGGGCGGGCAGATCTACATCGAGGTACCGTGCTTTGACTGGATTCTTGAGCACAAAGCCTGGTTCGACCTGTTCTACGAACACGTCAATTATTTCCGCCTCGATGACCTGCGCCGGATGTTCGGCACTGTGCACGAGTCCGGTCACCTGTTCGGTGGCCAATACCTGTACATCGTTGCCGACCTTGCGACGTTGCGCCTGACCCCGGAACAACCGGTGCCACGCCTGGCGCTGCCTGACGGTTTCACCGCCAGCCTCGAGCGCGCGGTGCAGATCATTCAGTCCGCCCCCGAGCAGGGTTCGGCGATCTGGGGCGCCTCGTCCAAAGGCGTGATCTATTCGCTGGCCCTGCAACGCGCTGGTGTGGCGGTGGATCGTGTGGTGGATATCAACCCGGCCAAGCAGGGTCGTTATCTGCCGTTGAGCGGCGCCCGCGTGTCCTCGCCGCAAGAGGCCATGGACGCCTTGCCCGAAGGCGCCAACCTGTTTGTGATGAACTCCAATTACCTCGAAGAAATCAAGCGGATGACCGGTGGACGCTACGTCTATCACGCCGTCGATAGCGCTTCGTTCCAGTGACCATTGAGATTTTGACCATGACCGACAACAGCATTAACCAAGCCTTTGAAGCCGAATGCCGCGAGCAGATCGCCCAGCAAGGTGACGACCAGAAACTCACTGGCCTGGCCCGTGATTTCTTCAACGAATCGGCCAGACACAAGTACAGCTACCACTTCTCGTGGATGGGTCGTCCGATCATTCAGTTGCCGCAAGACATGATGGCGATGCAGGAGATCATCTGGCAGGTCAAACCGGATCTGGTTATCGAGTGCGGTATCGCCCACGGCGGGTCGATCATCTACTACGCCTCCCTGCTGGAGCTGCAAGGCCACGGCGAAGTGCTGGGCATCGACCTCGATATTCGCCCGCACAACCGTGAAGCGATCGAAAGCCATCCGATGGCCAAGCGCATCAAGATGATCGAAGGTTCGAGCATCGACGCGGCCATCGCCGCTCAAGTGCAGGCTGCAGCCGCCGGCAAGAAAGTCATTCTGGTGCTCGACTCCAACCACACTCACGATCACGTGCTCGAAGAGCTGCGTCTCTACGCACCGCTGGTGTCGGTCGACAGCTACTGCGTGGTCATGGACACCGTGGTTGAAGACATGCCGGCCGATTTCTTCCCGGACCGTCCATGGGGCCCGGGCGATAACCCGAAAACCGCGGTATGGAAATACCTGGAAGAGAACAAGGATTTCGAGATTGACCAACAGTTGCAAAACAAACTGCTGATCACCGTGGCGCCGGACGGCTATCTGCGTCGCGTTCGTTAATCAAAAACAGTTTCAGGCATCAGGCGTCTGGCCGGTTGTGGGGATAGGAAAAATGCAGGTTCAAAGCAGCACTCAAACCAACACGACACCGCTGAACGAGCTGTTCACGGTGGTGGTGATCACCCACAACCGCAATGCGTTTCTGCGTCGTACATTGCAGTACTACAGCAGCTACGCGGCCAAGGTGCTGGTGCTGGATTCGACAGTGCAGGGCGATGATCGCATCGCTGTCGATTTTCCGTCGGTGGACTATCGTCATTTGCCGCAGTACTCCTACAAAGGCCTGCAGGAAAAGCTCAGTTGGGGCGTGCAGCAGGTGACTACGCCGTACATGGTGTTTGCGGCCGACGATGATTTCCTGATCCATGACGCACTGACGGCCTCGGTGGATTTCCTCCAGGCCAATCCTGACTACGGCCTGTGCCACGGCTACGGGTTCATGTACCTGACCCGTGCCAGCGAAGTGACCTATTACCGTCGCGACAAGCTTGTTCAGGAAGACTATGACTCGGCACAGCCGGAAACCCGTGTCATGGAATTCATGGGGCAGTTCCTGCCGCCGTTCTATGCGGTGACCCGAACCGATCTGCTGAAGCAGTGGTATAGCTTGCTGCCAGCGGGCACCAGTTTCGAATGGCAGGAAATCGGTCACACGTTTTATCTGTTGGCGTGCGCCAAGGCGCGGGTTCTGCCGATTGCTTTTGCGGTGCGCGAAGCCAACTACGGCAGCTCTGATCACAACACCAACGTGTTGACGGTCCTGAGTTGGCAAGACGCGAAAACCGTAGCCGAGCGCGAGCGTTTTGCCGAGTTTCTGGCGTCGATCCCTACCGCTTTCAGTGGTCAGGATCCGGCCGCGATCAAGCAGATTGCCCTGAACAGTTTTGCCGAAATGGCTGACTGCCTGCTCAAGGGGCGTTCGCTGTCCGGTGCAGCGATTTTCCGCTCGGCGTGGATTGAACCGGGTCAGGAGCCGGTGCGCTCATTCGCGCCTGAGCAATTTGTCGAGATGCCGTTCTACAACAAGCCGGTTTTCGACTTGTTGACCGAGTACGAATTCCTGCTGCACGCCATGCCTGCCGGGCGCTTGCAATTGCAGGAGCTGGAAGGTGTGTTGCTGCGTCAGCACGAATTGATGCGTGTTCATCCCAATGACGATGAACGGACGATTCGTGCGCGTCTATGGGAAGCGCTGACACTGAACATGTTCAATCGCGAGGTAGTCGAACGCCTGGCCGAGTCCATGCTTGCCAGTGAAGAGCCTGAAGAAGGGGTGAAGCTACAAGCCTGGCTGGAGCGTTTGAATTCGGTACCGGGGCAACAGGAGCGCAAGCTTTTCGAAAACATGCCGACCGGGCGGCTGCTGCAATGGCTCGAAGCGCGCGATCCCGAGCCTGCGCAACTGCCAGCAATCACCCGGCACCTGACCAGCCATGCCGGCGGTCCGCAAATGGGCATTCTCCTGCTGGATCTGGACGCCGACATGGTCAAGCTGCAGACGACCTTCGACAGCCTGGTTGGCGGCCATTGCAAGGCGTTCAAACTGGTTGTACTCACCACCGGGGAGTTGCCAGCGACCACGACCGTGCGCGATACCGTGCATTTCGTCAAAGTGACCACGACCAACTACGTCGAGCGGATCAATCAACTGCTGCCTCAGCTCGGTAGCGACTGGATCATGCTCGCCGAGGCGGGGGTCCAGTTCACTGCCAGCGGTCTGCTGCGTGCAAGCCTTGAGCTACTGGGGGCCGAAGGTGTGCGCGCCGTGGCGATGGATGAAATCCAGCGCCAGCCGGGCGGTGCGCTGGCGGATGTGTTCCGTCCGGGGGTCAACTTCGACCTGCTGCAAACCGTGCCGTCGATGATGGCGCGACACTGGTTGTTCCAGCGCGATGTGTTGGTTCAGGCCAAAGGCTTCGCCGCCGAGTACAGCGATGCGCTGGAGTTCGACCTTTTGCTGCGCTTGATCGAAGACGGCGGGCTGGCTGGCCTTGCTCATCTGGCGGAGCCGTTGCTGATCTGCGACGCACCGCCTGCTGAAGAAAACGCTCATGAGCGTCAGACCCTGACACGTCATCTAGCCAAGCGCGGATACCGCGGCCAAGTGGGTTCGACGTTGCCCCGAACCTGGCAAATCGACTATCAGCACAGCGAACGGCCGCTGGTGTCGATCATTCTGCGTAGTGAGGACAACCTCGAAGCGTTGCAGTCGGCGCTGGTCAGCCTGCTGCAACGAACCCGCTATCAGCGCCACGAAATCCTCATTGTCGACAACCATAGCCAGTCTGCGGAACTGGCTGAATGGCTGGGCAATCTGGAGGGCAAGGGTGAGCGAGTTCGGGTGCTGCGCAGCAGCGAGCGGTTGAGCGAATCGGCGTTGTACAACCTCGCAGGCGCTGAAGCCAAAGGTGAATACCTGGTGCTGTTTTCCGCGCACGCCGAAGTGGTCAATGCCAACTGGCTTGATGCACTGCTCAATCAGGCGCAACGGCCCGAAGTCGGGATCGTCGGAGCGAAATTGCAGGATGCACGTGGCGTCACCACTCAGGGTGGCTTGATTCTGGGGCTCAACGATCTGCTTGGCGCGGCGTACGTCGGTGAGAAAAAAGACGCTCCGGGCTACCTGTTCGGCCATCAGGTCGAACAGAACTATTCGGCGGTGTCCGGCGCCTGTCTGATGATTCGCAAAGCACTGTTCGAAGCACTCGGTGGTCTGGATGTAGAACATTTCGACACGGCGTTCGCCGACATTGATCTGTGTCTGAAAGCAGCCGATGCCGGTTACCTGACGGTCTGGTGCCCACAAGCGCAAATACAGCATCCGGGCGTGCTCCCCGAAGCGCCGCAACTGGCTGCCGCGCTACGTGACAAGTGGCAGGCTCGCTTCGCTCAAGACACGGCTTACAACCAGAACCTTTCCCTGACCGGCAAGGGCTTTACTCTCGGCGCAGCGTCCAGTGTTAACTGGGCGCAGTTGCTCGCCTGACGCCTTGTGCACAGGAAACAGGACTCTAGACATGTTCAACGGTAAATCGATTTTCATCTCCGGCGGCACTGGCTCGTTCGGGCGTAATTTCATTCGTCGCCTGTTGGAGCAATACCAACCCAAGCGCGTGGTGGTGTTCTCCCGCGATGAGCTCAAGCAGTACGAAATGCAGCAGACGTTCAACGCGCCGTGCATGCGCTATTTTCTTGGCGATGTGCGCGACGCCGATCGTTTGCGTCAGGCCATGCGCGGCATCGATTACGTGGTTCACGCCGCCGCGCTCAAACAAGTGCCGGCAGCGGAATACAACCCGACCGAGTGCATTCGTACCAACGTCAACGGCGCTGAAAACATCATCGCCGCCGCCATCGATAACGGCGTGAAGAAAGTTGTCGCGCTGTCCACCGACAAGGCTGCCAGCCCGATCAACCTGTACGGCGCGACCAAGTTGCTGTCGGACAAACTGTTTGTCGCCGCCAATAACATTGCTGGCGAGCAGCAAACCCGTTTTGCCGTGGTGCGTTATGGCAACGTCGCCGGTTCCCGAGGTTCGGTGGTGCCGTTCTTCAGCAAGCTGATCGCCGACGGAGCCACCGAGCTGCCGATCACCGACGAGCGCATGACGCGTTTCTGGATCACCCTCGATCACGGTGTGCAGTTCGTGCTCGACAGCTTTGCACGCATGCACGGCGGTGAAGTGTTTGTGCCGAAGATCCCGTCGATCCGCGTTGTCGATCTGGCCCGGGGCATGGCCGAGCATCTGCCACATAAAAACGTCGGCATCCGTCCGGGAGAAAAACTCCATGAGCTGATGGTGCCGCTGGACGATGCGCGGATGACCCTTGAATTCGAGGATCACTACACCATCCAGCCATCGATTCGCTTCACCAGCGTCGATGTCGATTTTGCCGTGGACAAGCTCGGCGAGCGCGGTCAGCCGGTGAGTGAGGACTTCGAATACCGCTCCGACACCAACCCGCAGTTCCTCTCGGTGGGACAGATCGCCGACCTGCACGCGAAGCTCTCGGCATGATTCCCTACGGCCGCCAGAGCCTCGATCAGGCTGACATCGATGCGGTGGTCGAGGTATTGCAGTCGGATTGGCTGACCCAGGGGCCGACCATCGAGCGTTTCGAGCAGGCGATGGCCGAACGTTGTCAGGCGAATTATGCGGTTGCGGTGTGCAACGCCACCGCAGCGCTGCACATTGCCTGTCTGGCGGCCGGACTTGGCCCGGGCGACCGCCTGTGGACGACGCCGAACACCTTTCTGGCGTCGGCCAACTGCGGTCGTTACTGCGGCGCCGACGTTGATTTTGTCGATATCGATCCGCTGACCTGGAACCTCGATGCTGAAGTCCTGGCCGGCAAGCTCGACGCTGCCGAGCGCGATGGTGCACTGCCCAAAGTGCTTGTAGCGGTGGCGTTTTCCGGGCAGAGCTGCGATATGCGCAGAATTGCCCAACTGGCCGAGCGCTACAACTTCACGGTGATCGAAGACGCCTCTCATGCGGTCGGTGCGTCCTATGCGGGGCGGCCGGTCGGGTGCGGCGAATTCGCCGCGATGACCGTGTTCAGCTTCCACCCGGTGAAGATCATCACCAGTGCCGAGGGCGGCATGGTCTTGACCAATCGCCCGGAACTGGCCGAGCGCTTGCAACGCCTGCGCAGCCACGGCATGACCCGCGATCCGCAGCAGATGACTGAAGCCAGCCACGGCCCGTGGTATTACCAGCAAGTGGAACTGGGCTTCAATTATCGGATCACCGACTTGCAAGCCGCGCTCGGTTTGTCGCAACTGAACAAACTGGACGGTTTCATCGCCCGTCGACGCGAGCTGGCGGCACGTTACGCGAATTTGCTGACATATTTGCCTGTGACCTTGCCGAGCGCCCAACCGCTCGCTGAATCCGCCTGGCATCTGTATGTGATCCGCTTGCAGACCGATCGGATCAATCTCAGCCACCGCCAGGTCTTCGAAGGCTTGCGCGCGGCCGGAGTCGGGGTGAATCTGCACTATATTCCACTGCATTTGCAGCCGTACTATCGCGACCTGGGTTTCGCCGAGGGAGACTTCCCCGAAGCCGAGCGCTATTACGCCGAAGCGATCAGCCTGCCGCTGTTTCCTTTGCTGAGCGATCAGCAGCAGGACTATGTGGTCGAGCAATTGCGACGGTTGACTGAGTGAACACCGCTGTGGCGGTGGATGGGAAATGGCAATGCGCAATCTGAGTGAACAGGAACAATTCTGGCAGGGTGACTTCGGCAACGAGTACGTTGCGCGCAACGTCGGGCAATCGCTGGTGGCGGCCAATCTGGCGTTGTTTGCCAAGGCGCTGGCAAGAACGGGGCGGATCGACAGCCTGTTGGAACTCGGTACCAATGTCGGGAACAACTTGCAGGCATTGCATCAACTGTTGCCGCAATGCGAGTTGTCCGGCGTCGAGATCAACGCCAATGCCTGTGCACAGGCCAGAGCACTGGACATCGCAAAGATCTGGCACGGTTCGCTGTTCGACTTTCCCTACGAACGCTCCTACGATCTGACGCTGAGCAAAGGCGTGTTGATTCATCTTGCCCCGGAACTGTTGCCGAAGGCCTACGCGCAGCTGTATGAGCTCAGCCAGCGCTATATCCTGATCGCGGAGTACTACAATCCGGCGCCGGTGGAAGTGTCCTATCGCGGCAACAGCGGCAAACTGTTCAAACGCGATTTCGCCGGTGAAATGCTCGATCGCTACGCTGATCTGCACCTTCTGGATTACGGCTTCGTGTATCACCGTGACCGGCAATTTCCTGCTGACGACGTCACCTGGTTCCTTCTGGAAAAACGCCCTTGAGCAACGTTGCAATCATCCCGGCCCGCGGGGGCAGCAAACGCATCCCGCGCAAGAATCTTGCGCCGTTTGATGGCGTGCCGATGATCGTCCGTTCGATCCGCACGGCGCTGGACTCGGGATTGTTCGAGCGGGTGGTGGTCAGTACGGACGACGAAGAGATTGCCCAAGTGGCGCGGGCGCATGGCGCTGACGTGCCGTTCTTGCGTCCGGCCGAACTTGCCGACGATTTCACCGGTACCGCCGCAGTAATCGTGCATGCATTGCAGCAGTTGCCGTACTTCGATTACGCCTGTTGCGTGTATGCGACCGCGCCGCTGTTGCAGGCGCGGTATCTGCGTCAGGGCTTTGAATTACTGGAGCAGCATGCGGACAAATCCTTTGCCTTCTCCGTCACCGGTTTCGGTTTCCCGATCCAGCGCGCGCTGACCCTGGACGGGCAGGGTGCGCTGACGGCGTTGTCCCCGGAGTTTCGCAACACCCGCTCGCAGGATCTGCCCGAAGCGTTCCAGGACGCTGGCCAGTTCTACTGGGGACGCAGCGAGGCGTGGTTGCGCGGTGACGTGCTGTTTTCGCCGGCCAGTCTGCCGGTGATTCTGCCGCGGCATCTGGTGCAGGACATCGATACGCCAGAGGACTGGAAACGCGCCGAATATCTGTACGCCGCGCTCAAGGCTGGCGGAGAGCTTTCATGAGAGTGTTGATCCGTGCGGACGCGTCGCCGACCATCGGCAGCGGCCACATTGCCCGTTGCCTGACGCTGGCCCGGGTGTTGCGCAAGCAGGGCAGTCACGTCGCATTTGCCTGTCGGCGCTTGCCAGGGCATCGGCTTGATGCGTTGCAGGCAGAAGGTTTCGAGACGTTCGCATTACCCGAACGCTATGCCGAAGAAGATCCGCAGCAGGCGATCGAATCGATGCTGCCGTGGCAGGCGGACATTGAGGCACTGGATGTATCGCTCGACGGCCATGAAGGGTTCGACTGGATCATTGCCGACCACTATGGCCTCGATCATCACTGGCAAACGGCGGCCCGGCGTTGGGCGTCACGGATTGCAGCGGTGGATGATCTGGCCACTCGGCGCTACAGCGTTGACCTGCTGCTCAATCAGAATTTGTCCGGCCTCAGTGAGAATTATGCGCCGCTGTTGCCTGACGGTTGTCGCACATTGCTCGGTCCGCGCTTTGCCATGCTGCGCGAGGAGTTCATTTGCCCAGCCATCGAGGTCAAGTCCAAGGCTCGGCGGGTATTGGTGAATTTCGGCGGTTTCGACGCGGCGATGCAGACTCATCACGCGATGCTGGCGCTGGCGGATTTTCCCGAGTTGGAAGTGGATTTCGTCGCCGGTGCCGATAATCCGGCATGGGCGCAGATGCAGGCCTTGGCCGAGACGCGGCCGAATTGGCGATTGCACAGTTTTGTCAGCGATTTCCATCAACGCATGACCGAGGCTGATCTGTTTATCGGCGCCGGCGGTGGCACCAGTTGGGAGCGCGCCGCTTTGGGGTTGCCAACGATCTGCATTGCCGTGTCGAACAACCAGCAGGCCAACGGCGAAGTCATGGCGGCAGCGGGCGCGCATGTATTCATGGGCGCCCGTGAGCAGGTCAGCGTCGAGCAACTGCGTCAGGCAATCGGCTTGGTCGTCAACAATGTCTATCTGCGCCAAAGCCTGGCCGAGCGTTCGCGACAATTGGTCGATGGGCGAGGCGCGCTGCGGGTGGCGGCGGCATTGGCTGGCGCGGTGCTTAAAGTGCGCCCGGCGATACTGGACGACGCGCAGTTGCTGTTGGACGGGCGTAATGCCGAGGCGGTGCGCCGCTGGTCACTGGATGCTGGCGTTATCGAATACAAGCAGCACCTGGACTGGCTCAGTGCGAGCCTGCGCAATCCTCAGCGGCTGTTGTTGATCGCTGAAGCCGATGACGGCCCGGTTGGCGTTCTGCGCTATGACTTGCATGGCTTTGACGCGGAGGTCTCGCTGTATCTGCTGCAAGGGCGCTTTGGCCTGGGCTGGGGCGGTGCACTGCTGGCGCGGGGCGAAGCGTTCGCCGCTGCGCATTGGCCGCAAATGAGCGCAATCACCGCTCAAGTGTTGCCGGCCAATCAAGCTTCATTGAATGTTTTTCGCGACGCCGGGTTCACCCAAAGTGCCTGCGTGTTCACCCGTGTTTTGAAGGATCGCCGCACATGAGCAGTTTCAAGATTGGCAATCGTCTGATTGGTGCCGACGCGCCACCGTTCATCATTGCCGAGATGAGCGGTAACCATAACCAGTCGCTGGACGTTGCCCTGCAAATTGTCGAGGCGGCAGCCAAGGCCGGTGCGCACGCGTTGAAGCTGCAAACCTACACGGCCGAAACCATGACCCTGGATCTGGCCGAAGGCGAGTTCTTCATCAAGGATCCGGGCAGTCTGTGGGCGGGCACCTCTCTCTACGATTTGTATGAAAAGGCTCATACGCCGTGGGAGTGGCATGCGCCGATCTTTGCCCGCGCGAAAGAGCTGGGGATGCTCGCGTTCTCGACACCGTTCGATGACACCGCCGTGGATTTTCTCGAAAGCCTGGATGTGCCGGCCTACAAGATTGCCAGTTTCGAAAACACCGATTTGCCGCTGATCCGCCGTGTCGCTGCTACCGGCAAGCCGCTGATCATTTCCACTGGCATGGCCAGCATCGCAGAGCTGGATGAAACCGTGCGCGCTGCCCGCGAGGCCGGCTGCAAGGATCTGGTGTTGCTCAAGTGCACCAGCACTTATCCGGCGACACCGCTTAACAGCAACGTACGCACGATCCCGCATCTGCGTGAGCTGTTTGGTTGCGAGGTCGGGCTGTCTGACCATTCGATGGGTGTCGGCGTGTCGGTGGCGGCCGTGGCGCTCGGTGCGACGGTGGTGGAAAAACACTTCACCCTCGACCGTTCGGCGGGGGGGGTGGACGCCAGTTTCTCGCTCGAACCTGCGGAAATGGCCAGTCTGGTGCTCGAGACCGAGCGCGCCTGGCAAGCCATGGGCCAGGTGCAATACGGTCCCACCGAGGCCGAGCGCAAGTCGCTGGTCTACCGCCGCTCGCTTTACGTCACCGCTGACATGGCCGCCGGTGAGCCGTTCAGCACTGCCAATCTGCGTGCCATTCGCCCCGGTCTCGGTCTGTCGCCCAAGCACACCGAGGCGGTTCTCGGACGCCACGCTCGCGCCCCGATCAAACGCGGTACGCCGCTGGATTGGTCGTTGGTCGAATAACCCGATCTACAACCGATTCGGCAAAATAGCGTGACCTGCGAGTCATAACGCGCATCTTCACTGTATTGTATTGATCGGGGAGATGGCGCCTGGCCCTTTATTGGTTCCAGTGATAGCCCTTTGCGTTCCCCCTTGGTTGCCCGTTGTGGCAGCCATTTTCTGTTTGTCGGCGCCCCTCGAATCCTTGCGAGCGGTGGTTTTGGGCTGTTTTTTATTGGGAAGCCGTAATGATTGGCATAAAAAGCATTGCGAGCTACGTTCCTGTAGCCGGCGTGGACAATTACGCACAAGGTGCAAAATTCGAGAAGGATGAAGAATTCATCCTTGGCAAGATCGGCTCGGCTTTCCTGCCGCGCAAAGACGCTGAACAAGAAACCTCCGATCTGTGCGTGGAAGCGGCCAATGCGCTGTTTGCCAACAACCCTGAGTTGAAACGTGAGTCGATCGACGCGCTGATCGTCGTCACTCAGAACGGTGACGAGGAAGGCCTGCCGCACACTGCCGCGATCGTGCAGGACAAACTCGGTCTGCCGACCAATGTCGCGGCGTTCGATATTTCCTTGGGCTGCTCCGGTTACGTCTACGGCATCTATGCGATCAAGGGCTTCATGGAAGCCGCAGGCCTGAAGAACGGCTTGCTGATCACCGCTGACCCTTATTCGAAGATCGTCGACCCGGAAGATCGCAACACCACCATGCTCTTCGGCGATGCCGCCACCGCCACCTGGATGGGGGAAGATCCGACCTGGGCGTTGGGTAAAGCCAAATTCGGCACTGATGGTTCCGGCGCTCCGCACCTTAAGGTCAGCAATGGTGTGTTCTTCATGAACGGTCGTCAGGTGTTCAACTTCGCGCTGCTCAAAGTCCCGGCGCATCTGCATGAGTTGCTCGATGATTCCGGCCTCAAGGCTGACGACATCGATGCGTTCTGCATTCACCAGGGCAGTGCGGCGATTGTCGATGCCGTGGCGCGGCGCTTCGAAGGCGAGCCGGAGAAGTTCATCAAGGACATGGTCGAGACCGGCAATACCGTGTCGTCGAGTGTTCCGTTGCTGCTGGAAAAACACGTGCTCGATTCTGACTGGAGTCGCGTCGCGATCAGTGGCTTTGGCGTTGGTTTGTCCTGGGGTTCGGCGATTATCTACCGTCCCTGAACAATAAAGCGCGGCACAAAAAAGCGCTCAAGGTGTAACCTTGAGCGCTATTTTTTTGCCCGAATTTTCACGAGGCGCCATGAGCGAGTTTTTTCAATCCAACACCCAGATCATCGAAAATCGCTGGCCAGCTGTGGCTGCGCGTCTGTTGAGTGAAGACTCGAGCTCGTTGCAGGCCGATCTGGTGGAAGGACTGGGATCGACCTTGAGCATCAATGGCATTCAGTTGACCAGTCGGCATGACCGTATGCGTGAAGCGCAAGTGCAGGCCGCAAGCCTGGCAGCCGACAGCCCGGTCATGCATGTCTACGGTGCCGGGTTGGGCGATCTGCAACACCAGTTGCTGCTGCGTCCGTCACTCGCGCAATTGCACGTGCACATTCTCAATGGCGCCGTGTTTTTTCTGGTGCTGCAACTGCTTGATCAAACACCGTGGCTCGGCGATTCACGCGTCCAGTTGCACTACGCCGGTGATCGCGAAGAAATCTGCCTGCCGTTCTTTGCCATGCCGTCCGAGCTGGTGCTGGCAGACGACTACAATGCGAAAATCCGCGACCGACTGATCAGCGAGACGCACCTTGCGTTCAACAATCGCGAGTTCGATCCGCACGCCGCGCACATTGTTGAACGCTTACATGCCAGTCAGACGCTGATGCACGTCGATGAGGATGTCGCCGAGCTGTTTGGCACGTGCGCGGGCATGCCGGTGTTTGTGATTGCGACGGGGCCGAGCCTGGAACTGCACTTCCAGCGTTTGCGGGCGATCCGCGAGCAACAGCCACGACCACTGTTTATCTGTGTCGACACCGCGTATAGACCGTTGCTGGAACAGGGGATTCGCCCCGACATCGTGGTTACGATAGATCAGCGCATTACCGAGCGCCACTTGCCGCCGGCCGGCACGAGCGCCATTCGTCTGGTGTATATGCCCATGGTCGATCCGTCAGTGTTGAGTGCCTGGCAAGGCCCGCGCTATGTAGCCTATTCACCTAGCCCGATCTATCAGGCATTGCGCCAGCAATTCCCCAGAGGTGAATTGCATGGGGGCGGCAGTGTGATCCATCCGGCAGTGGATCTGGCGGTGAAAATGGGTGCCGGGGAAATCACCCTGTTCGGTGCCGACTTTGCCTTCCCGGGCGACAAGACCCATGCCGGCTGGAGTGACGGTGAACTGGGGCCACAACTCGGTGCGGCGAAACACTGGGTGCTCGATGGCCACGGCCAACGCATCAAGACTCAACTCAACTTCCGTAGCTATCTGTGCGAACTGGAGCGCTTTATCGCCGGGCATCCCCAGGTGCGCTTTTACAACAGCAGTCGGGCCGGGGCGATCATTGCCGGGACCGCCTTTCATCCGGAGTTGGCGCTATGAGTGCAATGTTTGTCGAGCAGGCACAGCGGTGTGCGACGTTGTTCCGGCTGGGGCGTGACGTTGAGGCAGGGTTGGCGATGATTGATCTGGCCGCTGCGCTGCAACCATCCTTCGATCAAGCGGATGCGGATAATCAACACCAATGGCTGCAGGTTCTCAGTCTGATGCTGGAATGTCAGGAGGCGCAAAACTGGCTGGCACTGGCGGACTACCTCGAATACGAATTGACTCAACTGATCACGGACAGCCTGTCCGTTTAGACAATTTCTCCCCACTCGTCGGTTCTGGCTCCCGATCTTGAGCTTCCGGCGTATTCCTGACGCCATTTTTTCGTTTGCCGACGGCCGCCAAGTCCTTGATTTACGAGGGGTGGCCGTCTGATGGCAAATTTTTTCGAAAATCCCCTAAAGCAAGTTCCAATCCCGACGATAACTATTACGAAGGTTCTCTAGGCCATACCCGGCGGTTGCCAGGGCCGGAAGCCGCAGTACCCAACCAACGAGGAATTCGTCATGGCTTTAACAGTAAACACTAACGTCACATCGTTGAACGTTCAGAAAAACCTGAACCGTGCTTCCGACGCTCTGTCGACTTCGATGACTCGCCTGTCTTCCGGCCTGAAAATCAACAGCGCTAAAGACGACGCCGCCGGCCTGCAAATCGCTACCCGTATGACTTCGCAGATCCGTGGTCAGACCATGGCGATCAAAAACGCCAACGACGGTATCTCGATCGCTCAGACCGCTGAAGGCGCGATGCAAGAATCGACCAACATTCTGCAGCGTATGCGTGAACTGGCTGTTCAAGCACGAAACGACTCGAACGGCACCGACGACCGTGCTGCTCTGAACAAAGAATTCGCGACCATGTCGGACGAGCTGACTCGTATCGCCAAGTCGACCAACCTGAACGGCAAAAACCTGATCGACGGTACTGCTGGCACCATGACCTTCCAGGTTGGTTCCAACACTGGCGCTACCAACCAGATCACCATCACTCTGAACAGCGGCTTCGACGCTGCAACTCTGAGCGTTGGTTCGGCTACCATCGCTGTTACCGGTACCGACAGCACCACTGCTGAAGCAAGCACCAAAGCTGCAATCGACGCAATCGACGCTGCACTGAAAACCATCAACACCAGCCGTGCGGACCTCGGTGCTGCTCAGAACCGTCTGACCAGCACTATCTCCAACCTGCAGAACATCAACGAAAACGCCAGTGCTGCACTGGGTCGCGTACAAGATACCGACTTCGCTGCTGAAACTGCACAGCTGACCAAGCAACAAACTCTGCAACAAGCTTCGACCGCAGTTCTGGCTCAGGCCAACCAACTGCCATCCGCTGTACTGAAACTGCTTCAGTAATAGCTGATGAGTTTTGGCGGGGGAGTGCGCTTGTCGCGCTCTCTCGCTTTTTACTTTTTTAAGAGGTGATGGACATGGATATGAGCGCCAAGCTGAACTTGTCTTATCCTGCGGCCAAGCAGGCGACGACTGTTGCCGACAAGCCTGCGGAAAAGCCTCGCCCGGTGGTTGCCCCGGTAGCTATCGTCAAGGATGAAAGCAAAAGCGATCAGACCGAGCAGCAAAAACTGAAGATGGCCGTTCAGGAAATCGAAAAGTTTGTGCAGTCGGTCAAGCGCAATCTGGAGTTCTCGATCGATGAGCCTTCAGGCAAAGTAGTGGTCAAAGTGATTGCCAGCGAATCCGGTGAGGTGATCCGTCAGATCCCCAACGAAGAAGTGCTGAAACTGGCAAACAGTTTGAATGATGCAAGCAGCCTGTTGTTCAGCGCTAAAGTCTGACAGCTGGCACGAATTTTGTTGCTATGTTCTTTTGGGCGTTGTAGTGGTCAAAAGACCGGCGACACACTGAAGGGAGTTCCACATGGCAAGTCCAATTCTACCGGGCACGGGTTTAGGCTCCGGCCTTGATACCGGTGCTATCGTCAAAGCTCTGGTAAACGCTGACAAAGCGGCCAAGCAAGGTCAGATCGACCGTGGGACTGCGACCAACACCGCGAGCATTTCCGGTATCGGTACCTTGAAGTCGTTGATGACGGCTTTCACCCAGACCTTGACGGACCTGGGCAGTCTTTCCAATCCGCAGTTTCCGGGTTTTGCTGCGACCTCTTCTGATCCAAAGATCCTCGGCGCCACTGCCGGCAACACGGCGGTCAATGGTAACTACGTTGTGACCGTCGGCAAGCTGGCCACCTCCTCGAAGGTTGCCAGTGCCGCGTTTGCAGGTGGTAATACCAGTCCGATTACGGCTGGCACGCTGACCATCAAGCAGGGTACCGGCACATACAACCTCGACATCAAGGCTGGGGCGACACTGCAATCGGTGCGCGACTCGATCAACGGTGACGACAAGCTCAAGAGTGCAGGCATCAGTGCCAACATCGTCACTGACTCCTTTGGTTCGCGTCTGGTGCTGGGTTCGACTACCACGGGTGCGGGTTCCGACATTTCCGTCAGCGGAATTTCCGAACTGGCCATCGATGGCAGTACCGTGATTGGCACCAGCGGCTCGCCGATGACGGCGACTTCCGCGGGTTCCATTGGTGCTCTGGCGATCGATGCCGAATTCACCATCGATGGCATGGCCCTGACCAGCAAGAGCAATACCGTCGACAAGGCTGTTTCCGGCCTGACCTTGAATCTGGTAGCGACTGGTACCTCCACGGTCACCGTCGCCAGCAACAACGATGGCTTGAAGGCTTCCATTCAGAAGTTCGTTGATGCCTACAATGCTCTGGCCAACGGCATCACTGCGCTGACCAAGCCTTCCCTGGACGATGATGGCAAACCGACCGTTGCGGCGGCGCTGACTGGCGATGCGTTGCCGCGCTCGATCCTGTCAGCCATCCGCGAGCCCCTGTCGCAAACCGGTTCGGGCGACAAGCTGACCGTTCTGGCGCAACTGGGCATTACCACCGATCAGAAAACCGGCGCGCTCACTTTTGACAGCACCAAGTTCACCGCTGCCATGAATGACAAGAAGCTGGGTGGCGAAGTCCAGAAGATGTTCGTTGGCGAGCTGGGTTCTGACAACGGTTTGCTCAAGCGCATGCAAAAAGCGATTACGCCGTTCTCCACTACTGGCGGGATTCTGGATCAGCGCACCACCAGTCTGAACAAGACCAAGACTAAACTGACCAATGATCAGGCTGCGCTCGATCGTCGTATCGAAACCCTGACCGCTGTACTGACCAAAAAGTACAACGACATGGACACCCTTGTCGGCAAGCTGAAGGCCACCGCCAGCAACATCACTTCGATGTTCGAGGCGTTGACCGCTCAACAGAAAGGCTAAGGCCTGAAACGCCAAAAGCCCGGCAGCGTTTTTCTACGCTCCGGGCTTTTTGTATTTCAATCTAAAGTTTTTTGACGCATCGTCGATACCCTTGATATGCGTCCCATAGAAATTTGATGAGGTAGAACATGAATCCGATGTTAGCCCTTCGCCAATACCAGAAGATTGGCGCTCAGGCGCAGACTTCCGAAGCCAGTCCGCACCGTCTGGTACAGATGCTGATGGAAGGTGGTCTGGATCGTATTGCCCAGGCCAAAGGTGCCATGGAGCGCAAGGACATCCCGAACAAGGGCATCCTGATCGGCAAAGCCATCGGCATCATCGGTGGTCTGCTTGAAGGGCTTGATCTGGATAACCGGTCGGAGCAGGTTGGCGAGTTGGCCAACCTCTATGAATACATGATGAAGCGTCTGACCGAAGCCAACGCCAAGACCGATCCAAAGATCCTCGACGAAGTCGCTGACCTGCTGCGCACGGTCAAGGACGGCTGGGATGCCATCGGCACGCCGGCTCCACAGTTTTAAGGAGATCACCATGAGTCTTGTATTGCAGCGAATCGAAGAAACCCGCGAGGCTCTGGTCGGTGCTCTGGCCGAGCGCAACTGGGAAGCTATTGGCGAGCTGGATCTGGCTTGCCGTTCCTGCATGGAAGACGTCTTGAGTGAAGCTTCGGTGGACGAGGCCGCGTTGCGCGATAACCTTGAGGAGTTGCTCGGGGTTTACAAACAGCTGCTCGAGGCGGCGACGGGTGAGCGGCAGGCGATAGCCAACGAGATGTCGCAGATCACCCAAGCGCAGAACGCGGCAAAGGTTTACCATCTGTTTGGTTAATTAACCTCCAGTTAATCCAGATATGTGCGCCATAAATTTGACTGTGCACGGTTTTTTGACTTAACTAGTGGCTGATTTCAGATTTCAGGCGTCTACAGGCACATGGTGTCCTGCAAGCGTCTCGCTTGCCCCATTTTTCGGGCATTGAGTTGACTAGGGAAGTTGCTATTGCATGTGGCGTGAAACCAAAATTCTGCTGATCGATGACGATAGCGTCCGCCGCCGCGACCTGGCGGTGATCTTAAATTTTCTCGGCGAAGAAAATTTACCCTGCGGAAGCCATGACTGGCAGCAGGCAGTCGGCTCTTTGTCGTCTAGTCGTGAGGTCATTTGCGTACTGATCGGGACGGTCAATGCTCCTGGTGCGCTTTTGGGCTTGTTAAAGACACTCTCAACCTGGGATGAGTTCCTTCCGGTTTTGCTGATGGGCGATAATTCTTCCGTTGACTTGCCTGAAGACCAGCGTCGCCGAGTGCTTTCGACCCTCGAAATGCCACCCAGCTACAGCAAATTGCTCGACTCCTTGCACCGTGCCCAGGTGTATCGCGAGATGTATGACCAGGCCCGTGAGCGCGGCCGTCATCGTGAACCCAACCTGTTCCGCAGCCTCGTCGGCACCAGCCGGGCGATCCAGCACGTGCGCCAGATGATGCAGCAAGTGGCCGACACAGACGCCAGCGTGCTGATCCTCGGCGAGTCCGGCACCGGCAAGGAAGTGGTTGCGCGCAACCTGCATTACCACTCCAAGCGCCGCGACGCGCCGTTCGTGCCCGTGAACTGCGGGGCGATCCCGGCAGAGCTGCTCGAGAGCGAGCTGTTCGGTCACGAGAAAGGCGCCTTCACTGGCGCGATCACCAGCCGTGCCGGGCGTTTCGAACTGGCCAACGGCGGTACGTTGTTCCTCGACGAAATCGGCGACATGCCGCTGCCGATGCAGGTCAAGCTGCTGCGCGTGCTGCAAGAACGTACCTTTGAGCGTGTGGGCAGCAACAAGACCCAAAGTGTCGACGTGCGCATCATCGCTGCGACTCACAAGAATCTCGAAAGCATGATCGAGATCGGCACTTTCCGCGAAGACCTTTACTATCGCCTGAACGTTTTCCCGATCGAGATGGCGCCGCTGCGTGAGCGCGTCGAAGACATCCCGCTGCTGATGAACGAACTGATCTCGCGCATGGAACACGAAAAGCGCGGTTCGATCCGTTTCAACTCGGCTGCAATCATGTCGCTGTGCCGTCACGGCTGGCCGGGCAACGTCCGCGAACTGGCCAACCTGGTGGAGCGCATGGCGATCATGCATCCGT
Organism: Pseudomonas sp. FP2196; assembly: GCF_030687715.1. Taxonomy (GTDB): domain Bacteria; phylum Pseudomonadota; class Gammaproteobacteria; order Pseudomonadales; family Pseudomonadaceae; genus Aquipseudomonas. Next base: position 1,749,473 of record NZ_CP117445.1, read on the forward strand.
ACGGGGTGATCGGCGTGGTCGAGCTGCCGAAGAAATTCCGCTACGTCGACGATGAAGACGAGCAGTTGGTCGACAGCCTGCGCAGTGATCTGGAAGAGCGCGTGGCAATCAACGGCCATACGCCGGACTTCACCGCCAACGCCATGCTTCCGCCTGAAGGCCTGGATCTCAAGGACTACCTCGGTGGTCTGGAGCAGGGCCTGATTCAGCAGGCGCTGGACGATGCCAATGGCATCGTGGCGCGTGCGGCCGAGCGCTTGCGCATTCGCCGTACCACGCTGGTGGAGAAGATGCGCAAGTACGGCATGAGCCGGCGCGATGGTGATGAACAGGCGGATGATTGACGCCTGTTTTTCAACCTCCTCATTTATAAGCAGTTTTTTTTAGGCACGGGTATTGCTACATCCCTCGCAACGTTCCGTTTAACTGACGGTCAGCCAAGCGAGAAAGCACAATGCCCCAAGTCGCCCAAATGTCTTCTGTCTCCAGTCCCGAGGGGCAGCCGTCCTCCGTAGAGCAGGTCAGCCGACAGGGTCTTGAGCAGGCATTCGCGCTGTTCAGCCAGATGTCCAGTCAGTTGACTGACTCCTACAGCATGCTTGAAGCGCGGGTGACCGAGCTCAAGGGTGAGCTGGCGGTGGTCAGTGCTCAGCGCATGCAGGAACTGGCGGAAAAAGAGCGTCTGGCCAACCGTCTGCAAAACCTCCTTGATCTGTTGCCCGGTGGCGTCATCGTGATCGATGGTCACGGCATTGTGGTCGAAGCCAACCCGGCGGCCATCGAGTTGCTCGGTTTGCCACTTGAGGGTGAGCTGTGGCGCCATGTCATCGCTCGCTGCTTCGCCCCGCGTGAAGACGACGGTCACGAAATCTCTCTGAAAAACGGTCGGCGTCTGTCGATTGCCACCCGCTCGCTGGATGCCGAGCCGGGGCAATTGGTGCTGCTCAACGACCTGACCGAAACCCGTCATCTACAGGATCAACTGGCGCGCCACGAACGCCTGTCTTCGTTGGGGCGGATGGTCGCCTCGCTGGCTCATCAGATCCGCACGCCGTTATCCGCCGCGTTGCTCTACGCCAGCCATTTGACTGAGCAGGAACTGCCGGTCGCCACCCAGCAGCGGTTCGCTGGCCGCCTCAAGGAGCGCCTGCATGAGTTGGAGCATCAGGTGCGCGACATGTTGGTTTTTGCCCGTGGTGAATTGCCACTGACCGACCGCCTCACGCCTAACGCCTTGATGCAGTCGCTGCAAGCGGCCGCATTGACCCATGTACAGGATTTGCCCATCCGCTGGCAGTGCGACAGTCATGTCGGCGAGTTGCTGTGCAATCGTGACACGCTGGTCGGCGCACTTTTGAACCTGATCGAAAACGCCATTCAGGCCAGCGCCGGCGATGTGCGCCTGAAAGTGCATTGCTACACCCGCGATAACACCCTGCGTTTGTGCGTCAGCGATACCGGTAGCGGGATTGAGCCGGCGGTGCTGGCGCGACTCGGCGAGCCATTTTTTACCACTAAAGTTACCGGCACGGGGCTGGGCCTGACCGTGGTCAAGGCTGTTGCTCGTGCGCATCAGGGAGAATTGCTACTGCGTTCGCGAGTCGGGCGCGGTACGTGCGCGCAGGTGATCCTGCCGCTGTTTTCCGCTGCACAGGGAGCAGAGTGAAAGACATGGGCATCAAGGTTTTGCTGGTCGAGGATGACCGTTCGTTGCGTGAAGCGCTGGCCGATACGCTGCTGTTGGCGGGCCACGATTATCACGCGGTCGGCAGCGCCGAAGAGGCGTTGACGGCGGTAGCGCGCGAAGCGTTCAGTCTGGTGGTCAGCGACGTCAATATGCCGGGTATGGATGGTCACCAATTGCTTGCGCTGCTTCGTGCCCGGCAGCCGCAGTTGCCAGTGTTGCTGATGACTGCGCATGGCGCCGTCGAGCGTGCCGTCGATGCGATGCGCCAGGGAGCGGCGGACTATCTGGTCAAACCGTTCGAGCCCAAGGCGCTGCTCGATCTGGTGTCTCGACATGCTCTCGGCAGTCTGGGTGCGAGTGACGCCGAAGGCCCGATTGCGGTCGAGCCGGCCAGTGCTCAATTGCTTGAGCTGGCGGCGCGGGTCGCACGCAGTGATTCCACCGTGCTGATCTCTGGGGAGTCCGGTACCGGCAAAGAAGTGCTGGCGCGCTATATCCACCAGCAATCCCATCGTGCCAATCAGCCGTTTATCGCGATCAACTGTGCCGCGATCCCGGACAACATGCTCGAGGCGACGCTGTTCGGCCACGAAAAGGGCTCCTTCACTGGCGCCATTGCGGCGCAGGCCGGCAAGTTCGAACAGGCCGACGGCGGCACCATCCTGCTCGACGAAATTTCCGAAATGCCCCTTGGCCTGCAAGCCAAACTGCTGCGTGTGCTGCAGGAGCGCGAAGTCGAGCGGGTCGGCGCGCGCAAGCCGATCACCCTGGATATCCGAGTGGTCGCGACCACCAACCGCGATCTCGCCGGCGAAGTGGCAGCGGGTCGCTTTCGTGAAGATCTTTTTTACCGTCTGTCAGTTTTTCCGCTGGCATGGCGTCCACTTCGCGAGCGGACTGCCGATATCCTGCCGCTGGCCGAAAGGTTGCTGGCCAAGCACGTCAATAAAATGAAGCATGCTGCGGCGAAACTGTCGCCAGAGGCGCAGGCATGCCTGACGAGTTACCCATGGCCGGGCAATGTGCGTGAACTGGATAACGCGATTCAGCGTGCGCTGATTTTGCAGCAGGGCGGCTTGATCCAGCCGCAGGATTTCTGTCTGGCGGGCTGCGTGACGTTCGCTGCATTGCCAGTCAAGTCGCCGACGCCTGCGGTGAATCGTGAGGTGGAAATCGACGCTGATTCGGCCGGCGCATTGGGCGACGACCTGCGCCGCCGGGAGTTCCAGATGATCATCGACACCCTGCGCAGCGAGCGTGGCCGACGCAAGGAAGCGGCTGAAAAACTCGGAATCAGCCCGCGCACCCTGCGTTACAAGCTGGCGCAAATGCGCGATGCGGGCATGGACGTCGAAGGCTATTTGTTCGCCACCTGATTGCCGGTGCAATGCTTGAAAACGCTTTTCTGAAAAGGCTGCCCATGAGCTGGCACCCTTGTTGCTAATACCTGTGTACCCGCCGAGTGAGTGTCAAAAAATTGCGGGCCGCCCAAGAGAGTAGACCATGAGCCAAGGTATTGAATTTAATCGGTTGATGATGGACATGAAGGCCATGCAAATGGATGCCATGTCTGCGCCGAAATCGACTGCCGCTGTCCCTGAACTGGCGGGCAGCAGCTTTTCCGACATGCTCGGTCAGGCGATCAATAAAGTCAGCGATACCCAGCAGGCGTCGACTCAGTTGGCCAATGCATTCGAAGTGGGCAAGAGCGGCGTCGATCTGACGGACGTGATGATTTCCTCACAGAAAGCCAGCGTGTCGTTTCAGGCTCTGACCCAGGTGCGCAACAAACTGGTTCAGGCTTATCAAGACATCATGCAGATGCCGGTATAAGGACGAGATTGAGTCATGGCAGAAGCAGTCGCCGATAACGTTCCGGCCAAGGCCACCCCGATAGACGGCAAACCGCCGCTGTTCGGCCTGTCCTTCCTGGAAAACCTCTCCGAGATGACCGTGCTGCGTCAGGTGGGCCTGTTGGTCGGCCTGGCTGCGAGCGTGGCGATTGGCTTTGCCGTGGTGCTGTGGTCGCAGCAGGCGGATTACCGTCCGTTGTACGGCAGCCTGGCCGGCATGGACGCCAAGCAGGTCATGGATACCCTGGCCTCCGCCGACATTCCCTACACCGTTGAACCGAACTCAGGCGCCTTGCTGGTCAAGGCCGATGACCTGTCCCGTGCGCGCCTCAAGCTCGCGGCCGCTGGTGTCACTCCCAGCGATGGCAACATCGGTTTTGAAATCCTCGACAAGGAACAAGGTCTGGGCACCAGCCAGTTCATGGAAGCGACCCGTTATCGTCGCGGCCTCGAAGGTGAACTGGCACGCACCATTTCCAGCCTGAACAACGTCAAGGGGGCCCGTGTGCACCTGGCGATTCCGAAGAGTTCGGTGTTCGTGCGCGATGAACGCAAGCCAAGCGCTTCGGTGCTGGTCGAGTTGTACTCCGGTCGTTCGCTGGAGCCGGGTCAAGTAGTTGCCATCATCAACCTGGTGGCGACTTCCGTTCCCGAACTGAGCAAATCGCAGATCACCGTCGTCGACCAGAAGGGCAACCTGCTCTCTGATCAGGCGGAAAACTCCGAAATGACCATGGCCGGCAAACAGTTCGATTACAGCCGCCGCATGGAAAGCATGCTCACCCAGCGTGTGCACAACATTCTGCAACCGGTACTGGGTAACGATCGCTACAAGGCTGAAGTCTCGGCCGATGTCGATTTCAGTGCCGTCGAGTCCACTGCCGAGCAGTTCAACCCGGATCAACCGGCGTTGCGCAGCGAGCAGTCGGTCAACGAACAACGTACCGCCAGCAATGGCCCGCAAGGTGTGCCGGGTGCCCTGAGCAATCAGCCACCGTCACCAGCCTCGGCGCCGCAAACCACCGGGGGGGCTCAAGCCGCTGCCGGCATGATCCAGCCAGGTCAGCCATTGGTTGACGCCAACGGCCAGCAGATCATGGACCCGGCCACCGGTCAGCCGATGCTCGCGCCGTACCCGGCAGACAAGCGTCAACAATCCACCAAGAACTTCGAACTTGATCGTTCCATCAGCCACACCAAGCAGCAGCAGGGTCGCCTGAATCGTCTGTCGGTGTCGGTGGTGGTCGATGATCAGGTCAAAGTCAACGCGGCTAATGGTGAAACTACCCGCGCGCCGTGGACCGCCGACGAATTGGCGCGCTTCACTCGCCTGGTGCAGGACGCCGTTGGTTTCGATGCCAGCCGTGGTGACAGTGTCAGCGTGATCAACATGCCGTTCTCCGCCGAGCGCGGTGAAGTGATTGCCGATATTCCGTTCTACTCCCAGCCATGGTTCTGGGACATCGTCAAACAGGTACTGGGTGTGTTGTTCATCCTGGTGCTGGTGTTTGGTGTGCTGCGTCCGGTGCTCAACAACATCACCGGCGGTGGCAAAGGCAAGGAGCTGGCCGGTCTCGGCAGCGACGTGGAACTCGGTGGCATGGGCGGCCTGGACGGCGAACTTTCCAACGACCGCGTGAGCCTCGGTGGTCCGCAGAGCATTCTGTTGCCGAGCCCGAGCGAGGGTTATGACGCGCAACTGAATGCAATCAAGAGTCTGGTGGCAGAAGACCCGGGTCGTGTGGCTCAGGTCGTGAAAGAGTGGATTAACGCAGATGAGTGATAACCGAGCCGCCGTCGCCAAACTGACCCGGGTTGATAAAGCCGCAATTCTGCTGCTGTCCCTGGGCTCGACCGATGCTGCGCAAGTGTTGCGCCACATGGGGCCGAAAGAGGTTCAGCGTGTAGGCGTGGCCATGGCGCAGATGGGTAACGTCCATCGCGAGCAGGTCGAACAGGTCATGAGCGAGTTCGTCGACATCGTCGGCGACCAGACCAGCCTGGGCGTCGGTTCCGACGACTACGTGCGCAAAATGCTCACCCAGGCGTTGGGTGAAGACAAGGCCAACGGCCTGATCGACCGCATCCTGCTCGGTGGCAACACCAGCGGCCTCGACAGCCTGAAATGGATGGAGCCGCGCGCCGTTGCCGACGTGATCCGTTATGAACACCCGCAGATCCAGGCCATCGTGGTTGCATACCTCGACCCGGATCAGGCCGGTGAAGTGCTCGGTAACTTCGACCACAAGGTGCGCCTGGACATCATCCTGCGCGTCTCGTCGTTGAACACCGTGCAGCCAGCGGCACTGAAGGAACTCAACCAGATTCTCGAGAAGCAGTTCTCTGGCAACTCGAATGCCTCGCGCACCACTTTGGGTGGCATCAAGCGTGCGGCGGACATCATGAACTTCCTCGACAGCTCGATCGAAGGCCAGCTCATGGACTCGATTCGCGAAGTCGACGAAGACCTGTCCGGTCAGATCGAAGACCTCATGTTCGTGTTCAACAACCTGGCCGATGTCGACGACCGCGGTATTCAGGCACTGTTGCGCGAAGTGTCTTCCGACGTGTTGGTGCTGGCCCTCAAGGGTTCGGACGAAGGCGTCAAAGAGAAGATCTTCAAGAACATGTCCAAACGTGCCGCCGAACTGTTGCGCGACGACCTCGAGGCCAAGGGCCCGGTACGGGTCAGCGACGTGGAAACTGCACAGAAAGAAATCCTCACCATCGCCCGTCGCATGGCCGAAGCCGGCGAGATCGTGCTCGGTGGCAAGGGCGGCGAGGAAATGATCTAAGCCCATGGATAAGCACGATGACGATGTGACGGATCTGATCCGTGCCCGCGATGTCCGTGGTTTCGAATCCTGGGCGCTGCCCAGCTTCGATCCGCCGAAACCGGAGCCCGAGCCGGAACCGGAGCCTGAACCGCCGGAAATGGAAGAAGTGCCGCTGGAAGAAGTCCAGCCACTGACCCTGGAAGAACTCGAAAGCATCCGTCAGGAGGCTTACAACGAGGGTTTCGCCGTAGGTGAAAAAGAAGGTTTTCACAGCGCCACGCTCAAGGTGCGCCAAGAGGCCGAAGTGGCTCTGGCGGCGAAACTCGCCAGCCTTGAGCAGTTGATGGGGCATTTGTTCGAGCCCATCGCCGAGCAAGACACACAAATTGAAAAGTCGCTGGTCGATCTCGTGCAACACATCACCAAACAGGTGATCAAGCGCGAGTTGGCCATCGACTCCAGCCAGATCGAACATGTCATGCGCGACGCCCTCAAGCTGTTGCCGCTGGGCGTCGACAATGTGCGTTTGTACGTCAATCCGCAGGACTTCGAACAGGCCAAAGCCCTGCGTGAACGTCATGAGGAAAGCTGGCGCATCGTCGAAGACGAGTCCTTGCTGCCGGGCGGTTGCCGGGTTGAAACTGCGCACAGCCGCATCGACGCGAGCATTGAAACCCGCGTCACTCAGGTCATGGACAAGCTGTTCGACCAGTTGCACGAACAGGCCCTGCACCCGGCTGCAGCGGATCTGAGTCTGGATATCCCCGAAGAATCCAAATCGGCCGCCATCCCTGACGAGCCGCTCGCGGACGAACCCGATGCGCCTTGAACGCACCAGCTTCGCCAAGCGCCTCAGCACCTATGCCGAAGCCACAGAAATGGCTGGCGCGCCGATTCTCGAAGGTCGCCTGCTGCGCATGGTCGGCCTCACTCTCGAAGCCGAAGGCCTGCGCGCAGCCATGGGTACGCGCTGCCTGGTGATCAACGACGACAGCTATCACCCCTCGCAGGTGGAAGCGGAAGTCATGGGCTTCTCGGGCAGTAAAGTCTTTCTGATGCCGGTCGGCAGCGTCGCCGGTATTGCCCCGGGCGCCCGCGTGGTGCCGTTGGCCGATACCGGTCGCCTGCCGATGGGCATGAGCATGCTCGGTCGTGTACTCGATGGCGCCGGTCGCGCGCTGGACGGCAAGGGCGGCATGAAAGCCGAAGACTGGGTGCCGATGGACGGCCCGACAATCAACCCGCTCAACCGTGATCCGATCAGCGTACCGCTGGACGTCGGCATCCGTTGCATCAACGGTTTGTTGACGGTCGGGCGTGGCCAGCGTCTCGGTCTGTTCGCCGGTACCGGTGTCGGTAAATCCGTGTTGCTGGGCATGATGACTCGCTTTACCGAGGCCGACATTATCGTCGTTGGTCTGATCGGTGAGCGGGGTCGAGAAGTTAAGGAATTCATCGAACACATCCTCGGTGAAGAAGGCCTTAAGCGTTCAGTGGTGGTGGCGTCCCCGGCGGACGATGCGCCGCTGATGCGTCTGCGCGCGGCGATGTACTGCACGCGCATTGCCGAGTATTTCCGCGACAAGGGCAAAAACGTCCTGTTGCTGATGGATTCGTTGACCCGTTTCGCCCAGGCCCAGCGGGAAATCGCTTTGGCCATCGGCGAACCACCGGCGACCAAGGGTTATCCGCCATCGGTGTTCGCCAAACTGCCGAAACTGGTGGAGCGCGCCGGTAATGCCGAGAAGGGCGGGGGTTCGATTACCGCGTTCTACACCGTGTTGTCCGAAGGCGATGATCAGCAGGACCCGATCGCCGACTCGGCGCGGGGTGTGCTCGATGGTCACATCGTGCTGTCGCGGCGTCTGGCCGAGGAAGGTCACTATCCGGCCATCGATATCGAAGCGTCGATCAGCCGGGTGATGCCGGCGGTGGTCGGCATCAAGCACATGAACCATGCGCAGATGTTCAAGCAGTACTGGTCGCGCTATCAGCAGAGTCGCGACCTGATCAGTGTCGGTGCTTATGTGGCCGGTGGTGACCGGGAAACCGACACCGCGATCCAGCTGCAACCGACGATGTCGATGTACCTGCGTCAGGGCTTGAACGACAACATCAACATGGGCGCCAGTGCAAATCAGCTGGCCTCGATCTTTGCTCCGGCTCCTGGCGGCTAACTCGCCATGGCCCAGAGTCGAGCCGCGCGTCTGGTGCCGGTGGTGGACATGGCCGAGAAGGCCGAAAAAGCCGCCGTGCAACGCCTCGGGTATTTCCAGGGGCAGGTCAAAGTGGCCGAAAGCAAACTCGCTGACTTGCACGCCTTTCGTCTGGATTATTCGCAACAGTGGATCGTGCGCGGCAGCACCGGCGTCAGCGGCCAATGGCTGCTCGGCTTTCAGGGCTTTCTGGCACAACTCGACACCGCCGTCGATCAGCAACGCCAAAGCCTGGTCTGGCACCAGAACAACCTGGACAAGGCGCGGGAGGCTTGGCAGCAAGCGTTCGCTCGTGTCGAGGGGTTGCGCAAACTGGTGCAGCGTTATCGCGACGAGGCTCAGCGCCTCGAAGACAAGCGCGAGCAGAAATTATTGGATGAGTTGTCTCAGCGTTTGCCTCGACACGATCCGTTTTGATCTGGCTTCCAACCTTGCCCCAACCCTGTCCAAGTGCTAAACCTTGTACACGTTCTTCAATGACAAGGAAGCCAGTCAATGTCAGTCGTTACAGAAGTCTCTCAGGATGGGAAAAAACTGACGATTTCGGTCAAAGGGCGATTCGATTTCGCCAAGCATCAGGAGTTTCGGGAGTCCTACGAGCATCTGACACCGAAACCCGGGTCCATTGAAGTGGATTTGAAAGACGCCACGTACCTCGACAGTTCCGCGCTCGGCATGCTGTTGTTATTGCGTGATCATGCGGGCGGCGAAAATGCCGAAATCACCTTGACCCATGCGAATGCCGACGTACGCAAGATTCTTGCGATCTCGAACTTCGAACAAATTTTCGACGTGGCATAAACGCAATGCAGGCTGAAGCCGAGCCGCTGACGATCCTGATCGCCGAAGACAGCGCCGCCGACCGGCTGCTGCTCTCAACCATCGTCCGTCGTCAGGGCCATGAAGTCCTGACGGCGGCCAATGGTTCCGAGGCGGTCGACGTCTTCCGCCGCCAACAACCCCACCTTGTCCTGATGGACGCGATGATGCCGGTGATGGATGGTTTCGAGGCGGCGCGGCAGATCAAGGCGCTGGCGGGCGAGACGCTGGTGCCGATCATCTTCCTCACCTCGCTGACCGAAAGCGAAGCGCTGGCCCGTTGTCTGGAGGCCGGTGGCGACGACTTTCTGGCGAAGCCCTACAATCAAGTGATCCTTGCCGCCAAAATCAAGGCGATGGATCGCTTGCGCCGCCTGCAGGCGACCGTGCTGCAGCAGCGCGATCTGATCGCCAAACATCACGATTACCTGCTGAACGAACAACGCGTCGCCAAAGCCGTGTTCGACAAGGTCGCGCATTCCGGCTGTCTGAGCGCGGCGAATATCCGCTATCTGCAATCGCCCTATGCGCTGTTCAACGGTGATCTGCTGCTGGCGGCGTACACGCCAGCGGGGGACATGCATGTACTGCTCGGCGATTTCACCGGTCATGGCTTGCCGGCTGCGGTCGGGGCGATGCCGCTGGCCGAAGTGTTCTACGGCATGACGGCCAAGGGTTACGGCCTGGCTGAAACCCTGCGCGAGATGAACGCCAAGCTCAAGCGCATCTTGCCGGTGGACATGTTTTGCTGCGCAACCCTGTTGTGCCTGAGCGCTCAAAGACGTTCAGTCGAGGTGTGGAACGGCGGCATGCCTGACGGCTATCTGCATCGGATCGCCAGCGGTGAGCGCATGCCGTTGACTGCACGGCATCTGCCGTTGGGTGTGTTGAGTCCGCAGGCATTTGATGACTGTACTCAGGTCTATCCGATGGCCGTCGGTGATCGGGTCTTTCTGTTGTCCGACGGGGTGATCGACACCAGCAATGCCAGCGATCAATTGTTCGGCGTTGAACGCTTGCAACAGGTGTTTGCCGCCAATCGCGAGCCGGATTGCCTGTTCGAGGACATCGAGCAGGCGCTGCGGCATTTTCGCGGTGAGGCGCGCGACGATGTGAGCATGGTCGAGGTGAGCCTGCTGGAGCCGACGCAGGTCAATCCGGCGGTGCCGGTGTACTCCGACAGCGGCCAGTCGTCCCCGCTGGACTGGTCGGTGAGCTTTGAGTTTCGTGGTGCCACGCTCAAGCGTTTCAATCCGTTGCCGTATTTGTTGCAGGTGCTCCAGGAGGTGCATGGGTTGCGTGCGCAAAGCGGCGCGCTGTATAGCGTGCTCGCCGAGTTGTATTCCAATGCGCTGGAGCACGGCGTGTTGGGGCTCGATTCCAGCCTCAAGCGCGATGCTGCGGGATTCGCCCGCTACTATGAGCAGCGCAACACACGTCTGGAGGCCTTGCAGGACGGCTATGTGCGCGTACATTTGCAGGTGAAGCCGCAAGGCGAGGGCGGTTGTCTGGGCATTCGTGTCGACGACAGCGGCAAAGGATTCGATGTGGGACGGGTGATGGAACGGCCGCTGGACGGTGTCCGTTTGTCGGGGCGCGGGGTCAGCCTGGTCCGGCAATTGGGGCATAACGCCAGTTGGTCGGACGAAGGTCGTAGTGCCCACGTGGAGTTTTTCTGGGAGGTTGAGGCATAATCCGCGCAATTCTTGATCAAGGAGTGAGCAAGTGACTGACCAACACGTGGATCGCGACACACTGAGCGCATTGCGCGACGTCATGGAAGATGGTTATCCGGAGTTGCTGGATACGTTCCTGAGCGATTCCAGAGCCCGCTTGGGCGAGCTTCAGAAAACTGTCGATGCCAAGGCGTTAGCGGACGTTGCCCACAGCTTCAAGGGGAGCGCCAGCAACATGGGCGCTATTCGGCTGGCCGAGTTGTGCCACGAGCTGGAAGCCGAAGCCAAATATAAAAGTCACTCGGAAATTGCCCAGCTCGTCGCCGACATCAGCGGCGAGTTTGAACAGGTTCTCCCTGTCTACGAAGACGAGCGGCAGCATGCTCACATACACTGATTTCCGCCGTCCGGCGCTTTTCTGAGTCGTCGGGCAAAACTGGCCCGGTACTTGCAATTAACTTCGCCAACTGTACCTACGATCCCAGTGCAGCGGAGACCGTTTCATGCCTGCGACCCCTAACATTCTTCTTCAGACCGCCGCTCAGGCCAAGGCGCAAGCCGCCTCGACCAAAACGTCGGCAATGGCCGCAGACGCCGGGGACAAGGCCTCAAGCTTCGCTCAGGTGTTTGCCGATCAAGGGCCGGGCAAGTCTGCCGTGACGGCAGACAGTCCTTTGAAATCGGCGCGCGACAAGGTCGCCGACAACAGTGGCAAGAAAGATGTCGGCAAGGATCAACCGGCCAATACGCAGCCAGCAGTTGCCGATAGCGGCAATGCCTTGCCTGCCGACAAGCCGGCATCGACCGACGACAAGACCGCCACCAGCGACGATACCGCTGATACGTCAGAGACCCCGGTGGCCGATGCCGCTCCGGTTGACCCGACGCTGGAGCCGGCGTTGGCAGAAGCCGTTCAGCCGGTTGTGACCACGCCGGTCGAGGCGGTCCCGGTTGTCGAAACGGCTGCCGAGCCAAAAACCGAAACTCCCGCGCTGGCCGTGTTGCCGAGTGTCGCCAAGGAGCCTGCGCCCACGACCGACAGCGATTTCGATCCTTCGGCCGATCCCCTCGATGCTTTGCCTGCCGTGCGCATGGCCATGGAGCAGGGCGGGCACATTTCCGCCGCCAGTCAGGCCCAGCCGAAAGCTTCACCCGCCCAGACCCAGGCCGATGGCGAATTGACCTCGGCACAGAACTTCGCCGCTGGCATGGCGAGCATGCTAGACGTGCAGGCCGACAAGGACAGCACCAGTCAGGGTGGCGAGAAAGCTTTCAGCGGATTGATCGATGACGGTCTGAAAGACTTGAAATCCGCCACCAGCGACACCCGCGTGGATGACTTCGCCAACCGTCTGGCGGCGCTGACTCAAGCCGCGACGCCGAAGACCGCGAACGCTGTGCCGGTGAATCAGCCGATCGCCATGAATCAAAGCGGCTGGACAGAGGAAGTGGTCAACCGCGTCATGTATCTGTCGAGTACCAGTCTGAAAGCGGCTGACATTCAGTTGCAGCCGGCCGAGTTGGGGCGTCTGGATATTCGCGTGAACATGGTTCCGGACCAGCAGACTCAGGTGACGTTCATGAGCGCGCATCCAAGCGTGCGTGAAGCACTCGACAGCCAGATGCATCGCCTGCGTGACATGTTCACCCAGCAAGGCATGGGGCAGGTCGACGTCAATGTCTCTGACCAGAACCGTGGCTGGCAGGGTCAGCAAGGGCAGGAGCAGCAGGGGCAGGGTGGACGTACCAGCGCTGCGGGTGGTCGACTGGATTCGGCAGATGAAGAATTGGCACCTGCCGCCATTGCTGAAGCGGCTGCTCAAACCACCAGCGTGATCGGCACCAGCGCCGTCGATTTCTACGCCTGATCAAACGCGCCGCGAAAACCTGTGGGAGCTGGCAAGCCAGCTCCCACAGGGCTTGCATCGATTCACCCATCCCACTCCTCCAACGCGCCGACACTTCTGGCATAACACTTGCTCTTGCCTTGCCGTGCGACTGTGAAAACCCGAATAGTGACGGATTATTGGCATGGCGAAGAGCGAAACAGCAGCAGTAAAAGACCCCGCGACCAAAGGCAAACTCAAGCTGATCATCGTGATCGTGCTGGCGTTGCTGTTGGCCATTGGCGCATCCGTGGGGGCGACCTGGTTCTTCATGCACAGTGCCCAGAGCAAGCCTGCCGAGGCCGCAGATGCTGCGCCGGTCGGCAAGCAGCCGGCGATTTTCGAACCGATGGCACCGGCATTTGTCGCCAACTACAACCAGAACGGCCGTCAGCGCTACATGCAGGTGAGCATCACCATGCTGGCGCGTAATCAGGCTGATCTGGAAGCGCTCAAAGTGCACATGCCGGTGATCCGCAACAACCTGGTGATGCTCTTCTCCGGTCAGGATTTCGCCACGTTGGCGACCCCGGTCGGGCAGGAGATGTTGCGCCAGAAGGCCACAGCGAGTGTGCAGGAAGTGGCGCAGAAAGAGCTGGGCAAAGTGGTGATCGAACAGTTGCTTTTCACTAATTTCGTATTGCAGTAGGAACACGACATGGCCGTGCAGGATCTGCTGTCCCAGGATGAAATCGACGCGCTGTTGCATGGCGTCGACGATGGTCTGGTACAGACCGATAACGCTGCCGAACCCGGCAGTGTCAAAAGCTACGACCTGACCAGCCAGGATCGCATCGTCCGTGGACGCATGCCGACTCTGGAAATGATCAACGAGCGTTTTGCCCGTTACACCCGCATCAGCATGTTCAACATGCTGCGCCGCTCGGCGGACGTTGCCGTCGGTGGCGTACAGGTGATGAAGTTCGGCGAATACGTGCACTCGCTGTACGTGCCGACCAGCCTCAACCTGGTCAAGATCAAACCGTTGCGCGGCACCGCTCTGTTCATCCTCGACGCCAAACTGGTGTTCAAGCTGGTGGACAACTTCTTCGGCGGCGACGGCCGTCACGCCAAGATCGAAGGGCGTGAGTTCACCCCGACCGAACTTCGCGTAGTGCGCATGGTGCTGGAGCAGGCCTTCGTCGATTTGAAGGAAGCCTGGCAGGCGATCATGGAGGTCAATTTCGAGTACATCAACTCGGAAGTAAACCCTGCCATGGCCAACATCGTCGGCCCGAGCGAAGCGATTGTCGTGTCGACATTCCACATCGAACTCGACGGCGGTGGCGGCGATCTGCACGTGACCATGCCGTATTCGATGATCGAGCCGGTGCGCGAGATGCTCGACGCCGGTTTCCAGTCGGACCTCGACGATCAGGACGAGCGCTGGGTCAACGCCCTGCGTCAGGACGTGCTCGATGTCGACGTACCGATCGGCGCCACCGTGGCCCGCCGCCAGTTGAAACTGCGCGATATCCTGCACATGCAGCCGGGGGATGTGATCCCGGTCGAGATGCCGGAAGACATGATCATGCGCGCCAACGGCGTGCCGGCCTTCAAGGTCAAGATGGGCTCGCACAAAGGCAACCTCGCGTTGCAGGTGATCGAGCCGATCGAGCGTCGCTGAAGCGGCGCTCTCACCCCCACACATTTAGCTGAATTGTTGCCCGCCGAGGACAAATGATGAACGACGATATGAACGCCCAGGACGATCAGGCACTGGCCGATGAATGGGCTGCGGCCCTGGAAGAAACCGGTGACGGCCAGGCCGACATCGATGCGCTGCTGGCGGCCGACGCCGGTGCGTCGGGCTCCAACCGTCTGCCGATGGAAGAGTTCGGCAGCGTGCCGAAGAGCAACGATCCGGTAACGCTGGACGGTCCGAACCTTGACGTGATCCTCGACATCCCGGTGTCCATCTCGATGGAAGTGGGCAGCACCGACATCAACATCCGCAACCTGCTGCAACTGAACCAGGGTTCGGTGATCGAGCTTGATCGTCTGGCCGGTGAGCCGCTGGACGTACTGGTCAACGGCACGCTGATCGCTCACGGCGAAGTGGTCGTGGTCAACGAGAAGTTCGGCATCCGCCTGACCGACGTGATCAGCCCAAGCGAACGCATCAAGAAGCTGCGCTGAGTGAAAAGGTTTCTCTGGGTTCTACTGGCATTGCCTTTGGGCGTGCTGGCCGCCGAGCCGGTTACCAGCGCCGCCGCGCCTGCTGCTGCCGCGCCAATGGTCAGCAGCGGCGTGGCCGGGCAATTGACGCAACTGGTGCTGGGCCTGCTGGTGGTCTTGGGCTTGATCTTCTTCCTCGCCTGGTTACTGCGCCGTGTGCAACAGGCAGGGCCGGCGGGCAAGGGGCAGGTGATCGAGCTGATCGGTTCCCGCGCGCTCGGTCCGCGTGACCGGTTGATGCTGGTTCAGGTCGGCAACGAGCAGATTCTGCTCGGCTTGAGCCCCGGCACCATCACTGCGCTGCACGTGCTGAAGGAGCCGGTGCCAGTGCCGACCACGACCGAGAAAGCGACCCCGGAATTTGCCCAGCAACTGCTGAAGATTCTCGGCAAGGATCAGAAGGATAAGAAGTAATGGGTGCGCTACGCATCGTCTTGACGCTGGCCCTGTTGCTGGCTGCGCCGCTGGCATTCGCCGCCGATCCGTTGTCGATCCCGGCGATCACGCTGGGCACCAACGCCGATGGCGCGCAGGAGTATTCGGTCAGCCTGCAGATTCTGCTGATCATGACGGCGCTGAGTTTCATCCCGGCGTTCGTCATGCTGATGACCAGTTTTACCCGGATCATCATTGTCTTCTCGATCCTGCGTCAGGCTCTTGGCTTGCAGCAGACCCCGTCGAACCAGATCCTCACCGGTATGGCGCTGTTCCTGACCCTGTTCATCATGGCGCCGGTGTTCGACCGGGTGAACAACGATGCCTTGCAGCCGTATCTGGCGGAAAAACTCACCGCTCAGCAAGCAGTGGAAAAGGCCCAGGTGCCGATCAAGGATTTCATGCTCGCACAGACTCGCTCCAGCGATCTTGAGCTGTTCATGCGCTTGTCAAAGCGTACCGACATTGCCACCCCGGATCAGGCGCCGCTGACGATTCTGGTGCCGGCGTTTGTGACTTCCGAGCTCAAAACCGCCTTCCAGATCGGTTTCATGATCTTCATTCCGTTCCTGATCATCGACCTGGTCGTGGCCAGTGTGCTGATGGCGATGGGTATGATGATGCTCTCGCCGCTGATCATTTCCCTGCCGTTCAAAATCATGCTGTTCGTGCTGGTGGATGGCTGGGCACTGATCATCGGTACGCTGGCCAGCAGTTTTGGAGGTGTCTCGCCATGACGCCGGAAGTCGCGGTCGACATCTTTCGCGAAGCACTGTGGCTGACGACCATGATGGTTGCGGTGCTGGTGATTCCGAGTCTGCTGGTCGGTCTGCTGGTGGCGATGTTCCAGGCCGCGACGCAGATCAACGAACAGACCCTGAGCTTTCTCCCGCGTCTGCTGGTGATGCTGGTCACCCTGATCGTCGCCGGCCCGTGGCTGGTGCAGACTTTCATGGAATACATCATTCAGCTGTATCACAACATTCCGATGGTCATCGGCTAAGCCATGCAATCGCTGCTTCAGCTGACCGACACCCAGATCAGTACCTGGGTGGCGACGTTCATGTTGCCGTTGTTTCGCGTAGGTGCGGTGCTGATGGTCATGCCGGTGTTCGGCACGACGCTGGTGCCCAAGCGTATTCGTTTGTATTTCGCGTTGGCGATCACGGTGGTGATTGCGCCCAATCTGCCACCGATGCCACCGGTCAATGCGCTGGATCTGAGCGGGTTGCTGCTGATTGGCGAGCAGATCCTGATTGGCGCGGTGCTGGGGTTTTCCTTGCAGCTGTTCTTTCAGGCGTTCGTGGTGGCGGGGCAAATTGTCGCGATCCAGATGGGTATGGGCTTTGCCTCGATGGTCGACCCTACCAACGGTGTGTCGGTGGCGGTGATCGGGCAGTTCTTCACCATGCTGGTGACCCTGCTGTTCTTGGCGATGAACGGCCATCTGGTGGTGTTCGAAGTCCTCACGGAAAGCTTCACCACGTTGCCCGTTGGCAGCGGCTTCATGACGACACACTATTGGGAGCTCGCCGGCAAACTCGGCTGGGTGCTCGGCGCAGCATTATTGCTGGTGCTGCCGGCGATCACGGCGTTGCTGGTGGTCAACATCGCCTTTGGTGTGATGACCCGCGCGGCGCCGCAGTTGAACATCTTCTCCATCGGTTTTCCGCTGACCTTGGTGCTCGGCCTCTTCATCGTCTGGGTCGGCCTGGCGGACATTCTCAATCAGTATCAACCGCTGGCCACCGAGGCCTTGCAGTTTTTACGCGAACTGGCACAGGCGCGCTGAGTCATGGCTGAGAGCGAAAGCGGTCAGGACAAAACAGAAGACCCCACGGAGAAGCGCAAAAAGGACTCCCGCGAAAAAGGTGAAGTCGCGCGCTCCAAAGAGCTCAACACCCTGGCCGTGATGCTGGCCGGTGCCGGTGCTCTGCTGGTGTTTGGCGGCATGCTGGCGCAGGACTTGATGGATTTGATGCGCATGAACTTCTCGCTGCCGCGCGAAGTGATCATGGATCAGCGCTCCATGGGTACTTTTCTGATGCATTCCGGCAAGCTCGCGCTGGTGGCGATTCAGCCGATCATGATTACCCTGTTGCTGGCCGCGCTGTTGGGTCCGATTGCCCTCGGCGGTTGGTTGTTTTCCGCCGGCACCATGGCACCCAAATTCAGCCGGATGAACCCCGGCGCGGGCCTCAAGCGCATGTTTTCGATGAAAGCCATCGTCGAGTTGCTGAAGGCGTTGGCCAAATTTTTCATCGTGCTGGCCGTGGCGCTGGTGGTGTTGTCTGCCGATGTCGACGACTTGCTGCGTATCGCCCATGAGCCGCTGGACCAAGCCATTATTCACAGCGTGTTGCTGGTGGGTTGGAGCACGTTGTGGATGGCCTGCGGGTTGATCCTGATCGCGGCGGTCGACGTCCCGGTGCAGATCTGGGAGAGCATGAAAAAGCTCAAGATGACCAAGCAGGAAGTGCGTGACGAGCACAAGGATCAAGAGGGGCGGCCGGAGGTCAAGCAGCGCATCCGCCAGACCCAGCGCGAAATGTCCCAGCGGCGGATGATGGCGGCGATTCCCGATGCCGACGTGATCATCACCAACCCGACCCACTACGCGGTGGCACTCAAATACGACGCCGAGAAGGGGGGGGCGCCATTGCTGCTGGCCAAAGGCAGCGATTTCCTGGCGTTGAAGATTCGCGAAATCGCCGTGGCCAACAACGTCATGCTCCTCGAGTCGCCAGCGCTGGCGCGTTCGATCTACTACTCCACCGAACTTGATGAGGAAATCCCCGGTGGGCTGTACTTGGCGGTAGCCCAGGTCTTGGCCTACGTCTATCAGATCCGCCAACATCGCGCCGGCAAGGGCAAGCGTCCGGATCCGCTCAAGGACGATTTGCCGATTCCGCCGGATCTGCGGCGCGATTCTTGATGCCGTCTGTCTGAAAGTCGGGCTTTCCTGTCAGTTCTGACAGTAGACGCCGAGCTGTGGTGGCGTTCACATGTGTTCGGGAATTCTCCCGTAACGCAGAGGGCGCAATCATGGCAGAACGTATCTACAGAAAGCTTGAGGGCATGACACTGGAATATGTGTCAGGGCGACTGGAGCAGCGTCCCGAGGAGCGGGCCATTCGTTACACGGTGTCCTTCGATATGGATCTGGACTTCACCCACTTCGTGCAAATGGCCAATGTTTACAGTCCGGGTTATCTGAATAGCCCGGTCAATGCGATTCGACCTGAGCTGGACGGCCTGGCTTATCACTATTCCTATAACTACCTCTTTTCCTCGGCGGGCAATATTCGCGATAACGAAGCCTTGTTCGAACTGTTCACCTCGCCAGGCAACTACATGGATCAGTGGGCCGCCACCAATGATCTGGAGATGCGCTACGGCAAGCCAGTGTTTGGCATTGTCGAGCGCAAGCTGCGAGTTACCGCACAACATGACTTCCGGTTGCTGGACCAGGCTCGTCAAATTGAAATCGAGGATTTGCCGGTCATTCGCTTTCAATGGGCGCTCAATCTGCTGGAAGGTCATGCGAAGGAGTCTTGGGGGATGGCGCCGGAAACCAAGGTCGTGTTGATGTACGCCCATGAGGATCAGGTTGAGGTTGAAGGTCTGCAGATGTTCAGGGGGACGCGATACATCAATAGCCGGCAACTCAGCTTCGGTAATATTGCTCCCGGCCAGATTTTGACGGCGCAGTAACAAGCGTTTGAAGCAAAAAAGATCGCAGTCTCCGGCAACTCCTACAGTTGCGATGAACCCCTGTAGGAACTGCCGAAGGCTGCGATCTGTTGATCTTGCAGGCCGGAATTGACATCGAAAATTCAGCGGGTGTTCAGCGCGCTGTCGTCAGTCCGGCAATTGCAGATTGTCCAGCACCCGGTTCACCGCCAACTCCCCGAGCATGATCAGTTGTGCGATCCCCAGCAGCGTCCTGCGCTGCGACGCGGGTATGAGATGGGCGAAGTCATTGGCGATTGTTTTTGCCGAGGCGAGGGTTTCGCAGGCATCGGCCAGCAATTCCTCGTTTTTGAAGTCTGCGGTAGCGGCGTACATTCTGCGGGTTCTACGGGGCGGTGGGGTGGAGCCGGGCGGGCAGAGGTAGTGATCGAGCGCGCGGTCGGCGGCTTCGTGGAGTTTTTTTGAGTCGAGGGATTCGTAGGGCGAGGTGGAGTCGGTTTCGGGCGGGTTGGGTGTTGGTTTGATCATGGTGAAGCTCCTTTGAAGTGGAGCCGCTACAACCTGTCGCTAAACAGGGAGGGTGGCGGCTGTACGCAGGTTAGCGAACCGGTCAAAGGCACCCGGCAGACCCGAAGGTCTCCCGCATACAGCCACCATGACGAAATCGCGAAAATACAGATCCGCAACGAAGCCTGGGACGCTGATGCACCTTTAATCTGATCCGGGTCGCTAAACCCGATCGCTGATTCGTCAGCGACCGGACCACAATAGAACCCGACCCCAAAGCGCACAAGCCGGCGGATTCTGGCGTAGCTGTAGGCAATGGCGCAAGAATTTGTAGCCTGGAAGGCGTGTCTGAAAGTGTCTTTTAAACACCTGAGTTTAAAAGGCGATTTGCGCCGACTTCACTGGCCCCTTCGCGAGCAGGCTCGCTCCCACAGTTTGGAAGGCATTTCAATCTGACATCTGCAATGCGGTCCCCTGTAGGCCTTCGCCTGCTCGCGATAGCGGTCTGTCTGATGTAAATGCATTGACTGAAAAGTCCTCGTCGCGAGCAGGCGAAGGCCTACAGTGGTCGCGTACACCTCCCTCTCTGTTTCAATCAATCGCAAAAGTTGGAAGGCTTCTTGCAATAGCCGCCGTGAGCCCGCTCTGGGCGTCAAAAGTTTGCTTTAAAGGAACGGGGAAAACCGGTGGATCGCTCTCAGTTATTCAACACCGCACGCACTAATGTTGCCGACCTCAGTCGAGGCAATCTGGGCGTGCCATTGTTGCTGCTGGTCATGCTGGCCATGATGATGCTGCCGATCCCGCCGTTCCTGCTGGACGTGTTCTTCACGTTCAACATTGCGTTGTCGATTGTCGTCCTGTTGGTCTGCGTTTACGCGCTGCGGCCGCTGGATTTTGCGGTGTTCCCGACGATTCTGCTGGTCGCGACCCTGTTGCGGCTGGCGTTGAACGTGGCATCGACGCGGGTGGTGATGCTCCACGGTCAGGACGGCCACGCTGCTGCCGGTAAGGTGATTCAGGCCTTCGGTGAAGTGGTGATCGGCGGTAACTACGTGGTCGGTATCGTGGTCTTCGCGATCCTGATGATCATCAACTTCGTCGTGGTGACCAAGGGTGCCGGGCGGATTTCCGAGGTGAGCGCGCGCTTCACCCTCGACGCGATGCCCGGCAAACAAATGGCGATCGACGCCGACCTCAACGCGGGTCTGATCGACCAGAATCAGGCCAAGTCGCGCCGTCAGGAAGTCGCCCAGGAGGCCGAGTTCTACGGTTCGATGGACGGTGCCAGCAAATTCGTCCGTGGTGACGCCATCGCCGGCCTGCTGATTCTGTTCATCAACCTCATCGGCGGCATGGCTGTCGGCATCTTTCAGCACAACATGACCTTCGCCGACGCCGGCAAGGTTTACGCCTTGCTGACCATCGGTGACGGTTTGGTGGCGCAATTGCCATCACTGTTGTTATCAACAGCAGCGGCGATCATGGTAACCCGTGCTTCCGGTTCGGAAGACATGGGCAAACAGATCAACCGTCAGATGTTCGCTTCGCCGAAAGCGCTGGCGGTGGCTGCTGGTTTGATGGCGGTCATGGGCCTGGTGCCGGGCATGCCGCACTTCTCGTTCCTGAGCATGGCTGCGCTGGCCGCCGGTGGCGCGTATCTGTTCTGGAAGAAGCAAAACGTCGTCAAGGTGCAGGCGCTGCAAGAGGTCAAGCGTCAGCAGGAGCTGCTGCCGTCGCCAGCCCGCGCCATGGAAACCAAGGAGCTTGGCTGGGACGACGTGACCCCGATTGACATGATCGGCCTGGAAGTCGGTTATCGCCTGATCCCGTTGGTGGACCGCAATCAGGGTGGGCAACTGCTGGCGCGGATCAAGGGCGTGCGCAAGAAGCTCTCGCAGGATCTGGGCTTCCTGATGCCCACTGTGCACATTCGTGACAACCTCGATCTGGCGCCTAGCGCCTATCGCCTGACCCTGATGGGCGTGATCCTCGCTGAAGCCGAGATCTACCCGGATCGCGAACTGGCGATCAACCCGGGCCAGGTCTACGGCACACTCAACGGCATCAACGCCAAAGATCCGGCTTTCGGTCTGGAAGCGGTGTGGATCGAAATCAGCCAACGGGCGCAGGCGCAATCCCTCGGTTACACCGTAGTGGATGCGAGCACTGTGGTTGCGACCCACTTGAACCAGATTCTGTACAAGCATTCCAGTGAGCTGATTGGCCACGAGGAAGTGCAGCAACTCATGCAATTGCTGGCCAAAAGCTCACCGAAACTGGCGGAAGAGCTGGTGCCGGGCGTGGTGTCGTTGTCGCAGTTGCTCAAGGTGCTGCAAGCGTTGTTGGCCGAACACGTGCCGGTACGCGATATCCGCAGCATTGCCGAAGCTATCGCTAACAACGCCGCGAAGAGTCAAGATACCGCCGCGTTGGTGGCCGCTGTGCGGGTCGGCGTATCCCGCGCCATCGTCCAAAGCATTGTAGGCACTGAGTCTGAGCTGCCAGTTATCACTCTGGAGCCAAGGTTGGAACAGATATTGCTCAATAGTCTGCAGAAGGCAGGACAAGGCTCGGAAGAGGGCGTTCTGCTGGAGCCAAGCATGGCCGAGAAGCTGCAACGGTCGCTCATCGAAGCGGCGCAGCGTCAGGAAATGCAAGGTCAGCCGGTGATCCTGTTGGTAGCAGGCCCGATTCGCGCGATGCTTTCGCGCTTCGGTCGCCTCGCAGTTCCGGGGCTGCACGTGCTGGCCTACCAGGAAATCCCGGACAACAAGCAAGTGACGATCGTTGCGACAGTAGGGCCCAACGGCTGAGGTAGTGGTTTATGCAAGTTAAGCGTTTTTTCGCCGCCGATATGCGTCAGGCCATGAAGCTGGTTCGTGATGAGCTGGGCGCTGATGCCGCCATCATTGGCAACCGCCGCATTGCCGGCGGCGTCGAGCTGACGGCGGCGCTGGATTACAAGCTGTCGGCGCTGGCGCCACGGGTTCCGAACATGGAACTCGAGGATGAACTGCGCAAGACCCAGTCGCGCATCGTCACCGCCCAGGCCGAGTTGAGCCTGCGTGGCGAAGCTGACGGCAATAGCAATCGCCAGATCTTTGCCGGGCTGCCGTTGACCGCCGGCCTGCCGCTGACCGCTGCCGAGCCTTTGAGCGAACCGACTTACGCGGCCCCGGCGCGTCCGGCTCCGGCCCCTGCGCAAGCGTCTGGCGGTGTGGATCCGCGTGCACTGGATTCGATGCGTTTTGAATTGAACAGCCTGCGCGAGCTGATGGAAGTCCAGCTCGGCACCCTGGCCTGGAATCAGCTTCAGGGCAGCCGTCCGGCACAAGCCAACCTGTATCGCCGTCTGCAACGGATCGGTCTGTCCGGCCCGTTGTCGCGCGACTTGCTGGCGATGATCACTGATATCGAAGAACCTCGTCAGGCCTGGCGCATGTTGCTGGCGCACCTGGCGCGGATGATCGCCGTACCGGAAGTCGAGCCTCTGGAAGAGGGCGGTGTGATTGCGATGGTCGGCCCTGCCGGCATGGGCAAGACCACCACGCTGGCCAAGCTTGCTGCGCGCTATGTGCTCAAGTACGGGGCGCAGAATGTTGCGCTGGTGAGCATGGACAGTTTCCGCATTGGTGCTCAGGAACAACTGAAGACGCTGGGCCGGATTCTCAACGTGCCGGTGACGCACGTCGATCCGGGCCAGTCGCTGGTTCAGGCGTTGGACCCGCTGCTGCGCAAACGCGTGGTGCTGATCGATACCGCCGGCCTGCAAGCCAGCGATCCGGCCCTGCGCATGCAGCTCGAAAGCCTGGCCGGCCGTGGCATTCGTTCAAAAAATTATCTGGTCTTGGCAACCACCAGCCAGAAACAGGTTCTAACCGCCGCTTATCACAGTTACAAGCGTTGCGGGCTCGCCGGGTGCATCCTGACTAAACTGGATGAAACGGCCAGCCTTGGCGAAGTGTTGAGCCTGGCGATCAGTCATGAATTGCCGGTCGCGTACCTGACCGATGGCCCACGGATTCCGGATGATTTGCATCTGCCGCGCCGTCATCAACTGGTCAGCCGCGCCGTCAGCGTGCAAATGCAGGAAGAACCCAGCGAAGAAGCCATGGCTGACATGTTCGCTGATATCTATCACAGCCCGACCAAGCAGGTAGGCTGAGGTATTCATGAACAGTTTTTGTACCTACATCGATGGTCTGCCACGCATTGTTCCGGTTGTGAACGCGCAGCCAGTAATGTGGCCTCCGTCTATGCAAGACAAGGTAAAGAAATAACATGGGCAGCATGCATCCCGTACAGGTGATCGCGGTGACCGGCGGCAAAGGTGGCGTCGGCAAGACTAATGTGTCAGTGAACTTGTCTCTGGCGCTGGCAGAGCTTGGCCGTCGGGTCATGCTGCTGGACGCCGATCTGGGGCTGGCGAACGTCGACGTTCTGCTGGGCCTGACGCCCAAACGCACGCTGGCCGACGTGATCGAAGGCCGCTGCGAGCTGCGCGACGTTTTGTTGCAAGGCCCGGGCGGGATCCGCATCGTGCCCGCTGCGTCCGGCACCCAGAGCATGGTTCACCTCAGCCCGGCGCAACATGCCGGTCTGATTCAGGCCTTCAGTGACATCGGCGACAATCTCGACGTTTTGGTGATCGACACCGCTGCGGGTATTGGTGACTCGGTAGTCAGTTTTGTTCGCGCCGCGCAAGAAGTGTTGTTGGTGGTCTGCGACGAGCCGACTTCCATCACTGACGCTTACGCCCTGATCAAGTTGCTCAATCGCGATTACGGCATGAACCGCTTCCGCGTCCTGGCCAACATGGCCCAGAGCCCGCAAGAAGGTCGCAACCTGTTCGCCAAGTTGACCAAGGTCACGGATCGCTTTCTTGACGTGGCCCTACAATACGTCGGCGCCGTGCCTTACGACGAAAGCGTGCGCAAGGCCGTGCAGAAGCAGCGTGCGGTCTATGAAGCCTTCCCGCGCTCCAAGTGCGCGCTGGCGTTCAAGGCGATCGCCCAGAAGGTCGACACCTGGCCGCTGCCTGCCAACCCGCGCGGCCACCTTGAGTTTTTCGTCGAACGCCTCGTGCAGCAAACGGCAGGGCCTGTGCTATGACCGCCAGCGGTATGAATTACTACAAGAAGTCGGCACGTGACGCGCAGTACGAGTTGATCGAGCGTTACGCGCCACTGGTAAAACGCATTGCCTATCACCTGCTGGCGCGATTGCCGGCGAGTGTGCAGGTCGAGGATCTGATCCAGGCCGGGATGATCGGTCTGCTCGAAGTCTCGACCAAATATGACGCCAGCAAAGGCGCCAGTTTCGAAACGTACGCGGGCATTCGAATCCGCGGCGCGATGCTCGACGAAGTGCGCAAAGGGGACTGGGCGCCACGCTCGGTTCACCGCAATACCCGTATGGTCAGCGACGCGATTCGCGCAATTGAAGCTAAAACCGGCCGTGATGCTAAAGATCACGAGGTTGCGGCCGAACTCCAATTGAGTCTCGACGATTACTACGGGATTTTGAATGACACCTTGGGCAGCCGCCTCTTCAGTTTCGACGACCTGTTGCAGGACGGCGAACACGAAGGGCTGCACGAGGATGGCGCCAGTGCTCATCTTGAGCCGTCACGCGATCTGGAAGATGAACGCTTCCAGGCGGCGCTGGCGGACGCGATTGCCAATTTGCCGGAGCGTGAGCGACTGGTGTTGGCGCTGTACTACGACGAAGAGCTGAACCTCAAGGAGATCGGTGAAGTCCTTGGCGTCAGTGAATCGCGGGTCAGCCAGTTACACAGCCAGTGCGCGGCCCGTTTGCGGGGGCGTTTGGGGGAGTGGCGAGCGCGCTGAAGGCAGTGTGGGGACACTGCGAACGAGGCTGGTGCGGTGATGAACGGCACCGGTCTTGCTCTGTTGTGCTCCAGACAGTCTTCGAGTGCTGCGCCGATTGATTGAAGTGGCGCGTCCAGGTGCTGGGCGCGTTTAAGACTGCTTGGAGGTCGAATTGAACAAAGACATGAAAATCCTCATCGTTGATGACTTCTCAACGATGCGGCGGATCATCAAGAACCTGCTGCGCGATCTCGGGTTCACCAACACCGTCGAGGCCGACGATGGTATTACCGCCATTCCGGTACTCAACAGCGGCAGCATCGACTTTCTGGTAACGGACTGGAACATGCCGGGCATGACCGGTATCGACCTGCTGCGCCACGTGCGTGCCGATGAAAAACTCAAGCACCTGCCGGTGCTGATGGTGACTGCTGAAGCCAAGCGCGAGCAAATCATCGAGGCCGCTCAGGCCGGTGTGAACGGCTACGTGGTCAAACCTTTCACGGCTCAGGCGTTGAAAGACAAAATCGAGAAGATTTTCGAACGCATCGGCTGATGACGCGCGGGGGAGCTATGGAGCATAACGAATCTTCACAGGGCGATTTCGAATCGACCCTGAAAAAACACGCGGTCGAACTGGTCGAGAGCCTTGAAAAAGGCAGGTTCGGCGACGCTGTGCAACTGATCCATGAGCTCAATCAGACCCGTGACCGCGGCCTGTATCAGGAAGTGGGCAAGCTCACACGCGAACTGCACAGTGCAATCGTTAACTTCCAGATCGATCCGCACATGCCGCAGGCCGAGGAAGTGTCGCAAATCACCGACGCCACCGAACGCCTGGGCTATGTGGTCAAGCTGACAGAGGCCGCGGCCAACCGCACCATGGATCTGGTGGAAAGCGCCACGCCGGTGGTCAATGGTCTGGCTGAAGAAGCCCAGGCCTTGAGTACCGATTGGGGTCGTTTCATGCGTCGTGAAGTCGGGGCTGAAGAGTTCCGCGAACTGGCGCGCCGGGTCGACGGTTTTCTGTCGCGCAGCAGCACGGACAACCGTGCGGTGTCGAGCAATCTGAACGACATCCTGCTGGCTCAGGATTATCAGGACCTTACCGGTCAAGTGATCAAGCGTGTGACCCAACTGGTCACCGAAGTCGAAAGCAATTTGCTCAAACTCGTGCTCATGGCCAGTCAGGTGGACCGCTTTGCGGGCATCGAACATGACCGTGCGGCGATGCTTGCAGAAAAAGATCCACAAAAACATCTCTCGCAGGGTGAAGGTCCGCAGATTCATGCCGATAAACGAGAAGACGTTGTGTCCGGTCAGGACGATGTGGACGATTTGTTATCCAGCCTTGGATTCTAGAGTTTTTGAATTTTAGGTTTTTTGGGTTTTTAGACCTGTAGGAGCACCCCATTAATGAGCTTCGGCGCCGATGAAGAGATCCTTCAGGATTTCCTGGTTGAGGCCGGCGAGATTCTTGAGCAACTGTCCGAACAACTGGTCGAGCTGGAAAGCCGTCCGGATGACGCAGATCTGCTCAACGCAATTTTTCGCGGTTTTCACACTGTAAAAGGGGGCGCCGGCTTCCTTCAGCTCAACGAGCTGGTGGAGTGCTGTCACATCGCCGAAAACGTGTTCGACATCCTGCGCAAGGGTGAGCGTCGCGTTGATGCAGAACTGATGGACGTTGTCCTCGAAGCACTGGACGCGGTGAACAGCATGTTCAGCGAAGTCCGTGAGCGTGCACCGATCACGGCGGCGACTCCTGAACTGCTGGCTGCACTGGCACGTCTGGCCGAGCCGCAAACGGCGGATGAAGCCCCGGCTTCGCCAGTGGCCGAGATGATCGAAGAGCTGGTCGTCGAAGGCGATTCGGGCGACATCACCGATAACGAATTTGAACAACTGCTGGACTCGCTGAACGCCGTCAAGGCTGAAGCCGAAGCCCCGGCCGCTGCGGCACCTGCGCAAACTGCCGGCGAGGCAGCGAGCGATGAAATTACCGACGCTGAATTCGAGTCGTTGCTCGATCAGTTGCACGGTAAAGGTCAGTTTGCAGCCGACGCGGTTACGCCGGCTGCGGCCAAACCTGCAGCACCTGCTGCCGGTGACAGTTCGGACATCACTGACGACGAATTCGAAGCACTGCTCGATCAGTTGCACGGCAAAGGCAACTTCGCTGTTGAAGCGCTGGAGTCGGCAATTGCTTCGGCACCTGCTGCGCCTGCCGCTCCGGTGGCTGCCGCTGCCGGCAGTGATCTGATCAGCGATCACGAGTTCGAATCGTTGCTCGACGAATTGCACGGCAAAGGCAAGTTCACTGAAGTTGGCGCTGCTGCTGCAGGGTCCGCTTCGACAGTCGCCACGCCTGCCGCTAAGGCACCGGCCGCTGCTGCGCCGAAACCTGCCGCCAAGCCTGAGCCAAAAGCTGAAGCGCCAAAACCTGCGGCCGCTGCTGCACCGGCTCCGGCCCGTGCTCCGGCTACACCGCCACCGGAAAAACCGGCCAGCGAAGCCGAGACCACCGTGCGGGTCGACACTGCACGTCTCGACGAAATCATGAACATGGTCGGCGAGTTGGTGCTGGTGCGTAACCGTCTGGTGCGCCTGGGCCTCAACAGCGGCGACGAAGCCATGCAAAAGGCCGTGTCGAACCTCGACGTGGTTACGGCTGACTTGCAGACCGCGGTGATGAAGACGCGGATGCAGCCGATCAAGAAGGTCTTCGGGCGCTTCCCGCGTCTGGTTCGCGACCTGGCGCGTCAGCTCAAGAAAGAGATCAACCTGGAACTGGTCGGCGAAGAAACCGACCTCGACAAAAACCTTGTCGAGGCCCTGGCCGACCCGCTGGTCCACTTGGTGCGCAACGCCGTCGACCACGGTATCGAGTCGCCGGAAGAGCGTGAAGCATCGGGCAAGGCCCGTGGCGGTCGCGTGGTACTGGCAGCCGAACAGGAAGGCGACCACATCCTGCTGTCGATCTCCGATGACGGTAAGGGCATGGACCCGAACGTCCTGCGCGCCATTGCGGTAAAACGCGGCGTGATGGACAAGGACGCTGCTGATCGCCTGAGCGACACCGAGTGCTACAACCTGATTTTCGCCCCGGGGTTCTCGACCAAGA
This sequence comes from Pseudomonas sp. FP2196, assembly GCF_030687715.1. Taxonomy (GTDB): domain Bacteria; phylum Pseudomonadota; class Gammaproteobacteria; order Pseudomonadales; family Pseudomonadaceae; genus Aquipseudomonas. The sequence goes on from NZ_CP117445.1 coordinate 1,778,158, forward strand.
CCGAGATCTCCGACGTGTCCGGCCGTGGTGTCGGCATGGACGTGGTGAAGACCAAGATTTCCCAGCTCAACGGTTCGATCAACATCTACTCGACCAAGGGCCAGGGCTCGAAGATCGTCATCAAGGTGCCGCTGACCTTGGCGATCATGCCGACCCTGATGGTCATGCTCGGCAATCAGGCGTTCGCGTTCCCGCTGGTCAACGTCAACGAAATCTTCCACCTCGACCTGTCGACCACCAACGTGGTGGACGGTCAGGAAGTGGTGATCGTGCGGGACAAGGCGCTGCCATTGTTCTACCTCAAGCGCTGGCTGGTCAGCTCCGCCGCTCACGAAGAGCAGCGTGAAGGCCATGTGGTGATCCTTTCGGTGGGCACGCAGCGGATCGGCTTCGTCGTCGATCAACTGGTTGGCCAGGAAGAAGTGGTCATCAAGCCATTGGGCAAAATGCTGCAGGGCACTCCGGGCATGTCCGGCGCCACCATCACCGGTGACGGCCGCATTGCACTGATTCTCGATGTTCCAAGCATGCTCAAGCGTTACGCCGCACGGCGTATTTGAATCCGGGGCGGCGGGGCGACAACGCCCCGCTGCACCTAATGGAGTGTTTATGGCAGTCAAAGTCCTGGTGGTGGACGATTCGGGTTTTTTCCGCCGCCGCGTCTCGGAAATTCTTTCAGCGGATCCGAGCATCCAGGTTGTCGGCACGGCAACCAACGGTAAAGAGGCGATCGATCAGGCCCTGGCCCTCAAGCCGGACGTGATCACCATGGACTACGAGATGCCGATGATGGACGGCATCACGGCAGTGCGGCACATCATGCAGCGCTGCCCGACCCCGGTGTTGATGTTCTCCTCGCTGACCCACGAAGGCGCCCGGGTAACCCTCGATGCGCTGGACGCCGGCGCGGTGGATTTCCTGCCGAAAAATTTCGAAGACATCTCCCGTAACCCGGAGAAGGTCAAGCAACTGCTGTGCGAGAAGGTTCATAGCATCTCGCGCAGTAATCGTCGTTTCAGTGCCTACAGCTCGCCGGCTCCAGTTGCTGCGCCAACGCCAGCGCCAGCGCCTGCGCCAGCTGCGGCGGCATCGGGTTTCAGCAGCCACAGCAGCCATAGCACTGCGGCTGCGGCACGTCCGGCACCCGCGCCTGGTCCTGCTCGCGCCCCGGCTGCCAGCGCTTCGTCGCCGGCACCGAAACGCAAGGCCTACAAACTGGTTGCCATCGGCACGTCGACTGGCGGCCCGGTAGCCCTGCAACGAGTGTTGACTCAATTGCCGGCGAACTTCCCGGCACCGATCGTGCTGATCCAGCACATGCCGGCGGCGTTCACCAAGGCTTTCGCCGAGCGCCTGGACAAGCTCTGCCGCATCAGCGTCAAGGAAGCCGAGGATGGCGACATCCTGCGTCCGGGCCTGGCGTTGCTCGCTCCGGGTGGTAAGCAGATGATGATCGACGGTCGTGGCGCGGTGAAAATCCTCCCGGGCGATGAGCGTCTGAACTACAAGCCGTGCGTGGATATTACTTTCGGTTCCGCCGCGAAATCCTACGGTGACAAAGTTCTGGCGGTCGTGTTGACCGGCATGGGTGCCGACGGCCGCGAAGGCGCGCGTCTGCTCAAGCAGGGTGGCAGCTCGGTGTGGGCGCAGGACGAAGCCAGTTGCGTGATCTATGGCATGCCGATGGCCATCGTCAAAGCCGATCTCGCTGACGCGGTTTACGGTCTGGACGACATCGGCAAGCACATCGTCGAGGCGTGTATCTGATGGATGTTCTAAGCCTTATCGGCATCATCATGGCGTTCGTCGCCATCATCGGCGGTAACTACCTTGAAGGTGGTCACCTCGGTGCGCTGGCCAACGGCCCGGCGGCGCTGATCGTACTGGGCGGCACCATCGGTGCCGCGCTGCTGCAATCACCGATGAGCGCGTTCAAACGCGCGATGCAGATCCTCGCCTGGATCTTCTTTCCGCCGCGTGTGGACCTGGCCGGCGGTATCGACCGCGTGGTCAACTGGAGCCTCACCGCACGTAAAGAAGGTTTGCTCGGTCTGGAAGGGGTGGCCGATGCCGAACCCGACAGCTACTCGCGCAAAGGCCTGCAATTGCTGGTCGACGGCGCCGAGCCTGAAGCGATCCGCAGCATCCTTGAAGTGGATTTCTACACCCAGGAAGCCCGCGACATCGAAGCGGCCAAGGTCTTTGAAAGCATGGGCGGCTACGCGCCGACCATCGGCATCATCGGCGCGGTGATGGGCCTGATCCACGTGATGGGCAACCTTGCCGACCCGACGCAACTGGGTAGCGGCATCGCCGTGGCATTCGTCGCGACCATTTACGGCGTGGCCAGTGCCAACCTGATCCTGCTACCGGTGGCGGCCAAGTTGAAGTCAATCGCGTTGCGGCAGTCGCGTTATCGCGAAATGTTGTTGGAAGGCATTTTGTCGATCGCCGAAGGTGAAAACCCACGCTCCATCGAGTTGAAGCTGCAAGGCTTCATGGACTAAGGGAATAACCTCATGGCTCGTCGCAGGCATCAGGAAGAACACGTCAATCACGAGCGCTGGCTTGTGTCCTACGCCGACTTCATCACGCTGCTGTTCGCGTTCTTCGTGGTGATGTACTCGATCTCGTCGATCAACGAAGGCAAGTACAAGGAAATTTCCGAGGCGCTGGTCGGAGTCTTCAAGGATTCCGACCGCGCGCTCAAACCGATCCCGATCGGCGACGAACGACCGAAGACCGTGACCCCGGCCAAGCCGCTGGTCAAGGACGCCGAACAGATCGACGCCGGTATCGCCGGTGCCAGTGATCCGTTGAAGAGCATTGCCGACGATATCAGCGCGGCGTTCGGTGATCTGATCAGCTCCAACCAGATGACCGTACGCGGCAACGAGTTGTGGGTCGAGATCGAGCTCAACTCCAGCCTGTTGTTCGGCAGCGGCGATGCCATGCCGAGCGATATTGCGTTCAACATCATCGACAAGGTTGCAGCGATCCTCAAGCCGTTCGACAACCCGATCCATGTCGAAGGTTTTACCGACGATCAACCGATCCGCACCGCGCAGTACCCGACCAACTGGGAGCTGTCCTCGGCGCGCTCGGCGAGCATCGTACGCATGCTGGCAATGCAGGGTGTCAACCCTGGCCGCCTCGCCTCGGTGGGTTACGGTGAGTTCCAGCCTGTGGCCAACAACGCCACTGCTGAAGGTCGCGGGAAAAACCGTCGTGTGGTGTTGGTGGTGTCGCGCAATCTTGATGTACGCCGCAGCCTCACGGGCACCGGAGCCGCCAACGCGCAACCGGATGCCGCACTGAAGCGCGCTGGCACACAAACTGCACCGACCCCGGTCAAGACGCCGGGACGCGAGAGTGCCGTCAATTCTCCGTCGCCCGCATTAATACGCTGAGCCATGTCTCGGTCGAGCATCTCGGCCGGGAGGAAAGAAACGAATGAGAGTCTGGGCAGTCGCCAATCAAAAGGGTGGTGTTGGTAAAACCACCTCTTCCATCGCTTTAGCCGGTTTGCTGGCGGAGGCGGGCAAGCGCGTGGTTGTGGTCGATCTCGACCCGCACGGCTCGATGACCAGCTATTTCGGTTACGACCCCGACAGCCTGGAACACAGCAACTACGACCTGTTTCTGCACAAGGGCAGCGTGCCGCAAGGCCTGCCGGGGCAACTGTTGCTGTCGACCAGTGACGAACGCATTTCCCTGTTGCCGTCCAGCACCGCGCTGGCCACCCTCGAGCGTCAGTCGCCGGGGCAGAGTGGTTTGGGCCTGGTGATCGCCAAGAGTCTGGCGCAGCTGTGGCAGGACTTCGATTACGCCGTCATCGACAGCCCGCCGTTGCTCGGCGTGCTGATGGTCAACGCCCTCGCGGCGAGCCAGCAACTGGTGATCCCGGTGCAGACCGAACACCTGGCCGTCAAAGGCCTGGAGCGCATGGTCAACACCCTGGCGATGATCAACCGCTCGCGCAAACAGGCGCTGCCTTTCAGCATTGTGCCGACGTTATTCGACCGCCGTACTCAGGCGTCACTGGGCACCTTGCGCGTGCTGCGCGACAAATTCCCGGAAGAGATCTGGCAGGGTTACATCCCGGTCGATACGCGTCTGCGTGATGCCAGCCGCGCCGGTGTCACCCCTTCGCAATTCGACGGCAAGAGCCGTGGCGTGCTGGCTTACCGCGCGCTGCTTAAGCATCTGTTGGCGCAACAACTTGTTCCGCAGGTGGCTTGAAATGATTTTGACCCTTGTAGGAGCTGCCGCAGGCTGCGATCTTTTGATCTGGCTTGGCGGTGCTCCTGAAAAGATCAAAAGATCGCAGCGTTCCGCAGCTCCTACAGGGAGTTGTGCATGAATCGGCCGCTGAAATTGACGTCGAAGCCGCAGTTGGCGTTGCAGTCTTATCTGGACAGTTTGTTGGAGGAGATTCCCGACGAATTGCCGGCGCAGGTTGCGACGCAGCCTGAGGTGATTGAAAGCGCCGAAGCGCTGGATGAATTTCAGGCTGCGGTACTGGAAGAACAGGCGCGTGACGCGCAAAAAGCTGTTGCGCCTGTTGCCACGCCTGCCGTCGCACCCGTCGCCAAGGCGCCGGTGGCGTTGATCGAAGAAGCCGAACCGGTTCGCGCATCGGTCTCGACGTTGGCACCGCTGCTGCAAACTCAGTTGCTGAAGACCACACCGGAACCGGCAGTGGTCGAGCCTGCGCCAGTCGTGCCCGCACCCGTCGAACAGACGCTGGTGCCGCCACTGGTGGAAGTGCACCTGCCACCGAGCAACACGCCGCCGCCGGTGGAAACCGACGGCCGTCCGGCCTGGGCCTCCGAAGCGTTCGAATGTTTGCTGTTCGACGTTGCCGGTCTGACCCTTGCGGTGCCGCTGGTGTGCCTCGGCTCGATCTATTCGCTGGCCGGTCACGAGCTGACACCGCTGTTCGGTCAGCCGGAATGGTTCCTCGGGATTCTGCCGAGTCAGGCCGGCAACCTGAAAGTGTTGGACACCGCGCGTTGGGTCATGCCCGATCGTTATCGAGATGACTTCCGTCAGGGTTTGCAGTACGTGATTTCGGTACAAGGTTACGAGTGGGGCCTGGCGGTGCATCAGGTCAGCCGTTCGTTGCGTCTTGATCCGAATGAAATCAAATGGAGAAGTCACCGGGGTCAGCGGCCATGGCTCGCCGGCACCGTGATTGAGCACATGTGTGCATTGCTGGACGTTTCCGCACTGGCCGAGTTGATTGCCAGCGGTGGGGCAAAGCACTTGGGCGGCAGCAAGCCGCTACATAAACCGACATAGCAGCCGACATAACAATCAGGCGACGGCATTGTTGAATGCCGCCACACAGAACACACACCGCTCAGTGCGGTTTTTTCGAGGGGTCAGGGTATGAGTAGTCAGGCGACGAATGCAAAAGGTTCTGAAGATCCGATCCTGCAATGGGTGACCTTCAAGCTGGACAACGAAACCTACGGCATCAACGTGATGCGCGTTCAGGAAGTGCTGCGCTACACCGAAATCGCTCCGGTGCCGGGCGCGCCAAGCTACGTGCTGGGCATCATCAACCTGCGCGGTAACGTAGTCACCGTCATCGACACCCGTCAGCGCTTCGGCCTGATGAATGCCGAGATCAGCGACAACACCCGTATCGTCATCATCGAAGCCGACAAGCAAGTGGTCGGGATCATGGTCGACAGCGTGGCGGAAGTGGTTTACCTGCGTCAGTCGGAAATCGAAACCGCACCGAACGTCGGTAACGAAGAGTCGGCCAAGTTCATTCAAGGCGTGTGCAACAAGAACAACGAACTGCTGATCCTGGTCGAACTGGACAAGATGATGAGCGAAGAAGAATGGTCGGATCTGGAGAACATCTGATTGATTCTCGAGGTTGCGGTCATTGTCCTGTTCCTCTTCTGGGCGGGCACGCTGGCGATGTTTCTGGCGTACATCAAGGCGCAGCGGGTCATCGCTGCGCAACAGGCTCAGGGCGATGCGCTGCGTGATCAGCGCATCAAGGACCTGGCCAAGCGCGTTGACGACTATCAGAACGGCAATGTGCACATGGGCGAGGCCCTGCACGAACTGCGCGCGGTAGTCGGTCCGTTGCCCGACAAGATTGTTCAGCTTGAACAGCGCGACCCGTCCAGCCTGTCATTCGCCCAGGCGGCGAAACTGGTGGGCATGGGCGCGAGTGTCGATGAGCTGACTCAGTCCTGCGGTTTGACCCAGGCTGAGGCGGAGTTGATGCGCAAGTTGCACAAGAACTAGAAGCAAGATCAAAAGATCGCAGCCTTCGGCAGCTCCTACAGGGCAATGTATATCCCAATGTAGGAGCTGCCGAAGGCTGCGATCTTTTGCTTTTAGGGCTTAATAATCATCGCCGCGCAGGGTGATGTCCTTCTCGATCATCGGCGCATCCGGATCCTGCCCCTCCGGGAATTTTCCCTTCAGATTCCACGCAAACGCAATGATCTCGGCAATGGTGCGATACAGCTCTTCGGGAATGCTGTCGCCCAGTTCCATCCGCGCCAGCAAGCGCACCAATTCGGCATTCTCGTAAATCGGCACTTCGCAGTCGCGCGCGATTCGCAGGATTTCTTCGGCCAGTTCTTCGTCGCCCTTGGCGGTGAGGGTCGGGGCGTGGTTGCCGTCGTACTTGAGGGCGATGGCCTGGCGTGGAGCGGTGGTGTCATTCATGCGGTTTCATCAACCCAGCGGTGGTCGAGGCGGGTTTGGTTGCCCTGCGGCGGAGTGCCGTGGTGGCAGTCGAGATCGCCGACATTCAGCCCGCGATCGAGCAGGCGCTGGCGCAGTGCGAACAGATTGTTTTCGATCAGATCGGCGGTGTACGGCCGTTCGGCCCACAGCTGACTCGACAGGCTGCCGGCGATCAACTGCGCCTGAATCTGCATCGGCCCGAGCGGTTCCATATCGAACGCCAGATCGACGCGCCACAGTTGCTGCTTCGGTTCGCGTTCGTCGCGGCGCTCGTCGGGTTGGGGGTCTTTCTGCGGCGCTTCTTCGCGCTGGAACTTGACCTGCAACGGCACGATGTCCTGCAGGTTGCGCATGGGGATTTCCAGTTGCCAGGTGCTGAGCAGGCGACCGTCGTCGGTGACACCGGTCTGTTCCAGGCTCGACAGTTGATGGCTTTGCAGGCGCGACACCGCAGCGGCGGCGAGGCGCAGCAATTGCTCCAGATCGCCTTCGCCTTCCAGGTTTTGCAGCAGGCGGTCGGGCAGAGGGAAGCTGCTCGGCACGGGTTTCGCGCTGACCTGGCCGAGGGTGCCGAGCGCGTTGCGCACGAAGCTCGGCAGCGCCTGTGCCAGGGTGTTGGCCGCGATGATGGCGTTGAAACTGGTGCTGCTCGGCAGGCCCGGGGTCAGTTGCGCGATCAGCTTGAGCAGATCGGCTTTCATGTCCGTGGCCAGCGTCGGGTTTTGTCCGGTCAGCAGTTTGGCTTCAAGGAACGCGCCGCTGTTGGCCAGCGCCAAGGCGACGCCTTTGGCGGTGCTCATCTGCTGCACGTCCGGCAGACTGGCGAGCAGTTTGTCGACCACGGCGCGCAAATCCGCCGTTGTCTGATCGGTGGCTGGCGGCAGGCTTTGCAGCGCATTCAACAAACCGTTCAGCGACGCCTGGCGACTCTGCTGGCCGACCAGTTGCTGACTCACCGCCAATTGCTCCTGACGGCTGCTCAGCGGCACGAATTTGAGGGTCTGTGAATCCTGTACCTGTGCCGAGAGTAAAGTCCCGATGCGCAACGGCTGCGGGCTGTCGATCGTCAATGTGCTCCCGCTCAACGCCGTGTTGAGCAAACTGACCATCGAACGAAAAACCGTCGCTTGCCCCGGCGTCTGTGGCAACGCTTGCGAGGTCACCACTTTGCCTTGCAACAAGGTGCCCACCGGCAATTGCGCGGTATCGATGCGGGTGAGGGTGGCGACGCTGCTGGCGATCGCCTGTTGCACGGTAATCGCCAGATTGCCCGCCGACGGCTGAGTGATCGCCAGATTGGTGCCTTGCGCCAGCGGTAGATTACTGGTCGCTTGCACGGTGGTCTGACGGCCGCTGTCCAGCGTCACTTTCAGCAGCAGTTGAAAAGTCTGGTCTGCCTGCTTGAGCGACAACACCTCGGCCTTGGCGCTTTGCCCCGCGCCGATCAAGCCTTCGACTGGCGTCAGCAGCTTGAGCAATTCGCCGACCTGCGGGCGAGCGATCGCCGGGGTGGTTGGCGGGAGCGGGAGGATGTTCATTTCGCCTGTCATACGCGGACACAACCTGAGGAAATTGCACTCTTGAGAGTAAGGCACGACATGTATAATGCCGCCCGTCTTGCGCTTCGTTCAAAAAACATAGCAATTGTTTGACGCAGCTCTCTAGATCGAGCCGTCATTGCATCTATGCTGCATCTCTTTAACGGCCGCACCAGAGCCGACTTGAACCGTATAAGGCCCGTGATCCCTTGACCAGTCCTGTCCTGCAAACCGTTGCCCTCGCGTGTGAGCGAGACCTGCGACTGCTCTTCGAAAATCTCGAATTGAGACTGGCCAGTGGCGATATGGTGCAGATCAGCGGTCCCAACGGCAGTGGTAAAACCAGTCTATTGCGCTTGTTGTCCGGTTTGATGCAGCCGACCAGCGGTCAGGTGTTGCTCAACGGTCAGCCCTTGACCGAACAGCCGAGCGAACTGGCGCGCAACCTGTTGTGGATTGGCCATGCCGCCGGGATCAAGGATCTGCTGACCCCGGAAGAAAACCTGTCCTGGCTCTGCGCTCTGCATCAGCCCGCCGAACGCGAGGCGATCTGGCAAGCACTGGCAGCCGTAGGATTGCACGGATTCGAAGATGTTCCCTGCCACACGCTTTCCGCCGGCCAGCAACGCCGCGTGGCGCTGGCGCGCTTGTATCTCGACAGCCCGCCGCTGTGGATTCTCGACGAGCCGTTTACCGCTCTCGACAAGCAGGGCGTGGCGCAACTTGAAGAACACCTGGCCGGGCACTGCGAGCGCGGCGGCCTCGTCGTCCTGACGACCCACCACACCCTGAGCCGGATGCCGGCCGGTTATCGCGACATCCATCTGGGGAACTGGGCAGTATGAGTGTGTTCGGCCTGCTGGTTGCCCGTGAGTCCCGACTGCTGTTTCGTCGCCCGGCGGAACTGGCCAATCCGCTGATTTTCTTCGCCATTGTCATCGCTTTGTTTCCGCTGGCCGTCGGCCCGGAAACTCAAGTCTTGCAAAACCTGTCCCCGGGGTTAGTCTGGGTGGCCGCACTTTTGTCGGTTCTGCTCTCGCTGGACGGGCTGTTTCGCAGTGATTTCGAGGACGGGTCCCTGGAACAGTGGGTCCTTTCGCCGCACCCGCTGCCACTTCTGGTCTTGGCCAAGGTGCTGGCACACTGGCTTTTTTCCGGACTGGCACTGGTATTGCTCTCGCCTTTGCTGGCGTTGATGCTCGGTTTGCCTGTCGCTTGTCTGCCGGTGTTGCTGCTTTCGTTGTTGCTGGGGACACCGGTGTTGAGCTTGCTCGGTGCGGTGGGCGCGGCACTGACGGTGGGTTTGAAACGGGGCGGCCTGTTGCTGGCGCTGCTGATTCTGCCGTTGTACATCCCGGTATTGATCCTTGGCAGTGGCGCCCTGCAAGCGGCGTTGCAAGGCATGCCGGCGACCGGGTATCTGCTGTGGCTTGGTAGCCTGACCGCTCTGGCGATCACCCTGACACCTTTTGCAATAGCGGCTGGCCTGAAGATCAGCGTCGGCGAATAATGAGGTCTGGTTAAAATTTAACCAGCAAAGACCCTGAGACCGCTCACACTGATGAGCGGCAACCGTGATGGAAACAGTATGAACTGGACCTGGTTTCACAAGCTCGGCTCGCCCAAGTGGTTCTACGGCATCAGCAGCAAGTTTTTGCCGTGGCTGAGCATCGCTGCGTTGCTGTTGATTGGCGTTGGTGTCGTCTGGGGCCTGGCCTTCGCCCCGCCGGACTATCAGCAAGGCAACAGCTTTCGCATCATCTATATCCACGTGCCCGCCGCGATGCTCGCTCAGTCGATCTACGTGATGCTCGCGGTGTGCGGCGTGGTGGGTCTGGTTTGGAAGATGAAACTGGCCGACGTCGCCCTGCAATGCGCCGCACCGATCGGCGCTTGGATGACCGCCGTGGCGCTGGTCACCGGGGCGATCTGGGGCAAGCCGACCTGGGGCTCGTGGTGGGTATGGGATGCGCGGCTGACCTCGATGCTGATTCTGCTGTTCCTGTATTTCGGCGTGATCGCGTTGGGCAACGCCATCAGCAACCGCGACAGCGCCGCCAAGGCTTGCGCGGTGCTGGCCATCGTCGGCGTGATCAACATTCCGATCATCAAATACTCGGTGGAGTGGTGGAACACCCTGCATCAGGGCGCGACCTTCACCCTCACCGAAAAACCGGCAATGCCCGCTGAAATGTGGCTGCCGCTGCTGCTGACGGTGTTGGGTTTCTACTGTTTCTTCGGTGCCGTGTTGTTGCTGCGCATGCGCCTTGAAGTGCTCAAGCGCGAAGCCCGCGCCAGTTGGGTCAAAGAAGAAGTGCAGAGCAGTCTGGAGGCCGCGCGATGAGTTTTGCTTCATTCGGCGACTTCCTCGCCATGGGCCATCATGGCCTGTATGTCTGGTCGGCCTACGGCATCTGTCTGGCGGTGCTGATCCTTAACGTGGCGGCGCCGATCGCGGCCCGCAAGCGCTATCTGCAACAAGAGGCGCGTCGTCTGCGCCGGGAGAACGGCAAGTGAATCCGCTGCGCAAGAAACGTCTGATCATCATTCTGGCCATTCTGGTCGGGGTCGGCGCTGCCGTTGGCCTGGCCTTGAGTGCCCTGCAGCAGAACATCAACCTGTTTTACACCCCGACCCAGATCGCCAACGGCGAAGCGCCGCAGGACACTCGGATTCGTGCCGGCGGCATGGTCGAGAAGGGCTCGCTGCAACGTTCCCCGGATTCGCTGGACGTCAAATTCGTCGTCACCGACTTCAACAAGGCTGTGACCATCACCTATCGCGGCATCCTCCCGGATCTGTTCCGCGAAGGGCAGGGCATTGTCGCTCTGGGCAAAATCAACGCCGACGGCGTGGTCGTTGCCGATGAAGTGTTGGCCAAGCACGACGAGAAGTACATGCCGCCGGAAGTGACCAAGGCGTTGAAAGACAGCGGCCAATCCGCTCCGACCCCAGCGAAGGAGGGTTGATCGATGACTTCCGCACTGTTTATTCCTGAGCTCGGCCATTTGGCGATGATTCTGGCGCTGTGTTTTGCGCTGGTGCAGGCCGTGGTGCCATTGGTCGGTGCCTGGCGCGGCGACCGTTTCTGGATGAGTCTGGCCCAGCCAGCCGCGTGGGGGCAGTTTGCGTTTTTGCTGTTCGCGTTCGGCTGCCTGACCTACGCGTTCATGGCTGATGACTTCTCTGTCGCCTATGTGGCGAACAACTCCAATACCGCTTTGCCGTGGTTCTACAAATTCAGCGCGGTGTGGGGCGCCCACGAAGGTTCGCTGTTGCTGTGGGCACTGATCCTCGGCGGCTGGACGTTCGCGGTGTCGGTGTTCTCTCGTCAGTTGCCGCAAGTCATGCTCGCCCGCGTCCTGGCGGTGATGGGCATGATCAGCACCGGTTTTCTGCTGTTCCTGATCCTCACGTCCAACCCGTTCAAACGTATCCTCCCGCAAATGCCCAGCAATGGCGCGGACTTGAATCCGTTGTTGCAAGACATTGGCCTGATCGTTCACCCGCCGATGTTGTACATGGGCTACGTCGGCTTTTCGGTGGCGTTCGCGTTTGCCATCGCCGCGTTGATGGGCGGTCGTCTCGATGCGGCGTGGGCGCGCTGGTCGCGTCCGTGGACGATTGTGGCGTGGGCCTTCCTCGGCATCGGCATCACCCTCGGTTCGTGGTGGGCGTACTACGAACTCGGCTGGGGCGGCTGGTGGTTCTGGGACCCGGTGGAAAACGCCTCGTTCATGCCATGGCTGGTCGGCACTGCGTTGATTCACTCGCTGGCGGTCACGGAAAAACGCGGCGTGTTCAAGAGCTGGACGGTATTGCTGGCGATTGCGGCATTCTCCCTGAGCCTGCTCGGTACCTTCCTTGTGCGTTCCGGGGTGCTGACGTCGGTACACGCGTTTGCCTCCGACCCAGAGCGCGGCGTGTTCATCCTGATCTTCCTGCTGTTCGTGGTCGGTGGCTCGCTGACGTTGTTCGCGTTGCGCGCGCCCGTGGTCAAGAGTCAGGTCGGCTTTAACCTGTGGTCGCGGGAAACCCTGCTGCTGGGCAATAACCTGGTACTGGTCGTAGCCGCGTCGATGATCCTGCTTGGCACGCTGTATCCGCTGATTCTTGATGCCATCAGCGGCGCCAAGCTGTCGGTCGGCCCGCCGTATTTCAACGCGCTGTTCATTCCGTTGATGGCGCTGTTGATGCTGGTGATGGCGGTCGGTGTGGTCGTCCGTTGGAAAGACACGCCGGTTAAATGGCTGGCCAGCATGCTCACGCCTGTGTTGCTCGGCAGCGTTGCGCTGGCAGTGGTGGCCGGTGTGGCTTACGGCGATTTCAACTGGGCCGTTATCGCCACTTTCCTGCTCGCTGCGTGGGTGTTGCTGGCCGGTGTGCGCGACATCTTCGACAAGACTCGTCACAAAGGCCTGATCAAAGGCCTGCCGACCCTGACCCGCAGTTATTGGGGCATGCAGATCGCCCACCTCGGCATCGCTGTTTGCGCGTTGGGTGTGGTGTTGTCGAGCCAGAACAGTGCCGAACGCGACCTGCGTCTGGCGCCGGGCGAGTCGATGTCCCTGGCCGGTTATCAGTTTGTCTTCGAAGGCGCCAAACACTTCGAAGGGCCGAACTTCACCTCCGACAAGGGCACCATTCGGGTCATTCGCGACGGCAAGGAAATCAGCGTGCTGCACCCGGAAAAACGTCTGTACACCGTGCAGAATTCGGTGATGACCGAAGCCGGGATCGACGCCGGTTTCACCCGTGATCTTTACGTCGCCCTCGGCGAGCCGTTGGGCAACGGCGCGTGGGCCGTGCGCGTGCACGTCAAACCGTTCGTGCGCTGGATCTGGTTCGGCGGCTTGCTCACAGGTGCAGGCGGGCTGCTGGCCGCACTGGATCGGCGTTATCGGGTCAAGGTGAAATCCAAAGTGCGTGAAGCGCTGGGCATGACGGGAGCGGCTGCATGAGACGTTGGTTGATGCTGGCGCCACTGGCGATTTTCCTGCTGGTGGCGGTATTCCTTTATCGCGGTCTGTACCTGGATCCGGCGGAGCTGCCGTCGGCGATGATCAATAAACCGTTCCCGGAGTTTTCCCTGCCGAGCGTGCAGGGCGACAAGACCCTGACCCGCGCTGACATTCTCGGCAAGCCTGCGCTGGTCAACGTCTGGGGCACCTGGTGCATTTCCTGCCGGGTCGAGCATCCGGTGCTGAACAAGCTGGCCGAGCGCGGCGTGGTGATCTACGGGATCAACTACAAGGACGTCAACGCCGATGCCTTGAAGTGGCTGGCCGAATTCCACAATCCGTATCAGTTGGACATCCGGGACGACGAAGGCTCGCTGGGCCTGAATCTCGGCGTGTACGGCGCGCCGGAAACCTTCTTCATCGACGCCAAGGGCATCATTCGCGACAAGTACGTCGGCGTGATTGACGAGCAGGTCTGGCGCGAAAAACTCGCGGCCAAGTATCAGGCGCTGGTCGATGAGGCCACGCCATGAAGCGCTTTCTAGCCGCCGTGGTATTGGGTTTGAGTCTGGTGGGTGTGGCTCACGCCGCCATCGACACCTACGAGTTCGCCAAAGAAGGTGATCGCGAGCGTTTCCGCGAATTGACCAAGGAGCTGCGCTGCCCCAAGTGCCAGAACCAGGACATCGCCGATTCCAACGCACCGATTGCCGCTGACCTGCGCAAAGAGATTTTCCGCATGCTTGGCGAGGGCAAGGACAATCAGCAGATCATCGACTTCATGGTCGACCGCTACGGTGATTTCGTCCGTTACAAACCGGCGCTCAACGCCAAGACTGCATTGCTGTGGTTCGGCCCGGCCGGGTTGCTGCTCGGTGGGTTCGTGGTGATCGCGGTGATCGTCCGCCGACGTCGCGGCCAGCGCGCCGAGACCCCGCAAGCGCTGTCCATCGAAGAGCGTCAGCGCCTCGACCAACTGTTGGATAAAAACCAAGAATGATTGATTTCTGGCTTGCCGCAGGGCTGTTGCTTCTGGTCGCCCTGAGTTTTCTGCTGATCCCTGTTCTGCGTGAACGCCGCGCCCAGCGTGAAGAGGATCGTACTGCTCTCAACGTTGCGCTGTATCAGGAACGCGTTGCCGAGTTGCAAGCGCAACAGGCCGAAGGTGTGCTGGATGCCGCGCAAATGGACAGCGGCCGCGCTGAAGCTGCGCGCGAACTGCTCGCCGATACCGAAGGTGTTGCGGCGCCGCGCGTCTCGAAGCTGGGCAAACCGTTGCCGCTGCTGTCGGCGGTGTTGGTGCCGGTTTTGGGCCTGGGTCTGTATCTGCATTTCGGCGCAGCCGACAAGGTCGAACTGACCCGCGAATTCGCCCAGGCACCGCAGTCGATGGAAGAGATGACCCAGCGTCTGGAGCGTGCGGTTGCCGCGCAGCCCGATTCCGCTGAAGGTCTGTATTTCCTGGGTCGCACCTACATGGCTCAGGAGCGTCCGGCGGACGCGGCGAAGATGTTCGAACGCGCCGCCAACCTCGCCGGTCGTCAGCCGGAACTGCTCGGCCAATGGGCGCAGGCGCAGTATTTTGCTGACGGCAAAAAGTGGTCGGACAAGATCCAGGCCCTGACCGATGAAGCGCTGAAGGCTGATCCGAAGGAAGTCACCAGCCTCGGTCTGCTCGGCATCGCCGCGTTCGAAGGCGAGCGTTATCAGGAAGCCATCGATTACTGGAACCGTCTGTTGGCGCAATTGCCGCCGGAGGACAATTCCCGTGCCGCGCTGCAAGGCGGGATCGAGCGAGCCGCTGAACGCCTGCAAGCCAGCGGCGGCAAGGTCGCCCAGGCACCGGCGCCGAAAGCGGCGGCGCTGCTCAAAGTCAGCGTGGATCTGGCCAGCGAACTCAAAGGCAAGGTGCAACCGGGTGACAGCGTGTTCATCTTCGCCCGCGCCACGTCCGGGCCACCGGCGCCCCTGGCGGCCAAGCGCCTGACCGTGGCGGATCTGCCGGTAACGGTTGAACTGGGCGATGCCGACGCCATGATGCCGCAGTTGAAACTGTCGAACTTTCCTGAAGTCCAACTGGTTGCGCGCATCTCCCGTGCCGGTCAGCCGACCGCAGGGGAGTGGGTCGGTCGCAGCGGGCCTCTGGCCAGCAGCACCACCGCGCTACAAAAACTGACCATCGACAGCCCGGACAAGTAACCGGGCAACACAGGAAAGCACCGCCATGCACACCCTCGCCCGAATCACGGTTCTCACATTGGCCCTGGGCCTGAGCGCATGTGCGGTGCAACCACCGGGACGGACCACTAACCTGCCGCCGATCCCTCCGTCACAACCGAGCCCGACCCCGTCGACCTCGCCAACACCGGGCAAAAGCATCCCCGCCAAACCGGCAAAACCCGTCCCACGCACCTCAGCCAGCTTCGCCCCACCACCGGGCGGCAACAGCCATTGGGATCAGAAACTCGGCGTCTATGTGCTCGACGACCAGTCCAACACGTTCTACCGACAGCGCACCTACTTCCGCTGGAACAATGGCTGGAGCCGCTCCGTCAGCCCCAACGGCCCGTGGGAAGACACCGACATCCACGGCGTGCCGCCGGGGCTGGGCAAGAAATTCGGGCAGTAAATGAAAACGGCGATCCTCGGATCGCCGTTTTGCTGTGTGCCTGTCGGGTTCGCACAGAAATTGCTCAAGCAAGTGCTGCGCAAAGCTCCGGGTCTAGCGTTTCAATCACACTCTGTAAAACAACCGGACGTCGCTCTCTGGATTTCTGTGCTTGAGTAAAAATAACTCTAGGGTTACTTTTGATGAGCCGGGGCAAGGAGGCGATTGGTGCAAAGCAGGTTATTGATCAAGGAGCTGGAGGAGGCGGGTTGGACGCTGGACCGGATCACCGGCAGTCATCACATTTTCAGGCACCCTTACAACCCTTACACGATTCCCGTTCCTCATCCGAAAAAGGATTTGCCGTTGGGGACAGTCAAAAGCACCAGGAGGCGTGCCGGGTTGTACAACCCGCCAGCCAGTTTCGAAGGAGATCCATAATGCAATATCCAATCTGCATCGAGTGGGGCGATGAGAACACCGCCATCGGTATTCAGATCCCCGATATTCCCGGCGCCGTGACGGCAGGGGATAGCTTTGAAGATGCTTACAAGGCTGCCGTTGAAATCGCCCACATCATGTTGCAGGAGATTGCGGCGACCGCAGAGTCGATTCCGATGCCGACCTCTGCGGCGGCGCATCGCAATAATCCGGAGTTCGCCGGGATGGGCTGGGGCATGCTGGAGCTGGATATCTCGCCGTACCTGGGCAAGACCGAGAAGGTCAACGTGACTCTGCCAGGTTATGTGATTCAGCGAATCGACCGCTATGTGCGCGAGCACAACGTCAAAAGCCGCTCGTCCTTTTTGGCGGATGCGGCGATGGAGAAGTTGGTTCGGTATTGAAAACATCGCGGGCCAGTTGGCCCGCGATGTTTTTTACGTGTTACGCAGTCGCCAGTGACCGCCCTTGTGATGCACTCAAGAACCGCAGCAGTGCCAACAGCGGAAACGCACTGCCGACAATCACGATCCACAACCAGCCGCCATGCTCGAACACCGCGCTGGCCACCGACGAGCCGAAGGCGCCGCCGATGAAGATGCTGGTCATGTACAGCGCGTTCAAGCGGCCACGGCTTTTGGCGTCCAGCGAGTAGACCGCGCGCTGGCCAAGCACCATGTTCATCTGCACGCAGAAGTCGAGTACCACGCCGGTCACGGCCAGGCCGATCACGCTGTAGGCCGGGTGGATGAACGCGGGCAGGAAGCTCAAGCTGGCGAATAGCATGGCCAGCAGCGAGGCGATGCGGGTGTGGCCGGCGTCGGCCAGGCGTCCGGCGATGGGGGCGGCGATGGCACCGATGGCGCCGACCAGAGCGAAGATCGCGATGCCGCTTTGCGACAGGCCGTGGTTGCGCGCCAACTCCAGCGGCACGGCAGTCCAGAACAGGCTGAACGTGGCGAACATGCAACCCTGGTAAAACGCGCGCTGACGCAGCACCGGTTGCTGGCGCAGCAGCGTCCACAGCGAACCGAGCAGTTGCCCGTAAGTGGCGCTGTGATCCGGTTGGCGCTTGGGCACGGTGAGTGCCAACACCACGCTGATCGCCGCCATCAACGCCGCAGCAATCATGAACATCGCCCGCCAGCCCAAGTGGTCGGCGACCACGCTCGACACCGGTCGCGCCAGCAGAATACCCAGCAGCAAGCCGCCCATGATTCCGCCGACCACTCGACCGCGAGATTCTTCCGGCGCCAGATGCGCGGCCAGCGGAATCAGAATTTGCACCGATACCGAACTGAAACCCACCAGCAACGAGATCAGCAGAAACAGGTTGGGCTGATCAGTGAACGCCGCACCAAGCAGGCTGGCAATCGCCACCACGGTGGTGATGATCATCAATCGGCGGTTTTCCAGCAGGTCGCCCAGCGGCACCAGGAAGAACAGGCCCAGCGCGTAACCGATCTGTGTCAGCGAGACGATGAAACTGGCCATGGTGTCAGTCAGACCGATGTCCGGCGCAATCAGGCCAATGATCGGTTGCGCATAGTAGATGTTGGCAACGATGGCGCCGCAGCAGAAGGCGAACAGCAGCACCATGCCTCGGGTCATTGTGTGGGTTGTGGCGGTCATAAGGTTTCTCGATCCGGCGAAATGGAATGCGGTGAGGCTAAGGGACAAACCGGAGCGGCAGAAGCGGCCTGCGGTTGATAACAGTTATTCCGTCGCGCAATGAATGGCGTGAATCATGGGTTGTCCATCGGCGAACCTTGCGTCCGACCGTTGAGCGTCGATGATACATTCACTTACATCTTGTTCGATAGCGTGCTTATGTTTGCATTGGCTGTTGCAACGTTCCTCACCGAAGGATTGCAATGTTTGTCGTCAACTTGGTGTCGGGGATCGTGCTTGCTCAAGGTTGGGGTAGGGAATCCGGACACAAAAAAGGCGACCTGTTGAGGTCGCCTTTTTCATTTCAGCTCAAGCCTTACTGGCCCGAGTAAATCTGATCAAACACCCCGCCATCATTGAAGTGCGTCTTCTGCACGGTGCGCCAGTCACCAAAGGTTTTCTCCACCGACAAAAAGTCGACTTTCGGGAAACGGTCGGTGTACTTCGCCAACACCGCCGGGTCACGCGGACGCAGGTAGTTGGCGGCAGCAATTTCCTGACCTTCCGGCGACCACAGGTATTTCAGGTACTCATCAGCCGCTGCACGCGAACCTTTCTTGTCGACGACTTTGTCGACCACCGACACCGGTGGCTCGGCTTCGGCGGAGACACTTGGGGAGATCACTTCGAACTGATCACGACCAAATTCGCGGGCGATCATTTCGGCTTCGTTCTCGAAGGTCACCAGCACGTCGCCGATCTGGTTGGTCATGAACGTGGTGGTCGCGGCGCGGCCACCGGTATCCAGCACTGGCGCTTGCTTGAACAGTTTGCCGACGAAGTCCTTGGCCTTGTTCTCGTCACCGCCGTTCTTTAGCACATAGCCCCATGCCGAGAGGTAGGTGTAGCGGCCATTGCCCGAGGTTTTCGGGTTCGGCACGATCACTTGCACGCCGTCCTTGAGCAGGTCCGGCCAGTCTTTCAGGGCTTTCGGGTTGCCCTTGCGCACGATGAACACGGTGGCCGAGGTGAACGGCGCGCTGTTGTTCGGCAGGCGCGTGACCCAGTTGTCCGGGACCAGTTTGCCGTTGTCGGCGAGGGCATTGATGTCGGTCGCCATGTTCATGGTGATGACGTCAGCGGGCAGGCCATCGATCACCGAACGCGCTTGCTTGCTCGAACCGCCGAAGGACATCTGCACGGTGATGTTTTCGTTGTGCTCGGCTTGCCAGTGTTTCTGGAACGCAGTGTTGTAGTCCTTGTAGAAATCGCGCATCACGTCGTAGGAAACGTTCAGCAGAGTCGGTGCGGCTTGAGCCACGCTGCCGAACGCAAGACCGGCGGCGAGAAGTGAGGCGCCAAAGAGTTTTTTCACTGCGCATTCCTTGTTATCTATTTATGTAGGAGCTGCCGAAGGCTCGGGCCGCGTTCGGACGATCTTTTGATTTTGTTTTTTACCAGATCAAGATCAAAAGATCGCAGCCTGCGGCAGCTCCTACAGGGGGTGATGTTCAATTGCCACTGACTATAACGGGGCACGCATAGTCCTTTAAAGATTAAAAAGCTCTGTGCTTATTCCATTTTCTTGAATAGTTGATTGCCACAGCGTGAGCAAAACGCAGCGCCGTGTTCATGGCTGTTTTTCTTGCACACCGGGCAGTCGTGTTGCAGCTGTTCGCCGCGCATGGCATTGGCCAGTTCTGCGGTGAAAATCCCGGTCGGCACGGCGATGATCGAGTAACCGGTGATCATTACCAGCGACGAAATTACCTGACCCAGCGGTGTCTTCGGCACGATGTCGCCGAAGCCCACTGTGGTCAGGGTCACGATAGCCCAATAGATGCCTTTGGGAATGCTGGTGAATCCGTGTTCCGGGCCTTCGATCACGTACATCAACGTGCCGAACACCGTCACCAGGGTGCAGACGCTGACCAGAAACACCACGATTTTCTGCTTGCTGCCGCGCAGTGCCGACATCAAATAGTTGGCTTGCTTGAGGTACGGGCTGAGCTTGAGCACGCGGAAAATCCGCAGCATCCGGATAATGCGGATGATCAGCAGGTACTGCGCATCGCTGTAATACAACGCGAGGATGCCGGGCACGATCGCCAGCAAATCCACCAGCCCATAAAAACTGAAGGCATAGCGCAGCGGCTTCGGTGAGCAATACAGACGCAGGATGTACTCACCGAGAAAGATGATCGTGAAGCCCCACTCGATGTAGGCCAGCACGTCGGCGTAGTTCTGGTGGATGCTGTCGATACTGTCGAGCATCACGATCACCAGACTGGCGAGGATGATCAACAGCAGAATGCCGTCGAAGCGCCGCCCGGCGAGGGTGTCGCTCTGGAAAATCATGACGTAAAGCCGTTCACGCCAGTTGTTGCTGCTGTCCATGGAAAACGCCTGAATCAAAGATCAGCGCAGCCTAGGTTGATTCTCCCCATGAGCGCAAGACGCACTGTCGACCGTGGCTTTGCCGAGCATCTGGATACCGGCGCGGATCAGCCAGCAGGCGAGGATAAACGGCGCGGTCAGCGTGGCCAGACCGATGGCGGCGAACAGCGGCGTGACCAGTAGCGCCACAACAATGCCGAGCAGCGGCAACCACGGTTGTTGGCGCTGGGCACTGAAGGCGAGGGCGGCAAGTACGGCGTTGTAACTGCCGAGGCCGAGCAGTGCCGCGCTGGTTTCGTGGTGCAACAGGCTCGAACCGAGGCCGACGGCAGACGCCAGCAAAGCCCAGCCGAAAGCACGACGATCAGCGAACAGCAAACCAGTGGCGATCAACGCACCCGCCAGCGGATGATCGAGGAACATCACTTGGCCCAACCCTCTGAGTTCGGCGGCGAGCAGATTCAGCGTTGTCATTTCGATGTGTGCTGTCGGCGCGGACGGCTCGGCAAAGCACAGCAGCACCCAGCTCATGCTCACGAAGGGCGCGGTGTAGGCGGGCATCGATTGGCTGAGCCGCACGCGTTTGAGCCATTGCTGCGTGACCATCGCGCTCAAGCCGCCGGCAGCAAGAATCAGCGGCGGCAGCAGCGGCGACCACGGGAAATACAGGCTCAGCAACAGGCCGAGCAAGACGCCGTTGTAGCTGAACAGTCCGGCCTGACGATCAGCCTTGGCGTAGTTGCGCCGCTGTGCAGTAAGCAGGCCGGCAACGGCACCGAGCAGCGCTCCGGCGAACAGCACCGGTGCTGTCAGCAGGATCGCCAACAGGCACAGCAGGCCGCACAGCGGATGGCGCTGAAGGAATATCTGACTGAAACCGTTGAGCAAGGCCTCGGCCCAGTCGGGGCAGAGGGTGTTGAAATGATTGGCAGGCATGGCAGTTCTGAAAGTCAGTGAAACCGAGGCGCCTGCATCGCCAGCAGGCTGGCTCCCACATTGAATCTTTGTTCAGTCATTGAGTTTGTGATGCGCACAAATCAACTGTGGGAGCGAGCCTGCTCGCGAAGAGGCCGGTACAGGCGCTAAATCAATGTTTCGATACGCAGCGAGTTGGTCGACCCCGGCTGCCCGAACGGCACACCGGCGGTGATCAGCAGCGTGTCACCACGCTGGGCCATCCCCTGCGCCTGGGCAATTTCCAGCGCGGTCGAACACACCTCGTCGACCTGACGCAGGCGATCATTGACCACCGAGTGAATCCCCCAGGCCACGCTCAAACGGCGCGCAGTCTGCAAGTTCGGCGTCAGGTTAAGGATCGGCGCTTTTGGCCGCTCCCGCGCTGCGCGCAAAGTGGAGGCGCCCGATTCGCTGTAGTTGACCAGCACCGCCACCGGCAGCACGTTGCTGATACGCCGGATCGCGCAGCTGATCGCATCGGAAACCGTCGCTTCGGCTTTCGGCCGGCTGACGTCGAGTTGGGTCTGATAATCCGGGCCGTTCTCAACCTGGCGGATGATCTTGCTCATCATCTGCACGGCTTCCAGCGGGTATTCGCCGGACGCGGTTTCCGCCGACAGCATCACCGCATCGGCGCCTTCGGCCACGGCGTTGGCGACGTCGGTAACCTCGGCGCGGGTCGGGGCAGGGGAGAAGCGCATCGATTCCAGCATCTGCGTCGCCACCACCACCGGTTTACCCAGTTCGCGGCAAGTGGTGATGATGTTTTTCTGAATCTGCGGCACGCTCTCGGCCGGCACTTCGACGCCAAGGTCGCCACGGGCCACCATGATCGCGTCGCTCAGTTCGGCGATTTCGCGCAGTTGCTCGACGGCCGACGGCTTCTCGATTTTCGCCATCAGGAAAGCCTTGTCGCCGATCAGCTCGCGGGCTTCGAGCATGTCTTGTGGACGCTGCACGAACGACAACGCGACCCAGTCCACGCCCAGCTCCAGACCGAAGCTCAGGTCGCGACGATCCTTGGCGGTCAGTGGGCTCAGGTCGAGCACTGCTTGCGGAACGTTCACACCTTTACGGTCGGACAGTTCGCCGCCGTTGAGAACGGTGGTGTCGATCGCGTCGGAGTACTTGGTCACCACGCGCAGACGCAGCTTGCCGTCGTCGAGCAGCAGATCCATGCCGGCCTCCAGCGCCGCGATGATCTCCGGATGCGGCAGGTTCACCCGGCGTTCATCGCCCGGTGTCGCGTCCAGATCGAGGCGAAACGCCTGACCGCGATGCAACTGGACTTTGCCGTCAGCAAACTTGCCGACGCGCAGTTTCGGCCCTTGCAAGTCCATCAGAATGCCCAGCGGATAATTGAGCTGACGCTCGACTTCGCGGATCCACTGATAGCGCTTGGCGTGGTCGGCGTGGTCGCCGTGGCTGAAGTTGAGGCGGAAGATGTTGACCCCGGCCTCGACCAGCTCGCGGATGTCGTCGATGCCGTCGACCGCAGGCCCGAGGGTGGCGAGGATTTTGACCTTTTTATCAGGCGTCATGATTTAGAGTTCTCGAGGATCAGGATGGCGCGGAAGTCGTTGACGTTGGTGCGGGTCGGCTCGGTGACGATCAGCGCATCGAGCGCGGCGAAATAGCCGTAGCCGTTGTTGTTATCCAGTTCGTCGCTGGCGCTCAAACCGAGGGCGGCGGCGTGGGCGTAGCTGTCCGGGGTCATGATTGCGCCGGCGTTGTCTTCCGAGCCGTCGATGCCGTCGGTGTCACCGGCCAGGGCGTAGACACCGGGCTGGCCCTTGAGGCTGTCGGTGAGGCTGAGGAGGAATTCGGCGTTGCGTCCGCCACGGCCATGGCCGCGCACGGTGACGGTGGTTTCGCCACCGGAGAGAATCACGCAAGGCGCGGCCAGTGGCTGGCCATGGTTGATGATCTGACGGGCGATACCGGCGTGGACTTTCGCCACCTCGCGGGACTCACCTTCCAGGTCGCCGAGGATCAGTGTGCTGAAACCGGCCTGACGGCATTTCACCGCGGCGGCGTCCAGCGATTGCTGCGGACGGGCGATCAACTGGAAGTGACTGCGGGCCAGGCTCGGATCACCGGGTTTGACGGTTTCCGACTCAGGGCTTTGCAACCAGTTGCGCACGGATGCCGGGATCTCGATGCCGTAGCGCTTGATGATCGCCAGCGCTTCGGCGGATGTGCTTGGGTCGGCC
The DNA here is from genome assembly GCF_030687715.1 of Pseudomonas sp. FP2196. Taxonomy (GTDB): domain Bacteria; phylum Pseudomonadota; class Gammaproteobacteria; order Pseudomonadales; family Pseudomonadaceae; genus Aquipseudomonas. Next base: position 1,801,607 of record NZ_CP117445.1, read on the forward strand.
ACGGTCGGGCCGGAAGCGATGACCGTAGCGAGGTCGCCCGGTACATCGGAAATCGCATAGGTATAAACAGTCGCCGGCCAGCAGGCCTTGCCGAGACGGCCGCCCTTGATCGCCGAGAGGTGCTTGCGCACACAGTTCATCTCGCCGATGGTCGCGCCGGATTTGAGCAGGGCTTTGTTGATCGATTGCTTGTCGGCGAGGGTGATGCCTTCGGCCGGCAGGGCCAGCAGGGCGGAACCGCCGCCGGACAGCAGGAAAATCACGCGGTCGTCTTCCGTCAGGTTGCTGACCAGGTCCAGCACACGTTTGGCCACGGCCAGACCGGCAGCGTCCGGCACCGGATGCGCCGCCTCGACCACTTCGATTTTTTCGCACGGGGCGCCGTGCCCGTAACGGGTCACTACCAGACCGGACACTTCACCCTGCCAGCAGCGCTCGACCACTTGCGCCATGGCGGCAGCGGCTTTGCCGGCGCCGATGACAATCACGCGACCGGTGCGATCAGTGGGCAGATGGGCTTCGAGGACTTGCTGCGGATGGGCCGCGTCAATGGCTGTGGCAAACAGCTCGCGCAGCAGTTGTTGCGGATCGACCGACATGGCGGGCTCCCGGAATTCTTGTTATTGGGATAAAGCGACAACGGTGTAGCGACGCGGTCCTTGTGGGAGCTGGCTTGCCAGCGATTCAGGCGCTGCGGTCGTTCAGGCAGACCGAGTTGATGCCATCGCGGGCAAGCCCGCTCCCACAGGGAGCGAGCCATAGGCGCAGATTATTTCTTGTCGCGAATCGAGAAGTTGGCCATGTGTTCCAGGCCCTTGATCAGCGCTGAGTGATCCCAGTTGCTGCCACCGATGGCCGCGCAGGTGCTGAACACTTGCTGGGCGTTGGCGGTGTTCGGCAGGTTGATGTTCAGCTCCTTGGCGCCTTGCAGGGCCAGGTTCAGGTCCTTCTGGTGCAGGCTGATACGGAAGCCCGGATCGAAAGTGCCTTTGATCATGCGCTCGCCGTGCACTTCGAGGATCTTCGAAGAGGCGAAACCACCCATCAGCGCTTCACGCACCTTGGCCGGATCGGCACCGTTTTTCGAAGCGAACAGCAGGGCTTCGGCGACGGCCTGGATGTTCAGGGCAACGATGATCTGGTTGGCGACCTTGGCGGTCTGACCGTCGCCATTGCCACCGACCAGAGTGATGTTCTTGCCCATGGCCTGGAACAGCGGCAATGCGCGTTCGAAGGCATCGGCGTCGCCACCGATCATGATGCTCAGGGTCGCGGCTTTGGCGCCGACTTCACCGCCGGACACTGGCGCGTCGAGGTATTGCGCGCCTTTCTCGTTGATCTTCGCGGCGAACGCCTTGGTGGCAGTCGGCGAGATCGAGCTCATGTCGATGACGATTTTGCCTTTGCCGATACCGGCAGCCACGCCGTCGGCGCGGAACAGCACGTCCTCGACCTGCGGGGTATCCGGAACCATGACGATGATGAATTCTGCTTCCTGCGCCACTTCGCGCGGGTTGGCCAAAGCGACGGCGCCAGCGGCAACCAGGTCGGCAGGCGCGGCGTCGTGGTGCGCCGACAGGAACAGGCTGTGGCCGGCTTTCTGCAGGTTCGCCGCCATTGGGTGGCCCATGATGCCGGTGCCGATAAATCCGATTTTAGCCATGAGAAAATCCTCTTGTTTTTATAAACAGCCGTAGGAGCTGCCGAAGGCTGCGATCTTTTGATTCTGCTTTTGAAGGTCAAGATCAAAAGATCGCAGCCTTCGGCAGCTCCTACAGGTTATGTATGGGTCAGATTGCGTTGTGCGACTTCAGCCAGCCGAGGCCTGCTTCGGTGGTGGTCAGTGGCTTGTATTCACAGCCAACCCAACCCTGATAACCGATGCGGTCAAGGTGTTCGAACAGGAAGCGGTAGTTGATTTCGCCGGTACCTGGTTCGTTGCGCCCCGGGTTGTCCGCGAGTTGCACATGGTTGATCTCGCCCAGGTGCGATTGCAGGGTGCGGGCCAGATCGCCTTCCATGATTTGCATGTGATAGATGTCGTATTGCAGGAACAGATTGGCGCTGCCGACCTGCTCGCGAATCGACAGGGCTTGCGCCGTGTTGTTCAGGTAGAAACCCGGGATGTCGCGGGTGTTGATCGCTTCCATCACCAGTTTGATGCCGACGGCTTGCAGCTTGTCGGCGGCATATTTGAGGTTGGCGACGAAGGTCTTTTCCACGGTGGCATCGTCCACGCCTTGTGGACGAATACCGGCCAGGCAGTTGACCTGGGTGTTGCCCAGCACTTGTGCGTAGGCAATCGCCAGATCGACACCGGCGCGAAACTCTTCAACCCGATCCGGCAAGCAGGCAATCCCGCGCTCGCCCTTGGCCCAGTCACCGGCCGGCAGGTTGAACAGCACTTGGGTCAGACCGTTGGCGTCGAGCCTGGCCTTGATTTCGGCAGAGCTGAAGTCGTACGGGAACAGGTATTCAACACCACTGAAACCAGCCTTGGCGGCGGCGTCGAAACGGGCAAGGAAATCCTGTTCGGTGAACAGCATGGACAGGTTGGCTGCGAAACGCGGCATGGTGGTCTCCCGTTGCAAATTAATGATGATGACCCCGTGTAGGAGCTGCCGCAGGCTGCGATCTTTTGATCTTGATCTGTTAACAACAAAGATCAAAAGATCGCAGCCTGCGGCAGCTCCTACAGGAGCATCAGGCCATGGCGGATCAGTCGAGCAGCGAAATCGCCGTTGGCGCATCGTTGCCGACCAGCGCCAGGTCTTCGAATTCGTTGACGGCGTTGATCTCGGTCCCCATGGAGATGTTGGTCACACGCTCCAGAATGATCTCGACGATTACCGGCACCTTGAACTCTTCGATCAACTGTTCGGCCTTGCGCAGGGCAGGGGCGATTTCCGACGGTTCGAACACACGCAGTGCCTTGCAGCCCAGGCCTTCGGCGACTGCGACGTGGTCAACACCGTAACCGTTGAGTTCCGGCGCGTTCAGGTTATCGAAGGACAACTGCACGCAGTAGTCCATTTCGAATCCGCGCTGGGCCTGACGGATCAGCCCCAGGTACGAGTTGTTCACCACGACGTGGATGTAAGGCAGTTTGAACTGAGCGCCGACCGCCAGTTCTTCGATCATGAACTGGAAGTCATAGTCCCCCGACAGGGCCACGACTTTGCGGCTCGGATCGGCCTTGACCACGCCCAGTGCAGCCGGAATGGTCCAGCCCAGAGGGCCTGCCTGACCGCAGTTGATCCAGTGACGCGGCTTGTAGACGTGCAGGAACTGCGCGCCGGCAATCTGCGACAGACCAATGGTGCTGACGTAGCAGGTGTCTTTGCCGAATACTTGGTTCATCTCTTCATAAACGCGCTGCGGTTTGACCGGCACGTTGTCGAAGTGGGTCTTGCGGTGCAGGCTGGCTTTGCGCTGCTGGCAATCCTGCAACCAGGCACTGCGGTTTTTCAGCTTGCCGGCGGCTTGCCACTCACGCGCCACTTCGATGAACACGGTCAGCGCGGCAGCGGCGTCGGACACAATACCCAGGTCCGGCGTGAATACACGGCCGATCTGTGTGCCTTCGATATCGACGTGAATGAACTTGCGACCTTCGGTGTAAACGTCCACCGAACCGGTGTGACGGTTGGCCCAGCGGTTGCCGATGCCCAGCACCACGTCGGATTTGAGCATCGTCGCGTTGCCGTAGCGGTGCGAAGTCTGCAGACCGACCATGCCGACCATCAACGGGTGATCGTCCGGGATGGTGCCCCAGCCCATCAGGGTCGGGATGACCGGGATGCCGGTGAGTTCGGCGAACTCGACCAGCAAATCGCTGGCGTCGGCGTTGATGATGCCGCCACCGGCCACCAGCAATGGACGCTCGGCCTGATCAAGCAAGGCCAAAGCCTTCTCGACTTGAACGCGGGTAGCGGTCGGTTTGGCCAGCGGCAATGGCTGGTAGGCATCGATATCGAATTCGATTTCGGCCATCTGCACGTCGAACGGCAGGTCGATCAGTACAGGGCCTGGACGACCGGAGCGCATTTCAAAGAATGCTTTCTGGAACGCGTACGGCACCTGGCCCGGTTCCAGAACAGTGGTCGCCCACTTGGTCACTGGCTTGACGATGCTGGTGATGTCGACAGCCTGGAAGTCTTCCTTGTGCATACGAGCGCGGGGTGCCTGGCCGGTAATGCAAAGGATTGGAATCGAGTCGGCCGAGGCGCTGTAGAGCCCGGTGACCATATCGGTACCGGCAGGGCCGGAAGTCCCGATGCACACGCCGATGTTGCCGGCCTTGGTGCGGGTGTAACCCTCGGCCATGTGCGAGGCGCCTTCAACGTGGCGAGCGAGGACGTGATCGATGCCACCGACTTTCTGCAAGGCGGAGTACAGCGGATTGATGGCAGCGCCCGGGATGCCAAAAGCGGTATCAACCCCTTCACGGCGCATCACCAGAACGGCGGCTTCGATTGCTCTCATTTTGCTCATGGTTTTGTGCCTCTTTACGTTTTGTAATTGTATACAAGTGGCTTTGCGCAGAGTGTATTCACGGCGGACGGCGCAGGTCAATCCATTTTCTCAAGCGGCTGTTTCATTTGTCGGAAGCCGTTTCTGCTGTGGCTTTTCGTCGCATGTGGCGCTTTTCGAAAATTATTGTATACAAAAAAATAACTCATTGTGTTCTATTTGTTGCATCGGACTGCGGCACAAACGCGCAGTCTCCCGACTTTCCCAATAACAAAATGAGGACAGCACCATGAGCGCTTTAACCTTGAAAGTCGCAGTCAACCTGGTCAACGAAGCCATCAGCGTCGGGCGCGGCATCAGCGCTGCGCCGCTGACCATCGCGGTACTCGATACCGGCGGCCACCTGATCACCCTGCAACGCGAAGACGGCGCCAGCCTGCTGCGCCCGCAGATCGCCATCGGCAAAGCCTGGGGCGCCATCGCCCTGGGCAAAGGCTCACGCCTGCTGGCACTCGACGCCCAACAACGCCCGGCCTTCATCGCCGCACTCAACAGCATGGGCCAGGGCAGCGTCGTGCCGGCCCCGGGCGGTGTATTGATCCGTGATCAGGCGGGGGAGGTATTGGGGGCGATCGGGATTAGCGGTGATCTGTCGGATATTGATGAGCAGGTAGCGATCAAAGCTGTTGAAGCGCTGGATCTGAAGGCGGATGCGGGGGTGGCTTCTTGATTTAGGCGTCTGAAATGACGTGATCGCTGGCAAGCCAGCTCCCACAAGGTTTTGTGTCGTTCACAAGTTTTGTATTCAACATAAAAACCTGTGGGAGCTGGCTTGCCAGCGATGGCGGCGGGACTGACACATCAAGATAAAAGACTGCCTGACTTGATGGGGCACTGCGGTCTAGCCTTCTGATGAACTCATCATGAAGGGGCAACGGATTGCCTGATCTTCCTGCTTCACATCGTCTGCGAGCCGGCCGCTACGCGGAGCCAAATAGAATCTATCTACTGACAACCAATACACTTGATCGAGAACCGATCTTTACCGATTTCGCATTGGGCAGATTGGTGGTTCATCAATTTCAGCGGGCAGAAAATCTGGGATTAGCGAACTCACTGGCCTGGGTTGTCATGCCAGATCATTTTCACTGGCTGGTCGAACTGGAAAATTGTTCACTCAAAAAATTGATGCGCGAAACCAAGTCGCTGATTACGCGAGAAGTGAATATGTCCATCAACCGGAAAGGTCCGCTTTGGCAGCAGGGTTTTCACGACCGTGCGCTGCGGCGGGAGGAGGATCTGGTGAAAATGGCGCGATATGTCGTGGCTAACCCTCTGAGGGCGGGCTTGGTCGAAAAGATTGGCGACTATCCGCTGTGGGATTCAGTTTGGCTTTAGCAATTTTGAATCGAGTTGCCTCCATCGCTGGCAAGCCAGCTCCCACAGGGATTTGTGTTGTTTGCTAAATCTGAGTTCAACACAGAAACCTGTGGGAGCTGGCTTGCCAGCGATGGTGTCACAGCAATACTTCAGTCCGGCTCACACCCTTTAAGCACCAACCGGATAATCGTCTGCGCCGCCGCTTCATAATCGGCCTCGTCCAGCTTGTCCTTGCCGGTGATCGCAGAGATCTGCCAGTCGAAGTCGGCGTAGGTCTGGGTTGCGGCCCAGATGCTGAACATCAGATGGTTGGGGTCGATCGGGGCGATCTGGCCGCGGTCGATCCAGGTCTGGATGCAGTCGATGTTGTGCTTGGCCTGGCCGTTGAGTTGCTCGACCAGATCAGCGCTCAGGTGCGGGGCGCCGTGCATGATTTCGCTGGCGAACACCTTGGAGGCGAAGGGCAGGTCGCGGGAGATGCGGATCTTCGAGCGGATGTAGCCGCTGAGCACTTCGCTCGGCACGCCGTCCGCGTTGAACGGCGTCGAGGCCTGCAGGATCGGCACGATGATGCTTTCCAGTACCTCGCGGTAGAGGTTTTCCTTGGACTTGAAGTAGTAGTAGACGTTGGGCTTGGGCAGTCCTGCCTTGGCGGCGATATCGCTGGTTTTGGTCGCAGCGAAGCCCTTGTCGGCAAACTCCTCACTGGCGGCACGCAGGATCAGTTCTTTGTTGCGCTCGCGGATTGTGCTCATAAACCCGGTGGTTCCTTGCCTGTTCTGGCGGTTGCGCATGGTAGCACCGGCCTCGCGCAGCGCTCAACAATGCCCCGTGTGGCCTGCAGTCGCGGTATGCTGCACGGCATTATTCACATAAGGAAACAAGATTCATGGCAGGAAGCAGTTTGCTGGTGCTGATCGACGACATCGCCACCGTTCTGGATGACGTTGCGCTGATGACCAAAATGGCCGCCAAGAAGACCGCAGGCGTGCTCGGCGACGACTTGGCGCTGAATGCCCAGCAAGTCTCTGGTGTGCGGGCCGAACGGGAGATTCCCGTGGTCTGGGCGGTGGCCAAGGGCTCGTTCGTCAACAAGCTGATCCTGGTGCCATCGGCACTGGCGATCAGTGCGTTCGTGCCGTGGCTGGTAACGCCACTGTTGATGGTCGGTGGCGCGTATCTGTGTTTCGAGGGTTTCGAGAAACTCGCGCACAAGTTTCTCCACAGCAAGGCTGAGGATGATGCTGAACATGCGCAACTGACCGAGGCCGTGGCCGATCCGGCAACCGATCTGGTGGCGTACGAGAAGGACAAGATCAAAGGTGCGATCCGCACTGACTTCATTCTCTCGGCAGAAATCATCGCGATCACTCTGGGGGCCGTGGCCGGCGCCACGCTGACCCAGCAAGTGATCGTGCTGTCCGGCATCGCTATCGTCATGACCATCGGTGTGTATGGTCTGGTGGCCGGTATCGTCAAGCTCGACGACCTCGGTTTGTGGCTGACGCAGAAGTCTGGGCAAATGGCCAAGAAAATCGGCAACGGCATTCTCGTCACGGCGCCCTACATGATGAAAGCCCTGTCGGTGATCGGCACCGCGGCGATGTTCCTGGTCGGCGGCGGCATCCTGACCCATGGCGTACCGGTGGTTCATCACTGGATTGAAGGCGTTGGCGCAGCGGCGGGTAGCGCGGGGTTTGTGGTGCCAGTGTTGCTCAATGGTGTGGCGGGGATTATTGCCGGTGCGGTGGTACTGGCGGTTGTGGCGGTAGTGGGCAAGATCTGGAAAGCTGTGAAAGGCTAAAAAGATCGCCGCCTGCGGCAGCTCCTGCAGGGTGTACTCCATCCCAATGCAGGAGCTGCCGCACGCTGCGATCCTTTGATCTTCATGAAAAAGGCCATTCGACTTGCATCGAATGGCCTTTTTTTGTGCCTGCCGGTTTTACTCGGCAATCTGCAACTTGCGCGACTCGGTGTACACGTAGCGCACTTTCTCGTATTCGAACGGCGAGTTCAGCTGACCATAGCGGAAGCCGGTCTGGTAGCGCTTGTCGACCGCGCGCAGGGCCCAGACTTCCGGGTGGTTGGAGCTCACTTCCGATACGTTGAGGAAGTTGATCGCCGATTCGGTGGTGTAGTCGACCGCCAGGCCTGCAGTGTCACGCAGGTTGGATGGGCCGAAGATCGGCAGGACGAAGTAGGCACCGCCCGGTACGCCGTAGAAGCCCAGAGTCTGACCAAAGTCTTCGCTCTGACGCGGCAGGCCCATGGCGGTGGCCGGGTCCCACAGGCCGGCGATGCCGATGGTGGTATTGAGCAGCAGGCGCGCAGTGGTTTCCATCGAGCGCTGGCCCTTGAACTGCAACAGGCTGTTGACCAGATTCGGCACGTCGCCAAGGTTGTTGAAGAAGTTGCTCACGCCGGTACGCAAGAAGCTTGGCGTGATGTAGCGGTAGCCATCGACCACCGGCAGGAACACCCATTGGTCGAAGCGGTAGTTGAAGTGGTAAACGCGGCGGTTCCACTCTTCCAGCGGGTCATACACGTTCAGGGCGTTGAGCGTCGAGCGCTCGAATTCGCGCTGATCCAGCCCCGGGTTGAACTTGAGTTTGGACAGCGGCTCCTTGAACCCGTCGCTGTCGACCACCACCGGTGCATTGGCTTTGCTGTTGTCGGCCTGGGCCACGCCTGCACAGAGTAACGCTGCAATCAGCAGGAGATATTTAGCCACGGAAGAACTCCAGCATGGCGTCGCTGTTGACGCGGTAGTTAAGGTTGCCGCAATGGCCGCCCAGTGGGTAAACGGTCAGACGATCACCGAAGGTTTTGCGCAGGAAACCGAGGTCGCCCGGGCCGAGGATCACGTCGTCGGCGTTGTGCATTACGGCGATTTTCGGGCTGTCGTGCAGGTAGTCCTTCAGTGCATACAGGCTGACCTGATCGATCAGTTGCAGCAGGCTGCCGCCGTCGGTGCGCGCGCGCCACATCGGAATCACTTGCTCGGTCAGGTAGCAATCGAAGTCGCATTGCAGTGCACGTTTTAGGAACGGCGTGAGGCTGGTGCCTTGGGTGATCGGGAATTTCGGCGGGGTGATCAGGCCGCGACGGTTGATCAGGTCTGAAGTAAACGCAATATCGGCTGCCGAGAAGCGGAACGAGGTGCCGATCAGCATCGCCATCTGCTCGTTGCTCAGATGCTGCTTGGACTGCTGGAAGTCGTAGAGCAGGGCGTCGTTGAGGTCGATATAACCTTTCTGCTGAAAGTAGCGGGTCAACTTGGCCAGCACCAGTTCATAGAAGGTGGTGCTGTTGTTGATGCCTTTCACCTCGGTCTGCACCAGCTTGTCGAGGTTGGTGATCGAAGTGTAGAGGTTGACCGGCGGGTTGAGCAGCAGGACTTTCTTGAAGTTGAAGCTGCGGCGGGTTTCGTCCAGATGCGCGACGAACGCGGCATCAAGAGCACCAAGGCTATAACCGGTCAGGTAATACTCGGTGACCGGCAGTTTCGGGTTTTGCGCCCGCACGGCCTGCATCACTCGGTACATGTCTTCAGCGTCTTCCTTGGTCACGCCCGGAGTGGCGAAGCGCGAGGCGGCACTGATGAAGTCGAAACTGGTTGGCGACGACAACTGCACGACGTGGTAGCCGGCCTTGTAGTAAAGCTTTTTCAAGTATTCGTTGAGCGTGCTGTCATAACGCGCGCCGGTGCCGGCGATCAGGAAGATCAGCGGTGCTGGTTTGTCCTGTTCGGCGATGCGGTAGGTGAGCTTTTTCACCGGCCAGAAGTTGTCCGGCAGAATGAACTCGCGTTCCGGACGCAAGGTGACGCTGCGGTCCGACTGATTGATGTCGTCGTCCAGCGGCAGTTCCGGGCGCAAGTCCGGCGGAGTCGTGGCGATGGTCGCCTCGAACGGGTTGGTCAGGGGGTAGCCATAACTGGCGGCGTCGATATCCACCGCCAGTGCGGACGCACTCAAAATAAGGCCGCTGAACAGCGCGGCGAAGCGCAAGGAACGGAGCATGACTAGATCCCTTAGAGGAAGGTGCCGAATGAAGTTCGCAGGCTATGACCACCGGGTTTGCGCCAAAGTGCCATGCCGCGGCACCAAACAGGCAGAATTCGGAGTAATAGTAGCTGGACGATACACTTTGCATCGCCTGGATGAAAAGTTAACTGTTGTTAGTGCTTGCGTCTGACAGGCCGAAGATTAAGCTGACCGCCGATTTTCGTTGATTGGAGAGTTTCATGTCCCGCCGTTTGCCCGTGATTCTGCTGCTCGTTTTGTTGCCGTTATGGCTGGCTGCCAGTTATGGCGCGCGTTATGGCTTTATGGAAGACGGGCAGTGGGTCGGCATCTGTGTGGATGAGGCCAGCCGTTGGGAGTGCTCGGTGCGGTCGAACCTTGGGTTGATGATTCACTTCAAAGTGTTGGGCTGGGCGGCGCTGGGTGCGGCGCTGATAGGTTTTGTCGTGCCGGGGCGGGCAGGGTGGTGGCTGGCGGTGCTGGCGCTGGTCTTCGGTTTGCCGGCGCTGGCGTTGTACAACACGACGCTGGCGGTGTTTGCGGTGGTGATTGGCGGGTTGCGCCTTGTCCGGGAGTCTCGCAGCGCCTGACAGTCAGCCTTCGCGAGCAAGCTCGCTCCCACAGGAGAATGCATTCCAAATGTGGGAGCGAGCCTGCTCGCGAAGAGGCCAGTACAGACGCTAAAGATCAGCGGATGCGAACCCGCAGACAGCGCCAAAGTGCAGCAACCATCAACAAACTCACCAGCGCCCAACCCCACGCCTGCTGATTCAGCAATCCTTCTTCATACAACTGCGGCGCAATGCCGGCGCCGATGATAAAGGTCAGTAGCGCAATCTCCCGACGCGGCACGCTAACCGGGCGGCACAGGTAAACCAGCGCCGGCAGGATGAACGCCATGCTCGCAAAGCTGCGATAACGCGCATCGAACACCATCTCCAGCATCATCACCGCCGCCGCGAACCCAGCCGCTGTCACCAGCCATCCGGCACGACGTTCCAGCAGATTGAACGCCCGTTCACGCCAGCCGGTACGTGCGCTCAGCGTCAGCGCGGCATGCGCCAACACCAACAGATTCAACGCGGTCAGCAGCCCGACCCACAGCCATTCACTGGCAAATCGAGTGGTCACGCGGGCCAGATCGCCCCACGCGCCGATTGAACAAGCGGCGAGGGCGCCCAACAGCGGAAGTACCAGTGCTGATTGTGTCGTGCGAACCCGGCCGCCGAGGATCAATGTGCCGAGGAAAATCAAACCGCCCACCACCAGCCACTGTTTCCAGTACGGCACGTTGGTCACGGGGCCTGCGAGCACTCCCTTGTCCTGGCGATCGGCATCGAACAGCCCCCAATAACCGCCGACCGCGCCTTCGCTCGCGCGTTTCCACGGCTGGTCGAACGCTTCGATCAAGTTGTAATGCCAGCCTTCTTTCTCGGCCATCGCCACGAAGCCGCGAATGAACTTGGCTTCGTTGACCCGGCTTGGCAGGGCGGTCTCGCGCTGGCGGCCTTCACTCGGCCAACCGGTTTCGCCGATCATCACGTCCTTGGGCGCGAATTTGTTGCCGAAGACCTGGCGCACCTGCGCCACGTGTTGTAGCGCCGCATCGATATTCGACGGATCGTCTTCCCAGTACGGCAGCAAGTGAATGGTCAGGAAATCCACCGCCGGCGCGACTTCCGGGTGTTTGAGCCAGAACTCCCAGACATCGGCATAGGTGACCGGTTGTTTGATCTGGCTCTTCACTTTGCTGATCAGTCTGACCAGCTGTGCGGCGGTGACTTCTTTACGCAGTAATGCTTCGTTACCGACGATCACCGCGTTGACCACGTCCGGGTTGGCGTTAGCCGATTTGATCAGCAGATCGACTTCCTTCTCGGTGTCCACCGGGTTGCTGTTGACCCAGGCGCCGATCATCAATTTCAGGCCATGTTTGCGCGCCAGGTCAGGCAGCGCTTCGAGGCCTGTCATCGAATAGGTACGGATGCATTCAAAGCGCGTCGCCAGCAGGGCGAGGTCGGCGTCCATGCGCTCCGGGCGCAGCTTGAACGGCACGTCGAACGGTGACTGGTCTTTGTCGAACGGGGTGTAGGAGGCGCATTGCAACTTGTGCGTCGGGGTGGCGGCGTCCGGCAGGATCACCGGTTTGCCCAGCCCATACCAGAAGCCAACGAGGGCAAACAGCCCGAGCAGGCAGGCGAAGACGTAAGGAAGAAAAGGAAAGCGGGAGGTCGCGGACATGGTCAGGCCGAGTGGCTGCAAAGCGACGCATGTTACCTGCATTTAACCGGGGGTTGGTGGCTCGCATGGTTTGACATGCAAAGTTTGGGCGGATTATTTGGCGTCATTAATATAGACGCGGTTAATGGCGTTCTGATGTCGTTTCTCGTTGCCTTGAGGTCGCTGACAGAGCAGGTCGCTGTGGGCGTCAGGTTGATGATCGAAGCCGTCAGTACTCCACTGATGTCCGGACGAGTTTGCGGTGAGGCGTGATGGGGGCGCTGTGCACCATAACAATACGTTGACGCCGCCCGTCATCCGTCGGGCGCAGCATTTCGGGGAAGTAACGATGAAGATGCGACGACTTTTAGGCGCAGGTGCCGCTCTGGCACTTGCGATGAGCTCCACTTTCGCCAGCGCTGAAAAACAGACCCTGAACATCGGTTACGTTGACGGCTGGTCCGACAGCGTCGCGACCACCCACGTGGCGGCCGAAGTGATCAAGCAGAAACTCGGCTACGACGTGAAACTGCAAGCCGTCGCCACCGGGATCATGTGGCAGGGTGTCGCCACCGGCAAACTCGACGCCATGCTGTCGGCCTGGCTGCCAGTGACCCACGGCGAATACTGGACGAAGAACAAGGATCAGGTCGTCGATTACGGCCCGAACTTCAAGGATGCGAAAATCGGCCTGATCGTCCCGGAATATGTAAAAGCCAAGTCGATCGAAGACCTGAAAACCGATGATACCTTCAAAAATCGCATCGTCGGCATCGACGCCGGTTCAGGCGTGATGCTCAAGACCGATCAGGCGATCAAGGATTACGGCCTCGATAAGTACACCCTCAAAGCCAGTTCCGGTGCTGGCATGATCGCCGAGCTGACACGTGCCGAGAAGAAAAACGAATCCATCGCCGTCACCGGTTGGGTGCCGCACTGGATGTTCGCCAAGTGGAAGCTGCGCTTCCTCGACGACCCGAAAGGCGTGTACGGCGCGGCTGAAACCGTGAACAGCATCGGCAGCAAGGGGCTGGATGCGAAAGCCCCAGAAGTGGCCAAGTTCCTGAAGAACTTCCAGTGGGCGTCGAAAGACGAAATCGGCGAAGTCATGCTGGCGATTCAGGACGGTGCCAAGCCTGATGCAGCCGCCAAGGATTGGGTGGCCAAACACCCGGATCGCGTGGCTGACTGGACTAAATAACCGCAACACACCGCAGCTCCCCTGCAGGAGTGAGCCTGCTCGCGATAGCAATCTGTCAGTTCATGCTGAGGTGACTGACATGGCGCTATCGAGAGCAGGCTCACTCCTGCATTTATTTGTGTGTGCTTGAAATTGGCAAAACTGTCATGGCGTTCTACTACTAAGGTCGTCTGGAACCTCTCCCGCAGCCGCATACATTAGCTACGTTCCAACAATAATCTGTGCTGCGAGGATAAAAACAATGAACGACAGCATTTACCTCTCGATTCAAAACAGTCCCCGATTCAAGGAACTGGTGCGAAAAAGGGAAAAGTTCGCCTGGATACTCTCGGCGATCATGCTCGGGCTCTACTCTGGCTTCATCCTTTTGATCGCTTACGGGCCGCACATACTGGGCGCCAAACTCAGTCCTGAATCCTCGATTACCTGGGGCATTCCGATCGGTGTCGGACTGATTCTTTCAGCATTCATCCTCACCGGGATCTACGTGCGCCGCGCCAATGGCGAGTTTGACGACCTGAACAATGCGATTCTCAAGGAGGCTCAGCAATGATCCGGCGTCTACTTACTCTATTGAGCGTTGCAGCTTTCGCGCCTTGTGCCTTTGCGGCTGACGCTTTGACGGGCGCAGTTGCCAAGCAGCCACTGAACATTCCAGCCATCCTGATGTTCGTGGCGTTTGTCGGCGCGACCTTGTACATCACCTACTGGGCCTCGAAGAAAAACAACTCGGCGGCCGACTACTATGCGGCGGGCGGCAAGATCACCGGTTTCCAGAATGGTCTGGCGATCGCCGGTGACTACATGTCGGCGGCGTCCTTCCTGGGGATTTCCGCGCTGGTGTTCACCTCCGGCTACGATGGCCTGATCTACTCGATCGGCTTCCTGGTGGGCTGGCCGATCATTCTGTTCCTGATCGCCGAACGTCTGCGTAACCTGGGTAAATACACCTTTGCCGACGTGGCGTCCTACCGCCTCGGGCAAACCCAGATTCGCACCCTGTCTGCCTGCGGCTCGCTGGTGGTGGTGGCGTTCTACCTGATCGCGCAAATGGTTGGTGCCGGCAAGTTGATCCAACTGTTGTTCGGTCTGGACTACCACGTGGCGGTGATTCTGGTCGGTGTGCTGATGTGCATGTACGTGTTGTTCGGCGGCATGCTGGCGACCACCTGGGTGCAGATCATCAAGGCTGTGCTGTTGCTGTCCGGTGCCTCGTTCATGGCGCTGATGGTAATGAAGCACGTCAACTTCGACTTCAACATGCTGTTCTCCGAGGCGATCAAGGTTCACCCTAAGGGTGAAGCGATCATGAGCCCTGGCGGCTTGGTGAAAGATCCGATTTCGGCGTTCTCCCTCGGTTTGGCGTTGATGTTCGGTACCGCTGGCCTGCCGCACATTCTGATGCGCTTCTTCACCGTGAGTGACGCTAAAGAAGCCCGTAAGAGCGTGCTGTACGCCACCGGTTTCATTGGTTACTTCTACATCCTTACCTTCATCATCGGCTTCGGCGCGATCCTGCTGGTCAGCACCAACCCGGCCTTCAAAGATGCTGCTGGCGCGCTGTTGGGCGGCAACAACATGGCGGCGGTGCATTTGGCCAACGCAGTGGGCGGTAGCATCTTCCTCGGCTTCATCTCGGCAGTGGCGTTCGCGACCATTCTGGCGGTTGTCGCGGGTCTGACCCTGGCCGGTGCTTCGGCGGTGTCTCACGACCTGTATGCCAGCGTGATCAAGAAGGGCAAGGCGAACGAGAAGGATGAGATCCGCGTTTCGAAGATCACCACCATTGCCTTGGCGGTGCTGGCGATTGGTCTGGGTATCCTGTTCGAAAGCCAGAACATTGCGTTCATGGTTGGCCTGGCGTTCTCGATCGCTGCGAGCTGCAACTTCCCGGTACTGCTGCTTTCGATGTACTGGAAGAAGCTGACAACTCGCGGTGCGATGATTGGCGGCTGGCTGGGTCTGGTGAGTGCGGTTGGCCTGATGGTGCTTGGCCCGACCATCTGGGTGCAGATTCTGCATCATGAGAAGGCGATCTTCCCTTACGAGTATCCTGCGTTGTTCTCGATGATCATCGCGTTTGTGGGGATCTGGTTCTTCTCGATTACCGACAAGTCGGCGGCTGCGGACAATGAGCGGGCGTTGTTCTTCCCGCAATTTGTGCGTTCGCAGACGGGGTTGGGGGCGAGTGGGGCGGTTTCGCATTGATCGCTTGATGCTTGTTTAAACGTTTTGCTGAATGCCCCGGTTGAGAGATCGGGGCATTTTTTGTGGGCGGTTATCGGACTGAGGTCTTTGTGGTTGGTGTTTATTGAGTACATATCCGTTGCTGCGGTAACGGCTTCATAGGGTTTCGACCTTACGGCGACTCACTTTTTTTCAAACCCCTAAAAAAAGTAAGCAAAAAAACGCTTGCTCCTACGTACGGCCCGCTCGCTGGGGCTCGGGGTGCCTTCGCTCCGGGATCCATCCGGGGGCATCGCCTACGGTTTGCTTCGCTGCACCTCCTCTCGATGTGTTTGGCTGCGCCAAACGGTCGCTGCGCTCCCACGCCCGGATCAATCCCTCCACTCAGCCTTCCGACGTCGCTTACAGATCAAGAGCTGCAGCCGAGCTAACGCTCATCCTGTTGAGTGGTGAAGAGCGTGTGTTCGGCTTTGGTTCGGTGGTGGATTTGCCCCTCACCCCAGCCCCCTCCCGAGGGAGAGGGAGCCGATTTGTGAGCTTTTCAGAATCTGAGTTCAACGCGGTATCGCACGTCGGCGTACCTCTACCAAACCACTCGGTCAGTCCCCTCTCCCTCCGGGAGAGGGCTAGGGTGAGGGGCTCTTGATCTGGCGTTTGATCTTGCTTTGGCTTTTGATCTTTTGCCCCATCGGCAGGCCGAGCGTAGGTGTCCATCCGGGGGTAGGCGCGCAGCGCCGTGCGGCGTAGCCGCATACATCGAGAGGAGGTGCAGCGAAGCAAACCGTAGGCGATGCCCCCGGATGGACACCGTAGCGAGGGAACACTGAGCCTCAGCGAAGTGCCGTACGCCAGGGGCAAAGCCTTTTGGTTCCTTTTTGGCGTTTGAAAAAGGGACTCGCTGTAAGAGCGAAACCGCCAGCGGCAGCACCCGAAGAAACGGATATGCCCCCAATCCCAAAACCCAAAATCCCAAACTTCAGACAAACAAAAACGGCCCCTATATAAATAGAGGCCGTTCCCGGTACAACTTTAAGACGTCATCGCAAGACAAGTCTTATTTGCGGTCTTCCAGCTTGGAAATGTCACGCGACTCGTAGCCGGTGTACAGCTGGCGCGGACGGCCGATCTTGTACGGGCTGGAGAGCATTTCTTTCCAGTGGGAGATCCAGCCGACAGTACGTGCCAGGGCGAAAATCACGGTAAACATGCTGGTCGGAATGCCGATCGCCTTGAGGATGATCCCCGAGTAGAAGTCGACGTTCGGGTACAGCGAGCGTTCGATGAAGTACGGGTCGGTCAGCGCGATCTCTTCCAGGCGCATGGCCAGTTCGAGTTGCGGATCGTTGTTGATGCCCAGTTCTTTCAGTACTTCGTCGCAGGTCTGCTTCATTACAGTCGCGCGAGGGTCGCGGTTCTTGTAAACGCGGTGACCGAAGCCCATCAGTTTGAACGGATCGTTCTTGTCCTTGGCCTTGGCGATGAACTTGTCGATGTTCGAGACATCTCCGATTTCATCGAGCATGGTCAGAACGGCTTCGTTCGCACCGCCGTGGGCAGGGCCCCACAGTGCGGCGATACCGGCGGCAATACAGGCGAACGGGTTGGCACCCGAAGAACCTGCCAGGCGCACGGTGGAAGTCGATGCGTTCTGCTCGTGGTCGGCGTGGAGGATGAAGATCCGGTCCATGGCCTTGGCGAGCACCGGGCTGATCGGTTTGATCTCGCACGGGGTGTTGAACATCATGTGCAGGAAGTTTTCCGCGTACGTCAGGTCGTTGCGCGGGTACATCATGGGTTGGCCCATGGAGTACTTGTAAACCATCGCTGCCAGGGTCGGCATCTTGGCAACCAGACGGATCGCGGAGATTTCGCGATGCTGCGGGTTATTGATGTCCAGGGAGTCGTGGTAGAAGGCCGAGAGGGCGCCGACTACGCCGCACATGACGGCCATCGGGTGGGCGTCGCGACGGAAACCGTTGAAGAAGGTTTTCAGCTGCTCGTGAACCATGGTGTGGTTCTTGACGGTGCTGACGAACTGGGCCTTCTGTTCTGCTGTCGGCAGTTCGCCATTGAGCAGCAGGTAGCAGGTTTCCAGGTAGTCTGACTTTTCAGCCAGTTGTTCGATCGGGTAGCCGCGGTGCAACAGAATGCCGTTGTCGCCGTCGATATAGGTGATCTTCGATTCGCACGAGGCGGTCGACATGAAACCAGGGTCGAAAGTGAAGCGGCCCGTGGCCGTCAGGCCCCGAACATCGATTACATCGGGACCAACGGTGCCGGTTAAAATGGGCAGCTCGACGGGGGCTGCGCCCTCGATGATCAACTGCGCTTTTTTGTCAGCCATGTGGCCTCCTATTTATGCTTGAACCATCAGACAGACCCCCCACGCAGGGCCCGCACCACTATAGTGAGATAAATTCGAATGTCAATTTGCCTAAAGTCTTGCTCCAGAAGGCTTTAAACGCAGTTTTTCCTCGAAATTGCCTGCCATTTACGCCTTTTATTCAACTTGTGCAATCAGCTATTGGGGGTAGGTGATTGCGTTGTCATTAGTAGCCTAACTGTCTATACTCGGCCACCGACCGCCAAGGGCTTTTGGGCCTGCTTTATTGGGGGTCGCATCCCTGGGTGGTGGTTACCTGACCAGTGCACTCCCCAACAACTTTGCCCTGATTGTTAGGGGCTCTTCAGTGTGAAAAAAAAGCCGTGAAAAGCCAACGACCTGTAAACCTAGACCTAAGGACCATCAAACTCCCCATCACCGGCGTTACGTCGTTTCTTCACCGTGTTTCCGGCATCATCCTCTTCCTGGGTATCGGCTTCATGCTTTATGCATTGGGCAAGTCTCTGGGTTCCGAGGAAGGTTTTGCCGAAGTGAAGGCATGCTTGACCAGCCCGCTGGCCAAGTTCGTAGCATGGGGCCTCCTGTCCGCTCTGCTGTATCACCTGGTAGCCGGTGTGCGCCACTTGATCATGGATATGGGCATCGGTGAGACGCTGGAAGGCGGCCGCCTGGGCTCGAAAATTATCATCGCCGTTTCCGTGGTGTTGATCGTTCTGGCAGGAGTTTGGATATGGTAACCAGCGTTACGAACCTTTCGCGTTCGGGCCTCTATGACTGGATGGCGCAACGTGTGTCTGCGGTTGTTCTCGCGGCTTATTTCATTTTCCTGATCGGATACCTTGCAGCGAATCCGGGCATTGGCTACGACCAGTGGCACGGCCTGTTCGCCCACAACGGGATGCGTATCTTCAGTCTGCTGGCCCTTGTTGCTCTTGGCGCTCACGCCTGGGTCGGCATGTGGACCATCGCGACCGACTACCTGACGCCAATGGCGCTGGGCAAGTCCGCGACCGCAGTACGTTTCCTTTTCCAGGCAGTATGCGGCGTTGCAATGTTCGCTTACTTCGTCTGGGGTGTGCAGATTCTCTGGGGTATCTGAGTCATGGCTAACATTCCAACGATTTCTTTCGACGCCATCATTATTGGTGGTGGCGGTGCCGGCATGCGCGCTGCGCTGCAACTGGCGCAGGGCGGTCACAAGACTGCCGTGATCACCAAGGTTTTCCCGACCCGTTCGCACACTGTGTCCGCCCAGGGCGGCATCACCTGCGCAATCGCGTCCGCTGACCCGAACGATGACTGGCGCTGGCACATGTACGATACCGTCAAGGGCTCCGACTACATCGGTGACCAGGACGCTATCGAGTACATGTGTCAGGAAGGCCCGGCTGCTGTTTTCGAGCTGGATCACATGGGTCTGCCGTTCTCGCGTACCGAGCAGGGCCGTATCTACCAGCGTCCGTTCGGCGGTCAGTCCAAGGACTACGGCAAAGGCGGTCAGGCTGCACGTACTTGCGCCGCTTCCGACCGCACTGGTCACGCACTGCTGCACACTCTTTATCAGGGCAACCTGAAAGCCGGTACCACGTTCCTGAACGAGTACTACGCTGTCGACCTGGTGAAAAACCAGGAAGGCGAGTTCGTCGGTGTGATCGCGATCTGCATCGAAACTGGCGAAACCTCCTACATCCGCGCGAAAGCTACCGTATTGGCTACCGGCGGTGCAGGCCGTATCTACGCTTCCACCACCAACGCCCTGATCAACACCGGTGACGGCGTCGGCATGGCTCTGCGTGCTGGCGTGCCGGTACAAGACATCGAAATGTGGCAGTTCCACCCGACCGGCATCGCCGGCGCCGGTGTACTGGTAACAGAAGGTTGCCGTGGTGAAGGTGGTTACCTGATCAACAAGCACGGCGAGCGTTTCATGGAGCGTTACGCTCCGAACGCCAAAGACCTTGCCGGTCGTGACGTGGTTGCTCGCTCGATGGTTAAAGAAATCATCGCCGGCAACGGTTGCGGTCCGAATGGCGACCACGTAATGCTCAAACTCGACCACTTGGGCGAGGAAGTGCTGCACAGCCGTCTGCCAGGCATCTGCGAACTGTCGAAGACTTTCGCCCACGTTGACCCGGTGGTTGCTCCGGTTCCGGTTGTTCCGACTTGCCACTATATGATGGGCGGCGTTGCCACCAACATTCATGGTCAGGCGATCACCCAGAACGCCGATGGCGTGGATCAGATCATCCCTGGTCTGTTCGCTGTAGGTGAAGTGGCTTGCGTATCGGTTCACGGTGCCAACCGTCTGGGCGGCAACTCGCTGCTCGACCTGGTGGTATTCGGCCGTGCTGCCGGCCTGCACCTGGAAAAGGCGCTGACCGACGGCATCGAATACGACGACGCTACCGAAGCCGATATCGAAGCTGCCCTGTCGCGCCTGAACTCGCTGAACAGCCGTACCGATGGCGAAGACGTGGCAACCCTGCGTCGTGAGCTGCAAAGCTGCATGCAGAACTACTTCGGTGTGTTCCGTACCGGCGAATACATGCAGAAAGGTATCGCTCAACTGGCCGATCTGCGTCAGCGTATCGCTAACGTGAAGATCAACGATAAGTCGCAGGCTTTCAACACTGCACGTATCGAAGCGCTGGAACTGCAAAACCTGCTGGAAGTGGCTGAAGCGACTGCCATCGCTGCCGAAGTACGTAAAGAGTCCCGCGGTGCGCACGCCCGTGAAGACTTCGAAGACCGTGACGACGAAAACTGGCTGTGCCACACCCTGTACTTCCCGGGTGACAAGCGCGTCACCAAGCGTGCCGTTAACTTCTCGCCGAAGACTGTTCCGACTTTCGAACCGAAAGTCCGGACTTATTAAGGGTGACCGCCATGTTGCAAGTCAGTGTTTATCGCTACAACCCTGATCAGGACGCTGCGCCGTTCATGCAGGAATTCCAGGTCGATACCGGTGGTAAAGACCTGATGGTGCTGGACGTGCTGGCCCTGATCAAAGAGCAGGACGAGGGTTTCTCCTATCGTCGCTCTTGCCGTGAAGGCGTCTGCGGTTCCGACGGCATGAACATCAACGGCAAGAACGGCCTGGCGTGCATCACGCCTTTGTCCGCTGTCGTGAAAGGTAACAAGTTGATCGTTCGTCCGCTGCCAGGTTTGCCGGTTATCCGTGACCTGGTCGTCGATATGAGCATCTTCTACAAGCAATACGAGAAGGTGAAGCCTTACCTGCAGAACGACACGCCGGCTCCGGCCATCGAGCGTCTGCAGTCGCCAGAAGAGCGTGAAAAGCTCGACGGTCTGTACGAGTGCATCCTGTGCGCTTGCTGCTCGACCTCTTGCCCGTCCTTCTGGTGGAACCCGGACAAGTTTCTGGGTCCAGCCGCTCTGCTGCAAGCCTATCGCTTCCTGGCAGACAGCCGTGACACCAAGACCAACGAGCGTCTGGCTTCGCTCGATGACCCGTTCAGCGTATTCCGCTGCCGGGGCATCATGAACTGCGTCAACGTATGTCCGAAAGGCCTGAACCCGACTAAGGCCATCGGTCACATCCGTAACATGCTGCTTTCGAGCGGCGTGTGATTCAGCTGCTGTAACCGCTGTACCGTAGAGGCTGTGGCGCGGGCTTCAACCCGCGTCATGGCTATAACCAGAGCAGTAGTCACAAGCTGCAGCTCTTATTTTGAAGAAATGAGACAAGCAGGGGCATCCGGGCTGGTACCCGGACTATCAGTGTGATCCTAAGTGGCTTGTTTTAGTCGCTGCATTCGGACTTCTGCAAGTTTGCTCGGTGTCGACACCGATGGTGTTCCCCTAACCGAGGGTGACCAAGCATGCAAGAAAGCGTGATGCAGCGCATGTGGAACAGCGCCTACCTTTCAGGTGGAAACGCTGCCTATGTGGAAGAGCTTTATGAGCTCTACCTGCACGACCCTAACGCTGTGCCAGAAGAGTGGCGCACCTACTTTCAGAAGTTGCCTGCCGACGGCAACTCTGCCACTGATGTTTCGCACTCGACAATTCGCGATCATTTCGTGCTGCTGGCAAAGAACCAGCGCCGCGCCCAACCGGTTTCCGCCGGGAGCGTGAGCAGCGAGCACGAGAAGAAGCAAGTTGAAGTGCTGCGATTGATCCAGGCCTACCGTATGCGTGGCCACCAGGCAGCCCAGCTTGACCCGCTGGGACTGTGGCAGCGTCCTGCACCTGCAGACCTGTCGATCAATCATTACGGCTTGACCAATGCCGATCTTGATACGACCTTCCGTGCCGGCGACCTGTTCATCGGCAAAGAGGAAGCGAGCCTACGCGAAATTCACGAAGCGTTGCAGCAGACATATTGCCGCACCATCGGCGCTGAATTTACGCATATCACCGATTCCGAGCAGCGCCAGTGGTTCCAGCAGCGTCTGGAAAGCGTGCGTGGTCGTCCGACGTACTCCGCCGACATCAAGAGCCACCTGCTTGAGCGCGTGACTGCCGGTGAAGGTCTGGAAAAATACCTGGGCACCAAATACCCGGGTACCAAGCGTTTCGGTCTGGAAGGCGGCGAGAGCCTGATTCCGATGCTCGACGAACTGATCCAGCGTTCCGGTTCCTACGGCACCAAGGAAGTTGTCATCGGCATGGCCCACCGTGGTCGTCTGAACGTGCTGGTCAACACCTTCGGCAAGAATCCGCGCGAGCTGTTCGACGAGTTCGAAGGCAAGAAAAAGGTTGAATTGGGTTCCGGTGACGTTAAATACCACCAGGGTTTCTCGTCCAACGTGATGACCGCCGGCGGTGAAGTTCACCTGGCCATGGCGTTCAACCCGTCCCACCTGGAAATCGTTTCCCCTGTGGTCGAAGGTTCGGTTCGCGCCCGTCAGGATCGTCGTAACGATTCGACCGGTGAGAAGGTTCTGCCGATCTCCATCCACGGTGACGCGGCATTCGCCGGTCAAGGCGTGGTCATGGAAACCTTTCAGATGTCCCAGACCCGCGGTTTCAAGACCGGCGGTACTGTGCACATCGTGATCAACAACCAGGTTGGTTTCACCATCAGCAACCCGCTGGACTCGCGTTCCACCGAGTACGCCACCGACGTTGCCAAGATGATCCAGGCGCCGATCCTCCATGTGAATGGTGATGATCCGGAAGCTGTATTGTTCGTGACCCAGTTGGCCATCGACTACCGCATGCAGTTCAAGCGTGACGTGGTGATCGATCTGGTCTGCTACCGTCGTCGCGGCCACAACGAGGCCGACGAGCCAAGCGGCACTCAGCCTCTGATGTATCAGCAAATCACCAAGCAGCGCACCACCCGTGAGCTGTACGCTGATCGTCTGACCCAGGGCGGTGTTCTTGACGCAGAGCGTGTTCAGGCGAAAGTCGACGAATACCGCAACGCGCTGGACAACGGTCTGCACGTAGTGAAAAGCCTGGTCAAAGAACCGAACAAAGAGCTGTTCGTGGACTGGCGTCCGTATCTGGGCCACGCCTGGACTGCGCGCCACGACACCCGTTTCGATCTGAAGACCCTGCAGGAACTGTCCGCCAAGCTGCTGGAAATTCCGGAAGGCTTCGTGGTTCAGCGCCAGGTTGCGAAGATCTACGAAGACCGTCAGAAGATGCAAGCCGGCGGCCTGCCGATCAACTGGGGTTACGCTGAAACCATGGCGTACGCGACCCTGGCGTTCGAAGGTCACCCGATCCGCATGACCGGTCAGGACATCGGCCGCGGTACGTTCTCGCACCGTCACGCTGTGTTGCACAACCAGAAAGACGCGGGCACCTATATTCCGCTGCAGAACCTGTATGACGGTCAGCCACGCTTCGACCTGTATGACTCGTTCCTGTCGGAAGAGGCTGTTTTGGCTTTCGAATACGGTTACTCGACCACCACGCCAAACGCGCTGGTGATCTGGGAAGCCCAGTTCGGCGACTTCGCCAACGGTGCACAGGTTGTTATCGACCAGTTCATCACCAGCGGCGAGCACAAGTGGGGCCGTCTCTGCGGTCTGACCATGTTGCTGCCACACGGTTACGAAGGTCAGGGCCCTGAGCACAGCTCGGCACGTCTTGAGCGTTACCTGCAGCTGTGCGCCGAGCACAACATTCAGGTGTGTATGCCGACCACTCCGGCACAGATCTACCACTTGCTGCGACGTCAGGTGATTCGCCCTCTGCGCAAACCTCTGGTAGTCCTGACTCCGAAGTCGCTGCTGCGCCACAAGTTGGCCATCTCGACGCTGGAAGATCTGGCCGAAGGTTCGTTCCAGACCGTGATCCCTGAAATCGATGCTCAAGACCCGAAAAAGGTCGAGCGCATTGTTCTGTGCAGCGGCAAGGTTTACTACGATCTGTTGGAAAAACGCCGTGCCGAAGGCCGTGACGATATCGCCGTCGTACGTATCGAGCAGTTGTACCCATTCCCTGAGGACGACTTGAACGAAGTCCTGGCTCCGTACACCAACCTCAAACATATCGTTTGGTGTCAGGAAGAGCCGATGAACCAGGGTGCCTGGTACTGCAGCCAGCACCACATGCGCCGCATCGTTGGCAATCACAACAAGTCTCTCGTGCTTGAGTACGCGGGTCGTGATGCTTCTGCTGCACCTGCTTGTGGTTACGCATCGATGCACGCCGAGCAGCAGGAAAAACTGCTGCAAGACGCGTTTACCGTTTAACGCCTTCGCGCACCTGAAACCGAATTTAAGGAACTACAGATAATGGCTATCGAGATCAAAGCCCCCACTTTCCCGGAATCGGTTGCCGATGGCACCGTTGCCACCTGGCACAAAAAACCGGGCGACGCTGTCAAGCGCGACGATCTGATCGTTGACATCGAAACCGACAAAGTCGTACTGGAAGTTCTGGCTACTGCTGACGGCGTGCTGGGCGCAATCGTCAAGAACGAAGGCGACACCGTTCTGTCCGACGAAGTCCTGGGCTCCATCGAAGCGGGCGGCGCTGCTGCCGCTGCTCCAGCCGCTGCTGCTCCGGCCACTGCTGCCGCTGCACCTGCTGCTGCCGAAGGCGAAGACGATCCTGTTGCTGCGCCGGCTGCGCGCAAGCTGGCCGAAGAGAACGGCATCAACATCGCTTCCGTTGCCGGCACCGGCAAGGGCGGTCGTGTGACCAAGGAAGACGTGGTTGCAGCAGTTGCTGCGAAGAAAGCCGCTCCGGCTGCCGCGCCTGCCAAGGCTGCTGCTCCTTCGGCTGCCGCTCCTGTGTTCGCCGCTGGCGACCGTATCGAGAAGCGCGTACCGATGACCCGCGTTCGTGCCACCGTGGCCAAGCGCCTGGTTGAAGCACAGTCGAACATGGCGATGCTGACCACTTTCAACGAAGTAGACATGACCGAAGTCATGGCCCTGCGTTCGAAGTACAAGGATCTGTTCGAGAAGTCCCACAACGGCGTACGTCTGGGCTTCATGTCGTTCTTCGTGAAAGCGGCCACCGAAGCGCTGAAACGCTTCCCGGCTGTCAACGCGTCGATCGACGGTGGCGACATCGTTTACCACGGCTACGCGGATATCGGCGTTGCCGTTTCCAGTGATCGTGGTCTGGTTGTACCGGTTCTGCGTAACGCCGAGCTGATGAGCCTGGCTGAAATCGAAGGCGGTATCGCAACATTCGGCAAAAAAGCCCGTGACGGCAAACTGTCGATGGACGAGATGACCGGTGGTACCTTCACCATCACTAACGGTGGTACCTTCGGTTCGATGATGTCGACCCCGATCGTCAACCCGCCGCAGGCAGCGATTCTGGGCATGCACAACATCATCCAGCGTCCTATGGCCATCAACGGCCAGGTCGTTATCCGTCCGATGATGTACCTGGCACTGTCCTACGATCACCGTCTGATCGATGGCAAAGAAGCTGTAACCTTCCTGGTGACCATCAAGAACCTGCTGGAAGATCCGGCTCGTCTGTTGCTGGATATCTGATAGAAGCAGCTGCGGGCTTCAAGTTTCAAGCTGCAGGAAAGGGCAGCTTGGCTTGGAGCGCGCGGCTTGAAGCTTTTCGCTAAAGAGGATTTTTTGAATGTCGCAGAAATTTGACGTAGTAGTGATCGGTGCCGGCCCTGGCGGTTACGTAGCTGCCATCAAGGCCGCGCAGCTGGGTCTGACCACTGCCTGCATCGAGAAGTACACCGACGCCGAAGGCAAGCAAGCCCTGGGCGGCACCTGCCTGAACGTCGGCTGCATTCCTTCCAAGGCGCTGCTGGACAGCTCCTGGAAATACAAGGAAGCGAAAGAAAGCTTCAACGTTCACGGTATCTCGACCGGCGAAGTCAAAATGGACGTCGCGGCGATGGTTGGCCGCAAGGCGGGCATCGTCAAGAACCTGACCGGCGGCGTTGCCACCCTGTTCAAGGCCAACGGCGTTACTTCGATCCAGGGCCACGGCAAACTGCTGGCCGGCAAGAAAGTCGAAGTCACCAAGCCAGACGGTTCGGTTGAAATCATCGAAGCAGAAAACGTCATTCTGGCTCCAGGTTCGCGTCCTATCGACATTCCACCGGCTCCGGTTGATCAGAAAGTCATCGTCGATTCGACTGGCGCGCTGGAATTCCAAGCCGTACCTAAACGTCTGGGCGTCATCGGCGCTGGCGTGATCGGTCTGGAACTGGGTTCGGTGTGGTCGCGTCTGGGTTCTGAAGTGGTTGTCCTGGAAGCTCTGGACACGTTCCTGATGGCAGCGGACACCGCTGTTTCCAAGGAAGCGCTGAAAACCCTGACCAAACAGGGTCTGGACATCAAACTGGGCGCTCGCGTGACCGGTTCGAAAGTCAACGGCGACGAAGTGGTTGTTAGCTACACCGATGCCAACGGCGAACAGACCATCACTTTCGACAAGCTGATCGTAGCCGTTGGTCGCCGTCCGGTGACCACTGATCTGCTGGCAGCCGACAGCGGCGTGACCCTGGACGAGCGCGGTTTCGTGCACGTTGACGATCACTGCGCCACCACCGTACCGGGCGTTTTCGCCATCGGTGACGTGGTTCGCGGCATGATGCTGGCTCACAAGGCTTCGGAAGAAGGCATCATGGTTGTCGAGCGCATCAAGGGCCACAAAGCCCAGATGAACTATGACCTGATCCCTTCGGTTATTTATACTCACCCGGAAATCGCGTGGGTTGGCAAAACCGAGCAGGCCTTGAAAGCTGAAGGCGTTGAAGTTAACGTCGGCACCTTCCCGTTCGCCGCTTCCGGCCGTGCCATGGCCGCCAACGATACTGGTGGTTTCGTCAAGGTCATCGCTGATGCCAAGACTGACCGCGTATTGGGCGTGCACGTGATTGGCCCGAGCGCTGCAGAGCTGGTTCAGCAGGGCGCGATCGGTATGGAATTCGGCACCAGCGCTGAAGACCTGGGCATGATGGTTTTCTCCCATCCGACCCTGTCTGAAGCCTTGCACGAAGCTGCTCTGGCTGTGAATGGCGGCGCCATCCACATTGCCAACCGCAAGAAGCGTTAAGACACAATAAGAAACCACGGCGGTAACGGCCCGTCGTGAGCCTTGCGAGCAAGTCTCACCGCGGAATGTCCGCTGGACGCAGTCTTGCGTAGCTCAGCTACGCAAGCAGCAGTCACAGGTGGCGCGGCACTCATAAAGAGCGCAGCGCCGAATGCGCAGTACCTAACGAAGACGGTAAAAAGCATGAATCTTCACGAGTATCAGGGTAAGCAGCTGTTCGCTGAATACGGCCTGCCAGTTTCCACTGGTTACGCAGTAGACACCCCGGAAGCAGCAGCAGAAGCTTGCGACAAAATCGGCGGCAACGAGTGGGTTGTCAAAGCCCAGGTTCACGCCGGTGGTCGCGGTAAAGCGGGCGGCGTTAAGCTGGTTCGCAGCAAAGAAGACGCCAAAGCCTTCGCACAGCAGTGGCTGGGCAAGCGTCTGGTGACTTACCAGACTGACGCCAATGGCCAGCCAGTCACCAAGATCCTGGTTGAATCGTGCACTGATATCGCTAAAGAGCTGTACCTGGGCGCTGTCGTTGACCGTTCGAGCCGTCGCATCGTGTTCATGGCTTCCACCGAAGGTGGCGTGGACATCGAGAAAATCGCTCACGACACTCCAGAAAAAATTCTGAAAGCCACTATCGATCCACTGGTTGGCGCTCAGCCATTCCAGGGTCGCGAGCTGGCATTCCAGCTGGGTCTGGAAGGCAAGCAGGTTGCTCAGTTCGCCAAGATCTTCGTAGGTCTGGCCAAGCTGTTCAAGGATCACGACCTGGCTCTGCTGGAAGTGAACCCGCTGGTGATCAAGGCTGACGGCGATCTGCACTGCCTCGACGCCAAGATCAACATCGACGCCAACGCAATGTACCGTCAGCCTAAGCTGAAGACTTTCCACGATCCGTCGCAAGACGATCCGCGCGAAGCGCACGCTGCCAAGTTCGAACTGAACTACGTAGCGCTGGAAGGCAACATCGGTTGCATGGTCAACGGTGCTGGCCTGGCCATGGGTACCATGGACATCGTCAACCTGCATGGCGGCAAGCCAGCCAACTTCCTCGACGTAGGCGGCGGCGCTACCAAAGAACGCGTTACCGAAGCGTTCAAGATCATTCTGTCCGACACTAACGTCGCTGCAGTACTGGTCAACATCTTCGGCGGCATCGTTCGCTGCGACATGATTGCCGAAGGCATCATCGGCGCTGTGAAAGAAGTCGGCGTGAAAATCCCGGTTGTTGTTCGCCTTGAAGGCAACAACGCTGAGCTGGGCGCTAAAGTACTGGCAGAAAGCGGTTTGAACATCATCGCTGCTACCAGCCTGACCGACGCTGCTCAACAAGTTGTCAAAGCTGCGGAGGGCAAATAATGAGCGTCCTGATCAATAAAGACACCAAAGTTATCTGCCAGGGTATTACCGGTTCGCAAGGTAGTTTCCACACCCAGCAAGCCATCGAATACGGCACCAAGATGGTTGGTGGCGTAACGCCTGGCAAAGGCGGCACCGAGCACCTGGGTCTGCCAGTGTTCAACACCGTTAAAGATGCTGTAGCTGCCACCGGCGCTACCGCCAGCGTGATCTACGTTCCGGCTCCTTTCTGCAAAGACTCGATCCTGGAAGCGGCTTTCGGCGGCATCAAGCTGATCGTCTGCATCACCGAAGGCATTCCTACCCTGGACATGCTGGACGCTAAAGTTAAGTGCGACGAGCTGGGCGTAGTCCTGATCGGCCCTAACTGCCCAGGCGTGATCACCCCAGGCGAATGCAAGATCGGCATCATGCCAGGACACATTCACTTGCCAGGCAAGGTCGGTATCGTTTCCCGTTCCGGCACCCTGACCTACGAAGCTGTTAAGCAGACGACTGACGCCGGTTTCGGTCAGTCGACTTGCGTCGGCATCGGTGGTGACCCGATCCCGGGTTCGAACTTCATCGACATCCTGAAGCTGTTCCAGGAAGACCCGAAGACCGAAGCGATCGTGATGATCGGTGAGATCGGCGGTTCGGCTGAAGAAGAAGCGGCTGCCTACATCAAGGCACACGTGACCAAGCCGGTTGTATCCTACATCGCTGGTGTGACTGCTCCTCCGGGCAAGCGCATGGGCCATGCTGGCGCAATCATCTCTGGCGGCAAAGGCACTGCAGACGAGAAATTCGCTGCGCTGCAAGACGCAGGCGTTAAAACCGTGCGTTCGCTGGCAGACATCGGCAAGGCCCTGGCTGAGCTGACCGGTTGGGCAGTCAAGTAAGCCTCGCGCTTAACTGACGCTTTACCAAACAAAGGCCACCTTCGGGTGGCCTTTGTCGTTTCTGGCATTCAGAGGGAAAGGAGGGCTTCTGTGGCGAGGGGATAAATCCCCCCACCACAGGATCTGCCTCTACAAACAGAGTTCTCTGGATGAAAAATAGATACGTAAACGCGACACGGAAACGTCGCGTATCGGATAGTTCGCCCTCTAACAGTGCGTTTGTAAGCCAAATTCGTTAGGCTAGCAGCCATTTTTGCGTCTGCCGCCCACAAGGCATGCAACGCGCTTTACGGGTCAGTCCCATACGGATCGACAGCATTTCCCTAATCCCACAGGGCAATTCCCCTCTAAATTCCGATTCAGTAGTGTGGTATTTCCTTAATGAAAGTTTTGAAAGGTCAGGACATCCTGGCACTTGGTTTTATGACGTTTGCCCTGTTCGTTGGGGCCGGTAACATCATCTTCCCGCCTATCGTCGGTTTGCAGGCCGGACCTCACGTCTGGATGGCCGCGCTGGGCTTCCTGATCACTGCGGTGGGTCTGCCGGTGATCACCGTCGTTGCACTGGCCAAGGTCGGTGGGGCGATGGATGCGCTGAGCAGCCCGATCGGCAAAATCGCCGGCGGCATTCTGGCTGCGGCTTGCTACCTGGCGGTCGGCCCGTTGTTCGCCACCCCGCGTACCGCAACCGTATCGTTTGAAGTCGGTCTGGCGCCGCTCACTGGCGAAAGCCCGCTGGCACTGTTCCTCTACAGCTCGGTGTACTTCCTGCTGGTGTTCTTCATTTCGCTTTACCCGGGCCGTTTGCTCGACACCGTTGGGCGTTTCCTCGCGCCGCTGAAAATCATCGCGCTGGCAGTGCTCGGTATCGCGGCATTCGCCCTGCCGGCCGGTGATATCGGCAGCGGTACTCCGGAATACGTAGCGGCACCGTTCTCCCAAGGCTTCATCAATGGTTACCTGACCATGGATACCCTGGGCGCGTTGGTGTTCGGCATCGTCATCGTTAACGCCATCCGCTCGCGTGGCGTCGAGTCGCCGAAGCTGATCACCCGTTACGCGATCATTGCCGGCCTGATCGCCGGTGTCGGTCTGGCGCTGGTGTATGTCAGCCTGTTCCGTCTCGGTTCCGGTAGCCACGAAGTGGCCGTTGGCGCGACCAATGGCGCGGCGGTACTGCACGCTTACGTACAGCACACCTTCGGTTCGCTGGGCAGCGGTTTCCTTGCGGTGCTGATCTCGCTGGCGTGTCTGGTGACGGCGGTCGGTCTGACCTGCGCCTGTGCTGAGTACTTCAGCCGTGTGCTGCCACTGTCCTACAAGACGCTGGTGATCATTCTGGCCGCGTTCTCGCTGTTGGTGTCCAACCTTGGCCTGACCAAGCTGATCGCGTTCTCGATTCCGGTACTGACAGCGATTTACCCGCCCTGCATCGTGCTGGTGGCGCTGAGCTTCTGCAAAGACTTCTGGCATGAACATGGGCGCATCCTCGGCCCGGTGATGCTGGTGTCTTTCCTGTTCGGTATGATCGATGCCTTGAAGGGCGCCGGTCTGGCCGGCTGGATGCCAACCGAACTGTCGCACTTGCCGCTGAGCGAGCAGGGCCTGGCGTGGCTGGTGCCATGTGTGATGACCCTGGTGGTTGCAGTGGTTTGCGATCGCCTGTTGGGCAAACGCAGCGAAGCAGTTGCCTGACGTTGGCTGACCCGCCAAAAGCGGGTCTTCAACGCTTAAACAAAAATGCCCCGTATCAATCGATACGGGGCATTTTTTATGAAAGCTGATAATCCTCAGCCTAGATAACGTACGACCATGGCCCCTAAATTGATGTTGTCGCTGTCGCGGCTTAGGAGTATTCGCTTATCGGGTTGCACTGCCACCGAAATCCACTGCATACCAGGCCCCTGGTAGTGAGTAACGTATCCCTTGCCTTCACCAAAGGTTGTGTCTAGTTCTCCCGTTGCCAGATAGCGGCAGGCGAGCATTTGCTCACGCGTTCTTTGCCCCGTGCCTCCCACAACGACCAGACCATCCTTGGGTTCCCCACTCAGATCGAACCAACTGCAGCCGTCGGTTAATCCAAGATCAGTGACGATAGGCTTACCCTGATTGAATGCGAGATTTGGTTTACCGTCCGGGTTGTACGCGGCCATCATTCCCCTGCGCCCTTTACCCCAATCGTCGTTAGGAGCGGTGTCGACTTCACCGGCAACAAAAAAACTGCCGTCAGCACGTAGCATCAGGCTTCGTACGTTGGTCGGGTAATCCGATGGAAAGTAGACAGTTCCAGTGCCATCATCGCCGAAGCCTTCATGGGGCGTTCCATTGACATTCAGACGCACGATCACTCCTTTTCGAGAGGCCGCTGTCGCGCCTGCGACTGTGATGACTCCATTCTCAGCAACCGCAATCGAAGAGATGTTCAGTGCAAGATCTAACCAGCCTTTGCCGTTGAAAGTGGTATCGAAATCCCCTTTCTGATCAAGTCTGAACAGTCGGTTGCTTTGACCGACGAGAATTTTTTCATCAGCGGTCAGTACTAACCTGGTTCTGGATCGCGAGTTGATGGAAGCCTCAGGTTTTGGCAATTGCGATTCGGACTGTGGCAGGAAGGGGACGTAAACCGTTCCATTGGCACCGAACTCGCGATCTCTTTCACCATCAGCGAAAAATCTGGCAAGCGCAAACCGGTTCCCTTGGTCCTCATCATATTGATACCCGAAAAGCAGCGCCTTCCCGTCTTTATAAAGACAGGCGCCAGTTCCGGCGGCTTGTCCCAAACCTGTAAACGTACCTACGATCAAGCCGTTTTTGTTGAAGCCAGTATCGTTAGTGCCGTCCGCCAGTAATTGCGCCAAATGGAAACTGGCCTTGCCGTCTACAAAGGTTTGTCCCACGAGAAGGATTTTTCCATCAGCGCGTAAGCCTCCGATGCTCAAAGCCTGGCTTCCCTGAGCAAAAGAATCGGCGTACCCCTGGTTACCAAATGTTGTGTCAATGGGCAGTGCAGCGTTCGAAGGTGTCATGATCGCGTCCTTGTCTGGATAGGCATGCCTGTCAGTGTTCCCGTGTCAGAAAACTACCTTATGCCTCGCCTCACCCTCGGTGCTACTGTCAGAGTTGACAGGTATCAGCCGTTGGAAACTAATAGCTGCGATCTATTTTGAATAAATTTGGCCCATCACTGAGCGTGTCTTTTTGCGAGCCAATACGTCGAAACGAAGGGTTCCCTCCATCATTCTTCATGCTCAGGAAAACGAATGTCGTTCATCCAAGCCAATTTGATCCACTTGCTCGCCGCGCTCTGGTTTGTTATCTGCTGGGGCGGTTACACCCGTTATGCCTCGTGGAAGGGTCGTGATACCGCGTGTCTGGCCAGCGTGCTGCATCTGTACCGCGAAGACTGGATGCGCCGTATGTTGCTGCGTGACAACCGCATCGCCGACGCCAGTGTGATTGGCAATCTTGAACGCAACGCCTCGTTCTTCGCCTCAAGCACATTGATTATTCTCGCCGGCATTCTCACCGTGCTTGGCGCGTCAGAGCGGGCGGTCTCGTTGCTGGCGGACATCCCGATGGTGCAACAGGCGTCGCAGGGCATGTCGGAGATCAAGCTACTTTGTCTGGCGATGGTGTTCGTCTACGCGTTCTTCACCTTCAGTTGGTGCATGCGCCAGTACAACTTTGCGGCGGTGCTGGTCGGTTCGGCGCCGATGATCGGTGAGCGACATGTCTCCGAACAGGAGCGCAAGGCGTTCGCTGCGCGGGCGGCGCGGGTGATTTCGATGGCGGCCAACCAATTCAACTTCGGTTTGCGCTCCTATTACTTCGGCATGACCATGCTGGCGTGGTTCGTCAGCCCGTGGCTGTTCATGTTGATGAGCGCTGGCGTGGTATTGGTCTTGTACCGCCGCGAGTTTCATTCCGACGTTCTCGATGTAATGGTCTATACCCCTACAGAGGCGCCGATCCCTGAGGCGAACAAAGAGGCTGCTTGATGAGTATTCCGTTCTGGTGTGTGTTTATCAGTGCATTGTTGATTTACATCGCGCGCATGCCGGTCGGCAAGGCGATGAAAGAGCAGGGCGGTTACAACAACCACCTGCCGCGCCAGCAGCAGGCGCAACTGACCGGTTATGGCGCAAGGGCGCTGGCGGCCCACCAGAACAGCATCGAAGCGTTCATCCTGTTTGCCGTGGGTGTACTGATGGCGCACACCACGCAAACCCAAGGGTGGTTGATTGATGCCTTGGCGATTATTTTCGTGATCGCACGGATTATCTACTTGTGGTTTTACCTGGCGGATCTACCCAAGCTGCGCAGCTTGGTCTGGCTGGTCGGCTTAGTGTGTTCGTTGTTGCTGATGATTAGTCCGACTTTTAGAACCGTGTTGCTCTAAGTAGGCAGTAGCGATAAATCACAGGCAAAAGAAAACCCGCACTTGGCGGGTTTTCTTTTTCACACCGAAAATCTGATTATTGCTTCTTGGCGGCTTCTTCTTGTGCAGCAGCGTTCGATTCGGCCTGAGCTTTGGCAGCTTCGGCGTTTTCTTTCGCAGCGTCGTTCACTTTATCCTGAGCTTTGTTCATGTCCTGCTGAGCTTGTTCAGCATGTTGGTTGGCATCTTGAGCTTTGTCCTCGGATTTTTTATCGCAGGCAGCGAGACCGAGGGAAGCGGTCAACATCAAGGCAATAGCAAAAGTCTTACGCATGGGGTGTTTCTCCTTATGGAAAATAACTACTGGCCTTAAGAACTCGGCGCTGAGGGTTAAGTTCCTCATTTCTTTCAGATATATAAGTTTGTTTTTCAGTGGAACTTTTGCGGTATTTCTTACTACTGGCAAATGGCTCTAACGAGAGTAATTATCAAATGGCTGAAAACCCCGTTTTTGAGCGTGCGACACGATTTCTTTCGGCGTTGCGCCACTGTCAGGTGCTCGGTTTGAGTGTGCATAGCGCCTCCAGCGAAGGGCTGACGGTGATCCTGCCGTACAGCGAAAAAATAGTCGGTAATCCGCAGACCGGAGTGATTCACGGCGGGGCGATCACGTCGTTGATGGACACCGCGTGCGGTATGTCCACTCTCTGTGTGTTGCCGGAATTCGAAGTCTGCCCGACCCTCGACCTGCGCATCGACTACATGCACGCCGCCGAGCCGAACAAAGATGTCTACGGCTTCGCCCAGTGCTACCGGGTGACCACCGATGTGATCTTCGCCCGTGGTTTTGCTTATCAAGACGATCCCCAGCAGCCGATCGCCCATGTTGTCGGCACCTTCATGCGCATGGGTAAAAACATCAAGGGCACCAAAGGCTTCGGCGGTGTAATCAAGGGAGAGAGCCAATGAGCGACGACTTCGAGGGCCAGTTGCAACAGGCCCACGCGCAGGGTGATTACGCGCCGCTGCTGAAATTGATTCCCTACGCCGGGCTGATCGGCATCGAATGCTCGCGGGTGGGTGACGAGTTGCTGTTCAAGCTCCCGGCGAACAAGGACAACATTGGTAACCCTTTATTGCCGGCGATTCACGGCGGCGTGATTGCCGGGTTCATGGAGCTGGCCGCTGCACTGCATTTGTTGATTTTCACCGGTGCGCCGGGTGTGCCGAAGATCATCGACTTTTCCCTGGATTACCTGCGTGCCGGGCAGTTTCGCGACACCTGGGCCAAATGTCAGGTCTGCCGCCAGGGCCGGCGCGTGGCGAACGTCGCGGTCACCGCGTGGCAAAGCACCGAAAGCGAGCCGATTGCCACGGCGCGTGCGCACTTCAAAATCGATGAGCCCTTGAAATCCTGAACGGCGCCCCAAACTCAGATGACAACCCGCCGCAGACCATTCGGGTCGCGGTCAATGCCATCTGATTGGAGTTTGATGACCATGAGTGTGGAAACTCAAAAGGAAACCCTGGGCTTCCAGACCGAGGTAAAGCAGCTGCTGCACCTCATGATCCATTCGCTGTATTCCAACAAGGAAATCTTCCTTCGCGAATTGATCTCGAACGCCTCTGACGCTGTAGACAAGCTGCGCTTCGAAGCTCTGGCCAAGCCAGATTTGCTCGAAGGTGGCGCCGATCTGAAAATCCGTGTGAGCTTCGACAAGGACGCCAAGACCGTCACCCTCGAAGACAACGGTATCGGCATGAACCGTGACGATGTGATCACCCACTTGGGGACCATCGCCAAATCGGGCACCGCCGATTTCATGAAAAACCTGTCCGGCGATCAGAAGAAGGATTCGCACCTGATCGGTCAGTTCGGCGTAGGTTTCTACTCGGCCTTCATCGTTGCCGACCAGGTTGACGTTTACAGCCGTCGCGCCGGCACTCCTGCCAGCGAAGGCGTGCACTGGTCGTCGAAAGGCGAGGGCGAATTCGAAGTCGCCACGATCGAAAAACCTGAGCGCGGTACTCGCATCGTCCTGCACCTGAAAGCGGCGGAAGACGAGTTCGCCGATGGCTGGCGCCTGCGCAATATCATCAAAAAGTATTCCGACCATATCGCCCTGCCGATCGAGCTGCCGAAAGAAGTCACCGCAGCCGAAGGTGAAGAGCAGCCTGCGCAGGAATGGGAAACCGTCAACCGCGCCAGTGCCTTGTGGACCCGTCCGCGCACTGAAGTGAAGGACGAGGAATACCAGGAATTCTACAAACACATTGCTCACGACTTTGAGAACCCGCTGGCCTGGAGCCACAACAAAGTCGAAGGCAAGCTCGAATACAGCTCGCTGCTGTACGTGCCGGCCCGCGCACCGTTCGACCTGTACCAGCGTGAAGCGCCGAAAGGCCTGAAGCTGTACGTGCAGCGCGTGTTCGTCATGGATCAGGCCGAGTCGTTCCTGCCGCTGTACCTGCGCTTCATCAAAGGCGTGGTCGATTCCAACGACCTGTCGCTGAACGTGTCGCGGGAAATCCTGCAAAAAGACCCGATCATCGACTCTATGAAGTCGGCGCTGACCAAGCGTGTACTCGACATGCTGGAAAAACTGGCGAAGAACGAGCCTGAACAATACAAAGGCTTCTGGAAGAACTTCGGTCAGGTCATGAAAGAAGGCCCGGCTGAAGACTTCGCCAACAAGGAAAAAATCGCCGGTCTGCTGCGTTTCGCATCGACCAATGGCGACGACGGCGAGCAGATCGTTGGTCTGGCCGACTACCTGGCACGCGCCAAGGAAGGTCAGGACAAGATCTACTACCTCACCGGCGAAACCTACGCGCAGGTCAAGAACAGTCCGCACCTGGAAGTCTTCCGCAAGAAAGGCATCGAGGTGCTGCTGCTGACCGACCGCATCGACGAGTGGCTGATGAGCTACCTCAGCGACTTCGACGGCAAGAGCTTCGTCGACGTGGCACGCGGTGACCTCGATCTGGGCAACCTGGACTCGGAAGAGGACAAGAAAGCCGCGGAAGAAGTTGCCAAGTCCAAAGAAGGTCTGGTCGAGCGTCTGAAAACTGCGCTGGGCGATTCCGTGGCTGAAGTCCGCGTCTCTCATCGTCTGACCGATTCGCCAGCCATCCTGGCCATCGGCGAGCAGGATCTGGGTCTGCAAATGCGTCAGATCCTCGAAGCGAGCGGGCAGAAAGTGCCGGATTCGAAGCCGATCTTCGAGTTCAACCCGGCTCACCCGCTGATCGAGAAGCTCGACGGCGAGCGGAGCGAAGAGCGTTTCGGCGACCTGTCCCACATCCTCTTCGACCAGGCAGCGTTGGCTGCTGGTGACAGCTTGAAGGATCCGGCCGCTTACGTGCGCCGTCTGAACAAGCTGCTGGTTGAACTGTCGGTTTAATCACGTTGTAGAAAAACCCGCTTCGGCGGGTTTTTTCATTCTGGTGTTTAACCAATAAGGAGTCAGAAATGAGCCAAGTCACTGTGCGTTCCGTGGTCTATCAGATTGATGGCCAACCTTATGAAGGTCGTTTGGCGTTCGACGCCGAGCACAAGGGCGCGCGTCCGGGTTTGCTGATGGCGCCGAACTGGATGGGTGTCAGCGCTGGCGCCGAAGAGATCGCAAAGTCGGTGGCCGCCAAGGGCTACGTAGTATTGATCGCCGACGTCTACGGCCAGGCCGTACGTCCGCAAAACGCGGATCAGGCCGGTGCGGCGATGATGCCGTTGAAGGATGATCGTGCACTGTTGCGCAAGCGCATGCAGGCAGCATTCGAACAGTTGCAGAAGCAGGGGGAGGCGGCGGTCGATCTCTCGAAACTGGCGGTCTTCGGTTTCTGCTTCGGCGGTTGCTGTGCGCTGGATCTGGCGCGTACTGGTGCGCCGGTGAAGGCGGCGGTTTCGTTCCACGGTACGTTGGACTCGCCGAATCCGGCGGATGCCAAAAACATCAAAGGCTCGGTGCTGGTGCTGCATGGCGCGTCCGATCCATTGGTGCCGAAGGAGCAATTGCCGGCTTTCGAAGACGAAATGAATGCGGCGAACGTGGATTGGCAACTGCTGAGCTACGGCGGTGCGGTGCACTCGTTTACTGATCCGCACGCCAATGTGCCGGGCAAGATGATGTACGACGCGAAGACCGCTGCGCGGGCATTCAAGTCGATGCATGACTTGCTGGATGAAGTGTTCAAGGGCTGATTGAGCCTGGCGCCCACTGTGTCGGTGTCTGGCCGGGCCCCATCGCTGGCAAGCCAGCTCCCACAGGATTTTGTGTCGAACGCATATTTCGCGAACGACTCGAAAACTGTGGGAGCTGGCTTGCCAGCGAAGACTGACTCGCAGGCGACACAGCACTAAGGCAATTCAATCCGCTCAACTTCCCCCGGCACCGTCGGCCATTCCCCGGCCGCCCATTTGCGCCGCGCCTCATCAATCGCCACCGGATCGCTCGCGACAAAATTCCAGTTGATCCGCCGAGGCCCATCCAGTGGGGCGCCGCCGAACACAACGGCGTGAACATCGCTCT
Source organism: Pseudomonas sp. FP2196 (assembly GCF_030687715.1). GTDB lineage: Bacteria > Pseudomonadota > Gammaproteobacteria > Pseudomonadales > Pseudomonadaceae > Aquipseudomonas. The sequence continues at coordinate 1,840,046 of NZ_CP117445.1, forward strand.
CGGCAAACAAACTCATCTCTTCCCCGGCTGGCAACACCACCAACGCATGCGGCTCGACCGCTTCGCCATTCAACTGCGCCTCACCGCTCAGTACATACAACGCACGCTCTTCATGCTCGGTCGGTATCAGCAGCGTGGTCGCTGTCTGCATCTTCACTTCGGCGTACAACGTAGGAGAAAGCACCGGCACCGGCGATTCCAGGCAAAAGCCTGAGCCGGCAATCATCCGAATCTGTACACCGAGGTTATCGCTGACCGGCAAGGTCGCCGCCGGGTGATGGCTGTAATGGCCGGGGCCTTGTTCGTGATCCTTGGGCGAAGCCAGCCAGATCTGCAAGCCGTGCATCGTGAAGCTTTGATCCCATAGCGGTTCGGGCGTGCGTTCAACATGAGCAATCGCGCTGCCGGCGGTCATCCAGCTGACATCACCGGCGCTGACCACTTGATCGGAGCCGAGGCTGTCCTTGTGCAGGAGTTGGCCTTCGAACAAATAGGTGAGGGTCGACAGACCGATGTGCGGATGCTGTCGGATGTTCATGCCTTTGCCCGTCGGATAAACCGTCTCAAGCATGTGATCAAAAAAAACGAAAGGCCCGACGCTGCGGCATTTGGCTGACGGCAGCGGACGTAAAATCGGCTGGCCTTCGACGTCTTCGGCGCGCGGGCGGATGATCAGAGGTTGAGTGTCCATGGTGCATTCCAGGCTGGGCGGGTGATGCCAGAAGCATAACCCGCCGCTGGCACCGGGATGGTTATTGGCTGTCAAAGCCTTGTGGCGCGTGGGTTTCGATGCTGACTTCGCTGGTGGTCATCAGCTTGTGAATGGGGCAACGGTCGGCGACGCGCAGCAATTCCTCACGCTGGGCGTCGGTGAGCACGCCTTTGAGAGTGAGGGTGACGTGCAGGGCGTATTTGCCTTTCTGCTCCTGGCTGTTGTCGCGTTTCACTTCAACACCCACGCCGGTCAGCGGGATGTCTTTTTTCTTCGCGTACATCTTCAGGGTCAGGGCCTTGCATGCACCTAGCGCCGCGTCGAAGTAATCGTGCGGCTCTGGCGCGGTGCCTTCGCCGCCGGCTGCAACCGGCACATCGGCAAATAGTTCGTGGTCATCGATTTGTACGGTGTGACGAAAACCTTCAGCGGAGACGGTATTGACGGTAACGGTCATGGGAACCTCACGGGCAGTAGGAAAAGTCGTTCGATCAAAAAAGACCTTGCAGTTATAGAGCATTCCCACCGGGACGCGTTCCACTTTCCTGCGGGATGAACCCTTGTTGTCGGGGCGCGGTCTAGGCTATGCCTACCTGTCGGAGATTACTTGTGTCCCTGTATCGTTTGAGTCTCGCCTGCCTTCTGGTGTTTGCCGGCACCGCCAGCGCCCGTGAATACACCTACAGCGACGCGCACTTGCACTACGTGGATTTTTTCCAGGAAACCGCCGGCATGGCGAAACTGCTGACGGCGATGAAAGAAAATTCCATCGAGCACGTGATGATTTCCGGGATACCCGTTGCGAAGAAGTGGCACGAGGACGAGCCCAAGCGTCCGCGCTATTACGCCGGCGATGACGCCGATGCTTATTGGTACAGCGCCACCGATGTGATCGTCGCCGATGCGGTTCAAAAACTGACGCCTGAGCAGCGTCCGTACTTTCATCCGTTTCTCTCCGGCTTCAACCCCAACGACAAAAACTCTGCCGCGCACATTCAACGCATGCTCGACCTGTACCCGGGGCTGTGGCAGGGCATTGGCGAAGTGTTTACCCGCCATGATGACCTCACTGCGCTGACCTCTGGTGATACGCCGCGCGCCAATAACGAGGCGATGACCAAGATCTATCATCTGGCGGCGGAAAATGATCTGCCGGTGATGCTGCATTCCAACATCACTTCCAAGCGTGAGAAAAATCCGTTGTACCTGAAGGAAGTCGAAGAGCCGCTGCGTAATCACCCGCACACACGGTTCATCTGGGCCCACGCGGGCACCAGCGCGGAAATCCATCGGCATCAAACGCAGCTGGATTTTCTCCTGCCGACCCTCACGCGCATGCTTGAGGCGTATCCGAATCTGTTTATCGACTTGTCGTGGAGCATGCTCACCCCCTATCTGCTGGACGAGCAGGGTCAGCCGCGTCCGGAATGGCTGGCGCTGGTTAGGCGTCACCCTGAGCGCTTCATGATCGGTTCCGATGTTGTCGGGCGGTTCAACAAGCTCGGCCGGGAAATGCACAGCTTTAAGCCCTTTCTTGATGCGTTGCCGGAAGACGTCGCGCGGAAAGTAGCGAAAGATAACTTCCTGGCGATCTTGCCGCGAACGGAGCTTAAGTCCGACAAAACAACGCTGAATCGTTAATGCCGAGTGTTCGAAGTATTAAGGCCTTTTGATATCACCTTTTGGTCTTACGCAAATTTCAGCCGGGCCGATACCTTCTAAAGCAACCAGCTGCAGGGTTGATGCAGCGCTTTTGGAAGGAACCAGCGCAATGAGTATCCGTAGTCTCAATATTGCCCCGCGTGCGGGCCTGGGTTTTGGCTTGTTGGCCCTGATGGTGTTTGCCCTTGGGGCGTTCGCCCTGCTGCAAATGTCGAACATGCGTGCCCAGTCCGACGAGGTCGACAACAACTGGCTGCCCAGCGTGATGGCGGTCGGCGAAATGAGTCAGGACATGCTGCGTCTGCGTGCGTTAACCATGCGGCTGTTGCTCAACCGCGATGCGCAGGCACTGCAGCAGAATGTCGCCAAGCTCAATGAACTGCGGGGTGCGCTCAGTGAGGCTCAGCAGCGTTACGACGTGTTGATCGTGCTGCCTGAGGAGCGCCGACTGTTTGATCGCTTCAAGGTCGCCGAGCACCAATATCTGGAGCTTCAGGCGCAGGTCATGCAGTTGTCTGCCCAGAATCGGGTGGAGGAGGCGGCGGCCATCCTCAATGGCGAGATGAGCCCCTTGGCCGACGAGATTGCGGTCACCCTGCGTGAACTGGTCGAACTGAACAAGCACAATGCCAATCTCGCCACCGAGGCCGCGCGGCTGGTCTTCACCAATTCGCGGGTGTGGGTCGGTGTAATGATTGGCATAACGGCGCTTGTCACAATCGGCCTGGCGCTGCTGCTGACTCGCAGCATCGTGCTGCCGTTGGCGCAATCCTTGGGCGTGGCGCAAGGGGTGGCGGGCGGTGATCTGACTGGCGATATCAACATCTGCGGAAAGGATGAGCCGGCGCGTCTGCTGCAGGCGCTGAAAAGCATGCAGCACAATTTGCGCGATACGATTCGACAGATTTCCGAGTCTTCCAGCCAATTGGCCTCGGCTTCTGAAGAGCTGAGTTGCGTCACCGAAGACGCCACGCGCGGTTTACATCAGCAGAGCCTGGAGATCGAGCAGGCGGCCACGGCGGTCAATCAGATGACCGCTGCGGTGGAGGAGGTGGCCAGCAACGCTGTGGCGACCTCCGAGGCCTCGCGTGAATCCGATCGTATCGCCCAGCATGGTCGTGAGCAGGTGCGGCAGACCGTGACTTCAATCGAATCCCTCGCCGAGGACGTTACGGCCAATGCAACGCAAGTCGAAGACCTTGCACAAAAGGTTCATGGCATCAGTAAGGTTTTGGATGTGATTCGTTCGATTGCCGAGCAAACCAACCTGCTGGCGCTGAACGCGGCGATTGAAGCGGCCCGGGCCGGTGATGCCGGGCGTGGGTTTGCAGTGGTGGCGGATGAGGTGCGGGCATTGGCGCATCGTACTCAGCAGTCGACGCAAGAAATCGAGCAAATGATTGGCGGCATTCAGCAGGGCACCGATTCGGCGGTCGGTTCGATGCAGCGAAGCAATGTACGGGCGCGTTCGACGCTCGAATTGGCAAAGGCAGCCGGGACTGCGCTGGAGGAAATCGCCTCGGCGTTCACCTTGATCAATGAGCGCAATCTGGTGATCGCCAGCGCCTCGGAAGAGCAGGCGGCGGTGGCGCGTGAGGTGGATCGCAATTTGATGAATATTCGTGATCTGGCGATGCAGACGTCGGCGGGGGCCAATCAGACCAGTGCGGCGAGCCAGGAGTTGTCGCGGTTGGCGGTGGATTTGAACAACATGGTGGCTAAGTTTTCAGTTTGAGTGTGTGGTGAACCCGGGGTTGCCCTCACCCTAACCCTCCCGAAACGTCGGACCGCCCAAGGGGAAAGGGCTGGGGTGAGGGGCGAGCCAGGCACAAATCTCCAGTCCAGCAGGCGAAAAAAAAGCCCCGCATTTCGCGGGGCTTTCTTATGTGGAGGTGGATCAGCTGCCTTTAACGGTTTTGCCGTTGACCGTGCCGTCCTGGAGCATGATGTTGTACTCCTTGCCGTCGGTTTCAACCTGTTGCAGGCGAACCAGCAGGTAATCCCAATCCTTGGCGAACCACAGGACGGTGATGCGCTTGCTTTGTGTCGGGTCGCGCACGCGCTCGACCTTGATCGCATCGATCTTGCCGGCCTTGGTCTCGACTTTTTCCGAGCCCAGTACGCGGAAGTCGTAGGTGTCTACTTCGCCGTCATCGACCACTTGGTAGCTCATGGTCTTCTTGCCAGCGGCGACGTCATGCTGCAGTGCCAACTGGTAAGTGGATTTGTCGACCATGCCGCGGTTCAGCGGGATCTTCACCGCGTCGCCACGGTCGGTACCGGTGACCATTTTGCTGTTCCAGTCGAAATCCAGATCAGCCTTCTTGGCCTTGCCCAGACCGCCACGTTCAAAGTGGTAGGACTGTGGCAACAAGGTGTCCTTGTCCAACGTCAGGGTGCTTTCTTCACTCAGGCTGGCGATCATCATCGAGGCCTTGAAGCTGAGTTTCCAGACACCGTTGGCTTCCTTGGTCAGGCTGCGTTCGGCGGTGCCGCTCATGGGCAGCTGCTTCCAGTCGGCGGTGTAGCTGGCGGAGAACGGTTGAAGGTCTGCCGCCTGTGCGAAAGGCAGGGCGAGCAGTGCGCAAGCGAAGAGCAGGGCGCGACGCATAATATCTCCTAGTTTCGAATCAAGTGGCCGCTGGCCGCGAGTAACTGGCCGTCCAGTGAAGCACCTTGCTCACCGAGTGCCAGTCGCCCTTCGGCAAACCAGCGTACGGCCAGCGGGTAGATCAGGTGTTCCTGAACATGCACTCGCTGCGCAAGAGTCTGCGGCGTGTCGTGCAACTCTACCGGTAATACTGCCTGTACGACCAGTGGCCCGCCATCGAGTTCCTCGGTGACGAAGTGTACAGAGCAGCCGTGCTCGGTGTCGCCGGCCTCCAGTGCGCGCTGATGAGTGTGTAACCCTTTGTATTTGGGCAGCAGCGACGGATGGATGTTGAGCAGGCGACCCTGATAGTGGCGAACGAAGTCAGCGCTGAGAATGCGCATGAATCCGGCCAGCACCACGAGCTTGGGATTGAATTCGTCGATCAGTTCGATCAGAGCAGCATCGAAGGCCTCGCGGCCTTCAAATGCCTTGTGATCCAGTGAGCGGGTGGCGATACCCGCGTCACTGGCGCGTTGCAGGCCGTAGGCGTCGGCGCGGTTGGAAATCACCGCAGCGATGCGGACCGGGCTGTCGCCGGTCCGCGTGCTGTCGATCAGGGCCTGCAAGTTACTGCCGGTGCCGGACAACAGCACCACGACATCACAGGTTGCGGACATTAATGAGCCTTAAGGTTCTGCAGATCAACCTGAGCAGCGCCTTCGGCAGCGGCAGCGATCTGGCCGATGACCCAAGGCTGTTCGCCGGCGTCACGCAGGGTGTTCAGGGCCACTTCAACGTGCTCCTGAGCCACGCAGATAACCATGCCGACGCCGCAGTTCAGAACGCGGTGCATTTCGGTCTCGTCAACGTTGCCTTTCTCTTGCAGCCAGTCGAAGACGGCAGGTCGAGTCCAGCTGGCCACATCAACCACGGCCTGAGCGCCTTTTGGCAGAACGCGCGGGATGTTGTCGAGCAGGCCGCCACCGGTGATGTGGGCCATGGCTTTGACGGCGCCGGTTTCTTTGATCAGCTTGAGCAGCGGCTTCACGTAGATGCGGGTTGGGGCCATCAGCAGATCGGTCAGCGGTTTGCCGTCGAGCTGGGTGTTTTCGATGTCGGCGCCGGAGACTTCGATGATCTTGCGGATCAGCGAGTAGCCGTTAGAGTGCGGGCCGGACGATGGCAGGGCGATCAGGGCGTCACCGGTGGCGACTTTCGAGCCGTCGATGATTTCCGATTTTTCCACGACGCCGACGCAGAAGCCGGCCAGGTCGTAGTCTTCGCCTTCGTACATGCCTGGCATTTCAGCGGTTTCGCCGCCGACCAGCGAGCAACCGGACAGTTCACAGCCAGCGCCGATACCGGTTACAACCTGGGCAGCGGTGTCGACGTTGAGTTTGCCGGTGGCGTAGTAGTCGAGGAAGAACAGTGGCTCGGCGCCGCACACTACGAGGTCGTTGACGCACATGGCGACCAGGTCGATGCCGATGCTGTCGTGCTTGTTCAGGTTCAGGGCCAGGCGCAGCTTGGTGCCGACGCCGTCAGTACCGGAAACCAGCACAGGTTGCTTGTAGCCGGCCGGGATTTCGCAGAGGGCGCCGAAACCGCCCAGGCCGCCCATGACTTCCGGACGCGCAGTGCGCTTGGCGACGCTCTTGATGCGTTCGACCAATGCTTCACCGGCGTCGATGTCTACACCGGCGTCCTTGTAGCTCAGGGAGGGTTGCTTGCTCATGATCCAGGCCTTTAGGGGGGATTCAGGGGTAACGACCGAGTCCAGCGGGGCGCCGAAGTCGATGGGGCGATTGCCTCACGCGAGTTTCGAGGTGCCCGGCTGTTGCCGGTCTGCGAAGGCGCGCGATTTTATCAGGCTTGAGGGGCAGCGGCCATCCTCACGCCGACGGGCAGGGGCATATCAGTGGAAATTTTTTGCAATTGCGGCATGTGGGTGCCTGTATAAGGTGTGGCAATTAACCGTCTATCGTTATCACTGTGCAAAAACTTACCGCTGTCGTGTGAATGTTTAGTGCTGGCAGATTGTCACAGTCTGGCTAAATCGGTTCACGCGGCCTGTTCCAGCCGCTCCTGTCGACGGGAATTCTCCATGCGTTTTTGTAAATTGTTGGTTGTGGGTTGTTTGTCTGTGGTCAGCCTGGCGAGTCATGCCGAAAACCTCAAAGGCCTTTATCAAGTGCGTCAGCCGGTCAGCAGCCAGGCGCCGGAAGAGCGAGATCGCGCCACTCAGGCCGCGCTGGATACGTTGGTGCTGCGCCTGACCGGCGATCCCAAGGCGCCGCAAAATCCGGGGCTGGCGGCAGTTCGCAAGGACCCTCAGCAGATTATCAGTCAGTTCGGTTTTGATGCCGGGCCGCCGGAGGTGCTGAAAATCGACTTCGACCCGAGCAGCACCGAACAGGCATTGCGCCGCGCCGGGTTGTCTTTGTGGGGCGCCAGTCGGCCGTCGATTCTGAGTTGGTGGCTGAACGATTCCACCGAAGGTTCGAGTCTGGTCGGTGATGGTCAGGCTGCCGCCGCGCCATTGCGGAATGCCGCTCAGCATCGCGGACTGCCGCTGCGTTTGCCGCTGGCGGATCTGAGTGAACAGCTTGTTGCCACAGCACCTGCGCTGGAAGGTGCTGATCCGGCGCCGTTGCGCGGTGCGTCCGAGCGCTATAACGCGGACGCCTTGCTGGCGGTGCACGCGCGCGAAGAAGGCGGGCAGTGGCAGGCCAAATGGCACTTGTGGCTGGGCGATCAAAAAGAGGCGGGCAGTGTGCAAGGTGCTGATCAGGCTGCCGTCGCTGACGCAGTGATGCTGGCAGTGTCCGAGCGCCTGGCGCCGCGTTTTGTGGCCAAGCCTGGCGCTTCGGGTCAGCAGACTCTGGAAGTGCAGGGCATGAATCTTGAGCATTACGCCGCGCTGTTGCGGTTACTCGAACCGTTTGGCGTGCGTCTGCAGAGTGTCGATGGCGATCGCATCGTGTATCGGGTCAATGGCAGTGCCGATCAGATGCGCGCGCAGTTGTCGCTGGCGAAGTTGCAGGAGCTGCCGGCTGAAGCGCCAGCCCCGGTGGCCGCGCCGCAGCCTGCGGTGGCAGGTGCAACGCCTGTCGCGGCTCCGGCACCGACACCTGCTGCGCCGTCGTTGCGGTTTCGCTGGTAAGTCTTTCTTTATATAGAAGCAGTAGGAGTGGTACATGGCCGATACGCGGCGTTGGTTCTGGCTCGGTGGGGTGGTCCTGCTTTGCGCGTTTGTGTGGTTGCTGCACCCGATCCTCACGCCGTTTCTGGTGGCGTTGCTATTGGCGTATCTGTTCGATCCGCTGGTGGATCGGTTGGAGAAGCTCGGCTTGTCGCGCACTTGGGGCGTGATCGCGGTGTTTGCCTTGTTCACCCTGATCGTCACGGCGCTGATGCTCGTGCTGGTGCCGATGCTCGCCAAGCAGTTGCTGCGTTTGTACGAACTGGCCCCGCAAATGCTCGACTGGTTGCAACACACCGCTGTGCCGTGGGCGCAGTCGAAACTGGGCTTGTCTGACGGGTTCTGGAAGTTCGACAAGGTCAAAGCGGCGATCAGCGAACACATGGGTCAGACCACCGATATCGTCGGTGTGGTGCTGAGCCAGGCAACCGCGTCGAGTCTGGCGTTGATCGGCTGGCTGGCCAATCTGGTGCTGATCCCGGTAGTGAGTTTCTACCTGCTGCGCGACTGGGACGTGATGATGGCCAAGATCCGCAGCCTGCTGCCGCGTGATCGTGAAGAGCGCGTGGTGGCGCTGGCTGGCGAATGCCATGAAGTGCTGGGTGCCTTTGTGCGCGGGCAGTTGCTGGTGATGTTGGCGCTGGGCGTGATTTATGCGGCGGGGCTGATGATTGTCGGCCTGGAGCTGGGCCTGTTGATTGGTCTGATCGCAGGTCTGGCGGCGATCGTGCCGTACATGGGCTTTGTGATCGGCATTGGCGCGGCGCTGATCGCCGGGTTGTTCCAGTTCGGTGGCGATCTGTACCCGATGATCGGGATCGTCGCAGTATTCATGGTCGGTCAGGCGCTGGAAGGCATGGTGCTGACGCCGCTGTTGGTGGGCGACCGGATCGGCCTGCATCCGGTGGCGGTGATCTTTGCGATTCTGGCTGGCGGTGAGCTGTTCGGTTTCACCGGTGTGCTGCTGGCACTGCCGGTGGCGGCGGTGATTATGGTGTTGGTGCGCCACGTGCACGATTTGTACAAAGATTCCGACATCTATAGTGGGGTCGACGAACCCGAGTTGTAACTTCATCGTGGGCCGCCCGGCATTGCGCCGGGTTGGCCCGTGTTTTGCGGGTCAACTGGAGCGGCAGCGTCAGAGAATCTGCCATAAAACCAGTGTGTTAACGCAAACCTTTGATTTTGCTTGGACTCTGTCGCATTGTGCGCTCAGCTTCACGGGTATAAACTTCGCAAACTTTACACAGAGGCCACTAACGGTTCCTTGAGAACTGTTCAGTCAGCATGAAACCGATTCAGCTGCCCCTAGGTGTGCGTCTGCGTGACGACGCCACCTTCATCAACTACTACCCAGGCGCCAATGCCGCTGCACTCGGCTATGTCGAGCGCTTATGCGAAGCCGACGCCGGCTGGACAGAAAGCCTGATCTACCTGTGGGGCAAACACGGCGTAGGGCGTACGCATCTGTTGCAGGCAGCATGTCTGCGTTTCGAGCAGATGGGGGAGCCGGCGGTGTACCTGCCACTGGCCGAGTTGATGGATCGCGGCGTCGAGATTCTCGACAACCTCGAGCAGTACGAGCTGGTTTGCCTGGATGACTTGCAGGTAATTGCCGGCAAGGCTGACTGGGAGGAGGCGATGTTTCATCTGTTCAATCGTCTGCGTGACAGTGGTCGGCGTCTGCTGATCGCTGCATCTACTTCACCGCGTGAGCTGCCGGTCAAACTGGCTGACTTGAAATCACGGCTGACGCTGGCGCTGATTTTCCAGATGCGCCCACTCTCCGACGAAGACAAATTACGTGCCCTGCAATTGCGCGCATCGCGTCGTGGTCTGCACCTGACCGATGAAGTCGGGCATTTTATTTTGACCCGCGGTACCCGCAGCATGAGTGCATTGTTCGACTTGCTCGAACAGCTCGATCAGGCCTCTTTGCAGGCTCAGCGCAAGCTGACAATTCCCTTTCTCAAAGAAACGCTAGGTTGGTAAATCCAAGGCTTTCAGCGGGTTTCGGCAAATTTCAGGCGCCAGAAAATCCGCTTTCCTGCACGTTGTACAGGCTACGTTTCGATTCAAATGGGCTTAAGCGCTTAGATGTAAACGAGAAACCGGGAAGTCACAAAAAGATCGATTGAATTTGCAAATGAGGTTGATAGCGGGCATAGTCTCGGCTTCTTTACAACTATCAGCCACGGTCGTGCCCATGCTAAAGCGCTTCGCACCCCTCGTGCCTCTCGCACTCGTCACCCTGTTGTACGGTTGTGCTGCTCATTCTCCAGTCCAAGAGCAGCCTCAACAGGTTAAAAATTCTGCCACTGCCCAGTCTTCTGTTATTTACCAGGAAGAGCTGGACACCGAAAAAGAACTGTCGGACTTCAACAAGAAGCCGTACGAGCTTCCGGTTCTGGCCGACAGCATCCTCGAACGCGGCATGTCCCTGATCGGTACCCGTTACCGTTTTGGCGGTACCTCCGAAGCCGGTTTCGATTGCAGCGGTTTCATCGGCTATCTGTTCCGCGAAGAAGCCGGCATGAACCTGCCGCGCTCCACTCGCGAAATGATCAATGTGGATGCGCCGCTGGTATCGCGCAGCAACCTTGAGCCTGGCGATCTGCTGTTCTTCGCCACCAACGGTCGTCGCGGTCGTGTCAGCCACGCCGGGATCTACCTGGGTGACAATCAGTTCATTCACTCCAGCAGTCGTCGCAGCGGCGGTGTTCGCATAGACAGCCTGGGTGACAGTTACTGGAGCAAGACCTTCATCGAAGCCAAACGTGCTTTGGCGAACGCTCCTACCGTAGTGACTGCTCGCAAGTAATCTCCCCGTTGTCGCTGCATTCGCGGCGACAAAAACGGCTTCCGGGAACGGAGTAGACCTATACTTTACAAGGTGAAGTTAAAGTCTTACTTGAAGTTTGCCGCGTAGCCGCTAGAATCCTGAATCTATATTGATGGCAAACCGCCTGCGTGCCACGCAGGCGGTTTTGTTTTCTGTCCATCCGGCAGAGAAAGCCGCAGCCAGATCAGGATGTTCTGCTTATGACCATGTCGGCCCGCCTCGCATTGATGTTCTTCGCAGCGTTGCTCAGCGCCTGCGCCAGTCGTACGCCGCCAACTGCGCCGGTGGTTCGCGCGCCGGTGGTGTTCGGTCCCTCCCAAGCCTTTTCTCCTGCTGCTGAAGACGTGTTGTTTCGCGCCCTCGGCCTGGTCGGCACGCCTTATCGCTGGGGCGGCAATACGCCGGATTCGGGATTTGATTGCAGTGGGCTGATCGGCTTCGTTTACCGTGATGCGGCGGGTATTTCTCTGCCGCGCTCCACGCGCGAGCTGATCGTCATGCAGGCGCCCAATGTCGGCAAGGAAGGCTTGCAGACCGGTGACCTGATCTTCTTCGCCACCAATGGCGGCTCGCAGGTCAGCCATGCGGGGATTTATGTCGGGGAAGGGCGATTCGTGCATGCGCCGGCAACTGGCGGCACGGTGAAGCTCGATAGCCTGTCGAAGGCGTATTGGCAGAAGGCGTATCTGAGTGCGAAGCGGGTGTTGCAGCCTGAGCATCTGGCGCATAACCCGTAATTCAAGTTGCCCAAAATCTAATGTGTAGGAGTGAGCCTGCTCGCGATGACGGTGTCAGATTCAACATCAATGTTGAATGATCGACCGCTATCGCGAGCAGGCTCACTCCTACAGTTGTTTGTGCATGGCGAAAACTATTTGCTGGCCGACACCCGCCAAACCTTGTTCCCCACATCATCCGCCACCAGCAAGCCACCTTGTTGGTCGATCACGACGCCAACCGGGCGACCCAGTGCGTTCTCGTCCTTGTCGAGGAAACCGGTCAGCACATCCACCGGTTGGCCGTTCGGCTTGCCGCCGGTAAACGGCACGAAAATCACCTTGTAACCGCTGTGCGGCTTGCGATTCCAAGAGCCGTGCTGGCCAATGAACGCGCCTTCCTTGAACTGCGCCGGCAATTTGTTGCCTTCGGCGAAAGTCAGGCCGAGCGAAGCGGTATGCGGGCCGACGGCGTAGTCCGGGGCGATGGCTTTGGCGACCAGGTCGGGGTTCTGCGGCTCTACCCGCACATCGACGTGCTGACCGTAATAGCTGAATGGCCAGCCATAGAAGCCGCCATCCTTGACCGAGGTAATGTAGTCCGGCACCAGATCGCTGCCGATCTCGTCACGTTCGTTGACGGCTGTCCACAGCGCGCCACTGGTAGGCTCCCAGGCCAGACCGTTAGGGTTGCGGATGCCCGAGGCAAAGATCCGGTGATTGCCGGTGGCCCGGTCCACTTCCCAGATTGCTGCGCGACCTTCTTCCTGATCCATGCCGTTTTCGCCGACGTTGCTGTTCGAGCCGACGGTGACGTACAGCTTGCTGCCGTCCTTGCTGGCGATAACGTTTTTCGTCCAGTGGTGATTCAGCGTGCCACCGGGCAGATCCGTGACCTTGATCGGCTGCGTCTTGATCTCGGTCGCACCGGCTTCGTAGTTGAAGCGCAGCAAGCGATCGGTGTCGGCGACATACAGATCATTGCCGACTAGAGTCATGCCAAACGGCGAATTGAGATTCTGCAAAAACACTGTGCGGGTTTCGGCCACGCCGTCGTGGTCGGCGTCACGCAGCAGCGTGATGCGATTCGGGCTTGGCACGCCAGCGCCGGCCTTGCCCATGACTTGCTTCATCACCCAGCCACGGATGCCTTGGCTGTCGTCGGGTTTTGGTGGGGCGTTGGTTTCTGCCACCAGCACATCGCCGTTGGGCAGCACGTATAGCCAGCGCGGATGATCGAGGCCTTCGGCAAACGCAGCCACCTGTGTGCCTGTCGCCGCAGTCGGTTTTGCGCCTTCGGGCCAGCCGATCGCCGGGGCGATATTCACCGTCGGGATCAGGGTTTTGTTCGGTTCGGGCAGTTTCGGTGACGGGCCGGTGCCGTCGGTGACCTGCAGGCTGGAGGATTCACCACAGGCGGCGAGCCCTCCGGCGAGAGCGATGACGAGAGCGAGCTGGGACTTGCGCATTACTGATCTTCCCTATGAATGCATTGACCTAATCATAGAGAAGCGCGCAAGCCCGATGGTTCAACTGCTCAACCGCGGGCCTCTTTGAACAGCACGGCGATGCCCGGATGATAATTGCCGGCTTCGCTGCGCAACTTGCGGTAGGCGTAGGGGAAATACCAGGCGACGGCGCAGGTGTGTTCCTTCTGTAGGTCGTCGACCATGTCCTGCAATTCTTCAGGGCTGGCGCTGTGCTGGGCTTTTTGCGGCGCGACAAACAGGCAGCCGAGCTTGAGGTCGCTGGCGAAGCTGATGCGTTTGGCGTCGCTGGTGATCTCCAGCAGGGCTTGGGTCAGGTTGAGGTTGTTGACGCGCGGCCAGCGTTGCGTGGCCTGAATGTAAGCGCGGTCTTCGCTGCCGGCGAGGAGCAGATCGGCTCGGGCATTGCGTTCGCCTTCTTCGCTCTGCTTGCGCGTGGCGGTCTGTTCCAGTGTCACCAGTTCGGCCATCCAGGCTGCCGCCGAAAGCAGGCCGAGATTGGCTTTCTCGTCATGCCAGTAGGGTGTGTCGCTGTCGCCGCGTACGGCGTTGTAGCGGTCGATACAGTCAAACCAGCGCTCCAGCACCGGGCGCAGAAATTCCAGGCGCGGGTTGCTGATGATCATGCCTTGCATGTGGCTCACCTTATTCTTGTGTGATGTGAGATTGTGGCTCTTTGATATCACTCTTGAGACTGTGGCACAAGATTGGCGTCAGATAATTGATCGGTGGCAGTTATTCGCCCGTTGGCCCCCTCTTTAATTGACGCTCCACCCCCAACCCTCTAACCTTCGCGGCTTGTTTCAGGTGCTCTGTGGCTTGCGTCGACAGAGTGAAACAGGGAAGCCGGTGAGGGTTGTCTTCAGAGCAAGCACGACCACGATCCCGGCGCTGCCCCCGCAACGGTAAATGAGTGAAAACTGCGTCTTGTGCCACTGCTCAACAGCGGGAAGGCGCGCAGTCCGGCGAACGCCGCTCATGAGCCCGGAGACCGGCCTGATCCATCCAGCGGCATCACGGTGGGCGATGCCAGGCTTTTTGCCGTCTATTCTTGTGCCTGCCCGCCGTTATCCAGCCTCAACGGAGAGCTCCCCCATGACTGATTCCCCCGAGCGTGACGAACGCCATCTGGCGCGTATGCAGCGCAAAAAAGCCGTGATCGATGAACGCATCGCCAACTCGCCCGACGAGTGCGGCCTGGTGCTGGTCCTGACCGGCAACGGCAAAGGCAAAAGCAGCTCGGCGTTCGGCATGCTCGCCCGCGCCATGGGCCACGGCATGCAGTGCGGCGTGGTGCAGTTCATCAAGGGCCGCAACAGCACGGGCGAAGAGTTGTTCTTCCGCCGCTTCCCCGAGCAAGTGCGTTTCCACGTCATGGGCGAGGGCTTCACTTGGGAAACCCAGGATCGCCAGCGCGACATCGCCGCCGCCGAAGCCGCGTGGGCCGTGTCTCGCGAACTGCTGCGCGACCCGTCGATCGGTCTGGTGGTGCTGGATGAATTGAACATCGCCCTCAAGCACGGCTACCTCGACCTCGATCAGGTGCTCAGCGATTTGCAGGCGCGGCCGCCGATGCAGCACGTGGTCGTCACCGGTCGCGGCGCCAAGCCGGAAATGGTCGAGATGGGCGACACCGTCACCGAAATGGGCATGCTCAAACACGCCTTCCAGGCTGGCATCAAAGCGCAGAAAGGCGTCGAACTTTGAATCAACCACGTCACTGCCCGGCGGTACTGATCGCCGCGCCGGCCTCCGGTCAGGGCAAGACCACCGTCACCGCCGCGCTCGCCCGTTTGCATCGCAATCAGGGGCGCAAGGTGCGCGTGTTCAAGTGCGGGCCGGACTTTCTGGATCCGATGATTCTCGAGCGCGCCAGCGGTGCGCCGGTGTATCAACTGGACATGTGGATGGTCGGCGAGCACGAGAGTCGTCGTCTGTTGTGGGAAGCCGCCGCTGAAGCCGATCTGATTCTGATCGAAGGCGTGATGGGCCTGTTTGACGGCACGCCGTCGAGCGCCGATCTGGCGCGGCATTTCGGCGTGCCGGTGCTCGGTGTGATCGACGGCACGGCCATGGCGCAGACCTTTGGTGCATTGGCACTGGGCTTGGCGAAGTATCAGCCGGATCTGCCGTTTGCCGGCGTACTGGCCAACCGGGTCGGTACTTTGCGTCACGCACAATTGCTTGAAGGCAGCCTCACCGAAGGTTTGCGCTGGTACGGCGCGTTGTCCCGCGAGACCGGGATCGAGTTGCCAAGTCGCCATCTCGGTCTGGTGCAGGCGAGTGAGCTGAACGATCTCGATATGCGTCTGGGTGCGGCGGCTGAAGCGCTCGCCAGCAGTTGCGAGGTAGCGCTGCCACCGGCCGTGGAATTCGCCGCACCTGAAGTGCTGATTGCCGAACCGTTACTCAAAGATGTACGAATCGCCGTCGCCCGCGATGAAGCCTTTGCCTTCACCTATGGCGCGAGCCTCGACTTGCTGCGAGCGATGGGCGCTGAGTTGAGTTTCTTCTCGCCGATTCGCGACACGCAATTACCTGAGGCGGACAGCCTTTACCTGCCCGGCGGTTACCCGGAATTGCATCATGTGGCGCTGGCGCAGAACACCGCGATGCTCGACGCGATCCGTGCGCATCATGCGGCTGGCAAGCCGTTGCTCGCTGAATGCGGTGGCATGCTTTATCTGCTCGACTCGTTGACCGACGTCGAGGGCACGCGTGCTGAACTGGTTGGTTTGCTCGCGGGCGATGCGGTGATGCAAAAGCGTCTCGCCGCTTTGGCGTTGCAAGCAGTCGATCTGCCGGAAGGTTCGCTGCGTGGCCACACTTATCACCATTCTCTGACGACCACTGAACTGACGCCGATAGCCCGGGGCTTGAGCCCGAATGGCGGGCGTGGGGCCGAGGCGGTTTATCGGGAAGGACGGATGACGGCTTCGTACGTGCACTTTTATTTTCCGTCGAACCCGGTGGCTATCGCTGCGCTGTTTGCGCCTGACTCCGAAGCCGCCTTCGCGAGCAGGCTCGCTCCCACAGTTGAAACGGTGGTGACTGAAGAAATGCGATCCCTTGTGGGAGCGAGCCTGCTCGCGAAAGGGCCATGACAGACAGCACATTCTCCGAAGCCGAGCGCGAAGCGGTTTATAGAGTCATCGCCGAACGCCGCGACATGCGCCATTTCACCGGCGGCACCGTCGCGCCCGAACTGCTGAGCCGCTTGCTCGAAGCCGCGCACCAGGCGCCAAGTGTCGGCCTGATGCAGCCGTGGCGTTTCATCCGTATCAGCGACCGCACCCTGCGCGGGCAGATTCAGCATCTGGTGGAAGAAGAGCGCATCCGCACCGCCGAAGCCCTCGGCGAGCGCAGTGATGAGTTCATGAAACTCAAGGTCGAAGGCATCAACGACTGCGCCGAAGTGCTGGTCGCCGCGCTGATGGATGATCGCGAAAAACACATCTTCGGTCGTCGCACGCTGCCGGAAATGGACATGGCCTCGCTGTCCTGTGCGATCCAGAATCTGTGGCTGGCGTCGCGCGCCGAAGGCTTGGGCATGGGCTGGGTCTCGCTGTTCGAGCCGCAGGCACTTGCCGATCTGTTGCAACTGCCGGCCGGGGCCAAGCCGCTGGCGGTTTTGTGCTTGGGGCCGGTCAAGGAATTCTATCCGGCGCCGATGCTGGTACTCGAAGGGTGGGCGCAGGCGCGTCCGCTCAATGAGTTGCTGTATGAAAATTACTGGGGAGTGAGTCAATGAGTGTGGCGTTGTTGAGTGTCGCCGCAGTGGCGCTGGATGCGCTGCTGGGTGAACCGAAACGCTGGCATCCGCTGGTGGCGTTCGGCAATTTTGCCGGGCGCATCGAGCAACGCTTCAACGCCGGTGGCCGTGGCTGGCGCAGTCATGGTGTCACCGCGTGGGTGATCGCGGTGCTGCCGCTGACGTTGCTCGCCACCGCGTTTTCCTGGGCGCCATACGTGGGCTGGATCGTCGAGATTCTCGCGCTGTATTGCGCGCTCGGCATGCGCAGCCTCGGCGAACACGTCGAACCGGTGGCCAAGGCGTTGCGCGCTGATGATCTGGACGAGGCGCGCAAGCGTGTCGGCTATCTGGTCAGCCGCCAGACCAGCGAACTCGACAGCACTGCCGTCGCTCGTGCCGCCACCGAATCGGTGCTGGAAAACGGCAGCGATGCGGTGTTCGCCGCGCTGTTCTGGTTTGCCGTGGCGGGCGCGCCGGGCGTCGTCCTCTACCGTTTGAGCAACACCCTCGACGCGATGTGGGGCTATCGCAACGAACGCTTCGAGCGTTTCGGCTGGTGCGCCGCAAAAATCGACGACGTCCTCAATTACATTCCCGCACGCCTTGTGGCTTTGACTTACGCAGTGCTGGGCAAAACCCGACTGGCCTTGAAGTGCTGGCGTACCCAGGCGCCGAAATGGGACAGCCCCAATGCCGGCCCGGTGATGGCGGCCGGTGCCGGTGCGCTCGGTGTGGAACTGGGTGGCCCGGCGATTTACCACGGCGAACTGCATGAGCGTCCGCAACTGGGCGAGGGCGTTCAGGCCGATGCCGACTCTATTGATCGTGGCTGGCAATTGGTCCAGCGCGGCGTATGGTTATGGCTGCTGATTCTCTGCGTGGGGGCTGAATTCTATGCTTGAACACGGTGGCCGGCTGCGCCAGGCTGCACTCGATTACGGTATCGCCGAGGCCGACTGGCTCGATCTGTCCAGCGGTCTGGCGCCGTGGCCGTTTCCGATCCCGGAAATCCCGCTGCGCGCCTGGGCACGCTTGCCGGAAACCGATGACGGTCTGGAGCAGGCGGCGTGCGATTACTACGGCGCATCGCAAGTGCTGCCGGTGGCCGGCTCGCAAATGGCGATCCAGTTGCTGCCGCGTTTGCGTCGGGCGGGCAAGGTCGGCGTGCTGTCGCCGTGTTATGCCGAGCACGCCGAAGCCTGGCGCCGCAGCGGCTACATCGTGCGCGAAGTGCTGGAGCAGGAAGTCGAGTTCTTTCTCGACAGCCTCGACGTGCTGGTGGTGGTCAATCCGAACAACCCGACCGGCCTGAGCCTGACCCCGGCGCGCCTGCTTGACTGGCATGCACGACTGGCCCAGCGCGGCGGTTGGCTGGTGGTTGATGAAGCGTTCATGGACAACACTCCGCAGTTGAGTCTGGCTGCGCACACCCATCAGATCGGTCTGATTGTGTTGCGCTCGTTCGGCAAGTTCTTCGGTCTGGCCGGGGTGCGACTGGGTTTTGTACTGGCCGAGCGCAAGTTGCTCAAACTGCTCGCCGAACAGGTCGGGCCGTGGGCCGTCAGCGGGCCGACGCGGGTGCTGGGCCAAGCCTGTCTGCAAGACACCGAAGGCCACACACGCCAGCGGATTCGCAGCGATGAGGCCAGCGAACGGCTGGCGCTTTTGCTGGAGCGCTACGGTTTCAAACCGCAGGGTGGCTGCGCGCTGTTTCAGTGGCTGATCACCGAGCAGGCGCAAGCGCTGCACGAATTCATGGCCCGACGGGGAATTCTCCTGCGCATCTTCACCCACAACAGCAGTGTGCGTTTCGGCCTGCCCGCCAACGCGGCTGAAGAATCCCGTCTCGAACAAGCGCTGCAAGCGTTCGCCAAGGAAATCCAATGACAACGCTGATGGTGCAAGGCACCACGTCCGACGCCGGTAAAAGCACACTGGTGACGGCGCTGTGCCGCTGGGCGACCCGCCAAGGCGTGGCGGTGGTGCCCTTCAAGCCGCAGAACATGGCGCTCAACAGCGCGGTGACCGCCGACGGTGGCGAGATCGGTCGCGCGCAAGCGGTGCAGGCGCAAGCGGCGTTTCTTGAACCGCACACCGACATGAACCCGGTGCTGCTCAAACCCAACAGCGATACCGGCGCGCAAGTGATCATCCATGGCCGCGCGGTCACCAGCATGAACGCCGTTGCCTATCACGATTACAAAGCCATCGCGATGAAAGCGGTGCTGGCCTCCCACGAGCGACTCAGCGCGGCCTATCCGTTGGTGATGGTTGAGGGCGCCGGCTCGCCGGCGGAGATCAATCTGCGTGCCGGCGATATCGCCAACATGGGTTTTGCCGAAGCAGTCGATTGCCCGGTGCTGCTGATCGCCGACATCAATCGCGGCGGGGTTTTCGCTCATCTGGTGGGCACACTGGAACTGCTGTCGCCGAGCGAACAGGCGCGGGTCAAAGGCTTCATCATCAACCGTTTTCGCGGTGACATCGCCTTGCTGCAACCTGGCCTCGACTGGCTCGAACAGCGCACCGGCAAACCGGTGGTCGGCGTGCTCCCTTACGTGATGGATCTGCATCTTGAGGCCGAGGACGGCATCGATCAGCGCCAGACCGACAAGGCCGAGCAGGTGTTGAAAGTGGTGGTGCCGGTGCTGCCGCGCATCAGCAACCACACCGATTTCGATCCGCTGCGTCTGCACCCACAAGTGGATCTGCAATTCGTCGGCCCGGGGCAGACGATTCCTGCCGCCGATCTGATCATCCTGCCGGGCTCGAAAAGCGTGCGCAGTGATCTGGCCTATTTGCGTGCCAATGGCTGGGATACGGCGATCAGTCGCCATTTGCGTTATGGCGGCAAAGTGCTGGGGATTTGCGGTGGTCTGCAAATGCTCGGTGAGCAGGTGCACGATCCGCTCGGTCTGGAAGGCGCGCCGGGTTCCAGCGCCGGGCTCGGTTTGCTCGCGTTCGAAACGACGCTGGAAGCCGAGAAGCAACTGCGCAATGTGCGCGGGCGGCTGGCGCTGGAAGATGCTGACGTCAGCGGCTATGAAATTCATGCCGGGGTGACCACCGGGCCGGCGCTGGAGAATGCAGCGGTGCAACTCGATGATGGTCGTTGCGACGGTGCGCAGAGTGTTGACGGGCAAGTGTTCGGCACCTATCTGCATGGCTTGTTCGAGTCGCCGGCGGCCAGTGCGGCATTGCTGCGCTGGGCCGGGTTGAGCGCTGTGCAAGAGGTGGATTACCACGGGTTGCGCGAGCGCGATATCGAGCGCTTGGCGGATCTGGTGGAGAGGCATCTGGATACTGATCTGTTGCGTCAGCTCTGTGGGATTTGAATTGTCTGTGCTGGCCTCATCGCGAGCCGGCTCACTCCGACAGGGTTATCCGGTTTACACAAAACTCAAGGCTGCTCGAGATCCTTTGTAGGAGTGAGCCTGCTCGCGATAACGCCAGTCGCCTCAACACATAATTTTCAGGATGTCCCCCATGCTCCAACTGATCCTCGGCGGCGCCCGCTCCGGCAAAAGTCGTCTGGCCGAAAAACTCGCCACTGACAGTGCGCTGGCCGTGACCTACATCGCCACCAGCCAACCGCTGGATGGCGAGATGAATGAGCGCGTCGCCCACCACCGCGCTCGCCGTCCAGCCGAATGGGCACTCATTGAAGAACCGCTGGAACTGGCCCGCGTCCTGCGCGAAAACGCCAGTGCCGAGCGCTGCCTGCTGGTCGATTGCCTGACCCTGTGGCTGACCAATCTGCTGATGCTCGACGATGCCGAGCGTCTTGCTGTCGAACGCGAAGCCCTGCTCGACTGCCTGGCGTTACTGCCGGGTGAAATCATTTTTGTCAGCAACGAGACCGGAATGGGTGTCGTGCCGCTGGGCGAATTGACTCGCCGCTACGTCGATGAAGCCGGTTGGCTGCATCAAGCTCTGGCTGAGCGCTGTCAGCGTGTTGTCCTGACCGTCGCCGGCCTGCCCCTGACTCTGAAAGGATCTGCGTTATGACCCAAACCTGGTGGCTGAACCCGTGCAAACCGGTGCATGCCGATATCGTCGAGCAAGCCGAGGCGAGGCAACAGCAACTGACCAAGCCGGCCGGTTCGCTGGGGCGGCTTGAGTCGGTGGCGGTGCAACTGGCCGGTCTGCAAGGGCAGGTGAAGCCGACGCTTGAGCAGGTCTGGATTGCCATTTTTGCCGGTGATCATGGCGTGGTCGCCGAAGGCGTATCGGCGTATCCGCAGGAAGTCACCGGGCAGATGCTGCTCAACTTCGTCAGCGGCGGTGCGGCGATCAGCGTATTGGCGCGCCAGCTCAATGCACAGTTGGAAGTGGTGGATCTGGGCACGGTGACGGCATCGCTGAAACTGCCGGGCGTGCGCCACCTGAACATTGGCCCGGGCACGGCGAATTTCGTTCAGGGTCCGGCGATGACTCAGACCCAGGGCGAACTCGCGTTGCAGGCCGGGCGCGACAGCGTGTTGCGCGCCAAAGCGGCAGGCGCGCAGCTGTTTATCGGCGGCGAAATGGGCATCGGCAATACCACCGCTGCCAGTGCCCTGGCTTGCGCGCTGCTCGATTGTCCAGTGGTGCATCTGACCGGGCCCGGCACAGGTTTGAACGCCGAAGGCGTCAGCCACAAAGCGCAAGTGATCGAACGCGCACTGGCGTTGCACGCCGCGCAGCGTGGTGATGCGTTGCAGACGCTGTTCAACCTCGGCGGTTTCGAGGTTGCTGCGTTGGTCGGCGCCTATCTGGCCTGTGCGCAGGAAGGTATTGCGGTGCTGGTCGACGGCTTTATCTGCACAGTCGCCGCGTTGGTGGCAGTGCGCTTGAATCCGGCTTGCCGCGAGTGGCTGTTGTTCGGCCATCGCGGTGCCGAGCCGGGCCACCGTCATGTGCTGGAGACGCTGAACGCCGAACCGTTGCTGGAGCTCGGTCTGCGCCTGGGTGAGGGTAGCGGTGCGGCGTTGGCGGTGCCGTTGTTGCGTCTGGCCTGTGATCTGCACGGGCAGATGGCAACGTTCGCGGAAGCGGCGGTGGCGGATCGTCCGGCATGACGTTGCGACTGGATCTGCTACGCCACGGCGAGACTGAACTGGGCGGCGGTTTGCGCGGCAGTCTCGACGATGCGCTCACTGAAAAGGGCTGGACGCAGATGCGCGAAGCCGTGATCGCGGGAGGACCTTGGGATCGACTGGTCAGTTCGCCGTTGCAGCGTTGCGCGCGGTTTGCCGCTGAGCTTGGCGAGCAACTGAATCTGCCGGTGCAACTGGACAAAGATCTGCAAGAGCTGCATTTCGGCGCTTGGGAAGGGCAGAGCGCGGCGGCGCTGATGAAGACTGATGCCGATGCTTTGGGATTGTTCTGGGCTGATCCCTATTCGTTCACGCCACCGCAGGGTGAGCCGGTCAGCGACTTTTCTGCGCGAGTGTTGGCAGCGGTTGCGCGGCTAAACGCGGCCTATGCGGGTGAACGGGTGCTGTTGATCAGTCATGGCGGTGTGATGCGTCTATTGCTGGCGCAGGCTCGGCGTTTGCCGCGTGAGCAATTGCTCAATGTCGAGGTGGGGCACGGCGCGTTATTTTCACTCACGGTCGCCGTTGATGGTTCGCTCAAGGAAGGTCACTGACATGTTGCCGTTGTGGATCGCCCTGCAATTTCTCAGCAGTTTGCCGATTCGTTTGCCGGGGATGCCGGAGCCGGAACAGCTTGGGCGATCACTGCTGTTCTATCCGTTGGTGGGGCTGCTGTTCGGCGCGATTCTGTGGGCGCTGAACTTGGTGTTGGCCGGTGCGCCGTTGCTGCTGCACGCAGCGTTGCTGTTGACGGTGTGGGTGCTGCTCAGCGGCGCGTTGCACCTTGATGGCCTGGCCGACAGCGCCGATGCCTGGCTCGGCGGATTTGGCGATCGTGAGCGTACGCTGACGATCATGAAAGATCCGCGCAGCGGGCCGATTGCGGTGGTGACGCTGGTGCTGGTGCTGCTGCTCAAGTTTGCGGCGTTGCTGGCGTTGATCGAACAACAGCAGACGATGGCGTTGATCATCGTGCCACTGCTCGGGCGGGCGGCGTTGCTGGGGTTGTTTCTGACCACGCCGTATGTGCGCGCCGGTGGGTTGGGGCAGGCGCTGGCGGACCATTTGCCGCGCAAGGCGGGGTGGTGGGTTCTAGCAGTTAGCGCTTTGGCTTGTGTGGTGATCGCCGGGTTCAAGGCAATCATCGCGCTACTGGTCGCTGTCGGTGTGTTTGTCTGGTTGCGGCATCTGATAATGCGGCGGTTGGGCGGGACGACCGGGGATACGGCCGGCGCGTTACTGGAGCTGCTGGAGATGGCGGTGCTGGTAGGGTTAGTGCTGGTCTAAGGGTTTATGTTGAATGTGCTGGCCTCTTCGCTGGCAAGCCAGCTCCCACAGGAATTGAGGGTGTTTGCAGATTTTGTGAACACTTGCAAAACCTGTGGGAGCTGGCTTGCCAGCGATGGCGGTGTGTCGGGCGGCACAAACCTTGTTGATAAACTCATGTGTAACTTGATTTAACACAGTCGCGGGTATATACACGCACCATGCTTCCTTCTCAGTGTTTATGCACCAACCTGCGTCGCGCCGCTCGTGGCGTCAGCAGGCATTACGACGGCGCTCTCGATGGCTTCGGGATCAACGTTGCCCAGTATTCTTTGCTGTGCAATCTGCAACGTCTGGATCAACCGAGCATTTCTGAACTGGCCGAAGCCATGGGCCTGGATCGCAGCACCCTCGGGCGCAATCTGCGCGTGCTCGAAGGCGAAGGGCTGGTGGCGCTGGCTGAGGGCGAAGACATGCGCAACCGCATCGTCAAGCTCACCGATACCGGTGTGCAGCGCCTGGCGGCAGCTTTGCCGGCGTGGGAAGCGGCGCAGCAGCGGTTGATCGACCGCTTGGGTGCCGAGAAGCGTGAGACCTTGCTCAGACTGCTGGACGAACTGGCATAGCGCCGGTTTTTTCGGATTCAAGCGGGTATATACCCGCGACTGGAGAATAACAATGACATCGATGTGGCGTACGTGCGGTTGGGTGTTGCTGGGGAGTGCGCTGATCCTGGCGTTGTCATTGGGCGTGCGGCACGGTTTCGGTCTGTTTCTGTCGCCGATGAGCGCGCAGTTCGGCTGGGGGCGTGAAGTGTTCGCCTTCGCCATCGCCTTGCAGAACCTGATCTGGGGCCTGGCCCAGCCGTTCACTGGCGCGCTGGCCGACCGTTTCGGCGCGGCGAAAGTGGTATTGATCGGCGGTGTGCTCTACGCCTTGGGCCTGGTGTGCATGGGCTTGTCCGACTCGGCGATGACTCTCTCGCTGAGCGCCGGTTTGCTGATCGGTATCGGTTTGTCCGGCACCTCGTTCTCGGTGATCCTGGGCGTGGTCGGTCGCGCTGTGCCACCGGAGAAGCGCAGCATGGGCATGGGCATTGCCAGCGCTGCGGGTTCTTTCGGCCAGTTCGCCATGTTGCCGGGTACGTTGGGGCTGATTGGCTGGCTTGGATGGTCCGCCGCGTTGCTGGTGTTGGGCCTGTTGGTGGCGATGATCGTGCCGCTGGTGAGCATGCTCAAGGACAAGCCGCTGCCGGTACTGGGCCATGAGCAGACGCTGTCCGAAGCTTTGCGTGAAGCCTGTTCGCATTCGGGGTTCTGGCTGCTGGCTTTCGGCTTTTTTGTCTGTGGATTTCAGGTCGTTTTTATCGGTGTGCATCTGCCGGCGTATCTGGTCGATCAACACCTGCCGGCCACGGTCGGCACCACGGTGCTGGCGCTGATCGGCCTGTTCAATATCTTCGGCACCTACACCGCCGGATGGCTGGGTGGACGCATGTCCAAACCGCGCTTGCTGACGGCGCTGTATCTGTTGCGCGCAGTGGTGATCGTGTTGTTCCTGTGGTTGCCGGTAACGACGACAACGGCCTATCTGTTCGGCATGGCCATGGGCTTCTTGTGGCTGTCGACGGTGCCGTTGACCAACGGTACGGTGGCGACCTTGTTTGGTGTGCGAAACCTGTCCATGCTCGGCGGTATCGTGTTCCTGTTCCATCAACTCGGTTCATTCCTTGGTGGATGGCTGGGCGGAGTGGTGTATGACCGTACCGGGAGTTATGACTTGATCTGGCAAGTGGCGGTGCTTCTGAGCCTGCTGGCGGCTGCGTTGAATTGGCCGGTGCGCGAGCGTCCGGTCGAACGCCTGCAAGCGAGCGCCGTATGAGCCGACTCTGGCCACGTATTGCCGTCATCGCACTCGGCGGCGCCCTGCTGGCGCTGGTGTGGTGGGGCTGGCATCAGGGAGGTCTGGCGTTGATGCAGTTGGGCATGAGTATTTGCTAGAACGTTGTCTGGCGAGTAACTTCGAAGCCTGACGACTTCTCAAGGATGCTCGACATGCTCAAGCGCTGGTGTGCTGTTCCCGCGTTGCTGATGGCGTTGACTGGCCTGGCTCAGGCCGCTGACTGTCCGGAATTGTTGCAAGGCTCGCTGCCCAAATTGCGCGCCAAGGAATCCATCGATCTGTGTCAACGCTATGCCGATAAACCGCTGGTGGTGATCAATACCGCCAGCTTCTGTGGTTTTGCGCCACAGTTCGAAGGCCTTGAGGCGCTCAATCAGCGCTACAAGGCGCAGGGGCTGGAAATGCTCGGCGTACCGTCGAACGACTTCAAACAAGAGTCCAAGGACAGCGCCGAGACCGCCAAGGTCTGCTACGCCAACTACGGCGTGACGTTCGCCATGACCGAGCCGCAAAAGGTACGTGGTGATGACGCCACGCATCTGTTCCAGGTGCTCGCTGCGCAGAGCAGTGCGCCGAAGTGGAATTTCTACAAATACGTGGTAGATCGCCAAGGCAAGGTGGTCGCCAGCTTCTCCAGCCTGACCAAGCCCGATGATCCGGAATTCATTGCTGCGATCGAGAAGGCCATCGCCTCAAAACCCATCAAGCCCTGACCCCGGATACCTCTGTAGGAGCTGCGGCACGCTGCGATCTTTTGATCTTGCTTTTTTAAAGTCAAAAGATCGCAGCCTCGTTTCACTCGACAGCTCCTACAGGTCGCACAGGTTTCAGGCATTAAAAAGCCCCGCCTCTGTACACAGAGAGCGGGGCTTTTTAATGGGCGAGGGGTCAGCCTCGCCATACAGCATCAGAAGCGGTAGGTCGCGCCGACACCGAAACCGTTTGCCGAGTTTTCATACTTGGCGTCGTAGGTCTGGCCACGGTTGTTTTCGTTGCGGATCTTGACCGACTCTTCCTTCAGGTACGAGTAGGCGACGTCGATGGTCAGGTCGTCGGTCGGGCTCCAACCGGCACCGATACTGAAGATGGTGCGGTCGCCAGTCGGAATGCGTGGCGAGCGGTCTTCGTTATTGGTCGGCGACTGGTCGAACGTCAGACCGGTACGCAGTACCCATTCCTTGTTCAACTGATACGACGTACCCACGGCGTAGGCCCAGGAGTCATGCCAGTTCTGGTCTTCGTTGATCGAACCGAACTGGCCGGCCAGCAGCGGCTGTACCCCGGAGTTCTTGACGGTGATTTTTTCCAGCTGGCTCCAGCGAGTCCAGGTGGTACCGGCATACACGTTCCAGCGATCATTGATGGCCTGGGTGACCGACAGGTCCACGGATTCCGGCGTGGTGATCTTCAGCGAAGCGTCGTACTTCTGATTGGCGCCCAGGCCGACGGCAGCCAGTGCGCCGTAGTTGACCTTGGTGTCGCCTTCGAGCTTGTAGTCGACTTTCGAGTGGTAGGTCAGACCGACGCGAGTGGTGTCGGTGGCTTGTACCAGCAAGCCGACGTTGTAGCCCAGTGCAGTGTCGTCACCCTTGATCTTGACCTTGCCGTCCGGCAGGGCCTGGGTGATCGACAGATTGGACTCCAGCGAGCCGTCGATGCGGTTGATGGTCGGACCGAAACCGATCGATACCTTGTCGTTGAAGGCGTAGCTGACGGTTGGCTGGAAGGTGATCACTTGTACTTCGGACTTGCTGCCGAAGTAACGGCCGGCAAAGCCGTTTTCATAATCAGTGATCAGGCCGAACGGCACATAAACACCGAGGCCGAATGCCCAATGATCATCGATCGGTTTGACGTAGAAGCCCATAGGTACAGCGGTGAGGGGCACCATGTC
This sequence comes from Pseudomonas sp. FP2196, assembly GCF_030687715.1. Taxonomy (GTDB): domain Bacteria; phylum Pseudomonadota; class Gammaproteobacteria; order Pseudomonadales; family Pseudomonadaceae; genus Aquipseudomonas. The sequence goes on from NZ_CP117445.1 coordinate 1,867,154, forward strand.
GCCTTTGTTGCTGCCGCCGTTGGGGCTGGAGCTGGCATTGCTGATATCGGTATGAGCATCGACAACGGCTACACCGCCGGTCACTTGTTCGCGCTTGATGCGCGACATGCCGGCAGGGTTGCCATAAACAGTACTTGCGTCGTCTGCAGAAGAAGATCGCCCGGCAAAACCAGTCCCCATCCCACTGATGCTTTGTTCGTTGAGGGCAAAGCCGGCCGCGAAAATTTGAGTGGAGGCAAGGGTAACGGCGAGGCTAAGGGTGGTTTTGAGCATGACTTTTTTCATTATTAGAACTCCTGGTGATCACCGGGGCGAAAATTACCAACATTTTCGTCCAAGCGCTATAGTCCGTATGCCTTGAGTTAGAGCGGTTTTGTAGGACAATCCGACCAAAATCGCGACCTGTTGTGCGATCTTCTGAAACCGGTCGGTCAGCAGGCGACCTGATTCACCGTTGAAACACAGGTGTGCCAGGCATAAGTGAAGTCGCGCAGACGACCTTGGGGCTGAAAGGTCTGACGCCAGATACGCGCCATTCCCAGCAAGTCATTCGAATCGGGGAGGGTGGGGTTTTGCTCTTCGACCAGCAGCCAGGCAATGGCCGTGGCGTAGCGCAGATTGACCGTCAATTCCAGGTGTGGGCCGGTCAGGAAGGCATGCTGACTGGCGAGGCCTCGAACCAGGCTGGCGCGTTCCGGATCGAGTGCCAGGTAATCATCCCAAAGGGCTTGATGGCGGTGCTCGGCGATGCGGTAGAGCCCGTGGCCACGGCGGTCATGCAGGGCGGAACCCAGGGCTGACTGGCTGGCGGCGATGCCCAGCAGCAGAGATTCGGCAGTCGCGCTGTGGCGTCCCAGATAAATCAGCGTGGGACGGATCACGTAGCGGCACAGTTCGCTGGCAGCGATACCCATAAAACCCTCGGTTCTTGTTATTAATGGCGAGTCCTGAGGGGGGGCTTGGCAGCTGTGGATCGGTTCAGGCTCGCCGCAAGCGGATCACGCCGCTTGAGTTGAAGTGTAGTGTCATATTCGCGACGTAAAGGCCTGTTTTTAAAATATTTCTGGCTGCGAGTTATAACCCTTATATCCGATGGTGCTTACGCGCCAAGACTAAAAAGTGAAACATCAGGCAATAAAAAGCCCCGCGTTTTAAGCGAGGCTTTTGCTTTTGCAGCCTTTGCGGCTCTCAGGCAATTAATGCCTGACGGGTGCGGTCGATCACGGCCTGCAGCGGTTCGGCGCTGGAGTATTGATCGGGGTACAGACGCTCGCTGTGGCGGGCGATCCCGTGTTCATTGACGACGGTGAAGCTGAAGCAGCCTTTGCGAGCGGCCATGATCAGGCAGTTCATTGGAGCAAAAGCATTGGTTAGGGTGCGAATGGCATCCTGAGTATGGATTTGAGTAGACATAGTTATTAGGTGTTCCTACAAATGACACGGATAAGAACCGTGCAGCGTTAAAACGTTCCAGTAATGTCGACCACCATTGGTCGAACAAAGAACCCGACTGGAACAAAGCAGCCAGTTTGAAGCGCTGATAATTTGGCGCGCTTGGGCTGGCAGGTAGGTACTTAGGAGGGCAGGCATCACAACGAGGGCAAAGGTTCTGGGCCCGGGGTGAAGATCCTGATCAATTTGCAGGTTGGTTCGGTCAGAGTAAGTGGTCTTCGCAACACCCTTCGCATCATTCGAAGGCAGTGTCGTCGCAAGATTTACCTGGAAACCATCGAGGGGTCGTTCCCGCTTTTTTCGGTGAAGGCTTCTGTGAAGAAGGTTGACCGTGGGGATGTGTTCGACCGGAATTGACTTTCAGCTTGGTACTAACGCCGCGGATACTAACGGATCGAAACGGGTAAAGCAAACTCTGGGTGGAAAAAGATTGCAGTCGCTAGCCGGGCCTGCTTCGAGAGGCGGTGGAGCGCCCTGAATTGGCTCACGTCTCGACCGCTGGTCGGTGAAGGATTCTTCATGAAACTGCACGTCACAGCGGCTTATCCCCAGGAATGCTGCCAAAACGGCCCGAAAAAGCGCATGCATATAACCGGGTAACAGGTACTTGTGCACATTAGTTGCGCGCGCTGTAACGGCGCTGTCACATCAATCCTGACTCCGGTGGCTGCCTGTAACGAAAGTTTAAGTCAATGAAAAACATCGCTTTTTTTTGTTGGTGAAAAAATCGTCAGTTTGACTGCGAGCCCCATTCCACAAGGCTTTGCGACGGTTGGAGGGCGGTTGTCCACTGAGTTATCCACAGCTTCTGTGGATTGTCCCGAGCGCTTGCTCTAGGACGGGCGTGCCGGGTTATTTTTCGACTTTACCTGTAAGAAAAAGAGAGTAGAGTGGCGCGCCTTCCGATCTGTCCCACAGTGCTTTATGAAGTTTCGCTCAGTATCAGACTCTGTTACCTCAGAACCTCCCCGTGTTACCTCCCCTAAGCGATTTTCCGTGCGCGTGGCCGAGTGGCTGCTCGACAGCCCGCGCCTGAGCGACAGCCATAACGCCAAACACCTGGCCGGCCGCCTGCTCAAGCAACCCGCGCGCGAAGGCGTGGTCGCCGCACAAAGCCGTCTCGGCCAGTTGATGTGCCGTGAGTGTGGCAATGCCCGGGATCGCCGCATCGGTCAGGATCTGTTACGCCAGGCCGCCCGCGCCGGCGATCACCGTGCGCAACAGGAACTTGGCCTCATCGAAGACTGAGCTGTCCAAGTTCTGACACGTTGGTTAACCTTCAGACTTTATTGGATCGGCAGGAGTGGCTATGGCTATGGACTTGACCAGCGTGCTGCTCGGTCTCGCAGGGGCGGGGCTGCCGCTGCTGGCGTTGGCCTGGCAACTGCAACGCCGGGCGAGCGACCGACAAGCCGAAGTGGCGTTGCTTGAAGAGCGGCTGGCCATGGCGCAACTGGCGCATGACGGGCTCAACGCTCAACTCGATGCCAGCCGTGACGAAGTTGCCGATCTCGGCCAGGCCAACGCGGCCAAGCAAGCTGATCTGGCGGCTCTGCGCCGCGAAGTCGAGTTGTTGCAAATCGAGCGCGACGACGCCCGTGATGCCTCTCATGCCTGGAACCTCGAACGCGCCAACAAAGAGGCGGAACTGCGTCGCCTCGACGCTCAGGCGGCTTCGCTGAACGCCGAGCTGCGCGAGCAACAGGAAAGTCACCAACAGCGTCTCGACGACCTTCAGGGCTCGCGTGATGAGTTGCGTGCGCAGTTTGCCGAACTGGCGGGCAAGATCTTCGACGAGCGCGAACAGCGTTTCGCCGAGACCAGCCAGCAGCGTCTTGGCCAGTTGCTCGATCCGCTCAAGGAACGCATTCAGTCTTTCGAAAAACGCGTGGAAGAAAGCTATCAGGCCGAGGCTCGTGAGCGCTTTTCGCTGGCCAAGGAGCTGGAGCGTTTGCAGGCGCTCAATCTGCGCCTGAGTGATGAAGCGACCAACCTGACCCGGGCCCTGAAAGGCCAGAAAACCCAGGGCAACTGGGGCGAGCTGATCCTTGAGCGCGTGCTGGAACACGCAGGTCTCGAGAAGGGCCGCGAGTACCAGACCCAGGTCAACCTCAAAGGCCCGGATGGCGAGCGCTTCCAGCCGGATGTGATCATTTATTTGCCGGGCGACAAACAAGTGGTGGTCGACTCCAAGGTCAGCCTCACGGCGTATCAACAGTACGTCGCCGCCGACGACGATACGCTTGGGCAGATCGCGATCAAACAGCACGTGCTGTCCCTGCGCAATCACGTCAAAGGCCTCGCCGGCAAGGATTACAAGCGCCTGGAAGGCCTGCACAGTCTCGATTTCGTTTTGCTGTTCGTACCGATCGAAGCGGCGTTTTCGGCGGCACTGCAGGCCGAGCCTTCGTTGTTTCAGGAGGCGTTCGATCGCAACATCGTCATTGTCAGCCCGACCACGTTGCTGGCGACTCTGCGAGTCATCGACAGCCTGTGGAAGCAGGAACGCCAGAGCCAGAACGCCCGGGAAATCGCCGAGCGCGCCGGTTGGCTCTACGACAAGTTCGTGCTGTTCATTCAGGATCTGGATGAGGTCGGCAATCGCTTGCAGCAATTGGACAAAGCCTACAGCTCAGCACGCAACAAACTGACAGAAGGGCGCGGCAACCTGGTCAGCCGCAGTGAGCAACTCAAGCTGCTCGGTGCGCGGGCGAGCAAGAGTCTGCCAGCGGATCTGCTGGAGCGGGCGATGACGGATGTCGATGGCTTGGTCGAGTTGCCGGAATAAGGATCAAAAGATCGCAGCCTGCGGCAGCTTCTACATGGGATCTATGTAGGAGCTGCCGCAGGCTGCGATCTTTTTGCTTTTACAGCGGCAAATACCGACTCAACAACGCCCGCAACGCCGCCGGTTTCACCGGTTTGGCCAGATAATCCAGCCCCGCCGCATGCACCTGCGCGACCATCTCCGGACGCCCGTCCGCGCTGATCACCACGCCCGGCACAGGTTCACCGAGGCTGGTGCGCAACCACGCCATCAACTCGGTGCCGGTATCGCCGTTATCCAGGTGATAGTCGACCAACGCCAATTGCGGCCGCACCCCGTCATTGAGCAGCGCCTCACACTCCTCTCGGTTGCGCGCCGTCCATACCTGACAGCCCCAGCGGCTCAGGAGGCTGTTCATGCCAATCAGAATGCTGTCTTCGTTATCGATGCACAGCACCCGCGCGCCGCTTGGCAACTTGCCGTTCAGCTCGACAGCAGCGCTCGCCGGCAGAGTCTGCGTGCAAGCCAGCGGCACACTGACACTGAACACACTGCCGCGCCCTGGCCATGAACGCACGCGTAGGGTGTGACCGAGTACACGGCACAAACCGTCAGCGATCGCCAAGCCCAGTCCCAGACCTTTTTCCGCGCGGGTCTGATGGCTGTCGAGGCGTTTGAACTCTTCGAAAATCACCTGCTGCTTGTCTTCCGGAATACCCGGCCCGCGATCCCAAACCTCCAGACACAACTCTCCACCACGTCGACGCACACCCAGCAGCACCGGGCCTTTGGCGTAGCGGAAAGCGTTGGTCAGGAAGTTCTGCAGAATCCGCCGCAGCAACTTGATGTCGCTGTCGATGCGCAAATGGCTGCCACGCACACGGAAGCTCAAACCTTGTTCCTGCGCCAGCGCCTTGAACTCGGCACCTAGGGTGTCGAACAGCTCATTGACCGCAAACGCCTTGCAATCGGGGTTGATCTTGCCGTTTTCCAGGCGGGAAATGTCCAGCAGATCACTGATCAGGTCTTCAGCCGAGCGCAACGAACTGTCGAGGTGGTGAACCAATTTCTGCGCCTCGCTGCTCAAACCGTCGTCCTGATGGGAGAGGGCGGCGGAGAACAGCCGAGCGGCGTTCAACGGTTGCATCAAGTCATGGCTGACTGCCGCGAGAAAGCGGGTTTTCGACTGGTTGGCGGCCTCGGCGGTGCCCTTGGCTTCGGTCAAGGCGACGTTGAGCTGCGAGAGTTCTTGAGTCCGTTCGCTGACCCGTTGCTCCAGCCCCTCGTTGGCCTCGGTCAGCGCCTGCTCGGCTTCGCGGAACGCGGTGATGTCGGTAAAGCTCATGACGAAACCGCCGCCGGGCATCGGGTTGCCGATCAGCTCGATCACCCGGCCGTTGGGGAAAAGTCGTTCAGACGTATGCGCGCGGCCCTGACGCATCCAGTGCAGGCGTCGGGCGACGTGGACTTCCGCTTCGCCGGGGCCGCACAAACCGCGTTCGGCGTTGTAGCGAATGATGTCGGCAATCGGCCTGCCGACGCTGATCAGGCCGTCCGGGTAGTTGAACAGCTCCAGATAGCGCCGATTCCACGCCACCAGTTTCAGCGACTGGTCGACCACGCTGATGCCCTGGGTGATGTTCTCGATGGCGCCTTGCAGCAGGGCGCGGTTGAACTGCAACACTTCCGAGGCTTCGTCAGCAATTCGGACGACATCCTCCAACTGCATTTCCCGACCTTCGATGGCGGCTTTTACTACAGCTCTTGTCGAAGACGCGCCGAGGACACCCGCCAGCAATCGCTCGGTGTGGGCGATCCATTCATCGTCGGCGTTCTGATTCGGGTTGAAGCCTTTGCCTTGGCGATAAGCGAAACGGATAAAGCTCTGCCGTGCGCGTTCTTCACCGACAAAGCGTGCTGCCAGTTGCAGCAAATCATCAATCTGCACCGCCAGCATCGAGCGCGCACTCGGCCGGGCATTGATTTCCTGACCGATGAAACGCCCAGCCTGCCAGTGCTCCGAAACACGTGTGCGAGATAGCACCGAAACCCAGGCGAACAACGTGAAATTGCCCGCGAGCGACAACACCACGCCTTGGGTCAATGGCGTGATTGGCAGATTCAGCGGGTTGCTGTGCAGCCACGCCAGGCCCGGAAACGTGTCCAGCGGCCAGCCGAGGCTGCGCGCGGCAATCGGCAGGATCAACGTGTAAAACCATAGGAAAGTCCCGGTAGCGAGACCGGCAAACACGCCACGACGGTTGGCCTGTTTCCAGTACAGCGCGCCGAGCATGGCTGGAGCCAGTTGCGTCACCGCCGCGAAGGCGATCTGGCCGATGGTCGCCAGGCTGGCGGTGGAGCCGAGCAAACGATAGGCGACGTAAGCCAGCAACAGAATCACTACGATGCTGACCCGGCGCACCGACAGCATCCACTGGCGGAATACTTCGAACGGGCGCTCGGCGTTGTTGCGCCGCAATAGCCACGGCAACAGCATGTCGTTGGAGACCATGGTCGACAGCGCCACGCTGGCGACGATGACCATGCCGGTCGCCGCCGAAGCGCCGCCGATAAACGCCAGCATTGCCAGCGCCGGATGGGCCTGGGCCAGTGGGAGGCTGATCACGAACGAATCCGGCAGCACATCGCTCGGCAGCAGCATCTGGCCGGCGAGGGCGATGGGGACTACAAACAGCGCGGCCAACGCGAGGTAAGCGGGGAACACCCATTTGGCCAGGCGCAGATCCTGCGGATCGATGTTCTCGACCACTGTAACGTGGAACTGCCGAGGCAGGCAGATGATCGCCATCATCGCCACGCCGGTCTGCACCACCATCGACGGCCAATTAATCGTTTCCTTCCAGTATTCCTCGAGGCGCGGGGCGAGCATCGCCTGATTGAACAGATCGTCGAAGCCGTCATACAGGCCATAAGTGACAAACGCGCCGACGGCGAGAAACGCGAACAGCTTGACCAGCGACTCAAAGGCAATCGCCAGCACCATGCCACGGTGGTGTTCCGTGGCGTCGAGGTTGCGCGTGCCAAAGACGATGGTGAACAGCGCCAGGACCAGGGACACGATCAGCGCGGTGTCTTGGGCGCGGGTGCCCATGGCGTCGGCACCGGCGCCGATCAACAGGTTTACGCCAAGGACGATGCCCTTGAGTTGCAGGGCGATGTAGGGGAGGACGCCGACCAGACAGATCAGGGCCACGACCACCGCCAGCGATTGCGATTTGCCGTAGCGCGCGGCGATGAAGTCAGCGATGGAGGTGATGTTCTCCTGCTTGCTGATCATCACCATTTTTTGCAGGACCCACGGCGCGCCGACCAACAGCAGGATCGGCCCGAGGTAAATCGGCAGGAATGACCACAGCTGTTCGGCGGCCTGGCCGACCGCGCCGAAAAACGTCCAACTGGTGCAATAAACCGCCAGCGACAGGCTGTACACCCAGGCACGCACTCGCGGCGGCAGCGGCGCACTGCGACGGTCGCCGTAGAAGGCGATGGCGAACATGATGGCCATATAGGCCAGGGCGACGACGGCGATCAGCCCGGTGGACAACGGCATGCAACACTCCCGACAGAAGACTCCCCGGCACTCCTGCCCGGGCGGACAGTCTCGCATGAGTGCGGCGGTTAGTCAGTGTCGACCAAGGTCGTGGCGTGGCGGGGTGTCGCAGGTTTAGAACCGGGTGGCATTTGGGTGGCCGGGCGGGCCTCTTCGCGAGCAGGCTCGCTCCCACAGAGTTCAGCATCGTTCACAAAATCTCTGTAGGCGCTATCGAGTGAAACGAGGCTGCGATCTTTTGATCTTCAAAATCAAGATCAACAGATCGCAGCGTGCCGCAGCTCCTGCATGGCTATCGAGTCAATCCTGCTGCAATGCAATATCAATCAACCGGTGCAGCTCTTCCACCTCCAGCGCCGCTGCCGAAAACAGAATCCGAAACACCACCGGCGCCACCACCAGATTGATCATCCGATCAACACTCGGCGCCGTTTCGGTCGGGTGACGCTCAATGATCGTCTGCAACTGCGCCCCGATAATCGTCACGCAATACCCCGGCGTGGCGCTCGCCTGCACGTCGCGCATCATGTTGCGACCGGGTTCGGAACTCATTTCGTCGAGGTATTGCTCGGCCCACGCGCGGACATCGCTGCGCAGGCTGCCGGTTTGCGCCGGCTCGCTGTCGGGGCGCATGCGGGCGAGGGCGACGTCGGCCAGCAACGCCGCCAGATCACCCCAGCGCCGATAAATCGTCGACGGCGTCACCCCGGCGCGCGCCGCGATTTGCGGCACGGTCACGGTCGAGCGTTCCTGTTCTTGCAGAAGCGCGCGGACTGCCGAATGAATCGACTCTTGCACTCGGGCGCTGCGACCGCCCGGGCGTAAACCTTCTTTAATAGCCATGCGGCAGACCTTAACACAAAGAATTTGCTTTAAGCGTGAGGCGGTAGCACACTCCGCAAAAGCTAATTTTTCGCTTTTGCGGAGTGTGCTCATGAACAGCCCTGTTTCGAACCGTCCCAGCCTGTGGTTTCTGGCGATCACCTTACTCAGTTTTCTCGCCGCTTCCACCGCGCCGACGCCGTTGTATCACCTGTATCAGGATCAACTGCACTTCTCGGCAGCGGTACTGACCCTGATTTTCGGTGTCTACGCGTTGAGCCTGCTGGCGGCTCTACTGACCGTCGGTTCGCTCTCGGATCATTTGGGACGCAAACCTGTGATCTTCACCGCCGTGCTGCTCAATGCGCTGGCGATGTTGCTGTTTATCTATGCCGACAGCGTCAGTTGGTTGATCGGAGCGCGAGTACTGCAAGGTTTTGCCACCGGCATGGCCACAGCGGTGTTAAGTGCGACGCTGCTCGATACTGACCGCCAACACGGGCCATTGATTAATAGTGTTGCCCCGTTGCTCGGTATGGCATTGGGGGCAATGGGCTGTGGTTTACTGGCCGAATTTGCCCCGGCGCCGTTGCAACTGACTTACTGGCTGCTGCTCGCGCTGTTTGTGGGGCAGGCTTTGTACGTCTGGCGCCTGCCGGAAAGCGTTACGCCGCAAGTCGGGGCGTGGGCCTCGTTGCGGCCGACTTTGCATGTACCGGTTCAGGCCCGTGCAACGTTGTGGCGAGTGCTGCCGCTGAACACCGCGACCTGGGCGCTCGGCGGTTTTTACGCATCGCTGGCGCCATCGCTGGTGCGCACCGCCACCGGTTCCACCTCCAACCTGATCGGCGGCGCGACCGTGGCAGCGTTGACCGTGACTGGTGCGCTGATGATTTTCACCTTGCGTAATGGTGTCGCCACTCGGGCCTTGCAGATAGGTGCAAGCTTGCTGCCCAGCGGTCTGGTGCTGATTCTGCTGGGTGTGCACAGCGCCAGTCTGTCGCTGTTTTTCCTCGGTACGCTGGTCGCCGGTTGTGGTTTTGGTTCAGGCTTTCTCGGTGCGGTACGCAGCCTGGTGCCACTGGCGTTGCCCCATGAACGGGCCGGGTTGATGTCGGCGTATTACGTGTTGAGCTATCTGGCGTTTTGCTTGCCGGCTCTGCTGGCAGGACATTTCACTCATAGCTTCGGCCTGCTTGCCACGACTGATGCGTATGGCGGGGTACTCATCGTACTGGCCGTCGGTGCTTTGTTACTCAGTCTGCGTCCGCAACCGGCCAAAGTGTGCAGCGCTCCATAACAGCGGCGCTTTCGGTTAGCCTTGCCCAGTCATTCTGTTCCCGGATCCACTCATGAAGATTATTCGCAGCAAGGCCTTCACCGCCGACCGAGCCTGGGGCGCACTCGATATCGCCAACATGAACGGCATCACCACTCGTCTGCACTGGACGGATCAACCGTACAAATGGCACGTCAATGACGGCGAAGAAGTGTTCGTGGTGCTCGATGGGCAAGTACAGATGCGCTATCGCGAAAACGGTGAAGAAAAGCAGACGTTGCTCGAAGTCGGCGACATCTTCCATGCCTCGGTCGGCACCGAACACGTTGCTCATCCGCAGGGTGTGGCGCGGATTCTGGTGATCGAAAGCGAGGGTAGCGTGTAATTGCTTATCTACAAAACAGATAACAGTTAGAGAAATTACCCGTTATATAGATATTCGATTCAGATCTACCATGGACTCAACCTCACCAGAGGACAGGAGTTCATGATGACTTGCCCCAACATTGTTAAACCCGGCATCAAGCCGCTTAGCCAACTTCAGCATCCGCGCGAAGTGATCCGCCAATTCACGCCGAACTGGTTTGCCGCGACCATGGGTACCGGTGTGCTGGCTCTGGCGCTGGCGAATTTGCCGGTCGCCATTCCAGGATTGCACGCCTTGGCCGAAGGGCTGTGGCTGTTCAACATTCTGTTGTTCACTCTGTTTACCGCTGCCTACGCCGCGCGCTGGATTCTGTTCTTCGACGAGGCGCGGCGAATTTTCGGGCATTCCACGGTGTCGATGTTCTTCGGCACTATTCCAATGGGCCTGGCGACGATCATCAACGGCTTTCTGCTGTTCGGCCTGCCGCGTTGGGGCGATGGCGTCATCCCTCTCGCCGAGGTGCTGTGGTGGATTGATGTGGCGATGTCGTTGGCCTGCGGCGTGTTGATCCCCTACATGATGTTTACCCGCCAGGAACACAGCATCGACCAGATGACGGCCGTTTGGCTGTTGCCTGTGGTAGCCGCAGAGGTTGCAGCGGCCAGCGGTGGGTTACTCGCACCGCACCTGAGCGATGCCCACTCGCAACTGGTGGTGCTGACCACAAGCTACGTGCTCTGGGCATTTTCCCTGCCGGTCGCGTTCAGCATTCTGACGATCCTGTTGCTGCGCATGGCCCTGCACAAACTGCCCCACGAAAACATGGCCGCATCGAGCTGGCTGGCCCTGGGCCCGATCGGCACCGGTGCGTTGGGCATGCTGCTGCTGGGCGCTGACGCGCCGGTCATCTTCGCCGCCAACGGTTTGCCGGGTATTGGTGAGATCGCTGCGGGCCTTGGTTTGGTGGCCGGGATCACGCTGTGGGGCTTCGGTCTGTGGTGGATGCTGATGGCGCTGCTGATTACCGTGCGCTATCTGCGAGACGGCATTCCGTTCAACCTGGGTTGGTGGGGCTTTACCTTCCCGTTGGGCGTTTATTCGCTGGCAACGCTGAAACTTGCCAGCACCTTGAACCTCGGCTTTTTCAGTGTGGTCGGCGGCGTGCTGGTGTCGTTGCTGGCGGTGATGTGGCTGATTGTGGGCAAACGGACGGTGCAAGGTGCGTGGCGTGGCGAACTGTTTGTCTCGCCCTGCATTGCAGGTTTGAAGAAATAACCTGAAAAGTTTAGGTAAGGTGTGGCCTGGATCGCGGTTCGAGATTCCAATACAAGAACCCAGGCCTCACTACCAACATCAGGGAAACACGGAAGATGAGTCACCCCTCACAGTTCAACCTGCTGCGCACCCGGCGTTTCTTGCCGTTTTTCATCACGCAGTCGCTCGGTGCGTTCAACGACAACGTGTTTAAGCAGTCGCTGATCCTCGCCATTCTCTATCGGCTGACCATCGAGGGTGACCGCTCCATCTGGGTCAACTTGTGTGCGCTGCTGTTTATCCTGCCGTTCTTTCTGTTCTCGGCGCTGGCCGGGCAGTTCGGCGAGAAGTTCGCCAAGGACGCGCTGATCCGTCTGATCAAACTCGCGGAAATCGCGATCATGGCGGTAGGATCGGTCGGCTTCTTGTTCGATCACCTTTCGCTGATGCTGGTAGCGCTGTTCGCCATGGGCACCCACTCGGCGCTGTTCGGGCCGGTGAAGTATTCGATCTTGCCTCAGGCGTTGCGTGAGGAAGAGTTGGTTGGCGGCAACGGTCTGGTGGAGATGGGTACATTCCTGGCGATTCTCGCCGGGACCATCGGCGCCGGGATCATCATGTCCTCGACCCACTACGCGCCGCTGGTGTCGATCGCCATCGTCGGCATTGCCGTGCTGGGTTATCTGGCCAGCCGCAGCATTCCCCGCGCAGCGGCGTCATCGCCAGAAATGCGCCTGAACTGGAATATTTTCAGTCAGTCCTGGGCCACATTGAAACTAGGCTTGGGCCAGACGCCTGCGGTGTCGCGTTCGATTGTCGGCAACTCGTGGTTCTGGTTTGTCGGAGCTATTTATCTGACGCAGATCCCGGCCTACGCCAAGGAGTGGATGCACGGCGACGAAACCGTGGTCACGCTGATTCTAACGGTGTTCTCGGTGGGGATCGCGCTGGGCTCGATGCTTTGCGAGAAGCTCTCCGGGCGCAAAGTCGAGATCGGTCTGGTGCCGTTCGGCTCGTTCGGTCTGACCGTGTTCGGTTTGCTGCTGTGGTGGCATTCCGGTGGAATTCCCGACAGTGTCACCGGCCATAGCTGGACCGAAGTGCTTAGCTTTGGCCACACCTGGGCGGTACTGGTCGACATCCTCGGCCTCGGTATTTTCGGCGGTTTCTACATTGTGCCGCTGTATGCATTGATTCAGTCGCGCACCGCTGAGAACGAGCGGGCGCGGGTGATCGCGGCCAATAACATTCTCAACGCGCTGTTTATGGTGGTGTCCGCCATCGTTTCAATCGTGCTGTTAAGCCTGGCCAAGCTGTCGATCCCGCAACTGTTTCTCGTGGTGTCGCTGCTGAACATTGGCGTCAACGCCTACATCTTCAAGATCGTCCCCGAGTTCAGCATGCGTTTCATGATCTGGCTGCTTAGCCATTCCATGTACCGCGTCGAGCATCGCAACCTTGAAGCGATCCCGGATGAAGGCGCGGCGTTGCTGGTGTGCAACCACGTGTCGTTCGTTGATGCGCTGTTGATTGGCGGCGCGGTGCGTCGGCCGATTCGCTTTGTCATGTACTACAAGATCTACAACTTGCCGGTGCTGAACTTTATCTTCCGCACGGCGGGGACCATTCCGATTGCCGGACGCAATGAAGACATCCAGATCTACGAAAAAGCCTTCACCCGGATTGCCCAATATCTTAAGGACGGTGAACTGGTGTGCATCTTCCCGGAGGGCAAGTTGACGGCCGACGGAGAGATCAACGAGTTCAAGGGCGGACTCAAACGGATTCTGGAGGAGACACCCGTGCCGGTGATTCCGCTGGCATTGCAGGGGTTGTGGGGGAGTTTCTTCAGTCGCGATCCGAACAAGGGCGTGTTCCGCCGGTTGTGGTCGCGGGTGACGTTGGTGGCGGGGGCGCCGGTGACGGTTGAGGCGGCAGAGCCATTGAAGTTGCAGTGGTTGGTGGGGGCGTTGCGCGGCGCCGTTAGATAGTCGGTGACGGGGCTGTCCCCATCGCTGACAAGCCAGCTCTCACAGGTTTCTGGATGTACACGGGATTCGTGCTCACTGGAAATCCCTGTGGGAGATGGCTTGCCAACGATGAGGCCAGTGGTGCGCTAGGCGCTGACCTTAAGGCCGATCAACCCGGTGATGATCAACGCCACACTGGCCAATCGAATCAACGCCATTGACTCGCCAAACAGAATGATCCCGGCAATCACCGTGCCCACGGCACCCACGCCGGTCCAGATCGCGTAGGCCGTGCCCAGCGGCAATTCCTTCATCGCAAGGCCGAGCAGGCCTAGGCTGATGGCCATGGCCGCAACGGTCAGTGCAGTGGGAAGTGGACGGCTGAAGCCATCGGTGTATTTCAGGCCGACGGCCCAGCCGACTTCGAACAGGCCGGCGCAAAACAGAATGATCCAGGACATGAGAGACCTCCATCGATTGACGGGGTCGTCCCCAGATTAAAAAACTCGATCGAGCCGCGAGGTCGTCCCCGCGTTGCGCGATAGAGTGCCGCGCATTAACCCGGGGATCAAGTTTCCCGATCAGTCCGTCGCTCGTTGAGCCAGCGCCTGTTCATCTTCTTTTTCGCTCATCCGCCGGAAGTAAGTGGAGAGCAACGCCCCGGAGATGTTGTGCCAAACGCTGAACAACGCGCTCGGCACCGCTGCCAGTGGCGAGAAGTGCGCGCTGGCCAGTGCTGCACCCAACCCCGAATTCTGCATGCCGACTTCCAGCGCCAGCGATTTGCGCTGAGCCAGCGGCAATTTGAATAGACGTCCGGTGAAGTAACCCAGCAAGTAGCCGAAGCTGTTGTGCAACATCACCACCGCCATGATCAGCAGGCCGGATTCGGCGATTTTCGCCTGGCTGGCGGCCACCACGGCGGTGACGATGATCACGATGCTGACCACCGAGACCAGCGGCAAAACATCCACCGCGTGACGCACCTTGTCACCGAGCAGACGTTGCGCGACCACGCCAAGGATGATCGGCAGCAGCACCACTTGCAGGATCGACCAGAACAGCTCCATGAACGACACCGGTAACCACGCCGAAGCCAGCAACCAGATCAGCGCCGGGGTCAGCAGCGGGGCGAGGAGGGTGGTGACGGCGGCGATGGCCACTGACAGCGCCAGATCGCCGCGAGCCAGCCAGGTCATCACGTTGGAAGAAGTGCCACTTGGGCAGCAACCGACCAGAATCACGCCGACGGCGATCTCCGGGGGCAGGTGAAAAATCTGGCAAAGCAACCACGCCACGCCGGGCATGATCACGAAGTGCGCAACCACGCCCAGCGCCACACGCCATGGATGGCGGGCGACAGCGGCGAAGTCATCAAGTTTGAGGGTCAGGCCCATGCCGAACATGACCAGCCCGAGCAGCGGCACGATCGCGCTTTTCAAGCCGAGGAACCACGAAGGTTGCAGGAAGGCCACGACGGCGAAAATCAGAACCCAGTAAGCGAAGGTATTGCCGACAAAGCGGCTGAGTGCAGCCAGTGCGCGCATGGCTTGTTCCTTGTTATGTGAAAGCGTTAGGAAGCTAAGCATACGGTGCTTGCAAAAAGATCGCAGCCTTCGGCAGCGCCTACAGGAAAATGCATTCCAAATTCAGGGGGCTGCCGAAGGCGGCGATCTTTTTTTTCAGGCACCCTCTATAGATGAAGGTGCTTGCGAGGGGCTTTAGATTCCCTGCGGAGTCTCTTCACCACCCAACGCTTCAACCAGCGCCGGCAGGAAGTCGCCGAAGGTCAGCATCATCAGGGTGAAGCTGGCATCCAGTTGACCGAGGGCTTCGTCGCCGCCGTCCTGTTCCGCCTGATCCTGCAGCAGGTCTTCGAATTTCAGGCGTTTGACGGTCATCTTGTCATCGAGCATGAACGACAGCTTGTCCTGCCAGGCCAACGACAACTGAGTAACGACTTTGCCGGTGCTCAGGTGCAGCTGGATTTCTTCGCTGGTCAGGTCCTGACGCTTGCAACGCACGATGCCGCCGTCTTCGTGGGTGTCGCGCAGTTCGCACTCGTCCAGCACATAAAAGTCGTCGGCGGCTTTTTGGGTGGTGACCCAGTCAGTCATGACGGCGGTAGGTGCCATTTTCACGGTCAGCGGACGAACGGGCAGGGTGCCGATCACTTCACGCAAGGTCGACAGCAGGTCTTCGGCGCGTTTCGGGCTGGCCGAGTTGACCAGGATCAGGCCCTGTTTCGGCGCGATGGCAGCGAAGGTCGACGAGCGACGGATAAAGGCGCGCGGCAAGAACGCCTGGATGATTTCATCCTTGATCTGGTCGCGTTCTTTCTTATAGACCTTGCGCATCTGCTCGGCTTCGATCTCTTCGACCTTTTCCTTGACCGCGTCGCGCACGACGCTACCCGGCAGAATGCGTTCTTCTTTACGCGCAGAAATCAGCAGGAAGTCGCCGCTGATGTGCACCAGTGGAGCATCTTCGCCTTTGCCGAACGGCGCGACGAAACCGTAGGTGGTCAACTCCTGGCTTGCACATGGACGCGCCAGTTTGGTGGCCAGTGCAGTTTCCAGCGCCTCGGCATCGACAGGCAGGTCTTGGGTCAGGCGATAGATAAGCAGGTTTTTGAACCACATGGGGTGAGTCTCTCCTTTATACAAAGGGGGGCATTATTGTCTTCGCCGTGGCATAGGCCAACCCTTCTCTAAGCCTTTGGAAGGCCTGAGAAAATTATTTAAAAAAGTGCTTGCCAGAGGTGGGGTCGCTCCGTAGAATGCGCGCCACACCGAAGCGAAGGGTGATTAGCTCAGCTGGGAGAGCGTCTGCCTTACAAGCAGAATGTCGGCGGTTCGATCCCGTCATCACCCACCATTCGTTTCATGTGTTTAGCGCAGCGGTAGTTCAGTCGGTTAGAATACCGGCCTGTCACGCCGGGGGTCGCGGGTTCGAGTCCCGTCCGCTGCGCCATATTCGGTAACCTGGAACACTGAACGCCAGGTCACCACGGAAAAACCCGCTGAGGCGGGTTTTTTTCTGTCTCAAGTTTGTACGTTGTACCCGCGGGATGTGTCGTTTCATCGGTTTTCGGATTTTTTTGAAAAAAACTTCAATTAAATCAACACTTTACGAAAACTTGTGGCATAATGCGCCCCGTAACGAAGCGAAGGGTGATTAGCTCAGCTGGGAGAGCGTCTGCCTTACAAGCAGAATGTCGGCGGTTCGATCCCGTCATCACCCACCATTCGTTTCAAGCGTTTCGCGCAGCGGTAGTTCAGTCGGTTAGAATACCGGCCTGTCACGCCGGGGGTCGCGGGTTCGAGTCCCGTCCGCTGCGCCATATTCGGTAATCTGGAACACTGAACGTCAGATCACCACAGAAAGCCCGCCCAGTGCGGGCTTTTTGCTGTCTGGCGTTTGTATTTCTTCGCCGCATATAACTATGTAGTGCCTGCCAGGCGCGCCGCTTTCGGACAATGGGCAATGTTCTTCATCACCCGTGAGGGTTTTGGAGCCAATCCCATTGCCTTTCGAGAGTCGGACCCAATGCCTTCAATTCCTCCTGAAACCGTTACTCCAGCCCCCGCCGAGGATGCGGATGCGCTGTCATTCATGGCGGCCAATCCTGCCTTTCTTTCGAGCGATGATGCCGCAGCGTGCCTGCACGGTTTGTTGAAGACCCCGCAGAGCAGCGAACTTCACTGGTTCATCCTGAAAAGCGGAGAAGGGCAGTTCTTCTGCGCCCCGCGTATTGACGCCACTGTATCCGGTGATGAAGCACTTCACCGCGACGTAGCAACGGTGCAGCGTCTGGTGCTTGCGGTGACAGTCAGTGCGACTGAGCCGTTGACGATTCCAAAGGGGTTTACTCTTGAAGCGAGTTTTCACGCCCGTCCGAGCAAGGCAAAAGCCGCCGAAGAAGCTATCGCCGAATGGGTTCAGCGCAATCGGTTTTTTACAATGTCCGATTTGTCGGCGGTAATGAGCGCGCGTCGAAAATACTCGAAGTGCTATCTAAGCGTGCGCAACGGCGGCCTTATCTCATACACCTCGACCAATCTGCCCTTTGAAACGGAGCTGTCGCCGCAGCTTATGAAAACCCTCAATGGCCAGCCACGGCGATTCGAGAGTCTGTATGAAGACGGGGCGGTGCCAAGCAGTGTGTGGATCCTGCTGGCCCTGGCGGCGGGAGAAGTGAGCGTTGTAGTCCCCGGCGATCTCTGGCGACACCGAGGTCAGCTCAAGGCCAGTTGGCGATCGGACATCCTGACTGCGCAACCCGCAATCGAACGGGTGCCGATCTTTGGGCCTATCTGTCGAGATGCCAAGGATGTGGCGGCTTATCTGCGTAGCAAGTTACCCGCGTCGCTGTCGGCATACCCGAACGTCGGCTTCGTTCTCAAACACAACGCCAGTAACTTTTTTGTTGTCACTGAACCTGTCTCCAGCCATTACGCCAGCTTTGACCGAGCCGTTCTGTTTCCCAGGGACCAACACGGTAATCCATTGATTCCCGCAGAGTTTCGGGTGCATGGCATTTATCACTCGATCCAGCCGTTACCGGTGGATCAATCCGCTTCGGACGGAGGTGATCTTTACCAGAATTTTTTCTCCCCTGCGGATCTCAAGGTCGGCCTCGATCGCTTGAGCGTGGCACCTCATCAGCGCATTTTTGCAATCACTCCCGATGGGGCGGTCTTGCGTTTTGCCAAGCCGATCATGCCCAAAGTCCTGGCGTTGACCACAGAACTTGCTCAAGACCTCGAGCAGAAAATCATATCCGGCGACATGAGCCCGCAGACGTATGTCAACAAAGTCGCCGACGCCGGAACTCTCAGTGTCCTTCTGGCGAGCAAGACCTGGGCGCACGTCGGAAGGGTTACGGCATCCTTCAGTACGGATGTCACTGACGCGCCGGTTACCTGATGATCATTGGCTGTTGCGCTGGTGGCGATAGTCGCTGACCGCTTCGTACACCGCTTTACGCAGTCGGTTGATTCCGCCGATCGGGCGATGCGCTTCGATGCCAAACCATGGGTTGAACGACAGGTTGTCGCATTGCAGATTCTGCTGTGGTGTATCGAAATCCTGAGGTGGCAGGGTGATGCGGGCCACGGGTTCGAACGGTGCATCCTGCTCGCGCCACTGGATGCTGGTGTCCTCGATCGGCATGTATTTATTGGCGTCCTGACGCTGAATCTGTAGCACGTAACAAGCGGGCACCCGATCCGTGGATAACTGCTTATTCAGGGCGCCGCGCAGGAAGTTCGGCAAGTCGTGGTTCTGCTTGGGCAAAGTGTAGGCTGGGCAATTGTCCGGATCGGGCGTTACCCGAAATTTCACATTGGCCTCACCAAACTTGTAGGGCGATACCGAGAAGTAAGTCGTCCCTGTCGGACTGTCCGGCGGCGGCGCCAGTGTTGCCAGCGCAATAAACAGATGGCGGATTTGCCAGGTGCGTGGATCCCATCCCGGAAAAAACGCCATGACCTTTTTGCCGTCAGCCTGCGCCGCCACATTCTGACGATACTCGGCGACATCGCTGACAAAGAAGTTCGGGTGACTGAACATCACGAAGTCTTGTTCGTGCTGTTGCTGGCGGTTACCGAGTAGCTGTATGCCTGGCACGTCGAGCAACTTGATCGCCATGCCACGGGCGTCGCGCATGCTGTCGAACTGCGGATAGGCATTGCCATTGGATAGTCGAATCATCGCCTGCCAGGTTTTACCCGGCTCGCTGAAGACACCCTGTCGCAATGACTGTGCCAGTTGCGGCAGAACCTGCACCTGCGCTTTCACACAACCATGGGCCTTGGCGTGAGCGTCGCGTAAATAGCGAGTGCCTGCGCGGTGTTGATCGACGATGCGCACGGCCGTCTGGATCACATCCTGAGTCATGGCCGACTCGCCTGGCGGAATCTGCTCCAGTGCTGAAACCGGGCCACGGTGCTGCCAGGCAAACCATGCCGTGGCGACGGCCCAGCCGAGCAGTCCGATGGCGAAAACTATCAACAACGTTTTGCCCAGCAATCGTCCCAGCCACAACCAGATTCTGGCCAACAACGGCATTTCTTTCTTGAAGGTCGAGATCATGGCAATTGCGCCTCCAGCGGGCCGCCCAACACCTTCAGGTATTCCAGCAATGCCCAACGTTCTTCGGGCTGCAACAGCCGGCCGATAACGCCATTGCCGCGCTCGCCGGCGCGGAATTCATGGCCGCTGTTGTGGTTGCCAGTGATCCGCGTGTCGAACACAAAACCATTGGTAAACGCTTCGGTGCGATAGCCCAGATGTCGCGGGTCGTATTCGAAGGTGCCTTTAAAGAAGGTGGTGGCGCGCTCATCCTGCGGCGAAAGCAATTGATAAATGCTTGGCACCGAACCGTTGTGCAGAAACGGCGCGGTAGCCCAGATGCCGGCCAGTGGGCGCGCCTTGTAGGCGACTTTTTCACGCACGCCGATGGGCAGGCCGAAACCGTCCAGGTCAGACTTTTCCTCTGGCGTGACTTTCGCCTCGCGATAGGCGCGGTTTTCGACAAATGCGGTGACGTAAGCCAAACCTTTGGCTACGGACAACTGGCTCAGATCCAGCGGCTCACTGGGTGTCGGATGCAGCTTCACATCCATTTTTTCCAGTTCTTTGAGATCCCATTGCAGGGCTGTCAGGTCGAAGCGATGGGTGGCGATGTTGTTGGCGGCGCTCGGATCGGTACCGATGACGTCTACCGGTAACATGTGCAGATGCTGCACCCAGCGATCGCCTTCCTGAATCCTGCGTGGGACGTGGCAACCAGCGCAGGTCTCGACGAACAGCGTGCGGCCTCTGGCTGCGAGCGGCTTGTCGATGGCACCCAACAGATCTTCGGGCCAGGCGGGCGGTTGCAGGTGTTGCAGGGTTTTTTCGATTTTGTGCAGGTCACGCACACGGACGCTGGAGGCGTAACGGTCATCGCCTTGCAGCGGCTGGCCGTTGGCGTCGAAGAAATTCAGGGT
This sequence comes from Pseudomonas sp. FP2196, assembly GCF_030687715.1. GTDB lineage: Bacteria > Pseudomonadota > Gammaproteobacteria > Pseudomonadales > Pseudomonadaceae > Aquipseudomonas. The sequence continues at coordinate 1,887,631 of NZ_CP117445.1, forward strand.
GGCGCCGACGCCCAAGGCTTCACCGATGTTGCGCGCCATAGGCTGTTGTGCCGAACCGTTCCACTGCACCCAGTCGAAGGTCCACATGTCCCAAAGCTGGGGGTAGTCCACCGGCGCATTGGCCACGCGATAGTTGGCAGGGGAAATGGCGTCGCCGAACGTCGCGTTCGCTATCCGCCCGAATGCATCGGCGCGGCCCGGGCCTTCCTCGGTGGGGTAGAGGCCGCGGTGTGTGTCGTTCCAGGCGACTTTCAGGAAGGTGTTCAGCGTGACTTTGAAGTCCTTGCGCAGTTGCTCGTGGCGGGCGTCGTAGTCATTGCCCAGCACATTTCGCGCAAAGCGCTCGAATTTCCACGGATTGAGGTAAGTCGACGTAAGGCTGGCGACCAATGCCTGTCCGAAACTACCGCCGCGTAATGTCGGAACGCTGGAAGGCAGTACGTGCTGCGCCGTGCCTCCGTCGATGCGGACAGCATGGCCTTTGAAGCGCAATTCGCCGGTGTGGCAAGCCGCACAAGTTATGTCCAGATAGTGCTCGGTGCTCCCGGGATTCTGGTGTCGCGCAAAGCCGACAGGCAGGTTGCCGGGATTGCCCGGCGTGGCTTTCTGTTGCGGATCGATGAGAAAACCGAAGCGCGCGAGGTATTCGGGGGCGGCGAAACGTTGCTGCGAAAAGGGCAACTCCAGCGCCTGAAACCACTCATAGCGCAGCCCTTTGACTTGCGTGCCCTGGGGCGTGAAGTAATAGGTCTGTCGTTCTTCTTCCGCCCACTGATTCAGGTAATGCACCTGCTGCGCGGGGGTGTAGAAGGGCATTTTCGGATTGGCCACGTAGTACAAAACCACCGCGAGGACGAGTCCCAGCAGCACGACGACCAGAGCCAGCACGCGGAATAAAAGGCGCAAGATAAACATCCTTGTCGAATTGTTGCGCTGTTATGCCTGACCATGACCCTGTGCGGCAAGTGGCCATTACGCCAGATGTTGGGGGAATGTAAGTCGTTCGTTGTCGCGACCAGATGACATAAGCTTCATCATTGCTTTGCCCAAATGCGTTTTAATCCCTGAACTTATCGCAGGTTTACTGCTCTCATGCCGGTAGCCATTGGTCGTGGCGGCCTGATAAGCTCGCGGCTTTACTCGATTGCCCTTTCGGCGCATGAACAAGGAAATAGCATGAAACAGCATCGGTTGGCGGCGGCGGTAGCCCTGGTTAGCCTGGTCCTCGCGGGTTGTGATTCGCAGACCAGCGTAGAGCTGAAAACCCCGGCGCAAAAAGCTTCCTACGGTATCGGCCTGAACATGGGCAAGAGCCTTGCTCAGGAAGGCATGGATGATCTGGACTCCAAAGCGGTAGCCCAGGGCATCGAAGATGCCGTCGGCAAGAAAGAACAGAAGCTGAAAGATGAAGAGCTGGTCGAAGCCTTCGCCGCGCTGCAAAAGCGTGCTGAAGAGCGTATGGCCAAAATGAGCGAAGAGTCGGCATCCGCCGGCAAGAAATTCCTCGAAGAAAATGGCAAGAAGGCGGGTGTGACCACTACCGCTTCGGGCCTGCAATACGAAGTCGTCAAGAAAGCCGACGGCCCACAGCCTAAGCCGACTGACGTAGTGACTGTTCACTACACCGGCAAGCTGACCAACGGCACCGTATTCGATAGCTCCGTCGAGCGCGGTAGCCCGATCGATCTGCCAGTAAGCGGCGTGATCCCGGGTTGGGTTGAAGGTCTGCAATTGATGCACGTTGGCGAGAAGTACAAACTGTACATCCCTAGCGATCTGGCTTACGGCGCACAATCGCCAAGCCCGGCAATCCCGGCCAACTCGGTTCTGGTCTTCGACCTGGAACTGCTGGCCATCAAGGATCCAGCCAAAGAAGGCGCCGCGGCCAAGTAATTAGCCAAGGCTTCGACAACAACGCCTCGCTTATGCGGGGCGTTGTTGCATCTGGACCCTGGCAAGGGTAAACAGAGCGAACCGATGGCGGTCGGGGGAGTCATAGCCTTTGAGGCTGCCCGCACTAGACGCCCTGAGCCGCCAAGTCAATGAAATATTGGGGTTTTTTATGTGAGTAAAAAACGCCCGATCTGAGCGCAGCCCTTATGAAACGGGGCTTTCAGCGCTGAAATGCAGCTCTGTTCACAAGGTTATCCACAATTTGTGTGGATAACATTTCAACGGGAGGAATAGATGAAAGCTCCGTGGAATTTCGCTCGATTCCTGCCTCTGGCCGGCCGTCTGCTGGCTCGCGGTCGCCTGCCGACGCTGCTGTTTGCCGTGGCCAGCAAGGGCGCCGCGCAAGGCAATAGACTCGGCAAGCTCAAGGATGATCTTCGTTTGCTTCAGGCCTTGTGCCTGGCCTACTGGCGCGGTGAGTACCGGGCGATCAGCCCGAAAGCCTTGATTTCGGTGGTGGCGGGGTTGATGTATTTCCTCAGCCCGGTGGATGCTATCCCGGATTTTATCCCGGTATTCGGCATGCTTGATGACATCGCCGTCCTCGCCTGGCTGATGAAAACCCTCGACGATGAACTCAACGCCTTCCGACTTTGGCGCAATCGCCAGCGTCCGGAAAAACTCGCGGTCGTCGAACGCCTGCCCGATACCCCTGAGCAATTGCAGATTCAGGGCCCGAAAAAGCCCTGATTCCCCCATCCCGCCTGCAGATAGATACCCCCCGCGACCTTGGCCGCTGTTAGGATTACACTTCTAGGGAAAAGTGCTGACTCGCTAAGTGTTGTTGTCCTACGGGGTAGTCATGGATATTCAGATAATTGCACGCGATGGCGAACCCGAATATGCGGTTTTGCCATGGGCTCAGTATCAGTCTCTACTGAAAGCAGCAGGCATCAACGAAACACCGTCGCGACAGGCGCCAGCGCCGCTCGCGGCAACACCAGACCTGATTCTTCCAGGTCTGGATCAACTACGCAGTTTGCGCGAAGGGAAGGGCATCGCCATCGAGGCGCTGGCCCGCACGGTAGGCATCAGCCCGTCTTATCTGGCCATGATCGAAAGTGGCGAGCGTCTGCCCGACGCCGCGATTCGCCGCAGCCTGGCCTGGGAGCTGACGGTGCCAGGGTGGAGGGATGAATCGTGAGCGTACGCATCAGTCGTCAACATTGGGACGGATTGCTGGGGGAGCTGGATCAGGCGCGCAGGCAGCGCCATCTGTTGACCTATCGGGCCTTGCTCGAACGTTTGCAATTGCCGACACCGGCGATGCAAACCTTGACGGCCGCGTTGGAGCATCTGGCCGCGCTGGATGCCAAGGCCGAACAACCATTGCGCAGTTCGCTGGTGATAAGTCAGGGCGCCAGTCGCTTGCCGCGTACCGGTTTTTTTGAATGCGTCGAGCGCCTGGGGCGTTTTTCCGGGCCGTCCGATGGCGTTGCCGCAGCGTCATGGCATGCTTCGGAAGTCGTCAGAGTCTTCGAATACGAGTACCCGGAATCGGCGGAGGCTTGAGTGTTTTTACGACTCAAGGCGCGAGCTGGTTACTGGCTGGCTCGCCGACTTTTTCATTGGTCGTGGTTTGTTCGCCAGCCCCGAGGCTGGCGCTGGCTCGAGGGGCAGTTCGCACGCATGGCAGCCCTCGGTAACGTCAGCGCGCAAAGCTTCTACGGCCACATCCTGGCCTTTCGCGGTGTAGGCCTGGGTGCACGTGAAGAAGGCGTGCGCTTGTTGCGGCTGGCGGCACTGGCCGGCGATGGCAAAGCGGCTTATCAGGTCGGGGTGATCTGCCTGACAGGTACACCGAGCAAAGCGTCGGACCCTGTTGAGGCCGCACGCTGGTGGAGCATGGCCGCCAAGGCCGGGCATCCGTTGGCCGAGCATAAGTTGAAAGAGCTGAGTGCCCGGGATTCAACGCAGTAAGTCTATCTGTGTCTGCTCAATAAACGTGGCGTGAGGGAAACTTCACACCACGTTTGCGTTTTCGCCTGCCTGTTTGTTTTTTTGGATAGTTTGAGGATTAGTCCTACATCTATTGCCTACTTGCCTGACTTCTTTCCTGATTGATCCCCCGCACAGTTCCCGCGCCTAATTTTTGCGCGAGGGAACGTTCATGCTCGACCCGGTTATTCAGTCCACCCCGCACCCAAGCGTGCGTTGATGGAAGCCATCACCCGTATCGAGCAAGCACTCGACAGCTTCCCTGACACCCTCAGTCTCTACCGCGAGCAGCTCAAACACTGGGCCAGCCGTGCCTCCGACACAGTCAGCCATGCTACCGATCTGCCGTCGTTGATGGGCATGGAGCGGATCATCCGCTTTGGTGAGAGCAATACCGCCGTCAGCAGTAGCGACGACCAGTTTTTCTCCAGCGTCGTCCAGTGCCCGAAGGGCGGGCTGATGTTGATCGAGAGCAAGTTCGAATCGGTGTATGACATCCCGCTGGGCAACATCAAGGTCGATGTGGTGGCGGTGGATGGCGGTGAAAAAACACCGGTGACCCTTGATGCCCAGGGCAAAGGGGAGTTCAAGGGCGCAGAGGGCAAGTTCTACCGGGTGCAAGTACACGGTGCTGTCAGCCCGGAACAGGTTGAAGTTCTTTTTGAGTCCTACGATGGCCTGACCCTTGAGCTGGATGATTGGCTGCGTAGCGAATGGCAGGGGTTCAAGCCACAGTGGTCGCAGTCGGTGGCGACTGCGGCGAGCAACGGCTTGCTTGCCGGGAGTTGGGCGGCGATTGAGGGGGTGTGGGGCAGCATCGGGATGCTGTCGGACATTCTCAAAGATCCTGGGGCGTTTGCCGAGCAATTGGGCAGTGGTGCAACTGATCTGATCAATCTGGCAGCTACCGCGCCTGAGGTGATGGAGCAGCTTCAACTGCTGGTCAGTGACGAGGCGACCCTGTGTTTGCTGCTACGCACGGCGAGTCTCTGGCTGGAGATGTTGCCGCCCAGTGAGATCGCCGGCAAAACCGCTCAAGCGGCGTCGATGATGATCGTGCAATTGCTGCTCGATGTGCTGATCAGCGTTGTGTTGACGTTCGCCAGTGGTGGCGCTGGGATCGCTTATCTGACGCTGCGTCTGGCAGATCGCGCGGTTCAATTGCTGTCAGCGGTGACGCGGCTGGTGAAGGCGTTGTTTGCCATCGTCAACGGCTTCATCAAGTACGTTGATCAATACAAAACCGTTGCCGCGCGCGGCATAGCGGCCGGCGTGAAAAAAGGCCGGATGCAACTGCGCTGGAATGCCAAGCGCAACGCCTCGCTGAAGAAAGACGAACCTCACGACGATAAGCCCGATCAGGCTAAAAACCCCAACGGCGACAGCGCCGACTGCGTGCCCTCGACCTGCACCAACGGCTGCCCGGTGTCGATGGTCACTGGCGAGGAACTGCTGACCCTGACGGATGGCACGCTCGATGGACTGCTGCCGTTCGAGTTCACCCGCTTGTATCGCACCAGTGCCGCTGAAATCGATGTCGGGCTGGGGTTTGGCTGGAGTCATTCTCTGGCGCATCGGCTGGAGTTCGATGGCGATTTTGTTGTTTGGGTCGATCACGAAAATCGGCGCACGCGGTTTCCAGTGCCGAGTGCTGAACGGCCGGCGATTCACAACAGTTTGTCGCGGGCGGCGATTTTTCTAGGGGATGAGCCGCAGGAACTGATTCTCGCGCTGGCGGGGGACACGGCGCGGTTTTATCACTTTCGGGCCGGGCGGCTGACGGCGGTCAGTGATGGGTATGGCAATCGTCTGACCGTGCAGCGGGATCGATCCGACAGGGTTCAGCGACTGGATAACGGGGCGGGTCGGGCGCTGCTGTTGCGTTATGAGCGGGCTCATCTGGTCGGCGTTGATTACCAAACGTTTTGTGAGGGTGGCTGGCACACCGAACAAACCCTTGCCAGTTACCGCTACGACGCCTATCAGCACCTGATCGAAGCCTCTAACGCCGTTGGCGACAGCGAGCGTTACGACTACGACGATCTGCACGTCATTCTTCAGCGTCAGCTGACCGGTGGCGCGAGTTTCTTCTGGAAATGGGAGCGCTCAGGCAAGGCTGCCCGCTGCGTGCGCCACTGGGCGTCGTTCTCGCAGATGAACACGCGTTACGTCTGGTCCGACGACGGCAGTGTCGCGGTGCATTACGTCGATGGCACCGAAGAAACTTACGTGCACGACGACCGTGCGCGGCTGGTGCGCAAGGTCGAGGCTGACGGCGGCGAACACCTCAAGGCCTACGACGATCAGGGTCGCTTGGTCGCCGAGCAGGATCCGCTTGGCGCCATTACCGAATACCGTTACGACGAAGTCGGACGGCTGATCGCGCTGCTTCCGCCGGACGACGAGCCGACATCCTACGAATACCGCAATGGTTTCCTGCACAGCCGCTCTCGCGGCGAGGCGGTGTGGACATACCGGCGCAATGCCCAGGGTGATGTTACCGAAGCGGTTGATCCTGACGGGCAGGTTACGCATTACCACTACGATGCGCGTGGGCAGTTGCTGTCGATCCGCTATCCGGACACCAGTCGGCATGTGCTGGTCTGGAACACGCTCGGCCAGTTGGTTGAAGAAACCCTGCCCGATGGCGGTGTGCGGCGCTTTTCCTACGATGCGCTGGGGCGGCGGAGCACAACGCAGGACGAACACGGCGCGATCACGCGTCAGCACTGGGACGCCGTTGGCCGACTGATCCAGACGACTTCTCCTACGGGGGCCACCCGCACCTACAGCTACGGCGCTTACAACCAGGTCACCGCCGAACGCGACGAACTCGGCCGCATCACTCGCTACGAATATGACGACGACCTGCATCTGGTCTCCCGACGGATCAATCCTGACGGCACGCGGGTGCAATACCGCTACGACCATGCGCGACTGCTGCTGACGGAAATCGAAAACGAGTCCGGCGAAAAGTACCTTCTGGACTACACGCCCACCGGACTGATCCGACAGGAAACCGGTTTCGATGGGCGGCGCACGGCCTACGCCTATGACCTCAACGGTCATCTGCTGGAAAAGACCGAATTCGGCGATGACGGCTCGACGTTGGTCACCGGATACGAACGCGATACCGCCGGCCGCCTGCTGGTCAAAACCCTGCCCGACGGGATCAAGGTCGAATACCGCTACGACCGCCTCGGCCGTTTAACCGGCGTCGACGATGGCCAGAAACATCCGCTGGCTTTCGAATACGACCTGCAGGACCGGCTGATCACCGAGCATCAGGGCTGGGGCACCCTGCGTTACGCCTACGACATCTGCGGCCAGCTCAAACGCATGCGCCTGCCGGACAACAGCAAACTCGATTATCACCATGCCAAGGGCGGCGCGCTCAGAGCCATCGACCTCAACGGCGCGTCACTGACCCGCCACGTTTACCAGTCCGGTCGTGAACAACAACGCCAGCAAGGCCTGCTGCTCAGCGAATATACCTACGACGATCAGGGCCGCTTGCTCGCCCATGCCGTAGGCCATCAACACGATTCGCTGTACCGCCGCGACTATGCCTACAGCGCCAACGGCAACCTCGAGCACATCGCCGACACCCGCCACGGCCAGCGCACCTACGGCTATGACGCCCTCGACCGTTTGATCCGTGTGCGCCACTCGCGCGACGAACTGCCGGAATCCTTCGCCCACGACCCGGCCGGCAACCTGCTCATGCAGGACCGCTCCGGGCCGACGCAGATCAAAGGCAACCGCCTGCTGATGCAGGGTGACCGCCACTACGACTACGACGCCTTCGGCAACCTGATCCGCGAACGCCGCGGCACCGCGCAGAAACTCGTCACCGAATACCGCTACGACTGCCAACACCGCCTCATCGGCCTGACCCGCCCCGACGGCAAGACCGCCAGTTACCGCTACGACGCCTTCAACCGGCGCATCAGCAAAACCGTCGACGGCGCCATCACCGAGTTCTTTTGGCAAGGCGACCACCTCGTCGCCGAAAGCAGCCAAACCCACCACCGCAGCTACGTCTACGAACCCGGCACCTTCCGCCCGCTGGCGCTGCTCGACGGCAAAGGCCCGAAAAAGGCCTGCCCGTTCTATTACCAACTCGACCACCTCGGCACCCCGCAGGAACTCACCGACTACAGCGGCGAAATCGTCTGGTCGGCGCAATACGACGCCTACGGCAAAGTCGCCGCGCTGACCCTCGCCGCCGAGGAATACCTGGACCAGCCACTGCGCTTTCAGGGGCAGTATTTCGACGCTGAGAGTGGACTGCATTACAACCGGCATAGGTACTACGACCCACGGCTGGGCCGGTATCTGACGCCGGACCCGATCAAGTTGGCGGGTGGGTTGAATCAGTACCAGTACGTGCCGAATCCGACGGGGTGGGTGGATCCGTTGGGGTTGAGTTCGAACTGTCCGCCGCCGAAGAAGCCGGGTTGTGCGGTGCCGGGTGATGTAAGTGGAGCTAAGGTCAATGAAGGTGAGCCAGCGCTGCCGAAGATGACAGCGCAGGAGCGGAGGGCGAGGATTGATGAACTAGCCGAGGAAAATGCAAAGCGGCGTGTTAGTGAGTATGAAAAAATTTATGACATGCACACTGTGAAAAAACATAGTTCGGAAATTTCTGATCCAGCTCTCAAACAGCGAGCGATCAATGGAGCGGATCCTCATACCGGTGAGGTCCCGAAAGGTGCCAAAGGTAATCCAAGCTCTCAGTTTCATAGCTGGCGCATGCATTTGGGTGCCTTGAATAAAGCGATGACGAAGGATAAAAACGGTTTGATTAGGCATACAGGAAAGGATCAGAAGAAAAATCCAATAGTTAGGTTGGAACTGCCTGGAGCTGGGCGCGGTTACAGACCCAATAAAAAAGATTCACAAAATCCGGGGCTTAATGAGGATATGGATTGGTTTGAGGTTAAATTCGACAAAGTGAATACACAGGAGCCTTTTACGGGCTTCCCCGCGGAGGGAAAATGATGCTGAAAGACCCATTTTTAAATGAACGCTTCGAACCTGACTTAATGTGGTTCGTTGGGATATTTGATGTTTATGATAGAGAGGAGACCAAGGGTGTAGAGCTCGAGGCTTATGATCCGAATGATCAAGCTGATAGAAGTATGCTAATAAAGAAGTATTGCTTGAATCAGCCTTATCTCTCACATAGGCATAAATTGGCTCTCATTGAAAATCTAGAGGCGGTGCTTAAGGATCCAAACTTCGATTTTCAAGCTATATTTGAAATAGATGAATGCGAAACAAACAGTTGGCCGCGTGAGGAATGGTATTCATTAGAAAGTCCACGTAGGTTTTTTCAAGATGTCTATCAACTAGCGACAGAAATCTGGAAAGAGGATCTGTTGATGGCTGCTAGTGAAGATAAGTCGGCTTGGTAAACTAAAAATCAAGTCAACGTTGTACGCTAAGTTGCAATCGATGTAGCTCGGCAGAGGCGAGACTATCAATCACATGCACGCTATACCCCGGAATATTCTTCGCATGATGCTTAGCCTGCGAAGCCATCTCCGCAAGCTGACTAGCATCGAGTTGTGCGCACGCTTCGGGATGCAAATGCACCACGCCAATGGATAGCGACAACAACGGAAATTCCTGACGTACACCCTGTCGATTCGGCGCGATGAAGCAGCCGGCTTCGAGGTGTTCGGGGCGGTAGAAGCGGCGGCATTGGCTTTGGAAGTCGTCGAGTAACTGGTTGAGGCGTTTGCGCCAGTCTTCGGGGCCGAGGACGAGGAGGAAGTCGTCGCCGCCGATGTGGCCGACGAAGTCGCGGGTAGGATCGACGCGTTCGTTGAGGCACTGCGCCAGGCACAGCAGGACTTCATCGCCGCGGCCGTATCCGTAGATGTCATTGAAGGGTTTGAAGCTGTCGATGTCGACGTAGCAGATGACCGATTCGCGACCTTGTTGCAGCAGGCGGGTCAGGCATTGCTGGATCGGTACGTTGCCGGGTAGCAGGGTCAGCGGGTTGGCGTAACGGGCCTGCTGGATTTTCAGTTCGGTGATCAGTTTAAGCACGTCGATCACCCGACCGAGGCCGAGATAGCTGCCGTTGAGGGTAATGATGAAGTCTTCTTCGATCCGCTGACGGGCGCGGCTGGTGATCAGGCGACTGACCTGTTGCAGCGACTGGCTCATTTCCACGGCGAGGAAGTCGTCGTTCATAAGACGGCTGATCGGCTTGCGGGCGAAAAGGTCGGTGGCGAATGGCTTGAGCAGGGCATCCGACAGCGAGTGGCGATGGACGATGCCGCAGGGTTGGCCCTGTTCGTCGAGCACTGCCAGTGAGTTGAGATTGGCCTGGCGGCGGAAGGCTTCCAGCACGGTGGCGGTCGGCGTATCGCGATGCACGGCCGGTTGGTCGTTGAGCAGGGCGCTGAGGTCGCTGCCTTCGTCGTTTAATGCCACGCTGGCGCTGTCGTGTTTGGGCATCAAGGCGCGGGCATCGCGAGGCGGATGTTCTTGCGGTCGACTCAGCAAGTAACCCTGCACCAAATCCACGCCCATCTCGGTCAGCACAGCCAACTCTTCTGGGAGTTCGATGCCTTCGGCAATGACTTGCGCCCGGGAGGCTTTGGCTATCTGCAGGATCGAGCCGACGAATTCTCGCTTCAATGCATCCTGATGAATGCCATCAATGAAATGCCGGTCGATCTTCACGTAGTCCGGACGCAGCTCTGACCACAGGCGCAGGCTCGAATACCCGGCGCCGAGGTCATCCAGTGCAATCGAAAAACCCATCGCCCGATAGTGATGTAGAGCCGTTTGCAGCAACTGAAAGTCGTCGATTGGCGTCTGTTCAGTGAGTTCGATCACCACTTGGCTCGGCGGGATGCCGAAGTCTTGCAGCAATTGCAGTGTCCGCCCTGGCTGATGCGCGGCTTCGAGCAACGACTCCGGCGAGACGTTGAGAAACAGTTTGCCCGGCAGTTGCTGTTCGTTGAAACGGCGGCAAGCGCTTTGCCGGCAGGCGATTTCCAGTTCGCTCAAGCGTCCGGCCTGACGCGCCACCGCGAACAGCGCGATGGGCGAGTGCAGAGGGCTATTGGATGGGCCGCGAGTCAGCGCTTCGTAACCGAGGATACGTCGCTCGGAGAGGCAAATGATCGGCTGGAACAGGCTGTGTAAACCGCTTTGAGTCAGGATCGAGCTCAAGGCACTCAGCTGTTCGGTTGTGGTCATGGCAATCTCTGGCGATAAAAAAAGGACTGGGAGCGCTCTCGATGAAGAGAGTGGCTCCCAGTCCTTTATTGCACGACAGAATGATGACTGTTTGATGACGATCCGGGGATCGTCAGCATTAAATTGCCATCACCTTACTTCTTGGCCACCTGATTGCTCAGTTTCAGGTAATCCAGCAGAACGCGCCCGGTTTCGCTCAGGTAGGCATCGTCTTCCGGTTTGACCTTGTCCTGCTCGGCTGCCGCGAGGGCGTCTTCGTCTTCTTTCTTCAGCTCTTTGAGCGGTTCTTCGCCCTTGGCCTTGCGACGGAGGTTCTCCATCACCAGTTGCTTGGCGTCGATGCTGGTGTGCTGGGCACGACGATCCGCTTCATTGAGGCTGACGGTTTTTTCTTCCATCAGCTTCTGCGCCAGCGCCAGCTTGTCACGAATGAACACGAACTCGGCATCCTTGGCAGTGCGAGTGTCATGCTCGGACTTGAGCTGAGCCAGGAACGGCTTGAACGGATCGGCTGCCGGTTTGATCGCGGCCTTGATGGTGTCCCACGGCATGGCTTCCGGCAGGGCACTCTCGCCGATTTCCTTGGTGTCGATCAGTGACGGATAGTCGATGTCGGGCAACACGCCCTGATGCTGGGTGCTCTGACCGGAAACCCGGTAGAACTTGGCCAGGGTCAGTTTCAGTTCGCCATGGTTCAGCGGCTGAATGGTCTGCACGGTGCCTTTGCCGAACGTCTGGCCACCGATGATCAGCGCGCGGTGATAGTCCTGCATGGCGCCGGCGAAGATCTCCGAAGCCGAGGCGGACAGGCGGTTGACCAGCAGCGCCATCGGGCCTTTGTAGAACGCACCCGGGTTTTCATCTTCCAGCACGTCGACGCGGCCATCGGCGTTACGCACAAGTACGGTCGGGCCTTTGTCGATGAACAGGCTGGTCAGTTCGGTGGCTTCCTGCAGGGAACCGCCGCCGTTGTTGCGCAGGTCGATGACCACGCCGTCGACTTTGTCTTTCTGCAACTCGGTCAGCAGTTTCTTGACGTCGCGAGTGGTGCTCTTGTAGTCCGGATCTCCGGCACGGAAAGCCTTGAAGTCGAGGTAGAAAGCCGGGATCTCGATGACGCCCAGTTTGTAGTCCTTGCCGTCCTGTTTCAGGTTCAGCACGGATTTTTTCACGGCCTGGTCTTCAAGCTTCACCGCTTCACGGGTAATCGGCACGATCTTGGTGGTCTGGTCGTTTGGTGCATTGCTGGCCGGAATCACTTCCAGGCGCACCACGGTGCCTTTCGGGCCACGGATCAGCTTGACCACTTCGTCCAGACGCCAGCCGACCACATCGACCATCTCTTTGTTGCCTTGGGCAACACCGATGATCTTGTCGGCAGGGGCGACCTGTTTGGTCTTGTCGGCAGGACCGGCAGGCACCAGACGCACGACTTTCACCTGATCGTTGTCGCTCTGCAACACGGCGCCGATGCCCTCGAGGGACAGGCTCATGTTGATGTCGAAGTTTTCCGCATTATCCGGCGACAGATAGTTGGTGTGCGGATCGTAGGACATGGCGAAGGTGTTGATGTACGCCTGGAAGATATCTTCCGGACGGGTCTGATCCAGGCGAGACAATTGGTTCTTGTAGCGCTTGGTCAGGGTTTCCTGGATCTGCTTCGGCTCTTTGCCGGCGATCTTCATCCGCAGCACTTCGTCCTTGACGCGTTTGCGCCACAGGTCGTCAAGATCGGCGGTGGATTTGAGCCAAGGGGCGTCCTTGCGATCGATCAGCAAGGTTTCCTTGGTGGTGAAGTCCATCTTGTCGACGCCTTTGTTCAGCTCGGCAAGGGCGAAGTCCAGACGCGCCTTGACGCGATCCAGATAGCGCTTGTAGATGGTGAACCCGGCGTTGAGGTCGCCGCTTTTGAGGAAGTCGTCGAACTGGGTCTTCCACTTGTCGAATTCGGCGATGTCGCTGGCCATGAAATAGCTGCGCGACGGATCCAGCAGCTTGAGATAGCTGTCGTAGATGATCACCGAGCGCGCATCGTCGAGCGGCGGCTTGCTGTAGTGGTGACGCTTGAGCAACTCGACGACGTTCAGGCTGGCGATGACTTCATCGCGATCAGGCTGCAATTTGTCCCAGCTGTTGGCTGCGAATGTATTGCCCGACACCGGCAACAGGCCGATGCCGATGAAAAGAGCGAGGGCGGTGCTGGGGAGCAAATGCTTCATGCTGATTCGACGCGGGGACAATTGATAACGCATATTAGGCCGTCTTTGAAGTCGCCGGTTCTACGAGAGCCGGTCGCATAATGCAAAAAGCCCGGCGCTACAGCTTCGGGCTCAGTCCAGACTCACTATGGAGGCACTGTGAAGGCATTGCAAGGCGTGGAAGGTCAAGTGGCATGGGTTGAAGAGCCGAGTCCTACGTGTGATGTAGGACAAGTCCGCATTCGAGTGGCGGCAGCCGGCCTCAATCGCGCCGATTTATTACAGAAAGCAGGGCTTTATCCGCCGCCCCCAGGAGCCAGCCAAGTGCTCGGTCTTGAGTGCTCCGGGGTGATCAGCGAGGTCGGTGCGGGCAGTTCGTGGCAAGCCGGCGACCGGGTCTGCGCCCTGCTGGCCGGGGGTGGCATGGCTGAAGAGGTGGTCGTCGACGGGCGGCACGTGCTGCCGGTTCCCGAAGGCGTGTCGTTGATCGAGGCGGCGGCATTACCCGAGGTTTATGCAACGGTCTGGCTGAATGTGTTTCAGCTTGCGGCGCTCAAACCGGGTGAGAAAGTTCTCTTGCATGCGGGGGCAAGTGGAATCGGTTCAGCCGCTATTCAGCTGTGCAAGGCGTTCGGCAATCCATGTTGGGTCAGCGTCGGCTCGACCGAGCGTTTGGCTTACTGTGAAGCATTGGGCGCTCAGGGCGGCGTAGTGCGTACGGATGATCTGGAAAGCCTGCGCGACTTCGGCCCGTTCGATGTGATTCTCGATCCGGTCGGCGGTAACTACTCGGCGCTCAATCTCAAGCTCATGGCGCTGGATGGGCGCTGGGTGTTGATCGGTTTGATGGGCGGCCGTGAGGCGAAACTGGATCTGGCACAGGTGTTGGCCAAGCGTGTGCAACTGCTGGGCTCGACGTTGCGCAGCCGTGACGATCAGTTCAAGACGGATTTGTTCAGCGACTTGAGCCAGCATGTCTGGCCGCTGTTTGCCGAAGGGCGGTTGAGTCCGCAGTTGGCCAAGGCTTTCCCGGTGAAAGACGCCGAGGCGGCGTTTGCCGAGCTGGCGAGCAATACCGTTGCCGGGAAACTGGTGTTGGTGATTGACGAAAGTTTGAGCTGAAAGAAAGGCCAGATCAAAAGATCGCAGCCTTCGGCAGCTCCTACAGTGGAATGTGTACACCCTGTAGGAGCTGCCGAAGGCTGCGATCTTTTGCTTTTATTTCCAGAGATGGATCGGCCAGCCAGCCTTTTCAGCGTGCTCAAGCAATACCGGATCCGGATTAACCACGTGCGGGAAATCCACCTTCAGCAGCAACGGCAAATCGTTGCGTGAGTCGGAATAGAAACTCGCGCCCTCCAGATTCTCTTCTTCAGCATCCAGCCATTCCAGCAGCCGGGTGATCTTGCCTTCGCGGTAGGTCAGGGTGCCAACGGTGTGGCCGCTGTAAACGCCATGGGCGACTTCCAGTTCAATGCCCAGAACCTCGTCGATGCCCAACCGATCAGCAATCGGTTTGACCAGGTGGGTGCCCGATGCCGAGATCACCAGAATCCGGTCGCCGGCCTTGCGGTGTGCGGCGATGGCTTTGGTCGCGTCGCTGAAGATGATCGGTTCGATGAAGTCTTCAACCCACGGGCCGACCAAGTGCTCGACTTCTTCCGGGGTACGGCCGATCAGTGGTTCGAGGCTGAAGTCCATGTAGTCTTCCATGCGCAATTTGCCATGGCTGTAGGCATCCATCAGCTCGTTGTTTTTGCGCATGTACGATTCGGGATCGACCCAGCCCAAACGGCCCATCTGCTCGCTCCAGAGGGTGGCGCAGTCGCCATGGATGAGGGTTTCGTCCAGATCAAAAATTGCCAGGGCCATCAGTGCAGTTCTCTCTTCAACGTCAGCAAAGTCATCAGGCTACCTCACACAGGGCCGTCGGATCGATGGAAAGTGCCAGACGCTGGCCGTCGGGGTGCAGATCGGCGGCCGAACGGTTAAGCACATCCACCACCAACTCTACGCCGCGCGCTTCGACGCGATAGCGGATGACGTTGCCGAGCAGGCTGTGGCTGCGGATCTGTGCGTCGAGTTCGCCAATCAGGCTCAGTTCGATGGCTTCCGGGCGAATGGCGATGCGGTGGTTGATCGGGCGCTGCAACAGCTTCGACGCGTCGTCGGCATCGAGCAGGTTGTAATTGCCGATGAAACCGGCGGCGAACACATCGACAGGCGCGGTGTACAGGGTTTCGGCGTCGCCGCTCTGTACGATTTTTCCCTGATTCATCAGAAAAATCCGGTCAGACATGGTCAGTGCTTCTTCCTGATCGTGGGTGACGAAAATCGTGGTCAGGCCGAGTTCACGCTGGATCTGACGGATCTGTTCGCGCAGGTGCTTGCGAATCCGTGCGTCGAGGGCCGACAGCGGCTCATCCAGCAGCAACAGGCGCGGACGAGTGACCAGCGAACGGGCGAGGGCAACGCGCTGACATTGGCCACCGGAAAGCTGATGCGGATAGCGACTGGCGAAGTCGTTCAGTTCAACCAGTTTCAACACTTCGGCAACGCGTTTATGGCTGTCGTCGGCATTGACTTTTTGCATGCGCAAACCGAAGGCGACGTTCTGTTCCACGGTCATGTTGGGAAACAGCGCGTAGCTTTGGAACACCATGCCGATGCCACGTTTCTGCGGGCTCAGCGGCACGATGTCGACGCCATCGAGCAGGATCTTGCCACCATCGACCGGCGTCAGCCCGGCGATGCAACGCAGCAGGGTGGATTTGCCGCAACCGGACGGGCCGAGCAGGGTGACGAATTCGCCCTTGTTGATTTCGCAGTCGATGTCGCTGAACACCGTGGTGCCAGCGTAGTTTTTTTGGAGATGTTGGACGCTGACATAGCTCATTCGCTTTTGTCCTTGTTCAGAATGTTGGCGATCCAGGTCAGGACCAGCACGAATAGGAAGTAGGAGATGACCAGCGCACTAGTGAAGTGGCCGCTGCTGTTGCGCATGTTGTTCAGATAAACCTGCAGGGTTTCGTAGCGGGTGCCGACGAGGATGTTGGCGAAGACGAACTCACCGAACAGGAACGAGAACGACAGCAGCAGCGCCACCATCAGGCCTTTGCGCAGGTTCGGCAGCACCACCAGAATGGCTGCCTGAAAGGTGCTCGCGCCGAGCAGTTGGGCCGCGTCCATCAGGTCGCGCAGATTGATCGCTTGGAGGTTGTTGGTGATCGCCCGGTACATGAACGGCAGCGCCACGGTGAAGTAGCAACCGATCAGAATCCACGGCGTACCAACCATCGCCATCGGCCCGGAACCGTAGAGCTGCAGCAGGCCAACCGACGACACCACTGGCGGCACCGCGAAGGGCAGCAGAATCAGGATGTTCATCAGCGCATCGAGTTTTGGGAAGTGGTAATGCACCACAAATAACAGCGGCAGGATCAGCACCACCGACAGCACCAACGCGCCGACGCACACCAGCAATGACTGGCCGAAGGCGTGGAGGAAGCGTGGATCGCTCCACAACTGGATGTACCACTTAAAGGTAAAGCCGCTGGGCAGGATGGTCGCCGACCAACTGCTGGCGATTGAGTAAATCAGTGTGCCCACAAGCGGTGCCAAGAGGATGGCGAACAGCAGGTAGACCACGACGCGGTGGTAGAGGCCGGCCGGGCCGGATTCAGCGCGAGACATGGTAGCTCCTCTTCAACAGCAGTTGATGCACGACGGTCACGATGGTCATCAGCGCCACCAGCACCACGGCCAGCGCACTGGCCAGATTCGGATCGAGGGAGATATCGCCGGAGACCATCGCCGCGATGCGGATCGGCAGCACGTTGAAGTTGCCGGTGGTCAGTGCGTACACCGTAGCGTAGGCGCCGAGGGCGTTGGCCAGCAGGATCACGAACGTGCCGAGCAGGGCAGGGGTCAAGACCGGCAGACCGATGTGCCGCCAGAACTGCCAGCCGTTGGCGCCGAGCAATTCGGCGGACTCGCGCCAGTCTTCGCGCAAGGCATCGAAGGCCGGGTAGAGCAGCAGCACGCCGAGGGGAATCTGGAAAAAGGTGTAAAGGATGATCAACCCGGTTTTCGAGTACAGGTTGAAGTCCTCGATGATCCCGGCCTGCTTCAACATGATGGTGATGCTGCCGTTGAAGCCGAGCAGGATGATGAACGCGAAGGCCAGAGGCACGCCGGCAAAGTTGCTGGTCATGTTGGCGAAGGCATTCACGAAGTTGCGCAGTTTCGAGTCGACCCGGCGCAGGGAATACGCACCGAGCACGGCGATGATGATGCCGAACACACTCGACCAGAAACTGATTTCCAGGCTGTACTGGATCGCCTGTCGATAGAACTTCGAACTGAAGATCTTGCTGAAGTTTTCCAGGCCCCAACCAGACTCTTCCGATTGCAGGCTGTTGATCATCACCCAGATCAGCGGCGCGATTTCAAACACGATAAAGAACAGGGCGAAGGGCACCAGGCACAGTGCCGCCAGCCATTTGCCGCGAGTCATGGCATTCACTTGAGTAGCTCCCGGCACACAGGTTTGTCGTGAGGCACGCCGAGCAGTTCGCAGACCGTGCCGCAGATTTCCGTCTGCTTCGGTGCAGCGTCTGCGTTGAGGCTGAAGGTGTCGCCGAGGACGAACAGCGGCACCTGGCGTTCTTCCGGCAGCAGGCCGTTGTGCGAGCGGTCGTTGTTCATGCCGTGGTCAGCAGTTACCAGGACTTGATAGCCAGCGTCGAGCCAGCCTTGCAAATAGTCGGCGAGGATGATGTCGGCGAACCGTGCGCTGTTGCGGTATTGCGCAGTATCGAGGCCGTGCTTGTGGCCGGCGTCGTCGATGTTCATCGGGTGGATCAACAGGAAGTTCGGCGCGTGGCGCAGGCGCAGGTTTTCCGCGTCGGCGAACAGGTGTGAATCCGGGTAGTGATCTTGCCAGTAGAAATGGCCGTACTGGATTGGCAGTGTCGGATCGTCAGTGTGACGGTCGCGGGCGGCCACGAACGGCGAGCGGTTATACAACTCGCTGACCCAGTGATAGGCGGCAGCGGCGGTTTTCAGGCCTGCATCGCGGGCGTAGTGATAGATGCTGCGCTGATTGGAGAGGCGCGAGACGTCGTTGTGGACGATGCCGCTGTCGATCGGCGGCACGCCGGTGAGGATGCATTCGTAAAGCGGTCGGGACAGGGCGGGCAACTCGCACTCCAGCTTATAGAGTGCGGCGCGTCCTGCGCCAACGTAAGCCTGCAGATGCCCCATGGCGTGACGCGCGACTTCGTAATTGAGGCCGTCGAGCACGACAAGGATGACGTTGTGCTTCATAGGGGCAAAAACTCCGCGAAACAGGAAATTTCAATTTCAACCCGGATCCCCTGTGGGAGCGAGCCTGCTCGCGAATGCGCCAGATCATTCAACATTGATGTCGACTGACACAACGCCTTCGCGAGCAGGCTCGCTCCCACATTTGGATCTCAACAGATTACGCAGTAGGGATCAGCCGCTTTATTTCATCTCGACAATGACTTCTTCGTTCCACTTCTGCGGCAGGCCTTTGGAGGTTTTCTCCCACGCATCGGCGTCCTTGATCGGCGTGACCTTTTTGTACTGCTCGTTCGGCAGCAGTTTGGCTTTCACGTCTTCCGGCAGTTGCAGGTGCTCAGCACGGATCGGGCGGGCGTTGCCGCGAGCGAGGTTGGTCTGGCCGGCGTCGCTGAAGATGTATTCGCGGGTCAGCTTGGCGGCGTTCGGGTTCTTCGCGTATTTGTTGATGATGGTGGTGTAGCCGGAAATCACCGAACCGTCAGACGGGATCAGCACCACGTAGTCATCCGGGTTGGCCATCTTGGCCTTGTAGCTCAGGCCGTTGAAGTCCCAGACCACGCCGACTTCGATCTCGCCTTTTTCCATGGTGGCGATGGTCGGGTTGGCCATCGACAGACGACCTTGCTTGGCGATGTCTGCGAACATCAGCAGGGCTGGCTGGATGTTTTTCTCGTCGCCACCGTTTGCCAGCGCAGCGGCGAGGACACCGTTGGCGGCTTGCGCAGCGGTGCTCACGTCACCGATGGAAACCTTGTATTTGCCGCTCTTGAGGTCAGCCCATTTGGTCGGGACTTCGGAGCCGTGCAGCAGCTTCTTGTTGACGATGAAAGCGATGGTGCCGGTATAGGCAAGTGCCCAGTTGCCATCCTTGTCCTTGGCCCAGTCCGGTACTTGATCCCAGGTACTTGGTTTGTACGGTTGCACCACGCCTTGCTTGACCGCGATCGGGCCGAAGGCAGCACCGACGTCGCCGATGTCGGCGCTGGCATTATCTTTTTCCGCAGCGAACTTGGCGATTTCCTGGGCCGAGCTCATGTCGGTGTCGATGTGTTTCAGACCGTATTTTTTTGCCAGGTCTTCCCAGGTGCCTTTCCAGTTGGCCCAGTCATCGGGCATGCCGACGCTGTTGACGGCGCCTTCCGCTTTCGCAGCGGCTTCGAGGGTTTTCAGATCGGTGTCGGCCGCCATGGCGGCGGTACACATTGCAATGGTCGAGCCTAACAGTGTTGCCAGGAAAAGCTGTTTCATTCCGAAGCTCCTTGGTCGTGTTCAACGCTGCGATTGCGGTTTGTGTTGGTCTAGGTCAGCAATACCTGAGCCAATTTAAGGGGGCGGGATGACACTTTCATGTCGGTAGCCTTGCTTCAGGCCTTTTATTTGCCTGGTAATGGCGGCTGCCAGATAAGCGTAGACCATGCTCAAAGCCCCGGTGGGCAAGGGACTTGGCCGATGTATTGCAAGTCGTTAGGGCGACCGTTGAGCAGGTTTGTCATCTCTCGGTCATCTGCACTGCCTAGGCTTGCAACACTCGTTAACGGCTTGCAGGTCGTTCGGTTTTTGCCCTGAAACAGTGCTGGTCTAGTCCAGATAGGTAACGTTGATGCGCGATGAGGCAACAAAAGCGGTGACAGCGATTGGCCAGGTGTTGCAGGAGCAACTTGACCACGGGCTATTGGCGCCCGGCAGCAAATTGCCGGCCGAGCGCAAGCTCAGTGAGTTGTTTGGCACGACGCGGATTACTGTGCGTGAGGCGTTGTTGCAGTTGGAGGCGCAGGGGCAGATTTATCGTGAGGAGCGGCGGGGCTGGTTCGTTTCGCCACCGCGTCTGGCGTACAACTTGATGCAGCGCAGTCACTTTCACGCGATGGTCAGTGCGCAGGGACGGGTGCCTTCGACCGAGGTGATTTCGGCGCGGTTGTTACCGGCGTCGGCGGCGGTGTGTGCCTGGCTGCAGCTGCCCGCGCTCTCCAGCGTGATTCAGATTTGTCGGTCGCGGCGGATTGACGGGCGGTTGGTGCTTTATGTTGAGCACTATTTGAATCCGCAGTTTTTTCCGGGGATTTTAGAGTTTGATTTGAATCAGTCGATGACTGAGTTGTATGCGCGGCATTACGATTTGCACTATGGGCGGGTGCGGTTTGAGATTGTGCCTACGTCGTTGTCGGTGGATGCGGCGGCGGCTTTGCGGGTGTCGGTGGGGAGTCCGGGGTTGCGGATTGCTCGGGTCAATTATGATCAGCATGAGCGGTTGATTGATTGTGATCTGGAGTTTTGGCGGCATGATGCGATTCATGTATCGGTTGATGTGGTTTGATCGTTTTGGGGGCATATCCGTTACTTCGGGTGTTGCTGATTAGGGTTCCGCCCTTATGGCGGGTCACTTTTTCCAGACGCCGAAAAAGTAACCAAAAAGGCTTGCTCCTACGTGCGGCCCGCTCGCTAAAGCTCGGGGTTCCTTCGCTCCAGGATCGATCCGGGCGCAGCGCCTGCGGTTTGCTTCGCTGCACCTCCTCTCGCTGTGTTTGGCTGCGCCAAACGGTCGCTGCGCTCCCACGCCTGGATCAATCCCTCCACTCAGCCTTCCGACGTCGCCCGTGGATCAAGATCAAAAGCGGTAATCGAGCTTGCGCTCATTGTGTTGAGTGGGGCGGCATGCGCCGCGAGCGGGGTGTACTCATTTTCTTGTGGGAGCTGGCTTGCCAGCGAAGGCGGCCTGACAGCCGACCTGTTTCCTGCGGTTGTACTCGATCCAATTGTAGGAGTTAGCCTGCTCGCGAAGGCGCCCTTCCGACCGGCTCGTCTCTGGCAGGCTGCACACGGTCCAAATGTGGGAGCGAGCCTGCTCGCGAGGGCGCCCCCACAGTCACTCCATCTCTATTTTGCTGCCCCGGCATTGGCATACAAATAATCCGTCGCCAACGATGCCAATGTCCTCACTCCAACCACCAGCGCCGACTCATCCACAAAGAACTCCGGATTGTGATTCGGCGCAGCCTTGCTCATGTCTTGGTCTCG
This sequence comes from Pseudomonas sp. FP2196, assembly GCF_030687715.1. Taxonomy (GTDB): domain Bacteria; phylum Pseudomonadota; class Gammaproteobacteria; order Pseudomonadales; family Pseudomonadaceae; genus Aquipseudomonas. The sequence continues at coordinate 1,909,287 of NZ_CP117445.1, forward strand.
CGGAGTCACGCCGAGAAAAACAAACAGCCCCGGCACGTCCTTGGCAAAGAACGAAAAGTCTTCCGCGCCACCCACCAGCGGTGCATTCACCACGTCATCCTTGGCCGCCCACTTCAGCGTCGGCAACATCTTTTCTGTCAGCGCCGGGTTGTTAATCGTCGGGTCGTATTTTTCGATGATGGTCACGTCGGCTTTCGCGCCGCCGCTTTCGGCGATTTTTTCGACGGTCTGGCGCACGTCCGCATGCAGTTTCTGGCGGATGCCGTAGTCGTAGGAGCGGATGGTGCCGGTCATGTCGACGGATTCGGGAATGATGTTGTAACGGGTGCCGCCGTTGATGGTGCCGATGCTGACGACAGACGGGAAAGACGAAATATCGGTGCGGCGGCTGACCACGGTTTGCAGGCCGACGATGGTTTGGGCGCCGACGGTGATCGGGTCGATGCCGTCCCACGGACGGCCAGCGTGGGTTTGTTTGCCGAGGATTTTGATGCGCAGGTCGTCGGAGCTGGCGAGGGTGGCGCCTGGGCGGTAGGCGATCTGGCCGGCAGGGACGCCGGCCCAGACGTGAAGGCCGAAGACGGCGTCGGGTTTGGGGGCTTTCATCACGCCTTCTTCGACCATCATTTTCGCGCCCCAGGTGTTTTTGCCGTCGGGGATGAAGTCGCTCGGGCCTTCCTCGGCGGGCTGGAAGTAGAACACCACGGTGCCGGGCAGGGTGTCGCGCATGCCGGTGAGGATTTTCGCCGTGCTGAGCAAGATCGCAGTGTGGGCGTCATGGCCGCAGGCGTGCATGACGTCGACTTCTTTGTCGAGGTAGGTGCCTTTGGCTTTCGAGGCGAACGGCAGGTCGGCGACTTCCTTGACCGGCAGTGCGTCCATGTCGGCGCGCAACGCAACGGTCGGGCCGGGAAGGGCGCCTTTGAGGACGGCGACGACGCCAGTGCGGGCGACGCCGGTTTTGACTTCCAGGCCCATGGCTTGCAGTTGTTTGGCGACCAGTTCCGACGTGCGTTTTTCCGTGTTGCCGAGTTCTGGGTGGGCGTGGATGTCGCGGCGGGTTTCCAGCAGTTCGGGTTCAAGCTGTTTGGCTTGTACGGCGATTTGTTCGCGGGTGCTGTCCAGCGTGGCAGCGCCCGCGTGACCAGCGAGCAGGGTGATGAAAACGGCCTGGGCAATGCGTGTCAGCTGCATCGGGTTTCTCCTTGTTTATTGTTCTTGGCTTCCCTGCCTGTGACCCGCACGTCGTGCCTAAGTGCTATTCCTTCGGCTGACCACCGCCGGCAGTGATCACTTGCACGCTCATGCGCGGTGTCGCCAGATCCAGCCCGGCTTCGTCCAAGTGACGTTTGAGCGACAGGTTGAAGGCTCGGGAAACTTCCCACTGTTTGATCGGCGCGGTCTTGAAGCGCGCACGCAGAATCGCGCTGCCGGACTCGAAACTCTCTACACCCTGAATCTCCAGCGGCGACCAGATGTTGCGGCGTTGCAACGGATCAGTGCGCATTTTCTGGCCGACGTCGCGCATCAGTTTGATCGCGTCGTCGATTTCCATGTTGTACGGCACCGCCACGCGGAAGATCGCGTAGCCGAATTCCCGCGAGTAGTTCTTGATGCTTTTGATTTCGCTGAACGGGATGGTGTGGACGATACCGTCGATGTCACGTAGACGAACCGTACGGATGGTCAGGCCTTCGACGGTGCCGAGGTGGCCGCCGACGTCGACGTAATCGTCGATGGCCAGCGAGTCCTCAATGATGATGAACAGGCCGGTGATCAAGTCCGCCACTAGCGACTGTGCACCGAAACCGATGGCCAGACCGATCACACCGGCACCGGCCAGCAGTGGTGTGACGTTCATGCCCATGTTCGCCAGGGCGACGATCAGCGCGATGATGAAAATCGCCACGAACAGCACGTTGCGGATCAGCGGCATCATGGTTTGCGCCCGCGCATTGGCCAGGCCTTTGCGCGAGCGGGTGAGGGCGTGGTGCACGGCGGTGTCGGCGAGGATCCAGATCAGCCAGGAGAAAACCAGTGTGCCGATCAGGCTGAAGAGTTTGACGCTGATGTCATGGCCTTCGCCTTCGGCAAAACCGATCAGCGACTGGCCCCACACGCGCAGGCCGAGTTCGATGAAAACCAGCCAGACGAGCAAATGCGCGAGGGTATAGAAGAAGTTTTTCAGGCGCTCGGAATAGAGCGCGTGGCGTTTTGGTCCGCGTTGCGGTTTCAGCGAGTGCCTGCGCACGAGGCCGTTGATCACCATGCACAACACCAACAGTACGGTGCAGATCAGCGACTGACGCAGCGCGGTGCTGGTGTCGCCGGCTGAGACGAAGGTGGCGAACAGCGAGATGCCGACCAGCACCAGCGCTGGTACGTACCAGAAGGTGCCGAGGATTTCGATGGTGTCGCTGAGGGCGCGGCGGGTCAGGCGTCGGGACAACGGCTGGTTGCGGATCAGGTGGGCAATCGGTCGGCGGAAACGCAGGATGAACAGCCCGGTCGACAGCGCGGCGAGAACATTGGCGATGGTCGCGGCGGTGTGCGCCAGATGCACACCGAGGCTCTCGATCAGGCGCGGGTCGTTCAGCGCCTCCCCGAAGGCGGCGAAGCTGCCGATTAGCCACAACGGCCGAAACGCCTGATGGCGCAGGATGTACAACGCGCGATGGCGGTGTGGGCCGTCGAGCAGGGAAAAAGCGATCACGCAGATCGCCGAGAAGCAGGTGCCGACCACCAGCGCATAGGCCAGCACCATCGCCAGGCTTTTGCCCAGAGACGATGGCAGCGCATAACTCATGTAGACGGTGATCACCAACGCGATCAACCACGGCCCGAGCTTGCGCAATGCGAAGCGCAGCATGTCGACGGCCCTGGGGTGTTGCGGCAGTTCTTCAGTGAGTCCGAAACGCATGCGCACCCGGTGACTGACCCAGATCAGCGCGGCGGCAAGCAGGCTCCAGACCATCAGGATCATGGCGAAGCCGAAAATGATCGGCAGCCATTCACTGGCGGGCAGCATCAGCGCTTTCAGCTCATCCTTGGCCAGATTGAATTCGTTGGACCAGCGAGTGACCGGGCTGTCAGCACCGGAAAACTGCTTCTCGAAATTGGCCAGGGTGCCGCCAATCAACCCGAGTACGCCTTCTTCGGGAGAGGCCTGGGCTTTTTTCGTGGCATCGCGCAGTTTTTTCAGATCGGTCAGCAACTGTGCACGTTGCTTGTCGTTTTCCAGCGACTTGATGACTTCGTCGAGGGATTGCCCCAGCGGTTCCTGGGCTTCTGGCTGGGTCTTGGTGGTGTTGAGCAGGCCCGGTAGACCAACCGCGTGGGCGGGCGCCATGGGCAGCAGCGTCATCAGGCAGATGAGGAACAGGCAGGGCAGAGCAAAAAGACGAGCAAACACTAGGCGGTCAACCTCGCAAGGGGCGGATTCGCTGGAGTGTACGAGGCCGCATTAATCAATGCGAGCCGGGCGCGGATTTATTCGTTGAGTTTGGCGAGGATCTTGTAGACCACGGTGGCGAGGATCGTCAGCATGCCGATCCACATGGCGAACACACCGGCGTTCTTGTCGCGGAAGTTGAAGCCGACGGCCAGCAGGATCATTCCGCTCAGGATGGGAATGAGCATGGCGTGGAAGGATGACATCGAGATCATGGTGACGGCCTTGTCGGAAGGGAGGATTTGAGTCTAGGTCGGTTTTACGTCCGGAGTGTTGATCTATGTAGGAGCTGCCGCAGGCTGCGATCTTTTGATTGTAAAAAACAAAATCAAAAGATCGCAGCCTTCGGCAGCTCCTACAGGGTTTGCGATTGCCTCGAAAAAAATGCTCGTTCAGGGATTACGGCAATTCGCGGCAGGCGTAGAACGCGCTCAGCACTTTGACCAAGTGCGCCAGGTCGTGGCTGCCGCACAGTTCGCGGATCGAGTGCATGGCAAAGGTTGGCAGGCCGATATCGACGGTACGCACGCCCAGGTGGCTGGCGGTGATCGGGCCGATGGTCGAGCCGCAGCCCATGTCGCTGCGCACCACGAAGCTTTGTACCGGCACTTCTTCGGCCATGCACAGGTGACGGAAGAACCCGGCGGTTTCGCTGTTGGTGGCGTAGCGCTGGTTGCTGTTGACCTTGATCACCGGGCCGGCGTTGAGTTTCGGGCCGTGGTTGGCGTCGTGCTTCTCGGCGTAGTTGGGGTGTACGCCGTGGGCGTTGTCGGCCGAGACCAACAGGGATTTCTGGATGGTACGAACAAACTCGTCACCTTCCGGCAACAAGCGACGCAGGGTCTGTTCGAGCATCGGGCCATCGGCACCGCAGGCCGAGCAGGAGCCGACTTCTTCGTGGTCGTTGGCGACCAACACGCAGGTTTCCTCGGTCTCGGCAGTGAGCAGGGCTTGCAGGCCGGCGTAGCACGACAGCAGGTTGTCGAGGCGCGCGCCGGCAATGAAGTCGCCGTTCAGGCCAATCACCGCAGCACTTTGCGTGTCGTAGAAACTCAGCTCGTAATCCAGCACCACGTCGGCATTGAGGCCGTGTTCGCGGGCCAGTTGATCGGTGAGTACGGCTCGGAAGTCGACACGCTCGTCACCGGCAAACTGCGCGAGGATCGGCGGCAATTCGGTCTGGGCATTGATCGCCCAGCCTTGGTTGGCTTCGCGATTGAGGTGAATGGCCAGGTTGGGAATGATCGCGATCGGCGCCTTGAAGTCGATCAACTGGCTCTCGACCTTGCCGTCACGGCGGAAGGTCACGCGGCCGGCCAGCGACAGATCGCGGTCGAACCACGGCGCCAGCAGCGCGCCGCCGTAGACTTCGACGCCCAATTGCCAGAAGCCCTGTCGTTGCAGCTCCGGTTGCGGCTTGACCCGCAGGCATGGGCTGTCGGTGTGCGCGCCCACCAGGCGAATACCGCCGTGCAGCGGCGAGTGACGGCCCATTTTGACCGCGACGATCGAGGAGTCGTTACGGGTAACGTAGTAGCGGCCGTTGGCCTCAGTGGTCCATGGCTCGCGCTCGTCGAGGCGCACAAAACCGGCGGCCTCCAGACGTTGAACAAGGCTGGCGGTGGCGTGGAACGGGGTAGGGGAGGCCTTGAGGAAGTCGATCAGGCCTTGGTTCAACTCTTCGCGCATAAGAAGCTCCAGACAGCAGTGGGCGGGAGTTTAACGCATCGGCCGGGGAATTGAATCTGCACCGGATCCCTGTAGGAGCTGCCGAAGGCTCGGGCCGCGATCGGACGATCTTTTGATCTTGTTTTTGATTTACGAAACACCAGATCAAAAGTTCGCAGCCTTCGGCAGCGCCTACAGGGGTTCGGCGGTGCTTGTCAGAACGGGGCCGGGCACTCGAAGCGCAGGCGCTCGCCGGTTTGCGGATGGGTGAAGCTGAGCATGCTCGCGTGCAGGCACAGGCGTGGCCAAGCGGCCAGGGCTTGCTCGTGGGCGTAGAGCCCGTCACCGAGCAGCGGATGCCCGATGGACAGCATGTGCACGCGCAACTGGTGCGAGCGACCGGTAATCGGCGTCAGCTCGACGCGGCACCAGTCGCCGCAACGTTCCAGCACGCGCCAGAAGGTCAGCGCATGCTTGCCGAATTCGTGGTCGACCACGTGGCGCGGCTTGGTTGGCGGATCGTAGCGCAACGGCAGGTCGATGCTGCCGCTGTCCAGTTCCGGCTGACCCCAGGCCAATGCGGTGTAGGCCTTTTCGGTTTCGCGGTCGTGAAACTGGCGCGACAGTTCGCGGTGAGTGTCGGCGTCACGGGCGAGCAGAATGATACCGGAGGTTTCCCAGTCCAGACGGTGGACGATGCGCGCCTCCGGGTAGCCGTTTTCCTGCAGGCGGGTAATCAGGCAGTCCTTGTTGTCGTCGGCGCGACCGGGCACCGAGAGCAGCAGGGTCGGTTTGTCGACCACCAGTACGGCGGCGTCCTGATGGATGATGCGGATGTTGGACAACGGCATTAAAACAGCCTCGTAACAAATGCCAACGGCGGCTCAAAGCCATTCCGGGGTCGGAATGGCCCTGAGCCGCCGCAGCGACTACCGGATCGACTTAACGATCAGGCAGGGTGATGTTGAGTTCCAGAATCGAGCAACTGCCCTGGCTTTCCAGTGCAACATGTACGTCGTCGTTACCGATGTTGACGTACTTGCGGATCACGTCGACCAGTTCCTTTTGCAAGGCTGGCAAGTAATCCGGCGTGCTGCGCTGGCCGCGCTCATGCGCCACGATGATCTGTAGACGCTCTTTCGCTACCGAGGCGGTACTTGGCTTTTTGTTGGCACGAAAGAAGTCAAAAAGGTTCATTACCTACCTCCAAACAGGCGCTCGAAGAATCCCTTCTTCTCGACATCGAGGAAACGGTGGGCTTTTTCTTTGCCCAGCAAGCGGTCGACGGTATCGCTATATGCCTGACCGGCATCGCTCTGGTCGTCGAGAATCACCGGCACGCCCTGGTTGGATGCCTTGAGCACCGCCTGGGATTCCGGGATCACGCCGAGCAGCGTTACCGAGAGGATTTCCTTGACGTCTTCAACGCCAAGCATTTCGCCCTTTTCAACACGCTCCGGGTGGTAGCGGGTGATCAGCAGGTGTTCCTTGATCGGGTCTTCGCCACGTTCGGCGCGACGCGATTTGCTCGCCAGCAGGCCGAGCATGCGGTCCGAATCTCGTACCGAGGACACTTCCGGGTTGGTCACGACGATCGCTTCGTCAGCGAAGTACATGGCCAGGTGCGCACCTTTCTCGATGCCCGCCGGGGAGTCGCAGACCACGAACTCGAATTGTTCCTTGAGCTCCATCAGGACTTTTTCCACGCCTTCGACAGTCAGCGCGTCTTTGTCGCGGGTCTGACTGGCGGCCAGTACGTAGAGGTTTTCCAGACGCTTGTCTTTGATCAGAGCCTGTTGCAGATTGGCTTCGCCGTTGACCACGTTGACGAAGTCATACACTACGCGGCGCTCGCAACCCATGATCAGGTCAAGGTTACGCAAGCCCACGTCGAAGTCGACGATCACTGTTTTGTGGCCGCGCAGAGCGAGGCCGGTACCGATAGCGGCGCTGGTGGTGGTCTTACCCACACCACCCTTGCCGGATGTAACCACGAGAATCTTGGCCAAGGTGTTTCACCCCTAAGGAAGAAGGACTTTTTAGCCCCTGAAAAACATCTCTTGAAAACTACTGCAGTCGGACAGCCTTGGCTGGAATTCGGCTTTTGGCCTTTTTCCTACTTCGTTTGAGCCGTTTTCGCTACGTTTTAGAGATGCTTGGAAAATGCGGCAGTATCCGTTAAAGCCGAATGATGTTCAACACGTCGCCCGATAGGCTGACCTGTACGCCCGAGCCCCACATCGGATCGCGACGCAAGTCTTCGGAAACCTTGTAGTGGCCTGCGATGGAGATCAGTTCAGCGCTCAATTGCTGACAGAAAATCCGCGCCTTGGTGTCGCCCTTGACCCCGGCCAGCGCACGACCGCGCATCGGGCCGTATACATGGATGTTGCCATCGGCAAGAAGTTCCGCCCCCGGACTGACCGAGGACACCACGACCAGATCGCCACCCTGGGCGTATATCTGTTGGCCACCACGCACTGGCGTAGTGATGACACGGGTCGGTTTGATGGTCGGCTCAGGCGGCTTTTCCGGCTTCTTTTTGACTTCGGCTTCCGGTGTTTCCAGCGGCCGCTCACGGGCGCCGGATGGCGGCAGCACCGGAATGTCGATGGCGATGGCGGCGGCGATGTCTTCGATACGGCTGGCCCGAATCGCCAGGGTGCGCAGGCCATGCTGACGGCACACGCGCATCAGGCCCGGAAGGTCGACTGCGCCTTCGCTCGGCGGCAGTTTGTCCAGCGCCAGGACCAGCGGCGCGTTGCTGAAGAAGTTCGGCGCCTGGGCAACTTTGGCGGCCAATTGCCGATCGAGGCTTTCGAGGTCGTTACGGGCCAGTTCCAGCACAGTAATGGCCAGCATGCTGCCCTTGAGCTGGAATACGGGATCTTGGTCTAACGGGTCGGTTTGGCTCATGTCGGCATACAACGGCTTGTCACTAAAAGTGCCGAGACTTATAACGAGAACGCCCGCGAGCCGCAAGCCGGGTCGAACGATGTAGAATGCGCGGCCACTGTATTTACGGAAGCTTTAATGGATCGCCCGCGTTTTCGAAAAGCATTTCTTGCTCCACGCTTCTGGCCGCTCTGGTGCGGGCTGGGGCTTTTGTGGCTGATCGTGCAATTGCCGTATCCGGCGTTGCTGACCATCGGTCGATTTTTGGGCGCCTTGATGTATCGCGTGGCCGGCGACCGGCGGCGCATCGCCAAGCGCAATCTTGAGCTGTGCTTCCCGGAAAAATCCGCCGCCGAGCGCAAACGCCTGCTCAAGGCAAACTTCGCCTCCACCGGCATCGCCTTTTTCGAAATGGCGATGAGCTGGTGGTGGTCCCGCGAGCGTCTGGCGAAACTGGCCCACGTCGAAGGTCTGGAGCATCTGCAAAAGGCCCAGCGCGAAGGCAAAGGCGTGATCCTCATGGCCGCGCATTTCACCACGCTGGAAATCGGTGCGGCACTGCTCGGTCAGCAACACACCATCGACGGCATGTACCGCGAACACAAAAACCCGTTGTTCGACTTTGTCCAGCGCCGTGGTCGGGAGCGACACAACCTCGATTCGCTGGCGGTAGAGCGCGATGACGTGCGTGGCATGCTCAAGCTGCTGCGTTCGGGCCGGGCGATCTGGTATGCACCGGATCAGGACTACGGCGCCAAGCAAAGCATCTTCGTGCCGCTGTTCGGCATTCAGGCCGCGACCGTGACCGCGACCACAAAATTTGCCCGGTTGGGTAAAGCGCTGGTGGTGCCGTTCACTCAGGAACGTCTGGCCGATGGCAGCGGTTATCGCCTGACCATCCATCCGCCGCTGGAAGACTTCCCTGGCGAGACCGAAGAGGCCGACTGCATCCGCATCAATCAGTGGGTCGAGAGCGCATTGCGTGCTTGCCCCGAGCAATACCTGTGGGCGCATCGCCGCTTCAAGAGCCGTCCACCAGGCGAGCCGAAGCTGTACGCCAAACGCGGTTGAACCAATCCCTATAAGCACCATGGAGTGTTGCGATGAGCCCAGCGAAACCGGTCACAGGTTTGATTCTTTCCGGCGGCGGGGCTCGGGCGGCGTATCAGGTGGGGGTGCTGGCGGCGATTGCCGAGCTGCTGCCGTTGGGCGCCGACAATCCGTTTCCGGTGATCGTCGGCACCTCGGCCGGGGCGATCAACGCGGTCAGTCTGGCCAGCGGCGCTACGGATTTTCGCGCCGCCATCGAACGCCTGACCCTGTTCTGGCAGGGCTTTCGCAGTCATCGCGTGCTGCGCAGTGACTGGCCGGGCGTGATTCGCCAGGCCAGTCGCTTTGTCAGCCACAGCCTGCTCGGCCTCGGTCGCCAACTGCCGGTGGCGCTGCTCAACAGTTCGCCACTGCGCGACCTGCTCAATGAAAAACTCCATATGCCCGGCATCGCCGAGTCCATCGCGCGCAAGCAATTGCACGCGGTGGCGGTGACCGCGTTTGGCTACGAGTCGGGACAAGCGGTGACGTTCTATCAGGGTGGCGGCAAGATTGATTCGTGGTTGCGCCATCGACGCATCGGTGTGCCGACACAATTGTCGGTGGAGCATCTGCTGGCCAGTTCGGCGATTCCGCTGTTGTTCGCGCCGGTGAAAATCGGCGAGGAATATTTCGGTGACGGCGCGGTGCGGCAATCGGCACCGATCAGCCCGGCGTTGCACCTTGGCGCCAGTCGAGTGCTGGTGGTGGGCGTCAGCGGCAACCCGCGCGGGTTCGATCCGGAGCAGCCACTGGAGCGCACCTACACCGGCCAACAGCCGACGCTGGCGCAGATCGGCGGGCACATGCTCAACAGCACGTTCATTGACAGCCTGGAGGGCGATATCGAGCTGCTTAAGCGTCTCAACCAATTTAGCCAGCTCATGCCAGAAGGTACGCCGACTCGCGAGTTGGGTGTGGCGCCGGTAGAGGTGTTGGTGATTTCGCCGAGTCAGCCAATCGATGAGATCGCGGCGCGACACAGGCAGGAATTGCCGGCGGCGTTGCGTTTGTTTTTGCGTGGACCGGGGGCGACCAAGACCAGTGGGGCAGGGGTGTTGAGTTACCTGCTGTTCGAGGCGGGGTATTGCAGCGAATTGATCGATCTGGGGCGGCGCGATGCGTTGGCCAAGCGTGAGGAGCTTTGCCGTTTTCTGGGGATTGCCGAGGCGGTAGTTCCGGCCTGAGATTTGTGGTGTTGCTATCGCGATCGGGCTCACTCCTACGGGGATTTATGTCGTGCGCGCAAACGGCGTCGACAGTGAACCCCCTGTAGGAGCGAGCCTGCTCGCGATGGCGTCCTTGCGGACGCCGCCGGATCAGAAGTGGTACTTGACCAGGAAGCTCGTGGTGCTCTGATTGGTCTTGAACGCACCGGTGTCGTCGATCCCGTACTTGTCTTTCCAGTAGTCGTACTCAACACCGACATACAACTGCTTCTCGCCGAAACTCAGCGCCTTGCCCAGGTCGTATTTGACCTGTGGGTTGAAGTGCAGGTTGGCGTGGTAATCGCCCTTGGAGTTGGAGTCGTTGTCGGTCACCCAATCCATGAAGCCGTCGATCAGGATGTCCGACTTGCCCACCGGGATGGTGTAGGACCAGACCGGGGTGATCTGCCAGACGTTGTCACCGGCGCGTGCACCTTGGGTGTGGCGCTGGTAGAAGTTCAACTGGAAGTAGTCGAAGCCCGGGATGGCCAGGTCGAAGCCCGGACCGATCAGGTACGACTCGGTGTCGCCTTCGCCGAACTCGTAGGTCATCGCCAGCAGAACGTCTTTGATCGGGCCGAACTCGATCTTCTGGTCGAGCACTTTGCCCAGCGAGATGCGCGGGCTGAACTCACCGTAGTAGGTGTTCGGGCCGTTGCTGAAGTCCTTGCCACCGTTGTAGAAGATCTTGTCGAAGAAGAAGAAGTTATCCCCGTACTTCCACGCATCGGCGTGCTCGAAGGTGACGGTCTGCTGGATGCGCGGGTTGACCTGGAAGTCCTTGCCATAGAGGTAGGTCAGGCTGTTGTTCTGCCATTGCAGCAGGCCTTCGGCCATGGCCTGCCCCCCGGCCAACATCGATCCCGCGAGCATCAGGCTGGTGCACATACGTTTCATTCGGTTGCTCCCAAAGTAGGTGTTCCACATTTATTTTTTTAAGATCGGCGCTCTGGTGTGGCGCCTTTTTTCGTTGCTGCAAAAGTCATCCGATCGGTCAGCTTCGCTATCGATAGCAAGAGCTGGGCCAACGCTTGCAGAAAGCAAAAAAACGCCCGTTCGGCTGCTGAAAAACAGTCGATTGAGCGTGTTTTCGGGATGTCTCGGTACTGGCCGGGGCCGGGATAAGTTGGCTTTTCGGTCAGGAATTAAATCCGGGCTTTTTTTTAGACCGAATTCAAGAGGCCGCGGAGAATACTGACTCCTTGGCCAGCTCTCAAGTGCCCCGCAACAGAGCATCGACGACAGGTATGGGGCACGGTCGCGGGTCATCTTAGAAGTGCACCTTCACCAGCAGGCTGGCGGTGTTCTGATGGGTGTCGAGGTTGCGGCTGTTTTCGACCCCATATTTATTTTTCCAATAGCTGTACTCAGTGCCTACGTACAACTGCTTATGACTCCAGCCAAGGGCTTTGCCGAGGTCATATTTGATCTGCGGATTGATGTGCAGGTTGGCGTGGTAGGTGCCGCGCGAGTTCTCGTCGTTGTCGACCACCCAGTCCAGATAACCATCGATCAGCAGATCGGAATTGCCCACCGGAATGCTGTACGACCAGCCGGGGGTGATTTGCCAGACGCCATCACCGGGACGCGGTCCTTCGGTCTGGCGGCGGAAGATATTGAGGGTGACGTAATTGAAGCCCGGCACTTTCAGATCGAATCCCGGGCCGATCAGATAGGCCTCGCTTTCGCCTTCCCCGTACTCGTAGGTCATCGCCAGCAGCACGTCTTTGATCGGGCCGAACTCGATTTTCTGATCGAAGATCTTGCCGAACGAAAAACGCGGAGTGAATTCGCCGTAGAAGGTGTGCGGCCCTTTGTTGCGGTCTTCCTGGCCGTTGTAGAAGATCTTGTCGACGAACAGGAAGTTGTCACCGTACTTCCACTTGTCAGCATGTTCGAACGTCACCGTCTGCTGAATCGACGGGTTGATCGCGAAATTCTTGCCGTACAGATAGCTCAGGCTGTTGGTCTGCCACAGCAATAAATCGCCGGCCATGGCCTGGGATGCGGCCAGCAGGCCACCGCTCAACAGCAGGTTGGTGTGCGTGCGAATCATCTGTTGCTCCCTCTTGTTTTTATTGTTTGAGGCGCAGAGCTGCTTTCCCCTGTGGGAGCGAGCCTGCTCGCGAAAGCGGTGTATCAGTCAACGAGAGTGTTGAAGCTGATGACGTCTTCGCGAGCAGGCTCGCTCCCACAAGAGGCTATCGGTGTTGCTGTTAATGCGGGTGTGCGTGGCAGTCGTTGATCGCTGCGCGCTCTTTGCCGCCAAGAATGTTGAACAACAGGTTCAGCGTCAGCGCACTGAGCGTGGCCATGGCGATACCGCTGTGGGTGATCGGGCTCATCCACATCGGCAGGTGGGCGAAGAATTCCGGACGCACCACCGGGATCAGGCCCATGCCGATGCTCACTGCCACCAGCAACTGATTGCGGCGGTCACCGATGTCGGCTTCTTGCAGGATTTTGATCCCGGTTGCGGCGACCATGCCGAACATCGCGATCGCCGCACCGCCCAAGACTGCCGGTGGGATCGAGGCCACCAGGAACGCCGCTTTCGGCAGCAGGCTGAGCATGATGAGCAAGCCGCCGGCGACGATGGTCACCGAGCGGCAGCGCACGCCGGTCATCTGCACCAGGCCGATGTTCTGGGCGAAAGAAGAGTGGGTGAAGGTGTTGAAGAACCCGGCAACGAACGAGGCGCCGGCATCGCACAGCAAGCCGCGACGCAGCATGCGCGGGCAGACTTCCTGGCCGGTGATCTTGCCCAGCGCCAAGAACATCCCGGTGGACTCGACGAAGATGATCACCACCACCAGGCACATCGACAGGATTGGTGCGAGTTCGAATTTCGGCATGCCGAAGTGCAGCGGGGTGACGAATTGAATCCATGGCGCGTTAGCCATGCCGCTGAGGTCGACCATACCGATGGCGCCGCACAGCAGGTAGCCGAAGCACATGCCGATCAACACGGAAATGTTGACCCAGAACCCACGCATGAAGCGGTGGATCAGCAAGATGGTGCCCAGCACCAGGGCGGCGATGGCCAGATAAATCGGCGAGCCGAATTGCGCAGCGGCGGCACCGCCACCGGCCCAATTCACGGCCACGGGGAACAGCGACAATCCGATCGAGGTGATGACCGTGCCGGTCACCAGAGGCGGGAAGAAGCGTACGACCTTGGACATGAACGGCGCGATGATCATGCCGAAGAAACCGGCGGCGATCGTGGCGCCGAAGATCCCTTGCAGACCGATACCGGGCATCCCGGCCATGGCGACCATGCTGCCCACGGCGGCAAAACTGGCGCCCATCATCACCGGCATGCGAATGCCCATCGGGCCGATGCCCATGGACTGCACGATGGTGGCGATACCGGCGACCAGCAGGTCGGCGTTGATCAGGAAGGCAATTTCTTCACGACTCAGGCCAGCGGCCTGTCCAATGATCAGCGGCACCGCGATGGCGCCACCGTACATCAGCAGAACGTGTTGCAAACCGACCAGGATCAGTTGCAAAAGGGGCAATCGCTGAATGGCGGGTGCGTCGGGGATGCGCGCTTTGGACAGCTCGGACATGCAACACCTCGGATCTTTTTTATTCTTGTGATTAACAGCTGCCGGGTTGCTCACAGCTGTTTCTTTGCATCAGATAAAACGCGTTGGGGCCAATCGCTGGCAAGCCAGCTCCCACAGGATTCAGGTAATCCCTGTGGAAGCTGGCTTGCCAGCGAAGCTTTTACTGCTTAGTTGGTCTGGGCTCCCTGGGCGATCCATGCACCGATCAGGTCACGTTCCTGCTGGGTCATCTGCGTGATGTTGCCCAGTGGCATGATCTGCGTAGTGATGGCTTGCGCCTGGATCCGCGCCGCGTTCTGGCGGATCTGCTCAGGGGTGTCGAGCATCACCCCGGCCGGGGCGGCGCTGAACAGCGGGCTGGTCGGTTTCGCCGAGTGGCAAACCGTGCAACGCTCTTGAATCACGTTGTGCACTTTGTCGAAGCCAGGCCCTGCGTTGGAGGCTTGCGCCGGCGCTGCTGCAGGTTCGGCAGGGGCTGCCGGTGCCGCTTCAGCTGGTTTCGCGCCACCACCCAGTGCCGTTTCCGGCAGCGGCTGGTACTCGATTTTCGCTGGTGCCTTGGCCACTTCCGGAGCTGTCGACATCGGCGTTGGGCCGGTGACGTAAGCCAGGCTGATCATCCCGACGGCTGCGACAGGCAGCGTCCAGGCAAACTTGTGGCTGTCATGACGGGTATTGAAGTAGTGACGCACCAACACTGCAAACACTGCGATCCCGGCCAGGATCAACCAGTTGTACTGGCTGCCGTAAGTGCTCGGGAAGTGGTTGCTGATCATGATGAACAGCACCGGCAGGGTGAAGTAGTTGTTGTGACGCGATCGCAGTAGGCCTTTGGCTGGCAGCGCCGGATCGGGCGTGCGGTTTTCGGCAATCGCGGCGACCAGTGCGCGCTGCGCCGGCATGATGATGCGGAACACGTTGCCGACCATGATGGTGCCGATGATCGCGCCGACGTGCAGGTACGCACCACGACCGCTGAACACCTTGCTGAAGCCATACGCCGCGGCAATGATCAGCACGAACAGGATGAAACCGAGCAGGGCAGGGCGTTTGCCCAGAGCGGAGTCGCACAGGAAGGAGTAGATGAACCAGCCGAGGAACAGCGAGCCGATACCGATGGCCACGCCTTCAGGGCCGCTCAGCGTGCTGCCCGGAGCCAGCAGGTAAAGCGTCGGATTGTAGTAGAACACCACGCACAGCAGCGCGATCCCCGACATCCAGGTGAAGTAGGCTTCCCATTTGAACCAGTGCAGGTTCTCCGGCATTGCCGGCGGGGCCAGTTTGTATTTTTCCAGGTGGTAGATACCGCCGCCATGAATCGCCCAAAGATCACCGGCCAGACCGGTTTTCGGGTTGACGCGGTTGAGGTTGTTCTCCAGCCAGACGAAGTAGAACGACGCGCCGATCCAGGCCACGCCAGTGATCATGTGAACCCAGCGCACGCTCAGGTTCAGCCATTCCAACAGATGTGCTTCCACAGTCTTTACCTCTCGCCTGTCACCCTTGTTGTCGGGTGATCAGACCTTCTCTTATTGGTGGGGGGCGAGGATCAAACGTTCATCCTCTTTGAAAAAATGCTCATCGCAGTTATTGCCTGTGCCACTGCGATCAACCACCAGGAAGTCATCCCGCTTTTCGATCGTCAGCACCGGGTGGTGCCAGACGCCGCGATGGTAATTGATGCCCTGCCTGCCGTTGGTGACGAAGGCGCGGACCAAGCCTGATACAGGTTCATCGCCAAGTGGCGCGACCACGATCAGAAAGGGGTTGCCGAGCAGCGGAATGAAAGCCTGGCTGCCCAGCGGATGGCGTTCCAGCATGCAAACGGTCAGCGGCATGTCCTGCGCGTCGGCGCGGAAGATGCTGATGATCGCGTTGTCCTCAGGCTGGGCGGTTTCGACCGTCGCCAGTTTGTGGAAGCGCATGGTCGAACCGTTGTTGATCATGAAGTGATCGCTGCCGTCGGTTTCGATCACGTCACCGAAGGGGGCGAAAGCTTCTTTGGTCAGCGGTTCAATCGTCAGTGTGCGCATGCTGTTCTTCTTATCCGAATTCGTTATCGATTCACTGTATTTCCCAGTAGGAGCTGGCGAAGCCTGCGATCTTTTGACTTTGTTTTTAAGATCAAAAGATCGCAGCCTGCGGCAGCTCCTACAGGCTCAGCATTACTTCGCGACCTTGCCCAGTACGCGCAGGCGACTCACACCACCATCCGGGAACACGTTCAGGCGGATGTGGGTAATCGGGCCCAACGCCTTGATCTGCTCGGCGAAGGTGTGTTCGGCGTGCATTTCCAGTTTCTGTGCCGGCAACAGTTCACGCCAGAACAGCGACTGGGTTTCGATCTGGCTGTCGGTGCCGCCTTTCACGAAGGCACCCTGGATCGAGCAAGTGTCCGGGTAGTTGCCCTTGAAGTGCAGGGTGTCGACGATGATTTTTTCGATCTCGCCCGGGTGACCCAGCGCGACGATCACCCAGTCATTGCCCGGGGTACGACGACGTGCAGTTTCCCAGCCGTCGCCCATGTTGATGCCACGGCCCGGGTTGAGGATGTTGCTCATGCGGCCGAAGTGTTCGTCGGAGCAGGCCAGCGCACGGCCACCGTTCAGAGCAGCCGCCAGGTCAACCTGTTCGTTGTCGCCAACAGCCGACCAGTCGCGGAACGGAATGCCGTACACGCGCAGACGAGCAACACCGCCGTCCGGGTAGATGTTGAAGCGCAGGTGGCTGAAGGCTTTGTCGTTGCTGATTTCGTGGTAGTGATGGCTGTTGCCTTGCAGCTCGACAGCCGACAGCACTTCAGTCCACTGGGTGTTTTCGTCAGGCTCGCCCGAGGCCAGGAAGCACGCTTCCAGCGAGGCCGATGGCGGGAAGTTGCCGGTGAAGAATGAAGTATCGATGTCCACGCCTTTGATCGAGCCCGGTACGCCCAGGCGAATCACCGCGCTGTCGAAGCCTTCGAAGCGCTTGCGGCGCGACTCCCAGCCGTCCATCCACTTGCCGTTGTCATCGAACACGCCCTCCTTCCACACGGCCGGGGTCGGTTGGAACAGACGATTGGCGTCTGCGAACCAGTCATCGGTGACCGAGATGATTTTGGTGCCCAGACGGGCATCGGCCAGGTTGACGAATTTTTCGAAAGGTACGGCGTAAGCTTTCATTCTTCTTGTCTGCCTTTAAATAAGTGGCTGGGGATGCTTGCAAGACCCTGGGTGCTCTCCGCGTCTGATGCACTCGGGTCAGGCTTCGCTAAAGAGTCAGTAAACGGAACAGGGCGATCTTGTTGATCTCCGCCAGCGCGCATTTGAATTCGGTGTCGACCGAGTTGTGAATGCGCGTTTCGAACGCCGCGAGGATCTGATGCCGGTTGCTGCCTTTTACCGCCATGATGAAGGGAAACTCGAACTTGGCTTTGTAGGCGTCGTTCAGCTCGGTGAAGCGCTGGAACTCTTCGGCCGTGCATTGGTGAATACCGGCGCCAGCCTGTTCATTGGTGCTGGCTTCGGTCAGTTGGCCCTGGACGGCGGCTTTGCCGGCCAGGTCCGGGTGAGCGTTGATCAGTGCCAGTTGACTGGCGTGATCGGCGCTCAACAGGATGTCGCTCATGCGCTGGTGCAGGGTCTCGATCTCGTCGATCGAGGCATCTGCGCCCAGGTCGTAGGCCTTCTCGGCCACCCATGGCGAATGTTCGTAGATATCGGCGAAGGCGTTGACGAAGGCGTCGCGGCTCAGGGTCGACGGTTGCAGGGTTTGAAAGCGGCTCATTGGGCGGCCCCTTGGTACGGGTGGGTTTCGTGCCAGTGACGCGCAATGTCGACGCGACGGCTGAACCACACCTGTTCATGACTTTTGGCATATTCGATAAAGCGCTTGAGCGAAGCGAGGCGACCCGGACGGCCGATCAGTCGGCAGTGCAGACCGATCGACAGCATCTTCGGTGCTTCTGCGCCTTCGGCGTAAAGCACGTCGAATGCATCTTTCAGGTATTCGAAGAAGTCGTCACCCTTGTTGAAACCCTGCACCTGAGTGAAGCGCATGTCGTTGGTGTCGAGGGTGTAAGGGATCACCAGATGCGGCTTGCCGGTGGGGTTGTTCGGTTCCCAATAGGGCAGGTCGTCGTCATAGGTGTCGCAGTCGTAGAGGAAACCACCTTCTTCCATCACCAGGCGACGGGTGTTCGGGCCGGTGCGGCCGGTGTACCAGCCCAGTGGGCGCTCGCCGGTCAGTTCGGTGAGGATGCGGATCGCTTCGAGCATGTGCTCGCGTTCCTGCGCTTCGTCCATGTACTGGTAGTCGATCCAGCGGTAGCCGTGGCTGCAGATCTCGTGGCCAGCCTCGACCATCGCGCGGATCACGTCCGGGTGACGCTGGGCGGCCATGGCCACGGCGAAGATGGTCAGCGGAATGTCGAATTCCTTGAACAGTTTCAGAATCCGCCACACGCCTGCACGGCTGCCATACTCGTAAAGCGATTCCATGCTCATGTTGCGTGCGCCTTGCAGCGGCTGAGCAGCAACCATTTCAGAGAGGAAGGCTTCGGATTCTTTGTCACCGTGCAAAATGTTGCGCTCGCCGCCTTCTTCGTAATTGAGTACGAAGGACAGGGCGATGCGGGCATTGCCCGGCCAGTGTGGGTGAGGAGGGTTACTGCCGTAACCGATCAGGTCGCGTGGATAGTCAGCGCTCACTGCAGTCTTCCTTCTTATTCGTTGACAGGTTGTGTAACGGCCTGGCGGTGAGATTGCAGGCTGGCGTCACAGCGATGGGCTGATTGTATACAACTTTATTCGCAATTTGTAAGCCTGAATTTTCGCATTTTTCACCGACTACCATCTTTTGCTGTTAATGGCGTGAGCCTGCAAGAAACCTGCCTGACCAGTCAGCTAATGGATGGGAGGTTCAATGAACAGGCGCTTTGCTTGCAGATCCGCAAGAAACGCCCGGGTGGCGGGGGTGAGGTGAAAAATGTCATTTTTATTGTGTACAATTTTTTTGAAAAGTGTCTTAATCAGTCGCTCGCCGCAACTTTTCGTGCTCCGAATCGGTGCGGTCTCCTTTTCAACTGACTTCGGGAGGCGCGAAGTCTGACTGCTCTTTGCAGCCAGGCGCGCAGAATCAATGGGACGTTTGACTACACACGTTTTGGACGCTGCACACGGTTGCCCTGGCAGCTCGATCAAGGTCGAGTTGTACCGCGTTGAAGGTTCGCAACTGGAATTGGTCGCCAGTGCGACAACCAACAGCGATGGCCGGGTCGATGCGCCGCTGCTGCAAGGCGATGACTACCGTACCGGGGTTTATCAGGTGCAGTTCCACGCCGGCGATTACTACCGTGCCCGTGGTGTGCAACTGCCGGAGCCGGCATTTCTGGATGTGGTCGTACTGCGTTTCGGCATCTCTGCCGAGCAGGATCACTACCACGTACCACTTTTGATCTCGCCTTACAGCTATTCCACGTACCGGGGCAGCTGACCCCCAAGCAGCTGCCCTACCGGGAAGCGACTGCGCATATAGCTTCTTTGGTCTTTCGCCCGCTCACACTGCGGGCTTTTTTTATTTCAGTGATGACGTACGACTAATAGTCAGTTGTCAGGCAACGCCAGCTTGAACACGTCTGGCAGTTGGTCCTTGCAACGGCCAAAGACCTCCAGTTGGGAATACGTTATTTCTCGAGCCTTGTCACTGTCCAGGATCCATTTGCGGTCTGGCATGCTGTATTTCAGTCTTCCTCGGCTGCCATCACTCATAGCAATGTGTCGAACGTCGAGAGTGCTTTGCGCAATGGCTGTGAATTCCTCGGGCAAATCAGCGTTGGCATCGATGGGGGGCTCAAAGTATCTGGCGTCCAGGCTGTTGATGTAAATTCGATCAAAGGAGAGATCCACGGTATGAACTACGCCCTTTGGTGCAATGACATAAATCTCATCGATAAGATCCTCTGCACCGTATTGGGGCAAATGCAGGGTAGTTGTTCCGATATACAGTTTGCTGTCTTCTAATGCGATATTGAATTCTACGAGTTTAGTGGCATCGAGATACCAGGTGGAAGAATGGTTCAGTTGGGCGCTGGCAGTGGCCAGCCCCCCCGGCGTTGAAATCCGCAAGACCCTGTTTTCACGTAAATGGATAAGATAGGTTGCCCCCCCACCTTCGATATTATCGATCGCTGTCTGCGCGGAGATAGGCAGTAGCTCGGTGCAGTAAGAAAGATGGTCCAGCTTTAATGCCTGGGTTTCCGGAAGTTCAAAAACAGCATTGTCTTTCATCCGAATCGGGAGGCGGAAGTTGTGGCTGGTCAGCGTATTGCCGTTAACGTTGGGCTTGTAGTGCGCTGGAGGTTTGGCGTAGGCCTCTTCCAGGATAAGGGTATGGGCTTTTCCGTCGCGGAACACCAGCATATATCCATGAGTGGAACGCTTGGCCGCGGCATTTTTAAGAGCGGCCTCCAGTGTCGTTTCTGTGTATTGCCCAACGCCGACGATTTGTACCAGCTTCTTGTCAAAGAAAAACAGGAAATCGCATGAGACATTGATCTTGTCTTTGTCGGCTGCCGGGTTCATTTTTATGGAGGGGGTGGTCGAAAAGGCTGCATGAGCGCTCGTCATTTCGGTGCTGTCGTAGTCAAGGAAAATTCGAGTGCCGTAATAGGCGTCGGGGTGGCTGCCCGTTATGAATTGGGTGTGCTGGCTGAATCGCTGGACGTAATAGTTGGTGTTCTGAAGGGAAGGAACATGACACACAGGCTCGTAGACTATAGTGGTTCTTTCAGGGCGTCCCACTTTTATGATTTCGGCACTTATTCCAAAAACCTTATGACCATGGTTTTCAATTTTTTCAGGCAGGTCGGGTTTTAAGTAGTAGCCATCCCTGGTGATGATGGTTAATTTGTTATTGTTCAACACCAGATGGTTTCCGGAGATGTTGTACACATCGTCGATGCTGATGGTGCTTTCACGTCCGTAGTGGAAGTCATAATTCACTGTGATGTTAAGGCGGTTCAGACGCACCTCCCATTTAACAATTTGATCCATTCTCCAACCCAGGGAGATATAGCTCTCGTCTGCACCGTCTTCGGTAATCAGTACCGAGCCCTCTGCGAGGGCTACGTGATAAAAATCCGTTCCAGCTTCACCGAACGCGTCTGCGTCGTTTTTGAGCAGGTAAATCGTGTCGTTGCCATCCCCGGCATTGATTTTGTCCGCGCCCCTCGATGTGATCACGTTGGACTCTCTGGTACCCGTGACAATGCTTTTTCCATCACTGAGCGTCTGAACGTTCTCAATGCTTTCGAGCAGTGCCTTGAAAGAATAACGCTCTCCATCCTCAACAGCCGGATCCGGATTCGGTGTGTAGATTTGCAGGGTTCCCGCAGCCAGATCGATATCAAATCCACTGCCGTCACCGTGATACGTCTGCTTGCCATCCAGAATCAATGTGTCGCTGCCCGCGCCGCCTTTCAGTCTGGAGAACTCGGTACTTCCGATATTTAGCCTGACCACGTCCTGCGCATTTTGCGCAACGAACTTGTCATCTTTATCACCCCCCGTCAGATCCTTGATGCCTTCTGCGTAATAAAAGGCATTGGGTTTTTTCTCCACACCCGTGACCGTATCCTTGCCGTCACCGATCAGCCACAAGATGCCTTTATCTTCCCCTGGAGTGCCCAGCACGGCGCCGGGTGTTTCAGCGGTGACGCCGTCTCGCGCGTCAATCGTATCGTCAAGACCGACGACCTCGGGGACGTAGACGATCGGCATGGTTTCCACGCCCCACCAGTGCTTTACCCGTTCACGTCTTTTCTTGAGGCGGTCTTCATAACGGCCATGCACGACAGCTTCGATGGTGTCCTTCTGAGTCTCGTCGAGTAATTTCCTGGCCGTCGTTTGCAACCGTTTGGCCGTTTCGATTTTGGCTTTGGCCAGTTCGTAGCGATTCTTGATGTTCTGATCGATATCCATTAACGGGACAAACGAGAACCAGCCAGTACGCCAGCGTTCTTCAACGGTGAGCTCAATGTAATCGTCGATTTCATCCACCATGCGTACAGCACCATAGATCTGTGATCCGATGGCCATGAGTGCGCCAGCCGCCAGGCCGACGGGCCCAGCGAACGAAAAACCGGCCAGGGCTGCGGCGCCCAGAATGACCGTCATGGCGGCGCTGGCGACGTTCAGACCGGCGCTGACGTAATGATCCATGGCTTCTTTGCCGGTCTTATTGCTGGCGGCGTTGAATTCTCTGACGGCACTGTAGATATCGAATGGTAGCGTCAGTGCGCCCCCGATAAGTCCGCCTGAACGACCCAGCCTGATCCCGGCCCGGGTTTTAGCGAAATCCTTCAAAGCGCCACTGCCAGCCTCGATCATGCGCTGACCGGCTTTGGTAACAGCGATGTCGGTGATAATCGAACCGACCTCCGTACCAATGCCGATGCTGTTAAAGATGATTTCATCCTTGTCATTCTTTTTGACGGCATCGTAGATGCCACGAATGCCCATGAAGATGCCAAAGGCCTGAATACCGACGCTGGCACCGATCGTGGAATGGTTTTTGATGATGATCCAGCTAGGGCTGCTTTTGTTTTTTGAATAGGCCAGACGCAGATCCAGGTTCTGGGCCGAGTTCAGAAGGCGCGACATTTTTTGCGAGTAACTGCCTTCCTCGACTTTGACACGTGTTTCTTCCCTTATCACCGGCGGGGCAGTGGGTGGGCGCAGGCAGGCCATTTCGTAAAGCAGGGAGGGCAGTAAATAGTCATCGCCGAAAGTCGACACTTTCATGCGCTTCTCTATTTCGTGGTAACTGAGTTGCAGGGTGTTGAGGAACGATCGGCTGGGCGTTCGAAACTGAGTGTTATGGCCAGTCAGCGGCTGACCATCAATGGTCGCACCCAGTGCGTCCAGGCCTCGACGAGTAATGGTGTAGGGGCCTATCTTGAACGGTCCAAACAAATCGTCGAGCATTTTGAGCTGGCCGGGTTTGCGTCGGCTATTCTCGGGTTCCGGGTTTGCAACACCTTTATTGTAGTCAGGCTCGAAGTCGATCGTCGAAGCAGTTCGGTCATTGGCATGAATAGCATTATCGAAACTTACAATTGTATCGTCTTGGGCGTAGGTGCCAGCAGAAAGTGGGATTGACATTTAAACATCCTTGTTCGGCATTGCAAGTTCTGAGTGGGTGTGGCGTGTGGTGAGCGAGAGAAATATTCTCTCGCTTATTGCGATGGGTTAATGTTGTTGTAACGAATTTGTCGGCTGTCGTTTTGCGTTACTGGCGGCTGGATAAACTAGTCAAATTTTGTAATGACAAGGCTGCCTTGCCCGGAAGAAAGGATATTGAAGCTTCCAAGAAAATAGAAGATCTTATTCTTCTCAACATGTTTTCGCAGGATGAGTGCGTCATTAGGGTTGATTTGGTTTTTTAGTGCTTTTGAATAAACCCAGTCTGTCGGATTTCCCCTGTAAATCCTGCCTTCATGAAAAGGACTGAATAACATGAGGAACAGGCTGTCGACGCCGGTTCGTCTAAACATCAAGGCATCTCTTTGTGTTTGACGAAATGATTCAAATATATCGTAACCTTGATGTTCCAGAACCGCTTTGAATACTGCTCTCGGCGAGCTGCCGTTAATGGCTCTTTTCCACTGTACTGGCAGACGCTGCGAATCAAAGTCGATCCGGTTGAGTCCTCCGGCGGAGAGGGGAGGCATATACATGTAACCTGTCGCGTCTTTCGGCAGCGGGGGCATGAGTGCCAAAGGGTCGATCAAATCCTGACGGGTGGCGTTTTGAACGACGACACGCCTGGATCTTTCTGTCCATTGGTGAAGCGTGTCAAACAAATCATGGAGTCCGTAACCATTCATTTCTTCAGAATGATTGGCTCGGTTGAACATCAGTCGTGCGGTCTCGTTTGCCGAATGCTCCGACATATAAGGAAAAGTATCGGCAACATATTTGGCCAACGGTTTTTTGAATGGATACCCGTCCAAGACCTTCCAGCCAGGCTCTGGGGCGCCGACGTGGTCTTGCCTGATCTTCACCACGCCTCTGGGCTGCAACTCCGGCATGGAAACCAGCATGTGTTCGAAAGCGTCGAAGTGCTCGGCGGCGAAACGTGGGGGTTTGATAAAGGCCAGTGCGTCATCGGCATGTCCCGCTTGAGGGACTATCGGAAAGTGTTTTCCTTCGATTTCGATGGAGTCAATGAATAGAGGCTTTGTGGTGTTCCCCCAATCGCGCCATTCCCTGACAAGGGCATCATCGGCATCGGGCTCTCCATCCATTCGCTGTCGTTTGCTTGTCTCTGCCGTTGCTTCATCAGTGTCAGGTGCTGGCCGGCGATCAGCCGGTAGCACAGTGTCCGCCGCCTTGCGGCGCCATAGATGTGTTCCCGGTATAGGTTCAACCACGGAACCGGAAGGCATCCGCTCTCCAGCGAAGGTTTCTTGATAGTGGCCGAAGGCATTCTTGCGAACCATGACCGTGCCTTCTGGCAGATCGACATAACTTTTCTTGTGCTTGTCATAACGCAGGCCATCCGCTGTGCTGTGTGCACTCGTCAGTAGTGCTGCCAGATTCGGGGGGAGTATGACCGACGCTTGCGACGGCGCACTGGTCAACGCAGGTTGTGTACGGTTTCCCTGCGCCGAAATTCGTGAATACCAGTCTGCCTCGACACGCCAGCGTGATTGCCCTTCGATTTTTCTCAATATCGGCGGCGTCACACCCGGGGCGGTTGGCCAGGGGATCTGATAATCACCGTTGGTATTGAGTTCGGCCCGGTAATAGCCTCCTTCTTCCAGGTGTGCGTAGAGTTCACCTTTTGGGCTCAGGTGAAACCCGTCGATCGACTCATGTGGCTGCAACAGATGGTTCTGCAGGGCCGGCCATGAAATCTCCCTGAGGTTGGTATTCAGATCCGTCATGACGGGATCTGTAATGCGGGTTACAACGATACGCGATGCAATGTCGTCGTTTCCTGCGATGGACAGTGTGGAGGTGTCGGATACTCGATCTCCTCCTGACATGAGGGGGGTGGGAGTATCAATGTTGAAACGGTCGGCCACAATATTATCCTGTACGGGTCTGGATATTTGGGATGTATCGCTGGAATGACTTCCCGATACCGTTTTGGGTGGTTTGGTCATTGAAGTTGACCTCTTATCAAGTACGTTCTATTGGAAAGTGTGGTGCAATTGCTATCAATGGACCCACAGTGAGGAACTGCCGATGTCAATGGTGTGTGCGTGGTATTGTTAAGTTGAAACTACGTCAGCGGTGATTCAGACATCCCTGATAATGACCAGGCTGTCGATCAGGTGAGCTTGTCTTTCCATGTCTTCCATTAGATAGATGACTTTGTTTTGCGCAATTTTTCCTTTAATAGCGAAATGTCGCCAAGTTCATGTTTGTTGATGAAAGCTTTCTTTTAATTCGGAACTTTCCAACGCGGACTTTATAACCAGTCTTGTATTCCTCTCGGGAATAACATCAGGAATACGTGGTCGACGCCCGTTTGCTGAATCATCGACGCATCGCTGTGAAATCTGCGAAAAGAATAGGAAGCGTTGTAGCCTGCATGCCTCAGTAAGCGTGAAAACAACTCTCGTAGTTGTCCTTCGGTGTATCCAGTGGAGCGCCACGCTTGAGGCACTCGATGCCGGTCAAAGTCAATTCGTTGCAGTCCTTTGGCAGACGGCAGTGGCATACGCAGGGAACCATCTGTGTCTTTCGGTATTGGCGGCAGCAGCAACGTCGTTGCCCGAGGGTGTGGAGGTATCGAGGCTCAACCAGAAAATGGCCTTCGTTCTCGCTATCGGTACAGATTCGGCCATCCGGGCTGATGAACAAACCACTGTCGATTTCCAGCGGGATCAACTGATGCAAGCGGTCGGCGGGCCAAGTGATCAAGCGGCGCGCGGTATCAGGCGTGTCCACTGCCGGTGGATGGTTTTTTGCGGGTGAGTCAGGCGTATTGATGCCTGGCTTTTTTGGGGGTGGCTTGGCCATTCAAAACCTTCTCAATGTAGTTGATTTTATGTTGCGCATAGATCTCAGCCTTCTCTGACGATGAACAGAAAAGTCTGTTGAGTAGAGATTTTTTGAGTGCCGCCCACGAGATAGACAACCTTGTCGGGGTCGAGTAAGTGCTTCCATCTGGATTTCTCCAGCGAGGCCCGCAGTGCCGGTGAATTCAGTTCCTCGCCCGGTTCCATAAGGCGCTGGATTGTGCCGTCAGGGGCACTGGGGCGGAATCGCAGCACGAATACAACGTCCAGATTGCTGCGTTGAAAGAGCAAGGCATCATCGCTGAACAACCGACTGGTGCGATCCACGTCATAACCGTTGAGCTGCAGAAGTTCGCTGAATAAACCACGCAGGCTGGAGCCGGGGGTCTGCACGGTATTACGCCATTGCTGATGAAACCCTTGTGTATCAAAGTCGATGCGCTTCAGAGACTTTGCAAAAGGCGAGGGCAGCAACAGAATCTGGCTGAGCAGATTGTTGCCCGACTGCACGTCCAGGATGGGGAGCATCATCAGCGGGTCAGCCAGCTCGCGGCGGGGGGCGGCGGCACTGGAGCGGTTGCCCCAGTGATAGAGTGTGTCGAACAGTACCCGTAGCCCGTTACCGTTGATGACAGTGCTGTGGTTCGCTTCATTGAACGCTGCTCTGGCGATGGCGCTTGAGGAGTGATCTGAAAAATGCCTGAAGGTTTTGGCTACAGACGCCGTTAGCGATCTCTGAAACGGAGGGAGTTCCACCACCGTCCATGTGTCATCTTTTTTTATCGCCCATATCGGCTGGTGCGATGGATTGTTGTTAAGCATCTGTTCGAAAGCGTCGAATCGCCCCGGAGTAAATAACGGGTTTTCCAGGAAGACCAAGGGGGGCTCGGTCGACAGGCGTTGCGGCACGATCACATAGTGAAGTTCCTCAATTTTTACGGAATCGTGCCATTCAGGCTTGAAGGTTTTCCCCCAGTTTCTCCAGTGCGCTGTGGGTGAGGCAGGCGCGGATGTTCGGGTATCAGGCAAGTGTTCGGTCAACGGCGCCGTGTCGCTTTGCCCACCTTCTTCAGTGAGGCGTGGGCGTTTGCCGGGGCCTGACATTTCGCCCATGACTGCAGCCGACCAGTCCTGATCCTTTGGCGACGTACCAGACGGCCCGGAAGGTCCCGGTGTTCGTACCCGCCACCGTTTTGTGCCTGGAGCCGGCTCAACCGGTGCACCCAGCGAATCCCGCTCGTGGGCAGAAGTTTGCCAATAATGACCGTCCGGTTCTCGGCGCACCAGGAAGGTGGTTCCGTCATCCATGTCGACATAGGTAGCCCCCCGCCTGTCGTATCGAAGTCCCTCCGCCGTTTCCTCGGCACTTGTCAGCCAGGCAACCTGCTCGATCGGCAAAGGTAGGGGGGATACCCTGCCTGGCGGTGTTTCAACTGTCTCCGCACGATCAGTCTCTACATTGTGTCTCGGCTGGCTTGCTGTTTCGGGGCGCCAGAGGGGTTGTCCTTCGATCTGTTTCAGGAACGGACCCGGTTCCCCCAGATCTTGCGGCCAGAATATCTGATAACGTCCATCGGGTTGGCGTACGACTTGAAGATGGCCTTCGCCTGCCACGTGAGCGTACGTGCCGCCTTCCGGGCTCTGAAAAAGGCCGCTGTCGATTGCGCGCAACAGATGGGTTTTATCGGCAGGCCAGGTAATCGCGTTCATATTGATCTCCAGCAATCTGTCGATCAAATGCGGCAATGTACTGACCGTTGCCGACGGCCGCTCAGGACCACTGCGCGCGGCTGCTCCTGAAGTATCTGGCGTGAGAACCCCGCCAGGAATCGCAGGATCGGAGGTGTCAGCAATGAAATGGCTGCCTGCAGACGGATCCGATACAGGTCTTGTCGGGGTGGGCAAGGTATCGTGTGAAGGGGTCACAGGCAGTCGCTTTGGTGGCTTCGCCATCCTGGTGCTCCAATAGGTCAATGAGTTGTTATTCGCGCTTACCCTTCTCTCACCATGAAAAGCGTTGATTTGCCCGGCTCCGTCTGTTGCACGCCGCCCATTAAATAAACGACCTGATTTCGAGCCAGATGAATGTTCAATTCCTGCTGTGCGGGGACCGTCAGCCTTGATTGAAATACTGAACTGGAAATTTCGGCACCTGGCAGCGTGGGACGAGGAACCCGATTCCCGGTGATACGTGGCAGCTTCAACACGAATACGGCGGTAACGCCTTCGCGGTGAAAGATCAGCGCCCCCTCTTGCAGTGCGCGCGAGGACGGATTGACGCTATAACCGTTTTCCCGCAGAAGCGTGCTGAATAAGGTGCGCAAGTGGGCGGGGGTCGGGGCGGCAGAATAGGCATCCCAATGCCCGGGAAACTTTTGCGGATCAAAGTCGACCCGCACAAAAGCTGCCGTGGAGGACGAAGGCAATGAAAGGATGCCACCGGGGTACAGACGGTCGGGCTGTGTCGGCAGACTGGGCAGTAACATCAATGGATCCAGAAGCCCCGGAGTGGTCGGTGCTTCGTTGTTGACGCGATTGATCCAGTGTCGAACTGTCAGCACCATCGTCGACAGTGAATGATTGTCTGGCGCCGCGGACTGGGTGCTGTGATCAAACACGGCTCGTGCGATGACGCCCTCGCAATGACTCGACAAATGTCGGAAGGCCGTGGATACGTATTGCGTCATCGGCATTTCAAACGGCAGGTGGTTCTCCAGCACTCTCCATTGGCCGTCGCGCTTGAGCGCCCACTTCGGCTGATGTGAAGGGTTATTGCGCAACATGGTTTCAAACGCGTCGAAGCCACCTGCAAGTGCAAATCCAGGATGTTGCAAATAGACCAGGCCGGTGTCGGGGGTCCTTTCTCTGGACACGATCTGATAGTAAGCCCCGTCTATTTCTATCGAGTCGCCAGTTTCAGGTCTGGTCGCTTTGGCCCAGTTTCTCCACTGGCCTGAGGACAAGTCCAGGGCGCCCGCCTGCCTGGAAAACAGGGCTTCCATCAGTTTGTCGGCATTGGCTGAGACATCAATCGCCGATTCCAGGCGTGCCCGTTTGCTCGGGCCGGGAATCGCGTCAGCCGTTTCAACAGGCGTTGAGTCAACATCCGGTTGTGGACGTTTAGAGGTCGTGGCGGTCGGCTCCACCCGGCGCCACAGTCTGCTCCCCGGTATCTGTTCGATCAGGTCACCGGAGGGGCTCGTTTCACCGGCATGCGTCTGCTGAAAACTGCCATCCGGGTTCCTGCGTACCATGACGGTTCCGGCTTCCATGTCGACATAGGTTTTTTTGTGTTTGTCGTAGCGGATGCCTTCTGGCGAACTTTGCGCATTGGTCAGCAGGGCTGCCACTTCAACATCAAGGTAAATGCGCGGATGTACGCCGGTGTCGATGGGCGTCTCTACAGCACTCGCCTGGAGTGTCGACGAATCGGCTGATCTGTCCATGCTCGCGTGGTGCGCAGACGGAGCTTGTTGACGTTCTGGCATATGGCTCACGATCACGCTTGGACGCTGTCCGACTCTCTCGGACTGGACGGTTGATGAAGAGGAGTCGGGCGTCGGATCAACGCCCGTCATGTCTGGAAGAGAGTGCGCGATATCACCGCGGGGGCTCTCTGGCGAATCAGATTGCGCTCTTGTTGTGGTCGTCGAGGCATCAGCCGTCGTTGAACCGGGAATCTTCTTGGGTGGTTTAGCCATTGAATTGCTCCGATGAAGTGCGCATCCGTTGATCTGCACCGGGCGCCCGAAATTGATCAGGCGAACCGGCAGAGCAGCGTGCTTTGCAAGCGCGCGAGGGGTTTCAAGAGGGCTAATGTTGGGCAAGCGCGAGAGTGCGGGGGCGGTATATATATATGGCTTCGCTGCCAGTTATTGCAGGGCATTGCGGCGAATGGGGGGGGGGAGGGCATCGGAACCCTCATCGCCGGATCGATGAGGGTTTACCTTGTTTTCAGCGTTCTCTGAGAATAAATACCGAGTCAGCATCTGGCTCGGTCTTCAATACTCCGCCTATGAGCCACACCACATTGTTTTGTGCCTGCGCGGTTTTCAGTGCGAGATGGGCGGCACTGCCGATCCGGTCTGGCAGGGCAGGATCGGCCAGTTCGGTGCCTGGTACCGTGTGATGCACCACGACGTCATGCTGGATCACGCCCAGCGTCAGGAAGAACACCTTGTCATGGCTCTCGCGCCTGAATACCAACGCAGGTCTGCGATGTTCGTGGGTCAGCGGAAAAACGTCGTAGCCGCTGCGAATCAGCAAGGCACCGATCAGGCGCCGAAGGTTGTAGTCCGTTGGATCTGTTTTGTAGTGCTTCCATTCGAACGCGAAGTGTTGCGGATCGAAGGTGAGCCGTTGCAACTCACCTTCAACTTGCGGTTTCAGTTTGATAGCTTTGATGCCGTCCGCTTCGATAATGGAGGCGACAGGTAGCATGTTCATCGGATCGGCAAACGCCGGCGTGGTGGGAAATGGCTTCTGGTTCCACTGGTGCAACACCGCCTGAATGTTGATGAGGCCGGTGGCGGTGATGACGGGGGAGTCATCCGAGAGTTCGAATATCCGTCGGGCTACGGCCCGTGAGGTGAAGGCGGAAAAATCCACAAAGGTTTCGGCGACGGACTGCGAGAGCGGCTTTTCGAAGAACCGCTTGCCGGGCCGAACTTCACCCGGTTCGTGGCCAATGCGAAACGTTGCTACGGGTTGCAGGGAAGGTGCTTGCTGCAACATGTGCTCAAAGGCGTCGAAATGCGCTGGCGCAAATTCCGGGTGTTGCAGGAAGTACACCTTGGGCAGGCGGTTGGGGGCAGTACCCATCGGCACGATCGGGTAGTGAAGCCAGCCCAGTTGTACCGACTCTCCCGAGGTTGGCTGGTTCAAAAGCCCCCAGGACAACCAGAAGTAAGGCGTTTGATCCGGCGACGGGGCAGTGTCAGCGGTCGGTGAGTGAGCTGTGTCTTGGGCCTCGTCGAGTCGAGGCCGCTTGCCTGGATGCGGCGTCGGTTCATCAGACTCTGCAGCGGGATGCGGAGCTGACGCTGGCGGGGTTTGTTCACGCGGCAGGTCCTGAGCCTTGCGGCGCCAGAGTTTCATACCCGGGATCAATTCAACCTCGGCACCGGAGGGCGACAGTTCGCTGGCAGAGGTCTCTTGATAGACGCCAGCACGGTTTTTGCCAACCATGACAGTGCCTTCTGCCAAATCGACATACGTCTTTTTATGCTTGTCATAGCGGATGCCGTCCGCCGAGAGTTCGGCCCTGGTCAGCAGCGTGGCCAGTTCTGGTGCAATGTAGGGTGGCGATTGCGAAGGTTTGGGCGGGGACTGCCAACCTGGACGTTCAATGCGCCAACGCGGCTGACCTGCGATTTTCGCCAGGATCGGCCCGGGAACGCCGGGGGCGAAGGAAAGGGGCACATGGTAGACGCCCTGCGGGTTCTGTTCGACCAGGAACCGGCCTTCCGCACCAATTTCGGCGTAGATTCGCGCATCCGGCCCTTTGTAAAGTCCTGTCTCGGTTCCGAAAGGAACCAGCTCTGCATAGCGCTCTTTAGGCCAGGCGATTTCACCGCTGGCGGATTGATAGCTTTCGATGTGAGGGGCTGGCATTTCATTGATGACCACACGCGGCAGGAGAGCGTCTGGGCCTTTGGTCGCATTGGAAAATGGTATGTCAGGCGTCAACTCGCTGCCTGACAGATATGTCTCAGGAGGGTTGGTAAGCCGAGGGTGCCCTGAGGGCGGGTCTGGTACGGGCGTTGCAGATTTAACGGGTTTATCGGCATCGATAGAACCAGAAATCTTTTTCGGAGGTTTGGCCATAAACTATTAATCCGTTGATTGAAGTTTCAAAGAAAAAATTATCTGTCGACAGGCGTGGGGACACTCGAAGGCGGCCCGGCGGAGCAAGGCAATGAAAGTGCGCGCAATAACGGCAGCCTTTGAGCTGGAAGTAACGATGTTAGTAATAGGCTCAGCGATTTAAGACTTTCAGTCATGAATATTCAAGCGCGCGATTTTTATCGCTGTCCAGTATTCACTCATGTGCCGCAAGCCCGTTATTCAGCGGGCGGGGAGATGTTAGTGATGTGTTGCATCTGTTGTATATCGAGGGGTTGTTGCGATGTATTACAGTTGTCGGCAGTGGTTGTTCTGCGTTTATCGATGTTTGGCGAAGATTAAACAGCTAATAAAAAACCCTGAATTCAAAGTGTGCATTCAGGGTTTCAAGATAAACAATGATCGATATTTGTTTAATCAGATCAGTGGCTGCTGAGCAAAGACACAGCGCCGGCACCACCAAACAAACCGGCACTGATTCGATTGAACCAACTTTGGCCTTTACCGCTGCGCAGATAGCGCGCTGCGCCGTGGGCGCCAAGCCCGTAAGTCAGCTTGCACAACAGATCCAATACCGTCCACGTCGCTATCATGATCAGCAGCTGTGGCAGGAACGGCTGTTCGGCACTGAGAAATTGTGGCAGGAATGCGGCGAAGAACAGAATGTCTTTCGGGTTGCTCGCGCCCAGTACGAAAGCTCGACCGAACAACGCACGGAAACGTGGCACAGGCGCCGCTTGCGGCACTTCGGCGCCTGTCGAGGGCTGGCGCGATTGCTGCCAGCTTTGCCAGGCGAGGTAGAACAGGTAGAGCGCGCCGACAATCTTCAGGGCACTGAACAGTTTTTCCGACGCCAGCAGCAGGGCGCCCAGACCCAGCGCGGAAGCACTGAGCAAGCAGATCGAGGCAATCACGCCGCCGAGAAACGCCGGGTAAGAACGGCGCAAACCGTAATTCAGACTGTTGCTGATCATCAGCAACGACAGCGGCCCCGGTATGAGGATCACCACCAGTGCAGCGCCGCTGAACAGCAGCCAGGTTTCCAGACTCATCACTTTGCTCCCTGTTTTTGTTGGTCTTACGAATGTGCAAAAGCCCCACCCGCAAGGGTGAGGCTGGTTTGAAGCTTGAACCGCGTAACGCTTACAAGAAGATGAACTTGGCGATGAAGATCGCGCAGAGCACCCACAGGCTGACAGAAATTTCCTTGTACTTGCCGGTACCGGCCTTCAGCGCCACGTAGGTGATGAAGCCCAGCGCGATGCCATCGGCGACCGAGAAGGTCAGCGGCATCATGATCGCGGTGACGATCGCCGGAATGCTGTCGGTGGCTTCATCCCATTCGATATGGGCCATGCCGCCCATCATCAGCATCGCAACGTAGATCAGTGCACCGGCGGTGGCATAAGCGGGAATCATGCCGGCCAGCGGTGCGAAAAACATTGCCGCTATAAATAGCACACCTACGGTGACTGCGGTAAGACCAGTCCGACCACCAGCGGCCACGCCGGCAGCACTTTCCACATAGCTTGTTACTGGAGGGACACCAACCACGGCACCGAATACGCTGGAAGCACTGTCGGCCTTCATCGCGCGGGAGAGGTTTTCGATACGGCCGTCAGCGTTCACCAGATTGGCGCGCTGGGCAACGCCCATCAGGGTGCCGGCAGTGTCAAACATGTGCACGAAGAGGAAGGCGAGCACCACACTGATCATGCTGACGTTGAACACGCCGGCCACATTCATCGCCATGAAGGTCGGTGCCAGACTCGGCGGGGCGGACATGATGCCCTCATAGTGCACCAGGCCCAGGCCCCAACCGGCCAGGGTCACGGTGATGATGCTGATGAGGATCGCGCCGAATACGCGGTGGTAGCTGAGGATCGCGATCATCAGGAAGCAGATGGCGGCGAGGAGCGGGCCGGGTTCACGCAGGGAGCCGAGTTTGATCAAAGTAGCCGGGCTATCGACGACGATGCCGGCGGTTTTCAGACCGATCAGCCCGAGGAACAGGCCGACTCCCGCACCCATCGCATAACGCAGACTGACCGGAATACTGTTGAGCAGCCATTCGCGAATCCGCGAGAAGGTCAGGATCATGAACAGCACGCCTGAGACGAACACCGCACCGAGCGCGGTTTCCCAGTTGTAGCCCATGGTGCCGACCACGGTGTAGGTGAAGAACGCGTTGAGGCCCATGCCCGGCGCCAGCCCCACCGGCCAGTTGGCATAAAGCCCCATCAACAGGCAGCCCAACGCGGCAGAGATACAGGTGGCGACAAAGGCTGCACCGTGATCAATCCCGGCATCGGCCATGATGTTCGGGTTGACGAAAATGATGTAGGCCATGGTGATGAAGGTTGTCAGACCGGCAATCAGCTCGGTCTTCACCGTGGTGCCATGCAAGCTGAGTTTAAACAGGCGCTCAAGCAAGCCAGTGCGTAATGGCGGCGAGAGATCCAGCGTCGATGCTTCGGATTTGCGGCTTTCCACAGCGAGTACTCCTCAAGAGTTTTATTGTTATTTCCAGGGCCGGACCCATGAGGGGTGGCAGCGGCCCTTTGAGGCATACGCGAATTTGTTGACCATGAGGTCAGGAACTCGCACGCTGTGGATTATGCTTTTGTGTACAAATAAAGCAAATATTGTTTTTGATTTTGTTTACGAAAGGTCCGTCGATAGGGATATATCGCTCAGTCGACAGCAGTCTGACTGTTCCCCAGCGCCAGATTCACCGCCAGCCACCCATTCACCGCCGCCTCCCCGGCCTCGGCAAACACCCGCTCCAGCAACTTCACCTGCTCGCGCCGCAACGCCTGTTCAAACTTCGCACCTTCCGGCGTCAATTCCAGCAATCGTTTACGCTTGTCCGCCTGCGACGCCACGCTGTCCACCAGATGCATTTCCTGCAATTGCCGCAACGGCATGTTCAACGCCTGCTTGCTCACCCCGAGCAACGCGAGCAATTCCTTCACGCTCAAATTCGGATAACGGGCGATAAAAAACACAATCCGCTGATGCACCCGCGACAGGCCGCGGCGCTCCAGCATCTCGTCAGCCTTGGCGGTGAAGGCCTGATAGCCGAAGAAAAAAGCTTCCATGGCCTGCTGCTGACTGTTGGGGTCTTTAAGGTCAATCATGTTGACGTACTCGCTCAAGCTGGCGTAATTTCAGTCAACAAGTTTGACTCATTTTTCACGTGCCTCGCTACCGGTGACCTCCATGGCTTTTTCCGAACGTGTCTCGCGCCTTAAAAGTTCTTTGATCCGTGAAATCCTCGCCGCGGCCCAGCGTCCGGAAGTGATGTCGTTTGCTGGCGGCTTGCCTGCTGAAGCCATGCTGCCGAAAGTCGAATGGGCCGATATGCCGCTGTCACTCGGGCAGTACGGCATGAGCGAGGGCGAGCCGGCATTGCGCGAAGCCTTGGCCGCAGAGGCGAGGGCGCTGGGGCTGGATTGCGAAGCGAGCCAGGTGCTGGTGGTCAGCGGCTCGCAGCAGACTCTCGATCTGGCGGCCAAGTTGTACATCGACAAAGGCACCCAGATCTTGTTGGAGGCGCCGACCTACCTGGCCGCGTTGCAGATATTTCAATTGTTCGGCGCCGATTGCCTGACCGTGGCGCAAGAGTCCGATGGGCCGAACCTGGCGCAACTGCGCAGCCGCCTGGAGCAGCATCGTCCGGCGTTCATCTACTTGATCCCGACCTTCCAGAATCCGTCCGCCGTGCGCTACAGCGAATCCAAACGTGCCGCCGTCGCTGCACTGCTCGACGAATTCGGCGTAACCCTGATCGAAGACGAGCCATATCGCGAACTGACGTTCGACGGCGGGAGCGCCAAACCGATTGCCGGACGCTTGAAAAAATCCAGCTGGATCTACACCGGCACCGTGTCGAAAACCTTACTGCCCGGTTTGCGTGTCGGTTACCTGATTGCCAGCCCGGATCTGTTTCCGCACCTGCTCAAGCTCAAACAATCAGCGGATCTGCACACCAATCGCATCGGCCAATGGCAGGCTTTGCAGTGGATCGGCAGTGAGAAATATCAGCAGCATTTGAGTGATTTGCGCGGTTTTTACCGTGAACGGCGCGATGGTTTTCAATCGGCGCTGGAAACGCATTTTGCCGACCTGGCCGATTGGAACGTGCCGCAGGGTGGGCTGTTTTTCTGGCTGACGTTGAAGCTGCCGATGGACACGCGCTCATTGCTCAATGAAGCGCTGGCCAATGATGTGGCGTTTATGCCGGGTGAGCCGTTCTTTCCCGATCCCGATAAAAATCTCGGGCATTTGCGCTTGAACTTCAGTCATATCGATCCGGCACGACTGGATGAAGGGCTCAAGCGATTGGCGGCGGTAGTGCGCAAGGCGCAGGCGGCTGAGGCGGCCTGAAAACAAATAAACCGGCTCAAGGGCCGGTTTATTTTTGTCTGAAATTTGTGTTGGTTGGCGGGTCTCATCGCTGGCTTGTCAGCGATAGGGCCATCAGCCCCTTCACAAAACCATCAGACCGCCGCAAATCGCTTATCCAGATAATCAATGATCACCTTGGATTCATACATCCAGGTTGTCTGGCCATTCTCTTCAATGCGCAGGCACGGCACTTTGATCCGGCCACCCTGTTCCAGCAGCGTCTGGCGATCCTGCTCGTTGTTCTTCGCATCCTTCAGCGCCACCGGCACATTCAAGCGACGCAAGGTACGGCGGGTTTTTACACAGAACGGACAGGCGTGGAACTGATACAAGGTCAGATCCTTCGCAGCACTGTCGACCTGAGCCTGTTCGGCGGCGGGGCGTTTTTTCTTGCCCGGACGGGTGAGGAAATCGATGAAGATAATCAGTTGGCCGAGACCGACACGAAGCGCTTTGACGAACACGTTACAAGCCTCACAGGGACATTGAAGAAGGCGCGCAGCTTACCCGATTTTTCACGGACGAAAAAAAACCGGCGATCAACGCCGGTTTTTTTGTGTGACGAGTTACTTGATGAGGCTGAGGAATTCGCTGCGAGTCGCTGCGTTTTCACGGAACTCACCGAGCATCACCGAAGTGATCATCGACGAATTCTGCTTCTCGACACCGCGCATCATCATGCACATGTGCTTGGCCTCGATCACTACGGCAACGCCCAGCGCACCGGTGACTTGCATCACCGCGTCGGCGATCTGGCGGCTGAGGTTCTCCTGAATCTGCAGGCGGCGCGCGTACATGTCAACGATGCGCGCGACCTTCGACAGGCCCAGCACTTTGCCGCTCGGGATATATGCGACATGCGCCTTACCGATAAACGGCAACAGGTGGTGTTCGCACAGCGAGTACAACTCGATGTCCTTGACCAGCACCATTTCGCTGTTGTCGGAGCTGAACAGGGCACCGTTGGTGACCTCTTCGAGCGTCTGTTCATAACCGCGGCAGAGGTACTGCATGGCTTTGGCGGCACGCTTTGGCGTGTCGAGCAGGCCCTCGCGGGAGACGTCCTCGCCCAATTGGCCGAGAATCGCGGTGTAGTTCTGTTCCAGTGTCACAGGGGCTGATTCCATAAGGGTTTCAGAGGGGTACTGTTTCTGTCTGTACCAATTTTGTACCAATCAAGCTGTTTTCGGGCTTTCCGAGATCACCCCAGTCAGTGCTGGAGTTGATCCATCGGGCGAAAGTCGATAGCAACATCTGAACGCTATGACCAAGCTGAGTGGCAATAAACGCAGGGTTCATACCCGCCATGAGGCACATGGTAGCGTATGTGTGTCGGCAGTTGTATTGCCGGTGGGCGCGAATCCCCAATTCGGTCAGTGCAGCCTGGAAGTGTTTGTCGGTGAAGGTCGATTGCTGAATGAACTCAACGTTCTTGGTAGGCGGGAGCACGTAGGGCGATTCGGCGCTTTTGCGGCAGCCCTGCAAGGCGCGTTATTGCGCCTTCAGTTCGGCCTGCTCGCACAGCTATTGAGCATGACCTGGTACCCGTTGCGGGTTTTAGTGCGCACCTCGATCGGGTAGACCGCGACGATGCGACACACGTTGACCGGTCGCTTCTCCCTATCTAGGTCCTCCTCGTGCGTCGCGACGAACTCGCTCGGGCTATAAATAATTAACAGAAAATACAATGTCAGCGTTAGCTGTTCCCGCTTCTAATCTTTCGTTTGCCAAGTGATAGTAGTTGGCGTAAAGATTAATTGAGGGGTCTTTTTCGCCGGGTCTAAAGTCTTGATAACGCATGTTGGTATTAAATCTTACTGGTTGGCCATCCGTGTTCGTAATCTGCAGTCCTACACCTCTGGCTGTTGATGTCCCGTTCAGATTGATAACCCCCTGTTGCTCATCGAAAATTGACGAGGTCGGCATGAGCTTGTAGCTGATGTTTTTTATACTTTGGCCACAATTATTAAATGCAATTTTAAACTTAATGGGTTGAGTCTTGCTTTGGGGTTTGTCCAAGTCTGCCAGTTTGTAGTTGTTCCCCATTAATACATTTATGGATGGAGTCTCGCAAGATTCAGTCCTTACAGTAACGCTTTCCATCATTAAATCCATAACTTTTTTATCTCCAGCGTAGATCGTTGATATTCTTCCGCCTGCTATTTCCCCAGGCGTTATCTCTGCTGTTTTTGTCAATGAGAAATAATACATTCCAGCGCTGATCTTTGTTGTTCCCACGGGGAGCAATTTGCCACTTATTTGATCAAATGGAGGCGGGCCAGTGAATTTAATTGCAATCCCCGGCAAGATATTCCTGGTTTCAAAACGAAAGTACGCACGCGTTGAGCATGTAATTGAAATTTCTTCGGTGTAGCCGCCCTGACCCCCACTCAAAATTTCAGTGCCAATTGGAGTGTCGCGAGGAATAGTCACATAGCGCGGCGCTCTTATAGTAACCCGTGCCTCGTTATTCACTGAGCACATTGTAGCCGCTTCACAAATCATGGCATGGAATAAACTGCTCAATGTAGTCATAGTAAAAACAAATAGACGCACGCATGATTTCTCAACTAAATTCAATGGGTATGAGAAGTTTGTCAAAATAATCTGAAGGCTTATATAAGAAGATTCTGATAATTGCCACACAAGCAATCGCTGTAGGTCAGGGTATTTAAAAGTGTTTTTGGTGCCACGTTTTGGGTCGTTAGCGCTCATTTCTGTGCAGTCGCAGGGCAAATGAGGCGAGTCACATCAGTCCTGATCAGAAGCACGCCACTTTTGCTTTTGGCGGAAAACTGGCGTTCGGCTCAATCATTCGCGACGAAATAAAAAGCCCCGAATCGTAGCGAACGCTGCGGGGCTTATAGGAGAGACAGTGAAGGACTCTCTTGTGCCAACTACCGTGTTTTGGCGTGGTTAAGCAATGATGGCCTGGATCTAAGTCATCGAATTAATTGGCCCTGATAACTTACTGAACACCTCGAGTCGCGGTGTAATTCTGTTCCAGGGACATGAAACTACCTGTGGGGATTTTCGCAAAGGGCAAGGGTACGGTGGCGGACACAACCCTGCAGGTTCGGTGTAACGGGATTATTCGTCGCGACCTTCCATCATGGTGCGTTTAAGCATCACGTAAACCGCGCCGGCACCGCCGTGTTTCGCCTGACACGAACAGAAACCGAGCACTTGGGCGTGTTGGCGCAGCCAAGTGTTGACGTGGCTCTTGATCATCGGCCGTTTGCCGTCCAGCCGCACAGCCTTGCCGTGGGTGACGCGCACGCAGCGAATTTCGAATTTGGTCGCTTCGGCAAGAAATGCCCAGAGAGTCTCCCGGGCCTTTTCCACGCTCATGCCGTGCAGGTCGAGGCTGCCTTCGAATGGGATCTGGCCGACCTTGAGCTTGCGCATCTGACTTTCCTGCACCCCGTCGCGCGCCCACATCAACTCGTCTTCCGGGCCGACGTCGATCACGAATTGATCGGACAAACCATCAACGGTGGTGGTTTCGGTGCGCACGGTAGCGGACTGACGCAGCTTGGCGATCTGTGCGCGGTCGGCCTTGGGTTTGCCGGTGTCGGCGCGGTCGTGCTTGATTGGCTTGACGCCTTGGATCGCACTTTTGAACAGGGAAAAATCGTCGTCTTGCATGTCAGCCTCCGCGAAGGGCGGCCAGTTTACCCAAGTCGAAACAAAACGGCCCGGCAAAAAAGCCAGGCCATCGAGTCAGTCGTGTTTTTTCATCAGGTGCGGGGACATGTTCAGTTCCCGCGATTGCCGGGCGCGACGACGGCAGCGACGCCACAGGGCCACGCCGAAATACAGAAACACCAAGCCGACTGCCAGAATGATCGCCGAGCCCGTCGGCGTAGCATTCAAATCACCAAGCGCTGGTGGGCGCCCGAGCAGGCTGGCGGCCCCGGCCATCGCCAGCAGCACACCGAACGTCGCCAGAATGGCGGCGATCGCAGCGCCGAAGCGAAAACGCCAGTTGCTTTGGCCTTTGGGCCGCAAGCGGCGTGCGTCAAATCCATCGGATAACTTCATTCCGACCTTCCTCAATGGGTATCGGCCCTTCGACCGGGAGTTGACCGGGTTGTTCCTGAGGCTATGGCATTTGCGGCAAATGAGAGGATTTTGCGGATGAGCGGCGCCGTGAGCCGCTCATCAGAGCCAATCAGATCAAGTCTTGAGTCAAGGCGAGGGTAGCGAAATTGTCGGCCATGATCGCCATTTCGGCTTCCTGCACCAGTTCG
This sequence comes from Pseudomonas sp. FP2196, assembly GCF_030687715.1. Taxonomy (GTDB): domain Bacteria; phylum Pseudomonadota; class Gammaproteobacteria; order Pseudomonadales; family Pseudomonadaceae; genus Aquipseudomonas. Next base: position 1,949,690 of record NZ_CP117445.1, read on the forward strand.
GCACTGAGTACGCGCCCCTTGAACGGCAGGTCACGGGTGGCACAGGCATCTTCGACCAGCGTGCAACGGAAACCCAGATTCTTCGCCGCCCGCACAGTGGTGCTGACACTTGAGTGGCTCATGAAACCGCAGACGATCAGATCCAGCGAGCCAAGATTCTGCAGGCGGTCAAGCAATTCGGTGCCATGGAATGCGCTCGGCAGCAATTTATCGATGATGGTTTCATCGCCCTGCGGTTCGAGGCCGGGGATGAACTCACCGCGTTCGCCTTGTGGGTCGAACAGGCCACCAACGGTGCCGAGATGACGCACGTGCACGATCGGCCGACCGGCTGCACGGGCCGCGGCGACCACTTGTTTGATGTTCGCGACGGCCGCGTCCATGCCGCTCAGGGCCAGCGGGCCACTGAGGTACTCTTTCTGGGCATCGATGATGACCACAGTGGCATGGCTCAGTGTGGCCGCTGCGTAACCGCGACCGCTGAGTTGAAACATCGTTTTTGGAACGGACATTCTGGGGCTCCTTGGGGTGGGGCTTTTGCGACATTGTCCTCTGGCTGAGCGGTTCTGTGAATCGCTACCATCGTAGGTGCCGTCGTTACTGGCCTGCAGCCTTGTCAAGTTACACGTTCTGTTCAATAGCTGATGAAAAAAATAGAAATCTCCTACCGTCGCGCCGGTGTTTTTCCTGCGTCGTCGTGGCGCGTTTTGGCTGGTAGAATCGCCAGTCGTTTTTTCTGGAGTTCTGCCCCCGTGATCACTTCCCGACTTCGTACCCTGCGCGACCACATCCGTTGGGCCGTCAGCCGCTTCCATGGGGAGGATCTGTTTTTCGGCCATGGCACCGACAATGCCTGGGACGAGGCCCGGCAGCTTGTGCTGGGTGCGCTGCACCTGCCGTGGGAAATCGCCGACAGCTATCTCGATTGCGCGCTGGAGGATGATGAGCTGGTCAACCTGCAACGCTTGCTCAAACGCCGCATCGAAGAGCGCATCCCGACCGCTTATCTGCTGGGGGAGGCGTGGTTCTGCGGCATGTCGTTCATCGTCGACGAGCGCGTGCTGATTCCGCGTTCACCGATTGGCGAGCTGATCGAAAACCGTTTTGCGCCGTGGATCGGCACTGAGCCTGCGCGGATTCTTGACCTGTGCACCGGCTCTGGCTGCATCGGCATTGCCTGTGCCTACGAATTCCAGAACGCCGAAGTCGTATTGGCGGATCTGTCGTTCGAAGCGCTGGAAGTGGCTAACCAGAACATCGAGCGCCACGGCGTTGATGAGCGTGTGTATACCGTGCAGGGCGATGGTTTCGACGGGTTGCCGGGCCAGCGTTTTGACCTGATCGTGTCGAACCCGCCCTATGTCGACGCGGAAGATTTCGCTGACATGCCGGACGAATACCAGCATGAGCCGGAGCTGGGCTTGGCTTGCGGTGATGATGGTTTGAATCTGGTGCGCCGGATGCTCGCCGAAGCGGCTGATCATCTGATCGAGAAGGGCTTGCTGATCGTTGAGGTGGGCAACAGCCAGGTGCACGTTGAAGCGTTGTACCCGGAAGTCGACTTCGCCTGGCTCGAGTTCGCGCGCGGCGGGCATGGCGTGTTCATGTTGACGGCGGAGCAGTGCCGCGATCATCAGGCGCTGTTCGCTTCTCGGGTTTAAAAGCAAAAGATCGCAGCCTGCGGCAGCTCCTGCAGAGATCGGTGCAGGAGTTGCCGCAGGCTGCGATCTTTTGATTTACCGGTGCGTAGCAATCCAGATCAACAATCCGGCCTGAAACACCGCAAACGCCACCAGACAAGTAATGGTGAAGCGCAGCCCGGCGTCTTCACGCTTGAACTTGCTGACTTTCTCTTCTTGCTTCTTCAGCTTCACTTCCTGCTCGGCCAGGTTCTGCTCTGCCTGCTGAAGCATCTGCGCCGCCTCAAGAATCTCGACGATCTGCAGCTTTTCGCTGTTCCAGTCGCCGAGCAAGTCACCGACCTGAGCCTCCTTGATGCTGCCCTTCAAATGCTGGGCATCGGCGTAGACCACTTCGAAACCGTGGACTTTCAGGAAATGATCACGACGCAGGCGGGTGTCTTCGTTCAGCGCGTCCTTGTTGTTCAAGTCCATGCCGTCGACGGTGTAAGTCGGCCAGCGTTTCTTTGCCCAGTTGATACCTTGTGCGGCCATGAAACGGCCGATGCCACGGTTCAACGGTTCAATCTGCAAGCCGCTGTCCGGACCGAAGTACACACGCTTGGTGGTGTGATCGACCCACACATCGAGATGATTCTGCTCTTTGCGAACGCGCTGGTTCGGCAGTTTGATCGCCATGCGCATCAGGCTTTTTTCTTTGCTGTTGCGTTCGGCGTAACCGAATTCGACAAAACGCAACGGCCGGCCGCCGGTATTGCGATCGGTCTGCAGCGGGGCCAGGCGGAGCATCTTGTGGTGCTCGACGTGGACATCCGCCCACGGCAGCTCGACCGCTGGCGGTGCGTCTTTTTCAGCGGTGGTGTCGGGTGAAGTCTGGGTATCAGTCATAACGGCGAGATCCTGTCCAAGCCCTGCTTGTCGCCAGCCGATACGCTGGCGACAAAGGCTTATCGGCCGCTTTCTTCAGGACTGGAGGGGAAACACCCGTTAACGGGTGCGAAGTCCGTCAATAAACTCGATGATTTTGCTGCCCAGTTCAGCGGCCAGCGGCAAATTCGGGTCCTTGTAGGAGGCCAATTGCCGCTTCATATCGTTATGCACGATGCGCAGAACATGGTTCATGCCTTCGATCACCGCCAGTTCGGCGTCCGGTTTGGCAGCCTTGAGCAGCTTCGCGTCCTCGGTGCCGACCTGAATGTCGTTGCTGCCTTGGACAATCAATGCCGGCATTTTCAACTGCCCGAACGCTTGTGCGGGATCTTGCCGGAACAGCGAAATCAGATACGGCTGCACGCTCGGGCGGAAAATCACTTGCAACGGCCCCGGCACGTTGTCGTCGGTATGACCGGCCTTGAGGCTGTCGAGCAGTTCGTTGCTGCGCAGCATCAAGGGCGGCGGCAGGCTGCGGGCCAGTTGCTCGCGGATCACCTGATCGACCGGCCGGGCGCTGCCAGACAGGGAAATAACCGCAGCGGCATCGGCACCCGGCGCGGCCAGCGTGGCGATCAGCGCGCCTTCGCTGTGGCCGAGCAGAATCAGTTGGCCGAACCGTGGATCTGCCTTGAGCTTACGCGTCCAGGCCTGGGCGTCGGCGACATAGGCTTCCACCGACAGATTGCGCTCATCAGGCGTGGCGGCGAGGCTCGCAGCAACACCGCGTTTGTCGTAACGCACGCTGGCGATGTTGTGTTTGGCCAGCACCCACGCCAGCCGTTTAAGGCTGTCATTGCGCCCGCCGTCGGGGTTGTTTCCGTCACGATCCGTAGGACCTGAGCCTGAAATAATGAGGACAACCGGCACCGGACTGTCGGACTTGGGCAGCAACAGCGAACCGAAAAGTTCTCCGCTACCCGTGTCCAAAGTCATCGGACGCTGTAGGACTGTCGCCTGGGCAAAGCCAGTAAAGAGGGTAAGACTCAAGATCAAAACTCGCAGCATCATCACGCCATCATTCGCCAAGGTGCCGGTTGGACTCGCCAACACCGCTAAGGTTCGAGGATGAACTACTCGGTTAGCCTGCGTATACTGGCGCGCATCACGAATTTGGGTTTGATTTCACGGAGCGTCCTGCATGTCCGGCAATACCTACGGCAAGTTGTTCTCTGTCACCACCGCTGGCGAAAGCCATGGTCCGGCGTTGGTCGCCATTGTCGACGGCTGCCCGCCGGGCCTGGAGATTTCCATCGAAGACCTGCAGCGCGACCTCGATCGCCGCAAGCCAGGCACCAGCCGCCACACCACCCAGCGTCAGGAAGCCGACGAAGTCGAAATCCTCTCCGGCGTGTTCGAAGGGCGCACCACCGGTTGCTCCATCGGCCTGCTGATCCGCAACACCGACCAGAAGTCCAAGGACTACTCGGCAATCAAGGATCTGTTCCGCCCGGCCCACGCCGACTACACCTATCACCACAAATACGGCGAGCGCGATTATCGTGGCGGCGGCCGTAGCTCCGCTCGCGAAACTGCGATGCGCGTGGCGGCCGGTGCGATTGCAAAGAAATATCTGGCGAGCCAGGGCATCGTCATTCGCGGCTACATGAGCCAGCTCGGCCCGATCGAAATCCCGTTCAAGACCTGGGATTCGGTCGAAGAGAACGCGTTCTTCAGCCCTGATCCGGACAAAGTGCCTGAGCTGGAAGCCTACATGGACCAGTTGCGCCGTGATCAGGACTCGGTGGGCGCGAAGATCACCGTCGTCGCCGAAGGCGTTATGCCGGGTCTGGGCGAGCCGATTTTCGACCGACTCGACGCGGAACTGGCCCACGCCCTGATGAGCATCAACGCGGTGAAAGGCGTGGAAATCGGCGCCGGTTTCGCCTGCGTCGCCCAGCGCGGCACCGAGCATCGCGATGAACTGACCCCGGAAGGCTTCCTCAGCAACAACGCTGGCGGCATCCTCGGCGGTATTTCGTCTGGTCAGCCAATCGTTGCGCACCTGGCGCTGAAGCCGACGTCGAGCATCACCACCCCGGGCCGTTCGATCGACGTCGATGGCAATCCGGTCGACGTGATTACCAAGGGCCGCCACGATCCGTGCGTTGGCATCCGCGCCACGCCGATCGCCGAAGCGATGATGGCCATCGTGCTGATGGATCATCTGCTGCGTCACCGTGGCCAGAACGCCGATGTGCGCGTGAGCACGCCGGTGCTGGGGCAGCTTTAATGGCTGATCTCAAAGCCGTCGCGGCATAACCGGCGTGGCGGCGCTCCCTTACTGGCGGCTGTCCAGTTTCTACCTGTTCTACTTCGCCTTGCTCGGCTCGACGGCGCCGTTCCTGGCACTGTACTTCGATCACCTTGGCTTCAGCGCAGCCCGCATTGGTGAACTGGTGGCGATCCCGATGCTGATGCGCTGTGTAGCGCCGAACATCTGGGGCTGGCTGGGTGATTACACCGGCAAACGCCTGGCCATCGTGCGCTTCGGCGCGGTATGCACGTTGCTGACCTTTTCCTTGATTTTCGTCAGCAAGACCTACGCCTGGCTGGCGATGGTCATGGCGCTGCATGCGTTCTTCTGGCACGCGGTGTTGCCGCAGTTCGAAGTCATCACGCTGGCGCATTTGCAGGGCCAGACCTCCCGTTACAGCCAGATCCGTCTCTGGGGCTCGATCGGTTTCATCATCACCGTGGTCGCGCTGGGTCGCCTGTTCGAATGGCTCAGCCTCGACATCTACCCGGCGGCGCTGGTGTTGATCATGGCCGGCATCGTCCTCAGCAGCTTGTGGGTGCCGAACGCGCAACCGGCGCAGGGCAATCGACCGACCGGCGAGGGCTTTCTCAAGCAGTTGCGCAGTCCTGGCGTTCTCGCGTTTTACGGTTGTGTCGCGCTGATGCAGATGAGTCACGGGCCTTATTACACGTTTTTGACCTTGCACCTGGAACGCCTCGGCTACAGTCGCGGCGTAATCGGCATGCTCTGGGCGGTCGGTGTGGTCGCCGAAGTACTGATGTTCATGGCCATGAGCCGGATTCTTTCGCGTATCTCGGTGCGCCGGGTGCTGATGGCCAGTTTTCTGCTGGCGGCGCTGCGCTGGGTACTGCTCGGTTCGTTCGCCGAATTCCTGGGGGTGCTGTTGTTCGCGCAGGTTCTGCACGCGGCGACCTTCGGCAGCTTTCACGCCGCTGCCATCCAGTTCGTGCAACGTAGCTTTGGCGCGCGGCAGCAAGGTCAGGGTCAGGCGTTGTATGCAGCACTGGCCGGCACCGGCGGTGCGTTGGGCGCTTTGTATTCCGGCTACAGCTGGAATGTCCTCGGCTCGACATTGACCTTTAGTATTGCCAGTCTCGCGGCGCTCGCTGCTGCCGTTATCATTGCCACACGTATGCATGAGGACAGGCCATGAGTCTTACGCGTGAACAACTCGCCCAGCAAATCGTCGACGCCGGGCGTTTTCTCTACGGTCGAGGCTGGTCGCCGGCCACCAGCAGCAACTATTCGACACGCCTGTCGTCCAGCGAAGCGCTGCTCACCGTGTCCGGCAAGCACAAGGGCCAGTTGGGTCTGGATGATGTGCTGGCCACCGACTTGTCCGGTAACAGTCTGGAGCCGGGTAAAAAACCGTCCGCCGAAACCCTGCTGCACACCCAGCTCTATAGCTGGCGCTCTGAAATCGGAGCGGTGCTTCACACTCATTCGGTGAACGCCACGGTGCTGTCACGGCTGACCCCGGAAGACTTTATCGAGTTCGAAGACTACGAGTTGCAAAAAGCCTTCAGCGGCATCTCGACCCATGAATCCCGGGTGCGCGTGCCGATTTTCGACAACGATCAGGACATTGCGCGCCTCGCCGCCAAGGTGCAGCCTTGGCTCGACGCCCATTCCGATTGCGTCGGTTATCTGATTCGCGGCCACGGCCTCTACACCTGGGGCGCACAAATGAACGACGCGCTGTGCCAGATCGAGGCCTTTGAATTCCTGTTTGAATGCGAGTTGAAAACCCGCAGCGTCATGAACCGCCAAGGCTGACTTCACCAGAATCAGCCCGTTTGCCTGATGAAAGGCTGTGCCCGACCGGTCTGCAAGAACCGGACGGCAAGGCCGATACCGAGGAATTGCCCCAATGAGCAGCCTGTCCGTCTATCACATTTCCAGCCCTGAGATTCCAAACAAGGTGCTGACCCATTTCGAAGACATCGCTTCCACCCTGGCCGAGCAGGGCGTGCGTTTCGACCGCTGGCAAGCCGCCGCAAAGATCCAGCCCGGCGCGACGCAGGAAGAAGTCATCAGCGCTTATAAAGAGCAGATCGACACGTTGATGACCGAACGCGGTTACATCACTGTCGATGTCATCAGCCTTAACAGCGACCATCCGCAAAAAGCCGAATTGCGCGCCAAGTTCCTTGAAGAACACCGCCACAGCGAAGACGAAGTACGCTTTTTCGTCGCTGGCCGTGGGCTGTTTACCCTGCACATCGACGATTACGTTTACGCCGTACTCTGCGAGAAGAACGACCTGATCTCGGTGCCCGCCGGCACCAAACACTGGTTCGACATGGGCGAGCATCCGCACTTCGTTGCGATTCGCTTGTTCAACAATCCTGACGGTTGGGTCGCCAGTTTCACCGGCGAAAACATCGCTGGCCGCTTCCCGCGTCTAGAGGACTGAGCCGATGTCGATCAAAGTCATTCTTACCGACATAGAAGGCACCACCAGCGCGGTAAGTTTCGTTTTCGACGTGCTGTTCCCGTATGCGGCCAAACATCTGCCGGACTTCGTGCGGCAGAATGCCGAACGAGCCGATGTCGCCGAGCAACTTGACGCTGTGCGCCGCGACAGCAACGAGCCGCAGGCTGATGTTGAACGTGTTGTAGAGATTCTTTTGGGCTGGATCGCCGAAGACCGCAAGACCACGCCGCTCAAGGCGTTGCAAGGCATGGTCTGGGAGCAGGGCTATCAGGCCGGGCAGTTGAAGGGCCATGTTTACCCGGATGCTGTTGAAGCACTTCAACGCTGGCATCAGGCGGGTTATCAACTGTTTGTGTATTCGTCCGGTTCGATCCAGGCGCAGAAGCTGATCTTTGGCTGTTCTGAGGCGGGGGATCTGACTCCGCTGTTCAGTGGTTACTTCGACACCACGTCCGGGCCCAAGCGTGAGGCACAGTCTTACAGCAACATTCAACAGGCGATTGGCGTTGAAGCTGCGCAGATTCTGTTTCTGTCGGACATCGTGCAGGAACTCGATGCGGCTCAGGCTGCCGGTTTGCAAACCTGCGGTTTGGTCCGTGAAGGCGGGGAGTTGGCGGGGCATGTGACGGTCGATAGTTTCACCGGCATAGAACCGGAAGCCTTTTAAAGCGCTGAATCCTGTACAGGGAAACGGCACACAAACAAACAGGCCGTGAAGCGCATGCTTCACGGCCTGTTTTGTTTAAGGGGTTTGAATTACAGCGAGTGATAAGTCGGCAGGGCAAAGCGTTGCTGGCTCTGCAGCATCGCAATTTGCGGCAACTCGCTGGCCTGTTCGGCGAGGTCACGGCGAATCGCACTGATCGCCCACGACAGTTGGTCGCCGGCATGCAGTTGTTGATAGCTGAGGGCGCGCTTGAACACTTTGCCGTCGGCGCTGCGCAAGGTCAGCAGAATCCCGCCATCGGGACGCGGCGCAGTGGTGACGTCGAAGTTGGAGAACAGGGAGGTAAATTTTTCTTGGATCAGGCTCATGTTTTTCAGCTCCGTATGCACTTGAATGGCAAGCATGCAGAGGAGGTTGCAGTGATTGTGCCAGCAGTCGATAAAATTAAAATCCTTATAAATCAATAAGTTAAATATCTTAAAATTTAAACGGGTCGTGCAATCTGCATGAATGGCCATCGTGCATCCTGCATTTTGCGGGATCGTTGTCGATTCTACGGAACCAATTGGTAAAGCCAGGATCAACGCCGTCGCCGTTGAGCTTGCGGATACAAAACATTGCAAAAACCGCGTGTACAGGCCGAGAAGCGCTGACGTATTTTCGGTCTCGACTGCGCCCACAAAGCGCCAGTCGCATCAGCCCGACAATAAAAAACACCGGCCAATCCCAAGGCCGACCGGGGAGCTTCCATGAGTCACGCGCCAAGCGACACGATTACCTGGGGCATGATGCTCCGCAAACTGCCGACGATCGCCAGAGCCATCCCCCGGGTGGTCAAAGGCATGAAGGTGGCCAACGTCACGGATCCGACCCAAAGCTGTGGCCTTGGCTGGACATTCGAGCAAGCGACCCTGCGCAATCCCGATGGGCCGGCGTTGTTGCAGGGCGATGTGTTGCTGACCTATACGCAGGTCAACCAGTGGGCCAATCGTATCGCCCACTATCTGAACGGGCAGGGCATCGGCAAGGGCGACGTGGTGGCGGTGTTCATTGAAAATCGCCCGGAACTGCTGGTGACGATACTGGCGCTGGCCAAGGTCGGCGCTGTCAGCGCGCTGCTCAATACCTCGCAGACCCGCGACACACTGATCCACAGCGTGAACCTTGTAGCGCCGGTGGCGATCGTGGTCGGCGAAGAGTTGGTGCCCGCATTTGCTGCGGTGCGCGAGCAGGTGTCGATTGCGCCGCAGCGCACTTGGTTCGTCGCCGATCAGGACACCTACAGCCACCCGGGCATTGCGCCCGAGGGCTATGTCAATCTGATCAGCGCCAGTGCCGACGCCAGCAGCGATAATCCGTCGAGCAGCCAGCAAGTATTTTTCGATGACCCTTGTTTCTACATTTACACCTCCGGCACCACCGGGCTGCCCAAGGCGGGGGTGTTCAAGCACGGTCGCTGGATGCGCAGTTCCGCCAGTTTCGGCATGATCGCGCTGAATATGCGCCCGGACGACGTGGTTTATTGCACCTTGCCGCTGTACCACGCCACCGGCCTTTGCGTGTGCTGGGGCTCGGCGATCAATGGCGCATCGGGCTTTGCGATCCGCCGCAAATTCAGCGCGAGCCAGTTCTGGAGCGACGTACGCCGCTATCGCGCGACCACCATCGGCTACGTCGGCGAGTTGTGCCGCTATCTGGTCGATCAACCGGCCAGTGCCGATGACAACCGTCACGGCGTGCGCAAGATGATCGGCAACGGTTTACGCCCGGGCGCCTGGGCGGAATTCAAGACACGGTTTGCGGTGGATCACATTTGCGAACTGTATGCGGCCAGCGACGGCAATATCGGCTTCACCAACATCCTCAACTTTGACAACACCATCGGCTTTTCCCTGATGGCCTGGGAGTTGGTCGCCTACGATCACGACAGCGGTGAACCTCTTCGTGGCGATGACGGTTTCATGCGCAAGGTCGGCAAGGGCGAGCAGGGGTTGCTGCTGGCAAGGATCGACGAGAAGGCCCCGCTGGACGGTTACACCGATCCGCAGAAGACCGCCAAGGTCGTGCTGGGCGATGTGTTTAACAAAGGCGACCGTTTTTTCAATACCGGTGACTTGCTGCGCAATATCGGCTTCGGTCATGCCCAGTTTGTTGATCGGCTTGGCGACACCTATCGCTGGAAGGGCGAAAACGTTTCGACCACAGAAGTCGAGAACCTTCTGCTACAGCACCCGCACATCTCCGAGGCGGTGGCGTATGGCGTGGAAATATGCAACACCAACGGTCGCGCCGGGATGGCGGCGATAACCCCGGCTGAATCTCTTGCGACCCTGGATTTTGCAGAACTGCTGACCTTTGCACGCCAACGCATGCCGGCCTACGCCGTACCGTTGTTTTTGCGGGTCAAGGTGAAAATGGAAACCACCGGCACCTTCAAATACCAGAAAACCCGGCTGAAAAAAGAAGGTTTCGATCCGGGCCAGACGGGCGATGACCCGATCTTCGCCTGGTTGCCCGGCACGCAGACCTACGTGCAGGTCACCGATGAAGTTTTGGCGGAAATTCATCAGGGCAAATACCGTTATTGATTCTGGCTATAGCCAATCTTGAGAAAAAGGGGGTGACAGCTATCGTCTTGCTCGGGAAACTGTCGGCTTTCCGATTGACCGAAGTGGAGTTGCCCCATGTCCGACCAAAGCCGCCAGATGACCCCTGAAGAAGCTGCCGAATTCACCGAGCAGGTTTTCAACAAGGCGCGCGACGGTGATGCCCAGATGCTCGATCGCTTGGTCAGCGCCGGTTTGCCGGTCAACCTGAAAAACAGCAAGGGCGATACCTTGCTGATGTTGGCCAGCTATTACGGTCATATCGACGCAGTACAAGTCCTGCTTAAACACAAAGCCGATCCCGAGATGCGCAATGGTAACGGCCAGAGCCCGATTGCCGGTGCGGCGTTCAAAGGCGATCTGGCGGTGGTCACGGCGCTCGTTGAAGCGGGCGCGGAAATCGAAGGTTCGTCCTTTGACGGCCGCACGGCCCTGATGATGGCAGCGATGTTCAACCGCGTTGCCATTGTCGACTACCTGATCAGCAAGGGCGCCGACCCGAAAGCCAAGGATGCCAATGGCGTGACGGCGCTGGACGCGGCGCGAACCATGGGTGCGGTCGACACCACGGCGCAGCTGGAAAAACTGCTGGGTTGATCGATTCAAAAGATCGCAGCCTTCGGCAGCTCCTGCACTGATCTCCTGTATGGGCTGCCGAAGGCTGCGATCTTTTGCTTTTCTGCGCTATCCTTCGCGCCCTCAAAATCTACCTTCGCCACAGGATCCGCCCTCATGAAAGCCGCACTCGCCGAACTCATCAGCAAAATCAGCTCCGGCTGCATGGGCGAGGACGAGATCCTGAACGTGGCCGATGAAGCCGCTCAGGCCTACGCCGATGCCGATGCGTTTCTGGCCGCCAATCCGGATATCAACTACGACGACACATTCCCGATTCCGCTGGGCGAGTGGGTTGTGGTCGGCAGCCTGCCGGAAACGGTGTTGTTTCAGGCAGACACCTACGTCGATCTGTTCGCGCAGATTGTTGCTTCGTTCGGCCCGGACGTGGATTTCAATCTCAAGCCCAAGCAACTGGCCAGGACCGAAGCGTTGACCGCACTCAACCGCATTCAGGTGCAGATGAGCAGCCTGAGCAAGGAAAATGGCGGTTACACGCTGATGAACTTCAGCCAGTTGCTCGACGATGAACTGCAAGTGGTGCTGGTCTACGGCAACGATGTGCCACGGGTGCTGGAACTGTGCGCCGACGTCGGCATCGCTGCCGCACCGTCGCTGGAAGCGCTGAAGATCGCCGTTCACGTCTGAGCGCAATAAAAGGGAACCCTGCGCTGGCCCGTCTATCCTAAAAGTGCATGCCACTATTCTGGAGCGACACCATGGGTTCGACGTTTAACGGTCTGATCGGTCTGATCATTCTCGCCCTCGACATCTGGGCCATCATTAATGTGCTGAAAAGCGGCGCGTCCACCGGGATGAAAATTGTCTGGGTGCTGCTGATCATCCTCTTGCCGGTGCTGGGCCTGATCATCTGGGCAATCGCCGGGCCGCGGGGGAATGTCCGAATCTAGCCGCTACTTTCGAAAACAACTCGAAACCTGTGGGAGCTGGCTTGCCAGCGATAGGATCACTGCGGATTCATTTATTCACCGCGCCGACTCCATCGCTCAGCCCCCACAGGGATTGTGTTGAGCCGATGGCGTGAGGTTCGACCTGTCATCTTCGGCAACGTAGAATGCGCGCCTTTCCCGGACAATCGTCGCCGCGATTGGCGCCCGCGCATTCATCGGAGCACGTCACCATGACCGTCACCAAAACCAGTGAGTACCTGGAAACCCTCTACGAAGGCTACGGTCAGCGGTTTCGCATGGAAAAACTGCTGCACGAAGTGCGCACCGAACATCAGCATCTGGTGATCTTCCAGAACCCGCGAATGGGCCGGGTAATGGCGCTTGATGGCGTGATCCAGACCACCGAAGCCGACGAATTCATCTACCACGAAATGCTCACCCACGTGCCGATCCTCGCCCACGGCACCGCCAAGCGCGTGCTGATCATCGGCGGCGGTGACGGCGGCATGCTGCGAGAAGTCGCCAAGCACGGCAGTGTCGAGCACATCACCATGGTCGAGATCGACGGCACCGTGGTGGACATGTGCAAGCAATTCCTGCCGAACCATTCCATGGGCGCCTACGACGATCCGCGTCTGAGCCTGGTGATCGATGACGGCATGCGTTTTGTCGCCACCACCACCGAGAAATTCGATGTGATCATCTCCGACTCCACAGACCCGATCGGCCCGGGCGAAGTGTTGTTCTCGGAAAACTTCTACCAGGCCTGCCACCGTTGCCTGAACGAAGGCGGCATCCTCGTCACTCAGAACGGCACGCCGTTCATGCAGATCGACGAAGTCAAAACCACTGCCGGCCGCCTGCGCAGCCTGTTCCCGGACTGGCATTTTTATCAGGCCGCTGTTCCGACCTATATCGGCGGCTCGATGACTTTCGCTTGGGGTTCGACCAATCCGGTGTACCGCAAGTTGAGCCGTGAAACCCTGCGACAGCGTTTCATCGGCAGCGGCATTGTCACTCGCTACTACAACCCGGAAATTCACATCGGTGCGTTCGCGCTGCCGCAGTACGTACTGCAAGCGATCAACAAGCCAGGCAACGACTAAAAGCAGGCAATCCCCTGCGGCAGCTCCTGCATCGGGCTTTTTTTTCATGTTCGGCAGATGCAATCCTTTTGAACGATCAATCCGGCCAAAAGTCGAGATAGGTGTAAGCCCATTTGCGGGTTTGATCGAGGAGGCACCGATGCAAAAGTGGAAAGTCACTTTCGTGGACGATCATGGTGAAATTGTCGATGAGGTCTTCGAGCGTGCGGAATGCCCAAGCGACGATGAAGCTGCTCGACTGATCAAGGAACGGCTCCTGCCTGTCGCCGCCGAACTGGATCTGAACGATCTGGAAGGGCGCACTGCCGATGCAGGCGTCAAAAGCCTGAAAACCCAGAACAGCATCGAAATCCGCAGTATCACTCCCATCTGAAATTCTTCCTGTCACTTGAAGCACCAGGCCTTGGCAGCAGCTCTATCTTGGGGCTACTCTGCAAGCGAGATCAGCGAACGGATCGCTAAGGTCTGGTCTTGTCAGCTACATGCTTGTTTCCCGCGTGCAACGACGTTGCCGTAGTACTTTGGCCAAAGGCCCGGGGCGGGAATACGGAAAGTCTATCCATCTATCCGAGGGGGACGATTCATGAGCACAGCCTATCAAGAAGACATCAGCAGCAATGTTCTGCGCCGCATGAAAGAAGGCGGTTTCGATTTTTCCCGATTCCATCCCATCGAGTTTTACGCCATTTTCCCGGACGAGGAGCGGGCGCGCAGGGCGGCAGGCAAGTTTCGCGGTGAATCCATCAATGCCCAGGTCAGCGCACGCGACGACGGTGCCTGGTCTCTGGAATTGAGCAAAGTGATGTACGCGACCTATGACGATATCGGCGATTTCGAGCAGGGCTTTTCGGCGGTGGTCGAGCCCTTGGGTGGCATCATAGAAGGCTGGGGCGTCAAGCAGGAGGTGCGTAACCGCCACCGTTTGAACTGATCCCAGGTTTGATTGTTGAAAAACGGCTGACCTTCGGGTTGGCCGTTGTTGTTTTTAAAGATCAAAAGATCGCAGCCTTCGGCAGCTCCTGCACAGGTTGAATGTAGGAGCTGCCGAAGGCTGCGATCTTTTCGTTTTTATTTCACAAAGTTTCAATCAGGCAAAAAAAAAGCCACCGGAGAGGGTGGCTAAAAGGGAAGACCGATAAGGAGAGGAAACCGGTCAGGGTTACGGCCTGCAGGGACTGTGACGACAGTCCGAATCGATTGGGCTGAACACTTCACCGGGGAAGTTTTCCAGCGGATGTGCGGATTATCCGCAGTCAGCCCGGAGCAGTGAAATCAACTCTGACTATGCTGGTGATAGGCGACAGCACTGCGTCGCAATGAGGCGGGGGCAATCAGGTTGGGGCATTTGTCGCACAGGAATGGTGCGGCAACTGTGGCGTGATTATCCAACCGATTGAAATCAAAGCGTTTATGCCGATGGCACGGGCCTTGCGATGGTCTGGATGTCCGGGTGACAAGGAGTACGGCATGATCCGCACCTATTTTGATGAGATGTACGATGCCGGCGGCCAGGTCCGCCCGCATTACCGGGAGTTTGCCCGGTGGTTGGCTGACACGCCTGACGAGCTGTTGGCCCAGCGGCGCCGCGAGGCCGATCTGCTGTTCCATCGTGCCGGCATCACATTCACGCTCTACGGGGACGAGCAGGGCACAGAGCGCCTGATTCCTTTCGACACCATTCCGCGCAGTATTCCCGCCAGCGAATGGCGGATCGTCGAGCGCGGCTGTATTCAGCGGGTCAAGGCGTTGAACATGTTCCTCGCCGACCTTTATCACGAGCAGCGCATTATCAAGGCCGGGATCATTCCCGCCGAACAGGTGCTGGCCAACGAGCAATATCAGTTGGCGATGCAAGGACTGGATCTGCACCGCGATATCTATTCGCACATCTCCGGTGTCGATCTGGTGCGCGACGGCGACGGCACCTATTACGTGCTCGAAGACAACCTGCGCACACCGAGCGGCGTGAGCTACATGCTTGAAGACCGCAAGATGATGATGCGTCTGTTCCCGGAGTTGTTTTCCGCCCAGCGTATCGCGCCTATCGATCATTACCCGAACCTGCTGCTCGACACGCTGAAAAGCTCAAGCCCGATTGACGATCCGAGCGTGGTGGTACTGACGCCGGGACGCTTCAACAGCGCATTCTTCGAGCACGCCTTTCTGGCTAGAGAAATGGGCGTCGAACTGGTGGAAGGTGCGGATCTGTTTGTGCGTGATGACAAGGTCTTCATGCGCACCACCGATGGCCCGAAAGCGGTGGACGTGATCTACCGCCGCCTCGACGACGCGTTCCTCGATCCGCTGGCGTTCAATCCGGATTCGATGCTCGGCGTGCCGGGCCTGCTCTCGTCCTATCGCTCCGGCAATGTGGTACTGGCCAATGCCATCGGCACGGGTGTGGCGGATGACAAATCGGTTTATCCGTTTGTCACCGACATGATCCGTTTCTACCTCGACGAAGAACCGATCCTGAAGAACGTACCAACCTGGCAGTGTCGCAATCCGTCTGAACTTTCCCATGTGCTGGCCAATCTTCCGGATCTGGTCGTCAAGGAAACCCAGGGCTCCGGCGGTTACGGAATGCTGGTGGGGCCGGCGGCGACAACCGCGGAAATCGATGCCTTCCGCGAGCGCATCAAAGCCAAGCCCCACGCATACATCGCGCAACCGACGCTGTCGCTGTCGACCTGCCCGACCTTTGTCGAAAACGGCATTGCGCCGCGCCATATCGACTTGCGGCCGTTTGTCTTGTCCGGTCGCGAAACCCGGGTTGTGCCCGGTGGTTTGACCCGTGTCGCCCTGCGCGAAGGATCCCTGGTGGTGAATTCCTCCCAGGGTGGCGGAACCAAGGACACCTGGGTGGTCGAGGATTGAAGGAAGCTTGCCATGTTAAGTAGAACTGCCTCGGATCTGTATTGGATGTCGCGTTACCTGGAGCGGGCGGAAAACCTCGCACGGATGCTCGACATCAGTTATTCGCTGTCGCTGATGCCGCAGGACGGGCGCGGTGACGGTTTGCACGAACTGGCCATGCCGCTGCTGATTACCGGCACCCTGGATGATTACCTCGAGCGTCACGGCGCTTTGCATGCCGAACGCCTGCTGCATTTCTTCGCGCTCGATGCCGCCAATCCGGCGAGCATCTATAGCTGTCTCGGCGCGGCGCGGGCCAGTGCGCACGCGGTGCGCGGGCGCATCACCGCAGACATGTGGGAAAACATCAACGCCACCTGGCTGGAAATTCGCGGGATCGCCGAACAGGGCCTGAGCCGCTATGGCATGAGCCGTTTCTGTGAATGGATCAAGGAGCGTTCGCACCTGTTCCGTGGCGCGTCCTACGGCACGATCATGCGTAACGATGCGTTTCGCTTCATTCGGCTGGGGACGTTCATCGAGCGCGCCGACAACACTTTGCGACTGCTCGACGCGCGTTACGAGATGGCCGGCGATCAGGCCGAAGCCGTCAGTGACGGGACGGCCCACGCGTATTACCAGTGGAGTGCGTTGCTGCGAGCGTTGTCGTCGTTCGAGGCCTACACCGAAATCTATCGCGATGCGCCCGGCGCCCGACATGTCGCCGAGTTGCTGCTGTTGCGCGCCGATGTACCGCGCTCGCTACGCGCCTGCACCGAGGAGATCGACCAGATCCTTGCCCAGTTGCCAGGCGCCAACGGTCGTCCCGCGCAACGTCTGGCGGCAGAAATGGACGCACGCCTGCGCTACACCGGCATCAACGAAATTCTCGAGGAAGGCCTGCACGCCTGGCTGACCGAGTTCATCCCATTGGTGCGCCAGTTGGGCAACGCCATTCACAGTTCCTACCTGGAGGCTGCATGAGACTTTCCATTAGCCACGAGACCACCTATCACTACGAAGATCAGGTGCGGGCGAGCATCCAGTATTTGCGACTGACCCCCCACGACAGTGAGCGGCAGCATGTGCTGAGCTGGCAGCTCGACCTGCCGCGCCCGGTGCGCGCGCAACTCGATCCGTTCGGCAATATCCTCCACGTGTTGACCATGGACGAGCCGCACGAAGCGATCATCATCGGTGCTCGTGGTCAGGTCGACATCGACGAATTGCGTGAGGCCGAGCATGAAAGCCAGTCGGCGTTGCCGTTTCTGCGATTCACCCGGTTGACCGAGGCGGACGAGGCGCTACGTGCGTTCGCGGCAAAATCCTGCAAGCAGCGTCGCGACCGCACCGCACTGATCGATTTGATGCACGGCTTGAATCAGCACATGACCTACACGCCGGGTTCCACCGAAGTCGACACCAGCGCTGCCGAGGCTTTCGCCGGGCGCTCGGGTGTTTGTCAGGATCACACCCACGCGTTTCTGGCCTGCGCGCGCAGCCTCGGGATCCCGTCGCGGTATGTGTCGGGGTATCTGTACAGCGAGGATTGTGAACACCTGGCCAGCCATGCCTGGGCGGAAGCGTGGCTGGATGACGCCTGGTACAGTTTTGACGTGACCAACGAACTGGCCCGGCCGGAGCGGCACCTGAAACTGGCCGTGGGTCTGGATTACCTCGATGCCTGCCCGGTGCGCGGCATGCGCCGGGGTGGTGGGTGTGAGCAGATGCATGCAAAAGTGTTCGTCTCGCCGACGCCAATCATCTCCGTCCAACAACAGTAACGGGTTCACACAAAACCTTTGTAGGAGTGAGCCTGCTCGCGATAGCGGAGTGTCAGATACAACAATGCTGACTGATCCACCGCTATCGCGAGCAGGCTCACTCCTACAAAGGAATGTGCTCAGGGCTTAACTTTGCGCCCAGCCATGTGTTGCAAATACCCGATCAACATCTGCAGATCCCCCTCCGGCAACACCTGCGCCGAAAACCCCGGCATCTTCGCCTGCGGCCATTGGCGCAAACTCTGCGGGTCACGAATGTAGCGCTTGAGGAAATCCGCACCGAAATACTCGGTCGGGTTATACGGAATATTCAGATCCGGCCCGAACTGCGCATCCCCTGCGCCGTTCAAACGATGACACGCGAGGCAGTTTTTCTGAAACAGCGCAAAACCCTGATTTACCGGGTCATTGGCCTTTAACGCAGGATCTGGCCGGAGGGCAGGAAAACGCTCGGCCACCGGCGCCATGCGCTTGATGCTGGCGACTTGAAACGGCCACTGTTCCGGGCTGATATGCCCCGCTTGCGGATCGGTCCACACCAGATAGAACGGCCCGGCGCTGTGTTTGCCCTCTGACAACGGCGGCCAGGGTTGAGCCGGGTCCTCGATGGCCAGCCAAGCCTGCGCACCTTTCTGATTGAGCAACGGCGCAGCGGCAAGCTCGGCGGCAAAGCCATCCAGTGCGACCGCTTGCAGATGATCCTCAGGTTTGATGCCGGTCAGCAACGCCGCGACGGGCAAGGCGCGATAAGTCATGTCCTTCTTGTAGGACACGTCGTTTTTCACCGTGAGGGTTTGCACTTGAGGATGCTGGAGCAGCTCCTCGGTCTGCCAGGTGCGGCTATTTGCGCCCAACTGCAGATCCAGTTGCGCGGCAGACAAGGGCATGCTCAGCAGCATGGCCCCAAACACAATGAGCGCTTTCAAATGATCGCCGTCCATGTCGTGGAAGTGCGCAAAGGTTGGCACAGCCACGCTGGCCCGGATAGCGGGCCAGTCACATTTTCAGTGGCGAATTACAGCACCTGCCGCTTGAACTCAGCCGATGACCTTGGTCAGGTTCGGCAAAATCAACAACAGCGTCGTGGCGAAAAGAATGAGTCCTGCTTGACGAACTTTCGGTTGTTTGAACATGGCTTGACCGCCTTTATTGTTATTTCCTGATGCTTGCCTGCATATCCATGACGGCAAGCGCTGCACTTCCTGTTGAATGACGCCTGCCTCGGCAAAACCCGACGGCCATGACGTACATGTCTTACCTTAGGGCCCGCGTCACGCTTGGCTTAGATCCATTTCATATGTGCTTGCTGCTGAATGCGATTAAAAAGGCATGAGGCGTATTGCCAGCTTCTTTGCCGCCCGCTTGCTAGACAACTCGCCGACCTGAACCGGTTCACCCAATCGCCGATGACCGTCCGTCTGAGCGTGCGCGTCAATGTCATTGAGCGCTGTGGTCATTGAATCCGTGACCGTCGGGGACAACAGTGACAGTACGAAATTCACTCACCGCACAGGTTCGAGGACGTCATGACCCAAGCTTTGATTTTCGACGCGTTGCGTACGCCCCGTGGCAAAGGCAAGGCCGACGGCGCCTTGCACAGTGTCAAACCGGTAAATCTGGTGGCAGGTCTGTTGACCGCGCTGCAAGAGCGCACCTCACTGGACACCAGTCAGGTCGATGACGTAGTGCTCGGCTGCGTTACGCCGATTGGCGATCAGGGCTCGGACATTGCCAAGACGGCGGTGCAAGTGGCTGATTGGGACGTCAGCGTGGCAGGGGTGCAGATCAATCGGTTTTGCGCTTCAGGACTGGAAGCGGTCAACCTCGGTGCCATGAAGGTGCGCTCGGGTTTCGAAGACTTGGTGGTGGTCGGCGGCGTCGAGTCGATGTCGCGGGTGCCGATGGGCAGCGATGGCGGCGCCTGGGCGCTGGATCCCCAGACCAATCTGCACAGTCACTTCACGCCACAGGGTGTGGGGGCGGATTTGATCGCCACCCTGGAAGGCTTCAGCCGCCAGGACGTCGATGCCTACGCGCTGTACTCACAACAGAAAGCCGCGCGGGCGAGGGCTGGTGGCTTGTTCAACAAATCGTTGGTGCCGGTGCAGGATCAAAACGGCATCATCTTGCTCGATCACGATGAGTTCATTCGCGCCGAATCGACGCTGGAAGGGCTGGGCAAGCTCAAGCCGAGTTTCGAAATGATCGGTCAAATGGGTTTCGACGCGACCGCGCTGCGGGTCTACAGCCATGTCGAGCGCATCAACCATGTGCACACACCGGGAAACAGTTCCGGGATCGTCGATGGCGCGGCATTGATGCTGATCGGCTCCGAAGCCAAGGGGCGGGCGCTGGGCTTGCAGCCTCGGGCGCGCATCGTCGCCACGGCGGTCACCAGCACCGATCCGACCATCATGCTGACCGGTCCCGCGCCGGCCACTCGCAAAGCGCTGGCGAAGGCTGGCTTGCGTGTGGAAGACATCGACCTGTTCGAGGTCAACGAAGCGTTTGCCTCAGTCGTATTGAAAT
This sequence comes from Pseudomonas sp. FP2196, assembly GCF_030687715.1. GTDB lineage: Bacteria > Pseudomonadota > Gammaproteobacteria > Pseudomonadales > Pseudomonadaceae > Aquipseudomonas. The sequence continues at coordinate 1,970,031 of NZ_CP117445.1, forward strand.
TCATCAAAGACATGGCGGTCGACCCGGACAAGGTCAACGTCAACGGCGGCTCCATCGCCATGGGCCACCCGCTGGGCGCGACCGGTTGCGCGATCCTCGGCACCCTGCTCGATGAACTAGAGGTTCGGCGCCTGCGTTACGGCCTGGCGACGCTGTGTGTCGGCGGCGGCATGGGCATTGCCACCATCATCGAACGTCTCTGAGTCCCGAATTCAAGGAACCCTGTTATGAGCGAAGCCATTCGTTACGAAAAAGGCCAGGACGCGATCGTCGTTGTGACCATCGACATGCCGGGCCAGAGCGCCAACACCATGAACGCGGTCTACCGTGAGGCCATGGCCGCCTGCGTCGCCCGACTTGTCGCGGAAAAAGACAGCATTGCCGGGGTCATCATCACGTCGGCGAAAAAAACTTTTTTTGCCGGCGGCGACCTCAATGAGCTGATCAAGGTTGGCAAGCGCGAAGCCAAAGCCTTTTATGACATGGTGCTGACCCTTAAAGGGCAACTGCGCACTCTGGAAACTTTAGGTAAACCGGTGGTCGCGGCCATCAACGGTGCGGCACTGGGCGGTGGTTGGGAAATCTGTCTTGCCTGTCATCACCGGGTAGCGTTGGACGATGCGTCCGTGCAGCTCGGTCTGCCGGAAGTGACTCTCGGTTTGTTGCCGGGCGGCGGCGGGGTGGTGCGCATGGTGCGCATGCTGGGTATCGAGAAGGCGCTGCCGTATCTGCTCGAAGGTAAAAAGGTTCGTCCGCAACAGGCGTTACAGGCCGGTTTGATCGATGCGCTGGCGGCGGATCGCGATGAACTGCTGGCCAAGGCACGCGCGTGGATCGTTGCCAATCCGACGGCGGTGCAGCGTTGGGACGTGAAGGGGTATCAGATCCCGGGTGGCACACCGTCGAATCCGAAAGTCGCACAGATGCTGGCGATAGCACCGTCGATCCTGCGCACCAAAACCCAAGGCACGCTGCCGGCACCGGAGAAGATTCTGTGTGCGGCGGTGGAGGGCGCTCAGGTCGATTTCGACACCGCGCACCTGATTGAAACCCGCTACTTCACAGAGTTGACCACCGGCCAGATCTCGAAAAACCTGATCGGCACGTTCTGGTTTCAGCTCAACGAAATCAATGCTGGTGGCTCACGGCCGCAGGGCTTTGCGCCGTTCGTAACGCGTAAGGTCGGCGTGCTTGGCGCCGGGATGATGGGCGCGGGGATCGCTTTTGTCAGCGCCTCGGCGGGTATCGAGGTGGTGCTCAAGGACATCAATCTTGCTGCTGCCGAAAAGGGCAAAGCGCATTCGGCGGCGCTGCTCGACAAGAAAGTCGCCCGTGGTCAGATGGATGCCGCGCAGCGTGAGGCAGTGCTGGCGCGGATTCATGCCAGCGAAAACGATGCTGACCTGTCCGGTTGCGATTTGGTCATCGAGGCAGTTTTTGAAGATCGCGAACTCAAGGCAAGGGTCTCTGCGGCGGCGCAGAAAGTGGTCGGCGCCGACGCTGTGATTGCCTCCAACACGTCGACCTTGCCGATCACGGGGCTAGCGACGGCGGTACCGGATCAAAGCAAATTCATCGGCCTGCATTTCTTCAGCCCAGTGGAGAAAATGCCGCTGGTGGAAATCATCAAAGGCGCGAAAACCAGCGACGAAACACTCGCTCGCGGGTTTGATTTCGTCCTGCAAATCAAGAAAACGCCGATCGTTGTCAACGACAGTCGCGGCTTCTTCACGTCGCGGGTGTTCGGCACATTCACCAATGAAGGCATCGCCATGCTTGGTGAAGGCGTGAGCGCGCCGATGATCGAGACCGAAGCGCGCAAGGCCGGGATGCCAGTCGGGCCTCTGGCGATCTCCGATGAAGTTTCCCTCAGCCTGATGAGCCATATCCGCAAGCAAACCGCCAAGGACTTACAAGCAGAAGGGAAACCGCTGATTGAACACCCGGCGTTTGCCGTGATTGACTTGTTGCTCAACGAATACAAGCGTCCCGGCAAAGCGGCAGGCGCTGGTTTTTATGACTATCCGGCCGGTGTTCAGAAGCATTTGTGGCCCGAACTGAAGACTCGTTTCGAGAGGGCTGACGGGCAAATTTCGCCGAAGGACGTGCGTGATCGCCTGCTGTTCGTGCAAGCCATCGAAACCGTGCGTTGCGTGGAGGAGGGTGTGCTGACCTCGACGGCTGACGCCAACGTCGGTTCGATCTTCGGCATTGGTTTTGCCACGTGGACCGGTGGTGCGTTGCAGTTCATCAACCAGTATGGCGTGAAGGATTTCGTCGCCCGGGCGCAGTATCTGGCGGAGCAATATGGTGAGCGTTTTGCGCCACCCGCGCTGTTGCTGGAAAAAGCGTCGGAAGGTGAGTTGTTCTAAGCGATGGGGAAGCCATTACGGGGCTTGCCTTGCCAGGGTGTTTCAAGGCAGGCTCTGGGGTGTTCATTATTCCCATCACGTGTCAGGTATTTTTTATGTCGCTACGCATCTGCATTCTGGAAACCGACATCCTGCGTCCGGAACTGGTCGATCAATATCAGGGTTACGGGCAGATGTTTCAACGCCTGTTCTCGCAGCAGCCGATTGCCGCCGAGTTCACCGTCTACAACGTGATGCAGGGCGAATACCCGAGCGATGATCAGACTTTCGACGCGTACCTGGTCACCGGCAGCAAGGCCGATTCGTTTGGCACCGATCCGTGGATCCAGACCCTCAAGGACTATCTGCTGACCCGTTACGAGCGAGGCGACAAATTGCTTGGCGTGTGTTTCGGTCATCAACTGCTGGCGCTGCTGCTCGGTGGCAAGAGCGAACGCGCCACGCAAGGTTGGGGCGTCGGCACTCACAACTACAAACTGGCGGCCAAGGCGCCGTGGATGAGCCCGGTGCGTGAAGAGCTGACGTTGCTGATCAGCCACCAGGATCAGGTGACTGCGCTACCGGAAAACGCCACGGTGATTGCTTCCAGCGATTTCTGCCCGTTCGCGGCTTACCACATCAACGACCAGGTGCTGTGCTTCCAGGGGCATCCTGAGTTTATTCACGACTATTCGCGTGCGCTGCTGGATCTGCGTCAGGAAGCGTTGGGCACGCAGATTTACAGCACGGGCGTGGCGAGCCTGGAGCAGGAACACCATGGTGCTACGGTCGCGGAATGGATGATGCGGTTTGTGGCACACAAGCCAGAAACTGTTTAACAGCAGATCAAAAGATCGCAGCCCGCGGCAGCTCCTGCATTGGGATCAAGTACACCCTGTAGGCGCTGCCGAAGGTTGCGATCTTTGGCTTTTACAACCACCCGGACTTCTTGAAGCTCGCCCACAAACTCACACAACCCACCGTGATAAATCCCAGCACGCCAAAATAGCCGTAATGCCAGCTCAGCTCCGGCATGTTCTGGAAATTCATCCCGTAAATCCCCGCCACTGCCGTCGGAAACGCCAGAATCGCCGCCCATGCGGCAAATTTGCGCTGCACCACGCTCTGCCGTGACGCTTCCAGCAACACACCAATCTCGATGGTCTGGCTGGCAATGTCGGCCAGTGTCGTCAGGTCTTCCATCTGCCGAGTAACGTGAATCTGCACATCGCGAAAGTACGGACGCATGTTCTTGTCGATAAACGGGAAACTCAGCTTCTGCAGTTCCTCGCTGATTTCCACCATAGGGGCTGCGTAACGGCGCAAGCGCACCACATCACGGCGCAGGCCATGGAGTTTCTGGATGTCGTGTTCATTCAACGCACTGCACAACACGTTGCGTTCCAGCTCATCGATCTCGGCATGGATCGCCTCGCCCACTGGCTGATAGTTCTCGATGACAAAATCGAGCAACGCATAGAGTACGAAATCTTCCCCATGCTCCAGCAACAGTGGACGTGCCTCACAACGTTGGCGGACATGGGCGTAGGACGCCGAGTGGCCGTTACGCGCCGTGATGATGTAACCCTTGCCGGCGAAAATGTGGGTCTCGATAAACTGCAGAATCCCGTGTTCGCGGATGGGCGAGTAGGTGACGATAAACAGAGCGTCGCCAAAGGTTTCCAGCTTGGGGCGGCTGTGTTTTTCCAGCGCATCTTCGATGGCCAGTTCGTGCAGGTTGAACTGACGTTGCAGGTTGGATAATTCCTGCGCGTCAGGTTCTTCAAGGCCGATCCACACAAAGTGACCGGTTTTGGCGGCCCATGCCGCGCCCTCATCGATGGCAATATTGGTGACTTTCTTACCCGCGCTGTACACCGCAGCGGCAACAACTCGACCCATGGTGGTGGTTCACTTCTTCTTGGCAGATGGCAGGGATACAAGGCATCAGCTTAGCCGTGTCGCTGCTTCAGAGTCAGTGAAATCTGCACAGTTCAACCTGCAAAACAAAGCCCGCACGGGGCGGGCCAGTTCGTCAGGCGGCTTGCAGTTGCCGATCCATCGATTCGATGCACTCGCGCATCTGCTCGCGGCACTGGCTGATGAGCATGGGCATGTCCTCCATGGTCAGTCCGACAGTAGGAATTGCGGGTAGCGAGCGTATGAGAATTTTCCCGCTGCGCCAGCGGTTCAGGCGCATATGTTTGACGTAACTGCTGACACACACCGGAACGATTGGCACGCCGGCGGCAATTGCCATCTGGAACGCGCCCTTCTTGAATGGCAGCAGCTCTTCACCGAGATTGCGCGTGCCTTCCGGGAATACCCAGATCGACGTATCTTCATTCTGCAAGGTATTGGTCGTGGTGAGCATCGACTGACGCGCCTTTTGCGCATTCCCACGATCAATCAACACGTTGCCCGCCAGCCAGAACAGTTGCCCGAACAGCGGTACCCACTTCAGGCTTTTTTTGCCAATACAGACGGTGCGGCGCGGCACCACATTGCCGAACACGAACAGATCATAGTTGGACTGATGGTTGGCGATAATCACGCAACTGTCGGGCTTGTTCATCAAGCCGCTGACATCGGATTTCACCCGCAGACGCAAAATGCACATGGCCGGCAATGCATAGAGACGGGCGCATAGACGGCTGTTGTCCGGATTGAATGGACGGCACAACCCGAGAATCACTCCCAGCATGCCAGCCAGAATAAAGTGCAGGCCCATCAACAACATACGAAACACAAACAGCATTTTCAGGCCCCACCGGGACAAAAGGTGGCGCAGTGTACGGATGTGCACTGTTTTCGGCAATTGCTGCTATAGAGTCCGGAGATAGCCGATGTTTAAGCGCATGTTTCAGGCTTGGTTGTCAGACCCGTCCTAGAGCTGCAACGTCATTTTCAACCAGGCGCGTAAGAAAAAGCCCGACACGACGGTCGGGCTTTTCTTGAGCGCTGAAACCGGGTGCTTAACCCAGATGTTCCTGATCCTGAATGATCGCGTTATCCAGGGTTTCCAGCAGCGCCTTGCGCACCTTCAATTTGGTGTTCTTGTGCGCCGTCATGTTGATCTTCTTCAACTGCCGTGCGGCGGCCAGGGCTGCACCTTGCAGCTCCTCGGCGGAAACCACCTTATCGAGGAAGCCAGCATCCACAGCGCTCTGCGGGTCGAACATCTCGCCGTTGATCACTGAACGGTGGAAAGCCGAACGACGCAGGCGATCACGGGCCAGCTCGATACCGGCGTGGTGCATGGTCATACCAATCTGCACTTCATTCAGACCAATGCTGAACGGGCCATCGACGCCGATTCGGTAATCGGCGGACAACAGAATAAAAGCACCTTTGGCCACGGCATGGCCAGGGCAGGCGACGATCACCGGGAACGGGTGAGAGAGCAGGCGGCGAGCCAGTGTCGAACCGGCAGTCACCAGTGCCACCGCTTCTTTAGGGCCGGCGGTCATCACTTTCAGGTCATAGCCACCGGACAGAATCCCTGGCTGACCGGTAATGATCACGATGGCACGATCAGTCACCGCCTTATCCAACGCCGCGTTGAACGCTGCAATCACGTCCGGGGAAATGGCATTGACCTTGCCATTGCTCAAGGTCAGGGTCGCGATACCGTCTTCGAGGTGGTAAGAAATCAACTCACTCATGACGCTATTCCTTTAAGAAAGATGGGCAGACGTTACCCACCACCGCAGGCCAGGTAAAGCACCGTGACTGACCCGTCGGTCACCCTTTATTGGCTCATCCCCCGCAGACTGCTATCTGTCTTCTATATAGAAGGGGGCATGGTTACCGGAGATTGGCCGGTTTGCCATGGCCTGTTGGCGGGGAAAACAGTTTTTTCTCTTAACCGCATGAAAATTCTGAAAAAAAGTTTGCCATCGGAAAAGCTTTCGACTACATTAGCGCGCCTCGACAGACAGAACATGTTTGAAGAGATACGGTGAAGTGTCCGAGTGGCTTAAGGAGCACGCCTGGAAAGTGTGTATACAGGAAACTGTATCGAGAGTTCGAATCTCTCCTTCACCGCCATATTAAGTAAACACAAACCCCCGATTTTCCTAGAGAAAGTCGGGGGTTTGTGGTTTTTGGTGTCTGGAAAATGGCGATATGGGATCGATACGGGACTGGAGGGCGGATTTTTGCTATCTAACGAATTCCTTGCGCCGATCACCTGGTGGGATGCTGAGTGCTTTGAAAAGTAGGCGGATGATTTGAGCTGATTGGGTAGAACAGCGTATTAGGCCATCTTTAAAGGGGTTGGAGTTCAGCATCATAAATGGCGACTATGCCAGCAACCGGATAATCAGTCAGGCATGGCGCCTAGCCTGGCCCCATTACTTGGCACACAAAAAGAACTCCACCCCGCATCGTTTTTCTTGTGGGAGAAAATGGGGAGATTGTGGACGCAGGCTTCCGAGCGACAGACGAAAAAAAACCGCCTTTGCGAGGCGGTTCGTTCCGTAAGCCTCGGGTTGCGACCGAGACTTGATGCATCACTGGCTACATTGACGTGCGCTCATGGTATGAATCTTTGCGCACCCTTGCAACGGTAATTTTTGTCCTTGGATGGCCGGTTGGGCTGGCACGCCTACGGCGATGAATCTGACAGAAATAACGTTTTACAAAAACAATCAGTCTCTATGCTTGAGAGGCACAAAGAGCAGCCTCGGGGCTGTGGTTTCTGGGTTAACATGCCGGCGCTCGCATGTTAGTGCTGCGGTGAGGCTTGGCGGGTGACATAACGGTTTCGCGCCCTCTGACACGGTTTTGCACCCGTGCCGGAATGATGGCTCGGAGGGTCCTCAGCCGGCCGCCTCACTGGCTACATTGACGTGTAAGCCGAAGGCACGCATGATCCGGTAAGTTTGCTGGAGGTTTGGCCCCCAACCTGGAGGCCAAAACGTATGAAGCTTTTGCTGCGTACGCTGAGCCTCGTATGGAGATTGTTTAAAGCGTTTCGCTTTTACGAGTTCCTGCGAGACCACTTTGATGACCTGAAGTAACGGTCGTTGTTGTGGGGAAAAGCCCGTTTCAGTTTCGACTGGAGCGGGTTTTTTTTGGCGGATAATGCTGTCATTAATAATATTTCTGTCAGTCACTTCATTTTGTCGCGTAAGGCATTTCGTCGGCACGTGTAGGTAACATCTGAACGAGAAGTCCGGGTCGGGAGGTAGAAGGGCAACGCCATGTATTCCACGGTCTTGGCATGGGCGGCGTAGCTGTTTTACTACTATTCGGATGGTGGCGTTGGACCGCTTGTACCTTTCGCCGGACATGTCTGCTGAACTGGATTCGACACCTCAAACACCTTTGGCAACAACAGGTCAGGACAGTCCCGTCGAGGGTGCTGATACGCTCTTTGACTACCCGGCCTTGTCGCCGAAAGAACGCGAAGTGCTGCGCTGCTGCCTGGAGGGAATGCCGGTTTCTCAAACTGCCGATAAATTCCTGCGCAGTCGCAAAACCATCAGTGGGCAGAAACAGGCCGCGATGCGTAAGTTGAATGTGCGCACCGACACCGAGCTGTTCAAGCTGCACCTGGATCTCAAGGATATCTGAGCCGGTTTCCTGGAAGATCCTGCAATACCCGGCATTCTCTATAGACAAGATGATCGCCAATACGCCAAACCCCTGATTTCGAAAGAAGTCAGGGGTTTTGTGGTTTCTGGGATTTGCCAACGTGCATGATCTGGTCGGCGGATTCTGGTTTGAGCATTACAATCGCGGTTTTATTGCCAGTAAAAGGACGACGTTCATGATCATCTCAACCACTCACGCCATCGAAGGCCGGCAGATCACCGCGTATCTGGACATTGTCAGTGCCGAGTCGGTGCAAGGCGTCAACGTGATCCGTGACATGTTCGCCGGTATGCGCGATTTTTTTGGGGGGCGGTCGCAAACGCTGGAGCGGGCATTGAAAGAAGCGCGGATTCAGGCAACGGACGAGATCAAGGAACGAGCGCGTGCCTTGCAGGCAGACGCGGTGGTCGGACTGGATTTCGAGATCAGCATGCCGGCGGGCAAGGGCGGGATGGTTGTTGTGTTTGTGACGGGTACAGCGGTGAAGTTGCGTTGAGCGGGTCGCTGCGGCGTTGAAGTTTTAGTGGGCCATTCGTCGGGCGCTGGTCGATCTGAATAACAAGTCCAGTAATGACCGGCTAGTCTCAAAATCCTGAGGGGTCGATATTTTTCAGGCGAGAGGGTTTTGCCGGTGTCGACCTGTTACGAAGGGGAGATGGCATGACTCAACCGTATATCGAAGATGATGGCGCTGAATTTTCCTTCAACAACTGCGTACGCTGCGGGCAGAGCGAGTACCAGTCGGGTTTTGGCGAAGACACGATTCAGAACCTCAAGATCAAATCCGCGGTACCGAAAGGGCCGAAGGCGAAATTCCTTCCCAAGGTGGCGCGGGCAAGAAAATAAGCTTTTTCGACATAAACCCCGTCATTGAACGGGGTTTTTTTACGTCTGATCGGTGACTTCCGAAACGTTCTGCGAATGGTTTAAATAACTCGGTTTTTTTTCACAAACTTTTCACGTAGTCCGGATTAAGGTGAAGCCATCCGTTAGAAAGCAACTCTCCAGCCCGTCTCCCCAGCGGGCTTTTTTTTGCCTGTCGTAAAACCTTTTCCAGAATCGCTGTCAAATCGGCGCCAAGTGCTCGCTGCGCTTTGGTTTCGTCTGGACTTTTGCCTTCTGGCGACATTAAATCCCGGCCCTTTTTGTATCTCTGTTTTTGAGGTTTTCGTCATGCGTTTAACATTGCCTGCTTTGGTTCTGGGCCTTCTCGTTGCTCAAGGTGCGATGGCTGCCGGTGACGGCACCGCTGCGCTGGGTGGTGGTCTGGGTGGCGCGCTGGGTAATGTTGTCGGCCAGAAAATGGGCGGCAGCACCGGTGCTGCGATTGGTGCCGGCGTCGCAGGCGCCGCGGGCAGTGCAGTGGCGGCACGCAAAGGCAGCCGGACCAAAGCGGCCATCGGCGGCGGTGTCGGCGCGGCCGGCGGTTCGGTGATTGGCAACAGCCTCGGCGGCAAGACTGGCGCTACCATTGGTGCGGGTCTGGGTGGTGCAGCCGGCGGCGCGGTTGGCAGCAATCTGTCCAAAGGGCACAAGCGTCACTGAGATTGGTTTCAGGTCAGAGAAGTCCGGCTCGATGTCGGGCTTTGCGTTGGTGAACGTTTTTCGCGTAATCGTCTCCAATAACACATAAGCCCTGCATGGGCAGCCTGTCCCAACTCGGGAACTGTGAGGTTCATATGCGTTTGTCATTATCTGCACTGTTTTTCGGATTGCTGGTGGCTCAAGGCGCGATGGCTGCCGGTGATGGTTCGGCCGCCGTTGGAGGTGGGCTGGGTGGTGTGCTGGGCAATGTGGTCGGCGGACAGCTCGGTGGCAGCACAGGTGCCGCTGTCGGTGCGGGTGTGGGTGGCGCGGCGGGCAGCGCCGTCGGGGCGAATAAGCGCAATCGCACGGAAGCCGCCATTGGCGGTGGCCTTGGCGCGGCGGGCGGCTCAGTGATCGGTAACAGCCTTGGCGGTTCGACCGGTTCGGCTGTCGGTGCAGGGTTGGGTGGTGCCGCGGGTGGTGCGCTCGGCAACAACCTGGGTGACGATGGCGGGAAGTCTCATTCCGGTGGTGGCCATAAGCATAAGAACAAGCATAAAAACAAACATCATTGATTGATGATTAAACAGAAACCCGGCCGTGTGCCGGGTTTTTCGTTTCTGCAGGTTCGACTCGGGAACGATTGACAGCAGGGCCTTTCGAACGACATACACTCCCCGAAATCATGAGGTTTGCCATGACTCCCGAAACCGAAGGCAAGGAAGAAAAAGGCTCGAGTAGGCTGCCGTTTATCAATGATCCGGGGAATGAAGATCCAGGGTCGTTGATGGATGATGCGACGGTGCCGCTGATTGATTCGGATGATGAATTGGATAGCGAGTTTGATGAGGAGGAAGATGAGCAGTGAAGGGATTTCTGGTTTGGTCTTTGGTGTCGTTAGCGGTATGAAACCTCTATTTCTCAGGGGCCTGTCGGTGCAGGCCCTGTGAGTGTTAAGTCAAATTGTGTGGTCCTTAAACTAAAAAGACTTTAACCATGAGCGATAGAAGGCCTTTTGATCCTCTATGTTGTTTGTTAGATCTTTGTCCTCGTAATCGAAAATTCGGACTATATCTTCCTCTTCTGTGGGTCGTCCTTCACTGAGTTCGTACGCAACAAGTCCGCAGGACATTTGTGAGCTCATACCCGATGGATGAACGTTTATTTTAGAACCCTTACATAAAAACGTAACTCCCGGAAATTCGGACCTCAGCGCACCAAAACAGTCAAACATGTCGTAAGACGTATAGGTTTTTTTTAGGCCATCTTTTCTTGTAAAAGTTAGTGCCCTATTCCTTCTGTCACATTCAATAAGAGCTGCTTCCAGACCTTGAGCTGTTTTAATCTGGATTTCTATCGGTTTCATTGTTTGCTCCTGTTTGGGTTGAGCACTGAATAACCTTTATAGCTGCCATCTTCGTAGACTGGCGTGGCTCCTACTATATCTTGACTTTTAACGCCCCCGGGAACTGCAATTTCTACTTCGCGTCGATGGGGTGAAAGGGCACCAAGTTCTTTGTTTACGTCAATCCCTTTAACGTTTTTCAGGACATATATATAGCCGTCGGCAATGCCGTAGCCCGTTGCAAATTTTGTTGCCTGCTTTTCTGAAAAAGAAGTACTCACGTACCAGCTTGGAGGGATTTTATTATCCAAAGCATGCAGGAAAAGATCTTTACTATCGCCCCGGGGCTCAAACCCAGCATCAAAAATTTCCCATGGTTCTCGATCATCACCGCGGTACAAATAATGGTTTTCTTGTTTTGGGGCTGGAGTTACAGGTGCTCCTTCCTCTACACCAATGTTGCTAAAAGTGTCGACTTCACGTGAAGACTTTCCGCAATTTTCCCCACCCGGACAATCACTCAACCCCAACGGATCCACCCACCCCGTCGGATTCGGCACGTACTGGTACTGATTCAACCCACCCGCCAACTTGATCGGGTCCGGCGTCAGATACCGCCCAAGCCTTGGGTCGTAGTACCGATGCCGGTTGTAATGCAGCCCACTTTCCCCATCGAAATACTGCCCCTGAAAGCGCAGTGGCTGATCCAGGTATTCCTCGGCGGCGAGGGTGATGGCGGCGACTTTGCCGTAGGCGTCGTATTGCGCCGACCAGACGATTTCGCCGCTGTAGTCGGTGAGTTCCTGCGGGGTGCCAAGGTGGTCGAGTTGGTAGTAGAACGGGCAGGCCTTTTTCGGGCCTTTGCCGTCGAGCAGCGCCAGCGGGCGGAAGGTGCCGGGCTCGTAGACGTAGCTGCGGTGATGGGTTGGGCTGCTTTCGGCGACGAGGTTATCGCCTTGCCAAAAGAACTCGGTGATGGCGCCGTCGACGGTTTTGCTGATGCGCCGGTTGAAGGCGTCGTAGCGGTAACTGGCGGTCTGGCCGTCGGGGCGGGTCAGGCCGATGAGGCGGTGTTGGCAGTCGTAGCGGTATTCGGTGACGAGTTTCTGCGCGGTGCCGCGGCGTTCGCGGATCAGGTTGCCGAAGGCGTCGTAGTCGTAGTGGCGGTCACCCTGCATCAGCAGGCGGTTGCCTTTGATCTGCGTCGGCCCGGAGCGGTCCTGCATGAGCAGGTTGCCGGCCGGGTCGTGGGCGAAGGATTCCGGCAGTTCGTCGCGCGAGTGACGCACGCGGATCAAGCGGTCGAGGGCGTCATAGCCGTAGGTGCGTTGGCCGTGGCGGGTGTCGGCGATGTGCTCCAGATTGCCGTTGGCGCTGTAGGCATAGTCGCGGCGGTACAGCGAATCGTGTTGATGACCTACGGCATGGGCGAGCAAGCGGCCCTGATCGTCGTAGGTATATTCGCTGAGCAGCAGGCCTTGCTGGCGTTGTTGTTCGCGACCGGACTGGTAAACGTGGCGGGTCAGTGACGCGCCGTTGAGGTCGATGGCTCTGAGCGCGCCGCCCTTGGCATGGTGATAATCGAGTTTGCTGTTGTCCGGCAGGCGCATGCGTTTGAGCTGGCCGCAGGTGTCATAGGCATAACGCAGGGTGCCCCAGCCCTGATGCTCGGTGATCAGCCGGTCCTGCAGGTCGTACTCAAAGGCCAGGGGATGTTTCTGGCCGTCATCGACGCCGGTTAAACGGCCGAGGCAGTCGTAGCGGTATTCGACCTTGATCCCGTCGGGCAGGGTTTTGACCAGCAGGCGGCCGGCGGTATCGCGTTCGTATCCGGTGACCAACGTCGAGCCGTCATCGCCGAATTCGGTCTTTTCCAGCAGATGACCGTTGAGGTCATAGGCGTAGGCCGTGCGCCGCCCATCGAAACCGGTTTCCTGTCGGATCAGTCCGGTGGGCGTGTAGTCCAGAAGGTACTTTTCGCCGGACTCGTTTTCGATTTCCGTCAGCAGCAGTCGCGCATGGTCGTAGCGGTATTGCACCCGCGTGCCGTCAGGATTGATCCGTCGGGAGACCAGATGCAGGTCGTCGTCATATTCGTAGCGAGTGATGCGGCCGAGTTCGTCGCGTTCGGCGGTGACCTGGTTGTAAGCGCCGTAGCTGTAGGTGCGGGTGGCCCCCGTAGGAGAAGTCGTCTGGATCAGTCGGCCAACGGCGTCCCAGTGCTGACGCGTGATCGCGCCGTGTTCGTCCTGCGTTGTGCTCCGCCGCCCCAGCGCATCGTAGGAAAAGCGCCGCACACCGCCATCGGGCAGGGTTTCTTCAACCAACTGGCCGAGCGTGTTCCAGACCAAAACATGCCGACTGGTGTCCGGATAGCGGATCGACAGTAACTGCCCACGCGCATCGTAGTGGTAATGCGTGACCTGCCCGTCTGGATCAACCGCTTCGGTAACATCACCCTGGGCATTGCGCCGGTACGTCCACACCGCCTCGCCGCGAGAGCGGCTGTGCAGGAAACCATTGCGGTATTCGTAGGACGTCGGCTCGTCGTCCGGCGGAAGCAGCGCAATCAGGCGTCCGACGTCGTCGTAGCGGTATTCGGTGACGGCGCCGAGCGGATCCTGCTCGGCGATCAAACGCCCCGCGTCGTCGTAGGCCTTGAGGTGCTCGCCACCGTCGGCCTCGACCTTGCGCACCAGCCGCGCACGGTCGTCGTGCACGTAAGTTTCTTCGGTGCCATCGACGTAATGCACCGCGACACTGCCGTCGTCGGACCAGACGTACCGCGTGTTCATCTGCGAGAACGACGCCCAGTGGCGCACGCAGCGGGCAGCCTTGCTTGAGCGCTCCCATTTCCAGAAGAAACTCGCGCCACCGGTCAGCTGACGCTGAAGAATGACATGCTGATCGTCGTAGTCGTAACGCTCGCTGTCGCCAACGGCGTTAGAGGCTTCGATCAGGTGCTGATAGGCGTCGTAGCGGTAACTGGCAAGGGTTTGTTCGGTGTGCCAGCCACCCTCACAAAACGTTTGGTAATCAACGCCGACCAGATGAGCCCGCTCATAACGCAACAGCAGCGCCCGACCCGCCCCGTTATCCAGTCGCTGAACCCTGTCGGATCGATCCCGCTGCACGGTCAGACGATTGCCATACCCATCACTGACCGCCGTCAGCCGCCCGACCCGAAAGTGATAAAACCGCGCCGTGTCCCCCGCCAGCGCGAGAATCAGTTCCTCAGGCTCATCTCCTAGAAAAATCGCCGCCCGCGACAAACTGTTGTGAATCGCCGGCCGTTCAGCACTCGGCACTGGAAACCGCGTGCGCCGATTTTCGTGATCCACCCAAACAACAAAATCACCATCGAACTCCAGCCGATGCGCCAGCGAATGACTCCAGCCAAAGCCCAGCCCGACATCGATTTCGGCAGCACTGGTGCGATACAAGCGGGTGAACTCGAACGGCAGCAGTCCATCGAGCGTGCCATCCGTCAGGGTCAGCAGTTCCTCGCCAGTGACCATCGACACCGGGCAGCCGTTGGTGCAGGTCGAGGGCACGCAGTCGGCGCTGTCGCCGTTGGGGTTTTTAGCCTGATCGGGCTTATCGTCGTGAGGTTCATGGCGCTCCATCCGGCTCATGCCATGCGACTTGTCCCGTGCGAGAGGCGCCGGGTTCGGCACCGTCAACACCAAGGAATCCGCCTGACGAATGTTCAGCGGTATCGACGGCGTCGGTTTCAACTCAACGTCACGCACATTGAGCATCAGCGGTTTCAGTGCGCTTGCATGCTTGTTCAGTTCGGGCGCAGAGCTCAGTTCCGCCAGGCGCAACGCCGAAGCCGCCAGCCATTCCCGCGCGCGAGGGGATTTGATCTTCGCCAGCACTTTGCTGCTCAACCGCAGTGGCACGCCGACGCCGCCCGATACCCGCATCAACAGAAAGCTGATCAGCAGTTCGACACGAACCTCGGCTACCACCTCAGCGAGGTACTGCGGTGGCAGCATCTTCAGCCAACTGGTGAAGGCCGCCAGATGTATAAACAGCAGTGGCTCGTCGCTGAGGATCAACAAACCGTTGGCAATGGCTTCGCTGGAGGCTTGCAGCAGAGCGTCCAGTTCGACCTCGGTCAGGTACTCCAGCAGCTTTTCGCTGTTGACCTGCAAGTCGGCGAGCAGGGCGAACAGTTGCTTGATGTCATCCCAGACACCGTGCAGGGCCTTCTCGAATCCGCGCCAATCCGCCTGTTGCAATTGACCGTAACGGTGGAGAAATCCTGCGCTGGAGAACTCTGTCCACAACGGCTGAAACCCGTCCCACTCCTGGCGCAACCAGACTTCCAGCCCGTCGAGCATGCCTTGATACGAGGCATACAGCGCTTGCACATGCTGGCTGGAAACATCGGGAAAGAAGGTGATGCGATAACGCTGGCCCCGGTCGCAGTCGGTCACCTCCAGAATGCCGCTCGGGCCGATTTCATAGTGCTGCGGGGCGCCGAAGGTCAGAACGCCGCCGACATCGGAAATCACCGGTTCGAGCGTCAGTGGGGTGTTGCCGATGGGGACGAAGCGAGCAGCCTCGAACATGTGTACCAATGTCAAAGTCCCGCTGGCGGGGCACATGAATACGGATGAACTGATGGGTTTACGGCTTTTGATCGGCGCACTGAGGTGAACGTCGTTGCCGACTCTGAACACCTGCTCGATGTCCAGCATCGACCCCGTCCAGAATTGCTCGGCCCAGGCGTCGTAGTTGTTCAGGCTCAGGCGAAACTCCCGGATCAACCTTTCGAAGTCCGGGTGTTCTGGATTCAGGGCGGCAACCACCAGCAGGCCGATGCTGTTGTTCAAGGCCAGAAGCCGATCGGTTTGGAACATTTGCAGGCACTCGCGCACGTCAAAAGAGGTGCGCGGACTTTGCGGGGGATCAAAAAGTAAAGAAGTCGGGCAAGTAGGGTATGTATGTAGGATTTTTCGCTAAATACTCGCGAGTAGTTCAGCGCCCCAACGGACATTGCCCGTTGCTCAATGCCTGTTACGCTCGTTATGCTGCTGAACCCATTAATCAGATCCGAGCAGCGGCGCTATTCGCCGCCCGGGATGTCTTTGATAACGGATCCGATGATGAATGCACCGCTGAAGGCGTTCGGCCCGATCAAGGCCGTGATTTTCGATATGGACGGTTTGCTGCTGGACACTGAGGGCATTTACACCGAGGTCACCTCGCTGATTGCCGGTCGATACGGGCGGACCTTCGACTGGAGCATCAAGCAAAACATCATTGGCCGCGGTGCCAACGATCTGGCCAATTACGTGGTGCAGGCGCTTGATCTGCCGATCACCGCCGAAGAGTTTCTAGTAATCCGCGAACCGCTGATGCGTGAGCGTTTCCCCTCGGCGCAAGCGATGCCGGGCGCGGAGGAACTGATTCGCCACCTCAAGGCGCACAACATTCCAATCGCTGTGGGCACCAGTTCGTCGCGTCAGTCGTTCGGTCAGAAAACCACGTTGCACCGCGACTGGTTCGCGCTGTTCGATTTCATCGTCACGGCGGACGACCCGGAAGTGGGGGCAGCCAAACCCGCGCCGGATATTTTCCTCACGGCGGCCCGGCGTCTGGGTGTCGCGCCCGAGGATTGTCTGGTGTTCGAAGATTCGCCGTTTGGCGTGACCGCGGCGAAAGCGGCAGGCATGACCGCCATCGCCATTCCGGATGCCGCCATGGCCGATGAAAAATACGCACACGCCGACGGGATTCTTCGCTCGTTGAAAGCGTTCACCCCGAGCACTTGTGGTTTGCCGGCACTGGAATGGGCCTGATCGGGCGATAAAGCTATAAACAAAAACGCCGCCCCTCAATTAAATGAGGGACGGCGTTTTTCGTACAGGTAACTCAGTCAAATCAGGCGCCGAAGCCACCGTCGATCGTCAGGCTGGCGCCGGTGATGTATCCGGCTTCCGGGCCTGCCAGATAAGCGACGAAACTGGCGATTTCTTCGGCCTTGCCGTAGCGACCCACGGCCATCAGAGGAATCAGGCTTTCGGCGAAGTCACCGTGCGCCGGGTTCATGTCGGTGTCGACCGGCCCAGGCTGCACGTTGTTGATGGTGATGCCGCGTGGGCCGAGATCGCGTGCCAGGCCTTTGGTCAGGCCAACCAGCGCCGATTTGCTCATCGCATACACGCCGCCACCGGCGAAGGGCATGCGGTCGGCGTTGGTGCTGCCGATGTTGATGATTCGCGCGCCTTCGCCCATGTGTTTGGCGGCTTCCTGGGAGGCGATGAATACGCTGCGAATGTTGATTGCCACGGTCTGGTCGAAATCTTCCAGTTTGAAGTCTTCCAGTGGGGCGACGGCCAGTACGCCGGCGTTGTTGACCAGAATGTCGAGGCGGCCAAAGGCTTCGACGGTGGCGCTGACCGCATGACGGATGGCAGCGGCGTCAGCGCTGTCAGCTTTGATCGCCAAGGCTTTGCCGCCAGTTGCGGTGATGCTGTTTTGCAACTCTTCAGCTTTTGCGGTGGAGCTTACGTAAGTGAAGGCGACAGCAGCGCCTTCAGCCGCGAGGCGTTTGACGATGGCAGCGCCGATGCCACGGGAACCGCCTTGAATCAGAGCGACTTTGCCGCTGAGATGTTGAGTGGTCATGTTCGATCTCCAGAATATTCAAGGCGGGATGCCTTGTTGTTGGAGCCGAGTATCAACCTCTGATCCACAACCCACTAGCCCATGATTGCTATAGTCTGTGTAAACCAAAAGTTTACAGTGGCGACCATGGAAAACTTCAACAGTATCGAATGCTTCGTGCGCAGCGCCGAAGTTGGCAGTTTTGCCGAAGCGGCGCGGCGTTTGAGTCTGACCCCGGCAGCGGTCGGTAAAAGCGTGGCGAAACTCGAAGCCAGGCTAGGCGTGCGGTTGTTTCAGCGCAGCACCCGCAGTCTGACGTTGACTGAGGCGGGGCAGCTGTTTTTGAGTCAGGTCAGTGCCAGTTTGACCACGATCCAGAACGCCGTGGCCAATCTGGCCAGTGTCGAAGGCCTGCCAGCAGGGACTTTGAAAGTCAGTATGGGCACGGTGTTCGGGCGCTTGTATGTCGTGCCGTTGCTGGAAGAGTTTTTACGTCGATTTCCGGCGATCAACCCTGATTGGCATTTTGATAACCGTCAGGTCGATTTAATCGGGCAGGGTTTCGATGCGGCGATTGGCGGGGGATTTGAATTGCCCCAAGGCGTCGTCGCACGCAAATTGGCACCTGCACATCGAGTGTTGGTGGCGTCTGCTGACTATCTGGAAAAGCACGCAGCGATCATCGAGCCGGATGACCTGCAATATCACGATGGCATTCTGATTCGGTCGCCGCAAACCGGTCGAGTACGCTCTTGGCAATTGATCAGTAATGGCAGTCAGCTCTGTCGACCATTGACCCTGAAGACGCGAATGACCATGAGCGACTCCGAGGCCGCCTGCGCTACGGCAGCGCAAGGTTTGGGGATTGCACTGGTCAGCATGCCGTTTGCCGTGGGTTATCTCCAGGCGGGTACGTTGCAGCGCGTGCTTCCGGAGTGGTACATCGATGACGGCAACATTTCGATCTACTACGCCGAACATAAATTGTTGCCGGGCAAGACGCGGGCGTTTGTCGATTTTGTGATCGAGCAGTTTGCGCAGCAGGGGTTGGCTCGGCGGTTCAGTGCTGTTTGATTCCGTGCAATAGAGCTCCTGCCTCGATATTGATGAAGGCAGGAGCTGGCTCAAGAATGCATTAATGATTCTTAGGCGTTAAGGACACCAAGTTGGCCCGCATAGAGAAGCAGCGGTAGCTGCGGTGCTATTCAGGACTGCCAAGGTGCAGCCAAGGATCAGTAATGTATACAGACGAGCCGTTGCATTTTTCATGTTTACCTTCCTGGAGTTGCGTTGAAGCAACAGGAACTGCCATCAATCGAGTTGCCGAGTCAGAAGTGAGCGCGCATCCCGTGATCTGCACAACTGTAAGAAGTATCAGGCGGCAATCTGGTTCAGATTACCCTCCTGCCGGTTGACTGCTCTAGCAGGCGTATTGACAGAGCACTCTCCAAAAGGATTGCGTTTCAAATCTCTGACAAACGGTTCTTCTCAGCGCGCAAACCGCTCCGGCCAACCCACAATTTTTTTCGGTCGAGGCGTCGCATAAGTCCGCACCTTGGATGTCGACAACCCCAACCGTACCAGCGCCTCAGCAATGGTCACCGCCGCCGTCACCCCATCCACCACCGGCACCCCGGTGCGTCGACGAATCTGCTCGTCCAGCCCGGCCATGCCGCCACAACCGAGGCAAATCACCTCGGCCTTGTCCTGCGTCACCGCCAATTCCGCCTGATGCACGATCGCTTCCAGCGCGCGGTGCGGTTCATGCTCCAACTCCAAAACCGCCAAACCACTGGCCCGCACAGAGGCGCAGCGATCCCACAGACCGGACAACTTCAGTCGATCCTCGATCAGCGGTACGGTGCGATCCAGCGTGGTCACCACTGAATACGCGTGCCCCAGAAACATCGCCGTACTGGCCGCCGCGTCAGTAATGTCCACCACCGGCACATTGAGCAATTCCTGCAAGCCTTCGCGGCCATGTTCGCCATAGCCGGCCTGAATCACCGCATCGAACGGCTGGTCGTAGGACATCACCCGATCCATCACGGCGATGGCGGCCAGGTAGCTTTCAAAGTTGCCCTCAATCGAATCGGCGCCGAAATACGGCGTGAGACCGACAATCTCTGTACCGGGCGACGCGACAGTCTGCGCCGAGCGGGCGATGGCCTGGGTGATGGATTCGGTGGTGTTGACGTTGACCACAAGAATACGCATGGGAAGTCCTTTTTGGCAGGGTGGTTCTGCGGCCCGAAAGGCGGGCCGCGAGGATTTAGTGGCAGGCGTTATCGACCGCGAAGGATTCGCCGCTGACGTCGGCGTAGTACGGTTCGCGTTTGGCGATGATCAGGTAGAGCATTCCGGCGATCCCGGCACCGATCAGCCAGGAGAACGGCGAAATACTGTGGAACCCCGGTACCAGCGCCAGGACGATGGCGATCAGTGCCGCCGGAATAAACGCCGCCACGGCGCGGAAATTGACGCCGCGGCTGTAGTAATAAGTGCCGTTCGGGTCTTCGCTGTAGAGTTGCGGGACGTTGATCCGGCCTTTGCGGATCAACCAGTAGTCGACCATGATCACCCCGTACAACGGGCCGAGCAGGGCGCCGAGGCCGGACAGGAAATACACGATTACCAACGGGCTGTTGTAGAGGTTCCACGGCAGGATAAGTACGGCGATGGTCGCGCTGATCAGCCCGGCCCGGCGGAAGGTCAGGTACTTGGGCGCCAGGTTGCTGAGGACGAACGCCGGGGCGACGAAGTTGGCCATGATGTTCACCGCCACGGTGACGATCAGGAACGCCAGGCAACCCAGCACCAGGAAGAACGTGTTGGGAATCGAGGCAATGATCTCGGTCGGGCTTTCGATGATTCGGCCGTTGATCTGGAATTGCGCGCCGCACAGCAGGACGGTAATCGCCGCGAACAGCAGAATGTTCACCGGCAAACCCCAGAAATTTCCGACCTTGATGGTTTTTCGGCAGGGCGAGGAGCGGGCGAAGTCGCAGAAGTTGAGGATCAGCGTGCCGTAGATCGCCAGCCACAGCGCGCCGCCGGCAAAGATGTTGCGCCACATCTCGCCACCGCTCAGCGGTTCGCGGATCGACCAGGCGATGGTTGCGTTGGCTTGCGTGTACATCCAGGCGGCGAGGGCGGCGACGGTCAGCAAAATCACCGGCCCGGCAAACGCTTCGTAACGGCGGACCATTTCCATGCCGTAGGCGAGGATTGCCAGTTGCACGAACCAGATCGCCACGAAACACACCCAGCCCAACGTCGACAGGCCGAGGATCGAGTTGTGGTCGTATTCAGCGAAGCCGGGATGCACCGCCGTGAGTAAAACCCTGAAAACAACCGACGCCAGATACGTCTGAATCCCGAACCAGGCGATGGCGATAACTGCCCGGATCAGCGCAGGAATTTGCGCCCCGTGGATGCCAAAACTGATCCGGCTGATCACCGGGAACGGCACCCCGGTTTTCTGCCCCATGTAGCCGGACAGGTTCATGAAGAAATACACCAGCGCCGCGCCGATCCCCAGCGACAGCAGAATCTGCCAGCCCCCCAGGCCCAAGGCGTAGAGGCCGATGGCGAATGAGTAGTTGGCGATGTTGTGCACGTCGTTCGTCCACAGGGCGAAGATGCTGTATTTGCCCCAGCGCCGGCCTTCGGCCTTGGTCGGTGCCAGGTCGCTGTTGTGCAGGCGGGGGCTCAGTTGCAGCGGCTCGACCAGTCCGTCGAGCGGCAAGGGTTGATCGAGTGCAGAGGAGGGCAGATTCAGCGCGATGTTGTTGGAGAGACTTGTACGCATTCCGGCAGGCTCCTGATGTTCAGGGCCGCGATGACTGTGCATGAGCCGCCAGGCTCGACATATCTTCGTCGCGGCAGTGAAAGCATCGCTGGTTACGGGGCATCTGCAGCCTGTACGGGATAGGGCGCTTCAGGCTTGCGGATCGAAGTGTGCATGTTTTGCAGTTTTGTATACAAAACATGTATGCACTAAAGCCAGATTTGTGCCAGTTGGCGATCTATGGGCAGCATTGCTCATTTCGAAAAGTTATCGACTGGCGCTAAGTGCCTGAAATCAGGTGAGTAAAAATTGACCCCTTGAACAGGTATTTATTTTTTGCAGAAGAGTTTGGCGGGGATGGAGCGAGCGGGCTTTTTAGAAGGGATGTAACTTTTCAGGGCGTGAAAATAAAAAGTGCACACATAAATGGCACTGATGGTGACAGTTATGTGTACACGTTTTTTGAGGTTTCACAGAACACTGTAGGAGTGAGCCTGCTCGCGATAGCGGTGTATCAGTCCAGGAGTTTCTCGGCTGACACACCGCTATCGCGAGCAGGCTCACTCCTACAAGGGGAAATCATCGGGGCAGAGAATTACGCCTTGCTGATGATATTCCCCGCATGCAACCCGCACTCTTTCTGGGTCGCTTCTTCCCACCACCAGCGGCCTTCGCGCTCGTGCTGGTTTGGCAGAACCGGGCGGGTGCACGGCTCGCAGCCGATGCTGATGAAGCCGCGCTCGTGCAGGCTGTTGTAAGGCAGTTCCAGCATGCGAATGTAGCCCCAGATCTCTTCGCTGGTCATCTGCGCCAGCGGGTTGAACTTGTACAGGGGGCGCTCCGGTGTGGAGAACGCGGTGTCGATTTCCATCACCGCCACGGCACTGCGAGTGCCCGGGCTCTGGTCGCGGCGTTGGCCGGTGGCCCAGGCTTTGACGCCGGACAGTTTGCGGCGCAGCGGTTCGATCTTGCGGATCCCGCAGCACTCGCCGTGGCCGTCCTTGTAGAAGCTGAACAAGCCTTTCTCCTTCACGAACGGTTCCAGTTTCGTGTAGTCCGGCGAGACCAGTTCGATGTCGATCTTGTAGTGCTCGCGCACCTGATCGATGAAGCGATAGGTCTCAGGATGCAGGCGGCCGGTGTCGAGACTGAACACCTTGACGTTCTTGTTCAGCTTCCAGGCCATGTCCACCAGCACCACATCCTCGGCGCCGCTGAAAGATATCCACAGGTCATCGCCGAACTCGGCAAACGCGAGTTTCAGGATGTCTTGGGCGGATTTGTTGGCATAGGTCGTGGCGAGTTCCACGACATCGAACGTTGGGCTCATCAGGGCGGCTTCCTACAGGTCGGTGGCGCTGGGCGCTCTATATGGCGGCGATGTTAACAAAAAGCAGCGCCGGGCGGGACGTGCTGTGCGTTGCGCGGCTTTGGTGGAGCCGCTAGAGTTCGGGCTCGCTCGACTCAATAATCAATACAAACGGGAGTGTCTTGTGGAAATTGCTTGCCTGGATCTTGAAGGGGTGTTGGTGCCGGAAATCTGGATTGCCTTCGCTGAAAAAACCGGAATCGAATCCCTCAAGGCCACCACCCGGGACATTCCCGACTACGACGTACTGATGAAGCAGCGCCTGCGCATCCTCGATGAGCATGGTCTGAAGCTCTCGGACATTCAGGAAGTGATCGCCACGCTCAAGCCGCTGGACGGCGCGGTAGACTTCGTCAACTGGCTGCGTGAGCGCTTTCAGGTGGTGATTCTGTCGGACACTTTCTATGAGTTCTCCCAGCCGCTGATGCGTCAACTGGGCTTCCCGACCTTGCTGTGCCATCGCCTGATTACTGATGAAACCGGGCGGGTGACCAGCTATCAGTTGCGTCAGAAAGATCCCAAGCGTCAGTCGGTGCTGGCCTTCAAGAGTTTGTATTACCGGGTGATTGCGGCGGGTGATTCGTATAACGATACGACCATGCTGGGCGAGGCGGATGCGGGGATTCTGTTCCATGCGCCGGACAATGTGATCCGTGAGTTCCCGCAGTTTCCGGCGGTGCATACGTTTGCTGAGTTGAAGCAGGAATTCCTCAAGGCTTCGAACAGAGCGTTGAGTTTGTAGTCGTCTGAAAAGACGCCATCGCGAGCAGGTTCACTCCTACACGGGAACGCATTCCAAATGTAGGAGTGAGCCTGCTCGCGATGGCTTTTAAAGGTTTTGCAGGGTTTCGAGGAGGATTTTCACTTTGGTAATCGACTCCTGATATTCAGCCTGCCAGTCCGAATCCGCGACAATCCCGCCTCCGCCCCAGCAGCACACCTGCCCATCCTTGACCAATAGACTGCGAATGGCGATGGAGCTGTCCATCTCGCCGCGTACGTCCAGATACAGCAGCGAGCCGCAATACAACCCGCGCCGGGTCGGCTCCAGCTCATCGATGATCTGCATTGCCCGAATCTTCGGCGCACCGGTGATCGAGCCGCCGGGGAAGCTGCCGGCGATCAGGTCCAGCGCATCGCGATCCTGCGCCAGTTCGCCGGTCACGCTGCTGACCAGGTGATGCACGTTCGGGTAGCTTTCCAGGCTGAACAACTCTGGCACCCTCACCGAGCCGATGCGGCAGGTGCGGCCGAGGTCATTGCGCAGCAGGTCGACGATCATCAGGTTTTCCGCGCGATCCTTTGGGCTGGCCAGCAGTTCGGCTGCGTTGGCGGCGTCTTCGGCTGGCGTCAGGCCACGGGGGCGGGTGCCCTTGATCGGGCGGGTTTCGACTTGGCGCTGGCTGACTCTGACGAAACGCTCCGGTGACAGACTCAGCACTGCGCCGCCGTCGGGCAGGCTCTGGAAGCCGGAAAACGGGGTCGGGCAAGCTTCGCGCAGGGCGCAATAGGCCTGCCATGGATCGCCCTGGCATGGCGCGCGGAAACGCTGGGCGAAGTTGACCTGATAGCAGTCGCCGGCCTGGATGTAATGCTGAATGCGCTCGAACGCTTGACGGTAATCGTCGGCCGAGAGATCGGCGGTCATCGGATTGTTTAACTTGAACGGTGTCAGCTCGGTTTCGGCAGGCTGAGTAAACAGCGCAATCAATCGCAGCTTTTCACTGTCGATCACCGATGGGTGAAACACCAATTGGCTGCTGCCTGCCTGGTGATCGCTGACCAGTGCCCAGTCATACAGACCGAACCGCGCATCCGGCAATTGCAGATCATCCCGCGCCTGACTCGGTAGATTCTCCAGATGCCGGCCGAAGTCATAACTCAGATAACCGATCAGTCCACCGACGAACGGCAGTTCATAAGCGTCAGGGAGATGCGCTTCGCCCAAACGGCTCAGATTGTCGCGCAGACGTTGCAGGAAATGGCTGCCGCTCTCGTCCGGCAGCACCGCCAGTTGTTCCAGCGGCCAGGCGCTGAGCAGGTCATAACGGCCACGGTCGGCACTCGGCCGGCCGCTGTCGAGCAGCACGGCGCCGGGGGCGTTGCGGATGGCCGCGAAGTAGTCGGCGGGGTTGGCGCGGTAGGGCAGCGGATGTACGGAACAGGTCAACATGGGCGGGGCAGATCGGCCGTTGAGGCGGGGTGGGGATTGTAGTCCTCTGCGGGAAATGCTCCTAGAGGGGATGTCGGGGATTGGCAGATTGGCGGCAGGTTGAATCCTGTGGTGGCTGTGAGTGAGGCATCGCGAGCAGGCTCACTCCTACAGGGGAATGCGTGCCAATGTAGGCATGAGCCTGCTCGCGATGGCGTCAACTCGGTCTGGAGTCAGCCCTCTACCGCAGGAATATGCCCAAACATTTCCTGAGTAAACGCCACCCGCTCTTCAACCGACTCCGTCACTCCACGTGCCTTCAGCTCTTCCAGCCGCGCTTCCACCGCATGGGTGCGCAACGTCAGCCCGCAGTCGTTGGCAATCTGAATGTTCAGCCCCGGCCGCGCATTGAGCTCAAGAATCAGTGGACCCTTTTCCTGATCCAGCACCATGTCCACGCCGATGTAACCCAAGCCGCACAGCTCATAACAGCCGGCGGCGAGTTTCATGAAACCGTCCCAGTAGGGCAGTTGCACGCCGTCCACCGCGTTGGTGGTGTCCGGGTGTTTGGTGATGATGTTGTTCAGCCAGGTGCCGCGCAGGGTAAGACCGGTGGCCAGGTCGACACCCACACCGATGGCGCCCTGGTGCAGGTTGGCTTTGCCGCCGGACTGGCGGGTCGGCAAGCGCAACATCGCCATCACCGGATAACCCATCAGCACGATGATGCGGATGTCCGGCACGCCTTCGTAGCTGATGCTTTTGAAGATCTGATCCGGGGTCACGCGGTATTCGATCAGTGCGCGATCGCGGTGGCCGCCCAGCGAGTACAGGCCGGTGAGGATGCTGGAGATGTGATGCTCAAGCTCTTCGTGGGCAAGGATCTTGCCCGACACCGTGCGATAGCGTCCCTCGAAACGGTCGGCAATCACGATGATGCCGTCACCGCCGGCACCCTGGGCCGGTTTGATCACGAAGTCGCTGCGCCCGCCGATGATCTCGCCGAGCTTGTCGATTTCCTTCTCGGTGGAGATCACGCCATACAGTTCCGGCACGTGAATGCCGGCCTCAATGGCGCGCTCTTTGGTGATGATCTTGTCATCGACGATCGGGTACAGGCTGCGCTTGTTGTACTTGAGCACATAGTCGGCGTTACGCCGATTGATGCCCATGATGCCCCGGGCTTCCAGGGCCTTCCAGGTCTTCCAGAAACCGAACATCAGTGATCAGCCTTGTTCAGGAACGCCTTGAAACGCACCAGCTCGGTCAGGCGGTAACCGCGATAGCGACCCATTGCCAGCATGAAACCCACCAGAATCAGCAGGATCGCCGGGAAGGTGAACACGAAGTAGACCAGTTCCGGCACGGTCATGATCAGGTGCGCCAGCGAGGCGGCGAACAGCGTGCCGATCGCGACTTTCATCGCATGGCTGGCACCGCGTTCTTCCCAGGTGATCGACAGGCGTTCGATGGTCATGGTCAAAATCACCATCGGGAACAGTGCCACCGACAACCCGCGCTCCAGCCCGAGCTTATGGCTGAACAGGCTGATCGCCGCAATCAGCACCACGACAAAGGTCAGTACCACCGAGAGTCGCGGCAGCATTTGCAGCTTCAGGTGTTCCAGGTACGAGCGTAATGACAGGCCCAGCGCCGTGATCACGGTAAACAGCAGGATGCCGAAGCCCAACTGCGTTTCACGGAAGGCGAGGGCGATCAACACCGGGGTAAACGTGCCGAGGGTCTGCAGGCCGATCAGGTTGCGCAGGATCAGGATCACCAGCACGCCGATCGGGATCATTACCATGATCATGAACGTCTGCTGGGTCTGCAGCGGCAGGCCATACAGCGAGTACTCAAGGAAGTTGGCGTCGGTATTTTCGTCGGTCAGCTTGGCCAGACGAATCGCGTTCATCTCGCTGTTGTTCAGGCTGAAGGTCACGTTGGCCTTCTTGCCGCCGTCGACGGTGATCAGGTTTTCATCGCCGGTCCACCAGAGCAGGCGGTCGGTCGGCAGGCCCTGTTCGCCGGTTTCCGGGTTGAAGTACAGCCAGTCGTTACCGTTGAAGCTGCGCAGCCACAGCTCAGGAGTTTGAGGCTGGTCGGCGACGAGGCGGATGGTGTGGACTTTTTCCACCGGGACATGGGCGATCGATAGCAGCAATTCGACGATTTTGGCTTTGTGCGGTGTCGATGGATCGCCGGCCAGCAGCAGTTTCACGTTGTCGTCGTTGACGTTGTTGACCCGTTTTATCGCCTCCCCGATGAAGGTTTCGACGTCGGCCGAGTGTTGGCGGATCGGTGCAAGCAGGGCTTCGGCAGCGATTTTTTCCGGGCCTTCGATAACCATGCTGTCGCGGAAAGTCGGGCCTTTGATCTTGGTTTTTTCTGCGGTGTAACGCTTGGTCAGCACCAGACGGTAATAAAGGGTCTGGTTGCCCTTGGCCCGGCGCGCCGACCAAGTCACCTTGCGGTTGCCGTCGACACGGTTCACGGCCACGCCGTAGTTATTGGAGATGAAGCTCTCGTTGAGGCTGACGTAATCGCGGCTCAGCGGCGGCACGAACATCTGGATCTTTACCGGGTCCTTGGTGCTGGCGACGAACTCGACTTTGGCGTCGATGTTCCACAAGTCGTCGGTGGCGTCTTCGGTGACCGGGATGCCGAGCACGAAAATCTGATAGGCCGTAACCGAAACGCCCAGCAGCACCAGAATGGTGATCAGGATTTTCAGGTGGAAGGTTAGAGAACGCATGAAAATTACTCGGCGGTATGAGCGGCGATGGTGCAGGCGGGTTTGCCTGCAGCGTATTTAAGACTTGGGTCGACCAGCGCGTCGAAGCGTTTCAGTGCTTCGGAGCCGATCAAAAGCGGATATTGGAACGCACTTCGGTCGGTCAGGTTCACTTCGATGCTGCGCATCGCCGTGCCCATGCAGATATCCAGCTCGATGACCGGGCGGGCGGTGTACTTCCTGCCTTCCTCCGGATCGTAGTCGCCGGCGCGACGCTTGATCTTGCTGACCCGGGCCAGCGGGCGTTCGATCGGGTGCGAATGCGCAGCGTCGATAGCCAGATAGAAGCGCACCCAGGACTCACCGTTGCGTTTGAAGCGTTTGATGTCGCGGGCGCTCAGCGAGGCGGTCTTCGCGCCGGTGTCGAGTTTGGCCGCAACTTCCAGATTGATGCCATCGAGGGCGGCGTATTCGTTGAGGCCGTACACGGTCTTTTCCCCCGCGGCGGCGAGGCCGGGCAGGCAGAACAGAGCGAAAAATGTGGGGAAAGGCTTGAGTCTCATAAATCCTGGTGCGCAGCGTTCCGTTTTCGGTTCAGGTCCCTGGCAAAAACTTGCGCAAGGCCCTTCGTGTGCCTATCAGCTTTTTATGACAAGCCGTACAAATGGCCAGCAAATGCGGGCGGCATTCTAGCACGGTGGTTTTATGGCGCCAGCGCCCGAGCCGGTCTATAACCCTTGGGGTTCCCTGTGGGAGCGAGCCTGCTCGCGAAGGCGGTGCGTCATCCCAAGCAGATGCTGACTGACACTACGCTTTCGCGAGCAGGCTCGCTCCCACAGGGATTAATCGACCAATGGAAGATTGCCTACGGTTATTAGACGATTGTCGACAATGTCTATTTATCCTTTGACTGATGCGGGCGAATTGGCTAGTTTTTGCCGCATTGGATTTCAAGGTGTCGACAATCATGCTGGATCAACTGGATCCCCCGGTCATCAGCGGCGACGATTCCGAGACGCTTTCGGAAAACGTCTTCCGGCGCATTCAGGCGGCCATCGTCAAAGGCGAGATCGCCCCGGGCAGCAAGATCTCCGAACCAGAACTGGCGCGCACTTACGGCATCAGTCGCGGGCCGCTGCGTGAGGCGATTCATCGTCTGGAAGGTCAGCGCCTGTTGGTGCGCGTACCGCACGTCGGTGCGCGAGTGGTCTCGCTGAGCCACGCCGAATTGATCGAACTCTACGAAATCCGCGAATCCCTCGAAGGCATGGCTTGCCGTCTGGCAGCCGAGCGCATGAGCGTTGAAGAAATCGACGAACTGCGCCGGGTGCTGGAAACCCATGAGCGCGACGCGGCGTTTCAGGCGGGCGTCGGCTACTACCAGCAGGAAGGCGATTTCGATTTCCACTACCGGATCATCCAGGGCAGCGGCAACCGCACGCTGACCCAGATGCTTTGCGGCGAGCTGTATCAATTGGTGCGCATGTACCGCATCCAGTTTTCCACCACGCCCAACCGTCCACGCCAGGCGTTCGCCGAACACCACCGGATTCTCGATGCCATCGCCGACCGTGACGGCGAACTCGCGGAATTGTTGATGCGCCGTCACATCGGCGCCTCGAAACGCAACATCGCCCGTCATTACCAGGACGGCGCCCACAATAAGACAGCCACTGAACGAGGTGAGTCATGAGTTCCAACCTGAACACTCCAGGCCAGCGTTTTCGCGATGCGGTCGCCAGCGAGCATCCATTGCAGGTAGTCGGTGCGATCAACGCCAACCATGCGCTGCTGGCCAAACGTGCCGGTTTCAAGGCGATCTACCTGTCCGGTGGCGGGGTGGCCGCAGGCTCGCTCGGCGTGCCGGACCTGGGCATCACCGGCCTGGATGACGTACTCACCGACGTGCGTCGCATCACCGACGTCTGCGACCTGCCGCTGCTGGTGGACGTGGACACCGGTTTCGGTTCTTCGGCGTTCAACGTGGCGCGTACCGTCAAATCGATGATCAAGTTTGGCGCGGCGGCGATTCACATCGAGGATCAGGTCGGCGCCAAGCGCTGCGGTCATCGTCCGAATAAAGAGATCGTCAGCCAGCAGGAAATGGTCGATCGCATCAAAGCTGCCGTTGATGCGCGTACCGACGACAGCTTCGTGATCATGGCCCGCACCGATGCGCTGGCGGTGGAAGGTCTGGAGTCGGCACTGGATCGCGCCGCTGCGTGCATCGAGGCCGGTGCCGACATGATCTTCCCGGAAGCCATCACTGAGCTGGAGATGTACAAGCTGTTCGCCAACCGCGTGAAGGCACCGATTCTGGCCAACATCACCGAGTTTGGCGCGACACCGCTCTACACCACCGAGCAACTGGCTGGCGCCGACGTGTCGCTGGTGCTTTATCCACTGTCGGCCTTCCGCGCGATGAACAAGGCCGCCGAAAACGTCTACACCGCGATCCGCCGCGACGGCACGCAACAGAATGTCATCGACACCATGCAGACTCGCATGGAGCTTTACGATCGCATCGACTACCACACCTTCGAGCAGAAGCTCGACGCGTTGTTTGCCGCCAAGAAATAAACATCAAAAGATCGCAGCCTGCGGCAGTTCCTGCATGAACCGCATTCCCCTGTAGGAGCTGACGAGTGCAACGAGGCTGCGATCTTTTCGCCACACTCCCTAACAAATTCAAGATTGGAGAACACCATGGCCGAAGCAAAAGTACTCAGTGGTGCCGGGCTCCGGGGCCAGGTTGCCGGGCAAACCGCACTGTCCACCGTGGGCCAGGCCGGTGCCGGGCTGACCTATCGCGGCTACGACGTGCGTGAACTGGCAGCCGATGCACAATTTGAAGAAGTGGCGTACCTGTTGCTCTACGGCGAACTGCCGACCCAGGCTCAACTCGACGCCTATCAGAGCAAACTGAGCAAGCTGCGCGACCTGCCGCAAGCGCTCAAGGAAGTGCTGGAACGCATCCCTGCCGACGCCCACCCGATGGACGTGATGCGCACCGGTTGTTCGTTCCTGGGCAACATCGAGCCGGAGAAGGATTTCTCCGAGCAATTGGACAAGACAGACCGTCTGCTGGCCGCGTTCCCGGCGATCATGTGCTACTGGTATCGCTTCAGCCACGACGGCAAGCGCATCAACTGCGTGAGCGATGAACCGACCATCGGCGGGCATTTCCTGCACCTTCTGCACGACAAGAAGCCAAGCGAACTGCACGTCAAAGTCATGAACGTGTCGCTGATTCTCTACGCCGAACACGAATTCAATGCCTCGACATTCACCGCGCGGGTTTGTGCTTCGACCCTGTCCGACCTTTATTCCTGCGTCACGGCGGCCATCGGTTCGCTGCGCGGCCCGCTGCACGGCGGCGCCAACGAAGCGGCGATGGAAATGATCGAGCGCTTTTCATCGCCGCAAGAGGCGGTCAAAGGCACCCTCGGCATGCTCGAGCGCAAGGACAAGATCATGGGCTTCGGCCACGCGATCTATAAGGACAACGATCCGCGCAACGAGGTGATCAAGGGCTGGTCGAAAAAACTCGCGGACGAAGTGGGCGACAAGGTGTTGTTCGCCGTTTCGGAAGCCATCGACAAGACCATGTGGGAGCAGAAAAAACTGTTCCCCAACGCCGACTTCTACCATGCCTCGGCGTATCACTTCATGGGCATCCCGACCAAGTTGTTCACGCCGATCTTCGTCTGCTCGCGCCTGACCGGCTGGGCTGCGCATGTATTCGAACAGCGTGCCAACAACCGCATCATCCGTCCAAGCGCCGAGTACACCGGCGTCGAACAGCGCAAGTTCGTGCCAATCGAACGTCGCTGAAATGGTGAGGGCCAAGCGCTGATCGGAGACTCACCGAAGACCCTGTGGGAGCTAGCTTGCCAGCGATGACTGAGTCACATCCAACATTGATGTCGACTGACCCACCGCTATCGCTGGCAAGCCAGCTCCCACAGGGTTCGGGGGTGAATTTCAAGGTCGGTGTCGCGCCCACCCTTTGCAACCACCGTGACCCGAGTCCTGACCCGATGAACACAGAATTCCGCAAGAACCTGCCCGGCAGCCCTCTGGATTACTTCGACGTCCGCGCGGCGGTCGATGCGATTCAGCCCGGCAGCTACGACACCCTGCCGTACACCTCACGCGTGCTGGCGGAAAACCTCGTGCGTCGCTGCGATCCGGCCACGCTGACCGATTCCCTGAAACAGCTGATCGAGCGCAAACGCGACCTCGACTTCCCGTGGTTCCCGGCCCGTGTGGTGTGCCACGACATTCTCGGCCAGACCGCGCTGGTCGACCTAGCCGGCCTGCGTGACGCGATTGCGTTGCAGGGCGGTGACCCGGCGCAGGTCAACCCGGTGGTGCCGACACAATTGATCGTCGACCACTCGCTGGCGGTCGAGGCGGGCGGTTTTGATGCGCAGGCGTTCGAAAAAAACCGCGCCATCGAAGACCGTCGCAACGAAGACCGTTTCCACTTCATCAACTGGACAAAAAAGGCCTTCAAGAACGTCGACGTGATCCCTCCGGGCAACGGCATCATGCACCAGATCAACCTGGAGAAAATGTCTCCGGTGATCCAGGTGCGCGACGGCGTGGCGTTCCCCGACACCTGCGTCGGCACTGACAGCCACACCCCGCATGTCGATGCGCTGGGCGTGATCGCCATCGGTGTTGGCGGCCTTGAAGCCGAAAGCGTGATGCTCGGCCGCGCCTCGTGGATGCGCCTGCCGGAAAGCGTCGGCGTCGAGTTGACCGGCAAGCTGCAACCGGGCATCACCGCCACCGACATGGTGCTGGCGCTGACTGAATACCTGCGCAAACAGAAAGTCGTCGGCGCCTGGCTGGAGTTCTTCGGCGAAGGCGCCTCAGCGCTGACCCTGGGCGACCGCGCGACCATCTCCAACATGGCCCCGGAATACGGCGCCACTGCCGCGATGTTCTACATCGATCAGCAGACCATCGATT